>JAJTXY010000003.1 GCA_021463865.1 Anaerolineae bacterium
GGGTGGGTATTTTATCAACGTGGACGGATTTATTTAAGCGAAAATCGCGTAGATGAAGCAATTGCCGATTTTGAAGAGAGCCTCCGCCGCGAACGCCGCCCCTATGCCCTGCACGCCTATTGTTACGAACGCCTCGGCTTTATTGCGATGTACGAGCAGCGCCAAGTGGCCCAAGCCCTTGATTATTTAGATCGGGCTATTGATGTTTATCCGACAGGCGAAAACGCGGCGTGGCTGGTGCAGGTACACATCCTACGCAGTCGGGTATTACGTGAACTAGGGGATTATGAGGCAGCATTGACAGCGGCCTCCAAAGCCCTCAATGCTTTAGATACAGGTGCGCCGAATTACCGCGAAGCCTTAACGGAGGCCCATCTCGCCGTTGGTGAAATTTTGGCTCTCATTCCCCGCCGCGAAAACGAAGCCCTTGAGCATCTATTGGAATTTTTGCAGGCCAGCAAACGCCCATTGGGGGTGGATGTGACATGGAGCCGCGTCTACGAAACAATGGGTGATCTCTATTTCAAATTAGAGAAATCGGAGCAGGCCGTCGAAGCCTATCAAACCTGTCTGGTCTTTAACCCGCTACATCCACTGGCGGTTAATGTGCATTATCAAATTGCCCGCTGTCATTATCGGATGCGGCAATATGAAAAAGTGATCGCCTCGATTGATAAACTGCTGGAAACTGCCGAATCAGACATGCAATGGATTGGCGACTATCGGGTGTTTAATGTCTTGGGGAATGCCCATTTCGCGCTAGAGCATTATCAAAAAGCCGCCCAAGCCTATCGCCAAGCGGTTGATCTTGCCCCGTCCAACGCCGAGGGGTTAGATAAAATCAAGAAATACTTGCAATTTTCGGAAGAACTCGCCGGGACATAATTTCTATTCCACCTGTGGCAACCCAGTGCATGGATAATAGGCCTGCCCCAAAACAACCCGATAATCTACGGTGCGGTCAGGGTCTGGCTCAGTAATCACATCTGAGTTTTGCAGCCCCATCGCCCGCACTAGCACATCCACACTGCTGCCTTTGGTATCGCCGGTAAAATCATAAATTTTGCTCTGTTCAGCGGTTTCTTCAACAGCCTCCGAATGGATAGTGGCGACAATCCCTTCCCACGCCAAACGTTCCTGCGCCACGACATCCATGCCTTCAACCCCACTGGCATTCAGGATTTCGATACGGGGATTTTCGCGGAATAGCCGATTTTCAGTGGGGGGCGTCAAAAATTCTTCGACAATTTGGCGGATAGCAGTAGGCCGCATTTTTAAGACCATCGCGCCCTGATTGGTCGTGAAATCGGTCACGGCGTTATGGCTGATATAATGGCTTTCAATCAGGCGTGGATTAAGATTCGCCCCAATGGAGACCAGCGATAAAATTTCGTCCAGCGACAGATCGGTATCCACCGTATTCTGAAATTCATTCCACAAATCGGGAATAGTGGCCCACATATTTTGGGTTTGGAACTGCTGCCACATCGCCCGCAGCAACAATTGATGACGGCGGTTGCGGTCAAAATCGCTGGTGGTGGCACGCGAACGGGCATACCACAAAGCGGTTGAGCCATTCATATGATGCAAGCCGGGAGTCAGCGTCACTAAGACCCAATTAGCGGGTAAATTGGGATTCAGATCATCGGCTTTGAGGCGGTAATCCTCCAATTGGCAGTCTACGACAATATCTACTCCATCCAGTGTATCAATGATGCTCTGAAACCCGCTGAAATTGACTTTGGCGTAGCGGTCAACCGTGATACCCAAATTGTATTCAATCGTGTCTTTCAATAGGGCCGTGCCACTGCCGTCGTAATCCATCAAATCGCCATGCTGTGAGGCGGTATTGATCCGGTCATAGCCATATTCAGGAATATACACATATAAATCGCGGGGCAGGGATAACATATTGACTGTGCCACGTGTTTTATTGACCAGCACGATTACCAAGACATCCGTGCGATAGGCCGGGTCATTGGGACGTTTATCACTGCCTATCAGCAAAACCGTCAGGGTATCATCTTCACCCGTTGGGGTCACCCCCTCAACCGAGGTAGGTATAAGGCTCGGTTGAATCAGCGTCGGCGTAATGGAAGGCGTCAACGTCGGGGAAGGAGTCTCGGTCACGGTTGGCGTGTGGGTCGGGGTGGGGGTTTCGGTAAAGGTGGCTGTCGGCGTATGGGTGTCCGTCGGAGTGTAGGTCAAGGTCGGGGTTAGTGTACCTGTCAACGTCGCGGTGGGGGTGGCGCTTGGCGTAAAGGTCAACGTTGGGGGCAATGGGGTATGCGATGGAATCGGAGTGCTGGTATAGGCCGCCGCAATCGCAAATGAGGTTTGCGTGGCGTCCAATTGCGCCAGACCTTGATTAATAGCATCGGCGGTAGAGGTGCTATCGGTTTGTCGCAGTTCGCGTACCCGCCACGCATAGGCCACCGCAAATAGCCCCGCCACAAGGCCGACCACGGCTAGACTTATCAAGATAACCAGACTCGATTGTGATGATTTTTTTGAGGATGCCATAGAACTATAAAGTGTCCAAAAATGTCCGATACTGTTCCAAATCATATAACGGCGTAGGCAATCCACGCCAATCGCAGTACAATAACCTTAAATATTGGAATAAGGTATAGGTCACACAGTCGAATGCCAGTATTGCACATCATTGGGGGCGGATTGGCGGGTTCAGAAGCCGCATGGCAGGCCGCCGAACAGGGCATTGATACGATTTTGTATGAGATGCGCCCCAAGAAAACCACCCCGGCCCATATGACAGATCGGTTGGGTGAATTGGTGTGCAGCAACTCGTTAGGGTCGGATTTACCTGACCGCGCCTCTGGTTTACTAAAAAATGAACTGCGCCGTTTGGGTTCGCTGTTGATGCGTGCTGCCGAAGCCGCCTCCGTTCCAGCAGGTGGGGCATTGGCGGTGGATCGTCAAAAATTTGCCGACGAAATTGAAGGCGCGATTCAGGCCCATCCGCGCATCACCCTAATCCGCGAAGAAGTCACCCAAATCCCGCATGAACCTACCATTGTCGCCAGCGGGCCATTGACCTCCCCGGCATTGGCAACGGATATTGCACGACTGATAGGTGAAGAATATCTCTATTTTTACGATGCCCTGACCCCGCTGATTACGGGTGATTCGATCAACATGGACATCGCGTTTCGGGCGAATCGGTGGGGACGGGGTGACACCGAAGAGGGCGATTATATCAACTGCCCGATGAACAAAGACGAATATGAGGCGTTTGTTGCGACCCTGCTTTCGGCAGAGCGCATTCAACTGCGCGACTTTGAACAGGAAGACCCTCATTTTTTTGAGGGCTGTCTGCCTGTCGAACAAATCGCCAGTCGGGGTGAAAAAGCCCTCGCGTTTGGCCCGATGCGTCCGGTTGGAATCTTTGACCCCCGCACTGGCAAGCGCCCCTATGCGGTTGTCCAGCTTCGTCAGGATAATCTGGCAGGCACGCTTTACAATTTGGTTGGCTTTCAGACCAACCTTAAATGGCCTGAACAAGAACGGGTCTTTCGCATGATACCGGGTTTGGAAAATGCCAAATTTTCACGGTTGGGGCAGATGCACCGCAACACATTTATCAACTCCCCCAGTCTGCTGCACCCTACTTTGCAATTTAAAACCCGCCACGACTTGTTTTTCGCGGGGCAAATTACGGGTGTCGAAGGCTATGCCGGCAATATCGCCACTGGATTATTGGCAGGGATTAACGCCGCTAATTTATTGAATGACAAGCCGCTGTGGACACTCCCCAATACCACCATGATCGGCGCGTTGTGCCATTATGTCACTCATACCGACCCGAAATATTTCCAGCCTATGAAGGCGAATTTTGATTTGCTACCCAAATTTGCTGACCTCATCAAAGATAAACAGAGGCGCAAGATGGCCTATGTGAATCGGGCGCTGCATGATCTTGAACAGTATGCCTCCGAACATGGTTTTGCAATACTCTCTCCAACCAACTAAAGGAACTTTTCGTACTATGTTAAAAGGAACTCGTTTACTGGTTTTAATGCTTGTATTGTGTGGCTTGGTCATGATTGGAGTAGTTGTCCTCCAAAATGATTCTGATACGCCTCAATCCGTGCGGGCACAAGATAATACACCCATTCCCACCGATGAAACGCCTGAAGAGCCGCCGTATTTCGATGGTGAACGTGCATTGGAATTTGCTGCTATGCAGGTGGAGTTTGGCCCGCGTCCAGTCGGCAGCGAAGCCCTCACCCAAACAGGGGATGCCATTATTGAAGCCCTAGAGACGACAGGATGGGAAGTCGTAACCCAAGAATTTCCCTATGATGCCAACGGGCAGACCTATCCGGTGCGAAATATCATTGCCAAGCGCGGCACTGGTCCCATCACAATGTTGGCCTCGCATTATGACACCCGCATGATTGCCGATAATGACCCTGACCCGCTATTACAGGGTGATCCCGTGCTGGGTGCAAACGACGCCGCCAGCAGTGCCGCCGTGTTATTGGAAATGGCGGAAATGGTCAACGACCACTACGAAATCACCGAAAATAATCAAATCTGGTTGGTGTTTTTCGACGCGGAAGATAACGGACGTATCCCCGGTTGGGATTGGATTCTGGGGTCACGCTATATGGCAACCCACCTCGATCAGTTGGGGGTCACACCTGAAGATTTTAATCTCATGATCTTGTTCGATATGGTGGGCGAGGCCGACACTGACCGTGAATATATTGGTTTTAACATGGAAACCCAAAAGGTCGGTCAGCAGTTCTATTACGAAAATAATTCACTCAACAATGCCCCTGAACAAACCGAGACACTTTGGCAGATTGCGGCTGAATTGGGATACGAAGATCATTTTATCCCCCAACCGCGCTATACCATCACGGATGATCATCTGCCATTCATTCAACAGGGCATTCCAGCAGTGGATTTTATTGACTTTGACTATCCCTATTGGCACACCACCTCCGACACGCTGGATAAATTGAGTGCGACCAGCCTAGATCGGGTGGGCAGTGTCGTAGAGATCTATTTACTTCAAACCGGAGTTTTACAAGTCGAGGCACAATGATCAAAAACTTTTCCCTTGCTGCGCGGGTCGAGAATCTACCCGACTATCCCTTTGCTATCATCGGTCAGCGGTTGCATGAATTACGAATGCAGGGCCGCGACATCATCCAAGTGGATATGGGCAGTCCCGATCTGCCGCCGCCAAGTGCTGTGATTGAAACCCTTGCCACCGTTGCCAGCCAGCCGAATAAACACGGCTATGCGGGGTACCGCGGCACGCCTGCTTTTCGTAAGTCTGTCTCGCGTTACTATGACAACCGCTTTGGGATTGAATTAGACCCGGAACACGAAGTTTTGCCCTTGATCGGCTCGAAAGAGGGCATCGTCAATTTTATGCTGGCGATGGTCGGGCCGGGGGATGTGGTACTTGTACCCAGCTTGGCCTATCCCGCCTATGCGATGGGCGCACAATTAGCCGAGGCCGAAGTTTATATTATGCCAATGCGGGCCGAGACGAATTTCTTGCCTGTGCTGGAAGATATTCCTGAAGACATCCGCCATCGGGCCAAACTGTTGTGGCTGAATTACCCCAATAATCCTACGGGAGCACTGGCCTCATTAGACTATTATGAAAATGCCGTCGCGTTCTGTCGCAAATATGGCATCCTGCTGTGTTCCGACAATCCCTATTTTGAACTGGTCTATGATGGCGAACCGATTGCGCCAAGTGCCTTGCTACCGGATAATGCCAAAGACATCACCATTGAATTTATGAGCCTCTCCAAATCACATAACATGGCGGGTTGGCGGCTTGGTGCAGCAGTCGGCAATGCCGAAGCGTTAGCGGCCCTGTTGAAAGTCAAAAGCAATGTAGACAGCGGTCACTTCCATGCCATTTATGAGGCTGGGATTACCGCGCTTGATACGACGCCGCACGAATGGATTGCAGAGCGTAATCTGCGTTATGCCGTTCGTCGGGATAAAATCATTGCTGCCCTACCACAAATCGGCCTCGAAATTGATGCGCCGCCGCGTGGGTCGCTTTATGTGTGGGCACGTGTGCAAGATGGTAACGATGTGGGCTATACGGATCGCTGTCTGATGGAAGCCGGGATTTCAATGGCGGCAGGCTCGATTTATGGCGAAGATGGACGTGGCTACGTCCGTATGAGTTTGGGTATCCCGGACGATGTGCTGGATGTTGCGCTGGATAAACTCATCCGCTGGTGGAATTCCTAAAAATCAACCGGGGTGGGTCGTCATAACCCATCCTTCACAACATTCGCACAAGAGTAAGGAGTAAAGGCTTACGGCTAAATACACCAATACAGACAGCCTCGCCGAACGGGCTTTTTTGGTCGGGATTGAACTGCGTGGATCGCGCCCCTTGCTTTCTGTGCAGGATTCGCTGGAAGAACTCAAATTGCTGGCGGATACGGCGGGCATGGTTGTGGTGGGCCAAACCAGTCAGCGGCTCAATCGGATTGTCCCCGGTACGTTTATTGGCCCCGGCAAGGTCGAAGAAATCAAAGAAACGATTACCGAATTACCCGCCGATGTGGTCATTTTTGATGATGAACTTTCGCCGCGTCACCAGCGTGAATTAGAAGAGGCATTTGGCGAAAACATCAAAGTCCTTGACCGTTCAGCGCTGATCCTCGACATCTTTGCCCAACACGCCACCACGCATGAAGGCCGTTTACAGGTCGAATTGGCGCAGTACGAATATCGTCTGCCGCGCCTGACCCGTCAATGGACACACCTTGCCCGTCAAGCAGGCGGTGGCGGTGGACGCAGCGGAAATGGCGGGGTTGGGTTGCGTGGGCCGGGTGAAACACAGTTGGAAGTTGACCGCCGTGAAGTTGGCCGCCGCATCAGCAAACTTAAAGATGACTTGGAAAACGTGCGGGGGCATCGTCAGCGCCAACGCCAACAGCGCGAAAAAGCCGGGCTACCCGTCATCGCCTTAGTAGGTTATACCAACGCGGGCAAGTCCACCCTGCTGAACACATTAACTGGGTCGGATATTTACGTCGCCAATCAGTTATTTGCCACCCTTGACCCGACCACGCGCAAAACGGTGCTGCCGGGGGGGAAGGCGGTGCTGTTTTCCGATACGGTAGGGTTTATTCAAAAATTACCAACGACCCTGATCGCGGCGTTTCAGGCCACATTGGAAGGGATCACCGAGGCCGATTTGCTGCTGCATGTGGTAGATGCGACCCATCCCAATCTGATGCAGCAAATTGAGGCCGTCGAGGATACACTGGCCGAAATTGACGTGCCGCGCATCCCCAAGATTCTAGTCCTCAACAAAATTGATATGGTCGAGGGCGGCAAACCCGACAGCGAGAAATTTGCTGGCCTCGGGTACAATGCGATTGTGGGAGTATCGGCGCTCGAGAAACTGGGTATCCAAGACCTGCTGCAAGCAGTAGAAGATGTGATGAAAACTACTCTTGTGCCCATTCGTGTGCTGCTGCCCTATAGCCAAGGCGAATTGCTGTCATGGATTCATACGCGGGGTGTGGTGGATCGTGAGGAGCATACCCAAGAGGGTGTGCTGATTGAAGCCCATTTACCAGCACGGGCCGTCCAACGTGTCGAGCAGTTTTTTGAATCTACCTCGCCGGATATTGAGGAGATTTGAACAAATGCACAAACCTGATGCTTGAGTCAGGACGTATTTTCCTGTAGCGTAGTAAGACACATTTTAAAAATGTAATACGTTGATGGCGAAAAGTACGAAAGTTTGCACAGTCCAGAGAGTGGTCGCCGCTGGGAATACCACCTGTCGCCCTTTCCGAAAGACACGCCGGAGTTGCCAGAGTGAAACAGGCGCTCGTTTTCAAAATGATTGACCCAAGAATCTAAATTCAGCACAGTGGCTTTAGCCACGTGTCAGGAATCAAGTTGAGAATGGTGCCGGAGTAACTCAAGGTCGGGAGCGCCCGTTATCGCGCCGAGTTGTTAAATTATTTGAAGAATTTAAAACTCAGTGAGGTCGCACGCTGGCAGGCGGCGACAAATCAAGGTGGCACCACGAGCATTCACGCCCACTCGTCCTTGAATGGATGGTTGGGCGTTTTTGTTTCTCTGTTTTTTCTGTAAAGCGTGTGGTGCAAACAAATTAGAGCCGTAGAAGGAGTTTAAATCGCAGATGCAACGCATATTAGCCACAGAAATTGGGGCGCATGTGGGTGAGCGAGTCCGATTGCAAGGGTGGTTACACATCCTGCGAGCGCTGGGAGAGGTCAATTTCCTCGTCCTACGAGACCGTTCTGGCATTGCCCAAAGCGTCCTCACCCCTGCTGAACTTGCCCCGTTGGAGGGCCTCGCCGTCGAATCGGTCATCGAAATCGAAGGCAAAGTCATCGCCGCACCACCTGCCCCCGGTGGCTTTGAACTGCATGAAGTCAAGGTAAGTGTCATTACCCCAATTGCCGAAGCTCCCCCCATCGAAATCAACAAAAAGCAGATTAACGCCTCCCTCCCCGTGTTTCTTGACCATGCCGTCGTCGGGCATCGCAATCCGGAAAAACGGGCGGTGTTGAAGTTGGCAGCGGGCGTGATGCAAGGTTTCCGTTCGACCCTTGCCGGATTGGATTTTACTGAGATTCAGACCCCTAAGTTGGTGGCATCTTCCACCGAAGGCGGAGCGGAAGTCTATGCAGTAGAACATTTTGACAAGATGGCCTATCTTGCCCAAAGCCCTCAATTTTACAAGCAGATCATGGTTGGCGTGTTTGAGCGTGTATTTGAGGTCGGGCCAGTCTTTCGCGCCGAAAAACACTCCACCCGCCGCCACGCCAATGAATATGTCAGCCTTGACGTGGAATTTGGCTTCATCGAAAACCACTTCACGGTCATGCGCTTGTTGACGCAGGTGATTGAAGGGATTTTAAATCACCTGACCGCTTGTTATGCACCCGAATTGGCTGCACTAAAAGTGGTCATGCCCAAAGTTGCCCATGATGCTGAAAAGCAGACCTTCCCACATATCCGTTTCCATGAAGCCCAAGTGATGTTGACGGAAAAATATGGCGTAACAGATGCTATTGGGGAGCCAGACTTGACCCCCGAACACGAGCGTCTATTAGGGCAATGGGCGTTGGACACCTATAGCAGCGATTTCGTGTTTGTAGTGGGCTATCCGATGAAAAAGCGCCCGTTCTATACCCACCCCAATCCCGAAGAACCGGAATTCAGTAATTCGTTTGACCTACTGTTTCGCGGGACGGAATTGGTGACGGGGGGGCAGCGACTGCATCGGTACGAGGACTACATCAACTCGGCCCAAAAACGTGGCTATTCGCTTGAACCCTTTGAGAAATATTTCGAGGCGTTTAAATACGGGATGCCACCACACGGAGGATTCGCCATCGGCCTAGAACGGTTTGTGATGCAGCTTTGCAATCTGGATAATATCCGGCTGGCGACGCTCTTCCCGCGTGATATTCATCGCCTAACACCTTAATCTTCAGATATGCCTAGAAATGAAAAAGGGCGGTGTTGAGCCGCCCTTTTTGTTTTCCGTGTATTTGAGCTATTTCACGACAGGGATGTCATACTGTTTGATGCCCGCTGGCAAACCGACATAGGGTGAGTAAACCCAGCCCTGTACGCCCTGATAGCTGATGTAATACCATGCGCCGTTGTTGTTGCGACCCAACACCGTGAAATCGGCATCTTGAGGCAGCAAGCCAATAATTTCGGCGCGGCTGGTTGCGCCATTCCGAATATTCAATTCTGCAAAAGCTACCCCCGCGACACCCGTGAACAAGTCACTTTGGGGTTGATCGGTAACAGGCACAGTCGAAAGCGTCCCACTGACGGCGATAAAGCGTTTCGACACCCAACCCGTGCGACCATCTTTGAGGTCAATCAACAGCCATGATTCGTCATTGGTCTTGCCCAGAATCGGGAAGCGTTGATAGAGGAAAATCTGCGCGATACGGGTAAATTGCAGGCCGGGGCCACTGCGGACATTCAAAATATCCGCGCCAACATTGGCAATCGGGCCAGCCGGAACGGGGGTAATGGTCGCTTGCAAGGCTGGACGAGCCGCACTCACAGGCTCCCAATCTAGCGAGACACCCGCGAAGCCACCCGCGTCATAATATTCAACCCGCAGATTATGATCGCCACCCTTGAGGGTTTTCTGCACACTGTAGATGGTAAAATCACCTTTCGGCTGCCACTGATCAATCACCAATTCATCATCTACCCACAGCCGGATACCATCATCTGCCCCTGCCGAAAACTGCCATTGACCGCTTTCAAAGGTAAACGTCCCTGTCCAGCGGGCTGAAAATTGATCAGCGGGCAGCAGTGTGTCGGGGCTGTTGGAAGCCCAGTTGAAGTTTAGATTGCGTTCGTTACGGGTGACGATGGGGCTGCCTAGTAATTCAGTGTTGTCGAAATAGGTCGCACGCCAAGGAGTGGTTAAATTTGCTTGACTGTCACTCGGTTTGACCAATAATCCAAAAAGGAAGGCTACTACTAGTAGGCCTGAGAGGATAAATGCTGTCCATTTTTGCATGTGACGTATCCTTAAGTTTTAGTTCCCAAAAGCAGCGCCATTATTTGCGATGAATGCTGTAGTCATGATGTCAACCTTGACCATATTTTGAGAATACATCGGCACAAACTAAAGCGCAAGTCTTGTCAGGTATGAACCCGCCAAGAGCAGGGCAACATTATAGCGTACAAAATTCTAACCACAAGTATTCAATCGGCTAACTTATACAAATGTTGTTTGTCGGTGATCGTCAGCCTAGTGTATACTCCCTAGATGGTCAGGGTAGAATTCAGGCAAAAAGTCGCTAATTTTTAGGAGCATAATCATGACGGATCAATATCAAGGGTATACACCACCACCCGGTCAACAGTATCCGCAGCAGCAGTATCCACAACAACCCGAATACCAACAGCAGCAGCCCCAGTATTACCAACAACCTGCGGCCCAACATCAGCCTGCCCCACAAACCGAGTTCTATCAGCAGCAAGCGGTTGGTAGCACGGCGGGTATTTCCAGCGTAGATAGTCTGTCCTCCAATGAATTTGTGGTCGAGATTGATGGTGAACGTGCCAGTGGCATTTTTGCGGTCGCTGGCCTCAGTTCATATAGCTTGAAAATGGAAGAGGGCAAACCCGTCGGCATGGATTTCCCAGCCATTGTTGTCACCAAGATGGTACAGCAAGATTCCAATTTGGCGTTTAATCGCTGGACACGCGAAACGGTTGCGGCACGCGGAACACGGCTACCTACCCGCACGGTAGCGATTATTGCGATGGATGAGGGCGTCGAGACCCGCCGCTGGATTTATCACAAGGCATGGATTAGCAATATCCGCTTCTCCGATTTTGATACCGCGCTGGATTTTCTGATCGAAGAGAAAATCACCATTCAGCACGGCGGGGTCGAGGAAGTCTGGACGCGCTAAATTTCTGAACGCCGCGACCAATCACTATATGAACGGGGGCAGGGTGTCAACCACACAACACTCAAGCCCCGTTTTGCTTTAATTATGAGGATGTACTGATGCCTGCAAAACGATCTATCTATCTTCTCGTGGCAATTGCCGTAATGCTGATAGGAGCATCCTTAAGTGCCTGCGAAGCTCCGGCCACACCAACCCCTACCGAACCCATTATGCAACCGAGCAAAACCATTGACCCCATTTTGCCTACCGAGCGCCAAGATGTGTCAGTAGGCCGCAGCGACCCAACGAGTGCTGCACTTGCCAGTGAAGGTGAACCCAGTCAACCTGCCCAAACCCCAACCCCGCTGCCGACTTTGGATGTTTTGCCGCTCCAAGCCGTTGCAGAGGACGGCACAGTGCTGCAATTTGTTTTTTATGCCGGACGGTCACCACAAGCACCGATTATCCTGCTGCTGCACGATGATGAAAAAGATGGTGAGGAGTGGGCGAATTTTGCCATCCCACTCCAAGCATTGGGCTATAACGTGTTTGTCCCGGATCAACGTGGCTATGGGAACAGCGGCGGTTCAGTAGATTGGGCATTGGCCGTCAATGATGTGCAGGCTACCGCCAGTTCGGTTGTGCGGTTGGGGCTGGTTTCAGCTAATCCTATTGCCATAATTGGTGCAGGCACAGGGGCAAACTTGGCAGTAGTGGCCTGTGCCGAAATGACAAACTGTGTCACGGTGATTGCCTTAAGTCCTCAACCCAGTGCAACCAGTCTGGCAATGAATACCTCGGCGTTGGGTAATCGTAGCCTGCTTATCATCAGCGCCGATGATGATGAAATTGGCACAGCAGTGGCAGAGCAATTAAATAGTAGTTTTGGAGGAGATCATTTCTGGCAACGTTACAGCGGTGGTGGACGGGGAACTAGCCTGTTGATGAATCAACCGGAACTCCCACAGCGCATGGCTGAATGGATACAAGCCCGCCTCGCACTTCCGTAGAAAACAGAAAACCCCGGTGTGTTTAAGTATTGACCGGGGTTCCTGCCAGAATTTTTTAAGAAAATCTAATTTTTAAAACAAGCTCCTGAGGAGGGACTCGAACCTTCAACCCATCGGTTAACAGCCGATTGCTCTGCCATTGAGCTACTCAGGAATATCAAACTATGCTATGGGAAAAGATACCAGAACGAATTAGGGCTGTCAAGAGTTTTTTGAGATGATCCGTTGTTAAATCAATCGAAAAGAGCCGAGATAAGGGCCCTTTTCGGATAATTGCAGGTAAGTTGGAAGACGGTCATTTATTTCAGCGCATAGGTTACAGGTTTGCCCCCCAATGACGACACACAAACCGGAAACCGATCTTTGCCGGTGGTGAGCACGCAGTAATCACCCGCTTTGACCACGTAATCTTCACCATTCATCGTTACCCATGCCGCCCCATCAATAACCACCAACTGCTGCGAATCAGCCTCAATAAAGGCATTTTGGTGAGGTTTTAGCTCAACTAATTCAACCACCAATTCCATCTCGGATGTGGTTAAATTGAAGGGCATGGAACGGAATTGGGCGCGATTTTGCAGTGTCATGATCTTGGATCCTTTACCCATCTCATTTGGCGTACATTCTTTATGTCGGAGATGGTCAGCGAAAGAATGCCTTGTCAGTCCTATCCCCCTAAATACTGGGAGCTTTATTGGGCAAGGCGACCCTTTATCAGAAAAGACCACAGCATATCCATGCTGAACCATATATAATTAGGGCCGATTCAAGGAGTTTATAAGGCATGGGCAAAAAACACTTTCCCCTTATCCTATTGGTCTTTTTTCTTCTGATCGGGACAATACCGAGCTATGGGCAGGGCAGTCGCGTTCGGTTTGTTTCTACCCAATTTAATACAGCTGAAGAAGGTGTTAAATTCCGCGAAATCTTGGCGGGTTATGGCGATGTCGAATTCATTGGTCAGGAAGAAATTCCCTTATTGAATATGATGGACGCCGAAGCCGCGATGGGTGAAGGCACGATTGATGTGGTGGGGGCACTACATGGCACATTCCCCACCCTCGCTGAAAATGAGTATCTGACCAACCTCAGCGGTCTACTGCGTGAGATTGATACCGAAAATGATGTCATTGACGATTTTGAAGAATTTGGTCAGTTGGGCACGGCTAATAATCAATACTATATTCCTTGGATGTTGGCGACCTTCCTGATGGCGGCCAATGTCAAAGCCCTACCCTATCTGCCAGATGGCGCGGATATCAACGCCCTGACATGGGAGCAGTTGGCGGAATGGGGACAAAATATCTACGCGGCGACAGGTGAGGCCCAAATTGGCTTCCCGGTAGATGGCTTGATGCATCGTTTTGTTCAGGGGTATTTATATCCTTCTTTTACGGGCGGCATGGTTACAGGTTTTCGTAGTCCCGAAGCTGTCAGCATGTTTGAATTCGTGCGTGACGACCTTTGGCCGTATGTAGACCCGGATTCGCTCACCTATAGCTTTATGCACGAACCGCTGCTTTCGGGTGACGTATGGATTGCGTTTGACCATGTGGCGCGGTTGGTAGATGCGTTTCAGCAGCGGCCCGATGAATTTGTGGCCTTCCCAGCACCAGCCGGGCCAGCGGGTCGCGCTTATATGGGGATTATCGTGGGGCTGGCAATTCCCCAAAATGCGCCTAATCCAGACGGGGCGGAAGATTTGATCCGCTATTTGCTGTCCCCAGAAGTACAAGGCCAAATATTAACAGAATTAGGCTTTTTCCCCGTCATCAATAATCTCAATTTCACCAGTCTGCCCGAAGGGATTGTTAAAGAAGCCACTGCGGTCAGCATCATGAGCAGCGCCCCCGATACTATTGCAGGATTATCACCTGTCGGCTTGGGAGATCGGGCTAATGATGTCAATCAAATTTACCGCGATACCTTCTTGCGAATTGTGATTGATGGGGAGGATATTCAGACGGTGCTCATTGAAGGCACTGCCGAATTACAGGCTATCTTAAATGAAACAGGCACTCCCTGTTGGTTGCCCGACCCCTCCAGTTTTGGGGCATGTCAGATTGAATAACAACGGAAAGAATCATAGACGATGAAGTTAACCTTTTTAGGCGGCGCGGATGAAGTCGGCGCCAGCAGCACTTTAATCGAAATCTCCGGCAAACGTTTATTGGTAGACGCTGGGATTCGAATTTCCAGTAGGTCAACGCGCGGCATTGAAAGCGATCAACTGCCGGATTTGCGCCAAATCAGCGAGGCAGGTGGGCCGGACTATCTGCTTGTTACCCATGCCCACACCGACCATACTGGCGCACTGCCCCTGATTTTGGAGCAGTATCCGCATGTCCCAGTCATCGCCACAGCCCCAACCCTCGCATTGGTGCGGGTGCTACAAGCCGACGCGCAGATGATTATGAAAAATCGGCATGAGGAAGAAGGCGAACTGCCCCTGTTTGATGAAATCGCCGTCCAACGCTTACTCGATGCGTTTCAACTGGTCGAATTTCGCCAACCTGTGCGCTTGGGTGACGGTCTACAAGTGACCTATCATCCGGCGGGGCATATCCTCGGCGCGGCGACACTGGTGATTGAAAGCGATGAGGGTATCCTCACCATGTCTGGCGACCTTTCGATGACTTCCCAACGAGCCGTCGTCAAGGCCAATCTGCCGCGTGTCAAAAGCGACTTTTTGGTATTAGAAAGCACCTACGGCGGCAAACTCCACGCCAATCGTTCAGCGGAAGAAAAACGCCTGATTGAAACCCTCAAGGGTGTTGTCGAGCGGGGTGGCAAAGCCATTATCCCGGCGTTTGCATTGGGACGTGCCCAAGAAGTGCTGCAAATCTTGTTGAACTTTCGAGATGAAATTGACGCACCAGTGTGGGCCGATGGCATGGTGCGTTCGGTCTGCCGCAGCTATAACCAATTTCGTGACCTGCTACCAGAAAAAACGGTCAAATTGGCAGGTGAGGAAGACTTATTTTTCCGCAAAAATGTCAAAGCCGTGCAAAGCCCCGTCCAGCGAGAAGAAATCGCCCGTTCTGAAGGGCCGGCAATTATCGTGGCAAGCAGTGGGATGCTGACAGGTGGACCATCGGCGGCGTTTGTGCGCTGGTTAGCGGATGATGAACGCAACGCCATTTTCCTGACTGGGTATCAAGATGAAGAATCACCGGGGCGCTTTGTGCAGCGCATGGTCAAAGAGCGCCAAGAGGGGCAGGAAGTCACACTGCGAATTGATGATGCTTCGGTTCAATTGCGCTGTGAAATCGGCACCTATTCGCTGTCGGCCCATGCGGATGATTCCGAGTTATTGACGATTGCCGATTCGTTAGGGGCAGAACACGTCGCGCTGGTACACGGCGACCCCGGCGCACGCAGCACCCTCGCCGCCCATTTACGCGAACGGGGCAAGCATGTCCATATGCCCGTTTCTGGTCGCAGCATCGAAATGAAATTCGCGGCACGGCCTTGGGCCTTGGGGGCATTGAAAAAAGGTGGGGAAGCCCGTCCGCTTAATCCGGCCCTGTTATGGGAATCCCTCAAGGAATCCGCAGGGAGCTATTTTAGTTCACGTGAACTCGCCATCGCATGGTGGGGGGATGAAAACCGAGCCAGTGAAGCAAACGCCATTTTGGAAACCGATGGGGTCTATTTTGCGGCGGATTGGCGGCGCACCCATACCTACAAAGTTCGCAGTGAGGAGCAGGTCAAACGCACCCAACGCCAGCGTGCGATTATGGCAGCCTATCCCGACATTGTGGGCAAAATTGTGGTGCTGCGTGATGTCAATGGCAAACCGCGTGTGGGCATTGTGGAAGAAGCCGCGATTGATTCTTTTAAGGCGACGGCTCTCAAAGCAAAGGGGCGCAATTACCCCGGTGATGCCTTGCTGTGGGTGATCGGCAAAATGGATGATGCGCCGAAAATGGAGGGCAAGGGGCGGATTGCGACGCTGAATGCCATGCTGCAACAAGCCGAAGCTATCCGCGATAAGCTTTTGCCATTTGATAAACGCCAAACGCTGGTACGGGCCGCCCAACCGATTGACCCAACGACGCTTGTCCCCACCCATTTACCAGAAGATGTCCACCCGATGACGGCACTACTGGCGGTAGTGTTATCACTGGCGAAGGATGGGGCAAACAATGTTGAAGGCAAGTTGCTGCCCTTGCAAGCGCAGGCCGAAGAACCGATGGAAATGAACATCGCCCGCAAGACGGCTGTGGCGGCATTTCCACCGGAGGCCCGTCTGCGAAAAGCAGGCATGGATACCCTACGCAAGCAGTTGACGCTCTATTTCGATTTCCCCAATCGCGCCACCGAACTCTACAATGAGCAGGTGGAAATGCTGGCGGAACTGACAAAATGGGAAGTCGTCATTTCGCCGGATGTCAATCAACAAGCCCTCGGCACGGCCCTGATTGAACTACTGCCCCTCGGCGCACAGATTGTCAAAGGGCCATCGTTTTTTATTGACAAGGGCGAGGTCGGCGCGGAAATCAGTGGATTAAGCGACCCGGCGGCCTTGATACAGACCTATGAAAATCTGACGGGGTTCCGCTTGCTGCTGAATGCCAAAGGGGATAATAATGCCCAAGTTGCCAATATCGGCACAAGCAAGTCACCCGCCAGCAATACTCAAATGGAAATCAACGCGGCGTATAAGGTACTTAAAGAGGCCCTTGAACCCTACGGCCTCTATAAAACCAGTCTCAAACAGGGGACGATTGTGTTATCGTTCACTTCGCCCCAAGTCGGCAGTCGCCATCTGGACACGATTCAACAGTTGGCCGAACAGACGGGTTACGAATTGACGATTCATCCTCACCCCAACCAAAATGCCATTTTGCAGGTCGCCCAACAGTTGGTACGCCAAGCGAATTTGGCAATCCGTAAAGGGCCAAGCATCCATGTAGATCGTGCTGAGGTGGCCTTCGCGGTGGCGGGTGAACCGGACGAACAAGATGTGACCCAAATCCAACAGGTTTTTGAAGAAATGACAGGGTATAAGTTGGTGATTACCGTATAGGAGAGGGCAAAATGCCTTTTGTATCCACTCCCAATGGCAAGCTGTTTTACGCCGAAAAAAACGAACCCCTCTCGCCCTATCCGCCGCTGATTTTGGTGCATGGGGCGGGGGTTGACCACAGCGGTTGGGCAGCCGAGATTCGCCGCCTGACTGATATGCGTGTCTTGGCGGTGGATTTGCCGGGGCATGGTCAATCGGAAGGGGCGGGCTATCAAAGTGTCGTCGCCTATGCCGAAAGCATCAAAGCCTTGATGGATGCGCTCAAAATCGAAAAAGCCATCATCGCCGGACACAGCATGGGGGGTGCGATTGCCCAGACAATGGCGGTTTCCATGCCCGCACGGGTGGCAGGGATTATTTTGGTCGGCACGGGGGCAAAACTAGGCGTCAATCCATCCCTACTCGAGACCATCAAGAACGATTACCCCGCCGCCGCCGAATTGATTACCAAATGGGAATGGGCCAAAGAAACAGGCGATGACCTGCGCCGCATAGGTCGAAAACAACTGCTTGCTACCCCGTCCGCCATCACCTATGGTGATCTTGTAGCCTGCAACCTTTATGATTTGTCAGATGCCGTCGCCAAAATCCAAGCACCCACTCTGATTATTGGCGGGGGAGCAGATAAGATGACCCCATTTCCCTTGAGTGAGAGTTTGGCGGCGCAAATCCCGAACAGCACACTGGTCAAAATTGAGGGTGCAGGTCATAAAATGCCGATGGAGCGTCCACAGGAAGTAGCACAAGCCATGACTCAGTGGATCGAGGCTTGTTTTTGATGGATAAGCCGCTGGTACAAGATTTGCGAACAGGAGCAATTCTTCGCACGATTGCTCATGCCATTTTTGTTGCTTCAAATCCAACTCTGGCTTATGAAGTAAGTTGGGATGGGCCAAATTATCTTCGCAATAATTCAATGGGTACACGCGGAGTTGTTACGATCAAAAATGATGCTTTAATTGGGGCTTTTTCTGATATTCATAGCTCTCGCAGCCCTTTTAGATTTGGTGAGAAAGAATACGACATCAATATGTTTTTCAGGGGGATTGAACCAAGCCTATTTTCAATGGCTCAAGTGGAGACTTTGAGTTATTTGATAGAGGAATATCACCAAAAGGTCGCTCCTGCTGTGACATCGGCTTTTTGGAGTTCGGGCGATTACTTGGTAGGTGCTGAATCTTGGGATACTATTTTTGAGAATGGGGCGCATCTAATAAAGACTGAGTTGTTGCCTACTCATAAGGCAATCCCACTTATCGAAGAAGATTATGAATTCAATGCAAAACAGGCGGGCTTGCTGAAATCATTATTTCGGAGACGAATGGACTCTGAATCACCACTTACCCTTACATCTGATGAGCTTCAAGTGCTTTTTGCAGAAGGCCGCGAAGGGATTGAAGTCAGTAAAACCCTTCTAAAATCAATAAACATCTCGCTTGATGTTATTTAGAAGAAAGGCACCTAAAAATACCTTGAACCTGTCGCAGCCGTCCTCTAACCCATCTGAAAACACACCACTTGTAAAACTCCGCCCGCGTACACTACTGCGCGTTTTTCCGGTTAGGCCACCCGTCACCGTGTTTGTACGCGCCAGTCAATGCCAAGTGACCGTGCATTATCACGATCTTGACCATGTTGAACTACATGCCAGTTTATATGCCGGATTTGGAATGCGCTTGGTGGTGGAACAAGACGAAGCGGGGGTCTATGTGGTAGCACGGCGGCGGCGTTTATTGGGATTGCTATCACGCTGCGAATTTACCATCACCGTGCCGACTTACTGCCATCTGGCGTTTAATCTGACCCCCGGTACGGTACGCTTGCAAGATTTGAATGGCCCTCTGGAAATTCCACCGCTGTCGCCTCAAACCACCACACCACCACTGGTCACAATTCCACCAACCAAATCACTGCCTAAGCAGCGTTTGGATCAATTGGAGGGTGGGCGGTCATAATATTTCCCCAGTGAAGAGTGTAAAAATCCGGTAAAAAAGTCCTGTTGCTTGAAAGCCAATTTAGACATACGCTATACTGAATATTGTTTGTGGCCTCCAATGCTCGCCACATCCCTATTTCTAGCCAACTGTGAGGTTTCTTCCATGACGGCCAATACACAGGAATACCGCAGCGAAAGCCTTGAAAAAACACTGCGTAAGCTCCATCTGGCGGTGTCGGGTGTTAAAGCGTCGGTCATTGTGAATTTCGACGGTCTACTCGTTTCGGCTTTTCCCGCTTTCGACGACGAAAATTATGAGGAGCATCCTACCAGTAGCCCCCAAGTTGCGGCGATGTCGGCAACTCTGGTCGGTTTGGCCCAACGCACCCTGCGTCGCTTGGCACAAGGTGAATTGGAACGCTTGATGATGTTTGCTGAGGCAGGCGTCATGATTGTGTATCCGGCAGGCGAGGCGATGTTAGCCGTCTTGGTAGATAAAGAAACCAAGCCGGGGATGCTGCTCTATGCTGCTTCAAGGGCCTGCGATGAAATTAAGGAAATTCTTGGGTTTGCCGACAAAAAATAGGCTACCCTAGAGTGTTTCTGATGCCGCTGCGAGCAACAAAACCAACTGCCACAGACCATCCTTCAATAAACGGGTTTCAATAAATTCATCTTGGCGGTGTGCATTCCCGCCTTGAGTGATACCAACAACCACCGCCGGGACATCGTGCGCCAAAAGCATATTGGCGTCGGTACTGCCACTTTCCAACCCCGCCGCAATCCCAATTTCGGCCTGTGCGCCAAGTGCCAATTGAACAAGCGGGTGATCACTCCGTAAATGACCAGAAGGCCGATTGCCTGCGATACTCACTTCAAACGTCAGGCCATCCTGACTATGCCGCTCAATTAAGTCTCGTACCCGTTCTTCCAACTTTTCAAGTGTCGCTAATTCCGTCGAACGCAAATCGAGCAAACACACCGCCTCGGACGCGATAGAATTAACCGAATGCCCCCCTTCAATCACCCCAATATTAAAGGTGGTACGTGGTGTATAGGGGACTTCCAATTGGGTAATATCCGCGCACAGTTGCACCAACCCATGAATGGCGCTGGGGCGACCAAAATGCAACCAGCTATGACCACCCTCGGCATGACTGCTAATTTTCAGACGGCGCACCGCAATCCCGCCGTTATACACCCGCCCCAATGCGATGCCCTCTATCACAATTGCCCCGATAATTTGTGGGGGGGGAATGTAATCTAATAGAGCGCGGATGCCATCTAAATTGCCTAACCCTTCTTCACGGGTGTTGGCAACAAAACAAATCGAGTGTCGCCATGTCCGTTTTTCGCGGAGAAAAATCTCGGCGATCAGCAGTAAGCCCGCCACCCCCAAACTATTATCCCCTAGTCCCGGCCCATAGACGCGCGTTTTTTCTTGGCGGGTGGTTAAATCCGTTTGCATAGGGAAAACCGTATCAAGATGGGCAGAGAGGATAATGGTGGTGCGATTACGTCCATTCGGTTCTAGCCAGCCATAGACATTTCCCAAGCCATCCCGCCAGACATCGTGCAGCCCCAATGATTGAAATTGCTCCTGTATATAATCAGCCCGCTTGGTTTCGGCAAAGGTCGGGGCAGGAATTTGCTGCACCGCAATCGCTTGATTCAAGATTTTCTCGACAGTCAGGCCATTGCGGATATGCTGCCACTCTTTGGATAGGCGTGCCAAAACAGCTTGGGGTGTCGTCTGCATCTAGTATTTGATCTCCAAAAAATAAAATTTATCCCATTCGATTATGCCGCAAGTGTGGTTAAATTGCAGGTTTAGAACGGATGGTCTTATTCATGTTGCCCAGTTGCTAAGTTTTGGAAGGCGCTAAAGTTGGATATAATGCTCTCATCAACCAAGTTGGGTGCTCGACCCTCCCAGTTTTATCAACCACATGGTATACACTAAACCGTCGCTCATGAAAGCGAGTCAGACTGGTGGACAAGCCAAAAGTGCTGCTGATTGAAAGCAAGCAAAACAATAAAAAACCGAGCGAGGTGCCGGAATCGTCCTTCTCCATCGTCCTGCGGCGCAGTTATCAGGTTTGTCTTGCCCACAGTGCAAAGATGGCTGTTGATGTTGCTGTCGAACACCATCCCGCTGTTGCTATTTTGGATTCGGTCTCGATGCGAACGACTGGCATTCGTGTTTGCCAATCGCTGCACCGACATGCTCCTCATTTACCCATTATTCATATCATTCCCGCCCCGGAAACGGGCCAAAAAATCCAGAGCGGGGCAGATGTCATGCTGCCTATGCCGTTTACCCCTCGCAAGCTAATCAACCGTATCGAGCGCTTTTTGTCCACCCCTGTCGAGCAGTCCAACACCTTAGACGTCGGCCCATTCAAACTCGATTTTCAGCGCAATATGCTCATTACCCATAAAGGCGAATATCGGTTGACCCCTAAAATGGCGACTCTGCTGGAAGAATTTTTGCACCACCCCAACGAAGTGCTGGCACGGGGGCACTTGATGTCAAAAGTGTGGGAAACGGATTATATGGGGGATACGCGCACGCTCGATGTGCATATCCGCTGGATTCGAGAGGCGGTAGAAGAAAATCCCGGTAAGCCGCTCTACATCAAAACAATGCGAGGCGTGGGTTATCTGCTCGATTTAAAGGCATGGCAGATTGAACAAGCTAAAAAAGCCAGCGACGGCAGCAGTTAACCTTTATTTCCAGATTCCGCAGCGGCAATATGCTGCAAATACACCAACGCCTCGTCTTTTGCGCCAAACGCCATCAACACTCCCGCCGCTTCTTTCCAACACGTGATTGCAGCAGGCAGATCATTTAATGCTTGATACACCAAGCCAAGATTCCCCTGTGTCATCGCATAGGGCAGGGGTGCATCCAGCGGCGTATAGATTTGCAGGGCTTCCTGATAAGCCGTCAGTGCCCGTTGCAAATTCTGGGAGCGGTTTTGGGTTAATTGGCGACAGACATTCCCCAAGCCAAATTGCAGAGTCGCGTAGGCGACTTGCCCCGGTGGACAATACAACAGGGCTTGGTCATAGGCCGTCAGCGCCAAATTCAGATAATGGTCGCGGTCTTGAATCTCAGCCAACAGTGTATAAATATGTCCCCGATTGATTTGCGCTGCGGCATAAACTCCGCCACTAGTTTGTGGATTGATGTGCTGTAAAGCGGCCTCAAAAGCGTGGACGGCCTTCTGCAAATTTTCTAATCGCGCCTCGACTTCCGACAATAGGATATATAAATTGCCGAGGCTGTTTTGAATCAGCACATAATCCACAACGGATAATTCGGGTGGGCAATGGCTTAGGGCAGCTTCATAGGCATTACGCGCTAGACCCAAATTAACTGTCAGCGCTTCAATCTGAGCAAGGTCGGTATACAAATTACCTAGCTCATATTGAATCCGCGCATAGGCTAATGGCTCAACCGCAGGATCAAGTTTATTTAATGCCTCTTGATTCGCTCTAATCATTCGACCATGAACCATGTTTGCACCTTCGCTCCTTACTTTGGAGAACACCTTCGCAATAGTAGCACGAAAGGGCAGGATGCCGAAAAGATTTTGCAAATCCACGCAAGGTGTACGATACTCGCTTGAGTGGGGAGCGCAGGATAGCCGAAATGGAGGTTATATGGCGGAAGTAAGTCCCTATGCAGAGCATTTTCGGGCGGTGGTGTTGGATAACGCCAGCATGACCGATGGGCTGAATGATACTGAAGCCCAAGCCTTGATTGATTGGGCACTCAAATTAGCCGAGCAGGTCGGCGCGAACGTTGCCGATGATGCCGACGCCGAAACCAAACAAGGCTCATTGACTCGCTTTTTATCGGGGATAGGTCGCATGGTAACACGCCGCCATGAACACCCCGAACCGGAATGGGCTACCGAAAAATTGCAGGGCCAGATGGAACACAGCGCGGTCATTGGCGGGCCGACGATTTCTGCGGAACAAATCAGCGCGTTAGCAATGGCGATTAATGACCACGCCCTCTCGAATATGGAGGTATTGCAGCAGATTCTGGCGGCCTATGGCCCAAGTGAACCTGCTGCTTCCATCCCATCTGCGCCAACTGAACCTGCACCTAGCGACGCACCAAACCAAGAACAGCCCCTAAGTGGCTTGCGTAAATTTACCAAGAAATTGGGTTTTTAATTCAGGAAAGTTAGGCATGACCAAAAAATCTACCAAGAGTACCCGAAGCCGTACCAAAAGTTCTTCAAAGAGTTCTTCCAAACGCTCAACAACCAGCGTTTTGGGCTTCATCGTTATTCTAGCGATTGTTCTGTTCGCGCAATACGTCCTCGGCATTGATGTCCTCAATCAGGGAGAAACCACCGAGAATGATAACAACGGGGCAGACAATGAAAATCCCGTTGTAATAGATAATACGACACCGGGCAGTTCATGGTACAACTTCAATTTTACTGAACCCATCAACACCAATGATGTCAGCCGCCAAGTCAACGCCCCGATGGAAAACGCAATGGTAGACGCCATCAACAGCGCAACCAAGACACTCGATGGGGCGCTGTATGAAATCAATTTGCCGCGCGTGGTGGAAGCGCTGATTAATGCCAAAAATCGTGGGGTGCAGGTGCGGCTGGTGTTGGACGACGAATATGCCATTGAAGATGACGATAGTCTCGCGGGTGATTTAGAAGCGGCGGGTATTCCGATTGTCAGTGATGAACGCAGTGCCTTTATGCACCACAAATTTTTGGTGATTGACGGATTAGCGGTCTGGATGGGTTCGACCAATTTTACACGCAATGATGTTTATAACAATAACAACAACGCGCTGTTTATCCGTTCGACCCAATTGGCGCAAAATTACACTGCCGAATTTGAGGAGATGTTTACGGATAGGGTTTTTAATGCCCGCGATGACAGCCGCGATACTCCCAACCCTGTCCTGACCATCAACGGGGTGAGAGTCGAAAATTACTTTTCACCCGAAGATGGCAATGTCATCGAACTGCGCCTCGTAGATTTGGTAAACAACGCAACGTCGTCGGTACGTGTGATGGCCTTCAGCTTTACGATTGATGAACTCGCCAACGCCATGATTAGCCGCCGTAATGCCGGGGTAGATGTCATGGCTCTGTTTGAGGCACGTGGTAGCCTTCAAGGGGCGATGCGTCCATTAGCGTGCGCGGGTATCCCAGTCAAGCAGGATGGTAATCCTCAAACTCTACACCATAAGGTCATTATTATTGACAACCAAATCGTCGTGACGGGATCGTTTAACTTTAGCAAGAATGCCATCGAGCAAAACAGCGAAAACATGCTCATCATTTATGATGCACAACTGGCCCAACAGTATACTGCTCAGTTTGATAAGCTCTACAACGATTCGCGGGCCGTCGTGCCAACCGCATCTGATTTAAATTGTTCCTAATTTGAAGAAGGGGGTTTTTATGGCGAATTGTGAAGCAATCATCGTAGCAGATTCGGCAAATGTACGTCTCCAGCCCAACACCACCAGTGGGGTTGTTGGAGTGTTATTACTCGGCAATCGTGCCCCGGCTCATCAAGTCACCGACCCGGACGCCCAGAATTTTCGTTGGGTCAGAGTCACCGTGCCTGCCAATGGCCTTCAGGGTTGGGTGCGCGGTGATTTAGTGCAATTAAGCGGAGATTGTGCAGATTTAGGAACATTAAGCACCACCGTCACCCCATCGAATGTCCCCACCTCTACCACCACAGCAACAAACACTACCCAGACACAACCTATTGTGTTGACAGGCGATTGTCAGGCGGAGGTCTCGGTAGCAGCAGCCAATGTGCGACGTGAACCGACCAGTGCCAGTGGAATATTGGGCCTGATTTTGCGCGGCACAAAATTTGCCGTGAAATCGGTTTCGACGCCTGACAGTGGAGGTTTTTGTTGGTGCTGCCTCGATTTTCAGGGCCAAACGGGATGGATACGTCAAGATTTATTACGTACCACTGGCGATTGCCTTGACTCCGCCAGCCATGAAACAACCACTTCAACTACGACAACGACCAGCACCACAACTACTACGACTACTACATCTACGACTAGCGGGGATTGCCAAGCAGTAGTTGGATTACCCAAAATCAATGTGCGAGCACAGGCTGCTTCTACATCTGGATTAGTAGGTAGCGCGACAGCAGGTGAAACCATGACTGTCAAAGATGTGACCGCTGCTCAAGCCGATGGATTCCGCTGGGTAAAGGTAAATTTTCGAGGGCAAGATGCGTTTGTACGTTCCGATTTGGTGACACTCATTGGTAATTGTGCAGCTTTGACCGGGGATGACCGACTGGCCGCTCCTGTCGCTGCAACCATTACACAGGGTTTCAAAGCGGGTCATCCGGGTATGGATTTCGGCGCGACGATTGGAATGGAACTGCGGATTGCTGCCCCAGCAACGGTATTCAGGGCACACACTTGTACCAAATGCACCGCCCAGCAGCCAAATATTAAGCCGAAAAATGAGGCGGAACGCAATCAGATTTTTTCTGATCCGGGGTGGGGCTTTGGGTATGGCAATCACATCATTGTCCGCCACGAATTTCAAGACCTGCCGCGTTCGATCCAAGAACAGATACTCCTAAATGGAGGTAAGACCTCGAACGCTGTTTTTGTGTTGTACGCCCATCTCAGTCGAATGGATGTGCAGGTCAATCAAAAAATTGCTGCCGGAATGGTCATTGGCGCTACGGGCCACACTGGAAATTCGACAGGCCCACATTTGCATATCGAAGTAGCAGTGGGCGATCAGTGGGGCACGGCCAAAAAAGTTCATCCGATGCTTTTGTTCGCCGGGCCAAATATCACCACTTAGTCCACGAGTTCACTCATGCGATAAGTCGGCGTTTCAAACAGGGCGCGTATCTGATCAAGATGGCGCTCTGTTTCTTCAATCCCAGCCGTCATCGGCCCTTGCACATCCCGAAAATCTAGCGACCCATAATCATTGACCGCAGGTCTCAGCAGTACATGGGGCGCATGATGGTGAAGGCGCTCCTCATGGAGATGCCACGCCATAACACGGGTAGCCCGCCAGATCGAGGCCAACATACTCGGTGTTCTGGTTTGCAGGCCCGCGCTACCCACCAACCCAAAGGGAAGTTGAAAGCCCATAATCGCGCTCATCGGGTCAATCCAAGGGGTTTCGACTTCTAGCGGCGGATAGACATCCACTGCGATCACCCGTTCCGCACCGTGTTCAAAGGCGATATGGGTTGCAAGACTGTCAATGACGCCACCATCCAACAACTGCATTCCGTTAATTTCAACAGGAGGGAATACCGCAGGCACCGCACTTGTGGCTAATAGGGCGGGAATCAGCGGCCCCTCGGCAATTGGCACTTCACGCCCATTGACCATATCCACCGTCATAACAGTCAGGGGGATTTTCAAATCGGCAAAGGTTTTGTCTTGCAGCACCTCATTCAGTTGCGTTTCGATATTTCGCTGCCGGGCACGGGCGCTAAATAGATTCATGCTGAACAGGGTGGTTCCTCGCAACGAGGCAATACGCTTGGCTAATTGATGGGGCGTGATTCCAAAAGCAAACAACGCTCCAACAATGCCACCCATGCTCGTGCCGACAATCAGATCAATCGGGATATGCTCGCGGGCGAGGACTTCTAAGACCCCGATATGAGCCAAGCCCCGGCTTCCTCCCCCCCCTAAAACCAAGCCAATTTTAGGCCGCACTCCTAATCCTCCTTTTCTTATTGATGTTCTTCCACCAACAGGCGGCGCAATACCTTACCAATAAATGACTTTGGCAGTTCTTCTCGGAATTCAATATCCCACGGCACAGCATAGGCTTCTAGGCGGCGGCGGCACAAATCCAACAATTCCTCTTTGCTCAGGCTTGTCCCCGGACGCGGTACAACAAACGCCTTTACTTTTTGTCCGTTGCCAACATTCGTAACCCCAACAACTGCTGCTTCAAGGACTTTGCTATTTTCATAGAGGACTTCTTCAACATCACGGGGATACACACTATATTCGCCTGCCATAATTGTATCGCGTTTGCGGCTGATAATTTGGAAATAGCCATCCGTATCCATCACTGCCACATCGCCTGTATATAACCAACCATCTTTCAGCACCGATTCGGCGTCTTGATCTGTCTTGTCCTCACCCCAATAACCCGGCATGACCTGTGGCCCACGCACGACCAATTCACCAATCTTACCGGGGGGGACATCTTCGCCTGTCACCAAATCCACAATTTTTGCATCAGTATTGGGAATCGGGATACCAATCGAGCCAACCTTGCGCACCCCCAATAATGGATTGGCATGGGTCACTGGCCCAGCTTCGGTTAAGCCGTAGCCCTCCACCAGATGACCCCGTGTCAATTTTTCAAATTCCTCTTGCACCTCAACGGGTAAAGGGGCAGAACCGCTAATACAGGCTTTGATACTTGACAACCCATAAGAGCGGACATCCGGCGCGTGATTGATCGCGGTATACATCGAAGGCACACCGGGGAAAATGGTTGGCTTATACTGTTTAATCGTCTCCAACACGTGTTGTAATTCAAAAACAGGCAGTAAAACAATCGTCGCCGCCATCGCAATCGGGATATTCATGGCGGTGGTCATGCCATAGCTGTGCAAAAATGGCAGCACAGATAGGAATGTCTCCTGTCCATACTTAATATCAGGGACCCAATGGCGGGTTTGCAGCGCATTCGCCACTAAATTGAGGTGGGTCAGACACACGCCTTTGGGTTCATCCACTGTCCCACTCGTAAACAAGATCGCGGCAAGGTCGTTGTAACTCACCTTAACCTTTGGCTCGGTTTTGACCGCATCCGCCATTAAAGCAGCCATGTTGTGTCCTAATTGGGCAAGTTGATTCTCGTCTTTCGCGCCATGTTCCTCACCCCAACGGGCCAACAGGCGTTTGTAGACATGCCCCGATACGGCGTTACGAATATCGGCGAACACGATGGATTTTACTGCCGTGTTTTTTTTGGCGGATTGTGCCAACCCAATAAAATCATTGAGTGTAACCAAAATTTTCGCTTGGGTACGCTGAATTTTCTCAACAATTTGGGCGGTATTAGCATCCGGGTTGGGCATGACGACCACGCCACCTACTTTTAAGGTCGCGTAGTAAGCGATAATCATCTGAGGGATATTGGGCAGCACCAACATCACCCGATCTTTGGGCTGCACCCCCAAGCCAATCAACGTATGGGCAAATTGGTTGACCTGCTCATTCAACTGCTGATAGGTCAAGACCGTGCCATAAAAAATCACCGCCTTTTGTCTAGGCAGCCAATCGGCAGCACTTTCCAAAAATCGGTGGACGGGTTGGCGTGGAATGGGAATCGTGCGCGGCAAATCTTTATGATAGCTGGCAAGCCATGGGCGGCGGTTGGCGATTTCCAATGTTTGCGTGCCAATCGAACGCCACGATTTACGCTGGTTGCTTTCTTCGATAAACCGCTCGATAGCACGATTAACCGCATTATGCCGCTCTAGCTGCACTTTATGTTTGGCCGATCCTACATCATAGATTTCCGCTCCGGGAACCATTTTGCCGACTTCTTCAAAAACCGCACGTGGGAAATAATTATCACGCTCTCCTGTGATAATCAGTGTCGGAGTTTTGATATTACGGAGCAGCGGCCAACCCTGCCAGCGGCGCATATTATTCGACATCATGCGTTTCATGACATGAATTTCGGCATTCCAGCGGGGACGATAATCCCACACTAAGCGATAGAGTGCGGTGGGTACGCGGTTCAGCATCGCGGCGGCACGGGGCAAAGGATATTCGCCTGCGGTGGCAATCAAGACTAATTTTTCAAGCCGTTCGGGGTGAGCATTAGCATATTCCACACAGATCGAGCCGCCAAAAGAATGACCGACCAAGACAAAGGTTGGCGGCAGGCCCAACATCTCGACGATGGTGTGCAAATCTTCAACCATCTCCGCCATCGTATACTGCGTGTAGGGTGCATCGCTTTGCCCATGTCCGCGCAAATCCGGTACGACCACGCGATAATCCCGCGCAAAGTGATTAATTTGATATTCCCATGTCTCAGCACACCCCGCATAGCCATGCACGAACAGGATCGTTTTATCCACGCCTTCGGGCCATAGGTCAATCACACTCAAATTCGCGCCCGAAATGCCGCGAATGGGCACATCCATACGATATAAATCAAAGTCTAGTTGAATCGCGTCCCGTTTAATGCCGCGTAATTTCTTTTTCATCCCCGTAAACTCACTTCCACAAGTACGCACTTATTTAGTACCCCATTATAAACCTTTTGACAGTGCGGCCTAGACTGCGGCAAAATGAAAGGCGGGATTTTATTGATGCCGGGAAAGGATTAGCCGTGCCGTATCAGCGCGAAGAAATGATTACTGCCAGCGAGGTCGCCCGTTATGTGTATTGCCAGCGGGCATGGTGGTACGACCACGAGTTAATCCGAACGGGAAAATTTAGACGTCACGCGCATCGGAGGGGTCGGCTAGGCAAAGGGCAGGTCACTTATCAGGGCCAGTATGCCGAACGGCTGAACCGCCAACTGGTTTCTTATGATTATGGGGTCACAGGACGCCCCGATTACGTCATTGACCGTGACAGTCTACCCGTACCCGTTTTACGTAAAATTGGACACGCGCCGGATGCACCCTATGACAGCCATGTTGCTCAAATATTGGTACACTGCCTTTTGATTGAAACCACTGTGCGTGTACCGCCGCCTTTCGGTATCGTTCGTTATAATGAACGCACTTTCGAGGTGGATTATGACCCACCCGCGTTTGATGCGCTGATGCACCTCTTAGAGGAAATCCGGTCTGAGAAAAAGCATACGACCACCCCGCATCGCTCGCATGAAATTCGGCGGCGCTGCTTCGGGTGCAGCCATCAAGGCACATGTGATGAGTCGTTGGTGCAGGGCTAACGCACAAATGTTGCGGCACGCCCTTCCAGCGCGTCAGTAATCCGTTCACGGTGATGCGCCATCAGATCAAGATTGGCTATTTCGTCGGGGGTAAAATAGCCAAATTCTGATACTTCGTTATTGAGGGTCAGTTCGCCTCCCATTACATCTACCGCAAAACTATGGGCTACCAACTGGACCCGATTGCCATCCTGATATTGAATGATGCGGTGTGGACTGGAATAAACCCCAATCAATCGCAGCACCCGTACATGCAGTCCTGTTTCTTCAAATACTTCACGGATACAGGCTTCGGATAGGCTTTCACCCGCTTCCATTGCGCCCCCCGGCAAACACCACTGCCCATTATCCGTGCGGCGGGTCAACAGAATTTTTTCACCCGCATCGTCATAGATAATCGCCGAGCAGCCAACGCTGAGATGTGCTTCTGCGCCAATACGTTCGCCCTCAATAATTTTTGCCATAACGCCTCCCTTATGCCTTACCGAACCGAGCCATAATCATATGTGGAAAATGGCTGGCCTCTTTGACCTTTAATCCAAACGCGAGCGCAAAAAAACTGCCCGCGCCAATCATCATGCCAACGACAAGCTGAATTAATGCTGACAGTCCATCCCCCACTGTCAGCCACACATACACCAATGCCACCATGCCGAGCGCTGCCAATCCGGTGCGACTGGCAGTCTGCAAAACCGGACGGGGATTCAGCGACGGGATTTTGCGCCGCAACCACACCCACAACATTAGACTTTCAAGTGCCGTCGCTAAACTGTTGGCAAGCGCTAATCCGGCATAGGGGCCATGCGAAAACGTGTTCGCGCCGAGGCTCTCGAAGATTTGGACAAACAGCAAACTAAACACCACGTTCAACAGCATCGCCGCCCCACCCACGATTACAGGCGTCCACGTGTCGTGCAGAGCATAATAGGTACGGGCCAAGATTTCGAGCGAGGCATGACCCATCAATCCCACTGCATAAAAAACGAGCGCCCATGCCGTCGCCGACGTATCCGCACTTGTCCATTCACCCCGTTGGAACAGTACCTGCACAATCGGCACGGACAAAATCATCATGCCCAACCCGGCGGGGATACTCAAAAATAGGACATTGGCGAGGGCATTGTTGAAAGTGCGCTGAAATCCGACCTCATCTTTTTGGGCGTATAAGGCCGAGAGTGAAGGAAAAACCGCTGTCCCCACACTCTGGCCCAACACTCCCAAAACGGTAAACATCAAGGCAAATGAGGTATTCAATGCCGTGATGCTACCGCTGACCATCGCACTTGCTAAGGCGATATTGACCCAAAAATTAACTTGTACCACCATCAAGCCGATCAAGCGCGGCCCCATCAATTTGAGGACTTCGACTACACCGGGGACTTGCAGATTAGGCAGAATCTGGAGATGCATATTCGGCAGGCGAAGCAGCACCGGAATTTGTACCACTAGATGTAATCCCGCCCCAATGACGGCTCCCCATGCCAATCCGCGTATATCCATTGAGGGGGTTAGAAAAATCGCCCCAAAAATGATTCCGATGTTATACATGCTGGGGGCAAGGGCCGGGCCAACAAAGTGCTGATGGGAATTCAGTATCGCCATTAGTAAACCCGATAGACCAAAAATCACTACCGTGACCAGCATAATCCGCATCAATTCAACCGTCAGGGCTTGTGTGGCATGGCTGGCGTCGGGTAGGAGTAAATTTTCAACTAGGGGGGTGGCGAAAATAAAGCCCACGATGGCGCTTAAACTGGCGGCAATTGCCACAAATGTTAGGGCCGCGCTCGCTAAACGCCACGCCCCTTGGAGGTCATCTTTGTTCAAAAAAGTCGAAAAAACTGGAATAAAGGCCGATCCCAATGCGCCGCCCGCCACCAAAACAAACAGAGTTTCGGGCAAACGTAGCGCCGCATAAAAGGCATCGAGGTCACGGCCTGCCCCAAAGGTCGAGGCTAAGACAATTTGGCGCACAAGGCCCAAGACCCCACTGAGGACAAACGAGGCCATCACAATGAGGGTCGCCAGCGCGATTTCTCGTCCCGACAGTGCCTGCCCTGCCTTGCTATTCTCTTCGTGAATTTCCGTAGAAGGTGTTGAGTTTGTCATGCGCGGGAGTGTATAGCAGGTCGGGGTATATCGTCAACTTTGGAGCAGAAAATTAAACGGGGTTAACTTTTTTCGATAGCAGGGGTTAAGTCGGCGGTTAACGAACGCCATTGTCAGGGCTTGCGGCGGGCCGTATACTGCGAAAGTGAAATTTGGTACAAGACACTGTTGTAAGGAAATCTGATTAACCCAATGTTTCGTCCCCGTGCTGTCCTGAGTTGTGGAATTTTCGCTGCCGCCCTTACTGCTATTATCATTCCACTACCCGGCAAGAATACCGCTCATTTATTAACCACCGCCGAGGCCAATGACAACACACTGGTGATTGTAACGACGGGTGATGCGGCTCTGCTGACGCCGTTGGTGACAGAATTTGAAGCGGTTGTTGAACAAACCATGCCCGACAGCGGCGTGACAGTTCTCATCGAGCCGATAACACAGGATGAGTTAAATTCCGACACACTGAAAAATATGCACGTCGATCTCGTGCTGGCTGAAAATGTAGCGGATTTGGTCGGGGCAATGGAAAGCCATTTGCTGGACACTCTGCCCGCCGATGCGCTGTGGAATGTTCTGCCAGATTACGTTGACCCCGCCGGACGCTGGATGGGTTTTTATGGCAATCTGGACGGCGACCAATTGAATATTAGCGCTCTAGCAATGGCCCAATCCTCCAACAGCAAACCTCTAGCCGAATTATTTGTCGTGACCGTCTATGGAATGCGTTTGCAGCGATTGATGGTCGAAAACGGCGCGGTCTATTCGCTGTTGGCCTTCGGTGTTGAAGCTCCGAGCGGTCAACCACCCCTAGAATCACTTACCCCGCCGCGCTATACCCAAATTTATGACAGCGACAATTTCTACCGTCCATCCGAGAATTCTTCAGGTACAATAGCCTCCACTCGCTAACCCACATCTGAAAAGTCGGTCATGGATTGGAATAAAATACTCCCGGTCATCATTTCAATTGCCATTATCATTTTTGTCGCCATCGTGCGGCAATATTCGCGCACCGTCGCCGCCATCACCGCCACCATGCCGTTGAATGTGCCATTGGCTTTGTGGATCGCCTACAGCGCCGAAGACAACAGTCCCGAAAAATTGGGCGAATTTAGCACGGGGTTGTTTATCGGCATTATCCCCACCGTCATTTTTATTGGCATCGCTGCCCTAACCGTGAATGCCGGGTGGTCGCTCGGCCCGGTCTTGGGAACAAGCTACGCCGGATGGGGCATCACACTCGCCCTGCTGCTGGCGGTTCGCCATTTCCTCACCCTCTAACGCTGATGCTGCCGACTACACGCCGTCAAATCGTAGGATTAGGGGCCGTCAATATTGTCTTGGTGGCTTTGCTATCGCTCCCGCTGGTCTATTTGATTCTGCGGGCAACTTCCGACACCGCCGACGGATGGGCCTATATCACCCAAGCCAACAAACTGCGTGTATTGTGGAACAGCATTTCGCTAGCGGGAGCAGTCGCATTAACTACCACCCTGATCGCCGTCCCACTGGCATGGTTAGTCGTGCGGACAGATTTACAGTGGAGGCGCTGGTGGACGATTTTGTTGACTGTGCCACTAGTGATCCCTTCCTATGTCGGGGCATTTGCGCTCATTGGGGCATTCGGGCCAAAAGGCATGGTGCAGGGTTGGTTAGAAAATTTGGGAGTTGAACGCCTGCCGAGCATTTACGGTTTTTTCGGCGCGTGGCTCTCCATCAGCCTATTTTCCTTTCCCTACGTTTTTTTGAGTGTACGGGCAGGCTTGCGCGGTCTCGATCCCCAATTGGAGGAGGCCTCGAAGATGCTGGGGCGGGGCACATGGACGACCTTTTTTAAAATCACCCTACCTCAATTGTTGCCCTCCATCCAAGCGGGGGTATTGCTGGTCATCCTGTATACGCTCAGTGATTTTGGGGCGGTGGCCTTTATGCGTTTTAATGCCCTAACCCGCGACATCTATATTCAAAATTCCCAGTCCTTTCGTAATAATCGCGTGGCAATGTTGGGCCTAGAATTGGTCATATTGGCAGCGCTCCTTCTGTTGATTTCTCGCCGATTAGAGGGCAATGCCAAAGCCTATCAGCGGCAAAGTACCCGCAAAAACACAACCCGGTTGCGTTTGGGGAAATGGCAAATCGCCGCCCAACTGTTTTGTGGGCTGATTGTGGTGCTGGCACTGGTAGCGCCGATTGGCGTGACCCTTTATTGGCTCATCAATGGCTTGGAGCGTGGTGAGACGTTTAATGAACTGCTCGGCCCATTGCAGCGTTCGATGCGTTTGGCGGGAATTACGGCAGGGGTGGCAGGATTAGTTGCCTTGCCACTGGTGATAATGCAGGTGCGCTATCCCAGCAAATTATCCCGCTGGTTAGGATTTGGGGCATATGTGGGGAATGCCTTGCCGGGGGTCGTCGTAGCAATTGCGCTAGTGTTTTTTGCAACGCGCTATGTTTTCGACTTATACCAAACCCTGCCCCTGCTGATTTTCGCTTATTTGGTGCGTTTTTTGCCAGAGATGCTTGGCCCGCTGCAAGCCTCGATGCTGCAAGTCAATCCGCATCTCGAAGAAAGCGCCCTGACGTTGGGACGAAATCGGCTGCGGGTGCTGGCGACCATTACCGTGCCATTGGTGCGCTCAGGGTGGGTGGCAGGGGTGGCGCTGGTCTTTTTGACGGTTATGAAAGAACTGCCTGCCACGCGCATCCTTGCCCCGATTGGTTATGATACACTGGCGACCCAAATCTGGTCAGCCACCCAAGAATTATTTTATGCCCGTGCCGCCGCACCCTCACTCATCTTAGTGATTGTTTCGGCCCTATCGCTCATTTATATCCTTGAACCCGAAGATGATTAATCCACCGACTCCCGCCCTTGTTTGTACACATGTGACCAAGATGTTTGGCAAAACCGCCGCCGTGCGTGATCTGACATTTACACTCGGCCCCGGTCAATTTTTTGCGCTATTGGGGCCAAGTGGCTGTGGCAAAACAACTTCACTGCGGCTGATGGCAGGCTTGGAAACCCCAACCTCCGGCCAAATCGAGATCAGCGGGCTGGTGGTGGCATCCGAAAACGCATGGCTTTCCCCCAATCGGCGGCGCGTGGGATTGGTTTTTCAAGATTATGCCCTGTTCCCGCATTTGGATGTATGGCATAACGTCGCCTACGGGTTGGATGGTACGCGCCAATCCAAAGGACAGCGGGTTGAGGAAGTTTTAACATTGGTCGGGTTAAGCGGCCTAGAAAAACGGCTACCACACCAATTATCCGGCGGTCAGCAGCAGCGGGTGGCACTGGCCCGTGCATTAGCCCCTGCTCCGGCGATTATGCTGTTGGATGAGCCGTTTTCCAATCTGGATGCCGCTTTACGAGCGCAGGTACGGGAAGATGTCCGGCAAATTTTGAAAACAGCGGGTATCAGCACGGTGCTAGTGACGCATGACCAAGAGGAGGCGCTCAGTTTGGCGGATGTGGTCGGGGTCATGTTTGACGGTGCATTGGTACAGGTCGCGCCGCCGCCTGTGCTCTATCAATCGCCTGCCACCGCTGCCGTTGCCCGATTTGTCGGAGATGCCAATCTCATCGCGGGCGAGGCCAATGGGGACACCGTGCAATGTGCATTGGGACGGCTGCCCCTCCAAAATTCGGTGTGGGGTCGGGTGGAAGTGATGATTCGACCTGAAGCGGTCAACCTCACCCCAACGGATTTGGGTCATGCGGCAATCCTCAGCACGACCTATTTTGGGCACGATCAAATGGTAGTGCTGCGATTGGTGAACAGCGCGGAAATTTTTAGGGTACGGTTGGGGCCGAATGACCATTTTACGCCCGGCACCCAAGTGAATATCGTTACGAAAGCACCGGTGCTGGCTTATCCTGTTTAAGAATATACTCTGCCACCAAACGCGCTTCGGCGTCACGGAACTGCATGGTATATAACTTGGCGTATAGGCCATTTTGCGCCATCAATTCATCGTGTGTGCCCATTTCTACGATCTGGCCTTGATCCAGAACGATAATGCGATTAGCAACCTTAACCGTACTTAAACGGTGGGCAATCATGACGGTGGTGCGCCCCTGCATCATCCGTTCGAGCGCCTCTTGCACCAATGCTTCGGATTCGTTATCGAGTGAACTGGTGGCTTCATCCAACAGCAAAATACGCGGGTCTTTGATAATGGCACGCGCAATCGCAATGCGCTGGCGCTGACCCCCACTCAATTTGACGCCGCGCTCACCGACAATGGTTTGATAACCATCCGGGAAGGCCGCAATAAAATCATGGGCATTGGCGGCTTTGGCAGCTTCAATAATTTCGGCTTCCGTCGCGTCTAACCGACCATAGGCAATGTTGTCATAGATCGTACCGCCAAACAAGATAGTCTCTTGTGGAACCATGCCGATTTGCTGACGCAGGCTCTCCTGTTTGACACTGCGCAAATCAATGCCATCTATCCGCACGGTATTTTCGGTGGGGTCATAGAAGCGCGGAATAAGATTAAACACCGTGCTCTTACCCGCACCCGTCTGACCGACTAATGCCACAATCTCACCGGGGGCGATGTCGAGGCTGATATTTTTCAAAACGGCCATGCGCTCATCATAGCTAAAGGAGGTGTTGTCAAAGGTAATGCGCCCTTCAATATGGGGCATCTCTTGAGCATCGGGAGCATCGGTGATCGTTGGCGTGGTATCCAAAATTTCAAATACCCGCGTGACCGCTCCAATCGCGCTACGAAATTCGGTATAGAGTCCTGCCAAACTGCCTAAACTTGCCGCGATGCTGATCCCGTAGATCAAAAACCCGCTGATTTCGGGCAGCGTCAAACGGCCTGCAATGACCTCGCGTCCCCCGAACCACAAAATCGCCGCGATGGAGCTAAATCCCAAGAAGGCCATTGTTGAGCCAAACAGACCACGTAGCAATACCAAGCGCATGGATTGGCGGAAGGTGCGCTGCATGGCGGTTTCGTAACGATTGACCTCATAATTTTCGCGGGCAAAACTTTTGATAATGCGCACGTTTTGCAAGCCTTCTTCGGCAACCGTCGTCGCGGCGGCTAATTCATCCTGCACTTTGGTGCTCATGCGTTCAAAGGGCCGACCAAACACAATCGCAATAAACAGCAAGGCCACAATCAACCCCAAAACAAAACCCGTCAGCGAGGGGTTGAGCGCAAACACCACCACAATCGAGCCAACCAGCGTAATCAAGTTATTGATAAAGCTGGTAACGCTGTTGGTCAGCACATTTTGCACTTTGGTCACGTCGTTGGACATGCGCGACACAATCTCGCCCACCCGCCGATTAGCATAAAACTCCAACGAGAGCTTTTGCAAATGCCGGTACAACTGGGTTCGCATATCGAGAACGATTTTTTCCCCGATGTATGACAGCATATACGTCTGCACAAAATTGAGGGTGGCAGAAATGAAAAATAAGGCCGTCAATGCCCCGGCGAGGGTGTTCAATTTGCTATAGCTGGCATCGTTCAATACTGAAGTCAGCAGGCGCACAATCACCAATGGAAAACCGACGTTAATGACGCTAGTGATGGCAAGGGTGATTAACACGATCATCATGCGCCCCAAGTGGGGTCGGAGATAACTCAATAATCTGCGCCAACTGACCGAGCGCACGACTTCCGAGAATTTTTCGGATGATTTGGCCTGAGTTTCAGGTGTGGAGGTCATAAAATTTGGATGTCCTCAAAGTACAGAATCTACGATGTTTAACATTACACGATTACGTGTTAGAAATGAATTGGTTTCAGGTGAGCGCTTCGTGAAAATTACCAAAAAGCCCCTCTTGACAACTAAACTCATTCGACAATAAAATTTACTGATTAGTAGGAATTCTACTTTCCAGTAAAATTAAATTCTAGAGGCAATGTGGTGTCTTATAAAGAACGAGCCAAACGGCAGCGTGAAATCGAGATTTTAAAAGTCGCCAGTGACTTAATGTACGAGCGCGGCTTTGCCAACTTTAATATGGATGAACTAGCCGAGGCAGTAGGGGTCTCGAAACCGACCCTGTATCAACATTTCGCCAGCAAAGATGAACTCTTGGTGCAGGTGGTGTTACAAGGACATGAAGAAATCGAGGCATTATTTGATGCTCCACCGCAAGGTACAGCCCTTGAACGTATTGAGGCTGTCATGCGGATGATGCTGCAACGGCGACATATTGCCAAAGGGGGAATGGCGAATTTTGGCTTGATATTTCCCATTCTCAAGGCCAGTCCACTTTTTAATGAACATCAAGAACGTCTCCGCAACCGTCTGTATGCCCTCGTCGAAGCAGCTAAACAAAACGGCGAGATCGTAGCAACTTTGCCAACCCCGCTGGTGGTTAGTGCTATGTTTGTGTTACAGGGATCGGTTGCCGAACACCATATGCCAGAACGGGCCAATTGGACAGAAGAAGAAACCGCTCAGATGGCCGAACACGTCGTTCAACTCTACCTGCGTGGGATCACCCCGCGTTCTTAATATCTATAGCCCAACTGAGGAGAAAACAAATTGCAAGGGCAAGCAGCACAAAATTGGGGAGGGGGTCGTCCGGGGGGCGACTCATCAAAGGCAAGCCGAGGCAGTTTGGGGCGTGCCATTCGCTATCTCGCAAAACAACGTCGTTCCACACTCATCGCTTATGGCGCATTGTTGATTGCGTCGCTGGCGCAGTTGGCTGTGCCACAGTTGGTCGAAAATATGACCGACGCCATTACCAACAAACTTATGGCGGACGGTATCTTGGGATTACCCGCTCAAGCCCAAGCCCCTGCCGCAGAACAGGCCGGAAAAACGATCAGCCAACTGCGCGACTATCAAAGTGGGGCAGAAGGCGCTCTCTTAGCGGCAGGTCTATTTATAGTCGTTTTCGCTGCCACACGCGGGGTGTTTTCGTTTGTGCAGGCATATATGGCGGAAAAGACCTCACAGGGGGTCGCGTTCGATTTCCGCAATGAGATTTTCACCAAGATTCAGCGCCTATCGTTCAGCTACTATGATCAGAACCAGACTGGGCAGTTGATGATTCGCGCTACTGATGATGTTGAAAAGGTGCGTTTGTTCATCGCGCAGGGTTTGGTATTGACAGCTCAGGCGTTTATTTTGCTGATCGGCACGATCATTATTTTGCTGCTGACCAACTTCAAACTGACCCTCGTCGTACTGCCAATTCTGCCAGTCGCTTTGGTTGTATTTATGTTATTTGGCAAAATCAGCCAGCCTCTCTTTGTTGAGTTCCAAATCAAGCTGTCCCGCCTCAATACCATCCTGCAAGAAAATATGGCGGGCGTCAAAGTTGTGAAGTCGTTTAATCGAGAGGCATTGGAACAAAAACGTTTTGATGTCGCCACCGATGACCTGTTCGATCAAGGCATGAAAGTGGCCCGCACGTTCTCGGTGCTGTTCCCGGTAATTTTCCTGATCGCACAGGTGGGGCAGGTCGCCATTTTGTATTTCGCCGGACGACAAATTTTCAATGGCACACTGAATTTGGGGGAATACCAAAAATTCAGTCTGTATGTCATCTATATCTTTTTCCCGCTCGGTCAATTGGGGTTCATTATCTCCTTAATGGCACAAGCCGGGGCATCCGCAGACCGTATCTTCGATATTTTGGACACCGACAGTGACATCAAAAACAAGCCGGGGGCGATTGAACTACCAGAAATTCGTGGCAAAGTCGAATTCCACGACGTGACCTTCCGTTACTTCCATTCCGGTGAACCCGTACTGCGTAAGGTCAGTTTTAGCGCCGAACCGGGCCAGACCGTCGCACTGTTGGGGGCGACGGGCAGCGGCAAGACCACCATCATTAACTTGATTCCACGTTTCTATGACGCCAGCGAGGGGACGGTGTTGATTGATGGACATGACGTGCGGGATGTCACGCTTGACAGCCTGCGTTCGCAAATCGGTATTGTGCTGCAAGAAACCAATCTGTTCAGTGGAACGATTCGGGACAACATCGCGTTTGGCCGACCTCATGCCTCCTTAGAACAGGTCACAGAAGCCGCCAAAGCCGCCGCCGCCCATGACTTTATTATGAGTTTCCCCGAAGGGTATGACACCGAAGTGGGTGAACGCGGTACGACTCTTTCTGGTGGTCAAAAACAGCGTGTTGCGATTGCGCGTGCCCTGTTACTGAATCCCAGCCTGCTGATTTTGGACGATTCGACTAGCAGTGTTGATCTTATGACTGAGTATCACATCCAAAAAGCGCTGGATCGTTTGATGAAGGGTCGTACCAGTTTTGTGATTGCCCAGCGCATCACGACGGTTTTAAACGCCGACAAGATACTCGTTTTAGATAAGGGCAGCATCGTGGCGGAGGGTACTCATGCCGAATTGATGGAAACCAGTCCCATCTACGCCGAAATCTATCATTCACAATTGGTTGGTGACGTCGAACTCGACGAAGCAGCCGCACAGGAGGCACAGAAAACATTATGATGGGTGGAGGCTTGGATGGCGCTCGCCGTATTATGAGCGGGGAGCAGCTAAAACCGCGTAATCTTAGGGCAACCCTGCGGCGCTTTGGCTACTATTTCAGCCGTCATTGGCAAGGTATGGTGGCGGCCCTCATCCTAGTTTTTCTCTCCACATGGGCGCAGGTGACATCTCCCGACCTGATTGGTCAAGCGGTAGACTGCTATTTGCTGCCGAATAATGATGCCTGCTGGTATACCGATGCCAATGTCGCCACCCTATCAAAGGCCGACAAGATCACAGGGCTGGGTGGCTTGTCTGTGCTCCTCTTGGGGCTATTCGTGGCGGCATCGGTGATGCAGGGGGCGGCGTTTTTTGCCATGCGCTGGTCAGGTAATCATGCCCTGCGTCACATACGGCAGGATTTGTTTAACAAAATTCATCGTCTATCCCTCAACTACTATAGCAAACATGAGGTCGGCAACATCATGAGCCGCCTCACCAATGACACCGACACCATCAATCAAGCGCTCAGTTTCGCCTTGATGAGTGTCATCAGCGGTACGTTGTTGATTATCTGGATTGGCATTAAGATGCTGCGGGCCAATGTCCCTTATGCGTTGGTAAGCTTGTCCGTCGTGCCCGTCATGTTTGTAGCAACCGCCTATTTCTCCAACCAAGCTCGTAAAGCCTTTCGCAAGAGTCGGCAGGAAATGGGCAGTGTCAACGCCGACCTACAACAGAGCATCGCTGGCGCACGTGAAGTCCAAGCCTTTAACCGCGAAAATGCCACCATCGAGCAATTCAAGCGCGTCAATGCTGCCAATCGGGATGCCAATATTCGGGCAGCGACCTTTACCAGCGCCTTAAACCCGATGTTGGAAGCATTGGGCTATGTCGCAGTGGCAATTGTGGTGGTAGTTGGTGGCTTTTCGGTACTGCGTAATGAGCCACTTTTGGGAACATCCGTCATTTCGGTGGGGACGATTATCATGTTCCTGCAATACGTCCAGCGCTTTAATCAACCCGTCCAGCAAATCGCGGTGCTGTGGACAAATATCCAGAGCGCCATCGCGGGTGGGGAACGCATTTTTGAACTGCTGGATGAGCCGATTGAGATTGAAGACAAGCCGAACGCCCAGCCGATTCCCGCCATCACCGGAAAGGTCGAGTTTCGAAATGTGCGTGCTGAATATGAAAAAGGCCAGCCTGTTTTGAAAGGCGTCAATTTCATCGTTGAACCCGGCCAGATGGTAGCGATTGTCGGGCCAACTGGGGCAGGCAAAACGACCATTATCAATCTACTGCCGCGTTTTTATGATGTCACCGATGGTGCAGTCTTGATTGATGGACACGATGTGCGCGATGTGACGATGGCAAGCATCCGCCAACAAATCGGCATTGTGCTGCAAGACACCTTTCTGTTTTCCGAAAGTGTCATGGAGAACATCCGTTATGGGCGCTTGGAGGCTACCGATGAGGAGGTCATCGCCGCCGCCAAGATGGTCGAGGCCGATTCGTTTATCGAGCGCTTGCCGCAGGGGTATCAAACCGTTTTGGGTGAACGGGGCAGTGGATTAAGTCAGGGGCAGCGCCAATTGATTGCCATCGCGCGAGTGGCCTTGATGAATCCGCATATCCTGATTTTGGACGAGGCGACTTCCAGCGTTGATACCCGTACTGAGCGACTCATTCAAAAAGCATTCGAGAACTTGTTGGCGGGTCGTACCAGTTTTGTGATTGCCCATCGCCTCAGCACTATTCGTAATGCCGATGTCGTGCTGATGATAAAAGACGGCGAAATCATTGAAAGAGGAACTCATCGGGAGTTGTTGGAACATCGCGGCGCATACTATGAGTTGTATATGAGCCAATTCCGCCAAGAAGAAACCGAAGAACCCACCCCCAGCATTGCCCAACCATAACCTATGCTTGCATTTAGAGGCGTTTCCGCATATAAATAGATGTGGGAACACCTCTTTGTTTTCATAAAATTCCCCTTTATGTGCAAAAATTGATTACGGAATTTAGATAGACATTCTGCTACAATGTCAACTGGTATAGTCACATAGGGATTGAGTCATTTAAATGCCTTACTACAACGAATATGGGGAAGCGTTGGATAACAGCCAGACCTTAAAAATCGAAGTCATGGGGCGTTGGATTGATAAGGAATGGATCGAGAAGCGGCCTGATGAGCAGTTAATCACGCTTCTTATTCCCGATTCATGTCTCCAGCAAGAGGCCCTTAAAGATTTTGACAAATCCATGAATTTGCAGGGTGGTTATCATTTTCGTGGAACACAACCGATTGAGTGTTCCGTAGTCGTCAGCATCGCAGCCGCGTCCTTGCATACAGGGAAATTAACCGAAAAAACTGGTGCCTTTATCTATACATTTGACCCGGTTGAAGGAGAGGGCAATCCAGTTGAAACACTGGTGATGGCATCCTATTTTACCGATGATGGGCATGTGGTCAGTGTCGCCTGCATTCCTGAAGCCTTCCTTCCAACATGGCTGGCATTTGCCAATGAATGTGTACGGTTGGCAAGTGCGCTCTCACCCACTTCGCAAGTCATGATTATTGGTGGACGTGCGCCCTCGTTTGTCCCTACCGTTGAATGGGACGATGTAATTCTGCCTGCCAAACTAAAAAATGAATTGATGCAGGATGTGGAATCCTTCTTTAGCACAGGCATTGAGGTGTATCGCCGTCTTAAATTGAAACCGTTTCGCAAACTCCTGTTGGCAGGTGTGCCCGGTACAGGCAAAACGATGCTCTGCTCTGCTCTTGCCAGATGGTCACTAGGACGCGAATATTTAGTCATTTACGTCTCTGGGGCAGATCGCTCCGGATCATCTTTTTGGAAAATTGAGCAAGCTCTCTCCATTGCAGCTCGTTCCAAAGTCCCCACTCTGATTTTGTTGGAAGAGTTGGACGCCTATCTGCACGAAGAAGAAAAAGCAATGGTCTTAAACGTGTTAGATGGGGCAGAATCGGCAGAAAATGAAAAGGGCACCTTACTGATTGCGACCACCAATTACCCGGAGGCGATTGACGAGCGTATTTTGAAACGCCCCGGACGCCTTGACCGCATCTATATTATCCCCGAAACCCGTGAGCGCGAAGATGCTGAACGTATGTTGCAGCAGTATTTGGGGACGATGTGGAAAGAAGAGCACCGCACAATGGCGCATGAATTGGTGGGCTACCCCGGCGCGTTTATCCGCGAAGTAGCGGTGTATGCCCTGACGCAGGTGGCCTATGAAGATTTACAGGAACTGTCGCTGGAACTGCTTGAACAATCATTTGACCGCCTACAAGAACAGATTGAAGCCCGTGATGACTTTTTGACCAAGCGTGCCCGCGTCGGCTTCTCGTTCTAAAATTTCCATTTTGGGATATTCAAAAAGGATGGCTTTGGCTGTCCTTTTTTGTTTGTTGGCCTCTAAAGAGTTCTTCCACTGGGGTAATAATGCGTGCTACAATGGACTCAACATTGAATAGCTTGAGGGGCGATTATGAAACTTTTTATCAGCTACAGCAGCCGCGACCGTGATAAAGTACGGCTATTTGCCGAAGACCTCAAACAAATTGTGAAGGTTGTCTCCCATAATGAGGGCGGCGATGTGTGGTTCGACCAAGAATTAATCGGCGGGCATGATTGGTGGGAAAATATCCTCAGTAAAATCCGGGCCTGCGATGTATTTTTGTTTGTCCTGACCCAAGATTCTTTGCGTTCCGACCCCTGCCGCCTCGAATATACCTATGCCCACAGCCTGAATAAGCGCATTTTGCCGATTTTGTTAGGGGATGGCATTAATGTAACGCTTTTGCCAGAACCCTTACAGCGGATTCAGTTTGTAGATTATCGCAATCGGGGACTCGATTCGTATCAAAGTCTGTCGGGCGCAATGGCAAGCCTACCCCCAGCCGTTCCCATGCCCGATCCTTTGCCCAAACCACCATCCGCCCCGATTTCGCCTTTGGCCCAATTCCAACAGCAGCTTGAGTCGAAAAATCTGAGTCTCGAAGTTCAGACCTCATTGGTTTTTCAACTCAAGCAATATCTCGCCGATCCCCAGCATACCGAATCGGCCCGCTATTTGTTGATGGAACTACGCAAGCATCCCGATACCCGCGCCCAAATTGCCGATGAAATCACCAGTATCTTAAAGGATACACCGCCGCCGCGCCCTGCCAGCGCACAGGGGTTCTCAGATTTGATGAATCGCGGCAAAGAAATGCTGCAACCGAAACCTAGCAGCAAACCGCCCGTAATGGGTAATGTGCAGCCGCCGCCACCCGCCAACCAGCCGTCCTATGGAATGCCGATGGGAAATACCTATCCGGCTTCTCCAAAATTGAGTAGTGGCCTGATGGGGTGGTGGAGCAAACAGACGCAGACAACTCAGATAGTGCTGGCTGTGTTCGTACTTGGTATACTATCATGTTGTATATGTTACTGTCTCTATGCGTTGGCGCTTTCAGGGTCTAGCACTACCTACTAAGCCTATCGTCGCCATTTCAACCCAACATCGAAAGAATTCTAATGTCAGATACGACCCAACTATCTAACGATCAACTGCGCGTTGCCATTTTTACCGAAACTTTCTTACCCAAACTCGACGGCGTGGTCACGATTATTTGCCTAACACTTGACCATCTGCGTTCCATTGGGGCTGAAGCAATCGTTTTTTCACCGGGCAAACACGTCGAGAGCTATAATGGCTTTCCGGTGGTCTCCATTACTCCCGGTGTACCCATGCCGATGTACCCCGAAGTGACCATGTCCGTCCCCATGCGAAAATCTCATCAAAGGTTCGTTGAGTTCAACCCCAACGTGGTACATCTGGCAAACCCTTGGTGCGCCGGATTGATGGGCATTCGTTTTGCCAAAAAGATGGATATTCCGATTGTGATGTCCTTCCACACCCATCTTATGGAAATGGCAAAATTTTATAAACTCGGTTTTTTGGAAAAACCGCTATGGGGATTACATCGCTATTTCTATAAAAGAGCCGATTATCGGCTGGCAACCTCCAAGCGTATTAAAGATGAACTTGAGGCGCATCATTTTGGCCCAACAGGATTATGGCGGCGCGGCGTGGATAGCAGTGTGTTCGCCCCCGGTACGGATGTAGCAGAAGATCGTCGTCAATTGACCAATGGTAATCCGGATAAAACCCTCCTATTATTTGTAGGACGGGTCGCCCCTGAAAAACAAATTGAGCAAATTCGCCCTGTTTTGGAAGCTATTCCAAACACCCATCTGGCAATCGTGGGTGATGGCCCCTATCGGGACAAACTTGAACAATTGATGGCAGGAACCTCGACCACCTTTGCGGGCTATCTCAAAGGGGAAGCACTCAGTGCCGCTTATGCTGCCGCCGATATTTTTGTTTTTCCATCCGCAATCGAAACCTTTGGGTTGGTCGTGGCGGAAGCGATGGCCGCCGAACTACCGGTAGTGAGCAGTCGAGTGGGGGGCGTACCTGAACTGATTGAAAATGGAGTCAATGGGTTTATCTTTGAACCGAATGATGTTGACCAAATGATTACCCATGTACGCCAGTTAGTCGAAAACCCAACCCTGCGCAAGGAGATGGGACAAAAGGCCCGCCAGTCAGTGCAAGCCCTCACATGGAAATCAATTATGGATGATCTTGTAACCGATTATCACCGCGTAATCACCCAGCATCGCAGTACCGCCACTAATAACACGCTATCTTCTGGCTAACAGGAGTAAAAACCCAAAATTTAAAGATTTCGTAGCATTTTGGATACAAACCGATTTAAAATAAAAACATTGGCAGGAGGCGCTAATGTTTTTTTGTATTGGATAATGGAAGGGCATGATGAACAACAACACCCCCCCAGATGATTTTGGCTTCCCAGATGACGATGAGTCACAAAATGATGAACCGATGGATGAGCTAACACAAGGCTCGAATAACGGTAATCATCAAGATGGGAAGGATGGGCATGACATTCTCAGCGACAACGATGGTTTGCCAGAGGATTGGGAGCCTAAACATATCCCCAACGAAAAAGATTTTACAACTGTAGGGGCACGACGCTTGGGGGAGCTTAAGGATAACCTCGATCAAACAAATGATCACAAGGATATTGCCAAACTCCTAGAGGCCATCAAAGAAACCATCCGCCAGACCCATTGGCTACCCAAACTAGTTCCGCTGGTAGTAGAAACTGGTCTCGCCGCCCGGTCTCCATGCCAAAAAATAGGCCGTATAGATATTTGGGAAGACATCATTTTTTTATTATTCCACACCATTCATGATCAGCTTAAAACTCTCGAAGAGCGCAGCGATTATTTTAAACGCATCTTTACAAGTTTGTCCGACTTCAAGGCAGTTGCAAGTTCTAAATTCCCGACAGAATCTGCCATGAAAGCACTGGCGAGGGAATACGGTATGGATGATTCAAACCAGAGCGATTGGCTTTTGGCGAGAGCCGCCTTCTTAAATGCGGTTATTCTGGACTATCCACTCGAAAATGCCGTGTCTATGGCCGATGAATTGATTTGGCTCGCTCGCCGCAATCATGACTTAATAACTGAAATGCGGGTCTATGTTTCAAAAGCGCGTCGTTATATTCAAGAAAACGACTACCGTCGGGGATTTGTGTTAAGCCAGCAGGCCCTTACGATTGCAGTTCAGATCAGCGCCGAGCGTTTCTATAGTGATATCCTCTCCTACATGCTCTCCTGTGCCATAGTCGAGCATCGGACAGAATATGTCGAAGCGCTGTTTGACTACTGGCAGCAGTTGCGTCCCCATTTGGAAGAAAATGTCTACGAAAAAGGACCATTCCTCAGCCTACGAGGGAAATACTACTTTGACCGCAAAAAAGACTATCACCGTGCGGCTGAGGCTTTTGAAGGGGCCTATGAATGCGACAAAATTCAACAAAAGGCTGTTGCCCAAGCCACCCAGCTACTGGGATGGGGGATGTCTATGACCAAAGCTGGCGAATACGAGATTGCCCAAGAACTTTATCACCAAGCCCTAAATATCCATCGGAAAGAGGGCAATGGGGAAATGGAAATTTGGATTCGCCATGCCATCGGGTGGAATGCGAAAGAAAGTGGCGACGTTCATATGGGGATTTTACATCTTGTGGATGCCCTAGAGCGAGCACTTGACCTGCCAATGACAGCGCGGCTTGAAAACATTTGCAAAGGAATCAAGGAAGACCTTGACTTGTATCGGTCTTCCTTGAGCAGGGCATAGGGGAATCAGCAGCCAGAACCGCCCCCACTCGTATTGGGGCAGGTAGGATCAGCGACCACATTTTTTGGCCCCATGTTGAAGACTTTGGCGACATGGGTGCCACCATCCAAGCCGATGGATGTCCCAGCGACGGTCATCAGGGTAGGGATTGCCAAAGACAGAATGAAAACGAGCGCGACGGCGAACAGAACGACTTTACGATTCATAATGAGTTGCCTCCACAAATTCAGATTTTGGATTTTTGAAGAGGCAGTCTCACTTAGGCCTAAATTTGACTGCGATGCCCTTATCATCGCATAACAGGTGACATAAATCCGTTCGTAGCGGACAAAAAACAGACAATAACTGGACAGGTTTTGGTCAACTTGTCTGGTTCTTTTTTTGCGACAATCTAAAGGGCGCGCGATAATTGGAATTTATCGTGCCCTTAAGCGTGTTTTTCAGATACAGATAGCGATGCCCCTTTCCCTATGATCCGCCTTCCTCGTCCTCAATTCATCAGTCAAGCACGTGCCTTAAAAAACGTGATAGAACAACTTCAGGACATATCCCTTTTGGCGATAGACACCGAATCGAACAGTATGTTCGTGTATCAGGAACAAGTCTGTCTGATTCAGCTATCGGCTCGACGGGAGACCAATGGCAAAGCCCAAATTTTGGACTTTATCATTGACCCACTCGCAATTCCTGATGTAAGCGCGTTGGGGGAGCTATTTGCCAATCCTGCTATCGAAAAAGTTTTCCATGCCGCCGACTATGACATCACCTGTATGAAACGCGACTTTGGGTTCGAATTCGTGAATATCTTCGACACCTATTTCGCCGCACAGACTTTGGGATGGACACGGGTGGGACTCAGTTCACTCCTTGAAGAACATTTCAGCGTGGCCTTAGATAAGCGTTTTCAGCAAGCAGAATGGCATCACCGACCACTAAGCCACGAAGAACTCCAATATGCCCAGATGGACACGCATTTTCTGCCTGCCTTACGGGATATTCAATTGAATGAGCTACAACGATCCGGTTATTTGGAAGAAGCCCAAGAGGGATTCCGTGAACTTGCCAGTTTGCCCGCCACAGATCGATCCTTTGACCCGGAAGGCTTCTGGCGGCTTAAAGGGGCCTATTTGCTGACGGGTTCATCACTTGGAATTTTGCGGCAGCTTTATCTCTGGCGCGAGAAAACGGCCCAAAAGCGAGATATACCCAGCACTAAAGTAATCTCAGACTCCACCCTTGTTGACATAGCGGCGATCTGTCCACTATCTACCTCTGCTCTCCAACAGATTTCCGGTATCACCAAGCAAATCGTCAAGCGTGATGGGAAGGCTATACTAGAGACGGTTGCTCGTGGGAAAAATGAAATACCCCCTCGTCGCAATCCACAGTCACGCACATCTCCCGAAGTGATTGCACGTTATGAGGCGCTGCATACGTGGCGCAAAGAAAAAGCCTTGTCACGTGGCGTGGAAAGCAATGTTATCCTTTCCAAAAATGCGCTATGGGTGCTGGCCCTGCGACATCCCAAAACCGAGGAAGAATTAGCGGTGATTCAAGAGATTGGCCCACACCGTCGTGCCAAATATGGCAATGAGTTATTAAACCTACTGAAAGGGGTTTAGGACTATGCAAATTTCGTTTCATGGGGCAGCCCGTACTGTGACCGGTTCGCAGCATCTCATTGAGGTCAATGGTTATCGTTTACTCCTCGATTGTGGCATGTATCAGGGCAAACGCAGCGAGGCCAATGAGCGTAACCGTCGCCTACCCTTTGACCCCAAAACACTGGATGCGATGGTACTTTCTCATGCCCACATTGACCATTCAGGGAATATTCCCACCCTTGTCAAACGGGGGTATCAAGGGCCAATTTATGCCACTCACGCTACCCGTGATCTTGCGGCGGCGATGCTGCCCGACAGCGGCCATATCCAAGAAAAGGACGCGGAGTTTGTCAACAAAAAGCACAAACGTCGTGGGGAAGCTCCAATTGAACCGCTGTATACTCAACAGGATGCCTTTAATAGCCTGCGTAATTTTGTCGGGATTAGCTATCAGCAGTCACGGGAGATTTTGGAGGGTGTTCACCTGTCATTGGTAGATGCAGGCCATATGCTCGGTAGCGCGATTGTGATGCTCGATATTGAGGATAAAGACGCCGGACGGGACATTCGACTAGTCTTTAGCGGCGATATTGGACGAAAAGGATTGCCCATTTTGCTCGACCCCACACCAATTGACTACGCGGACGTGCTGATTATGGAGAGTACCTATGGAGGACGGACGCACGAACCCATTGCTGACCTTGAGGCGGAATTCGCTGAATTGATTAATACGGTCTATCAAAAACGGGGCGTGTTGATTATTCCCGCCTTTGCCGTTGGACGCACCCAGCAAATTGTCTACCTTATTCAAAAATTGCACAGCGCAGGCAAAATTCCCGTACTGCCCGTCTATGTGGACTCGCCTTTAGCGATTGATGCCACGTCGGTATTCAGGCTGCATCCCGAAGCTTATGACTCGGATGTGCGCGATTATATGCTGACCTATGGGGACGATGATATTTTTGGGTTTGAAAAATTGGTGTATACACGGCGCGTTGAAGAGAGTAAAGCCCTCAACGACATGACGGGGCCATTTATCGTGATCAGCGCCAGTGGGATGTGCGAAGCGGGACGTATTCTGCATCATCTTCGCAATCGTATTGAAGACCCCAACAACACCATTTTAATCGTCGGTTGGCAAGCCCCCGATACGCTAGGCCGTCGTTTAGTAGATCATATCTCACCCGTTCGCATTTTTGGTGAGGAGTACCCCGTCCGAGCAAAAGTAGTCAAAATGAACGGCCTCTCTGGTCACGCTGATGGTAATGAATTAGTGGATTGGGTCAAGACGATGAAGAAACCGCCACGTCACACATATTTGGTACATGGTGAGATGGAACAGGCCAATGCCCTTTCGCAGCGACTCACTAATGAGCTAAATTTGGAAAAGGTCTCCATTCCCGATTTGCATGAACAAGTCCATTTCCCATGAAATATGCCTATTGATGCACAATAAGAGCCTGCTATGATTGGATGGCTCATCCATTTACCAACTATGAGGTACAGGCATGGTCAATATCCTTGTCTCCAATGATGATGGCATTTTTGCCCCCGGTCTCTATGCGCTGGCAACCGCCATGTTAGATTTAGGGCAAGTTTGGGTGGTGGCTCCGGAAAATAATCAGAGTGCCAGTGGGCATCGCAAAACGCTGACTCGTCCGCTGCGGGCTGTGCCGACCTTTCAAGTATTCCCGCCAGAAATAAAAGCCTTTGCGGTAGATGGTGCACCCTCGGATTGCGCCGCCCTTGCCGTGATGGGGTTGATTGAAGAGAAGATGGATATTGTGGTATCCGGCATCAACAGCGGGGCCAATTTGGGCCAAGATTTGACCTACAGCGGCACGGTTAGCGTGGCCCTTGAAGCGGCGATTTTTGGCCTACCTGCTATCGCCTTTTCGTTGGACAGCCGTACTCCCGATTCGGATTACAGCGCTGGGGCGGAACTGGCAAAAGGCATCACCAAAGAAGTGCTGCGACATGGCCTGCCCTATCACACCTGCCTAAACGTCAATTTTCCCAACCGCAAAGTGGATCAGATCAAGGGCATCCAAATTACGACACAAGGTGTCCGTGACTATCGGGATGTCTTAGATAAACGCATTGACCCCTTTGGCCGCCCCTATTATTGGATCGGCGGTGTCGAACCATCCGGTGATGTCAAAGCTGAAGGCACGGACATCTGGGCGGTGTATGAAGGGTTCGTTTCCATTACACCCATTCATGTGTATATGACCCGTCATGATTTTATCGCCCCACTCGCTGCGTGGAAATGGCGTGAACAAAGCGTCACCCCCAAATCGGACGTGACCACACCCTCTGAAACGGAGTCCTAATGCCGGGGCGAGAATCAGGCCGTGTCTTGGTGACGGGTGGAACAGGATTTTTGGGCTTTCGAGTAGTTGCCGCGTTGGTTGAGGCTGGAGCAAGCGTCACAGTCATGGTGCGGCCCGGTCAGGAAGAAAAACTGCAAGCCCTCGGTGATCGCATCCAACTCAGTTATGCCGATGTCTGGAACAAGGCCAGTCTTAAAGGTCGAGCACGTGGTCACGATGTTATGTTGCATCTGGTCGGTAGCACACGGGCCGAACCGGAGCGCGGCCTGACCTATCAGCAGATCAATCTGGTCTCGGCGCGAAATGTGACAGGCATGGCGGTCAGTGATGGTGTACCACGCATGATTTTGCTGAGTGCTGTCATCCGTCCCTTGATAGGCGAATATATTCGCAGCAAACGCGAAGCTGAGGAGTATTTGCGGAATAGCGGCCTCAACTGGACAATCGTTCGTGCCCCCAGCCTGTTTGCCCCCAGTGGTCGCAACTTAGGTATACAGTTTCTTTCGTTCTTTGGTGCAATTTTTCCCTTCAGCCTCTTGGCTAGTCGAATGCTGCCCTTGCCGGTGGATATTGCGGCACGTGGCATGGCCCAATTAGCCCTCAAACCAGATGCTTATGAAGATCGCATCATTTTTGCACGACACCTGCGCCAACTTGCCAAAGGCAGCAAAGCCACTCGTCAGCGCCGCCCCTTGCTCCAACCCCAGCAACGTTTTGATGCCGACCCTGAAGGTCTAGATGAGCCTCCATTTGGCTGGCTTCCCCCGCATTGATGATTTTGCCAAATCATAAGTTGTATAAATTTTGATTTTAAGGCATAATTTTACATAAGATTAACAATCTGAAATTTGCATTGCAGTCACCACTGCAATCTCACATTAGACATCAAGTGCCAGACAAAAAGTTGTCGGTCAAAACAAATTTCCCGTTTATAGGGAATAGGGTATAGGTAGCCTTATCCCTCCCTCAACCATCATGTTTATAATGGGGTGGGATGAGAATAAAACTATCCGGTGCCGTGCGATCATCCGGATTAGCGTAAAACAGTTGGAAGCCCTCTGTATCTAGGGGAATTACCCAACTTACTGCGAAGGCGATTAGCAAATATTAGACATCTCAAAAACTATTTATCCTTTGTGAGTCTTGACCCTATTTGCACCGCCGAACTAGACCCATGATAAACAATCCACAGCCCTTATTTGCGGTTGTGAGAGCATTGATTCGATAGTCGAGAGATTAGGAGCGCGTACTTTTCTTCAGAAAGCAATCTGGGCGAGATTGGAATTTTAGGTATTTGGCCTATTCTATAGTCCTATGTAAACGCTTTCGATGAACTAGGCGTGTTTTCATTTATCTAATTTCTCGTGGCTGGTCATAAGTATAATGTGTGGATTGCAGCCGGGGTGGCTACACCTGCGGCTGTTTGCGTTTTAGTGGTGAGAGGTATCGGACGCATGGCAGGCAAAATAAGTGGGCTGGAAATCCAGAAAAATAACAAGAACCGTGTGAATATATTTCTCGATGGAGAATATGTGTTCAGCTTGGGATTGATGGAAGCCGCCCCACTTCGTAAAGGCCAACACCTCAGCGATGCCGAGATCCAACAATTACAAGATGCCGACCATTTGACGCAGGCCTATGAACGTGCTGTGCGATTTTTGGCGACCCGTCCGCGCAGTATCAGTGAGGTGCGCCGCAAGCTGGCTGAAAAGAAGACCCCGACCAGCATTGTGGATATGGTCATCGGGCGCTTGGAAGCGGCTGGCTATCTGAATGACACTGAGTTTGCCCATTATTGGGTAGAGAACCGCCAAGAATCTAGTCCGCGTGGGGCAATGGCCCTACGTATGGAATTACGCGAGAAAGGCGTGCCTTCCAACGTCATTGATGAAGCGTTGCGCGATCAAGATAGTGAATCAGTGGCTTTGCGTGCCGCTGAGAAAAAAGCACGCACCCTGCGCCGCACCGATAAACGTGATTTTCGACAGAAGATGACCAGTTTTCTGATGCGACGTGGTTTTGACTATGAGACCGTCCGCACGGTGATAGATCAGCTTATTGAACAGCTTGAGACGGACGGCGACCCGTTTTTTACGGATTTAAATGGGGATGACGACACAATTGAGGAGTAAAGATCATGGAAATCATCACGGCGGTGGTCGGCCTAGTCGTAGGTCTGATTGCTGCCACTGTTTGGATCACCACCAATCAGAAACGGCAAGGAACGAATAAAATTCAACAGGCCGAAACCGCAGCCCAACGAATTGTGAGTGAGGCGGAAGCCAATAAAAACAAAATCGAAATTGAGGCCAAAAACGAAGCCCTACGTATTCAGGAGGAAAACGAACGCAACGCCAAAAAACGACGCCTTGAATTAGATCGGGAAGAAGAACGGCAAACCAAACGTCGTGAGGAATTTGACAAGCGACTGGAGAAATTTGAACAGCGCGAAAAGGAATTGAATCGCCGTCAGAGCAATCTCGACAAGCGCAATAACGAACTGCAAAAGCTGTGGGATGAACGCACCGCTGAATTAGAACGTGTCGCCGAAATGACCCGAGATGAAGCCCGACAGGAATTGTTGGCGGCAGTGGAAAAAGATACCCGCCAAGACATGGTACGCCTCATCCGCCAAATTGAAGAAGAAGCCAAGTCCGAGGCCGATAACCGTGCCCGTGACATTATCGCCCTCTCAATTCAGCGCTTGGCTTCCGATCAGGTCAGCGAAATCGCCGTCTCAGTGGTGCCGCTGCCCTCCGATGATATGAAAGGGCGCATTATTGGCCGTGCCGGGCGTAATATCCGCGCCTTTGAGCAAGCGACAGGCGTGGACGTGGTAGTAGACGATACCCCCGAAGCCGTCACGATTTCCAGCTTTGACCCCGTGCGGCGTGAAGTCGCCAAACGTGCGCTTTCTAAACTGGTGCTCGATGGGCGTATCCACCCGGCTCGCATTGAAAAATTGGTAGAGGACACCCGCAAAGAAGTCGAACGGGCCATCCGTGAAGAAGGCGAACGCGCCTCATATGAAGCAGGTGTCCCCGGTTTGCACCCCGAAATTCTGAAACTGCTCGGTAAGCTGAAATTCCGCACCAGCTATGGGCAAAATATGCACGCCCACGCCATCGAAACCGCGCATTTAGCTGGTATGATCGCGGCAGAATTGGGGGCGGATGTCAATCTTGCCAAAGCAGGCGGTCTGCTGCACGACATCGGCAAAGCGATTGACCACGAAGTTGAAGGCCCCCATGCCATCATCGGCGCGGAATTCTGCAAGCGATACGGCGTTCCAGAAAAGATTGTGAACTGCATCGCCAGCCATCACCATGAAGTCCCACAGGAATCGGTTGAGGCGCTCATTGTCGAGGCCGCCGACGCCATTTCTGGTGCTCGTCCGGGGGCACGCCGCGAAAGTTTGGATGCCTATATCAAGCGTGTGCGGATGTTGGAAGACATCGCCAACGCCTTCACCGGAGTCGAGCAGTCCTATGCACTACAGGCCGGGCGTGAGGTACGCATTATGGTGCGACCCGACGACATTGACGACCTCGCCGCTGTGCATCTGGCCCGTGACATCTCCAAGAAAATCGAGGAGACCATGCAATATCCCGGTCAGATCAAGGTGACGATTATCCGCGAAACACGGGCGGTTGATTACGCTCGGTGATCCAAGCCCTCTCAAATCTGAAATCAGCAAAGGCAGGCGTCAAAGTCTGTCTTTTTGTTTTCATTTGGCAGATTTTTAAAGAGAGGAGATACTTATGTGTATAAAACATTGTGCTACTACTGGGGACTAGGGAAAATGGCACGATTGCGGCGATGGCTGGCAATTCTGGTTGGGATGCTGATTATCTGTGTAGTCTTCTGTCTTGGTCTATATATCGCCGTACTACATAGTAAAACGTGGCAAGTGCGAGTATGGGTTGGATCAGATGATGCCGACACTCTGCTTGATTACAAGATACTTTGCAAGGGGTCACAAGCGGAAAATTATACACGCTACCTTGCAGCCAATTATGGCCCGGATATAGAAAACTCCGTGCGTGATTATTACGAAGAAGGTGATGTGGTTCGGGCCAAAGGCAAGGTCGCAGGACAGGATTTTGAGGGCATATTTACGTTTCAAGAACAAGACGGCTTTCTAGGGACAGGTGGAACGTGCATTGATACCATTACTCCGATTATTGGGCCACCTCTACCTGAGTAGATTTAGACTTTTGAGCTAATCATGACCATCATCTACTTAACCCTCTGCTGGACAGGCGGGATTGTCTTTGCCGAACTGCTCGATGAACGCTGGCCCTATGGCATCGCCGCGACCATTTTGGCTTGCCTATTAGTGGTGTTCCGAGATCGCAAAGACTGGCGACTGTACATCGCTTGTGGCCTCTTTTTCGCGTTAGGGGCATTGCGTTTACAGGAGGCTCTACCAGAAAAATCACCTGACCACATCTCCCACCTCAACAATCAGGGCATCGTGACAATTTTTGGCGTGGTATGGGATGCGCCGGATGTCCACGAGACCTATACCAACGTGCGGCTCAAAGCCGATGAAGCCATCTGGTTAGGCAAACAGCAACCCCGTGAAGGTTTGGTTTTGGTGCGCCTACCTGCCAACACCCATGTACAATATGGAGATCGGTTGTTGGTGACAGGGCAGTTATTCCCTCCACCCGAACTTGACACCTTCTCGTATCAGGAAAAACTGGCCCGTGAAGGCGTTTTCAGCACCATGCAGCTTCAGACGTTCCAAAAATTGGATGAACATCAGGGGCGCTGGTGGAAAAAAGACCTATTGGATTTACGCGACCAGACACGTGGTTTTATTGAAGACGCCCTGCCCGAACCCCAAGCCAGTTTACTCAGTGGCATTTTGTTGGGGGATGATTCACGTCTATCTGAAGAAGTGCGTGATTCTTTTAACACCACCGGGACATCTCATGTAATTGCGATTTCGGGTTTCAACATGACCCTCATCGCCGCCATCGTCAAATCGCTACTCAGCAGTTTGCTACCGAAAAAATCATGGGCAATTTTTTTCAGCCTCGTCGTGATCGTTCTTTATACCATTTTTGTCGGGGCGAATGCGGCAGTTGTCCGGGCAGCCATCATGAGCGGCCTCCTCATCACTGCCGATGGGATGCGACGTAAAACCTATGCCCCTGCCTCGTTAGCGTTTGCCGCGCTGCTCATGTCCCTATTAAACCCTTATGTACTGTGGGACATCGGCTTTCAATTGAGTTTTGCAGCGGTGTTGGGGCTGGCTCTGCTTGTAGCACCCGCTGATAAAGCCTTCCGCAAGTTCATGCAGCACCATTTTGGAAAATCAGCCGGAGGGGAAGCCTCTAAATTCCTATCCGAGCCGCTGGTCGTCAGTATGGTGGCCCAAGTCTCGACCCTGCCCGTGATTTTATTCTACTTTGGACGCTTATCGGTTTACGCGCCTGTGGTCAATTTGTTAATCGTGCCTGTGCAATCCTTCGTGTTGATTTTAGGGGGCATGGCAACCTTGATCAGTTTCATATATGCACCCGCCGGAACGCTGCTGTATCAGGCGGCATGGCTGTTTTTGACATGGACAACCACGATGGTACGCACTTTTGCCAAATTACCGGGGGCATCCCTCGAAATCTTCTTACCGGGGTGGTTTTTGATGTTATGCGGGATGTCCGCGATTGGGTTGGCATTTTTGACTGCCACCCGTCCACGCTGGTATGAAAATCTGCTCAAAGAGCGCCGCCAGCAACTCAACTTGATTCCCAAATTCGTGCTACCTGTGATTGGCACAGTGATTTTGGGCCTCATCGTCCAAGCATTGATACGCCAACCCGATGGTGAACTGCATGTGGTATATCTGGATATGGGGCAAAGTAACAGTGCCTTGATTGAATCATCGGATGGGGCAGTCTTTTTGATTGATGGGGGGCGCTATCCTACACGACTATTGACTGAATTAGGCGATCACCTGCCGCCGAATAATCGCCAGATTGATGTGCTGTGGATTACCAGCGATCAACCGGAGGACATCAGCGCCCTGTTGACCGTTGTGGAACGCTATGAAATCAAAGCTGCCATTACCTCTGTCGGCGATACCACTGAAGCAGATTATTACAACCTCATTCAAGCCTTGCAACAGGACAAAACCCCGATTATCCAAGCCGAGGCAGGCTATCAAATTCAAACCGGGGATGGCGTCCAAATGACCGTTGTCGCGCCCCAAGTGGATGCGAATTCATTAGTGCTCCGCCTGCAATATGGCGAATCAGTGTTCCTATTTACCAACAGCCTAGATGAAGACGAGGAACAGGCATTACTGACTGACAGTCGTCATCTGGTTCAGGCAAATGTGCTGCAAACCGCCGATCACGCCGCGCCGGATAGTAACAGCGCCGCGTGGGTTGAGGCCGTCAATCCGCAGGTGGTTGTCGTTCAATATGACCCCGCCAGCCGCGACCCCGGTGCTGATTCAGGCGTGATGGCGCGTTTCAGCAACCGGAGCGTATATCGGACTGACCGGAATGGCACGATTGAACTGGTAAGTGATGGTAAGCGGCTTAAAATCTATACGGAAGAAAACTAGGCGGGCTGCCAGATTTCCAATTTTTCCCCGATTTCATCCAGCACCTGCTCGATAGTTTTGTTATCGGTGCTGATGTAAATGGCATCTTCAGCTTGACGCAATGGGGATACTTCGCGCTGGCTGTCAATACGATCTCGCTCAATCATGGCGGCTTCAATGTCCTTCAAATTGGCGGTTTGGTTCTTGCTGAGGCGTTCATGATAACGACGACGGGCACGTTCCTGAATTGAGGCGTCAATATACAACTTCACATCGGCATTTGGCAACACAACCGTGCCAATATCGCGGCCTGCCATAATGATTTTGCCTTGCGAGGCAATCCGGCGCTGCTGTTCGACTAAAGCGGCTCGGACGCTACCAATAGCGGAGAGGGTGGAAACCCACGCTTCTACCTGCGGGCTACGGATTTGGTCAGTGACATCTTCGCCTGCGACAAGGACGGTATAGGGGTGAGCCGAATCCCCATTTTTGGGATGTATATCAATGCGGGTTTGGTGTGTAAGAGTGGTGAGGGCTTCAGCGTCCGAAAAAGCGATGTTGGCGCGGAGGGCCACGAGAGTCATCGTGCGATAAAAAATACCCGTGTCAATGAACAAATACCCATAACGTTCAGCCAATTGGTGGGAAATAGTGCTTTTCCCGGAACCTGCCGGGCCGTCAACGGCGATAATGCTGGGTAGTGACAATTTGGGAACTCCCCCTTTAGGCTAGATTGTCAAGGTGCAGGGTAAAAAACCTTTAAAACTATAACCGAGAATACCCCCTTCAGACAACCTAATTTCTTATTAAAAGTCAGCTAGAAAATTGAAACGCAGCTTGCCCGTATCTCTTGAGCCGACTGTGCGTCTTAAACAACAGAACTCAATAACATCATTTTTGGGGACTGAAATTGTGGAGAGCGAAATACAGCTTTTACGCCGCGCACGTAAATTTGATGAACAAGCCTTAGCCGCTATTTTTGATACCTACTATCGCCCTTTATATCGCTATCTCTATCACCAAACTGGACATGTCCAAACAGCCGAGGATTTGACCGCGAAAGTATTTCAGCGCTTTTTGGAAGCACTGCATAAAGGTCAGGGGCCAGAAAAAAACCTCACGGCGTGGTTATTCAAAATCGCCCATCATTTGGCAATTGATGAGTCACGTCGTTTGGTTTTTCGAGATCATATCCCATTAGATGAAAACCTTGCAGATGCCCAAGCAGGTATGGATGAACACCTTTATATTACCCATGAAACCGAGCGTGTCCATCTTGCTCTGAATAAGCTAACCCCTCAGCAAAGAGCCGTCATTATCTTGCATTTTCTAGAAGGTCTAGAGAACACTGAAATCGCCCATATCCTACATTCCACGATTGGGGCGGTTAAAGCCCTCCAACATCGTGCCCTTGCCGCGCTGCGCTGCCAACTTGACCCTCAACAACAAATCGAAGGAGAACCTCATGAACAACCAGCCCTTTGAAGAACAAATCACAAACGCCATGCGGAATATCCCCGAACCTAATCCAGCACATGAAAGTGCCACCCGTGCTGCATTTATGGCTGAAGCCCGCCGCCTACGTGAACATCCCTATCGCCTTTGGCAGCGTTCCCAAAGCCGCAAATGGATGATAGCTGCCGCTACAATTCTTATGATTTTGATTGGGGGATTCGCCCTATCGGTACAGAATTTACACCAAGCCGACTCCGACGCAACCGTGCAAGCCGAGGTTATCCGGCCCAGCAACAATCCTAGCCTGCACCAAGATCTAACCCTAACTCCCAATCAAGAGCAGACTGGCGTCTCCCCTATCACTGCTGAAAACGCTACTCAATTGGTCGAATTGCAGCGGTTTGGGACAGGCACCATGAACGGGGCAGTTTGGTCGCCTGATGGAAAAGAATTAGCCTTGTATGGGGCACTGGGCATTTGGTTCTATGACACAAGCGATTTTGATACGGCACCGCATTTTGTTGAGAGCGATACTTACATCAATGATGCGGCCTACAGTCCTGATGGTTCATTATTTGCAGTTGCTACCAACGATGGATCAGTGAATCTTCTGGAAACAAATACCAACACACTAAAAATGAAAATCGAAGCCCATCAAGGGCGGGCACTGCATCTTGCTTTTAGCCCAGACAGCCAAATTATCGCATCTACCGGGGACGAAGATAAAAGCGTGCGGGTTTGGTCAGTAGAAACAGGTCGTGAATTGATTGTATTTAGCGACTTTTTTGCCAACCCAATAAGTATTGAAGCGCTAAGTTTTTCACCTGACGGCATAACCCTTGCGGCGGCTGGCATGAGAGATATCTACACACCTGTAGATCGTGAAGGTTTTTCACGTTGGAGTGTTCAGCCCGCCGTCTTAGTATGGGATATCGAGCAGAAAAATTTGGTCACTACCCTGCTTGGTATGGATAAACGTATCTCCGGCCTTGCCTATAGTAATGATAGTAAGCAAATTGCAGCATCAACTTGGAACGGCTCAATTTACATTTGGAACATTGCTAAAAATAGCCCCGCAATCCAAAACAAGCCTCTGATAAGTCTCAGGGATTCGGTTAATCAACTAAACGGTATAGATTACAGTCCAACTGAGGATATCCTTGCCTCGGTATCTTTCGGCGGGCAAGTACAGCTTTGGAGTGTCGCAGACCAAGAAACGACAGAAACACTGCCGGTAGAACTTGACGGGGAATCTATACGTTTCGATAACCCCGTTGGTGTCGAGTTTAGCCCCGATGGTCAAAAACTAGCTACTTGGGATCTAAATGGCACCGTGATAATCTGGAACATTTCAGCCAACGGCGACTCTAAGGTGGCGACGATTATCCACGCTTTTAATGATCCCTTTACCATGATTTCAGCCAGTTCCGATGGTTCAAGGGTGGCCGCTGGAACGCAGATTGGTTATGTCGCTGTATGGGATTTACAGACAGGTGAGTTAACCACCAATTGGTCGCCTGATGAACCAAATACCTTTTTATATGATATTCAATTCAAGCCGAACAGCCCTCTTTTAGCAATAGGTTTGCAAGGCGGGGAAAAAGGTTTAGACCTTTGGGATACAAGCAATTCCGGTCTAGGAGTGCCTGATTTTGCCACAGATTATCTAAACCCAACCACCATTTCGACAGGTTATATTGCTGCTCAGGTGGCCTTCAACCCAGATGGCAGCCAAATGGTATCCGCTGGGGCATTTTCGGAAGACATATTAACTTTGTGGGATGTGGCGTCTGGGGAGCCGAGAGGGTCATTAAACATTCCAAATTCCTCGAGTAGTTTCTATCTGATCAGTGACCTTATCTTCAGTCCAGATAATAAGACGGCTATTTTTGTGCAAACCGAGAGCCGTGCTCTGATAGTTTGGGATAGTACCAACCCTGAAGAGTACCATTTGGTCGAGGGTCATAGCGGATATGTGAGGGCGATTGCGATCACGGCTGATGGAACGATGCTGGCCTCAGTAGATAGGGAACAAAATCTCATTTTGTGGGATACCGCTACATGGCAGGAAAAAGCGTATGTCAAGCATATCGGTGGAAACAGCGCCCTCGCCTTTAGCCAAGATGGAGGGCTATTAGCGATAGCTGGCTATGACGGAGAAATTTATCTGTGGAATATCAGCTCTCAGTCTCTAGTAACGACCCTTCATGGACACACCACGCAAGTGACCAATATGGTTTTTACACAGGATGGCACACGCTTAATTTCGAGTAGTTTTGACGGCACGGTTCGGGTATGGGGTCTGCAATAGACACAAACAGGGGAGGTTATAGTGACCTCCCCATATGTCTTCTTATGGTATCGAGACAGCCCAAGCCAAATTAGACTTTTTGACCGTTCGAAGCAGATTCGCTGCTGGAAGGTGTGTCACTCTTGACCTTGACCGCTTTATCGGTGGCCGCAGCCACTTGTTCGTCCTGATCTTCCCAACTGACAATCCAGATACACAAGCCAGACACGACAATCGAAGCGACGATCAGCGCAATCCAGTTTGTGGTGGTGAGGCCCACATCACGGGCTTCATAAATCAAAATGGCAATGATGCCAACCGACAATACCACCCATGCCGAAATGCGCGGATAGCGATCAATAATCGCAATCACATTACTCAGGCCGGGGATTTGCTTTAAGCGTTCCACAAGTCATTACACCTTTGATTCAGAATACGGTCTTGGAAATAGGCCACCCACAACATCAAATGGGGGTCAATACGCGCTCTTCACGCAGTTTCTTGGATAGGATAATCGTCCCTTGTGGCTGCGAACTGCGAACGGCCTCACGCCATGCCGGGAACTTAATTTCTTCAATTTTGGTGACCTGATAACCCAATTTATCTTTGAGCAATTGGATAATCGGGGCAGACTCGGCCTCGCGCAGATAGACAAAGGCGACTTCGCTTTGTAGCAATTTGGATGCCTCTTCCATTTCTTCGATGAGCGGCCCCAATACGGGCGCAACCGGAATACCCGGAGGCAGGATCATTTCGCGCGACTGGGTGATCAGATTTTCGACCACAAAACTAATCGCGCCAATAATATTATGCTTGGATTCAGCCACCAAATAGGAGGTCTCGCTGAAACTGAGCATAATATCGGCATCGGTTAGGCGAGTATTTTTGGTCTTATTGATAAAGGTTGCAATTCGGCTCATGTCTTCGCGCCGAGGCCGACGAATGACGACCTCACCAATTTCCTGATCGGTAACGGTTCGCATCGTGTCGGTGGTGCGCTTAGGAGCGGGTGTACCCGGTGCGGCGCTGTTCATCTTGGCCCATGCCGCCTGCACTTGTGCCCATGTTTCATTCGGAGTACCAGAATTTTTTATGACTACCGACGCGGCACGCAGTTTATCAACCTGTGGATTCTGAATAGCAATCCGCTTACGAGCTTCTGTCTCAGAAAGGCCGCGTGTCTTCATGAGGCGCTGCAATTGAACTTCTAGCGGCGCATCCACGACCCAGATTGCATCTACCCCGCTTCCCAATTGGCCTTCGAGCAGCTTGATAGCCTCCACCACAATGACTTTTTGTGGCGCACGACTAATCAAGGTATCAATCGCACGACTGATAACGGGATGGGTGATCGCTTCTAGCTGCTTGAGGGCTTCGGGATGAGAAAACGCCACCGCCCCAAGACGGCCCCGATCAATGCGACCATCGGGCGACACAATCCACTTGCCAAACCACTCAATTACGGGACGATAGGCAGGAGCATTGGGAGCCATTACTTGATGCGCTAATCCATCCGCATCAATTGTATAAGCGCCGAGATGCTGAAGCATATTCCGCACCAGACTTTTGCCGGTGGCAATATTGCCAGTGATGCCGATTACGTATTTATCTTTCCAACGGCCCACAATACCCTCCAATTTGCTGCGGTTGATGATGCAGGGCGGGCGATAATTGCTTATAACCCCGTCATTTTAGCTTGCCCTGCGTTGGTAAGCAAGATGCTCAAAAAATCCCGTTAGGATGTCACTGGTCAGGAATAGAATGGATTTGTGTGCAAAATTAACCTTATTTTAACCACTTTTGGCGCTAGTGCATCATTTTTGGATTGATTTATAATAAATCATAATGGTTTTATGCGAAAAGCGTCAACGGACTATTTATTTATGGTCGGAGATAACTAATGACATTGCTTGGTAATCGCTACCAACTGCATGAAAAATTGGGTGAGGGTGGAATGGGAGCCGTCTATCGGGCTACAGACCGCCTCACAGGACAGGCTGTCGCGCTCAAGCGAGTGTTAATCCCCACAGGCGGGGCATCACCGGAGTCCGATTCCTCCCGACTGCGTTTATCCTTAGCCCGCGAATTTCAGACCCTTGCCTCCCTGCGTCACCCCAATGTGATCGGGGTCGAGGACTACGGCTTTGATACCAATCAACAGCCCTATTTCACGATGACACTTTTGGAGAAGCCCCAGACCATTCTCGAAGTTGGCGCAAAGGCCAGTCTTGATCAAAAAATTGACCTACTGATTCAGCTTTTACAGGCGATGGCCTATCTCCATCGGCGCGGCATCTTACACCGCGACCTAAAACCAGCGAATGTGTTGGTTGAAGATGGTGAAACCGTGCGTGTCCTAGACTTTGGCCTTGCCACCGCCCAAGTACAGCAGGCAGGTGAAGTGGTCGAAGGCACAGTGACTTATATGGCCCCCGAAGTCATTAGTCGCGCCGGAGCCAGCCAAACCGCCGACTTGTATGCAGTGGGAGTCATGGCCTATGAGCTTTTTACCGGACGCTACCCTTTTGATACCACCAATATCAATAAACTTATCCGCAGTGTGTTTTATAGTGAACCCGATCTAAAAACGATTACCAACTTGACCGCCGAGCAATTGGCAAGTATCAAAACACGCCCGGTTAAAACAGATGTCATTCCCTCAGAACAGGCCCAAATTCATTGGGTAACACAGCAAGATGTGTCAATGCCCTCGCAAGACCTTGCGGCGATTGTTGGCAAGCTGATGGCGAAAGACCCGAAAGCCCGCTATCAAAACGCCCAAGATGTCATAAACGAGTTGTATCAGGTTATTGGACAGCCTGTCTACGAAGAAAGCCAAGCGGTGCGCGAGAGCTTTTTGCAGGCTGCCAGCTTTGTTGGACGCGATGAAGAATTGGGCATGTTATCGGCTGCCCTTATTAACGCGATTGAAGGACACGGTAGCGCGTGGCTAGTCGGTGGTGAAAGTGGCGTCGGCAAATCGCGCCTATTAGATGAACTCCGCATCCAATCGCTGGTAGATGGGGCAATGGTCATTCGTGGTCAAGCTGTTGCAGAAGGCGGCTTGCCGTATCAACTCTGGCAAGACCCCATCCGGCGTTTGGTGCTCTCAACGGAACTCAATGATATTGAAGCCGGGGTTCTCAAAGAAATTTTGCCGGACATCAGCAGCCTCGTAGGGCGCGAAATCCCTGATGCGCCTGTGTTGGAAGGAAAAGCCCGCCAGCAGCGTCTAAATCTTGCTATCATTGATCTATTCCGTAAACAAAAACAGCCGACTCTCTTGCTGTTAGAGGATTTACATTGGGCCGGAATCAGCCTTCAACCCCTCAAAATGCTCGTTGAAAGCAGCAAACCACTGCCCCTCTTGGTGGTAGGTAGCTATCGCCACGATGAAATGCCCGAACTGCCCAATGAGCTACCCGGCATTGAACTGATTAATCTGAACCGTCTATCTGAAACCAGTATTGCTGATTTGAGTGTCTCAATGTTGGGTGATGCAGGTAAACAGCCACAGGTCTTGGCGTTTTTGCAGCGTGAAACCGAAGGCAATGTCTTTTTCATGATCGAAACGGTGCGGGCGCTCGCTGAAGAGGCGGGGCGCTTGCAGGCAGTTGGCGCGATGCAGCTTCCTGAACAGATTTTTGCCGGGGGTGTCCAGCAAATTATCCAGCGGCGGTTGGGGCGTGTGCCGGAATTTTTCCACCCCTTGCTCAAATTGGCAGCGGTTATTGGTCGGCGCTTAGACTTCGATCTCTTGGCTCAACTCGATAGTGACACCGATTTGGAGGCATGGCTCAATATTTGTGCGAATGTGGCCGTGTTTGACCGCCAAGATGAACAGTGGCGTTTTGCCCACGATAAACTCCGCGAGGCCATCTTAAAAGACCTGAATCCACCCGAAAAAATCGCATTGCATCGTCAGGTAGCCGTGGCGATTGAAACCACCTATCCCAATGACAAAGCGCAGGCCGTCAATTTGATGGAGCATTGGCATCACGCCGGGGATACTGCCAAAGAAGCAAATTATGCCCAAATCGGGGGGGAACAGGCGCTTGCCATCAGCAATTCACGCGGGGCGATTGATCTCTATAACCGCGCCTTGCAACTCACTCCTCAAGATAAGCAGGCAGTACGGGCGGCCCTGCTGGTTGATCTTGCCAAGTCGCATGAAAATCTGAGTGATTACGCCACCGCGACCCAACATCTTAATGAAGGCTTGGCCCTAGCACGTGATGCAAATGACCAGTTGATGATGGTCAAGGCCTTGAATGCGTTGGGGTTGGTCACGGAAATGCAGGGGGCTTATGATGAAGCCTTGAAGCTAAACGAGCAAGCCCTTGAGATTGCACGTGCCATCGCAGATCGGGCAGGCACAGCCACCGCCCTCAAGAATTTGGGCAATATCGCGCGGCTGCGGGGTGATTATGACAACGCCAAGCAGCATTACCAAGAAAGCCTTGCCATCCGCACCGAATTGAATGACAAACAAGGGATGGCGGTCTGCCTTAATAATCTCGGCCTCACCTATTATTTTCAGGGCAATATGGAAGAAGCCAAACGTTGTCTGACGGAGGCGCTCGACATCCACAAACAAATCGGGGCGCGTTTTGAAACCGCCGCTGGTTTGGGCAACTTGGGGGTGATTACTGCCTCATGGGGCGACACCGAGGCCGCTAAACAATACTTTGAGGAGAGCATGGTAACACGCCGCGAAATTGGGGATCGGGCCGGACAAGCCTCCATGCTCACCAATCTGGGAATGTTAGCCAAAGATGCCAAAGATTTTGATGAGGCCCATCGCTATTTCAAGGAGGGTCTGACCATTCGCCGCGAAATCGGGGATCGGGCGGGTATTGCCAACTCACTCATTAATCTTGGGGTAGTGGCAAGAGGGCATCAACTCATGTTCCAAGCCGAAAAGTATCTACAGGAAGCCCTCAAGGAAGCTAAAGCGCTCGAAGCAATCCCCTTAATGTTAGAGACGATGGTCGAGTTGGCTGGCCTTCAGATTGAAAATGGTCAATACACACAGGCGGCTGAATGGTTGGGCATGGTGGTCAATCATCCCGCTCTAGATACGGGGGTGAAGATGGCCGTTGAACCAATCCTAACGGATTTGGGTCAAAAATTTCCGCCCGATAAATTAAACCCCGCCCTCGAGCGTGGCAAGCAATTACGGCTCGATACGGTGGTAGATGAGCTATTGAGCGTTAAACAAGCGTGAAGCCTGTAAAAAATTTCTTTGAATTTGTATGAGTTTTGTCAAGGGCGGGTTTACAACTTGTAAGGGGTGAAAGCCCACCCTTAATAAAACTGCTTAGATGCAACTTTTCTGCTATTTTCCCCTTTGCACGTCTCCAAAATAACCAAATCACGCTTCAATTCACTGTTACTAGGCAGTATTGAGGCAAATTAGGTTTGTCAATGTGCTGTCAAATTTCGTCAAAGACCATCCTTCATTAATAATTAAGAGAAGAAAAGTTGAGGCTTTATTCTATAGTATAATGTAATCAAGTTTTATAGACCCTTTTATATGTGCTATCTAGCCGCAATTATCCCATATTCCGAAAAAAATTATGGGGAAGGGAGCATAGGGGATGTACCACTCAAGATTGTTTAGGATAGTGGTGTTGGCATTGGTACTGCTGACCACTATTTTTAGTCTGTTAGGAATTATGCCCGCTGCACCAGCCAAAGGTGAGGGCAACCAAGTATCCAGTATCGAAATGTGTGTCCTGACCCCCGAACTGCTGGGTGGACAGGGTTTTTCGGTGACAGGGCTTGGCTTCTCGGTTACGGGTCTCGGTTTCTCAGTCACGGGTCTCGGTTTCTCAGTCACGGGTCTCGGTTTCTCGGTGACAGGCTTAGGCATTACCCCCGAAGAAATTGCGCAAGAAATCCGCGACAATCCCATTTCCAACGACTGGCTTGTGAATTTGCAGCCCGACATCACCAATGGGGCCGGATTTAACACTGAACCTGTCGCCGTACTGATTGTGGACGACTTCAGCAGTGCAGATTCGCACGGTAACATGGTGATGCGTGTGTTCCAAGACCTTTCGCATGTGGTAGACATGAGCCGCATCCGTCTTATCCCCATGGATGTCAGCGGTGCAGATGTTGATTATGCGGTAGATGGCTTGGAAATTGATATTCAACAAACAATTGAAGGGCCGAGTGCCGAATTTGGGCCAAACGGATTGATGGGACAGGGCTACAACCACTTTGTCATCAATCTGAGCTTCGGGGTCATCCCCTGCACCCACTCCGGGCCTGTGCTAGAAGGCGTTCAATATCCCGGTTTTGTATTCGGCGATGCGCTTGAAGCCATTAATGCAGCCAATACACCCCTGCCTCCACAATCGGTTGAACCCGTTTTGGAATGTGTAAAGCGTCGCGGTTGGGGTCGTTATACTGCCTATTTCGGGTATAACAACCTGAACGATGAAGTCGTCAATATTCCTGCGGGTTGGAACAATTTCTTCGCCCCCGGTGACTATAACCGTGAACAACCCCGTGTCTTTGAAATGGGACGGCATGAGTATGCCTTTGCGGTAGATTTCAATTTCGCGCTGGCATGGGCAGTACGTGGGCCAAATGGTCAGTATAAATATGTCATTGCAAGCGCGGCTTCAACCCCTTGCAATCCACAGAACCTGCCCCCACAAACGCGCCAACCCGTCAAACCCGTTTTGGAATGCGTCATGGACAATGGTCGCGGCGTCTTCACGGCTCGCTTTGGCTATGAAAATCAAAACAGTGCCTCGGTGACGATTGATGTAGGCAGCCAAAACAAGTTCACGAATCGCAGCAACGACAGAGGCCAAACCATAACTTTCCTGCCCGGCGTGCATGAAGATGTCTTCCGGGTGCAGTTTAACGGCAGCAATCTCACATGGCAGCTACGCGGGCCGGATAACCGCCGCTACTCAGTGACCGCCACCAAATATTCCGATCCGTGCATTGATTCGGTGGGCTATGGTTTGGTGGATTATGTACACGACGAACTGGGTGTCCCAGAAGAGTTGGTAGATGATTACATTGCCGTACTGGTAGATGCTGATGGCGACGAAGGCGACCTGTTTGATCTGCGCATCCTGCTGCAAGACTATCAACAGCAAAGCGCCACCAGCAATGGCGATTTCGCAGTCATCCCAATCGGTGCTTCCGGCAACTATCGGCCTTGGCTGTTTGCCCAACCTCTAACCCCGGCGGCATGGCCCGAAGTGGTGGCAGTCGGCGGAACACTGGGTAATTACGGTGATCTGTGGCGCTTCTCGCACGATGGCAACGTTCTAGCCCCCGCCGCAGGCTATCCAATAGGCGACAACACCTATATCGCAGGTACATCCTTTGCCGCCCCATTTGCGAGTATGGTCGCTGCACAGTGGCTGACCTATCCAAACGCCTGCAATTTTAATGGCACACTCCCGCCGCTGATTGAGAGTGCTCAAACCAAGAGTTCCAATCAGACCTTCGTCGCTGGGAGCGTCATGCCCTTCGACTGCTCAACCAGTAACACAGTCGCTGGCGGTGACGCTGGTGGTGCATCGGGTGGCAATACAAGCACCCCTGTCTCGTATACTGTCGAATCCAATGACCCGGCTGTTGCTCAAGGTGGTGCATGGTCAGACACCGCAACACCCCTCGCCAGTGGTGGCAGCTATCTCAGCAATCACGCCAATAATTCAAATGGTAATGCCAACACTGCCTTGACCCTCCAATTTAATGGCACAGGCATCAATGTGAATTACCTGACCGGGCCATCACTTGGAACATTCACCATCGTGGTTGATGATGTGGCAATCCGTACCGTGATTTCTTGGTCAGACGCCGCCATATTCGGCAATTGGTCAAACATCAGTGGCCTTGAACCGGGCAACCATACCCTCCAAATTGTGGCAACGGACGGCACAGTCGCAATTGACAGCTTCTACATCGTTCAATAAGTTGAACTGATAGGAGGTTAGTGCCAAACTAATCTCCTATTTTCGATCCAATCAAATTTGATTTAGCCATCTGCGAATTTCGGGAACAGGTGGCTAATTTTTTTAGGCCACGTGTTAAAATCAAATACAGAGTGTAAGCCGCACCCATGTATTTGGAGAGAAATATTTTGACGACGCTGCATCCTGCTTTTGATTGGCATGAAGTCGCCCGTTTAGCTCTAACTTCCCGATTGATAGATGAATTAGAAGAACAAGAACTCGTCCCCAAAGGCCTAGTAAATTATCAATTTTCGGCACGCGGACACGAATTAGGACAGTTGTTATTAAGCCAACTGCTAACCCGCCCTCATGATGCCGCCAGCCCCTATTACCGCTCCCGCCCTTTTTTATTGGGCAGTGGGCTAACTCCCGAAGAAGCCTTTGCCTCCGACATGGCTCGTGCGGGTAGCCTGAGCGGAGGGCGAGATGTGGGGGTGGTGTTTAATATGCCCAGTCGAGGCCGAGCCACTATCTTGCCCATGGCCGGAGATGTCGGTTCGCAATATACCCCGGCGGCGGGTTGGGCACAGGCGCTTGTCTATCATGCCGAGCAGCTCAATAATCCGGACTATGCCGAAAGCATCGGCGTGGTTTGTGGGGGAGACGGCTCGGTCGCCAGTAATGGTTTTTGGTCGGCCCTGACAATTGCCACCACCCTCGAACTCCCCCTCTTATTTATGATCGAAGATAATGGGTACGCTATTTCGGTCAAGGGGCCCGCTCAAACTCCCGGCGCGAATATTGCCGCCAATCTCGCCTCATTTGCTAGTTTGTGCGTTTGGGATGGCAGTGGTACGCATCCGATTGAAACGGCGGATTTGGTCTACAATGCGGTCAATTATGTGCGTACACAACGCAAACCCGGCCTACTTCGCCTGACCGTCCCCCGCCTATCGGGTCATTCAAGTGTGGACAATCAAGCCTATAAATCCAAAGAAATTTTGGAAGCCGAGTGGCAGCGCGACCCGATTGCAGCCTTGCATCAAGTCATGGTGCCGGATTTATTGAGTGAAGCCGAGTGGGATGCCCTTGTCGCCGATGCCAAACAGACCGTACATCAAGCTAGCGCCGCAGCATTGGCCCAACAGCAACCAGATGTTCACCAGATTACCCGCTTCGCATTTTCTGATCCAACTCAGCCACAGAAAATGGGGGGATTGATAGTAGAGGGTATCGAACTGCCGCATGGCACGGATGTCCCTCAAATCACCGACCCCCGTCGTATCAATATGATTGAAGCTGTCCGTCGTACATTGGATGTCGAATTAACCCTCAATCCGCGCTGTGTGGTGTTTGGCGAGGATGTGGGTGAAAAAGGCGGGGTACATGCTGCGACGATGGATTTGCAGCATAAACATGGGGCTAACCGTGTGTTTGATACCAGTCTCTCCGAAGAAGGCATCATTGGGCGGGCGGTTGGTATGGCCTATGCTGGATTGATGCCTGTGCCGGAAATCCAATTTCGCAAATATGCCGACCCCGCCACTGAACAAATCAACAATTGTGGCACGATTCGTTGGCGCACGGCGGGCAATTTCGCCGCCCCAATGGTTGTCCGTATCCCCGGCGGCTATCGTAAAATCGGCGATCCTTGGCACAGTGTTACCAGTGAAATCGTCTTTGCCCATGCTCCCGGCTGGTTATTAGCTTTCCCTTCCAACGCTGAGGATGCGGTGGGTTTATTGCGGACGGCCTTACGCGGCAACGACCCCGTGATTTTCTTTGAACATCGGGCTATGCTAGATGCGGCATGGGCGCGGCGACCCTATCCCGGTGACGACTATATGCTACCCTTTGGCAAAGCCAATATTATCCAAGCAGGCACAGATTTAACAGTAGTGACATGGGGCGCAATGGTTGAACGCTGCGAGGCGGCGGCCCAACCCCTCAATGCCTCTATTGAGATTATTGATCTACGCACCATCGTCCCGTGGGACAAGACAGCCGTCCTTGCCTCCGTCGCCAAAACAGGCAAGTGCTTGATTGTGCATGAGGACATCAGCTTAGGTGGATTTGGCGGAGAAATCGCTGCCACTATCGCCGCTGAAGCCTTTTTGGATTTGGACGGGCCAATTGAACGGGTCGCTTCGCCTTCTGTACCCGTGCCCTTCAACACTGGACTGATGGAGGGGGTTGTGCCAACCATCGCCCTAATTCGACAGAAAATGGAAGCACTCTTGGCCTTCTAAGCGTACAATGGGGTGTCGGAGGTTGCAGCGATGACCACACCGGATGATGGCACTCCATTTTTCGACTCTGCTTCGGTCAGTATGCTTGAAGTTGAACGTCAGCGCCTTGCTGCCTTATTAGACGCTGAAATCGGCAAGCCTATTCAGTTGCTGCTGGCTCAAGCCGCCGTCTATGAACAAAGTTTGGCGACAAATCCCCAAGCGCAGATGGTCGCATCGGTGCTGGCAAGTTTGGCCCGCCAAGCCCTTCAACAAATCCGCGATCTAGGTGCCGCTTTGCACCCTGCTATGCTGGAATCGCTTGGATTAACGCCCGCCCTCGAATTGTTGATCGGTCAAACCCTGCGAACGACCCCACTGCGAATGGCATGGGCCATTGACCAACTACCCAAACGCCTTAGCCCTCCCGTCGAATTGGCTCTATTCCGTGCTATCCAAGATGCACTGACCCATTCTGTGCGTTACGCTACCGACGCCACACTCCGGTTGACAATGCAAAACGAGCAGTTAAGGCTGTTCTATGAAGACAACAGTCCAAGTTCAGCGGACACGGATTTTTTGAATTTTGCCATCTCAAACCTGCAATCACTTGGCGTCGAGGTTGAATCACAATATCGGCCCAATTTTCATATGGTCGCAACATTGAATCTCCCCAAGCTGCCCTTCATGACCGAACGCGAGATTGAAGTGCTGGGTTGGTTGGCAAAAGGGCTGTCCAATAAAGAAATTGCTGCCCGTATGCAGGTAACGCCGCGCACGGTCAATTTCCACTTGGACAACATCTATTCCAAACTGAGTGTCACCTCCCGCACCGAAGCGGTGATGGTGGCACTGCGCTATGAACTGGTTAAATAAACAGGGTCGGGCTGGTTGTTTGCTCGTTCTGGGGAACTAGGGCAGTGTGCAACAATCAGAACTAACCGACCTAAATATCATGGAGAACCTACCATGTCCGACCAACAACTCGCTCTACTTCCCTCACTGGAAGCCGTTTTGCAAGACCCTGATGTCATGGAAATTTTGATAGATGGTTATAACCACGTCTATGTGGATAAACACGGGGCATTTGTGGATGTGCCAACCCCCTATCAAAACAATGACCACTTGTTGACCGAAATCACGGCAATGGCCTCAGCATTGGGGCGTCGCTTGGATGAAGATCACCCGATTGCCGATTTTCGTCTGATGGAAGATGGCAGTCGGATTCATGTGGTTTTGCCGCCAATTTCACTAAATGGGCCTGTCATGAATATCCGCAAATTTCTACGCCAACCCCTGACCCTAGATCAGCTTTTGGGCTATGGCTGTATCAGCGAGGATATGGCTCAATTCTTAGAGGTATGTGTTTTGGGCCGAATCAATATTGGCGTATGTGGGGGAACTGGATCGGGCAAAACTAGTGTGCAAAATATCCTGTGCCAGATGATTCCCGATGAGGAACGCATTATCACCGTCGAACATTCGGCGGAAATCCGGCTTGATAAAAAACGTCGGGTCGCTCTTGAAACCCGTCCTGCCAATCCGGACGGGCACGGTGAGGTCTCGATGCGTGACTTGATCTCCAGTGCGACCAAGATGCGCCCTGACCGCCTTGTCATCGGGGAATTGCAGGGGGGTGAAGTCATTGACATGTTGCTTGCCATCAACATCGGCTATGATGGCAGTATCTTTAATCTACACGCCAATGGGACACGCGATGCTCTCAGCCGCCTTGAGGTGATGGCGACCACTGGTAATCCGACCCTGCCCTTGTTGGCAGTACGGGAACAAATCGCCAGCGCCGTCCAGTTGCTGACCTATCAGGAGCGAATGCGCGATGGCACACGCCGCATTATCCGTATCACAGAGGTGGTAGGCTTACAAGGCGATCAAATTCAGACGCAGGACATTTTTGAATTTCGCCAGACGGGTTATGCGGATGGCAAAATCAGCGGCTACTATACGGCGACGGGGGTAGTACCGCGTTTTATCACCAAAATCCGCAACGCCAATGTGGAGTTACCCATGAACATTTTTGAGCCGCGCTAATCTTCTGGTTGATAGGTAATTCGGCGGAATTTCGACGCGCATCGGAACAAAGGGCACTATACTCACGTTATAGATGCTAGGACTGACAAAAATCTTGGCTATGCAATTCCAATCAAGCTCAACGGGAGATTTTCCATGCGCGTCGAACTGAAACACCAACCTTCCTATTCCTTAGCTGTCGTCACCCTTGCCCCCAACGAACAAGTCAAGGCCGAATCAAGTGCGATGGTGAGCTTTAGTGATGGTATCAACATCGAAACCAAAGCCGAAGGGGGTTTGTTGGGTGGCCTTAAGCGAGCCGTATCGGGCGAAAGTTTTTTCCAGAACACCTTTAGCGCTCCTCCTCAAGGTGGCGAAGTGACCTTTGCCCCATCGCTCCCCGGTGATATGCGCGTCATTCAAATGGGTGGCACGGGCGAATTTATGCTGCAAAGCGGGGCCTATATCGCCAGCGAACTCGGCATAACTACCGATACCAAATGGGGCGGATCCAAAGGTTTCTTTGGCAGTGGCAGTCTCATTCTGATTAAAGTTGGTGGTCAGGGCCAATTGTTGATTGGTTGCTATGGCTCGATGGAAGAGCGCGTACTGGCCCCCGGTCAAAAATACAATGTGGATACCGGGCATATCGTTGGATTTGATGCCTCCATTCAATTCCAAGTTCGGAAGGTCGGCGGCTGGAAATCCACCATTTTCAGCGGCGAAGGCCTGATTTGCCAACTGACTGGGCCGGGCCGAGTCTTGATGCAAACCCGTTCAGAAGAAGCCTTCCTAAGCTGGCTGATTCCCCAAATCCCGTCCAAGAGCAACTAACGCACCGCTAATCTCCAAGACTCTGGCTGATAATTTTGTCAACCGGAGTCTTTTTAATTCCGCCAAAAATAATCTCAAATTCATACAACGGCCCCTTATAGGCATAGCTTTTTTAGCCTATAGTTAAGAAATTCACAAATAGACTGAGAGGGAAAATTCTCATGCCAACTCTGGATACTATGGCGGCTGATTTCCTTGCCCAAAAACGCATTGCCGTTGCGGGTATTACACGTGAAACGGACGACGCTGCCAACCTGATCTATCGCAAACTGCGTTCTACGGGGCATCAGGTGTTTGCGATTAATCCCAATACGACGATCTTCGACGGCGAACCCTGTTATCCCGATGTCAAATCCATCCCCGAAAAACCGGATGCGGTGGTGATTGTAACCAAACCAGAAGTAACTGAGCAGATTGTCCAGCAGTGCGCGGATGCTGATATTCATTACGTTTGGATTCACCACTCATTTATGGGCAACAGCAGTTCCGAAAAAGCTGTGCAGTTTTGCAAAGAGCATAACATCAATGTGATCGCAAATGGCTGTCCGATGATGTTCTGTGCCCCGGTGGATTTTGGGCACAAGTGTATGCGCTGGATAGGCAAAATGACCGGGAAATTGCCCAAAGAGGGTTAATTCAAGGAAAGGGCGTACCCACATTATAGGTACGCCCCTCTATGTATTGCTAATTCGTGGTTTGTGGCACGGTCAGAATAAAAGCATCAATCGCCACAACCCCATCAATCGCCACAATTTGCAGGGTGTGCGGGCCGGGTTCGAGATAGTCAACTACCGAACGTAGATCGAAACTGGTGGTTTCGCCACTGGTATAGATGCTGCGAACCGCCACCCCATCTATCACAATCGTGAAACTGCCCAACGCCGGATTTTCCACATACACAATCTCCGCCGATGTCCCGACGAATTCGAGCGTTAGGGTATTTTCTTCTCCGCCGCTGCTATAGAGATAGCTACCTCCAGCAGCGGAATTGGCATCTTGGCTAGACCATTGACCAGTCCTCGCAACAGATGGGTCGTCTGATTCAACTAAGCGGCGGATGTAGACCGTTTCAGGTGTTGATGTGGGTGTTGGCGCAACCACCACTTCGGGGGTAGATTCAGCCCCGCTTGAGCCGCCCGACATCTGTCGCCATGAATCCACATTCAGCCCGCCTACGTTCCAAGGAATCCCAACTCGTTGATAAATGTGGATGCCGGTGTTCCATTGTAGGTCATTGCGCCGATAGAAATCCCCGCTTAGATAAAAAAGACCAAAGCTGTCGAGGCCGTCATCATTCCAGTCCCCGGCGACGGCATAGCCATAATCGCTCGTGCTGGGAGTCCCAATATACTGGGCAAGGTTAAACGTCGCATGGCCTTGTGACGGGGCAATATTGGTGAATGCGATAAATGGCCCACGCCGAACCCCTATCGAATCTAGGCCATCGCCATTGTAATCGCCTGCGACGAATTGGTACTCCCCAGAGAAGCCATTTCGATCTGGCAGCACTTCGCTGACCCATTGGAAACTGATCGGCGGGGTAGGGCCGCTGGTCAGATTGCAGGCATAATAGAGCGCAAAAACGAGGTATCCGTTCAGCGTGGCACGATCTATGACACCGAGACAATCATTGTTCGCCGACAAACTGAAACGGCCTGCGACGGGTGGCCCATTGATCCCGATCCAAATGCCTGTCCAATTGGGATTATTGCCGAGTGAGTTGGTATAGAAGAATGCCCCATCAGAATAAACCGCCGGGGTCTTTTGTCCGTCATTGTTCCAGTCCCCCATGACCCATTGACCCAGACGCGGGGTTCCTGCCGCATAGATCATGAAGTTATTCATGGACGGGGGTGGGCTTTGCAGGGTATTGATGAGGCTGACCCAGCTATAGGTCGGGTTAAATTGTCCAATCGTATCGGGTTGGGTGACATTGCACGTCACGTTATAGGTAGCAGGTGAATCCGGCGCGTTATGGGCGACTTGGACAGTAGCGGTATACACCCCCGCTGCGGATGGCGAACAAGTGATATACATCGAGTACCGCTGGACAGAACCCGCCGGAATGGTGAATGGTGTGAATCCCGGCACAGTAATTTGCGGCGCACTCCCGCCAACCAGCGAGACCCCGGTCACATTCAACGCCGCCGTCCCACTTCCTGACATGACCACTTCGGCAGCGGCAGGGACACCGGTCACCGTATCAATCGTAATCGGCCCCGGTGCTGGCGCAGAAATGAATCCCGGCGTTGGCCCACTGGTGACATTACAGGTGATGGGATAGGTCGCAGGACTGCCTGCCGCATTGTGAGCCACTTGCAGGGTGCGGGTATACGCCCCAACAGCCGACGTATTGCAGGCGATGGTGATATTCTGCGTCTGACCAGAACCATCTACAATCGTAAATGGCGCAAACCCCGTCACACTAATCTGGGTAGAGCCACCTGCCACAAACGAAACCCCGGTTACATTCAAATTCGCCGTGCCAGACTCGGAGACAACCAGATTGGTCGTCGCTGGGCTACCCACCACTTGGGAAATGCTAATCGGTTGACCGGGGGCAGGCGACGAAGAATAAAGTGGTGTGGGGGCCGCCGTAACATTACATATAATCGGGTAGGAGGCAGGGCTACCCGGTGCATTGTGGGAGACTTGCAGGGCAGCATTAAAAGTGCCAATCGTGGATCCGCTACAACTCACAGTGATATTCTGCGTCTGGCCCGATCCGTCTACAATCGTAAATGGTGCAAACCCGGTCACGCTGATTTGCGGGGAACTACCCGCCGCAAATGCGACACCCGTTACGTTTAGGTCAGCATTGCCGCTCTCTGAAACGGTGATGGCCGTCGTGACATTGTTGCCCTGTGTGGTCGCCATCTGGATCGTGTTGCCAGCCACCGGCGAGGAGCTATAGTTGGGAGAACGGTAGCTGATACGATAGATCGCCCCAGCGAAATCATCCGAAACGAGTAGTGCGCCATCTGGCATCTGCTGAATATCTACCGGGCGACCCGTTACACCACCGCTGCTGTTCAACCACCCTTCGGCAAATGCCTCATAACTCACCGGGATGTTGTTTTGCAGGCGCACCAACGTAATGCGGTACCCAATGGGTGAACTACGGTTCCACGAACCATGTTCCGCGATAAAAATCTGATTTCGATATTCGGTTGGGAACATAGTCCCAGTATAAAAGCGCATCCCTAGCGCTGCCACATGCGGGCCAAGATTAGTAGCGGGTGGGGTAAATTCACTGCAATTGTGAAGCGATCCATAGTCCGGGTCAGCAATCGTGCCAGCATGGCAATATGGGAAACCGAAATCCATCCCCATCGTCGGAGCATGATTGAGTTCATCCGGAGGAATATTATCCCCCAATAAATCCCGTCCATTTTCTGTGAACCAAAGTTCGCCTGTTTGTGGATGCCAGTCAAACCCAACCGTATTGCGAATCCCGCTGGCATACGTCTCAACACCCGTGCCATCGGCATTCATCCGCAGCAGCCGATTGTAAGGGTAATTGGCCTCACAGACATTGCAGGGCGCACCCACTGGAACATAGAGGAGGCCATCTGGCCCAAACCGGATAAACTTCCAGCCGTGTTGCCAATCCGATGGGAAATTGGTATTCAGGATAACCGGGGCGGGTGGATTGTCTAGCTGGTTATCAATATTGTCGAGGCGGAAAAGGCGGTTCGTCTCCATGACATAGAGCGACCCATTTCGATAGGCCACTCCGTTTGGATAAAAGAGATTAATCCCATAGAGTTGGTTTAGACGATTCGAAATGTTATAGGTCACATCGGCAACATTGTCGCCATTGGTATCACGCACCGCATACAGGGCGGCATCGTCGCGTGTACCGATATATAATGTTCCATTTGGGCTAAGTGCCATCGAACGTGCCCCCGGTAAATTATTGGCATATACCGAGATTTGGAAACCGGGTGGCAAATTAATGTTGCCTAGATTGATTTGGGCCGAGTCGAGGCGGGGTCTTGGCGGCTGGGTTTGACTTTGTACAGGCATCGCGGGCAAGGCTGCAAAGACAATCAGCAGCAAAATAACCCCACTCCGAAGAGTGGCTTTTAATCTCTGTCTGAGCATAAGTGAATCACCCCATTAAGACTTGAATCAAGACGATATTTTTTTATGGTAGAGAAGAAAATCCGCCGCCTCCACTTACATTTGATTTAATTACCCAAATATTGCCGGATCAAAACAAAATCCCGACAAACCTGAACAGTCTTACCCACCTTTAACTTCTTTGAGGATGGATTCCAGATTGCCCGTCTCATAAATCTTACGATCAATCGTTACAAACGATTCAGGGCGGCGTTCCTGCCCACCTTCGCAGTAGCTATCGTCCAGTTCCCATTTGACCAGTCGAATCGTCCCCCGGTCTACTTCGATTGCTGTGATGCCATTGATATAAACGCAGCAACCACAATTGAAATAGGCCGGAGCTAAATCCCCCTTATCCTGCATTTTTTCACGACGCAGCGCATCCCGCGAATTTTTGATCGTGCGTTCAACATATTGAATCGAAGCAAGCAGTTGATAGTAATTGGAACGATTGGCATCTGATTTCAATTTCTCTTTAAGCTCTTTCAAGATTTCCTTCAATTGGTCAATCTTGCTATAAGAGCGAAAGATGCCACGATGCGTATGCCCAGCCACCAAGACTACCCCTTTTTGCTGTGCCCATTGGTAGAGGTAGTTGTCACGTCGAAAACGAATAAGGTTGTTCTGCGCTGCACGTGGACTATTGACCAATCCCAGTCTTTGCAGGGGTTCCCACAAAATTGCTGTTAAGCCCCACTCCTGCAAAGGTCGCCAAATATGTTTTACCCAGAAGCGGCTGGCTTTGGATTTTTGGTCGGATTGTGGGTCGCCCTGATGCCCATGTACGATAAAGATGTTTTCTCCCAGACGGATGGCCGGGTGAACCTTAATTTCACCCAAGATCGGCCACAGGTATTTTTGCACCAGCGTTTCATCAGCCCACTCCAAATCGTGATTGCCATAGGTGCGAAAATGATAACCCGGCTTTTGGGCAAACAGGCGCTCCGCTGCAAAGGCGCCATCGTGATAGGCTTTGATGATATTGGAATATTCTGCTTCCCACCCCTCTTCAACGTCGCCATTTAAAACCAGATGATAATCACGCTCAAAATACCATTGCAGGGCATGGCAGAAAATCAACTCATTGGGCAAAAAGTCATCGCTACCTCTTTTTTTATCGCCTTTATGCAAATCGCTGATGATGACATAGCGGTCAGCGGTTAGCTCAAAATTGTCTACCACTGCGGCTCGATTCCATGCCTCATCCAGTGCTTTAAAGGTAAATTCCTCTTCAGAAATTCTGACCCGTGTCATCGCCTTCTCCTCCTCAGTCAATCGTCATAGGAAACCCCTTATTTAATATTAATCTGAATTGTCCAAAAACGCCGCATCTGGTAAGCTGATATTAATGGGTTACTCTCACTCATACTGTTCAAGGGCGATTTCATTTGCGCTGGACATTCCGAGGGGTCAATATTCTACTGGCAGTGACTAGCCTAGTGCTGCTTTTCATGCCGCCGCGTGTCAACCAAGTAGCCCATGCCGCCATTTTCGTCGTAGATTCCATCGCCGATCTGCCAGATGCCAATACGGGAGACGGCTTATGCCAAACGCCGATTGGCACCTGTACCCTCCGCGCCGCCATCCAACAAGCCAATGCCCTTCCCGGCCTAGATGAGATTCATTTTGGTATCGGAACGGGCCTTCAGACGATTATTCCCTCTGCCACCCTGCCTACCATCACCGACTCGCTCATTATGGATGGCACAACCCAACCGGGGTATATCAGCACGCCAATCATTGTCCTGTCCGGTACAGGGGGTGGGAATGTCATCGGCTTGAACCTGACGACCAGCAACAGCATTATTCGTGGCTTGGTGATTAATGAATTTGATATTGGCATCTCGGTTGATGGCAACAATGCTGTCAACAATTTGATCGCGGGTAATTTTATCGGCACGACAGCGACAGGTCTTGCACCTGCACCCAATCGTACCGCTGGTATCCGATTAACCAATGGTGCATCCAACAATACGATTGGCGGCACAACCCCTGCTGACCGCAATCTCATTTCTGGCAATCTTGGTGTCGGCATCTTGGTCACAAGTCTCAATACCGACCCCAACCTCATTACGGGCAATTTTATTGGCACGGATTTGACCGGAACGCTCATTGACCCTAGCCCCGCGATTGGTGACGAATTGGGGAATGGGAGCGATGGCATTTCGGTAACGGGTGGTGCTGACCAACTGACCATTTCAGGCAATGTGATTGCTGGCAACAACGACGGCATCCATTTTTCGGGCGGAGGTACGACCAGTCATCAAGTGATTGGCAATTTCATCGGCACGGATTTGACTGGAACGGTTGCGTTACCCAATCGTGGTAATGGGGTCAATATTCTCAGTGGGGCGCAGCGCATCCAAATTGGTGCCCCCGGTTTAGGAAACGTCATTGCTGCTAATACCCTCAACGGGATTCACATCCAGAGTTCGGCCTCCGCAGCCACGATTCAAAGCAATTATATCGGGACGGATGCCACCCAATCCTTAAATCTTGGGAACACCCTCAATGGCATCTATCTGTCCTATTCAAGTAATAATCGCCCCGGTGAAAATTTCATCGGTGGTTCTGGAGCAAATGTTGGGAATGTGATTGCTCATAATGGAGAGGCGGGAATCCGGATTGACTATCCCAACCAACCGACGGGCAGTTCCCCCTACGTTGGTGCAGGCAACACCATTTCGAGCAATTCAATTTATGCCAATGGTGGACTTGGCATTGATCTGGTATTGCTGAATACCGGCACTGGCCCGACACCGAATGATCCTAGCCCCGACGCCGACAACGGCCCGAATGATCTACAAAATTTCCCCGACCTAACCCGCGTCAGCACCAATGGCACAGATGCCACCGCCATTCAGGGCAATTTGATCACCCGGCCAAATTTGCCTGTACGCATCGAATTTTTTAACAACCTAGTCTGTGACCCATCGGGCTATGGCGAAGGCATGACCTTGCTGGGTTTTTATGATGGTATTACAGACAGCACCGGGGTGTTAAATTTTAATGTCACTCTACCCGTAGGCGTTTCAGTTGGCTCATTTATTACAGCGACAACGGTGGCCCAAACTGTGCCGCCCAGTAACTTTCGTAATACCTCCGAATTTTCGCCCTGCCTCCCCTCTGTTTCGACCACTAACCTTGTTTTGACCAAAACGGACAATATTGATCCCGTAGTGGTAGGGAATAACCTCATTTATACACTCACCGTCAGCAATACTGGGCCTGAAGATGCGACGGCTGTCACCGTGACCGACCCACTACCGATTGGGACGACGCCAGTAAACGTCTCCCCTAGCGGAATTTGCACTGAAACGAGCGGTCTTGTAACCTGCACGATTGGGAATTTACCAGCCGGAGCCTCCACCACCATTCAAATCGAAATTAATGTGACCGCCACGAACGATTTGGTCAATACCGCATCAGTCACAGGTAATGAGATCGAGAGCAATTATGAGGACAACACAGCCAGCCAAATGACTACCGTGTCGTTTGTATCGCCCACCCCAACCTTCACAAGTACGCCTATTACGGTGACGGCCACTTCAATATCCAGTACCGTCCCTTCTACTACAACCGCGTTCCCGACTCAGATCGCCAGTGCAACAGCCATCGCATCCAATACGCCAAACAATATTCAGATGGCTAGCTCGACGGCCTCAAGAACGAGTACACGAACGGCAACGGCTTCGCGCACTGCCACCTCAGTTCCGAGCCAGACTGCCACTCGTACACCCTTGCCGACACGCACCGCCACCCCTTCAAGAACCCCTATTTCCACCAATACCCATGTGCCAACCTCGACACCCCGTCCATCGCAAACCCCGATTCCGTCAGCAAGCGCTACCCTTGTTTTGCCGACGATGACCAACAGCCCAACCCCGGTGCCGCTAGAAATCGAAAAAGAACCCGTTGATGATGACACCTACACCATCACGATCAGCAATCCCGGGGTGGCTTACGTTACCCAATTATTGCTGACCGAACAGCTACGTCCCGGCATGTCCTTTATTTCGTCGAATCCAAGGTCGCCGACCTGCCAACAAATTGAGGGACGCATCACTTGTCAGTTAGGTACATTAGCGGGTGGAGCAAGTACAGGTGTACGCATTGAGGTTGATCCAGCGGGGTTAGAATTGTTATCGGGCCAAACGACTGTCTCGGCGAATGGACAAACCGTTGCCAGCGTAGATCGGCCTTACATTGCCAAGTTTGCCGCACCGGGGTTTGTGGAACCGGGAGCAGAGATTGTTTGGACAATACAGGTCATTAATCCAACGAACCGCGTCGCCTCGAATGTGCAGGTGGTGGATGTCATTCCTGCCGAATTTGAGATTTTAGCGGCTACCTCTACACAGGGTGCGATTTCACGACAGGGGCAGCAAGTCACCTTACGTTTAGCTGTCTTAGAGCCAGTCGATGCACTCACCATTACCATTCAAACACGGTTGGTAGCGGAGGTCGAAAATCCAGTTATCCCCAATCGTGCCTGTCTCACCACCCGCGAATATCCAACACAGCGGTGTGCCGAGATTAATCTCCTGCGGGTGCGAACCCTACCTGCCACTGGCGAATCATGGTGGGGACAATGGCGGTTAACCCTTTTGGTTGCCACACTCATTGGGTTATTAAGCGCGACGCTTCTCTGCTGGCGATTAAGACGGACGACGCAGCAGCAGTAGGTTAAATGGCGCGGTCAGGGTACAGTCCAATTCGGAAAATTCAATAACGGCCTCTCCGCTAATCAAATCCGGCCCCTCCACTTGCAGCGTATCCCGATGCAGATTCCCGGTATCATCAGTATAGATACGCCGATATTGCGCTTCCGCAATCCGCGTAAATTCGCCGATGCTCAAAATCAAGGACGCGCCAGAATCTTGAATCGTGACACTGTTGAGGCCAACCCCCTCAAACGAAATCACCGTCCCATCGGGGCACGTCATGTCCTCTACACCCCACGTAAACCGCCACTCCCCATCGAGTGGGATACCCGGCTGAATTTCCAGTGGCGGAGGAACGGTCACGGGCCGATCGAGCATATTGGTCGGCAGGCTTTGCACATTATTTTCGTCATAGGGTTCGGGTGAATTGGGAACATCGGATGGGGCAAGATTCTCACTCATCGGCACACTGACACTCGTACCTGCAACTGCTGTGCGCGTCGTCCCATTAGAAGTGACCTGAGCCGACCCTTCCACGACATTGACCGCCATCTCGCCACCCGCTTGTGCCTGCAAGTATGCTGTTCCACTGAGTTGGATATCCACTTCGTTCGTCAAAATGGTGACTTCTGCCACGCCTTCCGGTGTCTGAATCAAAAGGCCGCTGTTGGGGGCTTCGGGACACCCCGCGTCATCCGTCCCCGTTTGGAAATAGAAGGCTTGCATTGGGCCATATTGCGGGCTAGGCGGGGTTTCAGCAAAATGGGCAGGGTCCACAATGGGTAAAGTCTCAATATCAATCTCGGCACTGACCAACTCCACAAACACCCATCCTGCCAAATCGGGTTGACCCGGCACCAGCACCCGCAACCACGAACTATCGGCAAGGCGTCCGCTGGCCGTGACAACATCACCTGCGGTTAACGTCTCCAAAATTGGACTGACGGTACTTGGTTCGCTGCGAATATTCGCTTGCGAGATGGCGGTGACGGGCAGTAATTGGGTGGCGTTATCCAGCGTGACGTTGCCAAACATCAAAAAGGTGACATCTTGCGGGGTGGTCTGTTCCAAATCGGCCTGAATTTTGATCATCGCCACACCCCACGCCCCGGTATTTTCGTCCATCGCGCTCAACCGCAAACTCTTGACTTCGACCACATTGACCACATCCCCCGGCGCGTCAAAACTAAAATTAGGATAACCTGCTTGTGGCTCGGCATCCAAAACCAAATGCCCATAACAGGCTTGGTTGCGTTCAAGGACATCACAATTGGCGGTGGTCAAGACAAAGGCCGTTTGCACGATTTGCGGACAATCCGTATCCCCCTGTGCCCGTGCTGAAGCAGGTGTCAATAGCACCACACCCAACAAACCTATCCATTTTCGTAGGGTCATAGCCCACCCTTTTTTGACCATTAGGGGCACGTCGCGTGATAATCAGTGGCGGGGAAATAACGCACCCATTCTTCATGACTCAGATTGCGGTTGGCGATTTGACAGGCCCGTTTCTGCCACGCCTGTAAAGCGGCCTCCCATACCAACACCTTACCGTCATCCGTCACACTTGCCAAGCGAGACCCGTCCGAGCTAAAAGCAACCCCATTGACCCATCCTTGCCGGGTAAAAAACGGCTGGCCCATTGGCTGGCCTGTCTCAATATTCCACCAAATGAGGCTGGTATCGCGGCTGCCAGATACCAACCATTGCCCATCGGGGCTAAAGGCCAAACTCAACACCCAATGGACATGCCCAGTGAGGGGTTGACGAATAAGTTGATGGGTCGCCACATCCCACAGCCGAATCGTGTTATCCCGGCTGGCGGTGGCTAATAATTTCCCATCGGGGCTAAAGGCAACGGCTGTCACTTCCGCCGTATGTCCTGTCAGGGTCTCACCTATGGGTTGATGCGCCGCCACATCCCACAAAATAACCGTATGGTCACGACTGGCACTTGCCAATACCCTGCCATCGGGACTAAATGCCACACCCAAAACGCCGTCAGTATGTCCTGTCAGCACCTCATCAATCGGCTGATGCGTCGCCATATCCCACAATATAACCGTACCGTCATCACTTCCCGATGCCAATAATCGCCCATCGGGGTTAAAGGCGACCTCAAACACAACTTCGGTATGGCCTAGCAACGGTTCACCAATTGGCTGCTGGGTGGCTATATCCCACAAAATGACTGTCTGGTCAGCGCTGCCAGAAGCCAATATTTTCTCATCGGGACTAAAGGCCACACTCGTGACCGGCCCAATATGCCCCTCCAACAGAATCGGATCGCTGTCGGAATCTGCCTTCCATAACCATATGTCGGAACCGCCCCCGACTGCCATCCACTGGCTATCTGGGCTAAACGTCACAGCCGAGGCTGAATCAGTGGTATCAAAAATATGTGGATTTAAGGGCACTTGCTGGTGGATGTCCCATAAAATCAGCGTTTTATCGGCGCTTGCCGAGGCTAACAGTGACCCATCCGGGCTAAAGGCCACCCGCCACACCGCATCTTGATGGCCTGTGAGGGGTAGGGCGATTAATTCCCCATTTTGGGCTGACCACACACGCAGTGTTCCATCGGCACTGCCCGAGACGATCATCTGACCATCGGGGCTAAAAGCGACACTCCGCACCCACCCAGTATGACCTGTGGAAATCTGGCTTAAGGCTTCCCGTGTCGCCACATCCCAAATGATTAGGGTTGTATCGGCACTACCAGATACCAACCGCTGACTATCGGGACTAAAGGCCACGCTCCACAGCCAATTAGTATGACCCGTCAGTGGTTCACCAACCGTCTCACCCGTTTCAACATCCCACAATCGCACCGTTCCATCCGCACTCCCCGAAGCGATGAGGCGACCATCAGGACTAAAAGCGACATCGTACACCGCGTCACTATGACCTGTAAGGGGATTCCCGACTGCCTGCCGTGTCCCAATATCCCACAAAATGATGGTATGATCTTGGCCCGCCGTAACCAGCATTTTGCCATCCGGACTAAACGCCATCCGCCAAATCGAATCGGTATGACCGGGTAGGGCGTCCCCAATGGATTCACCCGTCTGTACATCCCAAAGATACACCAGTGCATCTGTTCCACCTGACACCAGCAACCGACCATCGGGGCTAAAGGCAACCGTATTGACCGCTCCCGTCATGCCCAACAATTCACGGATGGGTTGATGGGTGTTGGCATCCCACAATATAATCCGCCCATCTTGCCCGGCGGAAGCCAATATTTTTCCATCGGGGCTAAAGGCCACATCGCGTACTCGTTCGGTGTGCCCATGCAAAAAGGTCAGCAGGCGCGGATTAGATTGCAACAGGGTTAGGAGGCTACTCCGTGATTCAAACGTGTCGGCGGCACGACCACTTTCGAGGCTCAATAGCAGCGCCACATCCAATCGGTCAGCATGATTCAGTGCTGTCGAAGCCAATTCACGCGAACGGGCAATGGTGGCCTCGCGGTTGGCGCGATTCCGGTCAAAAACAGCCGTCGTCTCGGCGTGTCGGGCTTGACGTTGGGCTGTCCATGCCAAACCTGCCAACACTAACGCCACTACTGAAAATACGATCAACCCCGCTACAAATAGCTGCCCCCGCTGTTTGGCGCGTCGGCGTGCTCGGCTACTGGCGGCAAGATAGGCTTTTTCATGGTCGGTCAATGTAATAAATCGCTCATCAGCCAGCAATTCAAATTGGGCCAAACGTGCGCCGCTCGCAAGATAGCCCGTTTCGTGTCCGTTGCTGTCCCATTCAAGGGCAGCAGTAGCAAGACGGCGCTGAATGAGCAAATTTTGCCGATCTTCCTCAATCCACTGATGCAATCGCCCCCACGTGCGAATGAGAGCTTCATGGGCAACCTCAACCGTCGGCTCACGGGTAATCGGGTCATGGTCAAAAGTCAGCAGCCGATGTTTGCCAAATTCATCCAACACCGCCCACAGCGGATGGGTTTTGGTAGGCGCAATGGACGTTAATTCGCTCCAACGCACCCGCCGACGGGTATCTTCCACCCCTTCGCCAATCGTCACCAAGCGCAAAAAAAGCTGACGAATCGCCTCCCGACCCGTGATATTCTGTTTTTCATAGAGTTCATCCGCCCGCCGTGACAACGCCCCAGAAATGCCACCCCCTTTTTGATAGGCGGCATGAGTCAACATGCGCCCTTCACGCTGTTCAAAAAGCTCGGTCAGCGCATATTGCAGTAACGGCAGCGCCCCGGCCTGTTGGCTTACATCATTTACCATCGCCGCAACTAAATCCGGCTCAACCTTTAACCCTACTTGTTCGGCAGGTTTGACAATCGCGCTTTCAAGTTCATGGACTTGTAGGGGCAGAATGATTTCCGTCCGGTCACGCAGCAAATCACCAAAACCGGGATAGAGCAGGGGGCGGTCATAAAAATCGGCACGTAAGGCAATCACTACTCGTACCCGACTGTCGGGAGCATGTACCGCCGCCAAAAGGTTGCGTAGGAAATGGGCTTGCTGCTGTGGGTCATCAGCTTGGGTAAAAACTTCCTCAAATTGATCTATCACCAAAACCAATTCATCGCCCACGCTCATGATGTCGGCTACGACCTCGACCAACCCCTGTGGGCTTTCGTGTAGGCGGCCACTAATCCAATCGCTTTCGCCAAATGCGATGCTCAATAAGGCTGTTTCCAAACGACGCAGGGGATTGCGACCGGGCGTCATGCGCGTGACAAACCAATTTTCCGAACCCACCAAATCACCGCGATGCAGGGCTGGGATTACACCCGCGTTAACAAGGCTTGATTTCCCGCTGCCGCTCGCCCCCACAATTGCCAAAAAGCGCTGATACGGGCCAGTCTCAATGAGTCGCTGCAAAATACGCTGGAGGGTCTTTTCGCGCCCATAAAAAATTCCTGCGTCAGTTTCCATAAAGGGCCGTAACCCTTTGTAGGGGTTGGGTGGGGAAATGATGGGGGTAATAATTTGCGTCTTGCGTGATACCTCTGTTGTTGGCCCAAATTTGACCGTCTGACCACGCGGTCTACCAGGATTTTCGCTAATTTTGCCGCCGCCAGAAGCAATTTGAACCCCTTCTACCGATTCGATCATCCGTGTAAAGTCCGCCGCAAAACTCAACACATCGCCATAACGCACATCCAATTTTTTAGCTGTTGCTCGTTGAATCACCTCATTGATTGCCGGAGGCAGATCACCCCGTATCTCATTGACGGCTGGCACAGGATCAAACAAATGCCGATCCATCAAAGCCGTATCGGTTAGTTCATCAAATGGCAACTGACGGGTTAGCACCTCAAACAGTAACACACCGAGACTGTAAATATCCGCCTGTGGGGTAATAGCCGCGCCACGAATCTGCTCCGGCGACATATAGGCGGGGGAACCAAATAGGCCCTCTTCTTGGGTAACGTCCGTTTTGCCCACCAATTTCTTGGCAATCCCAAAATCCGCTAAATAAGCATTGTTTTCTTCATCTAACAAAATATTGGAAGGCTTGAGGTCAAGGTGTACCACCCCTTTGCGGTGAGTATGCGACAAGGCGGCAGCCACTTGGTTGAGTAATCGGGCAGCGGCGGTCAATCCCCAAGAATTTTTCTGGATAGATTCGCTTAGGTTGCCTCCCTTAAACAGGCGCATCACAATATAAGCGGCATTCGGTTCGCGCCAATAGTCGTACAAGGGCACGATATGGAGGTGTTCTAACTGCGCAATAATTTGAGCTTCCAGTTCAAAGCGGCGAATGAAATTGGGGTGGTTGGCAAACTGGGGGTCGAAAATTTTGACCGCCACTTCACGTTCCACCAGCGGCTGGTAGGCGCGATAGACAACGGCAAAACCACCCTTACCAATCACGTATTCCAATTCATAGCCTTTGATGGTTTGCCCAGTGGAAATGGGGGGAAATGGCGCGTCAGTCATATAATAAGTTTACATCCTTACATAAAATATTCTCAAGTGTAGTGGTAGGAACAATTGTAGACAAATTGTCAATAGAATTTGACAATGGAAACGTTTCCAGATATACTGTGGAAAAGATTTGGAAACGCTTCCAAATATCCAAAAAATAGTACCGAAGATTTTTTTATGAGAACACCAACAATTAGAGACGTTGCCCAAAGAGCAGGGGTAGGAGTTGGAACCGTCTCAAGGGTGATTAATGGCAGTCCACAGGTCGCTGATGGTACACGCCAAAAAGTCCTTGAAGCGATAGCCGAACTTGGCTTTAGTCCAAACAAAGCCGCACGCCAACTCTCCGGCGGAAAAACCTCCACTGTCGGTGTCATCACTCCCTTCCTCACTTATCCCTCATTTGTGGAACGCCTTGCGGGTATTCAAGATGTGTTAGATCACCACGATTATGATTTGGTGCTCTACAGCATTCGACATCCACAGCAAACCCAACGGAAATTGCGTGAAATTGGCGCACAGGTTGCGGTTGATGGTTTGATTGTACTCTCATTCCTGCTCCAAACCTTCACCCATGAAGAACTCCGCCGCATGAACCTTAAGTTGCCATTGATTGCGGTTGACCATGATCCGCAGGATTACTATCCCCACATTTTTATTGACAATGTGGCAGGTGGACGGATGGCTGCCGAATACCTTATTAGGAAGGGCCATCGCAAAATCGGCTTCGTCGGGCATGTGATCGAAAGTGCCTTTGAAAACGAATCGGGTTTTACTAGCAGCCAACGGCGATTTAAGGGTATGAAGGACATGCTGCTCGAAGCGGGTTTACCTATCAACGATGCGTGGTATCAGTTTGGCGCTCCTAATGAATACTCCGCTTGCGAACAGGCCCTTCACATCTTGTCAGTGCCAAATCGCCCCACCGCCATTTTTGCAGCTTACGATACCTTAGCTTTTGGCGTGCAAGCCGCGATAGATAAGTTGGGGATGAAATGCCCGGATGATGTGGCTGTCATCGGATTTGATGATGTCAAGGCCGCCAGTTATATGCGTCTCACAACCGTCAATCAACAGCTTTTTCACAGTGGTGAACTTGGGGCGCAGTATATGCTTGAACGATTAAAAACTGGCAGTTTTAAGCCGGATCATTGGCATGTGGAGTTGGCTCTCACCGTTATTGAACGAGCCACTGCATAAACAGGCTAGAGGTCAAAAATTAGACGTGAATACTTCCCAATCCAATGGATTGTTTTGAGAGCTTAAGCGAATCTAGTCAAAGGAGGGTTGCATATCGGACGACGTGTTAAACTATCGTTGGGGTGTCAATAGCGGAAGGTCGCCTGCCCTGCAGCGAACCTATTTTGAACAGTTTTATGACAATCTGACAGAGCAAGAGAGGAAAGGTTTTAGACATGCTTAAGAAATTGCTAGTTTTTGCTTTGGTTGCGGTGGTTGCCTTCGCAATCGTCCCGCGTGGGGTAGTTGCCCAAGATGCTGCTGCATTCGATTGCCGGACTGAAGATGAAGTTACAGTTACCGTCATTGCTGGCACTGTTGGCAATGAATTAGACGCAGTAAAAGCCCTTGCTGACGATTTTATGGCGCTGTGCCCCAATGTTACCGTTGAAGTGACCACCCGTCCGCAAGACTCGACGGAAACACTCGGTCAGTATCAGCAATTCTTTGATGCCCAAAGCAGTGAAATTGATGTCTATCAACTTGACGTCATTTGGCCCGGCATTTTTGCTGAACACCTGCTTGACCTGAACGAATATGTTAGCCAAGAAACCGTAGACAGCTTTGTACCCTCTAACATCGTCAACAACACCGTTGATGGCCGTCTGGTGGCGCTGCCATGGTTTGCTGGCGTTGGAATGTTGTATTACCGTACTGATCTATTGGAAAAATATGGCCTCGAAGTTCCCCAAACATGGGAGGAACTAGAAGCAGCTGCAACCGCCATTCAAGAAGGCGAACGCGCTGCGGGTAATCCGGATTTCTGGGGTTTTGTTTTCCAAGGCAACGCCTATGAAGGCCTAACGTGTGATGCCCTCGAATGGCAGGCCTCTGTCGGTGGTGGCACAATCCTCAGCCCAGAGGGGGTGATTGAAGTCAACAACGAAGCCACAATTAACATCCTCGACAAGGTTGCCTCTTGGGTTGGTTCCATCAGCCCTGACAACGTCATCACCTTCCAAGAAGAAGATGCTCGTGGTGTGTGGCAGGCTGGTAATGCCGCCTTCATGCGTAACTGGGGTTATGCCTACCCACTCGGTCAGGCCGATGACAGCCCCATCAAAGACTTGTTTGGTGTCTCGCCGCTGCCCGGTGGTGAAGCTGGGATGAGTGCTGCGACTTTAGGTGGTTGGCAATTAGGTGTCTCCAAGTATTCCGAAAACCCTGATGCCGCTGTCGCCGTTGTCGAATATTTCACTGGTTATGATGCACAGGTCAAATACACCCTACTGCGTGGTGAACAACCCGTCAGCCCAGCGGTTTATGAAGATCCCCAAATTCAGGAACAACTGCCCTACATCAGTCTCTTTAAGACCATCATGGAAGCTGCGGTGGCTCGTCCTTCAACCGTCTCCGGTTCTGGTTACGGTGACGTTTCACAATTATATTTCACTGCCGTTCACTCTGTCCTCACTGGTGAGGCCGATGCCGCAACTGCTATGGCAGACTTGGAATTGCAACTTGCCGACTTGGGCTATGAGCTACCTGAATAGGGCCTCTACCAATCGAATATTGACGATTTGATTTCACTGGGGGCAGAGCAATCTGCCCTCACTGCTAGTTATATCCCTCGAAAAATATTTTGATCTTAGAATGGAGGGCTTTTCCATGACGATAATTCCGCCGAGGAGTGGACGACGACGCCCTACTGAACAGGAGACAATTTCACTAGAACTAGTGAGTGGCCTATTGATGATTATTGGCTTGCTGGCATTTGCCTATCTCTTCTATGCAATTGCGACCAGCCCTGAGATCAAAGATGCCACACAGGGTTTGAAAATTGAAGGCATCGGGATTGAAATCCGTAAAGTAGAACCCGAAGGGGAAGTAGCCTATTTCGAGATTATCCCGGCCCCGGGTGGCCCAGCAGAGGAAAAGGGTGTGCGGGCTGGGGATCGGCTTACGAAGGTGGAAGACACTGAAATTACTCCCGGTTTTTCAGTTGCCCAAGTTGAACGACTTCTACAAGAACCCGATGTTAAAAGAGCCGACGATGATTTTGAAATAAGCATCGAATTCCTGCGACCACTCGAAAACGGTGAATTTAGCCCACAAGAACGCACCATTATTAAAAATGTCGCCCCCACCTTCATAATTGCCTATCTCAATACTTTTGGCATCATTGTACCGTTCTTAACCATCGTGATCGGAATTCTCATTTTCCGCTTGGGAGTCCGCCTGCGAAAATTTGATCTCATCTCTGCCCGTTGGGCAATGATTGCCTTCCTTTGGCTCATCGTTGGTCTAATAGTCGCCGCGATCCGTGCCTTTTGGGTTGATGGCAAAGGTGGACTAGTTGGTGACCACCCATTTGGCTTTAGCAACGCTGTGAGCGGGGCGATCCCCTATCTCATCACGGCAATCCCCCTCGGTGTGGCTCTCTGGTGGTTGTCACGCATTATTAACGACTTGTTTGAAGGGGAAGAATCTCTCACATCCCGCAATACTCGATTTGCATGGAGTTTGCTCATCCCTACGCTGGCGGTATTGATTCTAGTTGCAGCCCAACCATTGGAACAAACCTTCATTGCGAGCCTGACCGATGAAGAATTTGGAAGCCCCAAACCCAGTCGCTTTGTCGGGCTACGTAACTACCAAGAATTGTTAAGTTTTAAATTTGTGATGGTGGATTGTAAGAAAGACGATAGTGGAAATTGCGAACGGGTACGTGGAGAAGGGGGAATCGTTTGGGAACCATCTGCCTCTGAGATTGAGGAACGTGAAAAACTACGCGAGATGTCCTCCGCCGAACGACGCACCTATAAACGCTATCAAGAGGCATATACATGGCAACTATTCGGGGGCGATTCTGGGCTACGTCTGTTAGGTAAAGATCCTCAATTCCTCAAGAGCTTTAGCAACACCCTCCAATTCACTTTTATCTCCGTTACCCTTGAACTTCTCTTGGGGCTAATCATCGCTATGGTGGTCAACTCCAAATTTACCGGACGTGGATTGATGCGTACTGCTATGCTAGTGCCTTGGGCGATCCCAACCGTCGTTTCAGCAGCCCTGTGGGAAGTCATCATGCGTGGTGACCAGACCGGTATCCTAAACAAACTACTATTAGATGTAGGCCTCATCTCGCAAGCCAAACAGTGGTTAGCAACCACAGGCCCGTGGATGAATTCAATTATTGCAGTAGACGTTTGGAAAACAGCGCCGTTCATGGCTTTGTTGCTCCTAGCAGGTTTACAAACCATTCCCGCCGATGTCTATGAGGCCGCCGATGTGGATGGCGCTGGCAAAGTCCGCCAATTTTTTACCATCACCCTACCACTGCTGCGTCCCACCATTGCGGTTGCATTGGTATTTCGCACACTGGATGCCTTGCGTGCCTTCGACGTATTCTCGGTGTTGCTGGATGCAACACGCCCCTCAATGGCCTTATATAACTATGACCGACTAATTCAGGGTGGTCTAACAGGTTATTCGTCCGCCATTGGCGTGATTATTTTCATGCTCATTCTCATCTTTACCGTTACCTATGTAAGAATTGTGAGGCTAGAGCAAGAATGAACCAATCGAACATTTCTGGAAAGGAAGTAACTCAATTTCTAAGTCGGGGTTTCTTTTGGGTCTTAGTCATTGTTGTCGCCTTTTATACAATGGCTCCCTTCGTCTATGCCATCAGCATATCCTTCCGCACCAATCAACAAGTGCTGCTAAATGGAGCGCGGTATTTACCAGAAGACCCTAGCCTAGAAAACTTCCAAAACCTACTGAGTGACAGCGCCTTTATGCGGACAATGCTCAACTCGGCAATTGTCTCCAGCGTAACGGTGGTATTGTCATTGGTCGTCGGCGCATTTGCAGCCTATGCCTTGGGGCGGGTTCGCTTTCGAGGACGCATGATCATCCTTTATTTAGTATTGGCAATGACCATGTTCCCCCAAATTTCCATCCTTTCCGGTCTAAACCAGACGATAAAAGACTTGGGGATTAATGGATCACTGCTCTCACTGATGTTTACTTATCCAATTTTCACGCTCCCCTTTACGGTCTGGGTATTGACGAGTTTCTTCCGAGGATTGCCCGATGAGATTGAGCAGGCTGCACTAGTGGATGGAGCAACCGCCTTTCAAACTTTTTGGCGTATCCTAATTCCACTTACTGCCCCAGCCCTCGTGACAACAGGCCTTTTGGCATTCATCTCAGCGTGGAACGAATATCTATTTGCCCTAACCTTCAACCTAGTCAGCAAAGATGCTCACACCGTACCAGTCGCCATTGGGCAATTTGCAGGCTATAGCTATGAGATACCCATTGCTGATAAAATTGCCGGAGCAGTGGTCGTCACTGTACCACTCTTGATCCTTGTCTTAGTTTTCCAACGCCGCATTATTGAAGGCTTAACCGCCGGCGCAGTCAAAGGGTAAATATTGGTCTATGGGGTGGTTTTCTGCAACCGCCCCTTATTTTATTTACCCAAAAACTTCTGGCTCAAACGTCAAAAATGGGGCCGGCACCCATCCTTCATTTTCACCTACTGGCGCTCCCGGAATTTTCACGAGGTAATAATCGAGGACGGGATTGGATTGAAAGAGGATAATTTGTACCTCCATGCCATGTGGCGCTTGGGCCACGATTTTTTGGCGTAGGTGGCTGTCGTAGAGATACACAACGGGCTGCACCATCGCGCCCTGATAAATGCCATTGAGCCACGCCTGATTGTTGGCTGACCCCCACACCGCTGGAATCCCGCATTGGGTGGGATCAGGATTATCGGGGAAAGGGAGGGCGGGCACATCTGCCGAGCGAGCTTCTTGATTTATCTCAGTAGGGGCGGCAAATTTCACAAAATTAGCATCGGTCTCACCATTTGACTGCACAACATTTATAATGACTCCACCCAAGACAATCAATGCAGCAATTCCCAACAATCCACCACTCAGTTTTAAAAGATTCTGCATCACCCATTCCTTCTAGGTAAAACGTTAAAATGAGAGTCATCTCTCAGCATTTGCGCTATACTGAACCTAATCACTAAGGGTATTTTGAAATATCTATTATACAAAAAATTAATGCTTCTCTTAACTCAAGGATGGTGGTGATTTTATGGCGCATGATTCAAAGCGGCCTTCCCCCAAAGGCAAAAAAGTCTCGCTTTTTGTAACCTGCATGATTGATATGATGTACCCCGAAACGGGCATGTCTGTTGTCAATATTTTGGAACACCTCGGCATTGAAGTAGATTTCCCAATGGCCCAGACCTGCTGCGGTCAACCCGCCTATAATTCTGGCTATCGTACTGAGTCCAAACAGGTCGCTATCCAATTCTTGAAAGCCTTTAAAGATTCTGAAGTGATTGTTACACCCTCTGGTTCATGCGCGGCGATGGTGTTACATGAATATCCAGTGTTATTTGAAGACGACCCTCAATGGAAAGCCGAAGCGGAACGCCTTGTTTCGATCACATGGGAATTTACCGAATTTTTGGTGGATGGCTTAGGCATCACTGATTTGAAAGCACGTTTACCCCAACCCACCACCTTCGCGTTCCATGATTCGTGTCATGGGATGCGGTTGCTTGGATTGGGTCAAGCAGCCCGCACCCTGCTTGGTAATGTGGAAAACGCCACCATCGCCGAACTCAATGAACACGAAGTCTGCTGTGGGTTTGGCGGCCTGTTCAGTGTCAAAATGGCGGATGTCAGCGGGGCCATGCTGCAAAAAAAGGTCAACAATATCAACGCCTCCGCCGCCAGTATCATTATCACAGGCGATTCAAGCTGCCTCACCCAGATGAACGGTGGGTTATCGCGCAAGGGGTCAAGCAAAAAAGTCCGTCACATCGCCGATGTTTTGGCGGAAGGCCTAGCGGGAGAGGGGAAATAGCACCATGAAGGTCGAATCGCAAAATTTCATCCCGGCGGCCCAAATCGCCATCCGCAATCCCAATATCCAAGAGGCTGTGACAACTGGCACACGCAATTCCTATATCAAGCGCAATATCGCCATGTCCACCCCCACATTGGAACACGGCGAGGCCATGCGCCAACAAGCCGCCGAAGCCAAACGCCGCGCCCTGCGAAATCTGCCCGACCTACTCGAAAAAGCCGAAGCCAATATGAAGGCCAACGGCATCACCGTCGAATGGGCACAGAGCAGCCAAGAAGTGTGTCGGTTGGTGGTCGAAATCGCCAAAAAACATAATGTCCGCCTTGTGGCAAAAAGCAAAAGTATGGTGACGGAAGAAGTCGCCCTGAATGATGTTCTCGAAGCCGAAGGCATGGAAGTCATTGAAACTGACCTCGGTGAGTTCATCGTGCAAATTGGCAAAACTCACCCCAGTCACCTCCTCGCGCCGATTATTCATATGACCAAGCCGGAAATCCGCGATTTGATGGTCAAAGAACTGGGTATGACCCCCACCGACGATGCTGGTGAGATGACCAAATTCGCCCAAGCCCATTTGCGCCGCTATTTCCTTGAGGCCGACATGGGCATCTCGGGTGGGAATTTTATCTTGGCGGAAACTGGCTCAATTTGTTTGGTCACGAACGAAGGCAACGGGCGCATGTGTACCACCTTGCCGCGTGTACATATTGCCATTGTCGGCATTGAAAAAGTGGTCGAAACGGTCAAAGACTATGCCACTTTGACTCAAGTCCTGCCGCGCAGTGGAACGGGGCAAGTCATGACCGTCTACACCCACATCATTAATGGCCCACGCCAACCCGATGAAAGCGATGGCCCGGAGCATGTGTATGTGATTTTGGTAGACAACGGACGCACCAATATTTATGACACCGATTATGCCGAGGCGCTGGCCTGTATCCGCTGTGGGGCGTGCCAAAATGCCTGCCCGGTCTATCGCTCAACTGGAGGTCATGCCTATGGTTGGGTCTATGCGGGGCCAATTGGTGCGATTGTCACCCCCTTATTGGTCGGCATCGAAAATGCCAGTCCTCTGCCACAAGCCAGCAGCCTATGTGGGGCATGTAAACAGGTGTGTCCGGTTAATATTGACATCCCGCGTATGTTGCTTGATCTGCGTCACGATCTGGTTGAACGCGGTGAAACAGGCAGGATTTGGGACATCGGCATAAAGTTCTGGGCCATCGGCAACAAATCGCCCCGCCTGTTCCAGATGGGGGGTGCGATGGCGCGTTTTGGTCGCAACCATGTTTTGAAAAATAATTTTCCCGGCCCATTAGGGGGGTGGACGGATTATCGAGATTTCCCGAATTTTGCCCCCAAGTCGTTCCACCAACTATGGAAAGAACGCCAAGCCACGAAAAATAGCAGCAATGGAGGGTCGCATAATGAGTAGCCGTGAAGAAATTCTTGCCAAACTCCGCGCTGCCCCTAAGCCGTTCACTGACTTACACACGCGCGACACCTATTTACATATGGTGCCGATTGAGGATAAAACCCCTGTTGCTTTACGAAAACGCTTTGTGGAAGAAGCGAAAAAACTGGCCTGTGAAGTATCTGAACCCACCAGCCATGCCGATGCCATTGAACAAATTCTGGCGTTGTTTGGCGAAAACAAGTCGGTCATCGCGTGGGATTTCGCTCATATCCCCTTACCGGGATTAGCCGATGCGCTGTCCACTGCTGGAATCCAAATGGCTGATGTACGCGATGGCTCGGTACGGGTCGGCATCACAGGGGCAGACGCGGCACTCGCCTCCACAGGCAGCATGGTCTTGGGCAGTGGGGCGGGTAAACCGCGCCAAGCATCCCTCCTGCCTGCTCTGCATATTGCGGTGATAACCCCTGACCAAATCATCGCCGACCTCGAAACATGGTTTGATGCTCAATTAGTCAAAGGCTTGCAGCATTTCCGATCTGCCGCCGCGCATGTGGTCATTTCTGGCCCCAGTCGCACCGCCGACATCGCAATGGAGTTGGTCATGGGGGTGCATGGCCCAACTCGCGTGCATGTGGTGATTCTGCCATAAATCAGGCACATTGAAACCTTCAAAAACAGAGATGCGTCGGACTCCTATCTCTGTTTTTATTTTCCCAATCTATTTTTCCGACTTTTGGCGGATGTCGTGTTCAGATATCCGGTGTAAATTCAGGGGATATTCGAGAAGTGATGTAATGATGAGTAGGCACACGGTAAACGGCCTTATATAGGAGGGCCTATGACGATTCGAGTTCTAATCGCCGATGACCACGCCGTTGTAAGGCAAGGTCTCAAGATGTTTTTATCGCTTAATTCCGACTTCGAGATCATTGGTGAGGCTACCAACGGCGCGGAAGCCCTGCGTATGGCCCATCAATTGAATCCTGATGTTGTGCTCATGGACTTGCTGATGCCGGAGATGGATGGCATCACTGCGACGGCTGCCATTCGGCGTGAACTGCCCGATACGGAAGTAATTGCCCTCACCAGCGTTTTAGAGGACAAATCCGTTACCGGGGCGATTCGGGCGGGGGCCATTGGTTATCTATTGAAAGACACCGAGTCGGATGAATTGATTCGGGCCATCAAAGCTGCCGCCAATGGACAGGTACAGCTATCGCCCAAAGCCGCCGCCCGCCTCATGCGTGAAATCCGCACACCCGAAAGCCCGGAGGCACTGACTGACCGTGAAACCGAAGTGCTGCGTCTCTTGGCACAAGGCAAGGCCAACAAAGAAATCGCCGCCGAATTGGTGATTGGCGAAAAAACCGTCAAGACGCACGTCAGCAATATTTTGAGTAAACTGAATGTCAGCAGCCGCACCCAAGCTGCCCTCTATGCCGTCCGGATTGGATTGGTGGAGGAACTCGGTGAACAATAAACCAATAGAGATATGCCACAATGCAGCACCCACAGGTCAACCACGACGAGCTTGATATTCTCTACGACACCCTGCGTCACATCGCCCGTGCTTCCAATGCACACGAATTGCTCCTAGCCGCCAGCCGCTATGCACAGGAAAATGGCGCAATCTCGTGTGTATTGTTTTATGTCCACTATTCCCCGCGCCTGCACTGGGAATTGGTCGAGACATGGATTGATGTAGGCGGGTTCTCGGCGGAAATCGGCGATAGATTCTATCCCGAACATCAAGCCATGATTGGGGTGCTTGAAAAACTACCTGATAAATTACTGCTTTTACCAGACATCGAAAATGAAGCCAATCTTGATGAGATTTCGCGGGATACTTATCGCAAGTATGAGATGAGAGCCAGCGCAGTGATGCCGCTGTGGAATCGCGGACAGTGGATTGGTACGCTGATGTTCAACTGGAATCATCCCTACCACTTCAGCGAACGCGACCAACGCATTTACACCGCTCTGATCCAGCAAGCCGCGCCGATTATTGATTCCATCCGGGCCTATGCCGCTGAGGAAGAAGCCCGTAAAGAAAGCGAATTGCTCTATCGCATCGGTGAAGGTATCAATGCGGCCATGACTTATCATGAGGTGGTAGAAGCGGTTGCCAAAGTGGATACCGAGTCACAGGCCGTCTATCTCTCGTTGTGGGACAATCATGACGGCGATAGCAGTGATTATTTCGAAGTGTTGGGTGTCTTGCGTCAAGGGGATAATGACCGCATTCTCACCCCCGGTCAGCGTTTTACCCGTCAGATGTTCCCGCTTACGGATACAATGCGAGGATCATCCGTTTGGCTGTTTGAGGACATTGAAACCGACCCGCGTGTAGATGCCAGTTCAAAATTTATGCTAGAGCAAATTGGGACACGCGCCATGATTGCCACCGATTTGTACTATCATGAGCGTTGGTTGGGTGGCCTTGCTTTTCACGACTCCAAGCCGCGTACTTATACCCAAAGCCAAGTGAGACTTACCATCGGCATTGGGGAACTCGTATCAGCCGCCCTCGAACGCATCCGTCTGCAACAATTGACTGAAAATTCCCGTCGCCGCGCAGAGACATTGGCGGCGATGAATGCCGCCCTCTCACAAGCCAACAGCGAAGATGAAATCTTAGCGGCGATTGCGGCAGTCGCGGAACCGTATGGCGTGCAGATGTCCACCCTGTCCTATTCACAAATCAAAGAGGATGGCCTAATTGATAGTGTCACGCCAGTTGCTGTGCGCGGTTTGCAACTATCCGAAAAATCCCAAAGAACGTTAGCCAAAGTCCCCTATAGATTTGCAGACTACCCTTTGTTGAATTTGGCCTATCAGCAGCCTGATGCTCCCATCTTCATTGAGAACATCCATACCGATGTACGGCCTGAAGTTCGGGCAGGCATTGATGAAGCGGGAATTTTTGGGTCATCGGCCCTCATCATCTTTCCCCTACAAATCGGCGATACATGGCAGGGAGTCGTTTTTATTGCGTGGTCAGCGCCACAGACGTTCTCCGAAGAAATTCGTATCTTGTTTACCGCCGTGCAGCCAGCCATCGCTGCGGTAGTCGCTCGCCGCCGCGCCTATCTAGCCGAACGTCAACGCGCTCATCAGCTAGAGACCGTCGCCAAAGTCAGCGCCGCCGCCGCCAGCATTCTCGATGTAGATGATTTGCTGGATGCCGTTGCCGAATTAATGCGCATCAATTTTGAGAACTATCAGATGTCCATTTTCTTGATAGACCCACATGGCAACTATCTGCTCTCGACTGCGCCAACCTATTCGATCCGGGCGACCCGACCCTTCCAAGTGATCGCCATCAACGATGAATATTCACCTATCGCCAAAGCCGCCCGTACCAAACAGGGGGTCATCGCCAACGATCCCCATCAACTGTCGCAAGTCAGCATTCAACCCAATGCAGGTACAGTTCGCTCTGAAATCGCCGTGCCGATGGTCGTGAATGAGCAATTAATTGGCGTCTTGGATGTCCAATCGTATGACGAGCATCTCACCAACTCCGATATTTGGGTAATGGCGACCCTTGCCGACCTAATTGCCGTCGCGCTGCAAAATGCCCGCCTCTATACCCAAGCGCAGGAACTGGCAATTGTGGAAGAACGCAGCCGCCTTGCCCACGAATTGCACGACTCGGTCTCACAAGCCCTCTATGGCATTGCATTGGGAACCCGTACCGCCCGAATGCTGCTCGATCAAGACCCCATGCGGGTGGCTGAACCACTAGATTATGTGCTGTCATTGGCCGATGGCGGTCTGAGCGAAATGCGGGCACTCATTTTTGACCTACGCCCCGAATCTCTTGAAGAAGAAGGGTTGCTGGTCGCGCTCAATAAACAAGCCGATGTGCTGCGTAACCGCCACAATATCGAGGTGGATATGCAATTTGAAGAAAGCATCCGCCTCAAATTGGAAGCCGAAGAAACGCTTTATCGCATCGCACGGGAAGCCCTTCATAATGTGGTGAAACACGCCCAAGCCACTCGTGTGAGCATCAAAGTAGAGTGCGTCATGACCAGTATCATCATGGAGATTACCGATAATGGGCGGGGGTTTGATCTAACCCATTCTTTCCCCGGTCATTTGGGGCTTCATTCCATGCGCGAGCGGGCTTTACGCTCACGCGGGATTTTTGATGTCAAAAGTGCGCCGGGGCGCGGCACAACGCTGCGAGTAACCTTGCCTCCGGACTGTCTTCGGTGATTTGTGCCAAGAAAACTCCACCCCAGTTTGGCCGTCGCGCTATAATTAACTTTTTATGGGAGTCCCAATTTCGATGAAAGGTTAAAAAAGCATGGCGGTTCTTGCGCCTGTGGAAGAACTAAAAGCTCGTATATTGCGAGAAGGCAAAAATTTAGGCGAAGGCATCCTCAAAATTGACAGCATTTTAAATCATCAACTCCAAAGTGAATTGATTATGGCGTGCGGCGAAGAACTAGCCTCGCGTTTCCGTGACGCCCAGCCAACCCGTATCCTGACCGCCGAAGTTTCCGGCATCGCCCCCGCCCTCGCCACTGGTTTTGCCCTCAAAGTCCCGGTTGTCTATGCACGAAAGACCAAACCCGTTACCATGTTTGGCCCGATTTTCCTAGAAACCGCCCCCAGCCACACCAAAGGGATGGAGGTCAATTTGATGGTTGCCGCCGAATTTATGCCGCAGGGGGAACGGGTACTGATTATTGACGACTTCCTCGCCTCTGGCAAAACCCTGCATAGTCTGATTCGCATTGTTCGCGCTGCGCAATCTACCCTCGTTGGGATTGGCTGTGTGGTCGAAAAAGAATTTGAAGGTGGACGGGCAGCCTTAGCCAAATATAATGTACCGATTGAAACCCTCGTCAATATTGTTTCGATGGATAATGGCAAGATTGTACTGGCAGATTGAGAACCTTAAATTTGACAACCGTACCCACTAAAACCGATGATGCCCGTTTCGGTGGCATTGCTATTTTGGATTATGGCTCACAAACGACTCAGTTGATTGCCCGCCAAATCCGGGAACAGGGCGTCTACGCCTCGCTGTACCATTGGGATATGCCCGAAGATAAGATACGTGAATTTGCCCCCGCCGCGCTTGTCCTATCCGGTGGGCCAGATAGCGTCTATGGCGATCATGCCCCCACTTTGCCCAATTGGGTGCTGAAAAGCGGCCTGCCTGTGCTTGGTATTTGTTATGGGGCGCAGCTTTTGGCCTATGTTTTAGGTGGCAAAATTGTAGGGGAGGGCCACCGCGAATATGGTCATGCTGATTTAAATATTCGCAGTACGGATGATCCACTGTTTACGGACATCCCTGCCGCCTCAGCCGTGTGGATGAATCACGGGGATCGTATTGAATCCCCGCCGCCCGGTTTTGAGACACTCGGCAGCACCGATAATTCGCCGTATGCTGTTTTTGGTAATCCGCAGCGCCGCATTTATGGCGTGTTGTTCCATCCCGAAGTCCAACATACCGCTTTCGGTGGGGCGCTCCTCCGAAATTTTGCCGTCACTATCAGCCAGATTGAGCCACGCTGGACAACGGGCCTGATGGTGGAGCAGATGGTCGAAAACGTGCGCCAACAGGTCGGCAACGGTCAGGTAGTGTTGGGTCTCAGCGGCGGGGTGGATTCATTGGTGGCGGCTACCGTCATTCACCGAGCCATCGGCGACCAACTCACCTGCATTTTTGTCAACACGGGTCTGCTGCGGGCCGATGAACCCGAAGAAGTTGTCACCACCTTCCGCGCTATCAATGGGCCAAATTTGATTGCCGTTGATGCCACCGAGAAATTTTTGGATGCGTTGGCGGGCGTGACCGAGCCGGAACGCAAACGCAAAATCATCGGTGAACTGTTTGTGCGGATTTTTGAAGAAGAATCCAACAAGCTCCGTGATGTGCGGTTTCTAGCACAGGGCACCATCTACCCCGATGTCATTGAGTCCGCCGCCAAAGAACGCCCCGGCGCTCATGTCATCAAGACCCATCACAATGTCGGTGGTCTACCGGATGACATGAAATTGGAATTGGTCGAGCCTTTACGTTATCTTTTTAAAGATGAAGTCCGGCGGGTCGGCATGGAATTGGGTCTACCGGAAGCGATGGTGTGGCGACAGCCTTTCCCCGGCCCCGGTTTGTCCATTCGCTGTCTAGGTGAAGTCACCTTTGAACGGCTCGAAAAACTCCGCGCCGCCGATCTGATTTTTCGTCAAGAAATGGATAAATTGGGCCTCCTGCGCCAGACTGCCCAAGCCTATGCTGCCCTCCTGCCTGTCAAAAGTGTGGGCGTGATGGGCGACCAGCGTACCTATGCCGAAACGATTGTGCTGCGGGCCGTCACAACCGATAATTTTATGACCGCTGATTGGGCCAAGCTGCCCTATGAATTGTTGGGACGGGTCAGCAGCCGGATTGTGAACGAAGTCAAAGGGGTGAACCGCGTCGTCTATGATGTCACGACCAAACCCCCGGCGACGATTGAATGGGAATAGCCATGCGACGAACGATGGTGTTGTGCGGTTTGATTCTAGCTCTCATCTTATCGGCTTGCGGCGGGGATGATGAAAAATCTGGCCGTCAACCCACCGCGACCAGTAGCGCCCCAAAAATAAGGGTGGTTGTTTCACAAGCACCGGTATTCGCCTTGCCTGACCGAGCCGCCGAAATCATCGTCAACCTGTTTGAGGGCGAAACCCGCCACATACTGGGCAAATCCGCGCCAGATGATGTGGGCACGACGTTTTACCAGATTGATTTAGGCAACCGCATAGGCTGGGTTTTGGAGTCGCAGGTGCAGGTGACAGGCGACATAAACAAAATCGCCCTTGTGGAAGTCACTATACCCACATCAACCCCAACCGCTACTCTTGAAAGTGCGACGGAAATAGCAACCGAGGCCTCTTCTACCCAGACATCCGGTGAAGTTACCGCCGTGATTAGTGTACCGCGTGCCATTGCTTTGACTGCCCCTTCGCGGGATGCTGACGAATTGACCACCCTTCTACAAGGGGAACAAGTCAAGGTGTTGCGTCAGACGCTACCCGATGCACTTGGCACAATTTTTTACGAAGTCGAATTGGGCACGCGGCGCGGTTGGGTGTTAAGTAGCCAAGTCGAAATCAGCGGCGATGTCAGCACGCTCGGCATTGCTTTTGTGCCAACCGCTTCACCGGAAACCATCGCGCAGGGTGTAACCAGCGTCCCGACCACCGCCGTACCTACTCGCACGCCAACTGCTACCATCGTGACACCTGCCAGCGCCGAACCCACGACTCTACCCAACAATATTACCCCTTCAGCCAGTCCCGTGATCGCCAACGATAATCCTAGTATTCAAGTTGGCGAAGCACCCCCATTGACCCTAACCTTACCCGAAGGCTGGGATCAAGGGCATTTTGTGATGCCAGTGAGTGGTTCGTTGGGGAGTGGGAATGTCAATTTGAGCATTTACGAGGGCGCATTACCTGACGACATGAAGGGAACGATTTGGATTGTTTGGGGTGATTTTCCGCTGGTCATCAATATCCCCGATGTCAATCCCAATGGCACGGTTGATGGGGCGCTCTGGCCTACCAGCATCCAATATCTGCGCGGCCTACTGTTTGCAGATTGTAACATCGGCCTCTACACCGATAACCGCCAAACTTATGACATGGGCGGCTACGAAGGGGAAGGTACGACCTTTTCGGCTGTCAGTTGTGAAGGTGGCGGAAGCGATATTGCGGGTTGGTGGGTCGGTGTACGTGTTAATCAACAGAACTTTCTGTTTTACATGGGCGTAGAACCTGTAGACCGAATCGCTGAGGGGCTTGGCCCTATGCAGGGGATTATTGACACCCTGCAATTTGCGAGCTAGCAGCAGCATGACGAAATTTCTATCGGGGCTAGGCCTGTTCTTGGCAGCACTCCTAATTGTAAGCGGTGCCCCAGCTAATGCGTCACCCCAAAGCGAAAGCCATGCCTCAGTGGTACAGGAATTTGAATGGATTCGACAGGGGCAGGTCGGCATTTTACATTTATCGGGCGAAGGGATACAATGGGCCTATGCGAAGTTTATGAGGCAAACCTTCCTGTTTTTCCCCGACCCGCGCTGTGGCGAGAAGTGCGCTGACCAAATTGCTGTGTTGTCCGCGCCCATGACCGCGACCCTCGAATTTCACCCTTTGACCGTAAAGGTGTATTATGAAAATGGCAGTGATGAAACAATCGAAGACAGCATTCGGGTCGCATATGGTGAATTTGGGGAGGAAGAACTCATCCTGCCAGCAGACTTAGTGCCCTTGTTGGAGCCAGAGGTCACAGATCGGGAAAATGCCTTTTTGCGCAGCCTGTTAAGCAATTTTCGCCCCGAACAAGACTGGATGAATAGCGGCTTCAAATTGCCTCGTGAGGGTTATTATGTGTCCATTTATGGCACATGGCGCACCTTCAATGGAGGCAGTCGCTGGTATCGCCATTCTGGGGTGGATTACCCGATGCCAACAGGTACACCTATCCAAGCCGCCGCCGATGGCCGAGTCGCTTATGTAGGCACGCTTGCCATACGCGGCAACTACATCGTGCTCGATCATGGTTGGGGTATCTTCACCGGATACGCCCATGCGTCGGAAATAGTTGTAGAAGTTGGGGATGTGGTACTACAAAATGAAATCATAGGCGCTGTGGGCAACACAGGACGCAGTACCGGGCCGCATTTGCACTTTGAAATCGGCGTTGGGGGAGTATGGGTCAACCCACTGGTTGGGGTTCCGCTGTTCAATCAAATCCGAATGGAGCAGAGTAATGGAAGTGAACAAGATTGAGGATGTAAAGGTAGGGTTGGCGAAGCAGAACTATATCGCCACCGATGAGATTTCGACAGTCGTCTTTCTGATGGAAAAACTTGGCAAACCCGCATTGGTCGAAGGGCCTGCCGGAGTGGGTAAAACCGAACTCGCCAAAGCATGGGCCAAAGCCAGCGGTAAACGTTTGATTCGCCTGCAATGTTATGAAGGCTTGGACGAAAGCAAAGCTCTCTATGAGTGGGAATATGCCAAGCAGATGCTCTATACCCAACTCCTGCGTGACAAACTCCAAGACCTGCTGCATGATGCGGCTTCATTGGTCGAGGCCGCCGACAAACTGGCTGCTGAGGAAGATGTCTTTTTCTCAGAGCGATTTTTGCTGCCGCGTCCTCTGTTGAGTGCGATTACCGCGCCGGAACCCGTTGTGCTGTTGATTGACGAAATTGACCGCGCCGATGCCGAATTTGAAGCATTTTTGCTGGAAGTCCTCAGCGATTTCCAAGTGACCGTACCGGAACTCGGCACGATTAGCGCCGTACATCAACCGATTGTGCTGCTCACCAGCAACAACACCCGTGAACTTTCGGAGGCTCTCAAGCGCCGCTGTCTTTATCTCTTCACCGATTACCCGACCTATAACGCAGAATTGGCAATTGTCCGGCTAAAAGTGCCTGAATTGAAAGAAAAACTGGCCCAGCAGGCCGTCGAATTTGTGCAAAATTTGCGCCAGATGGATCTGAAAAAATCACCCAGCGTATCGGAAACCCTCGACTGGGCCAAAGCCCTCATGATGTTAAACGCCGATCTGTTGGATGAAAAGACGCTGGAAACCACCCTAACCGTTTTGCTTAAACACGAATCCGATGTGCAGAAAGCCAAACGTGCCCTGCGGCGTGGTGGAGTTGGTGGCAGCAGTGGTGGCGGGGCCGCAGGGCGTGGGCGTGATGATGCCGCGCAACGCCGCCGAAGTGGTGGATGGGATCGGTAAAAATGCCCGACCAGCGTGAATTGCATAAAGTGGCATGGGAGACCCTCTCACGTACTGACGTATTCGATGCCTCTCCGTGGCTACACGTCTATCGAGAGCACGTCCGAATGCCCAACGGGGTTGAGATTCCCGACTTTTATCACGTCCACATGGATGATTACAGCATGACCTTTGCCCTGACCGATGACGGACGGGTCGCAATGGTGGAAATGTATAAACAGGGCACGCGGCAGGTCATGTTAGAACTCCCTGCTGGCGTCATTGAACACGATGAATTAACGAACGTACTTGAAGCCGCCAAACGTGAACTATTAGAGGAAACAGGCATGGTCGCCACTCATTGGACGCCACTTGGCAAATTCAGCATGGACAGCAATCATGGCTGTGGTTGGATGCACGCCTATCTCGCAACCGGGGCAGTCCAGCAGCAGAGCCAAGATTTGGACGAAACCGAATTGTTGGTGGCCCATCTGATTCCATTAGAAGAGGTGCGCCAAATGTGGATGAGTGGCAAAATTAATGGCATCTCGTCTGCCGCACTCATTGGTTTGGCGCTGGCCCATCTAGAGAAATTGAAATCGGATCAATCATGACGGAATCTAAAGAACCTCCAAAACCGAATATCCCAGCCATCAAAAAATGCCCGCGTTGTGGGTCGAATATCCTGCTCGGTGATACCAAATGTTCCAACTGTGGCTATAACGTCACCAGCGCTGCCGATACTTTGCGGGCTACCAGTCCCACGTTTATCGCGGTGGTCTGTTTGTTTATCGGGGCGGCTTTGATGCTGGCCTCGACGGGTATGGACGACCTGATGCAGTTCATTTTTCTGGCGGGGGGCTTTGCGATTGCAATTGGTGGTGGGGTCTACATGGCGCTCAATATACTCATAACTGACCCCAAACGCCGCCGCAAAAAGTTGTAATGGTCAATTTGGGTAATCGTAGAGGCGTGGTCTCGGACCCGCCCAAATTCTGTATTTCTGTATGAGACATCCCCATCGTCCGTTCGAATAGCAGGGTTGGGAAGGAATAGACATGGATAGGCGAACGGTAGAATTTATACGGGCTTTACGTGCATCGGGGGTACGAATCTCGATTGCGGAAAGCGAAGACGCCATGTATGCGGTGGATGCAGTTGGCATCCAAAATCGTGAGGAATTTCGCGCCAGTCTGCGGGCCACCCTTGTCAAAGAACAGAAAGACGTTCGCATCTTTGACTTTTTCTTTCCGCTGTTTTTCGACACCAATGCCCCGCCGATGTGGGACATGAACCAGCAGTTGACCCCCGATCAACAAGAGATGCTCCAACAATCACTCCAGTCCTTGATGGGGGATATGGAAGCCCTCAAACAGTTGTTGCAGCAGTTAATGGAAGGCAAGCAGTTTAGCCAAGAGCAGCTTGACCAAATGGCGCAGCAGGCTGGTTTGGAGGGCGCATATCAAATGTATCAACAGCGCTATTTCAGCCGCCAGATGGAACGCCAGATGGGTATGGATCAACTGCGTGAACTGATTGAAATGTTGATGGAAGAACTGCGCGAGATGGGTATGAGCGAAAAGGCCATCGCAGAAATCCGCGAAATGCTAGAAGAAAATATCGGGGCACTGCGCGAACAAATCCAGAATTACGTTGGTCAAAATATCGCCCAACAGCTTTCCGAGCAAGAGCGCGAACCCGTGCGAAATGTCGAAGATTTGCCTTTCCAGCACCTTTCTGATGAAGAAGCCGACAAAGTGCGTGACGAAATGCGCCGATTGGCTGCCCGCCTCCGCAGTCGTGCTTCACTCCGCCAAAAACGCGCCAAGAGTGGGGAGCTTGATCCCAAGAGTACCATTCGCGCCAATCTGAAATATGGGGGCATCCCGTTAGAGCTACGCCATCGTACCCATCATGTCAAACCCAAGCTGGTCGTTATTTGTGACCTCAGCGGTTCGATGCGCCACATGTCGGAATTTATGCTGACCTTGACCTATATGCTGCAAGATTTGGTCAAGAAGGCCCGGTCATTCATTTTCATTTCTGATATGGTCGAAGTCACCGACCACTTTAAGGAACTGCGCCCCGACATCGCTGTTGAAAAAGTGCTGACCGAAAATCCGCGCGGCTATTACACCACCGATCTCGGTGGCAGCCTTGAAACCTTCTGCCAAACCCATATGGACAGCGTAGACACCAAAACCACGATTATCATTGTGGGGGATGGACGTAACAACAATCTAAACCCGCGCACTGACCTTGCCCAACAACTGGCCCGTAAATCACGCCGCTGCATCTGGTTCTGCCCCGAACCGGAGCATATGTGGGGGACAGGCGACAGCGACATGCACCTATATGCTCAAGTCGCCAATGGGGTCTATTTGGTGCGTAACCTGCGTGAACTCAGCCTCGCCATTGATAACATTTTGGTGGATGGTTGAAATCACTTTTTGGGGTGAATCCTGTGATTCGCCCTCCTTTTTTCTATAGAAGGGCCTATCATGCTTTTTGATGATTTGAATTGGATGGATGTGGAGAGTTATCTCCAACACGATGACCGCGTAATTTTAGTTACTGGCGCAACCGAACAGCACGCCTATCTCAGCCTGCTAACCGATATTCGTATCCCAACCAGTTTGGCGATGGCGGTCTCGCATCACACCCATGTGTTGGTCGCCCCGCCGCTGAATTTTGGTGTCTCGGATTATTTTATGGACTACCCCGGCACGATTACCTTGACTGAGGAAACCTTCAACGCCGTTGTATCCGATATAGTCTATAGCCTCTCCCGTCATGGTTTCCGGCGTTTCCTAATCCTCAATGGGCATGGTGGCAATCCATTTCCGCAGGGGCTTCAAGAATTATCCGCCCTCAAACCAGAGTTGAAAATCGTTTGGCACAATTGGTGGAAAAGCAAAGCCGTCCAAAAATTTGCTGCCGAAATTTATCAGACCCCCAATCATGCCAATTGGTTAGAGAATTTCCCCTTCACGCGGGTCGCAGAATCCCCCCAAACCATCAAACCACCCGTTGAATTTGAACGGATTGATGCCGGAGCGAATCGGCGCGAAGTGATGGGTGATGGTAGTTTCGGCGGAGCCTATCAGATTTCCGATGAGTTAATGCAGACATTTTTTGACAGGTTGGTGCATGAGATTACCGAAATCGTTGAAGACCTCTAGCGCCAACACGCAAGAGTTTTCCCCAACATTTTCAGAGGACGACTTGAAACAAAATCGGCTTGACCAGATTATCGTCATTGACCTAGAGGCAACGTGCTGGGAAACTCCCAAACCCCCACCCGGCCAAGAACGCGAAATCATTGAAATCGGCATTTGCACCTTAGATGTGGTCAGTGGCGAGCGCCTTGCCAAACGCAGTATCTTGGTGAAACCAGAGCGTTCGACCATCAGCGCATTTTGCACCCAATTGACGACCCTAACCCAAGAACAAGTCATGCGTGAAGGGGTATCCTTCAAAAAAGCCTGCTCGATTCTGAAAAAAGAGTATCTTTCGGAGGAGCGCATGTGGGCCAGCTATGGCGATTATGACCGCGCCAAGTTCGAAAAGCAGTGCCGCCTCTACAAAGTGTCCTATCCGTTTGGCCCGCGTCACCTCAATATCAAAAGCCTTTTTGGATTGATGAACGGCATCCCACGTGAAATCGGCCTAGAAAAAGCGATGGGAGTCCTGAATTTACCAATGGAGGGTACACACCATCGCGGGGATGATGACGCATGGAACGCCGCCGCCATTTTGTCCACCCTGATGCTGCGGGGTCGCCCCTCATAAGACCCCATATGATCGCAAAGGCCATCTCGCAGTTTCGCATCCTCCGTACCCATCCCGGTTTATGGCTGGCGCTCGGCATAGGTCTGGCTCTCAAAATCATCTTATTCGCAACCGATAGTGTCAGTTTTCATTCCGATGAAGCCGTGCTTGGCCTGATGGCCCGCCATATTTTGCAAGGAAGTCGTCCCATCTTTTTTTATGGACAGTTGTATATGGGGGCACTCGACGCCTATCTGATCGCCACCTCATTTGCAATCTTCGGGCAGACCGTTTTGGCGATTCGATTGGTGCAGGTCATGCTCTATCTAGCCACGCTCGGCACAACATATGGATTGGCATGGCGCATCACCCACAATCGTTTTGCCGCCACTTCTGCTGCCTTGTTATTTGCCATCCCACCCGTGATGGTCAGCGTCTATACCACCGCCACGCTTGGCGATTATCAAGAGATTCTGCTGCTCAACAATCTCATCTTTTGGATTGTTTGGGATATTTTCGATGGCAAAAAGCAAAGTGGCGCATGGTGGTTTTTAGCGGGTATCCTTGCCGGATTGGGTTGGTGGAGTCTAGCCCTGATTATTGTTTCATTAGCCCCCTTGACTCTACAAGGTCTGTGGCATTTTCGCCGTAAGCTCCCTCTGCAAAAAATCGCTGTTCTGCTGCTCGGTTTTCTGATTGGCGCAGGCCCTTGGGTCTATGCTGTAGCCGATCATGGCCCATCCGCGATCTTAAATGCCCAATCACGCCCCGAAGGTCAAGAGGACTCCCTTGCCGAAACTGACCTAGAAGGTAGCGGCAATCAAGTCACCCGGTTGATTTCATTGCTGCTGTTTAACCTACCATCCTTGTTCGGCCTGAAACCTTCTTGGTCAATAGACTGGATCGCTCCGATTATCGGTATCCCGCTGGTGATGATCTATATCTTAATTTTGTGGGGATTTGTGCGGCGCGTATTGGCCCGAAAAGAAGCCGTTTTCATCCAGATGACTTTTACAAGTATTTTGGTCGGGTCGCTGGCGCTTATGTTCACGTTTGTGATGTTCCCCTCCGGTGGCGACCCCACCGGACGTTATATTCTGCCCCTCTATCCACTATTGGCAATTCTCGTCGGGGAATGGATCAGCCGCCAGCAATCTCAAACATCTATACGGCTCTATCGTGCATGGCTGACCAGTGGTTTTCTGATGTTCCTGCTTGGCTATAACTTGTGGGGCAATGTTCGGTCTATTCTTGATAATCCTCCGGGACTGACCACCCAATTTAGTGAAATCTCGGATATACCCAATTCTGACGATGACACTCTCATTGATTTTCTGGATTCCATCGGTGTGAATCGAGGGTATACCAGCTATTGGGTCGGCTACCGATTTGCCTTCCTCACCCACGAACGCATTTTGTTAGTCCCCCTGTTGCCCTATAAAGAAGATTTGAGTTATGGCGAGGTGGATAATCGCTACCCCAACTATGTGGAAAAAGTGACCCAAGCTGATGAGGTGGTTTATGTAACCGCCAATCACCCCGAACTGGATCGCCAGCTTCGAGAAAGATTCGCCGCGCTTGAAATCAGTTTTGACGAAAAACGGATTGGACGCTTCACGATTTTTTATCACCTGTCACGCCACGTTGTCCCACAGGAACTCACCCCATTTGTGACCCCGGATGAAGCATCAAAAAATTATTCGTGATAATATGGTTTATCACTAGGTAATCCCTGCGAGATTGCCATACATGACATAGCTGCAATTTTCCTAACTCCCATTTCAGCGAGACGCATGTTCAAGTTTCCCCTCAGAAAACTCAAAAATATGCGCGTTCCAAGCGGTCAGGTCAATATACAATCCGTCTTCTACCATCCGATCCCCATTACGCTCATACTCACGGTGGTTCAGTTTATCGGCCAATTTCCACGACTTGCCCTCTAGTCCGCAATCGGTCAATCGCACTCGGCATTGCGCCTGATGGTTGCTAAAATTGACCACGATCAAACGTAGATCACGGTTATAGCGACGAATATAGGCAATCATATTGTGATGAGAGATATTACCGGGCCACGCAGGGATGGTCTCACGCACTTCCCATATGCCGTTCCGATAGATCGGTTGGTTGGCCTTGTCAAATAACCAGCGATAGAACTCCACAATTTCTTTATCAGGCAATTCAACAGGGCGGCGTCCCAACTGCACGGGAAGTTTGATCTTATAGCCAAAAGGCTGACCGTCATGCCACAGTTTTGCACCCGGCAAAGTAGCAACCAGCACGGCGGCCATTTTGGAACGTGGCGCTCCAAAGGCAGTGACGGCCCGCATTTCGTCATGATTTTCGATAAACCGAATCAATTTGTTTTGATAGGTCAGAGGCGCGTTCAAATGAGCCAAAACACTGGCGGCATTTTCATGGGCCATTCGGTCATACAGGCGCTTGTCGTAACAATAATCAAAGCCGAGTTGGTGCAATCGGGCTTCCATATCCCAATATACCTCTGCCAAGAACAGAAACTCGGGGTGCTGCTGGCGAATTTTGGAGATAATTTCCTCCCAATATTCAACTGACGGCACGTCACCTGCCCGTTCTCCCCATGCCTGTGCAAAAATTTCGCTGACAACCAACATCGCCATATCACAGCGCACGCCATCACACTGCGCTGCGATGTCCAACAGTGTCTCAACCACTAATTTTCGGAGGGCCGGATTAAACGCACTCACTTGGAGCGTATCTGTCCATGCTGGGAAATAAGGGTCGCGCCCATGTGCAAAAATGTGATGGCCCACCTGTAAAAAAGATTCTGGGTCGTTAGCGAGTTCTTTAGATGTGCCCTGTAACAATACTTCTGGATGGCTTTCGGCCCAAGCATGATCGGTTGCAATGTGATTCGGCACAAAATCCAGAATTAACCCTAAGCCCAATGTTTGCAGACGCTCACGGAAAAACGCCAACTCCTCACGTCCACCCAAGTGCGTATCTACCACATAACGCCGAACGGCATAGGGTGAACCCACCACATCATCATTGGTGTAATCGGACAGGGCACGCTGATATTCCGCCTGTAAACCGGGGTGATGACGCGCTATCTGGACACCACGCAGGCTACGCTCCCACACGCCCATCAGCCAAATCGCATCGTAGGGAGTATTGGGCCGAGCCAGCATCTTTAATTCTTCATCGGGCACTGAGCCTAAAGTAATGGGGCGTTGATGTTTCACACTTAGGCTATGCAGCCATGTCCAAGTATTGATTTCGTAGATGTGGGGAGAGCGCGGGATGACAGCCATAGAGCACTCCTGTTGAATAAAAAAAAGTGCCGAGGGCCAGACTCGAACTGGCGACACCTGCATTTTCAGTGCAGTGCTCTACCAACTGAGCTACCTCGGCAACTAAAATCATATTTAGATGAGCCACATTTTAGCGATTCACCGCTAAATGTCAATAGGGATTTCTTTAGGTGTTAGGGATAGCAACGCTCGCAGGCGTCCCTCAAACTCACTCAGCATGACCGCTGTCGCTCCCCAGACCATATGACCATTGAGCGCATAGTATTTGATGGGGAAGGTTGCCCCATTTCGTGTAATCTCGCCGCTGTGTTTAAGTGCGTCATCGAAAAGGTGATACAGCGAGACCTCCAACACCTCAGCAACTTCGGCGGGGTCGGGCTGCCAATTGGGGCGACTCGGTGTATAACCGACGTAGGGATAGACAAAAAAATCGCTCGGCGGGATATAGACATTGGAAATACGCCCCAACAGTTGAATGTCACTGCTTGGTACCCCAACCTCCTCAAATGTTTCACGCAGGGCCGCTTCTTCAAACGATTCTTCGCCTTCGCGCTGTCCCCCCGGTAAACTAATTTGACCCCCATGTACACCGGGATAGTCGTGGCGGCGGGTCAATACAAATTGCAACCCCTCATCACCCGGAAATAATAAAATGAGCACTGCCGCCATACGTGGACTACCGGGGCGTTCCGGGGGTCGCTGCATGGCCCGCGCCATTGGAGCCATCCGCTGTTGGGCTTGCAGAGCATCAAAATAGGGTAATTCAAGTGCCTGTTGGATATGTTGAAGTTCGATATTGTGCCAATTCATCATAATTCGCTTATTCGGGAAGTTCTGTTCCACTACCTTCGACCACTAATTGCGGAAAATACTGCACAGTCGAGCGACGATGCCAAATTGGGCTACCGGATTGACGCTGTGTCCGCAGCATAACCGCATAAATCTCATTATAAGCGGTAAGTATGCGATGACATAGTTCCTGTTCTTGCTCAGTCGGCACGGCAATTTCAAAATAAGCTGGCGGCCTACAGCCAATCATGGGCAATTCTGGTGAGGAATCAGAGCGATAATCCTCCACAATCTCTGTCATCATTTTGACAACTGCCAATATCAGCCACACTCCGGCCTTGATTCCCCAGCTTTCCACATAACCCGCCAAGTCTTGCAAGGTCACTTTAACAATGCCGACCTCAGTGTTATCCACCAAAACTGAAATTGCCTCGATTGGCTTGAGCGGATACTTTTCAAGCTGGGCAGGTAGCTCTGTCGCGTTCCAATCAATTTCCATAACCAACCTCAAAATTACGCGGTACAATCGCCGCATACGTGTCTGAATTTACCCTGTGAGGAGACCGCATGACCTACGAACCCGGTGCCAGCGCCAGCCGTACCAAAACTTTCACCGATGAAGATGTTCGCGCCTTTGCCCATTTGACGGGCGACACCAACCCCGTCCATTTGGATGCGGACTACGCCGCCGCCACCGTTTTTGGTCAACGTATCGTACACGGCATGTTAACCTCAGCTTTGATTTCGGCTGTTTTGGCAAACGACCTACCCGGCCCCGGCACCATTTATCTGGGGCAAAACCTCAAATTCAAAAAACCTGTCTTCATCGGCGACACCATCACCGCGACAGTCACGATTTCGCAGGTGCGGGCTGAGAGAAAAATCGTCACTTTTGAAACCACTTGCACCAATCAAAATGGCGAGGTGGTCATCGAGGGTGAGGCTACGGTCAAAGCACCCTAATCTAATTACTCAAGAGCGCCCTGCAAGACCATCCGCAACTCGTCCAGCATTTTCTCATTATAGTGTCCACTGCCCTGCCAGAGAATATGCTGGTTTTGATCGAGCAAAAATAACTGGATGGATTCCAAATCAGGCACATTGACCAGCCGATTAAAGGCTTCAACGTTCGTAAACACGACAACTGTACGCGCACGGTCAACATCACTCTTGGCAGTCGCCGCCATCCCGCCGATAATAAACACCGAACTATCGGCAGCACTCTTAGGCAGTAGGGGGATATAGTAGCCTGCCAATTGCGGAAATTCTTCATTTAATTCTTCTAGCGCGGGCAGCCATTCATCAACATCCGGCTGCTGAGAAACATCGTAGGACACTACCACCAGTTTAAAATCGCCGGATAGCTCGCTCGGAAAACCAACTTGTTCCAATAACAAGGATGTCCCAACCAATTCAGGGAAAATGGGGCTTTCGTATGAGGCAGCACCCTCAGATGTTTTTACAATAGGGTCTTCGGTTGGTGTACGCTGACCGATAATATAAACAATGAGCGTACCCAAAAGAATGAGAGCAAAAATCCCAGCGGCGACGAACAGTAAGGCGCGTTTCATAATTGGGATTACTCCGTAGACTCCCCAGCATTGACTTGTGAAAACAAGCGCAAGTATAGCGAACATAGCGGGCGACTTTAAGAGTCACTCTGTTTGTGGAGAATTACGTAAAAATGGCATGGGGCGATTCGGTTAGCATATGTTTCGACCTTTTCAATGAATCGAATAACACCGCTTTAATTTAAATTCAGCGCGGCGGATTTATCCCCGCGTAGCAACATATATAAGGAGTAAAATCGTGTTTACCCGTTTTCAAAAGTGGGCATTGGCGACCACCATTGCCACTTATATCCTGATTATGGTTGGCGGCATGGTGCGTGCCTCAGATGCCGGATTGGGCTGTCCCGATTGGCCCAAATGTTTTGGTCGCTACTATCCACCCCTCACCGAATCCCAAGTCCCAAGCAACATTGACGCCTCCAAATTTGATTTTCAACTGGCATGGATTGAATATACCAATCGTTTTGTTGGGGTGATAATCGGCTTTTTGATTCTCGGTACGCTGATTTTAGCCATCCGCAACCACCGCAATAACCGCCGTATCCTCTACCCCTCCATTGGTGCGTTTGTACTGGTCGTGTTCGAGGGTTGGTTAGGTGGGCAGGTCGTTGCCAGTGAACTAGAAGCATGGGTCTTAACCGCGCATCTAATATTGGCGCTGGTGATTGTGAGTCTTTTATTGTATGCTACTGTCACAGGATTTTTTCCCAATTCTAAACCATTCACAAACTTGCCCGTTCATCGGCGGCGATTAGGCTGGCTTGCCATTGCAGTCTTGCTGCTTACATTGGTACAGGTTGGTTTGGGAACACAACTGCGCGGCGAACTGGAAGACATCGAAGACCAACAAGGTGAATTGCTTGCCCGCAGTAAATGGATTGAGGAAACCAGTTGGGTGGATATGGTTCACCGTTCCTATTCTTGGCTCATCGTGGCCGGAATGGTTGGAATTGTTTACTATACCCATCGTAAGATTGACCCCAGTCGCTGGCTCAGAATACTGGCAAAAGCAACTGCGGGCCTACTAGCCGTCCAAATTGTCGCTGGTGTAGGGATGGCTTATGGGGGATTACCGCCAGCCTTACAGGTAGTACATCTAATCACCGCGAGTTTGTTTGTCGGTGGTTTGACCCTCATCTACTTGTTGGCCGGGCGTGTGAGTGTTGCATCGTCGCACCTATCCAAAGAACAACCTCAATCCCAAATTTCGCATCAACCAGCCTAGTTGGTTTTGTGTTAGACTATTTGTCGCATATTTTTGACAAGAATTTGTGACAAATGGTACAATTTATTTGTGACATTGGGCACAAATATTGTTTGCAGGGTCGAGAGGGCGTTGTAAGGAGAGTTTAGCGAGTGATGAAGCGACCTCAATGGATGGGGACTCTACTAATTCTAGTGAGTTTCATCGGGATTCTGTTTTTTCTGACTGGGGGTAGGTTTTCATTTGCCCGTCAATTAAGTGGGGATGATGCCTCCGCACTCAATCTAACTGGCGATAAAACCGTCCAGTTTATATTGGTGACGGTGGGTGTCCTCGGAGCAATGGGTGGCATGGCTGCCGCAATTGCATTTGTAGTCTGGCGCTTGAATCGTGACATCACGCAAGCCCAAACCAGTGCTCCCGAACCAACCAATCCTCTCGATTATCGAATTTATGGTCATCGCGCCGCGCTGGTCTTGATAGGCGGCATTACGATTGTGATGCTGCTATTCTGCCAAGCCATCAGCATGATACCCGGCTTTGGTGGTCAGGATATTCTGCCTGTCGCCGCTGGGGAAGAAGCCCAAGCCATTGACCGGCTTTTCCTAGTGGAATATATCGTCATGTCGGTGATTTTCGGCTTGGTAGTGGGCCTGTTCCTCCACAGCTTACTCTACTTCCGAACCACCAAAGATGACCGTAGCGATGGGATGTTTATTCACGGGCATAATAAGCTCGAACTTGGCTGGACAATCATTCCTGCTATCATCGTGACCGTGCTGGGCATCTACGCGCTGATCGAATTTATTGGCATTTTTAAAGAAGAAGACAATGAATATGTCATTAAAGTAACCGGTCAGCAGTGGGCATGGTCATTTGAATATCCCGATGATCCCGATACTGAAGAAGCGGATGGTTTCGTCAGTACAGAATTGGTCTTGTTGCAAAACCAGCCCATCAAGCTCGAAATGAACTCACTAGATGTGATCCATTCCTTCTGGATACCCGAACTGCGCGTCAAACAGGACGTTACGCCGGGTGTAGAAACCACCTATCGTGTCACCCCCACTGTCGCTGGCGAATATAGTGTCCGCTGTACTGAAATCTGCGGGTTAAATCACTCGCTCATGCTGGCCGATGTGTTGGTGATGGATCAAAGTTCCTATAACAAATGGGTCGAACAAAAAATTGCTGACTTGCAAGACCCCGTAGCCGTCGGACAGACCCTTGCCGCACCATGCCTAACCTGCCACTCTCTTGATGGCAGTCGCATTGTCGGCCCAACATGGAAAGAACTCTATGGCAGCGAAGTGCCAATCGAAGGGGAAGGTAGCATCCTCGCCGATGAAAATTATATTCTAGACTCTATCGTCAATCCGAATGGGCAAATCCATCAGGGCTATCCAGCCGGAGTGATGCCTCAAAACTATGGCTCAACCTTCTCCGAAGTGCAGTTGGGTCAACTCCTAGCCTTCATCAAGTCGCAATCCGAAATCGGGCGACAAGAATTGGAAGCTGAGTCCTCCGCAGACGAAGAAACGCCAGAAGCTGATTTACAAGTGGGAGCAGTCGTAAACTAAAAGGTGTCATTATGTTAATACCGAGACCCCTCCGTATTCTCTATCATATTGGGCTTTTACGCGGCCTTGTGGTGGGTATCATCGCTATGATTGCAGGCATGATCCTAACCAACATTGTACGTGCTGCGTTCGGCATGGACACAATGGACTTGATGCTGCCCCTTAAGGCGCTGTTCGGTTCAACCGTTTGGCAAGCCCGCACCAATCCCGATACTGCAACTGAAATTGTCACGGGTATGGGTGCAATATTCTTTACCCTCGGCTTTTTGGCCGGGGTAGGGTCTATGAACGATTGGTTTGCTTGGTCAATCGGGCGCAAAGGTGGTGATGGTCACTTTCACCCCAAAGAAGGCATCCCAACTTGGACGCGCTATTTTAGCTTCGATACCAATCACAAAGTGGTCGGCATTCAATACGGCCTGACCTCAGTTTTGGTGTTGATGGTTGGCGGCTTGTTCGCGCTGATTTTCCGTACCGAATTGGCCCAACCCGGTCTGCAATTTCTAAACAACCAACAATACAACAACTATATTGGTATTCATGGGCTGTTGATGATTGCCGCCGTCTTGTTAGGTGTCGGGGCGCTGTCTAACTATCTTGTACCCATCATGATCGGCGCTCAAGATATGGCCTTCCCGCGCCTAAATGGCTTTTCGTATTGGATCGGCGTTCCTGCGGCGATCTTGCTGCTCATGGCCCTGCCAATGGGTGGCTTTGATACCGGATGGACAGCCTATCCACCGCTGAGTGTAAAAGCACCGTTGGGGATGCAGTTTGTCCTACTGTCTATCTTTATTCTCGGTTTCCAATCCATTGTCGGTTCCATCAACCTGCTGGTCACGATTTTTATGATGCGTGCCCCCGGCATGACATGGTTCCGTATGCCCATCTTTGTCTGGGGCGTATTGGCAGCCTCGCTGCTCCAATTCACCGCGACCCAGTTTTTCGGTCTGGCCTTCATCTCCGTCCTGATCGAACGTTGGGTCAACATTCCCTTCTACGATCCTGCACGCGGTGGCAATGTCACGCTTTACCAGCATATTTTCTGGTTCTACTCGCACCCCACCGTGTACATCTGGGTGCTGCCGGGGTTAGGTGTCATTAGCGAAATTCTCCCCGTGTTCAGCCGTAAGCCACTCTTTGGTTACAAGCCGATTGCGCTGTCCAGTATGGCGATTGCCTTCATGGGCTATCTCGTATGGGCACATCACATGTTTACCTCGGCAATGGATCCCTTCCTACGCCTGCCCTTCATGTTGACCACCCTCACCATTGCCGTCCCGACGGGAATTAAATTCTTCAACTGGATCGGTACACTTTGGGGCGGCAAGATTCACATCTCGACCCCCATGTTGTTCTCGTTGGGTGCGTTTATCTTGTTCTTGCTCGGTGGTCTGACTGGCCCCCCCAACGGCTTAGTGGTGACGGGCATTCACCTGCATGATACCCATTGGGTTGTGGCCCATTTCCATATCACGGTGTTCGGTGGATTCCTGTTCTCCCTCTTATCAGCAATCTACTTCTGGTTCCCCAAGATGACGGGCAAGATGTTTAACGAGTTTTTGGGACGTGTCCATTTCTGGTTTATGTTCGGGGGGTTCGCCACCTTCGCCCTCAGCCTGTTCCGCATCGGCGTCTTGGGGATGCCTCGCCGCTACGCTGATTACGACTCAGCGTGGGGTTTTGGCAGTTTGAATATGTTGGCAACCATCGGCGCGTTTGCTGCGGGTGGCAGTATGCTGATCTTTATTTTCAATATGGCATTTAGTGCCCGTTACGGCGTCAAAGCTGCGCCGAATCCTTGGCGCTCACGCAGCTTGGAATGGCAAATCGCTTCCCCAGTGCCAGAATTCAACTTCAGCGCTATCCCCGAAATTGTGGGGCATCCCTATGATTACGGTTTGCCGGGGGCGGTCTATGCCATCTTGAGTCCGGAAGATCAAGTTGCGCCCCTAGAAGACGCCTATACGCCGCTGGATCAACCCGAAGCAGTTGGCAGTGGTATTGCCGCTGTGCCCGTTGCTGGTGACTAATTTTTAAGGGGGAAAGCCAATTATGGAACACGAAACACACTCACGTAAAGGCAAAGCCGCCGAATATCTACAGGGCATTATTGTCCTTGTCGTGTTGGGGGTTTTCACCGCCATTGAATATGTCATCGGGACTGCCGATGATATTCCATTGTTTAGCAGCACGCTGATTCCGCTGACCCTTATCGCAGTGGTCAAGGCAGGCGTCATCATCAACTACTACATGCACATTTCGCATATGTGGAATCCTGAAGACGAAGTAGACGAGGGGCACGCAGAATAATAATGAGTACGACAGCACTTGAACCAATTGCCCATCACAGCACAGTGATCGAGCACGATGGTCATCACGGCGGCCTTATTCCAATCGCGCCCGAACGTCAGCTTCAATTCAACCGTCTGGGGATGTGGCTGTTTATCATCTCCGAAACCTTCCTGTTCGCCGGGATTCTCATTATGCGCATCGTTTTGGGGCGCAATGAAGATGGCTTCACCCGGCCTGAACTCAGCCAATCGTTGGGCTTGTTAATTACCTCCATCCTGTTGGTGAGTAGCTTTTTCGTCAATCGCGCCGAAGTCGCCATCAAACACAATGACCGCTTCCAATTTAATCTCAGTACCTTTTTGGCGATTCTCTTGGGCTTGATCTTCGTCGGTGGCGTGGTTTATGAATGGGACGAGGCCCTCAATCACTTCAAGCCAGATGGTCATATTGAAGGCGGCCTGTTCTTTTTCATGACAGGTGTCCACGCCTTGCACGTCATCACCGGCGTGCTTTTCCTGTTGATCGTGTTTTTTAATGGCATTCGCGGCCATTATTCTTCCAAGAGCCATTGGGGGGTCGAATCTGCCGCTCTCTATTGGCACTTTGTTGACGTGGTATGGGTTTTCTTCTATGTCGCCCTCTATCTAATCGGAACCGTGCCGGAGACTGTCGCGCATTAATCGGCTGCGACTACGCTTTTCTGAAAATCACAATTGAGCAGGGGCGGGTTAAGCAAGTTTGAGATAACCCGCCTTTGTTTGAAGGTATGTAGATGGATGCAACAACTGAAGCCTTCCTGCAATCATGGGAATGGCGTTGGGACGTAATCTTCGTCCTCCTGACATGCGTTTCAATATACGTAACAGGTTGGGTGCGGCTGCGACGTATGGGCGCGAAAATCGCCAACGGTTGGCGTCTTGCCTCCTACCTCGCGGGCATGGGTTTCATCGCCCTAGCACTACTTTCGGGTATCGGCACATTTGAATCGTTGCTGTTTTTCATCCATATGATTCAGCACATTCTCATGATGATGTATGCCGCCCCGCTGATTATGCTCGCCGCCCCCATGCCGATTGGGATGTGGGGATTGCCCCGCCCAATTCGGCTGCAACTGGCTAAATTCCTCAATCAGAAATCACCACTCCGGCAACTCATTGTCACCATCACCAAGCCGGGGATTATTTGGATGTTCTATACCCTCAATTTGTGGATGTGGCACGACTCTGAAATGTACGAACGCGCCACGACTCACAGCACTGTCCATAACATCCAGCATTTGTTGTTTTTCGGCACGGCCCTTGCCATTTGGTGGCACACCACCGACGCGGCCCCCAAATTTCATAAACACCGCACCTATGGCAAGCGTATGATGTTCGCCGCCGCCACCTATTTCCAAAATTTGCTGCTTGGCATCTATATCACGATGTCACCGGAGTTGATTTACACCTATTACGCCACCGTGCCGCGTATGTGGGGGATTGAGGCCCACCGTGACCAAACCATCGGCGGCCTGATTATGTGGATTCCGGGTGGCATGATGTATGGCTACACCATTTTGATCTTGATTTCGCGGCTGATGGATTATTCCGAGAAGCAGGCCCAAATTAAGGCCAAAAAAGCGAGTCTCAAACGCCAGCAGACCAAAGGAATCGCAACGCCATGAAGCGGTTGGGGCTACTGATGGTATTGCTCGGTGCGACCTTTATCCCAATGGCGCGTACAGATGCACATGGCTTGGGCAATCAAAAATTGGAGCAAGTCGAAGCCGGGCCGTACCTAGTTTCGGCATGGACAGACCCCAAAGATGTCACCATTGAGGATGAATTACACGTCACTCTCTCGGTACAGGATCAAGAAAAAGACTTTATCTTAGAAGCCGATGTACGAGTAAGCGCGGTTTTGGCATCTGATCCTTCAGTGACAAAATCGCAGCAGGCTACCCATGACAACGCCACCCAAAAACTGTTTTATGAAGCCCCTTTGCGGCTGGATAAATTAGGTCGGTGGCAGATCACGATTGTAATTGAGGATGAACTAGGTCAGGGCACGGCTAGTTTTGAACTTGATGTTGCCGAAGCCTCAAACAAATGGACGCGCTGGTTATGGCCTGTGTTGGGAGTAACCGCCGTAGTCATCATCTTGGCATTCGGGATGTATCGCAAGAATAAACCACAAGGGAGTAAATGATTTGAGCATTCGGCAAGACACCAATACCCTTACCGTTACTAGCGAAGTATCGCTGTGGCAAACACTATCCAGCCTATTCAAATTACGCATTGTCAGCTTACTGTTATTTGCGGCGGTGGGTGGCGCTTTTTTGGGAGCGGCGGGTCGCCCCGGTCTTCTAGACATGCTTGTTCTCTTGGTGACGGGTGGCCTTTCAGCGGCAGGGGCATCGGCCCTTAACCAATATATCGAGCGTGACTCCGACGGCGATATGAAACGCACCCGTCAGCGTCCATTGGTGACAGGCCACATCCAGCATCCCGAATACGTCTTGTGGATTGCCCTTGCGATGATTTTGCTACCTGTCGCGGCGGTCTGGCCCTTCAATCCCGAACTTGGCTTTTTTCTGCTATTAGGGGCAATGATTTACGTTGGCGTCTATACCATTTGGCTGAAACCCCGCACCATGATGAATATCGTGATTGGTGGAGCAGCGGGAAGTTGTGCTGTATTGAGTGGTGGGGCAGCGGTTGGCGCGTGGAATGATCCCGGCGTCTTGGCCCTTGCCGCAATTGTGTTCCTGTGGACACCCACCCATTTTTGGGCACTTGCCATTCTATATCGGGATGACTACATCGCCAGCAAAACTCCCATGCTGCCTGCCCAGACTTCGGCGCGTACTTCCGCCATTTGGGGTTTTGTTCATGCCATCGGCTTGGCAATCTTGGCGCTTGCGCTGGGTGCGGATTCTGCGTTGGGTCTGCTTTATTTTGTACCTGCCGCGCTGATGACCCTTTATTTCCTGATGCACAGCCTGCGCCTGATTTTTGTGCCAACGCGCCAACAAGCCCTCAAGTTATTCCTGACCAGTAATCTCTATCTCGCTGTGATTATCCTGTTTGTGTGCATTTCATCGGTGGCGGGCTACTAAAAATCCGCTCCACTCAACCGAAGGCGAATCGGAATGTTAGCGACTTCAGATTTACCAACCCTGAACGCGATTTTGAATACAACAGCGGCGATTCTGCTGAGTTTGGCCTATTATTTCATCAAACATGACCGCTGGAAGGCCCACCGCGCCACCATGATTGCCGCTGTCGTTGTTTCAGCCGTATTCCTGACCTCGTATCTGATTTACCATGCTCAAGTCGGCTCCAAACCCTATGAGGGTGAGGGTATTCTGCGGATTATCTATTTCCTGATTCTCATCCCGCATGTGATTTTGGCGGCGGTCAATGTGCCGTTTATTTTACTGACTCTGTGGCGGGCCTACAAAGACCCCTTTGATGGACGCCACCGCAAAATTGCCCGCTACGTCTGGCCCGTGTGGATTTATGTCTCGGTGACAGGCGTACTGGTCTATATCATGCTGTATGTGTCCGAGCATTAGCTCCGAAAATCAAATTTATTCTGCCACCTGACTTGGATTAAATTGTTGGGTTGGCTCACCAGCGACGGCGCTATCTTTGGCGTTCAGATAGGTGCGTCGAATCTCGGCAACCAGCGTAAATTCATCGGGTGGCAGGCTCCCCCACAAATCCGCCGGGGTAGCAATCCGTCCCCGATTATTGGCGACATAGGTTTTCAGCCACGCAAAAAATGCCGCATCCCCCACCATGTCTCGAACATCTTGCAGCATCAACACGCCGCGTAGATAGACCGCATCAATGTAACCCCTAAACGCCGTGAAATTGTACACGGGCGAATCTACCGCGTCTTCGGTGGGGTGTTTTAGAATACGGAAATTCCACCACCAATTGACTCGTTCGGGGTCGGTACGCTCAAAAAACAACAGTTCGCTGTACGTCGCCAATGCCTCATCCAAATAAGGGTTAAGGCCCTGATCGTTGCTTACGAGGCCATACCACCACTGATGGGATATTTCATGGGCGGTGATAATGGTCAGCCAATCGTTATTGTTGCCGCTCCATGTCCGAAACCACGCCTCGCTGACAAACACTATGCCTGTAAATTCCATGCCGTCAGGGAAATCACCTTCAACAATCACAAGGCGGTCATAGGGATATGGTCCATAGGATTGAGCAAAGACAACGAGAGCTTTTTGGGCGGTATCGAGGGCATGGCCCGCCGGATTCAGGCCTGTCGGAGCGTTATCGGGAAAATAATAGAGTTCAACCAGCACCCCGCCTGCCATCGCGCTCGTTTTCTGGACGGCATCGCTTAGACTGATAGATAAATCGCGGGCGCCGTCGAGTTTAAATGTCCAAACATTAGTTTCTGGTTGGGCAACTTCACCCGGTCCTGCCACTTGCAAAGAGGGGGGCGCATTGACCACCGTCAGTTCCACATCATAATCGCCCGCTATCGGCATGGTTTGCTCGCCAATGTTGTATTCACGCGGCACGTACCAATTACCATCCCCCTGATAAATAGCGATGGTCGGCAGCCATAGCCCCAAATTCGTCTGGCGGAAGCTGTACCCCAGATAACCCCAACGGCCTCCATAGCTGTCATAAATCGTGGGTAATTTGAGGCTGAAATTTAAATGCAGCACAATTTCACAGTTCGAGCCGAGTTTATCCTGTAATGGGACAGATAAGCGTGTCCCCTCTAAAGTGACACCCTCTATAACATGCCCATCTGCATCCACCACCTGCTCCAATGTCATAATATCCGGCAAATGATTGGGTTCGGCGTGGAATACAATCTCATGCAAAAAATCCTGTGAATCATTGCGGTAAATCGTGGTTTGCTGCACTTGTACGGATTGAGTCGGCCAATCGAGTGTCGCCTCCGCCTCATAACGTACTTGGCGCAGGGTGATATCACTGGTGCAAACAGGTTCAGGCGTGTTGGTCGGAATCGGGGTGGCATTAATTTGGCCCGCAACCAATGGCGCTTGGCTTGGTATGGGGGGTAGGGTAAATAAAGCTGCTGGTGGTAATGTTCGGGTGGGCAGGGCATTGCCTTCGTCCGCCCCACTCAAATTGCACGCCATCACGCCAAATAATAGACCGACCCAGATACCTAATCCCAATTTTTTCAACACCGATGCCACTCCGATTGATCAATCAAAAAATCACGCAATAGGTTTACACCAAATGTCACAAATCGTCGAATACGCCTACCCGATGATGGCTCGGCGGCTACCTTTAATTTGGATTACGCATTACCAACATCAGCGTAATGTCATCTGACTGCGGTGCATCCCCGACAAATTCATGAATATCAGTGACCACCGTATCGCGCATATGGTTACAACTCAGTGCAGGATTAGCCCTAATGGTCTTGAGCAAGCGAGCTTCGGAATACAAATTACCCGCGATGTCCTGCGCCTCGGTCACACCATCGGTATACATAATTAACACATCGGCAGGGGCAAGCTGATGAGACTGTTGTTTCCATTTACCCGTATCAAACATGCCCATCGGGATACCCGTCTTGGCTAATTTTTGTACCCCCTCACCATCCTTGATATTCAAAACAAAGGCCGGGTTATGCCCTGCACTGGCATAGGTCAACATCCCATCGGCAGGGTTCAGCACCCCATAAAAGACCGTCACAAAAAGATTGGTGCGCGTATCCTGCAAAATACGTTGATTGGCAGCCCGTAACACCGTCGCAGGCTCGTCAGGATATTCAAAGGCATAGGTACGAATCAAAGTGCGGCTGAGGGCCATAAACAGCGCCGCGCCTGTCCCCTTATCCGCCACATCCGCCACCACAAAACCAATTTTACCGTCGGGGAAGGGAATCAAATCATAAAAATCACCGCAAGTCTCGCGGGCGGAGTCAATGGTCGCCGCCAACTGCCAACCTGTTACTTGTGGCAGTTCACTGGGTAAGAAACTGGCCTGTACCTTGCCTGCAAACGCCAATTCTTGCATCGTTTTCTGATGAGCTAGGGTCTCCTGATAGGTCTTGGCACTATGTAAAGCCGAAGCGATTTGTGCAGCGAGGGACTGCAACGGTAACTTAAAGCGATCCATCTTGCCGATGCGGAGACCCCCAAAATAAATGCCGCCAATTGTCTCACGGGTTTCCGCATCCAATATGGGTACAGTCAGCATCGAAAAGATCGCGGGTTTATTTGCCCAAGGCATGATTTCTTTCGCTTTGATGGCAACGGGTTCTTTTTGGGTACTTAACCACTGCCAAAAATCATCATCGGGCTGATACTGATTAACCACGTGATCCAGCAAGGTGCGATCTGGATACAATCGAATAAAGATTGCTGAACTGAGAAACATCGGCGGGACATGCGTTTTTAAAATCTCCGGCAGCGCCGAAGCATCCGGTGGCCCGTTCAAGATTGCGCGGCTCATCTGCTCCAAAAGTTCCATTTCACGCGAGCGCTGCTGACTGCTGTCTACTGATTTACTTAGGCGATAGAGCAGCACACAAATGAGCAATAAGCCCGTCGCAAACATCAAAAAGGCTAAGAAACCGTCCCCTGAATAAACGCCAGCCCCCAATACCCCAAACGGTTCGATGAGAAAACTAGTAGCCATTGACAGGAGAACCACCAACAAAACATTTCTGAAGCCAGCCCGAAACTCTGGCGAGATATAGATTTGACGCAATATGTACATGGTGTAGGGAAGGTCAAACAATTGGGCAATCCCAATATGGGCCAGAATCGCTACCAAGCCTAACACAAAGTCATCGGCCTGTAGGCTTGGTAGGGGATATTCACCGCCTAGTCCCTCATAAATACCTAAAGCCAGCAACCCTGCTATCGTGCATGAGACAACTTCCCCAAGAAATCGGCGGACGACATTCCAAAATACAAAACTCACACGGGGTGCACGCCACCATTCATAGAAGTAGTCCCCAACCGCCACTAGAAACTGAAGCCAGAAAACGGTTGGGCCAAACAGCAACACCCCTGACCACGTAATAATCGGCGCAAGTGACCCCTGTGTAGAGACCTGTTCTGTTCCCATAGACAAAGCGAGGAAAAAGTCGAGCCGCTCGGCTAAGGCGATAAAAACCAGCAAGGTCAATAACATAGGCCATTCGCGTTGTATCACCTCTTGATCAGTTTCTAGTACCAGCCAAACAATCCCTATCAAAACCATTGGCGTGTACAAAAGAAACGCTAAGGTATCGGCAATCAACCCAATATTGCGAGCACCAAGACTGTCAAAAGCGGGGTGAAGCCGTTTGGAAATTTTCGTAAGCAGTGCGTTCATAGGCCCGTTTTCTTAAATAATTGACTATAAATCAACTGTTATATCGCCATAGTGCGGTACACGCCATTTTTACCACGAGAAACAAAAAAGCCCCATCTGGTCAGGGGCTTCATCATCTCAAGTGAGGGAGTTTAGTTCTTTTTCGTGACCTTAAATTCCAGCGGCATCCCCAACATCAATTGCGTTTGGGCCTGTACCACCGGGAAAGCCACACAGATCAAGGTGATGGTCGGCAGCATCGGAATGCTCAACAGGGTCATCAAGCGTTCTTTGCGTGTACTGACATTCCCCGCCGGACGCGGTGGTCGCAACCGAGCATCTACAAAAAACACAAACAGCGTCATGATAATCACAATCAAAAACCCGACCTGCAACAAGACAAACGGCAGGGCATTCGAGTTCTCCCGTACCACTTCGGGGTGCAATAGTGCTGGAAGCTGTGTTCCCAACGTGATAATCACCCAGCCTGCTCCGGCCAGTAAATTGTCATGGGCTACGCGAAAAACCAGCTTAAACCCATTCATGAAACCTGTTGAGGGGTGTTCATTCATTTGCCCGATGGCATAGCCGATTTCTTTGGCCCCCCACGCATGACGCAGCGTTTGGCGATAGCGGCGCATCACGGAATCCCAAACATTTTTCCCCGTTGTGGCACACGCCAAAAATGGGAAAAACATAGGACGCAGCACCAAATCACCTTCGCGTTTGAAAAACGACTTGATATACATATGCCATTCGTCGGCAATCACATCCGAGTCCCAATAGCCCATGTTGTCCAACAATTTCAGGCTCATGGAGTAGGATGACATCGGCAGAGCACGCCACCATGGGGCCGCGATATAGGCCAATTCCCATGCCGAGGAATAGGCGTGCAGCAAGCGCATAAAGGGATTAATGTCCCATACATTACCATGATAGCGGATCGGGGCTTGCCAAAACGCGGAATAGCGGCGGTCATCGAGGGCAAACATCACCCCCAACGCCTCAAAGTGGCGCGGATGCCAAAGCGTATCGGCGTCCATCGTTGTCACGACAATGTGATGAATGTTCATGCCCATTTCATCCACCAACTGCCGACGTGCCCAGCGTGCCGCCCATGCTTGATTGGCCGATTTGCACTGAATCTCGTTATGCAATCCTTTGGGATGCACCGGGAAGAAAAAGTTGGCAAATAGACGATCATATTCTGCTTTGAGGATTTCACCTTTGGCAATACCATCGGGGTCGCCGGATTCCATCGCCAAAACTATCGTGATGGCATCCAGCGCGTTGGGCTGCATTGCAAGACGATCTAAGGTCGTCCGCAAGGTGTCGAGGTCTTCTTTGTAATTGGGGATGATGATGACGTGATGCACTTTTTCCAACGGCAAACTGAGGTCGTTGGCGTGTTTGGCATAATATTTGCGCCAATCCCGGGCTTCCCATGTGCGAATGCGCCGCAGGCCCATCAAAACAGCAACCCCAGCAAACAGAAAACGCACGGCAGAATACATGCCCAACAGTGCTGCACCCAACATCATCGTCATGGGAGCATAAATCGCACCGAGCACCACAACGCCTAGTGCCAGCCACGCCAATCCACCGGGGATGGCATCAAGGATGGATTCAGGGATACGACGCGGCACAGCACCAGCATAAACCCGTGTGGCGCCAAGCTGCACATTATTACGACGATTCCCTCTCGATTGATAGGGCACTCAAGCCTCTCCGAGATTAAGCGCGAAATGGGATTCTTAAAGATAAACACTTCACGCTGAAGACGAAACTAATAGTTCGATTGTTCCATTCAACTGACAATATTTTATTGTAACAGATAAATGGGGCAACAGGTTAACCTACCCTCGGCGGTTTTTGACAATCAACCATACTAAAAATATAATTTCCTTGGTATTTTATATATGATTTACAAATCCGTATAGGGAAGTGTTTTATGCACATCTTTATTAGCTATGCGAAAAAGGATTCTCAAAACCTAGCCTTCCGCCTGTATGACGAACTAAATGCTATCCAAGGAATTACCGCATGGGCTGATAAGTCGCTGATTCCTAGCGAAGAATGGGATCAAGATATCCAAAGCAATATTGATAACTGCGACCTCATGATTGTCTTACTTTCCCCAGATGTTAACCGCCCCAAAACAGATCGCCAAGATTCGAGTTTTGTATTAAAAGAAATATCACGTGCGAAACGAAAACTCAAGAAAATTCTGCCAATTATGGTTGAACCTACCGATATTCCACTGGAAATCGAAAGAATAGAATACATTGATTTTACCTCCAATCAGCAAGTAGGGCTGAATCGCTTATTCAAATATCTATATGAACTTTTAAACAGAGGCCCATATGAACCTTTACCCATTTTCTCTTTGCCATCGCCATTTGATTGGTGTGAAATACCCAGTGGTTTTGTGACTATAAAAGATGAGAACACCAATGGAGGATCAAAAGGAGGTATCTTCGAAATTGATCGGTTTTCGATCTCCAAATATCCCATTACAAACGCTCAATTTCAGCTTTTTTTGGGGGACTATTCGAATCCGAATTGGTGGGATTACTCAAATGAATCGCTGTCTTGGTTTAGAGACAATCCTCAACCAGTTGAAACTTCATTTGAGGGAAGCGATTTGCCACGAACGAATGTCAGTTGGTACGAAGCAGTAGCTTTTTGTAAATGGCTTAGTAACAAGACTGGATACACAATAAGCCTTCCCTCAGAACAACAATGGCAGCGGGCCGCCCAAGGGGACTCAAGTTGGGCATATCCTTGGGGTGATAGATTTAGCACCAAATTCTGCAATTGTAATTCTGAAAAAACCACATCTGTCATCAAATATCCCGAAGGGGCAAGTCCTTATAAGGTGATGGATTTGAGTGGTAATGTTTGGGAATGGTGTGCTTCTGAATGGGAAACGGGCAACCTTGGTTTGGCCCATTATCAAAGCAAAAGCCACCGTGTCTTGCGCGGCGGCTCTTGGAAAAACAATGATTTGACTTATTTTAGATGCGATTTCCGCCGCAAACATCTGCCATCGGGTAGAGGCAACACCGCGGGATTCAGGATTGTAAGGCGATTTGGGTAAAGTCTATAGATTTTCTAGGTCATTTCGAGTGAGTTTTTCGTCGTAATACTTTTCGGCGGCAAGCCTCATGTCATTCAGTGTTTTCATATTTAGACCCGCATTGATTAAGGCACCACCAACGGGAATAAACGAGAGGATAGCTTTACCGCCAACTTTCGCCGCAAATCGCGTCGCAACTTTGGTTGCAACCTTTTTTCGTACCGCACGCCCAACTGTCTTTTGAGCAACTTTCTTGGTGGCATATTTTTTGGCCGCTCGTGCCGTAACGGAACTAGCTGCCGACATTCCAATTGTCTCTAATAACTTAGCTGATTTGGCATCGCTAGTAACATCGTTTGCGAATAATTGAAGGGCAGTCAAGGTATGGATCAGAAGCTCATCAGAATTTAGTGGCGTGTTTTCTACTGTATCGTCAACCTTTTCTTGAATATCCTCGTTTGAGAGATAATAATGCAACGCATCTACAGAGATGGCTTTGAAAGCTACAACATTGCGGTCATATTTCGAGTCATTAGCCCAAATTGCAAGCACATTGGTAATGTCTGAATATTCTTCCGTCTCGATTGGAAAAGCATCCTTTAATGTCCCAATACCCCAGCTTACCCTTGCCATTTTATGCAATAAAAATCCAATGCCTGCGATCATAGTCAGACCACCCAAGCCGGGAATAGCCATTTCTGCAGCACCTGCTATTGCGCTAGCACCAATTTCCTGTTGATTCCACTTTTCAAGATAGCCACAGCGTTTTGCGGCCTCGATTGCCTGTGGGCAAGCACTGCTCAGGCGATAATCTTCTAATTTAGTGTCAATAAATTCAGTTACTTGCTCTTTTAGTCCCATGTTTGAGTACAATCCTTATAGTAAGTTAACTAGAATTATATACAAGTATACAATAAATCAACACTGGTATCAAAACTGCCTTCTTTAAGAATATTTTAAAATACCTCTTCATTTCAAATTCTTCGCCATGACGATATTGGTCGTTTCATAGCCGATTTTCTGATACAGGGCATAGGCCGATTGGTTGTGTCCAAAAACGTGCAGTCCGATGCTCTCCAAACCCACTTTTTTGACTTCATCTTCCAGCGCCAGCATCGCTTGGGTCGCATACCCCTGCCGCCGAAATTCCTCATAAACCAGTACGTCATATATCCACGCCGACTTTTTCCCACCCTCGCCACGCGCGGCAAACCAGATCGCCCCGACATTTTGCCCTTTGTCTTCATCAAAAATCGAAAATAGGTATTGGTCGGGTGAATGAACGCCATTGGGAAGCAGGCGGGCAAACTCGGCTTTGGAAAGTTCCATCGCTTGGTCAGCAGGCCAATTTCCCGCTTTCACTTTTTCATTGGCATAATCCACCATCAAAAACTCAAGATAGGGCACAAGTTCTTCTTCGGTCATGGGATTCAAGCGCGTCATAAAAATTGATTCACTCCTCAGTGATGAATACAGCAAAGCGATAGGCATAGGCTTGATGGAATTTTCGGGCAGGTAACCACGCATGGGCCTGTAATTCAGGATAGCGACCGGAGGGGTTGTGAAGTAGATAAGCAGTCGGGCGTCCCCCCCGCCATAGAAACCCATGCAGCAGCACCGAATGGCCTCCATAGCGGCGCGATTGTGGTTTTTGCTCCCCAAGCTCCGGTGTCACCGTCGCGGCGACCAGATGCCCTTGCCACAGATGATAACAAATTCCGAGGGGGGACGCATAGCTGTAGCCATTAAGTTGTAGGCCATATTGGGCGGCTAATTTAACCTGTGCGGCGAAGTACCAGCCTTCATCAATCCAGCGGCCCTGTGCATCCCGCACCACATAGCCCCTTTCAGCAAGGCCCTCTTGCGTTAACTGCCATAACGTTGGCGTGGCGTTATTGGGTTGGTGCGCCTCAATCGCCATTTTAATGACCGCCAGCGCACACACCCGATGTGACCAAAAAGCATAATCTTGGGGGTCAGGTGAACCGAAAACTGCCCAATTGGGGTCGTGTGTGCCATCATAACCGTGATGGATGTAATCATTGATGCGTTCAGGGCTGGCAAATTGGGGGATATAGGGAACATCAAACGGCACACGATATTCCCCATCGGGCAAATCAGCTAATTTTGAACGCCACTCCCTCCCATTCCGCCATGCCATCAGCGGGTCTATGAGGCGGTGGAGTTCATTTTTGAGCCGCATTATTTCTTGACACCTGCCACCCCACGAGTCGCCGCATGTTCCAATAATTTGCTACGATAGTCGAAGGTGGTTTGGCGTTTTTCGGCATGGCGCTGCAAACCAAGTTGAATCAATTCGTCCACGACCTGCGCGGCGGTCTTGCCCGATTTTTCCCATAAATAAAAGGAGAGCGACCCCGGCAGGGTATTGATTTCATTCAGCCACACCTCGCCCAAATCTGGTTTGACCAGAAAATCAATCCGTGCGATGCCCTGCCCTTGAATGGCAAGGAAAGCACGCTTGGCGATGTCTTGAATCTTGGCGGTCAATTCAGGGCTAATCGGGGCGGGGATAATACGATCCGCGCCTTTCATGCCTGCTGATTTACCCCCCTTGCCACGCATGTATTTTTCGTCATAGGTCAAAAAGGCTTCACCAGAGAGGGGCTGCTCCAAAACTGACGCTTCGATTTCAATATTGCCCATCACCGAGCAGTTGATTTCGACCCCGCCGACGAGCGCACGTTCGACCAATAAATCTTGGGCAAGGCTGGCAGCAACATCAATATGAAGTCGCGCTTGGTCTTCATTTTCAATTTTGGCAATCCCGATGCTCGAACCGAGGGTAGCGGGCTTCACAAATGCTGGATAACCCTGCTCGGTGATGCGCTCCAAAATCGGGGTGGGGTTCGCCAGCCAATCACGCCGCGTAAAGGCAACCGCCTCCAACACGGGGATGTCATATTGTTTCAGCAGAGCCTTCGCCACGATTTTGTGGTTGGCAATCGCCGAAGCCAAAACACCTGTGCCGATGTAAGGGATGTTCGCCATTTCCAACAGCCCTTGCAACGTGCCATCTTCCCCATGTGTGCCGTGTACCGAACAAAAAGCGACATCAAGGCGCTGGAAGGTATTTTTTTGCAGACGGCCTGCCAATGGGGGGTGAATGATGCCCGGATAGCGGGTATTGGAGGAAAACATCACTTCGTAAACCGTTGCGACCTGCGAAATATCGTCCAATTGATAATTTTGGATGTCGCGCAGACCCGGCCCACTCAGCCAGCGACCATCACGGGGGATATACAGCGGCACAATCTCATATTTATTAGGATTCATGGCCTGCATGATCTGTTGGGCCGTCACAATCGAAACATCGTGTTCCACCGAACGACTACCAAAAATCACGCCCACCGTCAATTTGTTATTTGCCATATTTCATGATTCCCTAGTAGGGGCAAAGCTAAGATTTGCCTTGTATTTACATATAGTTATCGGGCAGGTCATTGAGAATCAGTACCGCGTCACCTGCCTTCAATTCAGCTTGATACCATTGAATCGCTTCGGTCACGGTCTCAAAAACATGCAGATGAGCTTCATCAAACCCGGCATTTTTGACGCCGCGCTGAATCGGTTTGGTTTGCTCCACCCCTACCAACACAATATCGGTACAGGCCGCCGCCGCCCGCTGACCCAATTTTTCATTTTCCTGTTCATGCAGCGGGCCGAGTTCGACCATGCCGGGGGTAATCAGCACCCGCCGCCCATTTTGATTGAGTTTCAACACCTCAAGGGCACTCGCCGACCCGACGGGATTGGTGTTGTAGGCATCATCCAACATCATAACCCCATTCGGCAGGCGGGTTTGTTTAAGGCGGTGTTCCGTAGCGGTTAACGTCGCTACACGCAATCCGATTTCCGCCAGCGACATACCCAATTGATGCGCTACCGCCGTCGCCAACAAGATATTCGTGACATTGTGCAAGCCAATCAAGGTCGTGCTAAAGGTGCGTTCCTCACCCGTCTGCCGATCCACCACGTCAAATTTGAGGCCATCAAGGGTATGTTGGATATTTTGGGCGATAAGGCGGGCATCTTCACGCGGCGGATTGCCATACGACACCCCAATACACGTATCAGGATAACCACGCTGACCCATGCCTCGCACCAATTCATCATCGAAATTAAAAACGACAAACCCATCTTTTGGCACGGCCTCCACCAACTCATATTTGGCAGTGATGACATTTTCCAATGTGCCAAAACGCTCTAAATGCTGGGGACCGACAGCCGAAACAATGCCTGCTTGGGGCTTGGTCAGTTCACAAATGCGTTTGATTTCGCTGGGAATGTACGCCCCCATCTCGATAATGAAATAATCATCGCCTGCTTTGGGGTCAAAGTCATTATTGATGACCAGACACACTCCCATCAGTGTGTTATAGCTTTTCGGCGTCTTGATGACCTTATAACGTCCACTCAAAATATGATATAGATAATCTTTGGTGCTGGTCTTGCCAAAACTGCCCGTGATGCCGATCACCTTGACCCGCGATTGGGCCAAGCGCTGACGGGCACGTTCGCGGAACATACGCCGCATCGAAGATTCAACCGGGTACATCAGGATATTGGCGGCGGAAAGGACCAGTGGTGTGAGCAGATAGGCGATCATGCCAATCAGCGAGACTGCTCCCAATGTACTGCCCGTGATTTCATCGGCTAGGCTTGCCAACATCAGGGATAAGCCCAAATTGAACACAATCGCCAGTGCAAACGCCGTACCCAATAATCGCACGGCACGTTGAGTGGCTTTGAATGTTTTCTTAACTTCTTTGACAGGTTCGGGCCATACGATAAACACAATAATCGCTGCCCAAAAACCCACATGAATCGCAAGGGTATCAGGGGCGAAGGCCGTCAACGCGATAAATAACACCAGACCCGTGACCACCCCCTCTACAAAACGGTTGGGCGTGCTGCGTTCGCGTTTGGCAATGATCCAACGCAAAAAACGGCTGGACATGTATTCTTCAATTTGGAAAAAACGGGCCAACCGATAAACGCGCCAGCAAGTCAGTGCGGCCCAAAACGCAGCCAAGAGTAGTACAGCAATCATGCTTAGTCCTGTTTGAAAAAATGAGTCACGACATGCACAAAACGCGGCAGATTTTCTAGATAGGCGAAATGCCCCGCGCCCTCAAACACTATCAAGCCCGCATCGGGGATTTCCCGCTCCAACACAAGCCCCTCCGCCAACGGGGTATCCCTATCCTGATCGCCCCAAAATAATAAGGTGGGGGCTTGGATGCGTCGCGCATAGGGGACTAAATCTTGGGCGACGACCAATTTAAAGGTTTCCGCCAACGGGCCAGCATTTAAATAATCCGATGAGCCGAATTTTTTACGCAGATACAGGCGCGTCTTTTCTTTTAATCCATCCAGACCCGGCAGGCTCAAAACCGTCATCAATACTTGGCGGCCCGTATAATACATCCGCAGTTTGGGCGGAGGGGGTAATTTGACACCCGCGCTGTTGGAGAGAGCGATTTTGCGAACCCGTTCAGGATAATCCGCCCCCAAAATTAAGCTGATACGTCCGCCAAAGGAGTGCCCGATTAAAAACACCTTGTCTAAACCTGCCGCATCCAAATATTGCACCACCCATCGTGCATAATCCGGCACACTCCACGCCGTTGGGGGCAGTTCGGTTTCCCCAAAACCGGGTAGATCAAGCACATGCGCGGTATAATCATTGCCCGCCATTTGCACCGCTACCGGGGCCATGCTATGAATCGCGCCACCCCAGCCATGCAGCAAAAGCACCACCGGCCCTTCGCCAATGACCGCCACACGGGTTTTGAGGCCGCCGATGGTGTGATATTGAATCGGCAGGTCAATCATAAATCGGCTACCTGAATTTGAGCGCCGAGCGCGACCAGTTTTCGCACCACATTTTCAAAAACGTAGTTCATCAAGTCCGCGTTATCAATGGTGGATTTGCCTTCAGCACACAGCGTCGCCGCAAACAGGGCCAAGCCCGTCCGTACATCCGGCGAATCAATATATTCCCCGCGCAGTGGACTCTTGCCGATGACGATGGCACGGTGGGGGTCACACAATAAAATTTGCGCCCCCATCCCTTTCAATTTATCGGTAAACAGCAGGCGGTTGTCGTACAGTTTTTCGTGAATCAGGGTGGTGCCACGAGTCTGGGTTGCCAGAACCGCCGCCATCGCTACAAGGTCGGAGGGGAATCCGGGCCATGGGGCCGTATCAATCGAGACATCGGTTTCATCCGCCAGCCGCGCCACCCGCATATTTTGTTGTTCGGGGATGTGTAAAATGTGTTTGCCATTGCCATTTTTCGGCGCTTCCAGATAAAAATTCAGACCGAGACGCTCATAGCCCTTGAGAATCATTTGCAGGTCGGGCGGGTGGACATCATGAATGGTGATATGCCCCTCGGTCATGGCGGCAATCGCAGCGATACTGGCGATTTCAATATGGTCGGAGGGCAAATCAATCGTTGTGCCTTTGAACCCCTCCCCGATGCCATAGATGGTCAGCAAATTCGAGCCAATGCCCTCAATTCTTGCGCCCATCTGCACCAATTGCTGCTGCAAGGCGCGTAAATGGGGTTCGGAGGCGGCATTATAAATCGTGGTTTGTTTGCCGAGCGCCGCCGCCAACATACAGACCAGTGCCGTCGCCGTCACGCTCATTTCGGTCAATAAAATAGACTTGGTGTCCCATTCAACCGCTGTTAGGTTGACCGCTGTGCCATCAATTTCGATTTCTTGACCCAAGTCACGCAAAGCCGTCATATGCGTGCGTATACGACTAAGCGATTCGGCCCATTCAATCCGCACATGCCGCCGACGGGCAATCATCGGCGCGAGAAATAACATACTGGCAGGGGCACGGCGGGTCGTGGTCAGATCAAGCACTCGGCTTTTAACATGCGGCGTCGTAATTTGCAGTGTGCCGGGTTCAGTTTCGGTTACGCTTGCGCCAAGCTGTCGAGCGATTTCTAAGACGTTCGCCACATTTTGGGCATTGGGGACACGGCGTAAGATAACAGGGGCATCAGTCAATAACGACGCAGCTAATGTCGCAATGGCGGCGTTGCTGTTGCCGGAGGGGTGATAATCGCCATGCAGCGGCGCTTGGCCCTCAATAGTCAGTTGCATGAAAAGCCCTTCAATAAATTTTGGGTATAAAATCGAATCGGATTATCCATAATGGGTTGTCTCGCGTCAAGCAGTGGTTTCCTGACAGTATTTTCCTTATACAGTTCAGCGAGTTAATGTAGTGTAGCTACCGAACTCAGTAAAGAAGGGCAATGGGGTGTGCGAACAATAAAATTACTTCTCATTAGCTTACTCATAGCCATCATCTGTACCTTTGTCCCGTCGAGGCCAATTGCAGGGCAGGACAATCACTATTATTATGCCTACGCTTTTCAAATACTCGGTGGGAATATCGCTGTTTTTGCTGTTGATCCTCTAAATCCGAGTGCATCAATCCATTTATTCAATACACTGGCTCCAGATGACCACCTATTAGATATTGCCCTAGCCAGCCCTGACGGACAATGGATCGCCTTAGTTTTGTTCAGCCCTTATGGGCAAAGTGTGATTCGGTTAGTAAATGTCAATAATGCAGAAATTATAGATATTCCTATGGAGGTTGGCTTTGGAATAGTCATCGAATATGAAGAACCGGAGCTGCTCGGGCAGCTTCAAGGTATTGCATGGTCTCCCAATGGCCTGTATTTAGGATTCATTGGGGATGATGGGGAAACTGCCAATCTCTATGCTTATGACATGGCACACCGAATGTTGATTCAAATTACGTCCGATAATCGTAAGTACACCTTAGCATGGTCGCCGGATTCTCAGCATCTAGCCACTTCCTCAACGGATTGCTCCTCTGGTCTTTGCAATATTCAAATTGAGACCTATAACTTCGATTCAAGACAGCGTGAAGCAATAGCTTCCGTTGGACTGGGGGGCACAGGTGGTCTAGTGGCTCTTTGCCAAATACGCTGGTCACCAGATAATCGCTATGTGAGTTTCGCAAAGTCGTGCGATATTCTGGACAATGCAAGCCCTAAAGAACTATATCTATTGGACTCTGTAGAAAATAGGCTCATTCAACTCACAGACTATACAACGATTGCGATTCAGCCTCCGGGTGCACCGATTGATTTCTATCCAATTCGTTGGGCAGCCTATGATCCTGTTTGGGTAGATAATCACACCATGCTGGTGGGTAGCGTTCATGCGGAAGATACGGTAGACACCGCCATCTCACAAATTATTGCCTACGATGTTCAAACACAGACACAATCTATCCTTCGTGACGACATTATGTCAACCCATTGGGCTATTAACCCTGTTTCACGGGCAATTGCTTTTCATTCAGTTACAGACTACCGGAGGCCACAGAACCATATTGATGTTCAAGTGGCAACCTACGCAAATGGGGTTTTGAGTACGTCTATCACCGCACCAGCAGGCTGTGACCTAGCTTGGTCGCCGGATGGTGAATACTTGGCTTATACGGATAGAGGGCAACCACTTATCCATTGTTATTCATCTGTAGACGGGATTGTTTTTATTGCTAACTCGACTGGGCAAATAATAAATCAACCACTTTCGGCATCGGGAAGCATTCGGCCTGTTGGTTGGGTTGAGCTTACGAAATAAATCTCCTAGCCAAACAGTCTCATTGACAGGCGGAAAAATTTCGTTAAACTTCGCCCCGTTGCTTGTAGGCCCGCAACTTCCTGCGGGGAGAGGTGTTTCCTTATTTTGATGAAGAATGATACGCGCCCACCAGACTTCGATTATGCCAGCGCCGAAGAAAGCGAACTGGTCGCCCTTGCCGCCGAAGACAAGATGGCTTTTGGCGAGTTGTATCAACGCTACGTCAAGCGCATATACAACTATTTCTATTATCGCATGGGCAGCCACGAAGATGCCGAGGATTTGACGGCACGGGTGTTTATTCGGGCAATGGCACATATCGAAAATTATGATGATCGCGGTGTGCCCTTTTCGGCATGGCTCTATCGTATCGCGCATAATTTGGTCGCCAATTGGCATCGGGACAATGATCGGCATAAAGTCATCCCCCTTGATGAATTTTTGGCAAACAAGATTTTGACCGATGCACCCGATACCTTGACCGAACACAAGGAAGAACAAGAATTGCTGCTGGCAAGCATTCGCCGCCTGCCCGAAGAACGCCAACAATTGATCTTCCTCAAGTTTGTCGAGCGCATGTCCAACCAAGAAATTGGCGAAGTCATGAACCGTACCGAGGGTGCGATTAAATCACTTTATCATCGCACTTTGTCCACCCTGCATGACGATTTGACCGCCAAAGGGATTTCATTTGGGAGGGTTGCTGAGGAAGTCAAACGGAAACGTCGGGTCAGAAAAAACAATGCCTAGACACTAAGCTCTGAGTTTTTAAGGAATACGCGGTGAACGCAAGCAACAACCAATACGAAATCATCCTCCAAAATCTCCTTGCCGATCATGCTGATGGTTTATTGAAAGGCGTCGTCAGCACAACGGCCCTCTTAACCCGCTATGGCTTAACTGGCGATTTGTACGTCAAGAATTTGATTCATATTGCCGAACAAATCCAACTAGCGATGCCCGAAGTCGAACCCTCGGAAGCCTTTGTCGCGGCCCTGTATGCTCAACTCGTCGGTGAGCATGACCACAATATGTTTGACCGCCTGATGGCATGGCGAATTGAAAGATTGCGCCACCTGCCCCCCCACATGCAATTACTCGGTGGACTGACCTTGACAGCCGGGTTATACTGGATCGTCACGCGGGGTCGGGGTGTCAACATTCAGAGCGTGGTCAAGGCTGCTGGTGATTTGTTGCCAACATTGTCCTCCTCCGAACGTAGCGCCTAGAACCGTATTCCTGAAAATTAAATAATCCCCATTAGGTGAGTTCTGAAAGGAAGCCGACGTCTTATGCCGCCGGAACGTTATGCCAAAATTGCAGGCTGGGGGAAGTACGTCCCTGAGCGAGTACTGACCAACGCCGATCTCGAAAAAATGGTGGATACGAGCGATGAATGGATTACCCAACGGACCGGGATCAAAGAACGCCATCTCCGTACCGAAAAAGATACCAATTCCAGTATGGCCGTCGCCGCCTCAATCCCCGCGATTGAAATGGCAGGCTTAACCGCCAAAGACCTTGATCTAATTATTGTTGCTACTTCTTCACCAGACTATTTATTGCCGCCGGTGTCTAGTCAAATCCAACACATGCTTGGGGCGGAGTGCGGTGCATTCCAACTGGGGGCAGGTTGTTCGGGTTGGGTTTATGCACTTACCACCGCCGACCAGTTCATCAAAGCGGGTGGCTATAACAATATTTTGGTCGTGGGGGTCGAAATTATATCCTTTGCTCTCGACTACACCGATCGTACCACCTGTGTTTTGTTCGGGGATGCCGCTGCCGCTGTGGTCTTAACCGCCACCGATCAACCCAGTGGGGTACTCGCCTTTGAACTTGGCTCGGATGGGTCAGGGGCTGAGGCGCTGATTGTCCCCGCTGCTGGCAGCACCAAGCCGATTGATTTTGAAGGCATAGAAAACCGCGAAAATTTCATTCGGATGGATGGACAAACGGTGTTCAAATTTGCGACTCGGGCCGTAGCTGGTTCGCTTAAGCGCGTGGTTTCTCAAGCGGGTTTACTCCCCGACGACATCGCCCTATTCATTCCGCATCAAGCCAATGCCCGCATTATCGAGGCGGGAGCCAAATTACTGCGGCAACCGCTGGACAAGTTTTATGTCAATGTCCATAAATATGGCAATACTTCAGCCGCGTCCGTGCCACTGGCAATGGTTGAGGCGATTGAAGAGGGCCGTCTTAAACCCGGTGATAAGGTGGCGATGGTGGCTTTTGGCGCAGGTTTGACATGGGCCGCCGTTGTTGTACAAATGGGTGAAGGGGAGATTAGTCCCGCCCATACGCTCTTTTCCGCTGGACGGGCCGCCTATCTTGCCAAGAAAGCCCAAAATCGGGTATTGGATGGGGTACAGGCTGCCTTATTGCCTCTCTATACGTGGCGTCACAAGAGCCGCAAGCGTCGTAAATAGACAGGTTTGCAAAAATCTGATTTGGAAGGGGGTAGGTTTCATCAAAGAGCCTACCCTTTTTGTTTAATTCAGCGGCGTGTTGTCTTCAAACACATCTACGAAAATCAAGTCCACAATATTCCCCGCATATTCCATCAAAGCACGTCCAGCAGCAGCCCCCTGCGGTGAAGTCATCGCGGCGTCCATTTTTTCGTAACTGTCAAAATAGAATTCAAGGATGCGATAGTAGGGCGATGCCCCAAACGGCCCCCCCAGTACCGTATTGGCTTGACGGCGAAGAATACCCGGCATTTGTTCCAGCAGAGGCAGAGTACGCACATAACCCTCTTCAAAGGCGTCCTCATCACGCGGATGTTTAAATAACAATACCAGTTTGACCACTGGGCCTCCTCTTGGACGAAAATGCCATGAATTTACGAATTTTAGCGACAAAATTATAGCATCATGCTTACTAAATGAACTATGATATTTCGCAAACGGCTTGCACGATGTAAACTGACAAATTAACGCCAATCACATTGAAAATACCTCAAAAACATCCATGACCCATGTTTTTGAGCAAAGGATTAAACCTGCGTATGAACGCATTTTTTGCCCCCGCCATCGCGCTAATGAATCGGCTTAAGTATCCAGCTAAGTTTTCACTTATCGGATTGCTTTTGCTGCTGCCATTAGCCTTTAGCTTAAACCAGTACCTCCGGCAAATTAACAAAGACATTGATTTTGCAAACAAGGAGCAGGTGGGGCTGGAATATAACCAACCTGTGCTGACACTTTTACAACACATCCAACAGCACGCCGCGCTTGCCACCATTTATCTAGGGGGGCAGACGGAATATCAAGACGAGCTAGAAGCCAAGCAAGCCGAAATAGACCTCGATATTCAAGCGGTAGACAAAATAGACGCCAGATTGGGCAAGACGCTTGGGGCTACGGAATATTGGGAAGATTTTAAAACCTCATGGGCACGTCTAAAGGTCAATTTTTATGAATTAAGCGCCGAACGAAGTATTGATGGTCACGATGTATTGGTAGACGAAATTCTTGATCTCATCACCGTCGTGGGCAATAACTCTAACCTGATTTTAGATCCGCGCATCGAAAGCTACTATTTGATGGATACGCTGGTCATCCGGCTGCCCATGCGAACCCAATTTCTCAGCCAAATTCGCAATTATAGTTTAATCATTACCACCAAAGACGAAATTACCCCCGCCGAGCAAACACGCCTTGAGCTATTTTCTGGCCTTGTAGAATCCAATTTAACAAGCAATCTCAAAGGATTTGATTACGTCTTCGGGGCAGACTCCGATGTAGAAAATGCTTTAGAAGAGGACGTTGAACGTCATAACCATACCATTGAGCAATATTTACAGACCATCAATGGCGTGTTTTTGCGGGTGGTGCGCGAGGAAAACGCGACCATAACGCTGGACTCAGATCGTTTCTATGAACTTTCAACCGAGGCAATTGATGAGAACTTCACCTTCTATAATCAAGTCTCGCCTGAACTGGACAACTTATTACAAGAACGCATTGATGAGTTTGCGATGCGCCGGAACGCCGTCATTGCCGTAGCGTTGGTAGGGTTAGCGATCACTGTCTATTTATTTATTGGATTTTATCTGGCGGTCAAGAAAACCATCGCGGCGTTGGATTACACCTCAAAACGCATGATTAGTGGCGACACCAGCGACACATTTAAACTTGACAATCATGATGAATTGGCACAAGTTGCCAATTCCTTTAACAACATCGCTACCGAGTTGATGTTGACCCGTGACCGCGCCCTAGAAGCCAATCGGGCCAAGAGTACCTTCCTTGCCAATATGAGTCACGAACTGCGTACCCCGTTGAATGCCATTTTAGGTTATACAGGCCTGATGTTAGCCAGCAAATATGGCCCAGTGACCGAGCAGCAGCAAGACCGGATGCAGCGTGTGATTGACAACGGCCAGCATCTGTTGGGGCTAATTAATGATGTGCTTGACCTCAGCAAGATTGAGGCCGGCAAGATGGAGCTTTATCTGGAAACCTTCTCGGTGACAGAACTGCTGGAAACCGTTGCCAATACAGGTCGTCCGCTGGTTGAAAAGAACAATAACGTCCTTGAGGTGATGCAATATTCCACCAATTTAGGGGCGATGCACGCCGACCTGACCAAAGTGCGCCAAGTCCTCTCCAATCTAGTAAGTAACGCTGCCAAATTCACCCAAAACGGCAAAATCACCCTCAGCGCGGCCAGCCGATATACACATGGCATGGAATATCTGGTCTTCCAAGTAGAGGACACAGGGATCGGGATTGCACCCAGCCAGATTGACAACGTGTTTAAAGAATTCACACAAGCCGACTCCTCGACCACCCGCAAATATGGCGGTACAGGCTTGGGATTAGCCATTTGCCGTCATTTCAGTCTGATGATGGGCGGGGACGTCAAGGTCGAAAGCGAATTGGGCAAGGGATCAACCTTTACCGTTACTCTTCCGCGCCGTGTGATTGATCCAACCGTCAAACCACCTACCCCTATTCAAGAAGCGCCTGCCCCGATACCACTTCCAGTAGAGACCCCATCAGCAAGCGCGAACAAGAATGTGACCATCTTGGTGATTGATGATGACTCCGCCGTGCGTGAAATGATGGATCACTATCTCACCAAAGAAGGCTTCAAGGTCGTAACGGCCTCTGGTGGACGCGAAGGCCTCCGCTTGGCAAAGGAATTACACCCGACGGTCATTACCCTCGATGTGATGATGCCCGATATTGATGGATGGGGGGTCTTGGCCCTGCTCAAGGCCGACCCCGAAATCGGCCATATCCCCGTTGTAATGGTCACAATCGTGGATGACCGCAAAATCGGCTTTACGCTGGGGGCATCCGATTACATTACCAAGCCGTTACGTGCCGAAATCCTACTCAAGACACTGCGAAAATATGGCTGCGAAAATCCCCCCTGCCCGGTTATGGTGGTCGAAGACGACACCTCGACCCGCACGATGGTACGCGAAATCTTGGAAAGCGAAGGCTGGCGCGTCAGTGAGGCCGAAAATGGCAAGGTGGCCCTACAGGTCATGGCAGAAAATCGGCCTGCTGTCATCGTCTTGGACTTGATGATGCCGGAAATGGATGGCTTCCAATTTATCGAGGCCATGCGCGAACATGAGGAATGGCGGCGGATTCCCATTGTTGTCGTCACTGCCCTTGACCTTACGAGCGATGATCGCCAACGGCTGAACGGCTATGTTCAAAAGGTCATTCAAAAAGGCCAATATCGGCGTGAAGAATTGCTCAAACAGGTACTTGATTTGGTCAATGCTTATGGATAGTCAGAGGGGATGGTATCTTTCACCCCCATTTCGACTATAACCCCCACCTTTTAGGGCAGGCCACGCGACATCCATCCCCCATGCCTCTGCTATAATTAAAAACGGCCCTTATTCACCAATCCTCAAAAATAGGAATGGCACAATGAAAAACGGTACAAAAATTGGGATAGCCCTGCTAATTGCAGGTGGTATAGTTTTTAGCTTATTTGCACGGAACTTTTCAGCATTTAGCACGGGCGATGGGCGTTCACTACGTTGGGCGCGTTACGATGTGACCATAGACAATGTGGATACCTCCGCCAATCGCTACAACGTCACCGAAAGTTATGTCCTCGATATTGAAACTGGCCCGTATAGTTTTGGCTTTGCTGAAATCCCCCTCAATCGCACCGAAAATATTGATAACGTCACCGTGTCAGATGCGGGAACAGCCCTGACGCCGGGGTGTATTGACGTGGCGGGCTATTATTGTGTGACCAATGACGGCAAATGGCTGTCCATCAAATATTTTTTTCGCTCCCAAGCCCAAAGTGGACAAACCCGCACCATTGATATTCGATATACGGTCTATGGCGGCCTGCGTTCGTATGAAGACGGCGATCAATTGTATTGGGTTGCCATCCCCGGTGATCGAGCATTTCCAATTGATGAAGCCCTCGTCACGGTCAATATGCCTGCTGGAACGCCGATTGATAAAACCGCCAGCTATCCCGACACATGGAAAGAGGATGTGCAGGGTAGCACCATCACATGGAAATCCCCCGGCGTCATGGAAAAAGGCGATGAATTGGAAGTACGGGTGCAGTATCCGCATAACCCCCAAATGGAAAAACCCGATTGGCAAGGGGGCTATGACCGCGAACGTTTCTATGTCGAAAATATCCAGCCGATTATTTCGCTCATTCTTGTGATTTTGGGCGCACTTATTGGTATTGGCACGGTGGCGCTGGTGTTGGTGCGTTTCATGACGCGCGGACGTGACCCGCAGGCCCTTGTCGTACCCGAATATTTGACCGAACTCCCTGATGAAGAACTGCCCGCTGTGGTCGGTCTGCTGTTGGATGAAAAATTCGACATGCGCGACATGATGGCGACGTTGGTAGATTTGGCGCGGCGCGGCTTCTTGGTGATTGAGCAAAAAGATAAAGAGGGCGTTTTTGGCATGTTTGGCAGCACCGAGTTTGTGTTCCACAACACTAAAAATTTCGACGCCCCCCTGACCAATTATGAACGTGAATTGATGTCAGGCATCTTTGGTTACAACTTTGCCAAAGACGAGGTTGAACTATCCGACCTCAAAGAAAAGTTTTATAAGAAAATCCCCGGCATCAAAAAAGCCATGTATCAAGAGTTGATTGAGCGTGGTTATTTTGAGAAAGCCCCGGATGCGACCCGCCAACGCTGGTACATGATGGGGGTCATTGGCCTAGTGGTTGGATTTTTGGGAATCTGGTTCTCCGACGGCCTCAGCTTTATTTCCCCGCTGATTATGGCCCCGGCGGTAGGCGTGGTCATCGGCAGTGCGGCGGCATTTTTGTTCGCGGATGTCATGCCAGCCAAAACCCAAAAGGGGTCACAAGCGGCGACCAATTGGCGGGCTTTCCGTAAATATCTGGGTGACATCGAAAAACACAGCGATATGCAGCAGGTTAGCAGCAAATTTGACCAATTTATCCCCTACGCCGTCATGTTTGGCATCGAGCAGGACATCATCAAACGTTTTGCCAATGTCCTGACTGCCATGCCGACTTGGTACTATCCAACCTCGGTGGGTGGCCCATGGGGGCGGGGCTATCGGCATAATCCGACCCCGATGACAGGTATGGGCAAGGCTGCCCCAATGAGCGACATGGACAACATGGGTGGTGGCTTTGGTGGATTGAATGATATGAGCCAATCTATGTCACAAGGACTAAATTCCATGAGCAGTGGCCTGACCCGTATGCTAAACGACGCCTCCCGCACCATGACTAGCTCACCCAAGAGTTCCGGCGGTGGTGGATTCAGTGGTGGTGGCGGCGGCGGCGGTGGTGGCGGCGGTGGCAGCCGAGGTTTTGGATGATAAAAAAGGATACGACACATGAACCGATTGTTAGGCATTATTTTACTGGTGGTTGGGGTGCTGATTGGCCTCATTGCAGCGGCATGGCTGTTCACCAATGATGAATTGGAGACCCCCGCAAAGATTTTGGGGTTGGGCATCGCCTTGCTGGTCGTGGTCGCGCCATTGGTCGGTGCAGGGATTTATATGACCGCCTTTGGTCAAAAAGAGGCCAAGAGCCAAGCCGAAGCCTCCCAACAACGCAAACTGCTCAATATTGTACAGACCAGCGGCGAAATCAAGGTCAATGAACTGGCTGTCGAGCTACAAATGCCCCCCGATCAGGTCAAAGGTATGATTTACCATCTGGTCGGGTTAGGTGTCTTTAGCGGCTATATCAACTGGGACAAGGGCGTTTTGTATTCCAGTGACGCCAGCAAACTGCGGGCCATGAAGCAGTGCCCCAACTGTGGCAGCGAATTGGAACTGGGTGGCAAGGGGGTCGTCAAATGCCCCGCCTGTGGTACGGAGTTTTTCTTGTCATAGACAATAAAGAAGGCCCTTCACGAGATCATGGTGAGGAGCTTTTTTGATAAGAGCAGATGGCTAGATTTTCAATTCGCGTTGGCCCATTAAGCGCCATCCGAAGCCGCGCGGAGCAGTCACTGGAGCAAGTACCGACTTGTTTTGCAGCGCCTTCAATTCGTGTTGGGCGGCTTTATGAGTGGGGTTGATGTGCAGGATTCTTTCAAGGCAATAGGCACGCTCGGCTTGACTTCTCACCCGCTGGATCAACCGCCACCAATCCATTTCAAGATTCGAGTCCTGTTGCAGGGCCTGAAGGAATAATGCGCTTGGATTTGCTACAGTGTTCATGATTAGATTATCCCCCATGAGCTATGGTGTACTGTACAAATCTTCTGTCGCGCTATTTACACGCTTCAGGCTTGCAAAAAACAACTCCCCTCAATTTTTGGGAGGTCGAATGATCTAGCTCCCGACCTCAATCCCCGACAAATTTTCCAGCGCCTTCACCAGTGCGTGATTGCCTTCATGCCCCAAACCACGTGCTTGCAGGGTGCGATACAGATTAAAAATCAGATTGGTGCCAAGTGCCGGAATCCCCAATTGGTCAGCCGCCTCCAAAATCAAGCGCACATCTTTTTGTTGCAAGTCAATCGTGAAGCCGGGACGCCAATCACGTTTGATGGCTTGGGGGCCGCGATTGCTTAACATCCAACTCCCTGCCGCGCCTTGTGATACCGCGTCAATCGCCTTTTGCAAATCCAAGCCACCTGCCTGTGCAAACAACAGAGCTTCGCTGACGGCAAGGCAGTTAATCACTACCAATATCTGATTAAACAACTTAACCATCTGGCCTGCCCCATGACCGCCGACGTGGGTGATGGTTTTGCCCATCGCCTTGAAATAGGGCATGGCGCGTTCCAATTGATCGGCTTCGCCACCGACCATAATCGCCAACGTGCCTTTTGCCGCGCCTTCACTCCCGCCGCTGACCGGGGCATCCAGCATAAAAACACCTTTTTGGGCAAGGCGTTCAGCAATTTGCTGGGTGGCCTGTGGGCTGATGGTACTCATATCAATCACCAACGACCCCGATTTTGCCCCACGTATGACCCCGACCTCACCAAGAATGACTTCTTCAACATCCGGGGTATCACTTACGCAAACGAAGATAATATCGCTGTGGGCGGCGACATCGGCAGGGCTGGTCGCGGCAACCGCACCCTCTTTGACTAATTCGTCCGCTTTGCTGGCGGTACGATTCCACACCCGTACTTCAACTCCGGCTTTCAACAGATTGCACGTCATGCCCCGACCCATAATGCCAAGCCCAATAAACCCGACTTTTTCACTCATATTAAGCCTCAATAATCCTTGAACAAAAGCCACCGAATTTGAATTTGTATGATACCTGCTATCTCAAGATATTGTCACTTTTTGATTTTGATTTACAATCATAAGTAAGCCATATATATAATCGTTTTTATCCATTTTTGAGTATGGAGTTCAGTTTTATGGACGACCAACAGCCAAACGATTCTTCAGAAGACCAAGAAATCGAACAAGATACGCCACGTAAATTCCCAAAGCTACCGCGTCGAAAAACTAAACAAGCCAATAGTGACACTCCCGTTGATACTCCTGCTGAGGGGCGAAAATTTAGTGAACAAATTGCCCGAATAACTATTGAGCCTGCTCAAGAAACCTTTGGCAGATTACAGCGGCGTTTTGGGGAGGATTATTATGTTATTTTGAATGAAAACCCAATTGTGACTGACACCTTATCTCGTTCAGACCTTCTCTACGAAAACCAAACCCTATTGTATACGGCTTTTAATGTCCACTGGGTAACAACTGTGTTTTGGGGATCGGCTGCAAAGGCAGTAACGCAATTTGAGCATGGTATCGGTTCTGTCACAGGCCGATGGTTTCATTACGGGCCGGGCCATTTAAAACGATGGGATGAAATCAATAAATTTATGGATACCGCTGTGGGTAGAGGGCACAGGCTAAAATTTGGACATTCCATTGACTATTTGCCGCAGATTATAGAGGATTTTGGGCTTGAGGGGGTGCCCGCATATGTTATGCACTTACTTCAGGACTTCACCACCGTGGATGGCATACCAATCGTCCGAAATGCGTGGGAGGTCAAAAGGCAGCTAGAGCTAGTTGGTTTATCCACTAAAACGGCTGCTCGGCTGGTATCAATCAATTTCGCTAGAACCATATCATCTATCACAACGGCGATTTGGCTATATCAACTATGGCAAGATGCAGATGCTAGATTCAAACTTTCTAAACAGTCAAAGTATGAGAATTACATTAAAACAGCGCAAGGGGCGGCAGAAAACAGCGACTATACGGCAGCCATAATAAATTTACAAAGAGCGCTAGAACTTGAACGCGACCCCCAAACACTCATGACATTAGGCCATATTTACATGCAAAGAGCAGCCAACCGACTGCGATCCCATCAGGCTTTTACTGAGGCTGTGACGATGCTATCTACGGACATTAACACCACTGTTGACTATGGTGGTGCAAATCTAAGTTTACGTGGAATTGCTGGTACTCAGGCTCTTTCAACCGCAGATGTGTTGTCTGAAATTCACCCCGAACATTGGAACGACTATATTCAAGATTTGGTCAACGCCACTGTTTATTCGTTTGCTTCAACCGCCGAAAAGCAATTTGAAAGCCGTGTCACTGACCCGCTGGTTGCCCCTGCCAAATTCTCCGCCGCTATCAACTACTATTTAGCTGCGAAATCAGCCTGTTACTATCCATTGATGCAAGACCGCCAAGAGGTAGTTGTTAGCAATCTTAAACAGGCACTTCGTTCACTTGGGTTAGTAGCTCAATATAATGAAGAAAACCTTCGTGAACCCATCAGCACCATTCAAAGATTGTGGGTGATGGAACTTATGCCGCCCGATGAGATAGAAATTGCTTTGGGTACTTATCTTTAAAGCGAGTTGTCATTTTCGCCAAATACCCACTTGGGCGTTCATCTGGGGCGGTTTTTATGTTATACTGTTCTCTGGCGTTAAATACACTGCGCCACAAGCCCCCACTAACTGCATGGTCTACGATTTGGATGATTCTAGCCCTGCTGTTGAAGCTTGGGCTTAATGCTGTCTGGAAAACTTGCCAGACGGGGAACACTGGTTCATCATCATTCAAAAGTAGTTCGGAGCATCAACAAATTTCCATGAGTCAAACATTTGAGAGCCTGGGCCTCGATCCCAGATTAGTACAGACCGTCACGGAACTGGGCTATACTGACCCTTCGCCCATTCAGGTCGCCGCAATTCCGGCCTTGTTGGGTGGCACGGATATTCTAGGCCAAGCCCAAACCGGGACAGGTAAAACCGCAGCATTTGCACTGCCGATGCTGCATCAATTGGATTATTCGGCGCACGGCGTACAAGCATTGGTCTTGACACCCACGCGCGAACTTGCCACACAAGTTTCCGAAGCGATTTATCGTTATGGCAAACATGTCGGCGTGCGTGTTGTGCCTATTTACGGTGGGCAGTCCTACAGCCGCCAGATGAAACGCCTCGAACGGGATGTGCATGTCGTCGTTGGCACGCCCGGACGCACCCTCGATTTGATTAAGCAGGGCGTGTTAAATCTTAAAGGCGTCAAGGTCGTCGTGTTAGACGAAGCGGATCGCATGTTAGATATGGGCTTCATTGAGGATGTCGAAGCGATTTTGGCGGCGACCCCTGCCGAACGGCAAACGGCCCTGTTCTCCGCGACGTTCCCCACCGAAATTCGGGAACTCGCCAACAACTATATGCACAATCCGCAGTCAGTGTCGGTCAGCCGGGGCACATTAACCGTTCCCCAGACCGAACAACGCTACTATCTACTACACGAATCGTCCAAACTGGCAGCGCTCACCCGTTTGCTGGAAACCGAGGATATGCAAAGCGCCTTGATTTTCACCCGTACCAAAGCGGGGGCATCGGAACTGGCCGATCAACTGTTGGCGCGGGGATTTGCTGCCGAAGCCTTACATGGCGATTTGGCCCAAGAAGTGCGTGAAACCGTACTGCGTCGCTTCCGCCGTGAACAGGTGACGATCTTAGTCGCAACCGATGTCGTGGCACGCGGTGTGGATATTCCACAGGTGTCGCACGTCTTTAATTTTGATATTCCACTCGACCCCGAAGATTACGTCCATCGTATTGGCCGGACAGGGCGTGCGGGTCGGTCAGGGGTCGCCGTGACGCTGTTGACCCCCCGCGAAAAATTCCGTCTAAAATCCATCGAGCGCCTTATCAAGCAGCCCGTCAAATTGGCGAAGCTGCCGGGTAAAGAGGAAGTCCGCCACAAGCGCGAGGAACGGTTTATTCAAAAGCTGAGTGATGTTTTTGCTGATGCCGACCTCGACAAAGAACGGACATTGGTGCAGGAACTTGCCGACCTCAATTACGATCTGCACGAAGTTGCCGCCGCCGCCATCAAGCTGGCCCGTGCCAATGAAAGCAACCGTCCATTGGAAGATGTTGAAGAAATTCAGGATCGGCCCGAACGAGATCGCGCTGGAAAATCCCGTGATGGTCGGCCCTTCCGTGAACACACCCATAAGAGCCATCGCCCCGGTGAGCACGGCGAAAAAGGCGAACGGCGTGAACGCAGCAGCGGCCCTCGTTCGCATGAACCCGGTATGGTGCGCATGATCCTTAATGTTGGGCGCGAACATGGCATCCAGCCCAAAGATGTGGTCTATACCATTGCCAGTGAAGCCGGGATTCCGGGTCGGGCGATTGGGGCGATTGAAATTCGTCAGCACCAAACCTATGTGGACGTGAAAGAAGCCCATGCCGAGCGCGTGCTGCGTCAAATGGAACACGGCATGATGCGTGGTCAACGAGTCACTCTCGTTCGCGCCGATAACTAGGCAATCGAGCGGGGAGGAGTGTTAAATTCCTCCCCTCTTTTTCCCCCACAGGCCTTTATTCCTGCGTCAAACTCAACTCATATTCCCCATTGCCGCCAAAGCGCGTCACCCGAATAATATAAGTCCCGGCCACTCCCGGCGTAAAGCGCAACACCGAATCCGTAAGTTTGAATCCAGCGGGTAGGGTATTGGCGTCATCATTATTGGCAATCTCGTTTTGATTGCCATCCAACAAAATCAGCATGGTATCCAGTATTTGCTCCTCAGATACATCCCGCAGTGTAATCAACACCGTATCGCCGGGCAGGGCCTCAAAGGTATAATCCTGTTCAGGGCTGAGGTTGTTTAAAATGCCACGCACCGTTGTGCCATAGGTGATCGGGCCGCCGCTTGTCCCAACACTCACTTGCGAATCGTCTATTTCGGGGGAACGTCCCGGCATTGCCAAAACACTTTCCCCGCTAAATGAAAACGCCTGCATCTGGGCAAAACCCGTCGTGGGGTTGGTCTCCGCAAAATAAATCACGCTGTCTCGGCTAATACCTAGACCCGCTGGCATGAGATATTCACCCGGTTGATAGGCCCCACCGCGTGTCGCATCATAGGGAATGCCAAAGCGATCCAGTAATTCCCCAATGCTGGTCAATTGAATAAAGCCCTGATTTTGGGTGGCAATGACAATCATACCGGATGGCCCGGTGGCAATATCCAGCGGCACCGCTTCGTCGAGGATTTGTTCATTGATACGTGTAATCAGTGGTGTGCCATCCCAGTTCAACATCTGCAAGCCGCCTTCTTTGCCAACCACAAACAAGCGGTCTTCGTTGACTTCATTGGCAAGGTGTAGATCTTTCATTCCCGGCACAATCGTATCAAGATCAATCATTTGCAGCAGATTACCGAGCGAATCAAAACGATAGAGGCGCTGAGTCGGGGCGATGGCATGGCCTTCCGAGATGACCCACACATCCCCCTCTTTGGATACCGAAATTGAACGTGGCATTCCGGGGGCAAATTGGCCGGGGGCATCGCCTTCCACCCCCCACGAATTGGCAAATCCACCCACACGATCTGTCACCATAATGCGCTGATTACCGCGTTCGGTTGCATTGGCAAAATACAGGCGTGCGTCCGGCCCGATGGCGACATCTACATAGTTATCATTGTCATAGATGGGTGGCAAGAAATTCATAAATTCGCCTGTCTCTTGGTTGAGCGCCAAAAAGCCGCGAGGCCCAGCCGCGACATACATCACCCCAAAATCATCATAGGTAATACCACCGAGTGTCAAGGGCGCTTCTCCCGGCAGTTGACCAGATTGATACTGCCACAACACCCCCCCGTCATCATCGGGCAGGGCGTCAAACGGATTGGTCAAACCGGCGGGCAGGCTAAAATTGAGGGTTTGCACCAATGCCTCAAATTGGGCAACAACAGTAGGCCAAATACTTTCCTGTGCCAAGCCACGCACCACCGCCAAACGTGCCCCAACTATATTCAGTAGAGCCACACGGGTCGCAATCGCACTGTCAGGAATGGTGAATTCGGTTTGATAGCCTGTCGCGTTGCCATACACCACCGACTCTGGGGCACTGGGTGTTGCACCGGATGGCGCCAGTCGTACCAACTGATCTGGCAAGCCTGCCGCATTTTGCAGCCCCAAACCATTGTAACTGCCTACCACAATCGAAAAAATCAATCCCTGTGGGAGTTGATTATTGGCAAATAAATCGAGGTCGGCTTGTGTTCCGGCGGTTAAGCGGTCAGCCTCCACCTGCACCATCCAATCGGCAGGCATGTCAAATGAAATCCCCATCTCCACATTCTCAAAATGGGTGGTCGTGCCTTGTGCGGCAACTGGCAATAGGGGGTGAAGGATAAGTGTGATTAAAACAAGGGCAATGAAAGGCTTCAGGCGGCCCATAATACTCAAAATATGCCTCCAACGGAAAACAGTAGGTAATCAGCCTACATTGTAGCGCAAACGGCATGGTTCGCGTTACGCGGCAGACAACCTGCGACAATACGTTCACCATACGCAGGCCGAAGGTACGGTAGGCTAGTCATTCAATATAGGGTAGGATAGTAGATGTTGCTAAAATCCGAAAAATGTAAATTGCCGAACCTCACTTAACTAAACTGCAACAGGTTTGCCGTGAGTCAGCGAAATTTCCAATTAGAGCGTTTTTATTACGGGGTTTTGGCTTCTAATAAAGAGGCAAAACCAACCGTCCTTGCCCGCAGCCCCAATCTTACTCCTGACCACTTGGCCGAATGTTTGGCGATTGGGCGTATTACCCCTCCCCCTCCCAACCAAACCTCGGAAGAGATGCCGGCGGCAGTGGGGTTGTTTCGCGGCGAGAAGGTAGATTTTATTCTGGCGATTGCCCAGTTGACTTCGGCGGGTACCCCTCAACTGATGTATGTTGGCGTGCCCAACGCCCCCATGCAGTGGCTAGGTGGCAACTTGGGGCCATTTAAGGCGCTGGGATACAACCAGATGCCAGTCTTTGAGCAACTACGCGAGGTGACACCCTTTGCCCTCAATGACCCGCAACCTTTAAGTGCCGACGAACAAAGCGATGCCATGTTGGATTTGATGATGTATTGCCAAGACAACATGAAAATCGTCGAAGGGCTGCTAACCGCGCTGATACAGGGCAAAAATCTAGCGATTCTCCATGCCCCGCCCTCGCTGGAAAAACGACTGCGGTTCGTCGAGGCCCTCAATTGTTTATTGCCGCTGCCTGCCCGTATCGCTATGACCTTTGCGACCCATGTGGCAAAATCGGATACTTCCGTCGCGCAGGTAAAATTCCTCGCCGCCGATACCGTGCTAGAAGATCATATTATCTATGATTGGGCTAGTGGTGAAATCACCCCCACCAATTATGATCGGCATGATTATGCCCATTTCATCATTTCACAATTGCGGCTTGACCCCTCAAAGGCTGTCGAACAAACGGAGACTCTCGCCAAAACAGCCGTGTGGCGGGCTATTCGCAAAGACACGCTTTCAACTGCGCTAGATTGGGTAGCCCGTCGCGCCAAAATTGACAGTGTGGTCTTGGCAGGTCAACCCGCTGACCGTGCGCTTGTCTCCTCGGTCTTGCGCCAAGACCCGACCTTGCCAGATGAACTGCGTGTTGAATATGCCAAACATTTGCTATCGTTTACATTGGCGCTGCGTGATTGGCCGCCCGCCGACATCATCCCTTCGTTGTGTGCTGGTTATAAAGATGTGGCCGAGGCTGTTTTTACACAGCTAAGGCACACCGCCGAGGGGGATCAAGCTCTTGCGACCTTTGACCTGATTGAATATTGGATTCAAAATGTGGCCGAAGCAGTGGTCTTGCCGTGGCCTGCCATTCTCTATCGTGCTGCTGCTAGCCACCTAACCCACTTCATTACTCAACAGAAACCCCAAGAGGCTGCTCAATTTTTGCTGCGACTCGCCAGTATGCCCCCAACAATGCAGGTGGATAAATTTGCCCTGCAATTAGTGGCCCAATTCCAAACGGCTGCCCACACCTACCCTGAAATCGCCGAAGCCATCCTGATCTTGGCAGCAATTCACCTGCCCCCCGGCAATTTCCAGCAGTTATTGGGTGATATGCCGTTTGTGATGAAACTACCCAAACCTATTCAGCGCATTATCGCTGTGCTGCAATTGGGGGCCGGGGCCAATATCACTACACCGATTCACCCGCTTGCCTCCGCTGCTGCCAGTATCCCCCAACCTTTCCGGCCAGTTGTCTTGGTGCGCTTGGTCGAGATGGTGACAAATTTGCAGCGTACCGAATTGATTGACCAGCCTGTTTTGGAAGGGTTGCTCCATCTGGCAGGCACGAAACAAGCCGAGCAGCATGAGGCAGTAATTACCTATCTGCTAGAAGATCTTACGCGGCCCGAACGAATCCGTATTCTGCCGCCACCAGCATGGAAGATTTTGCCAGAACTCTATTTTGCGGTTGGGCGCTATGCTGATGGTATCCGCCTGCTTGAATATTTCCAGCGGGAAGTTTTTACCAATGAACGTCTGAAAATGTTCGTAGATTTTATCGGGGATATTTTTCTTAACAGCCGCCTTGAAAGCGACAAACTGCTGTTGGTATTAACGGCATTTGAGGGTAGCCAGATTCAGCCTGAAGCGCGGGTACGTTCATTTTGCGCGGCTTTGATTAACAAAAAATGGTCGGTGGCGATGGTGGATGCTGCCCGCCGCATGACCACCATGATTTTTAACGACGAGCATTTACTAGAAATCATTGGCAAAGAACAAGGACTACGTTTACTGGAATTCCATGCCAATCGCAAGGACGCCCTCGATGCCTTGCGTGTTGCGACGGCTTTGACCAATCTCGCCAGCAAAATCGGCAACGATGGCCCACTGCTGCTGGTCAAAATGTGGGAATTTGTGTCATGGCAAGATGAGGTCAAAAGCGCAACGTTGGAACTCCTGCGGCGCTTTATTCGACAAATGCCCCCCGAAAAAGCACGTGGTCTACCTGCCTACTTTGGTCAATTTCTGGGGACAGAGATCGGTGAGGCTCTCCAGACCACCCGTGCTTTGAGCATCATTTTGGGGAATCAAGATTTGCCGCATTATGCTGAGGCACTGCAAATCACGGCGACCTTTTTTACCGATATTGCCACAACTTATCACGAAAATAAAGATCGCCCCCCGCAGCATCGCCTCCGCCGTGACTTGGAATCTATGCCGGGAAATCTGAGCGAAGACGAACGCGCACGTCTAGCGCAGGACTTATTGGAGATTATCCAATTCGTCTTTGCAATGGGCAGCCACGCCGGACGCGACATTGCCAAGCGTAAATCCGATGATAAACCCGTCAAACGCAAGACCCAGACCCAAGAAGTAATATTGGGAACAGCACCACAAACCCCAGTCGAATTTCTGGAATGGATGGGGGGTTATTTCACCAAGATTGATGTGACCGATTTAGGCTTGGCTCTCGAATCACCCACCCATATTTTTGGCAGCCGCACGATTAATGGGTTGTATCGGGAGGTGCGTACCATCCACACCCTACTGGCGAATCTCAATCTCGCGCTGCCGATTGATCGCCCTACCAGTCAATCGCCGTTTACGGCCAAAGATTTACGTGCAGAAGTAGCTAGTTTGTGGGATGCCGAAAGCCTTGTGCAGCAGCGTCGGTATCAATCCGTCCTCGGTGAAGAATCCCAGAAATTGGCAGCCCTTCTACAAGTCATGGCAGGGCACACCAACGACAAAATCACCGGAGATCACCCACAATCACGCCAATTAGACACAGGTAAACGTCAGCCCGAAAATGAATTGGAAGCCCTGCGGTGGATTAGTGGTTATTTTGCCCGAACGCACGAACGCCGACCACCGGGAACATAGGTAGAATCGTGTCGAAGGGGAACCATGCCCTGAATTGGGTTACTTTTTGACCCCAGAGATAATATGAGCGGGTACATCAAAGATGACCTCGCCTTCTGTTGTAACATATGAGCTTAAGGTCTGTTCAGCTTCCCTTAGTAAAAGCTCAAATTGACGGTCATTCAGCATATCCGCAAGTACCCAGCCCTTTACGTCGGTATACACCCAAGATTGAATTGAAGGAAAATGGGCAGTCCCACGCACGGTCGTAATTGTAGCCTCGGGGATACCTGCTTCGCTGAACAATTTTCGAAGCACTTGCGGCTCCCCTAACACGAATGGAGCGTGCAGGCTACTGGCTACTGCCTCTCCAAACAAGCGTTGTAAGAGATTAATCAGTGTGAAATAACCGGGCGTATGGTCAAGAGAATCCCAAACGGCAATCGCAAAATGCCCCCTAGGCCGTAGCACCCTAACCATTTCTTGAAGAGCCAAAGGCCGATTCTCAAAAAACATTAATCCAAATTGGCTAACCACTACATCAAAGGAGTCATTATCGAATGGTAGGGCCTCTGCTGTGCCGTGTCGCCAGTCAATAGATGGTGCTTTATGGGCAGCCACAGCCAACATCCCATCGTTTATATCTAATCCAACGATTGAACTGCCTTCTCCAAGACGTTCTGCAATTGTGCGGGCCAAAATACCTGTTCCACACGCTACATCCAATACATGCTGGCCCTTTTGAATGTGTGCGGCATCCGCGACTCGGCCTGCCCACTGCTGAAACAATGCTGGCACAAAAAAATCCTCGTATACCTCTGCGGCTTTGTGGCTTACTTGGCCTCGGTCAAAATTGTCCATTCAATTCTCTCCACTATGACTATCTTTCAAACCATAGTAGAATCGCCTTCAATCAGACACTAGTTCAAAAATTGAACTGGTTGGCATTTAGAGGATAAAAGACTGATGTCGAAATACGGTCAATATTGTCCGATTGCTCAAGCATTAGAGATTGTGGGAGACCGCTGGACACTGCTTATTATTCGTGACATGCTTACAGGGACAACTCAGTTTAATGATCTCGAACGTGGTTTGCCCGGACTTTCACGAGGGCTTCTAGCAGCACGGTTGCGACAGTTGCAAGCAGCAGGTGTAGTTGAAAAACGATACAACAACTCAGGTCGTAAAACAACCGAATATCATCTCACTAAAGCAGGCCAAGAGCTACAAACTGTCATCAATGCCCTACTACTATGGGGCACAACGTGGGCCTTCGGAGACCCATCTCCAAAAGAACTTGACCCGCTGCTGCTCATGTGGTGGATACGTAGTCGAGTTGATAGAAATGAACTACCCGAAAATCGCGTTGCAGTTCAGTTTGATTTTCGCGGTGCACGAACTCGTACCTATTGGCTCGTTTTGGCAAGAGAAGATGTCACTATATGCCTAACTGAACCCGCTTATGATATTGATTTGTTAGTAGAAGCCGACCTTTCATCATTTTTTAAATTGTGGTTGGGAGTTGTTGATTACGATGAAGCTCTCGAAAAAGGAGATATCAATCTTGAGGGAATCCCTCAACTAGTCAGGGCATTTCCCAATTGGTTTATGTGGAGTCCGGCAAGAGAGGTTGTCCGTACACTAAAAAAGCCTGATTAAGGTTCTCAATTTTTTGGACGTATCCAAAGGTATTTATGCACAAGACCGCTTGCCGGATTTTAGCGGTGGTTTATACTTAATCTCATGACAAGCAAAACACATCATTCCGAACGTCCACCTATTGAACCCAACCGCGTCTATTCGCGTTTAGAGGCCGCCGAAGTCCTCAATGTAAGCCTAAGCACGGTGAAGCGCTTGATCGCCTCTGGTCAACTACGCGCTAGCCAACCGCCTACTATGCGCCGTGTATTCATCACAGGCCAAGCCATGTTAGAATTTTTGCAGGCAACCGAACTTCGTCCCGGCGAATATCGGGATGAGGGTGATGACGACGACGAGTAGTTAATAATTCCATGAAAAAACTAAAATTCCATAGTGGGGTATTGGTCAGCGGCCTTTTGTTGATAACGTTTTCTATTGCCTGTAGTTTGCAGGCACAAAGTCAAACGATCCGCCCCGAAAAATCCGTAAATATCACCGATGCCTCACTGGTCAATACCAATCTATCCAACCCAACCGTCATTGCAGCCGCACCGCAGCGTGCTACCCCGACCCCAACACGCACCTTTACACCCTATCCAAGCCCAACGACCAGCATCACGCCCTCTCCAACACTGACCCAAGCACCAACGATCACTCCACCATTTACGGCCATTCCCAGCCCAACCGCTTTTACCGAGCCAGTGGGGTGTATGAAACCGCCGGATGATTATAGTCGTATCCAAATTGGCAATGCGACCCTGAATAACCGCACCTATTGGATGTTGCAGCGTGCCCAACAGTTTTACAGTGGCACGATTCCGATTACGGGCGATGCGATTACGCAAGGGTCGTATAATCCGGGAGGTGTTGGAGCCAGTTTTGGAACCCATGACGGCGGCGGCGCAGTGGACATCAGTGTACGCAATCTGCCCTATGATTGGACGATCAAATGGGAAGACATCCCACTCATTATTGACGCCCTTCAACTAGCTGGTTTTGCGGCGTGGTATCGGGACGAGCGTGAAAATTTACCGCCTCATATTCATGCCATTGCCATCGGCGACGCTGAACTTTCTTTGGCTGCCAAACTCCAACTCACCGGACGTTATGGTTATTTTCGGGGCTATGATGGCTTCCCGCGCGAAGATGGGATTCCACTGCTGCCACGACATGGCGGCTTGGTTATCTGCCAATGGATGCTCGACATGGGTTATTATGACATGCGCGGTGAACCTCTCCCGCCAGAATAAGCCGCCACAATCCTCAAACTTGATTAAAGAGAATTAACTCCCCCTTCGCCAGATTTTTAAGTGGGGAGTTTTGATTTTCTGCGCTAATGTAGTACCTTTGGTAACAAAATGCGTATTCTTTTCTTATCAGGAGCATTGGAATGTTCAAAAAACTATTTTTACTGGCGATTTTGGGTGCGATGGTTGGGGGGACAGCGGTTGGTTTGCAACCTACGCGATCCACTCAAGCACAGGACAAGGTAGAAATCACCTTCGTGCATATTTTTGTAGACGACGGCAACGATAATCGGGGTCAAATCGTGCAGGCATTGGTTGACCAATTTATGGCGGAACATCCCGATATTCAAGTGAACATCCAATCCACCACGACTGACTACCAAGAGGTGTTTAACAATGCCCTGTTGGCCGCGGAACAAGGTAGCGCCCCGCATGTGGTTCAGCTAGAAGAAACCTCCACCCAATTGGCGGTGGATTCGGCCTATTTCCTGAAAATCAGCGATATTGCCACCGAAGAACAAAAAGCTGAACTAGAGGACTTTTTCCCGCAGATTTTGAATTTCTACACGATCAATGATGAGGTATGGAGCCTACCATGGAACTCTTCGACCCCGCTACTGTATTACAACAAAACCTTGTTTGAAAAAGCGGGCCTCGATCCCAACACCCCACCCAAGACATTTGCTGAGGTACTCGCTACCTGTGATACCCTGATGAATGCAGACCTCAATCTGGCGGGTTGCATCAATTGGCCGATGGCCGCATGGTTCCCAGAAGTATGGGTCGCCATGCAAAACGCGCTGCTACTGGACAATGACAATGGACGTACAGGACGGGCCACCGAAACTTATCTCAACAGCCCCGAAATGCTCTCGGTTCTTCAATGGTGGAAAGAGATGGCTGACAAGGGCTATTATGATTACACAGGCAAACCCAGCGACTATGTAGGCGAGGCTACTTCATTTATTACCCAGCGTTTCCCGATGCACATCAACAGCACAGCAGGGTTAGCCAATTTCATCCGATTCGCCAATACCCTCGGTTATGAGCTTGGCGTCGCTCCGATTGTTATTCCCAACGAACAGGCCACACAGGGGCTGTATACAGGTGGGGGTAGCTTGTGGGTGACAGGTGGACATTCCGAAGAAGAAATTGCTGCCGCTCGTGACTTTGTCTTTTTCATGACCAGCACCGCCAATAATGTCGAATGGCATAAAAATACAGGTTATATGCCCAATCGTTTTAGCTCGTTGGAAGCACTGGAAGCCGAGCAGTGGTATGAAGCCAATCCCTTCTATCGCGTGGCCGTTGACCAACTGCTCAATACGACGGTCTCTGCCGCAACCGCCGGGCCAGTGATGGGGCCAGCAGGCCAGATTCGGGATTATCTCATTGAAGCGATTCAGTCGGTCATAGATCAGGGCGAAGACCCGTCAGAGGCTTTGGATGTCGCCAAACAGCGATCAGACGATGCACTTGACGAATATAATGAACTGGTAGGCGGTAATTAAAGCTGGTATCGGGGGCGGTCTGACAATAGCCGCCCCTTTCATGGAACTGAATTAAATAAAAGCAAGAGTTTCGTCCTATGGGTACCCTTACACAAACTCAAGAAGTGAATATCCTCCAAGCGAACGAGGAAGACATTGCCGACACCCGGCGCAAAACATACCCAACCGGGAAGCGCCCACGTTATGGTATCCACGCGATGCTAATCGCCATCTGTATCTTCTTATCGCTACCAGCCTTGTATGCCCTGCAAGTTTCGACCCTGACCTTTCAAGAAGCGCTTCAGTCCAACCCTCCCCAGCTATTTCCACCAAGCAACGACTTCTCTAACAATGTGCAGGCGTTGTTTGACCACCAAAATTTCGGGCATTTGCTCATGAATACCTTCATCGCAGCAACGGTGGTCGTCGTCGGCAAAACACTCACAGCGATGTTGGCGGGGTTGGCTTTTGTCTATTTTCGATTTCCGGGCAAATGGTTTTTGTTCTTTTTCGTCTTGTTGACGCTACTGATGCCCACCGAAATCATTCTGCTGCCCTTGTTCCGCTTAGTCGCCGATTTGGAATGGGGTGACAAGAATCCGCGTTTGGCCCTTACCATCCCCTTTTTGGCAACCGCCACCGGCGCGTTTTTGTTCCGTCAACATTTCAGCAATATCCCGCGCGAATTGGCCGAGGCTGCCCAAATTGATGGCGCGACCCCACTGCGTTTTATGACTTCGGTGCTGCTACCCATGTCATGGAACGTGATTGTGGCCCACGCGGTCATTCAATTTGTCTATATGTGGAATCAGTACGTGTGGCCTTCATTCATCGTATCAGACTACAATGACCAGATGATTCAAGTTGCGGTACGGCGCACAGTGAATCTGAGTGCCCAGACGGATTTCGGGGTATTGATGGCTGCTGGCGTGGTTGCTTCGATTCCTCCCCTAATTGTGTTCATCCTCGTGCAGAAACAGTTTATGAGTGGATTTGCGCTGACAAGAGATAAGTAGTTTTCGAAATGGCAGCCTCCAATTGGCCCAGACAGATTATTGCTTTTATCCGTCTGGGTCGTTTTATTTTTTTGACAGGTGGTTTCATCCTCTACGGTTTAGGGGGAGCCATTGCCTACTCAGTGGGCACATCCATCCATTGGCGCATCTATCTTTGGGGGCAGGTCATCGTCACCCTAACCCAATTGATGACCCACTATAGCAACGACTATTTTGACTTTGAGGCCGATAAAGCCAATCTAACTCCCACGCGATGGTCAGGCGGCAGCCGTGTTTTGCCCTCTGGCGGATTGCAACCCTCTGTTTCTCTGTATGCCGCGCTTGTGCTGCTGACCAGTGGGCTTTTATTATCTATCTTGCTTGCCAGCAGTGAAAAACCCGGCCCATTCACACTACCGATTTTGTTGACCGCCATCGGTCTATCGTGGGCGTATAGTTCGCCCCCTTTCCGGCTGCACTGTCACGGATTGGGCGAAATTGCAGCGGTGATTATTTTGGCGTTTTTAGCCCCTCTGCTCGGTTTTTATCTCCAAGTAGGCGAAATCCAGAAAATCGCTGTCTTGCCGCTGCCGACATTGGCTTTTTTGCAGTTGAATATGCTGCTGAGTGTTCATCTACCCGATGCTGAGGGGGACATCCTTGTCCGCAAACATACCTTAATTGTCCTATTAAGCCGACCAGCCGCGCGTGTTCTCTATACAACCACCCTTGCGATGGCCTATCTCTGGTTGCTCATCGCGGGCGAGCTAGGGCTTCCAATCGAAGTCCAAATTGCTGGATTATTGCCCTTGCCCGTTGCGTTATGGCAGCTTTGGCGTATCTGGCACGGGGCATGGTTTGAACAAAAACGATGGGAAAGTATCGCCTTTATAAGCATTGGATTATTGATGAGTACGGTATTTTTGATGCTGTTTTCGTTTCCGATCTAAACTCAGTCCCTCCGCAGCCGAAACATCGAAAACCCGTCCATCCTAAGGTTGCCTTGACCCGGCTCGCCGTAATGAAAAGCGATTTCTTGAATAGATTGAGCCGATAACCATGCAGGCTCAATATGAGAGATGGTCTTATTCTTGATTCGCTGTGATAATTCATTGGCAAAATAGCGATAGATAAAATCGCCATTCTCTCGCAAAACTTTGGCATCTTCGGGGTAGCGTTTCTCAAACTCAATAGCTATTTGATAAACCGTCAAAAATGGCCTTCCAAAATCCTCAAAATGATGGTCTTTAGGCAAGTTCACGTCCTCAAGGATGCGCGTAATTTTCTGTTCAATACCCAGTTGTTCCCAATTACTCATGTTTTTGCTCCATAGTAGGGACAGGCAACAATTTGGGGTATTATAACCGAAGAATGAGGCCGAAAAGGAAGCGATTTCATATGAGTGCATTTGAGCTATTCCGAAAATTACCACCCAATGTCGTGCCAGAAATGCTCGATCCCGAATTTTGGCTGGCTCGTGTTCCTGATCCTGATGCGATATTGCAAACCCCGGACACCGTTGCCAATTTTAACCGCTGCGTCCATTCAACATTGGAAATCCCCGATTTCCGTGACCTGCCTATGGTATTAAGTGCAGATAGCATTTTGCAGCAAATCGGCATGTATCAACCTCCTACCCGAACTCGCTATGGCGCGGCAGGACAAGAATTAGATGATGCTTATTTTGCAGCCCTCTTAGAAAATGCCAATCCGTCACTCATGGGCGATATTCCTTTGCTCTATGGCTTGGCAACCGAGCGCACCCATCTGCGAACCTTCCCGACCAGCGAAGTAGCGACTTCCGTTCCGTTGGATTTTGCGATTGACCGCTTTCAGGAAACCGCTGTTGATGTCGGTTGGCCTGTCGCTATTTTGACCAGCAGCCGCGACGGTCAGTGGTTTTTCTGCCTGACACCCCTCTATTGGGGTTGGCTACGTCAGGAGCATGTCGCTATTGCGCCACGTGAAACCGTCATCGAATATGTGGAATCCCAACCCTTTGTTGTCACGGTTGCCAATCGTGGCCTCGTTGCCACCCGCAATGAGAATGGTGCGACTCCTCAAATGGGTACCCGCCTGCCATTGATCGAAGAAACCACGACCACCTACCTTGTCCGTGTCCCGGTGCGTAATCCTGATGGCACATTGGCGCTGGTCGAAGGAACTATTGATCGTTCGGTTGGTCAATTTCGCATTGGCTATCAACCGCTCACGTTGCGGAATGTCTTTTACAACGCTTTCAGTCTATTGGGGGAGTCCTATGCGTGGGGATGCTCACGTTTAGGTATCTTTGGGCGGGACTGCTCCCGTTTTGTCAAAGACGTCTACGCACCAACCGGAGTGGTATGGCCGCGTAATGCTAACGAGCAAGCCACCGTCGGGGCCAGACAAGTGTTTTTTTCGGTCAATATGAGTGAGGCAGAACGCAAGCAACTTTTGATTGAGCAGGCCGCACCGGGGGCATTGTTGGAACTCGACGGGCACGTCATGATGTATATCGGGCATGTAGGCGGCGAACCCTATGTCATCCACGACACAAATCGCCGCCCTTGGGCCTGTATCTTGGTCTCGGATTTGAGCGCAGGCGCAGGCACAGAAAGCGGCTCTCTGTTGCAACAATTGAATGTGGCGGTGGTAGTGGGCATCGAAAACGGCAAGGCCTAGACTCGCCGTTTTAAATGATACGCCCCTTGCAAGCGCAGCCCTGTCACGCTGCCATCAGCGGTCATCTCAAATTCAACAAGGCCCATCTTGCAGGCAAAAGCAGTATCACTGAGCGCAACACAGGCGTACTCTGCCGCCATTTCATCTGAATAAACATGCAGCAGGTCATCTTGCAGCGTGACCCTGATCTTATCCACCCCCACATAGACCCCAGTGAATTTTTGCCACAGATCAAGGTCTTTGAGGATGGGGAGAGTATAGTCTATGCGACGGCACGGTGCGCCATTCAGCATGATATACTGAGTTGGGCCTGACGCTTCCGGCACGAACCCGATTGAGACGATTTCGCCACCCGATTTAGCGAAATAAACATTAGGCCGATGGGCTTCTAACTGCGTTTTTTCGCCATGCCACTCCAACATTAGGCCCTCATCTTCCGTTGAAATCTTGGCTAGGCCGCGTAGTTGCCCGACATAATGACCTGCACAGGTTGACCAGTGAGATTTTTCAGAGGGAATGGTAGCTGGGGCAGGCTGTACAGTCGGGAGGTCTAGCCATTCGGCAATTATCCGGTCTACGATGGCATACAGCGCGTCCCAAAACCCAAAAGCGCGATTACAGGTGATGATGACTGCTCGTTTCACTTCAGGCAGGATGGTCATGATGCTGCCATATGTACCAACCGCGCCTTGATGCCCCACCCGCCGTAGTCCTTGTGCATGGTCAAGACTGAGGGTTAAGCCATAACCCGCCCCGCTGACGGTCATCATATCCCCTTGAAGCGTTTGCATCTGTCGAATGGATTCAGTTGAAATAATATGCTGATTTCCAAAGCGTCCTTCATGGATCAGCATTATGGCAAAATGGGCCAAATCCGTGACATTGGAAATCACCGACCCGGAAGGATAACCCGCCGCATTATCGCCAAACCGATGCTGGGCACTTAATGTACCATCATCATTTAAGTCGTGCGAATGGGCCAGCGCATAGGTCATAGCGACGGTGGGGTCAAACGTGCTGTAACGCATATTTAGCGGGTCAAAAATATGTTCCTGCATCAATTGCGTATAGGGTTTGCCGCAGACCACCTCCGCAATATATCCCAACAAACGGATGCCGGGATTGCTGTACGAATAAATTTTGCCGGGAGGAGCGATCATTTCATAACGCGGGATTTGTTCGCGGATGTAATCCCGCAGACCCGCCGGATCACGTCGCCCAAAAGGTTCATGGCTGGTTGGTAATCCTGATGTATGACTCAATAACATCCGTAGGGTGATTTTTTCGGCTGCCCCTGCCTCACTGAACCTCAAATCTGGCAGGTATTTTTGCGCGAGGGCATCTAGCTCTAATTTGCCCATTTCAACCAACCGCATAATGAGTGTGCCCGTCATCGGTTTGGTGATCGAGCCGATGCGAAACAGCGTTTGCGGCGTCACGGGTACACCGCCATCCTCGACACTCGTCACACCAAAACCACGCGCATAGAGAATTTCTTCGCCTTCGACTAATGCCAATGCCAAGCCGGGTACTTGATGGGCCTGCATTTGCGATACAATATGCCGTTCAAGTGCAAAAATATTTAACATGGCTAGAGTTTCCAGTTAGATTGTTGAGGCGAAAACACCGCTTATGAACATATATACTCGCTTACAACCGCTGTTATTTGTGAGTAATTTGGTAGCTGAAAAAGAATTCTATCTTAAATTAGGGTTTGATGTATCGTATGAGTCGGATGATTTTGTCGCCATCTCATTCGCTGATTGTGTCCAATTTGGCCTGTTGGATAAACCGGATTTTCGGATGAACGAAAACGTCCCCCTGATCTGGCAAATCGGCACGACGAGTGTACGAGAGGTCTATGAAATCGGCAAGAACGCTTATTTGGAGGTTGTCGAAGAACCTACCGTGCAGGCATGGGGCGAATGGACAGTCAAAATCAAATCCCCCAGTGGGTATATTGTCATCTTTGAAGGGCCTGAACATAAATGATGCTCATCCGCAGCGAAAAATTATCCCTGCAACTCGAAAACCCATTCAAAATTTCGTATGGCGCGACGACTTCCCGCCAAAATGTGCTCGTGCATATCCATGACGGAGAATTGACCGGAATTGGTGAGGCCGCCGTTGTGCCCTATTATGGCGAAACCCCCGAACGAGTCTGCGCTTATTTTGAAGACCCGACCCTACCCAACGCTATTGGGGAAGATATGCGGTTGTTGGAGGATACCCTTGACCGATTACCCGAATCGGCATCCTCAGCAGCACGCGCGGCGGTAGATATGGCCCTGCATGACCTGTGGGCCAAAAAACTCGGTCAGCCCCTCTATCGGCTGTGGGGGTTGAATCCTGACCAGTGCGCCACCAGTTCTTACACCGTTGCCCTCGCCGATGATGAACCCGCCTATCGTAAACTGCTTGAAACGGCTTGCGATTATCCGGTGGTCAAATTGAAATTAGGCAGTGGCAGCATTGATACTGATTTGCAATTCACCCGCCTAGCCATGAGCACACTATCGGCCCAAATCTGTGTAGATGCCAATGGTGGATGGTCGGCCCAAGACGCGCTCACCATTATTCCCCGTCTGGCCGAAATGGGCGTGATGTTTGTGGAGCAACCTGTCGCCAAAGCCAATTTTGAAGACTGGCGTACCCTACGTCAACAACTTCCAGCCGATATGCCGCCCTTGATTGCTGATGAATCGGTGCAGGGGGTGGAAAGCATTCTCCCCTTAGCAGGATTGGTGGACGGCATCAATATCAAGTTGGCGAAATGCGGCGGTCTGCGACCTGCCCGACACATGATAATGCTGGCGCGTGCGTTGGGGCTGCGGATCATGATCGGCTGCATGGTCGAAAGTTCGGTGGCAATTTCAGCAGCGGCGACCCTGACCCCTCTGGCCGATTATGCGGATTTGGATGGCAATTTGTTAATCACCAATGACCCGTATCGGGGGGCACGTAATATTCATGGTAAGTTAACCCTTCCCGACCTCCCCGGTCTAGGAGTAGAACGCCTTGTTGAATGACTCTTTTCGTTATCAGAATGGTGAATTAACCTGCGATGGTGTCCCCCTGCGTGAGATTGCAGCGGCACACGGAACCCCGACCTATGTCTACAGCGCCAACCGCCTGATTCAAAATGCCCAACGTCTGCAACAAGCCTTTTCCTCCCTCGGCGCAACCCTGCATTACAGTCTCAAAGCCAACAATAATCTCGCTATTATTCGCTTGCTGGCAAATTTGGGCTTGGGCATGGATGCCGTCAGTGCTGGGGAAATTTATCGTGCTCAACAAGCCGGGGTTGGCCCATCTCATATCGTCTTTGCGGGTGTTGGCAAAACCCGTGAAGAATTGACCTATGCGCTGCAAGTTGGAGTTGGCTGGTTTAATGTCGAGAGTCACAGCGAACTACAATTGCTCAATCAATTAGCGGGGGAGTTGAAAAAATATCCATCGGTTGCCCTGCGCCTCAATCCCGATGTGCAAGCCAAAACCCACCACCACATTGCCACCGGGCATTTTGGGGCAAAATTTGGCATGAGCGCCGAAATGATTGCCCATATTTTGGCCCACCGCGATGAAACACCTCATCTCCGTATTCACGGCCTGCATGTGCATATCGGCAGCCAATTGGGGGACGTAGACGAGACCGTTGAGGCCGTGCGCCGCGCCCAACAACTCGCCGCTCCCTATCCTGATCTACGTACCCTCAATATCGGCGGCGGTTTCCCGGTGCGTTATGTGGAAAGTGACGAATACCCCCAACCTGAACATTTTGCCGACGCACTTGCGCCCGTTTTGAAAGGGTGGCAAGTCATGATGGAGCCGGGACGCTCGATTGTCGCCGACGCCGGAGCGCTGTTGATTTCGGTGTTATATCTCAAAGATCAAGCAGGTCAGCATTTCGCCATTACCGATGGGAGCATGACCGAACTGATCCGCCCCGCCCTCTATGAAGCCGTCCACCCGATTTTGCCGATGAAAAACGCGCCAGTCACCCAAAAAATGATTATCGTGGGGCCAGTCTGTGAATCTACCGATGTGCTGAATCGTGAGGTGATGCTGCCAACTTTGCAAACAGGTGATTTATTAGCGGTGATGGTCGCAGGGGCATATGGCATGGTCATGGCCTCCAATTACAATATGCGAACTCGTCCGGCGGAAATCTTGGTGGAAGGCGACCAATGGCGGGTGGTACGGCGGCGCGAAACATGGGACGATTTATTACGACAAGAGCTTTCTTAAAACGCTTACCACAAAATTTGACAGGAATCCTCATAAAAAATAAAATCCGGTGAAACGTTCAACTTTGGGAGTCCCCTCTCCATAATTTATTTAAAAGTACCCATAGGAGTGTTTTTGATGCGTAAGAGAACTTTTAGTCATCTGTCTGCGCTGACCTTGTTGTTGGCGCTTATCGTATCTATTCTCCCTAGTGGTTTTGCAGCGGCGAGTGATACCGAATTCACCGTCGTGGCCCTCTATCGTCAAGATACCCCTGTTACGCTCGACACCGCAACCACTACCGAAATTAGCTCGCTTGACCCCCAACTCGGCACTGATGTGGTCTCGATTGAAGTCTATGAAAATCTGTTTCTGGGCTTGACCGATCTCGATGCCTTCACAAATGAAGTCGTGCCGGAACTAGCCACCTCTTGGACGATTAGCGAAGACGGCCTCACATGGACATTTACCCTGCGCAATGATGTCAATTGGATGCGCTATGACCCCACCAGCGACACCGCTGAAGTGGTGCGTCCTGTCGTGGCAGGCGACTTTGTATATGCCATCAAACGCGCCTGTGACCCACGTATTGCCAGCTATTATGGCAGCATCGCCTCAACCGTCATCGCGGGGTGCGACTTGATTAACCAGACCAGCAGCGATGCCATGACCGACGATCAGGTCTATGGGGATACCACCAAAGTCTCCGCACCCGATGACTCTACCGTCGTCATTGAATTGCAATTTGCGGCGGGTTATTTCTTCTCGATGACCCCCATGTGGATGATTCGTCCTCTGCCCCAAGAAACAATCGAGGAATTTGGCGACGATTGGACTGACCCCGGCAACATTGTGACCAACGGCCCTTATTTTGTGAAAGAAGTCGTTACGGGTGTCCAGCGGACCTTTGTTCGCAATGATGCCCTCCCCGCTGATTTGGGCGATGGTGGCAATATCGAGATGGTACGCGCCACCTTCATTGAAGACGAAGGCACAACGTATGCGCTCTACCTGTCCGGTCAATTGGACACGGCGGGTATTCCTGATGCTGAACTGGAAAGTGTGCTGACTGACCCAGAACGATCACAACAAGTTAAGCAGTTCTTTGACTTGGCGACCAATTATTTCGCCTTTGACTACGGCAAAGCCCCCTTCGACAACGTTCATGCTCGCCGTGCGTTTAGTGCCTCGATTGACCGCGTGAAAATGGTTGAAGAAGTGGCGGCTGGTCAGGGTGTGCCAATGATCCACTTTACACCACCCTCGATGTTTGGTGCTCCACCCATCAATGAAGTTGGCATAGGCTTTGATGTAGCATATGCTCAAGCCGAATTCGCCGAGGCAGGCTATCCTGATTGCGAGGGCTTCCCCAATATTCGGATTTTGTCCACCGCCCGTCGCGCCGCTGCCGTTGAATTTTTGTTGGCCGCCGTTGAAGAACATCTCGGCTGCGACCCCGGCGTGTTCACCGCCGAGCAGGTCGAATTTTCGGTACAGCAAGAATTAACCAGCCCACAAAGTCCTTCTTCTGACCGCCCCAATATGTGGTTCAGCAACTGGTATGCGGATTATCTCGATTCACACAATTTTGTCGGCGACGTTTTAAGTTGTAATGTAGCAAATCGTTTCCTCCGTCCATGCAGCGAAGTAGATGATCTCATTGACGAAGCAGCAGCGGAAACAGATCCCCAAATCCGCACCCAGTTGTATGCTGAAATTGAAGATATGTTCTTCGGGGAAGAGGGTGAGTTCCCATTCATCCCCTTATATACTCCCGGAGCTTATGTGATGTACCAACCGTGGTACACTGGCCCATTCGACACCGATGGGTTGTCAGGTGGCAGCCATTGGGATTCGCGTAATATTGATATGGCCGCGAAACTAGCCGCGCAAGGCTCGTAATCCAATGTTTAACTTCTAAAATACAGGGCGATTCATCACGAGTCGCCCTTTTTGTTTAGGGTCTCTCCTCCTTTTTTGGCCCGGCCCGGCAAAGCAAAAAAGAGTGCCAGCCCAAAATTGATGGCAAGGCTTAATGGCACACTGATAAATGCGGCGAGAAACGCAGCTAGATACATTAATGGCCCATAATTGTATTGTTGGGTAATGGCATTGACCTGTGTCAAATCCGTTTTGCGATCAATCAGCCGGTTGTGGTGGGAGGCATAGCGCCAAAGACCATTAAATGCAATCGCTGTCACGACAAATGTACCACTATAGACCAAAGCGGCTGTCCGGCGTTCATCCGGGTTGTCCAGATGATCGGCTAACAATGAGGTGGGGAAGTTAACAAAGGTAATCATCATGAGTAGCAGAGTATTCAGCCCCAAAAAGACGTCATCTACCCGCTTAATCAAATGAAACAGCCGATGATGATTAATCCACATAATACCAATCGTAAAAAAACTGATGATATAGGCGAGATAGGCGGGCCAAATATCCCGTAGCCCATCGGCTAATCGCTGTCCTTCTGCCAAGTGCGGCACACGAATTTCCAGCACCAGCAGGGTAATGGCAATCGCAATCACACCGTCGCTAAAGGCTTCTACTCGTCCAGTCTCTTTGACATCCGATTCGGTATCCGGGGGGTACATTGGCCGACCTCGAAAAATTGAAATGGAAACGGCCTGAAATATAACGATTTCAGACCGTTAAAGGTACTAGAAAAAAGGATAGGTCAGTCTTATTGTAATCCGCGTGTCAGCGACCATTCACGCCCAAACATCCACGCCGCTACCCCAATACCCCCCGCCGCATAAATCAGACCGCTGATGAAATTGATTGTTAAGCCACCTGTGGAAAGCGATTCACTAAACAAGTCTCGAATCGCCACAATCGTGCCAAACAGCGGAATGGCATACACCACATCGGCGACATTGGCAGGCATACTGAAAATGGTCAACAGCACCGTCGCGGGTAGGCCAAGCTGCACCAGCGCCATAAACAAATTGGCCTCGCGGTAATTGGCGGCATAGGCACACCACGCCATCACCAGTCCGTTGAGCATGACCGTGAAGGGGATAATCATGACGACCAGTGCCGCTAATAGACCTAGCACTCCGCTGCCGCTTTCGGCCAAGATTTTGATGGCATCCCCTGTTGTCAGGCTGTCGGCATTGGAAAATTGTGGACTGGCATCACTAAAGGCGCTTAACAATAAGCCCTCAGTCAACCACATGCTCATCACCGCCATGGACGCGATAAACACTACCGTCATTTTGCCCATGACAATCCCAACACGGCTGGCAGGTGTCACGAGAAGATTTTCAACGGTCTGGCGTTCTTTTTCACCGACGGTAGTATCCAAAATGAGGCCCATGCCCCCGCCAAGCAACCATGAAGTCACAGCCAGCGGCAGAAAAATCGTGCCAAAAATGCTGTTGCCATCTTCATCAGCCGATGTGCCGACAGAGGCCTCCGTGCGTTGGGTAGCCTCGCCAATTTGAATCGGTTCCAGCCAATCGCGGTCTAACCCCTGTGAGGCCAAGCGTTCATCCAGCAAATCATCACTGTAACCTTCGATCACGCCGCGTACCGCCGAACGCCCAAAAAAAGTGATGATCGAGTTATCTTTGGTGATAACCTCTAAATTGGCTGTGCCGTTGCCGTCCAATTGGGCCTTAAAATCTTCGGGCAGTGCCACAATGACGATGGCTTCATCGGCAGAATTTTCGTCTAAGACCTTGATGGCGTCTTCTTTTTTTAAACGCTCGACCAGTTCGGGTGCTTGGTCGCTGTTTTCGATGAAGATCGGGAAGCCCTCGTTGGCGATACGAATGACCTGTGTGCCAATGAATAGGCCCGCGCAAATCGCCAAACCGGGCAGGAGAATCGGCGGCGCAAACAGCCAAAACAATGAACGGCGGTCACGCAGCAATTCTCGAAATTCCTTGCGAAATACAATGCGGTAGACACTACGCAGTCTCATAATTTATTCCGACTTGTGCTTTCTCTTTTTATCAGCAGCTTCGCGTTCGGCTTCTTGGAGCAGGGCTTCCGCACCCACAATCTGGACAAAGGCTGTTTCTAGGCTGTCGGCGCGATATTTTTCGGTTAATTCGGCAGGCGTGCCCGATTCCAAAATCTCACCACGATGGATAATGGCTACCCGGTCACACAGCCGCTCGACTTCATCCATATGGTGGGTGCTGAGGATGACACAGCGACCTTCGGACTTGAATTTTAGAATAATCTCACGCACCGCCCGTGTGCTGACCACATCCAAGCCCTGTGTCGGCTCATCCAAAATGACATTGGGCGGATTGTGAATCAGCGCCATGCCCATGACGACCTTCCGCACCATGCCGCGCGAAAATCCTTTGGCCCGGCGATCTGCAAAATCACGCATTTCGAGTGCCCCAATGAGGTAATCAATGTGGCTTTCCAGACCCGCACCATCAAGGCCATGTAGGTTGCCGATATAGCGTAAATGTTCGCGGGTGGTGGAATGGGCATACAGTCCGGCGCTTTCGACCAAAATACCGAGTCGGGACCGCACCTTATCTTTGTGATGGCGGATGTCGAAGCCATCAATTTTGGCCGTACCATCACTCGGTTCGACGACGGTGGACAGCATCCGCAGGGTGGTGGTTTTGCCCGCCCCATTCGGCCCTAATAAGCCAAAAACCTCGCCTTCACGGGCTTGGAAAGTGACATTTTTGACGGCTTGAAATTTTTTGAACTGCTTGGCGAGTTCTTGGGCTTCAATCATAGTGGGTTAGAAGGGCCATGTTAATTGAATAGTCGGTTCGGTTTCGGTAGATTCGTGTCCATTATCGCCGTTTGCAGCCGACTTTTTGCGTTTCTTCTCAGTCGAAGTTAACTGCTTGGGGAATAATTCGGCGGCATCACAATCCCGGATGCTTTGGATTTTGCCTAGAAACATCGAAACCGGATAGCCTTGATAGAGCGTCGGTTCTTTGATTTCATCCAGTTTTTTCTGGGCCACCCCATAATAAAACGGATCCAGTTCAATGCCGATATAATTGCGTTGCAGTTTTTTAGCGGCAATCGCAGTCGTGCCCGTACCTAAAAATGGGTCTAATACTACATCCCCGACATCTGTCGTCATCAAAACCAATCGCTCTAGCAGATGAATGGGCAATTGGCAGGGATGTTCATCGCGGCGGCTGGCATGACGAATACGGTGAATATCCGTCCAAACGTCACTGACCAGAAAACCAAATGGGTGCATCTGGTCTTTTTTACCACCGTAATCTTTCAAATAAGCATCACATACCCGGCATTTTTTGTGCGGGGCGCGGATTTCATAAAATTTCGTACCCTTTGGCTCTTTGCTATAAAACAAAATGCCATAATGAGCGGGCAGCAGCGTTTTACCGAGTGGGGCGCTCATGGCATCCCACGCAATCCAATGCCGAAAATGGGCATGTTTGTTGAGGATAGTGGCATAATACGTTAGCCATTTGGGGATGTTATGCACCAAAATTGAGCCTGTTGGTTTTGTGACACGCACTAATTCCAACAACCACTTTTCGCACCACTCCACATAATCATCTAGTGGGAGGCGATCATTGCTTGAGCCGTATTTTTTATCCAAATTAAAAGGCGGGTCGGCAAAACAGACATCAATGGTGTTATCTGGAATGGTAGCGAGTTTTTCTAGGACATCGCCTAGTAAAATTTGGTTCAGTGGAAGTGTCATCACATCTATCCCTCTACTACAGGCTTCGACTTTACGGTAAAGAACTTCTCAGGTATATACTTGCAGATAATCGCTTCAAGACGGTCAAGTGTGTTTAGATTGATAATGTAATCGCAACCCGCGTGTAGTTTTCTCAAGTCAGACCGCCGGGCTAACCAGCCTGCACCATCTACAAAATTTACAAAAACTCGATTCACGCCATACCGGATGTTCTTGCTCTGCACATCCAAATACATGTCCCGCTGTTCATTAGCTCTTTGGGTCTGACCGCTCGAAGTCGTCTCCATATAGGAAGTCATAATCATAACGTATGGGTCGGTGATAGACGGAATTACATGATCTACTTCTTTGGCAACTAATGGCACCTGACCTTTGGCATGAATCAAGCCATATTTGTCGAGAATATCATTGAGATACCCCCGGATGATATTTTCAATAGCATCACCCTTTTTATCCGTATATTCGCCATTTAACTTGCGCCGGATGGTATTCTGAATCAGTTGAGGGTCGCGTATTAAGGTATCCCAATTAACTGGCAAGGCAAGCTGGTCAAGATAAAAAGCGGCGACATCTTTGGCAAGTAAGGGGTTTTCCCGTCCTTGAATAAACAGATAGGCTATTCGTTCAGCAAAGTCACGCTCATTTTTTAATTTGCGATGAACCGAATCAATTCCCCATTCGGCGGCATAATCACCCTTGGCAAAACGTTCCGCCGTTAAAATACGTAAAAACTTTTCTTGAGATAGATTGGTTAAAGCTAAAACTATGCCCAGAAAATTGTCGTCCGCTTGTAAAAAGTTAACGAGATTTTCAATTGGGTCATCCGCCGCAGTGTAGTTTAGAAGTGCGGCTGAAATCGAGTGAACTCTTTGACTCATCTCCGCTTCAAGGGAGTCTATGATTGCCAATGGAGTACAGGTTCCAATAAATTCCTGCAAAGATGGTTTAGGCAAACAGATCAGGGTCATGTTTGATTTCCGAACAGAAGTGCTATAAGAAAAATTATATAACAGGTATAGGCAAGAACAGGTTGGTGTTTCGTTAGTATCGGCCCAATTGATTGTAGACGTTCAGGAGACGTGGCACAATCACCGACCAATCAAAATGGGTCTGCACAAATTGACGGGCAACCGCGCCCATTTCCTTACGACGCGATTCATCCGCCAGCAAATTATTTACGCAGTTCGCAAAATCGGCAGGTATATCGGCAATCAGCATTTCATGACCCGATTGTACACCCAAGCCCTGTGCACCAATATCTGTCGAGACGACACCACAACCTGCTGCCATCGCCTCCAATAATTTGAAGCGTGTCCCGCTGCCCATCCGTAATGGTGCTACGTAGACCTGCGCTCCCTGCAAATAGGGTGCGATTTCCGGCACGGCTCCAGTAATCACGATATGTGGATTGTTACGCAAAGGGTCAAGGCGGGCATGGGGGCGCTGGCCCACCACATAAAACCGCACGTCGGGAAATTGGGCCGCAATCGCCGGGAGGATAGCTTCGGCAAACCACAATACCGCGTCCACATTGGGGCGATAATCCATTGTACCCGTAAAGACGATGGCGTGCTCACCCAATGCTTGAATACGCGGCAACTGCAAATACGGCGCAGTATCAATCCCATTTTCGACCACCGTCACTGGCGTGGAGGATAATTCTTGCAGCAGCACCCGATCTGGCTCACTGACCGCCAAGACATGGGCAGCAATAGCGCAAATATGGCCTTCAAAACGAGTCAAGCGCTGCCACTGCACCCATGAATAAACCGCCCCGATGATGCGCCGGGGATTACGCCGATCTGTACTAAACATGGTGCGTTGTAAATCGGCCTCCGCATTGAGTGAGCCATAAATCAGCGGCAGTTTGGGGTACCACTCATGAATCAGGGGCAGATAGGCCGCCATTTCGAGGCTTTCAGCATGAACCACATCGAAAGTCTGTTCCGCCAATAATTTGCGAAGTGCCTCCACCATCGCATCCGACCAAAAACGCCGTCCCATATCGGGTTGGGAGGTCAGGGCCAAATCACGCAGACGGTCTTGGATACGACGGGTTGGTGGGGGGACAATCGTAATCCCTGTGCAAAACTCATGCAGCGGGGTATTGCTTGGCGGGTTGGCAGCAAAACACAGCAGGTGTAAGGAATGACCTGCGTCCGCCGCGCCACGCATCAATCCAAAAGCACGCAGCGCACCACCACTGTGAGGGGGATATGGGAAATGGGAAGTTAAAAATAGGACGCGCACACCAACCGTCTACACCGTATCGGGATTGGGAGCGCTAGGAGCTAATTGACGGGAGTTTAAAACGGCGGTCTTTAGCCCATTGACATCCACAAATGACCCATCCGTCGAAAGCACCTGTCCAATCAACAATTGCAGCTTATTTTCACCCATTGCTTGACGGGCTTTTTCGCGGTCTTTCAGCGGATAGAAATATTCCATAGACTGCTGCAAACGGATTTGAATGCGTTCACGCAACCCTGCGACACGCTCTTTATTACTGATAATGATAAACTCATTGGCTTCCATGTGCCCAATAAAATCTTCGGTACTGCCTGCCTCACGCACGGCGTTATTCATCATCAAACTGACAGCCCGCAGCACGTCGTCAGAGGCTACAAATCCATACAGTTCGCGGAAATTTTCGAGGCCGACAATCGCAATCGAGAGGATGGCCCATTCATTTTCACTGAAGATCAATTTTTGAAGCTGCTCATCTACCATCGCCCCTTCCGCTAGATTCGTGATGGGGTTAGTGAGCGGCTGTTGAATCGCACTGCGAAGGGCATTACGAACACGCAGGCGAAGTTCTTGAATATCAAACGGCTTGGTGATGTAATCTACTACGCCCAATTCCAAACCCGCCAATTTATCTACCCGGTCACGTTTTTCGGTCAAAAAAATCACCGGAATACTTGCGGTGCGGCGATTGGTACGGATGCGGCGGCAGACTTCATAGCCGTCAATATCGGGCAGGCGAATATCCAACACTACAAGATCGGGGGCGGTTTCTTTGCTGACCCGCACGGCATCCTCACCCCATGCTGCCGTCGAAACATCATAGCCCTGCACCCGAAAATAGGCATTGAGCATTTCGGCAAGGTCAAGATCATCTTCTACAATTAAAATCCGTGCTTTTTCGGTCAAGGCGAACCCCCAATGAACCGCATGAATCACCATTGGAACAAAGTTAATGTAGCACACGCAATAGGGGCTTGTCAAACCATCGTCTAACCTTCGGTGGGTAAGTTCAAATTTGGTTGGCACACCGCGCCGACTCACCAAAATGACCAAATTTGATTGACCTTGCCCTGCGTGAATGTCAAAATCGCTCGACCATTAATAAAATAGTCTTTTCTAGCGAGAAAACCCCATGACATCCGTAAATCTGTCCGAAAGTCAACCTCAATATGCTGTCTCAGATGAACATCTGATTGATATTGCCACTCATCCCAGCCGCATGGAAGCTATTCCGCCCTCGCGCATGTTCACGATCAAAAAATCTTTACAAAAATATCGCAGTCATGCGGGAGCCGATACACCCATTTATGACGCTTCACAAGGCGATGGGGGTGAAAGCCTACCGGGGGTGCCGCGTGCCATTTTGGAACGGGCCGCCCAGATGCAAATCGAAGCGGGGACTGGTTATGATGCCCCGGCGGGGACTGAACGTTTCCGCAAAACCACTGCTGAACAATATTGGAAAATTGACCCTGCCACTGGTTGGGGGGCAAACAACGTAGTGGCGGTTCAGGGTGGACGTGATGGCTTGCAAAAAGCCTATGAAGCCATGATTCATCTGGGGCATGGACGGATTGGCGATGTCCTAATTACCTCCGCCGTTCCTTGGATTAGCTATAATTGGGGACCCTATGCGATGGGCTTAAATGTTTTACGCGCCCCCGGTGATCCCAACGCCGCATGGGTCTATACCGAAGATGCGCTGGTGGAAGCCGTCCAATATGCCAAAAATTCAGGCCGCCTGCCCGCCGGGATATTGATTACTTCACCCGACAATCCGACTGGGCGCACCCTCGACATTGAAATCCAAATCGCCCTTGCGAAAAAGGCCCTTGAACTTGGTGTCTCCTATGTTCTATTCGACTGGATTTATCACTATGTCACGCAAGGTCAGCCGCATGACATCAATGTGGTGTTAAATGCGTTTGAACCCGCCGAACGTGACCGCCTGATTTTCTTGGACGGCCTCACCAAATCACTTGGCGCATCGAATATCCGAAGCTGTCATCTGGTTGCCTCCAAGCAGGTATGCGATTTCATTACCAGCCGCGCTTCCCATGCCGTCATCACCAGCTTTTTCAGCCAAGCTATCGCTATTGCCGCTTATGAAGTCGGTTTTGCCGAGGCGTGCAAGAGCATCGTCGAACCGACCAATGCCAGCCGCCAAGTGATGCGTAAATTCATCGCTGATAAGCAGTTAAAGGCCATCATGGGGGATGGTTATTATGGCTTCATTGACGTAACCGAATGGATTGAAAAGAAGGGTCTAGCCGATTCCGCTGAGTTGGGCCAGAAGGTCGCCGAGCAGTTCGGGGTCGCGGTGGTGCCGGGGATTTTCTTCTCGGATGCCGCCAAGAATTGGGTACGCTTCTCCTATGCCCTGCCGCCAGAGCGCACCGCCATCGCCATCAGCCGCTTCTATGAAGGTCTCAACGGGCTGGAATAGACATTAGTTCTTAGCATCCGATTCCACGATAGGTCGGGGCTGGCGTCGTGTAAACAATAAGTTGAGCGCGGCGGGAAAAACCACAGCCCCGGCTACTATTGAGGTCAAATAAGCCCCATACAGTGATTTACTACGCAATTCTGGTTCTAACAGAATGTCGTGATATTCTGTGGGTATCTGCTGCTCAATGCTCTCGCGAGGATCCACAGGGTTATAGACGATGTTGTAAGGTTGCCCAATAATTTCGGCACGAAATGATGCAAGTGTTTGCCCACCCTCAAAATGAACATACTCCCATTCGTGAATGATGGAATAACGATTGTCATAGGTGATCCCATCAACCTTATAGGCATAGATTTTCCTGATTTCTCTACCATCATCCTGACGTGTTTCGATGTCCTGAATCGTAGCCTGTGTTGGCATCCACGTGTAAAACTCATGGGCTTTGACGATAAGGCTATCTCTAACCATCAAGCACAAAACACTTAGGGCAATCAAAATCGTCGTCAAGAAAAATAGAAAAAGCGCACTTCGTCGCGGGTACTTGATACGTCGTTTGGTATCATAGTTGGGTGGCTCGTATAGAGTGGCTGAGTAGGGATGGTATTTCTCTATTTTGATATCGTTACTCAGATGTTCAAATGATTTAAAAAAGAGGGTTTTGTTCCAATAGAGGCGTGGCCTTGAGACTATTAATCGACTTTGTTCTCGTTTGATCGAGTCTATTAACCCATACCGAATAAACACAAGGGCAACAAAAAACATCAACCCAGTTTTCAAACAGGCGATACCAATAATCTTTTCCATGACTGCCCCCAAAACTCCATCAACCTATATCAAGTGTAGTACCCGCCCCAAGCCCAATACAGCCCTATTTAATGGGGGTCTAGTCCATCAATTGTTAAAATTTGTGTGGCTTTTGTGGATTATGCTCAACCTCACACCATTTTGATGTGGCGTGGGCTTGAACCCCTTATAAAACCCTCCTATAATGTTTAAGCGTGTTAAATTCATTTAAGAATCATAAATATTGTCAGCACCCTGCTTAAATTTTGTAATCACCATCATCCGTCATTATCGAATCCATTCATTCCCATAGGTTGATATGCCATTCCAGAATTCCCGTTTCATCGCGTTTTGTGTCCGTAACAGTCGAATGTTTATCTTTATCGGGCTGGCGGTGCTGGTTCTGTTGACCTCGCTCACCAATGTGCCCTCGCTACGACCACAAGGGCGGGACAGCGGCATTTTTGCCTATACCGGACAGGTCGTCAAAGAAGGGGGAGCACCCTACCGCGATGCGTGGGACAACAAACCCCCATTGGTTTATTTGCTGAATGCCGCTGCATTTTCGATGTTTGGGGTCAATCGCTGGGCCATCTGGATTATCGAAATTATCATACTGGCGGTGACGAGCCTGTTGTTTTTTAATCTCGTCCAGACCCTCTATAAACGCCAATGGTTCGCGCTGTTCGGCACGCTATTGTTTATTATGTTGATGCGCCAGCCAAAGCTCATCGGCGATGGGAATTACACCGAAAGTTATGCCCTGTTGTTTCAGGTGCTGTGCCTGATTTTTGGCTATCAATTTCTGCAAAAACCCGCCGCCAAGTGGTGTTTCTGGTTCGGCCTAACCGCCAGCCTTGCATTTATGGCAAAACAAACCAGTGCCGGGGTCGCGGTGGTGTTTATCCCTGCCTTGTTCCTGACCCGCCACGAAATTATTCGTTCACCCCGCCGCAAGACATGGATCGTGGCAATGGGGTTGGGCACGCTGGCAGGTTTGGGCGTCATGGCGATTTATCTGGCCTATAATCAGGCGCTGATGGAAGGCATCGAAGCTATTTTCATCACCCCATCACAACTGCATAACTGGATTAGCCGCCGCAATGTGCCGATTTGGGAGACGGTCTATACCTCACTGACCAACAAGCTCGTTCAATCGCTGCTGTTCCCATTGGCCCCACTCTATCTGACCGGGGCGGTTGTCGCCATTCGTTCGGCGGTGCGGCGTGCCTCGGATAATGCCGAATCGTTGACTCTCATGACCTTCCAAGTGTGGGTAGCACTGTGTTTTGTGCTGGATTTCGTTGCTGCCAACATCACCAATCGTGCCTACTATCACTATTACATTACACCCCTGCCCGCCATGACCTTGCTTATTTTGATGGGTCTCATCGCGCTGTCCAAACTCCACTGGTCACATCCGGTGCATAAGGTCATTCGCGTCGGTGCGTGGTCATATGCCACCCTCGTATTTATCAGCCTTGCCACTTTGATTGTCTCGACTTTCGTCTATTTTGAGCGCAACGGGGATTTATTTGGGCCAGCGATTGAATGGCGCTTGGCGAATTATGCCGAAGCCCATACCGACCCCAACGACAAAGTATTGGTCTGGGGGGCCGCCAGCGGCATCAATTTTCAATCGGATCGCCGCAGTCCCACTAATTTGCATTATGCCTATCCACTGCTTGTGCCGGGTGAAATCAGCGAAGAATATGTGGCGGATTTGCTGCAAGATTTAAACGAAAATCCACCGGAAATGATTATTGATACCACCTTGCAGGATGGCAACCGTGTCCCGCCGCTTGATCCGGCCCTGCGACATGAATGGTGGCGTTCCGGCGGGCGGCGTGATGTTGAAAATCTGAAACCGATTTATGATTTTGTGGATGAACACTGCGTCATCGTAGATGAAATCCGGCAGGCCATGATTTACCGCTGTCAATATTTCCAAGTGTTTGAATTTAACGCGCCTGCCACCCGCGAACCAAGTTTTTAGCCCCATGAGTGGGTATTGATAGTAGAAACACATGGTCATGTAACGATAAGGAAATTTTCGGGATGCGACACAAAATACACTTAATTGCACTCATCGCTTTGCTGCTATTTTTGGCAGCGTGTAACAATGACAATGATTCTTCTGATGGTGATACTGGCGGTAATTCAGTCGCACCAACCCTGACCCCAACAGCAGCCTTAAGCCCTGTTACCATCAATCCCAATGCCAACGGGATTCAACAAGAAACAATAGCGGCCCAAAAACTTGGCCCCGGCGAAGGGCGTCTAGTGCTCAATATTTCGATGCCAGAGGGTTACAAATTTAACAATCTTGCCCCGTTTGTTGGTGAATTTAGTTCCGACAACAGCGCGGTTTCGATTACCGAGGTCGACGCCAAAATTGAAGAAATCGAACCCAAACTGCCCATCGTGATTCCAATTACCCTGCGCCCCGGTGAAGCCACAATGACCCTCAACCTCAGCATCTATTGGTGCGAGGCCGTCAATGAGACTTTGTGTTTTGTAGACCGCCGTGAGGTCAAAGTGCCGCTGACCGTTGCCGCCGATGGTATTACCACTCAAGCATTGGCAGACATAGCGCTCGTGCCGCCAGTTGTGCCGTAAATTGTAGGGAGGGCGGTGTAACTATCGCCCTCTTTTGATTACCGCATAATAGACAAGGCAATCAACCACTGCGCGGAGAAATACGTCCCCAAAATGACTAACCTCGACAGATGGAAGGGCTGTTTAAAGCGGTTATAGGCCAGCACCGCATCGGAGGCCATAAACAGCGTTGCCCCCAGCGCCGCCAACCATGACCCCGTTTGCTCAGTATCAATCCAACGTCCAATCGCCATCCACCCCATCGTCAAGATGACCAGCATGTAGACCATGACGGGGATTTTCATCTCCCCCAACGTGGACAGCAAAATTACCACCATGCCCGCGCCGAAAAGCAGCAGTGGAACCGCTACCCACAACACTATCGGCAAATCACCTTCAACGGCAAATGCGACGATGTAAAAAATATGGGCAATCAAAAAGCTGACAAGGCCGGGGACAAACCGATCTTGGGGCAGCATCAAGAAAATATCACCACCGACAGAAAACAGCAGGCCAATTAAAATCAGGATTTTATAGGTGTCCGAGATGGGGTCGAGCGAAAGCGCCATTAGAATGATGAACACCATCGTTAGGGGTTTAAAAAGATAGATGTGCTTTTGTGGGCCAAAATATTCAGCGCGGATATGCAAAGCGGCTGAAACCAACGTCAGTATGGAAAACACCGCGATTAACAAGGTCGAATCCCTTTCCAGTGTTTAGGGCGCGACCTGTACCACCTCGGTCTTTGTCCATGTTTCCGCATCGGGGGATGACCACAGCGCCGCGCCGGAAGAATCCAATACCCAGAGTGTACCCGTCATCCCCAACCCATAAAAGTAGGCATTCACCGAATCAGGGATTTTGATGAGTTGCCATTCCCCGTTGGCCCGTGCATACAATTTGCCACCTGCCACCACAAAAAATCGCCCGTTAAACTGCCGAATGGCATCAATGTCCTGATTATCCGGCAAGGGGATAGGCTCACTCCATGTCGCGTCGGCATAATTCCAGCGATAGATCCCCTGTGTGGTAATTGCAATTAAATTCTCATCCTCATCAAACCACGTGGATTTGACTGGGGCAGGTGCATTAATCGGCTTCCACCCCAAGCCCAAATCTGGCGATTGGAAAAGCTGGTCGCCATTTTGCAGGATGTGGGTGTGATTGCCCATCATCACTAGATCACCTGTCGGCTGGTCAGGCAGAGGAACATCCAACAATGTCCAATGATCTGGCCCACGCATAATCTCACCCGTGCCCATCGAAAATAGATAGCCGTGTGTCATTTCCAAAAGCTGTGACGGCACATCATTCACTACTTCCCATACGCCTTCCCGATTCACCCGCAGCCCCTGATTGGTAGCGGCCCATAACACACCGTTCGGGTCAACATACAGGTCATTGACAGGCGTCTCAAGAGCAACAACTTGCCATTCAGGGGCATCATTATCGAATTCGATGGGTCGCAAAATGACCCCATCGGCAGTCAGCAGATAGGGATAATCCGCCGAAATGGTAAAAATCATCCGAATTGGCGCATCGGGGGCAGGATGAAAAGCAGAGGCTTTGGTCGAAGGTTCTACCATATCGGTTGAGCTAATCGCCCCACTGACCAGCAGTATCATACCCACAGCAACCGAACCCACGCCGACAAAATTTTCGCCACGTAGCCACTGCCGCCGATTTTGCCCAACGACCCATCCACCCAAACCCGCTGCGGCCAATCCAGTCAACAACAGAGCGATACCCTGATGCGATAAGGGAGCACTGGGTTCAGGCAGCGGTGGGGCAGCAAGCGCAGAAGGCAAACTGACTTGGGGGTTAAAATCTATAACGGTATCAAATACATTGGGACGCTGAATGTTCACGCGGATTTGCCAATCGCCGGGAGTGCTGAGATTGTTGCCAGAAACGCTATAAACGCCATCGCCTTGATGAATGGGATTTAATTCACTGCGCCCCAAATTCTCGGCTTGATTTTCAAAACGTAGGCGAATCAGGGTGGCATCTTCAATCGTTTTGCCGCTAAGGTCAGTCAGGCGCACCGCGAAGGTATTTTCGCCCACATAACCGGGGCTGATGCCCAATTGGATATTCAGGCCATCTGCTGTTTGGGTCTCCACAATGGGGTTCGCCGGGGGTTCAGTCTGAGCAGATGCTTGCGCCTCCCGTAATTCAATCACCCCCCGCGCCGGAGCAATGGCGGTCATCACGCCAACAGCCATCAAAATTCCACACGCCAGCGCAATTTCGATACCAACCAATCCCTGTAAGCGTCTTGCCCAGATTTTTTGACCCTGCTGCAAACCACGCGGCGTCAAAATGAGATTAAAACCTGCGATGCCGAGTAGCGGCAATATCAGCAATAATTTCACCAACAGAGCCTGTCCATAGTAGGTATCGAACAGGCCATCTACCGAGCCGACTTGCAGCCACGCCGCGTAACTGCCCGTGATGATAAGCGCCATCACCGTAACCCGCGCCATATTGGAAAAATAACCAACCAACGCCGCAATCTGCCCCATATCAGCGGAATTTCGGCGCAGCGGGCCAAGCACATGGATAAACTGCACCAAACCACCGAGCCACAACGCCGATGCCAATAAATGCAGCCAATCCGCCGCAACCGCCGCCGTTTGTTCCTGAGCAGCACTGGCGTGACTGAATAGGCTTTGGGTCAACAGAATCACCCCGCCCAAGATCAGCCCATTCCAATAAAAGCGCCGATTCTGTTTCGCCAACCACAGAATGACACCCAATACTCCCCACAGCCCCATACGCGCCACCCACAACCGTCCAAAGCGCGTTTCAGTGACAATCTGATTCAATACGGTCTGGTTGATAGGGCTAAAAATGGCATTGCCTGTTGCCTGCGAAATTTGCAGGAGGAGAATCAGCACCCCGGTTAAGCCTAACAGCCAGTATCCCACCCATATCCATTTCCGCATACGGGATTCAATGGTGGGCTGTGTATCGCCAAACACAGGCTGCCATATAAATAACCAGAATCCAATCCCCCCCATCACAAGGGCGAGGCTTATCAAATTGAGCCAGCGGATGGCGGCGCTGTCTGTCGGGATAGGGTCACTGCCCTGACCCATCACCCGCGCCCCTGCAATCGGTTCCCCGATAGTAAACACAAAACTGCCGCGTGTTTGATGTCCATCCGCTGATGACCCCACCCGCCATGACACCGTGTATAAACCATCCGGCAGGGGGTCGGGGTGCATAAAAAGCTGGCGCGAATCGGTAGGGTCAAGCTGGGAAGGTGGGGTTTGAATCACTACTCCTTCACGGTCACGCAGGGAAAAGCTGCTGAAATCGGCTTCCAATTCCTCGGTAAACCACAAGCGAATTTCGGTGGGGGATTCTTCTAACACTGCATTCGCCACTGGATTAGAATGATACAGATTGGCGTGGGCCTGTGCCGATGCTGCCACCCACAGCGCCGCCCCGATCATCCCAATGAGAATCGAAATCCGTTTCAGCATGATCTTTCCCTGCAAAGCTACTGACCTTGCAGTTCAGCTAATTGCGCCTGCAATTCGGCGATAAGGGCTTGTAGTTGGTTAATCTGATTTTGCAATCCTTCAATTGAGGCTTCGGGTTCGGGGAACAACACATCACTAATGGGTTCAACCGAGCTAAATTCACCATCTGCCGAGGAGAAGGTTTCATCAACCGGGGTCTCACCAATTGTGCCTGTCAAACGGAATATGTAATCACCTGCGCGGGTCGGGATAATGGGGGCGGTGTAATGATTAGGTTCATCCCCCGCCAATTCGAGATCAAGCATTTTAGTGGCATCCCCAAAACTGACTTCGATTTGCAAGTTGGCTTCAATCGCTTCGGCTTCGGCATGTTCATCGGTGGCCCCATCCGTGTGTTCATCCTTACCCATGCTGATATGCACCTCGACGCCATTATAAACTCCAGCATAGGCAGGTTCGACCACCCAACCTAACTCAACCGTGTAGGGGCCGACTTGCCGACCTTCATGCGCTTTGGCCGATTGATCAGCGGCTGAAAAAAGATTGACACTTAGGAATACCACCAGCAAAAAGGCAACAAAAAAACGACGCTTGTTCATAGGTATGGATAAACCTTTCTCAATAGGGAATGGGTAAAAAGTGACAACCTCGGAAATTTGTAGCAACCATATCTATACATTAATCATCTAAGCCGCCCCCACCGCCGTGCCACCCATGTAAGGGGCTGGGTGATGGCATACCACACATGCGCCCAATTGCTGGCTTCTGGCGCTTCCGATTTCATGCGACGCCAGCGTTTCCTCAGCCCAAGCCGAGTCGTGGGAGCATTGGGTTGAGCATCACGGTCTAATGATTTTTCTGACCGCCCATAGCGATAAGCCGAACGCAGTCGCTGGGCCAGACTTAGAAAATAATAATGCTCAACCCATGCAGCAGGCTCATAATAAATCAGTACGCCTTGTTCCCGGAGTCGTCGGTCTATTGAGTAATCGTCAAAATACCAGTCTTTGGATTTAGGCTGCACAGCTAACCAGACATCTTTGCGAAAACTGCGATTGCCACCAAACGTAAACCATGCCTGTCCTGCTTGGGTATTGGTGATGCCAAGCGGGGCATTGAGACGGTCAAAATAGGCCATATGCCCATGATACTGCTTCCAACCCGCCACATTCATTTTGTCCCCGTGTCGCAGTCCCCCTCCCACGCCAACCACCGATGCCAGCCGTTCATACACCGCCGCGTAGGTCGCTAACCAGTCCGGCGGGGCTTGGCAGTCATCATCCAAAAACACCATGATTTCACCCCGACTGTGCCGCACGCCATTTGCTCGCGCCGCTCCCCATCCTTGCTGAGATTGACGGAGATAACGAATAAGGCCGGATTGATGATAGGGCATCAAAATTTTGCCTGTACGGTGGCGACTGCCGTCATCCACGATGATGATTTCAAAATCGTCGGAGGGAAAATTTTGGGTTAATAGACTTTCAATACAACGGGTGACGAGTGCGGGGCGGTTATGGGTGGTCACAATGACCGAAAACTGCGGATTTTTCATGATCTTCCTTCAAAATAGCCTGCCTCTTGCAGCCAAGCCTGAATTTGGATAGAGGTGGGTCGTTCAGAGGGAGCATAACCCCACAACTTGACCGGACGGGCAGCGTATTTTTCGCGGCGCAGGCTACGGGCGAGGAACAGCGCAGCAGATCGGGCGACAATTTCGGGAAGCTGCCACAAAAACAGGGCCGGGAGCAAAGTGGGCCAGTCACGCGGCTGACTAAATCGTAGGAAAAAGAGGGCATGATTGCGGGTACGCAGATAGGTCTGCCACAAAAAGCGTTTTTCGCCCGAACTGCCTACCGCATGAATCACCTTCGATTGCAGCGCCACCGCCGTGAGATAGCCCAATTTTTTAGCCCGCAGGCACAACTCGGCATCTTCAAAATAGGCATCATAAATGGGCGCCAACCCACCCACTTTTTCCATAATCTCCCGTCGAGCCATCAGCGTGCAACCCCACACATAGTCAATTGGCAGCCAATTTTTAGCAATAGGAGTTTCATCGGCACAGCGTCGCAGCAGCACCCGCCCCCATCGAAAATCAAGGTCGCCCCCCATGTCAATCACATCGGGGCGTAGAGTCCGCTGCATGAGTGGCCCAATCACGCCAATTTGGGGATTTTTGTCGCCAACCTGCACCATCTCTGCCAATGCGTCCGGCTGCATGACAACATCATTATTCAGCAGGAGTATCCATTGACAGTCCTGCGCCATCAGGTAATCAATGCCTTGATTATTGGCATGGACATAGCCTGTGTTGCGTTCGTTTTGGATAAGACACACTTCAGGAAAATAGTCGGCAATACAATCGGGTGTGCCATCCTGCGAGGCGTTATCCACCACCACCGCCTGCCATTGGGGATAGGTTTGGTGGCGTAGCGAAGTCAGACATTTAAGTGTCTCATGCAAGCCGTTCCATGTCACAATCACAATACCAATCAAGTGCTTTCCCTTTGGGTGGCGAGGGCAGCACGATAGGCCGCCTCAAAAGTATGGATGGAAGTTTGCCAGTCAAATCGCTGGCGCACAAATTCATATCCCCCACTGGCGATGGTGTCCCAATACCAACGGTCACGCAAAAGACGCAACACCGCAGCGGCAAAATCCTCCGCATCCCTCCCTAACTCTACCGCAGTCCCGATAGGCGCTCCAATGCCCTCATTACCAAAGGGGGTCGTCACAACAGGCCGCCTTGCCGCCATCGCTTGCATAATCTTGGTGACTTGCCCTCCGCCAACCAAACTCGGCAGCACCGCCACGTCCGCCGCCGCCCATTCCGCTGCAATATTCGACACATATCCCGTAATGGTGATTTGAGGATGATCCGCAGTCTGGCGCACCCATTTTGAGGATGGATTCGCCCCAGCGATACGTAGGGTTGCACTAGGATATTCGGCGATGACCAGCGGGAATACTTCCCGAATCAAAAACTCGGCGGCGGCCCTATTCGCTATCCGATCCATCGCGCCGAAAAATACCAACCGCCCCGGCACAATAGGTTCTATCGGCAGAGGATTCCATGCCAATTCCGACCACACTGGCGCAACTGAAACCCGTCGAGGGTCTATTTTATCCAACAACCATGCCCGATCTGTTTCAGAACATACCACTAACTGGTCGGCACGTTGCATCGCCAACTGCTCTAAGCGAATCAGTTTGTGGGTACGGCGCATGGCTTGAAATTTCGCCAATCCGAATGGATAGAGATTTAACTCACGGGGGCGAACAACCGCTTCAATATCGTGTAAATGAACCACTATGCCGACCTGTGCCGGAATCACATCCAAATAACACGCCATTTCTGTCCATGCCAGATGTGCCACCTCAATTTGAGCCGATTCACAAATATGCCGAATGGCATCTCGCATTTCAAGGTGGGTACGCCTACCAAGTTTATGGGGATGTCGCCAACCGCGCCGCGCCTCCCCCAATTTTTGACGCCATGTATAGGCAGGGGTGATAATGGTGATGGATGCACACAGTCCACGAATCGCCACGAGTTGTTCCGCCGATTCGCCACGCCCATAGGCCAGCAAATGCAGTTCATGATGAGGGCTAAGGTCGTGCATCAAGTGATAAAGATGCTGTCCCCCGGCGTGTAAAATTTCGGGATGGGGCACAAAGGGGGATATAAACAACAACCGCATTTAATGACTACCCCGTTCGCGCCAACCTAGAACGATCCACCCCGGCACGACACTGCCTGTCGACAAGATTGCCATGCCCCACAACCCCGCTTGTGGCAAGAAAATCACCGCCCCGCCCGCCATAATCGCAATTCCCAATAGGCTGCCAACCACCGGAGGCCACGTGTTACCCTGCGCGAAATATTTCAAAATCAGCGGTTGCAAACTGGTCAGCAGCCAAAAACGCGGCAGCAGTATCAAGATCGCCTGTGCTGTTTGCCGCCCAGCCGTCCACCGATTTTCCAAGAGCGTGAGCATTAACAAAGCAAAAAGCGCTGCCGCCAAACTCAACAACGTGCCTAGTCCCACAACGCGCTTAAACGACCATCCCAATAGTCGCCGGGCATCCGCATTTTTGGCCCAATGGGGATAGGCGGGCATGACAAAACCGGACACGGCCAACGCCATCAGCGCCTCATAACCGCGCCCCGCCACATTAAAAGCCGCGACATAACCCGTCCCTAATGCCAAAATCGCCCCGCGTTCGACCAACAATTGCAGATGTACCAACCCTGCCGCCACGCTAATGCCTGCCATTGCCCGCCCAAGTATTTTGAGGTCAGGCGAAAATTGTCGGAGTAGGCTACGGTTGAAATTGAATCTCAATCCGCTGCACCAGCGCCACGCCCATCCTGCTGCGATCACTGCCGCGCCACATGTCACCGCCGATAACATCAGTGCAGGTCGCCCCTCTAGCAGTACATAACCCATTGCCGTTACCAAGCTACCGATGAATAACGTCATTCGCGCCGCGCTGAGTTGTTCGCGTGCCACCAACACCCCCCGACCAAGCCATGTCAACGCGGTGGGCAAAATTTGAAATCCCAACAACGCCCCCATGCCTAAGCTGGTCACGGTGGGTAAATCCGCCTGCTGTGCGAGCATAAAAATGATACCACCGCTGATAAACGACGCGGCTAGGGCGATGATAAGGGTGATGGCAAGGAGTAGGTTCAGAAAATTGTCGGTATCGTCGGTGCGATGACAGGCCGCTGGCAAGACCATTTCGAGGCCGGAAATCAATAGTGCCGCGCTGACCAACCAAGGAATCCCGCTGACGATCAAAAACAAATCGGTTTCCGGGTGGGGCGACCAACGAGCCAATAAAATAAGCTGACTCAGAATCCCGATACCAATTTGACCCACCTGCAAGAGCATCAACTGACGGCTGTGGCGATTAAGCCTTTCTAGCGACGCCATACCCAATTATCCCACTTTCGTTGTGCGTCGAGCGCCAACTGCTGCCACTCTTGGGCTACTGCAACATCCCCTTGCATAGAGGCATAGACCGACATCGCCCCATAATAGCGGGTGTAGTCGTCTAACAACCTATTGGCCTGCTGAAAATCCGCCAGCGCAAAATTTGGTTCCCCCATCTGCAACCAGACCAGCCCCCGATCCAACCACAAATCGGGGTCGCGTGGGCTTAACACGAGAGCATGTGAATATTCATCAATCGCATCAGCGGCAACTTCCTTATTCTGTTCGGCGGCACTCCAGCGGCGCAAATAGAGGGCATAGGCTTGGCGGAATTGTACAATCGTTGGGTAGCGGTCTACTAATTTTTGTAGCGCATCACCGCCTGCCTGCCACTCATGATTTGAGGCGGCGGAGGCGTTCGCTAGGGCCATCACAAAAATTTCAGGGGTGGGGGAAAGGTCAACTGCCCATTGAAGCGTTTGGGCCGGATCGCAATCCGCACTCTTACCACACTGCGATTCCCCACGATAGGCCAGCATGTCGGGCACGATAATCAGTCCCATTGCCGACACTCCGAGCCATGCTATCCCCACTCCGATAATCGGTAGCCTGCGTGTTGTGGGTAACATTATCGGCGGCGTTTCAGCGTGAGCCATCCCCGCCAGCACCCAAAACAAAAACACGGTTGCCGCACTCTCAAATGAAAACTGTGTCCCGACGACATTGGCACTCAACGCTGCCAAGAGGCCGATTTTTAAGGCATAATTGTTTTTAGGGGGTTGTTTTATCACCTGTCGGCTAAGGGGCAAAAATAGGGCCACCAGTAAGCCGATATAGACCACTAAACCCACGCCACCCGTCTCAATCCCAATTTCAATCAATCGGTTGTGAGGTCGTCCTCCCAATGCCTCAGCACCGCCAAAGGGAGCAAGTTCTGGCGGGAGATGCCATTCCAATACCATTCCATAGCTCGCAGGCCCATACCCCAAAATCGGACGCGCTTGGATGGCATCCACAGCCGCCTCCCATCCCAAAAAACGGATTTGTGCCGTCGCTCCCTTCCAGCGAAACATATTGGTCAAGGTTTGCAGCGTATGGGGCGCATCACTGGGCAGTGGGGGGAGCATACTTAAAACGAATAGGACAATGAGTCCGGCGATAGTTCCAATCAATAAGAGGCGGGCCAGATGTTGACAGCCTTGATTCCACAGCCACAATCCTATGAAAACACTGATGCCTGCCAATGCTGCCAGCCAACCTGCCCGTGAATAGGTAAAAATAAGACACGCCCCCTGCCCAAGCAGGATCACCACACCTATTTCCAACCGCAGCCAGCGATTCAGCAGCAGGGTCAGGGTCAGGGGTATCGTCATCGCCAGATAGAGGGCCAGCAGGTTCGCATGGGCTAGTGTTGCCGAAGCACGCACGGTATCTTCATCATTGATAAGGGGATTGAGGCGCAGTTGCTCCAATATGCCGTACAGCGAAACAATGGCACTCGTCCACACCACCGCCTGTAACAAAGGGCGCTGAATATCAATCGAAAATAGCTGGCGGCGGGCCGAACCAAATAAAATGGCGCTGGCAAGCGTCAATAAAAAACCGTTGCGCCATGCCGGATCACCCCATAAACCCCAATGAGGCAACTCCGAACCAAACACCGCCAGCAAATTGACCAGCAAAAAGGCGGCCAACCACTTTTCAGCATAATTTTTGGAAGGTCGCGGACTTATCCCTTGCCAGAAAACTGCCCCCAACAAAACACCTGTGAAAGCTAACAACAGGGCTACCTTATCCGGTTCATATTGCCAACGACTTAGGGGATTATAGGCCAGTGGCAAAATAATCAACGCCGCCAGCCATAGTTTTGTGGGATGGGGGAGGGTCATCAAGCTTTGGCCTATGGATAATTTCATGCCGAGTCAACAATGTGAGTGTATAGCGGTTAGAGTGGAAGGGAAAATTTCCAACTCACTTTTGGCGAGGACAACGAACGGAACAGCTTACAGCAATTGCTTGGGCATTGGAGCAAGCAATTTAGGTAGCCAATAATCAGAGGCGGGTGCTTTTGTCTGGCAAATCAGCAACAACCAGCTTCAACATCAACATATCCTGTAAACGTATACCTTTTTCATACACAGGGGCCGGAAAATAGTCAAAAAAGTTCTTGCGCACCGAATCCATGCGGAAGCCGCACTTTTGGTAAAAGGCGATGTTATCCAAGCCCGCATTGGCTGTACCTACCAAAATTTCTGCTGTGCCTCGCCGCTGTGCTTCTTCGATAATCCAGCGCATAATCGCCTTGCCATACCCTTGACCGCGCCACGCAGGTTCGGTAGCGATATAGACAATTTCGCTTTCGGCTGGTGTCCATCGCACGACCACTGCCCCAACAATGTCATCCCCAACTTGGGCAAGGTAAGCGGTAGTGGATGGGTCTTCAATCGCCTTTAAAATACGCTCGTCGCCTTCTTCTGCTTCATGCAAAATGGGGACAAGGATCGTCGCATCTTTGGACGGCACGATTTCAATGGTCGACATTTCTACCCCTTTCCTATCCTCCGAGCTTAATTTGCCAGAGCGTAGGCTTTTTCAATATATTCCAAACTCTGATGGCGGAAATAGGTATTATACAACTCGGCATAGTGTCCACCAGATTCTAACAGCGAATCGTGATTACCCTCCTCGATAATCTCCCCTTGTCGCAGCACAATAATACGGTCTGCGTTGCGGATGGTGCTGAGGCGATGGGCAATGACAATCGAGGTGCGGTGATGCAATACCAAATCCAACCCTTCTTGGATTTGCGCCTCGGTCAGCGGGTCAACACTCGCCGTTGCTTCATCCAAGATAAAAATGGAGGGGTCTTCCAGCAGCACCCGACTGAGAGCTACCAATTGGCGCTGGCCCATACTGATGCCCGTCCCACGTTCACCTACTTCAGTATCTAGGCCATTTGGCAGGGTCTCGACCCATTCCCCGCCTGCGATTTGAGCCGTCATTGCTTCAATTTCGGCGTCAGTAGCCTCCGGTTTACCATAGCGGATATTTTCGCGCACCGTGCCACTGAATAAAAAGGGGCTTTGGTTCACGATTCCCAGATTGCGTCGATAGTCACTTAAATCAAAGGTACGGATGTCGCGCCCATCAATCAACAACTGCCCGCCCTGAAATTCATAGAACCGGGCAATCAGTTTGCCGAGACTAGATTTTCCTGCGCCTGTATGCCCTACCAATGCAATGGTCTCGCCCTGTTTGATCTTGAGATTAAACCCTTCCAGCACCGTTTCTTCGGCGGTATAGCGGAAATCCACATCTTTGAACTCAATCTCGCCTTGCAATCTGCTGACGGGCTGATGATCGGTCTGCACAACCTTCGGTTCAGCGTCAATCAAGGCAAACACACGCTCACTGGCACTCAGCCCACTTTGGAACTGGCTCCAGAATGACGCAATGCTGGTCAACGGGAACCAGAATTGTTCAAGTCCCAAAATAAAGAGATACCATTGACCGGGGGTGAGATGGGCATCGGCCACCCGTGTCGCGCCAAAATAGACAACCGAAGTGGTCCCGATGACCGAAGCCGTGAAATTTAGCAGGGGGAAAATCGAGCTAAACGTGAACTCCGTCCGCAAATTAATGCGAAAGGCACGGCGGTTGACATTGCTAAACGTGTCATAAATCGCCTGTTCCTGCCGATAGGCTTTCGCCACCGAGATACCGCTGATGCTCTCTTGAATATTCGAATTGACTTCTGCCAAAATACGGCGCGATTGCTGGGTCGTCCAGCGGGCAAAACGGCGGAACGCGAGGGCGATAATCACCACCAGCGGTGCAAAGGACACGACTAACAACGACAAGATGGGGTCAATAATAAACAGAACAATGGTCATGAACAGCACCAGCATCACTTGACTCATCAAGTCAATCGAAAGCTGAACCACATTGGCAAAATCTTGGGTGTCGGAGGTCACACGCGACACAATCTTGCCCGTCGGGTTTTCATCATAAAACGATAGGTCGCGTTCGGTGACAGCTTTAAAGGCGCGTTCACGTAGCGCTAAGACCACATCATTGACCGCACGGGCTGAGGTACGCCGCCGGATATAATTCGATACCCACGACGACACCCCTGAAAAGCTAATCACCCCAACCAGCAGAACAATCGTGCCAATCTTGGCTCCCTCTGCCAATAGGTCAATACTGCGGGAGAAGAACAGCGGCAGGGCAATGTCAAACAGCGCCGCCAGAAAAACCGTTATCCCGACAATGGTCATCCGGCGATATTGCGGACGGAAAAATGCCCAGATGCGGCGGATAAGTTCCCCGTCGGTGTAGCTGCGATCATAACGCTCGGCCTCTAGGCCATCCATGATAAAACCCATTGTGATTGATCTCCTCTTGTTTTATCTGTTTGGCCCTTAGGCAACAGGTTCAGCTTCAGCCTGCACAAGCGGCGGCAAGTCCACCTCGTAACGCGCAAAAATACTCCGATAGTCGCCACTGGTCGCCAGCAGATGTTCATGTGACCCCTGCGCCACAATCCGCCCTTTTTTGACGACCAGAATTATATCGGCCCAACGAATTTGGCTCAGGCGGTGGGTAATCAGCACAACCGTGCGCCCTTCCTGTACCCGCCGAATGGCCTTTTGAATTTCATCCTCAGTCGCGCTGTCAACCGCACTGGTCGAGTCATCCATAATCAAGATGCGTGGGTCGGTCAAAAAGGCTCGTGCCAGTGCAATGCGCTGACGTTGACCCCCAGAGAGTGTCACCCCACGTTCACCAACCATCGTTTCATAACCACTTTCAAATTTCATGATGAAATCGTGGGCCTGAGCAGCTTGGGCCGCCCGTTCGATGTCGGCTTGCGTCGCCCCCGGCACACCAAATGCGATGTTTTCAGCCACCGTGCGTGAGAATAAAAACACATCCTGCTCAATCACACTAATCTGAGAACGCAGACTGTCCAACGCCCAATCCCGCACATCCACCCCATCCAGCAAAATCTGCCCGGAGTTTGCGTCATAGATGCGATTGATAAGGCGGGTGATACTGGTTTTGCCACTCCCCGTCTGCCCGACAATCGCTACTGTCTGTCCCGCTTGCACTTTGAATGAGACATTTTTCAGCACCGAGTTATCCGCGCCATAGTATCCAAAGCTAACATCCTTAAATTCAATATCGCCTTGAATGGTGGCCCGATGCCCTGTTGTATTTTCATCAATATCGGCTTCGGCTTTAATCAGCGACAAAATACGGGTCGCCCCGGCATACCCCAACTGCACCAGCGAAAATGTGAAGATACTGATAAAGGTGGGGAAGCGCAAAATCCCAAAAATGCCGATATAGGCGATAATCGTGCCCACCGGGATTTCGCCCCGATCATATAAAATGACGGCGTGCAAAAATCCGGCGGTGATGGCTAGGCTCAACATGAGCAGCGGCAGATAGCGCCCTTCTATTTCGCCCTGCTGTACCATATAATCGCGGTACTTGCGGGCATTTTGGATAAATTTGGTCTGTTCTTGCTGTTCTTGGGCCGAAGATTTGACCAGTTCGATCCCGCTAATCGTTTCCTGCAATCCGGCGTTCATGATGCCAAAGGTGTTACGGGAATGCGTGGTGACAGGGCGTAGGCGTCGTGTATAGTCCCACAGGGCGATGTAAAACAGCACGGTGAAAACGACGGGCGAGAGCAGCAGTTCCGTCCGCAGCAGGGCAATCGAAATCAACGGCACAATTAGGCTCATAGACGACCCAACAATGAGCATTAAGCCCGGATTGAGCATCATATTGAGTTGGCGCACATCATCGGTAGCGCGGGCCATCACATCACCAATCCGCTGGCGGTCATGAAAGGTCTGGCTCTTACCCAAAAGGCTGATATACAGTTCTTCACGGGTATCGCGTTCAAGGCGTTGGGCCAGCAAACCAAAAGAGTAATTGCGGCAAAGCTGGCCTGTTGCATAGAATAGCCCTAACAGTCCGATATACAGGACATAGGTGCGAACCTTATCCAGATCAGGTGAGTCCTGATTGATGACATCAAAGGCTTTGCCAGTAAAAAATGCGATGGCGGCCTGCCCCGCGCTATTAATGATTGAAGCAGCAACAGCAAGGAGAGCAAAGGGCCAATGGCGTGCCAGATGTGACAATAACCAGACGGTGGTGCTGGAATGATTATAGGTCTTGGCATTCTGAACGTTGAATTCACTTTTGGTGGTGTTGGTCATGGGGAAACCTAGAACATCTGTTTGTTTTGATTAGAGTAGTATACTACCGTTACAGCATAGCTTCAAGACTATCATAGCTAACTGCACATTGAATATGTACTAAGGAACAGTTCACTTCATCATGAAACGCCTCACTTACGAGGACGCCCTCAACTTCCTCTATAGCTACATTGATCGGGGGGGCAAAAAACCCCCGCAACAAGACGAAGCCCGCCCCGCGCGTACCCGCTATTTACTGGAACTCATGGGCAACCCTCACCAGCGTTATCCCACTTTACATATTACGGGGACAAAAGGTAAAGGTTCTGTCAGCGCCATGTGTGCCTCCATCCTACGGGCGGCGGGGTATCGCGTTGGGATGCTGACTTCCCCTCACTTACAAGAACTGCGCGAACGCTACCAGATTAATCAAGCAATGGTCAGCAAAGAAACCTTAACCAATGCTGTTGCAGAAATCAATCCTACTTTAGATAGGTTTCCTGAAGCCCGCTGGCCGGAGGTCATTACCAGTTTGGGGTTTTATATGTTTGCGCAGGAACAGGTGGACATTGCGGTGGTCGAGGTCGCTTATGGGGGACGGCTAGATTCAACCAACGTGATTACCCCCATCACTTCGATTATTACCAGCATCAGCTATGACCATATGCACCTGCTCGGCAATACGCTGGCTGAAATCGCATGGGAAAAATCGGGCATTATCAAACCCATTGTGCCCGTTGTCAGTGCGCCACAAAAAGACGAGGCCCGCTTGGTTATTGAAAAAATCGCCGCCGAACGCCATTCACCGCTGACACTCGTCGGGCGTGATCTACCCTTCCAAGCCTTGCCTCCTTCCTTAGATGGGCAGAGTGTGAGTATCGAGTATCCCAATCACCCGCCCAAAACCTATACCAGCGCCTTACTTGGTCAGCACCAAGCAATTAACACCGCCGTCGTGTTGGGAGTGATGGAACGGGTCAAAGAGGCAAATTTTGCCATACCGGAGACCGCCATCCGCGCTGGGTTATGGAATGTCAACTGGCCCGGACGCATGGAGATTATTGACCAGAACCCCATTGTATTGTTGGATTCAGCCCATAATGGCGAATCAGGCCACTGGTTGCGCGAAAATATCCAAAAAATGTTTCCCCAACGTCCCCTCGTGTTGGTTTATGGCTCGAAACCAAACAAGGATATTGACAGTACCCTCAGTGAGCTTATCCCAATGGCAGATTATCTGATACTGACCCGTTCAGTCTACCCCGCGACGGTTGACCCCGATCAACTCATTGACTTTGCACGTCATGCAGGGTTTACTGGCCCTGTCGAAGCCATTGCCGATTTATCTGCCACAATGGAACGTGCCAAACAATTAGCAGGCCCGGCTGGATTGGTCTGTATTACAGGGTCTATGTTTATCGTCGGGGAGGTGCGGACGCTGTATGGCTTACGTCCCAATGAAGCGGTGAGGGTGAGTGATACCCACCCTACTGGCTTGGATTAGATGACACGGACTAATGTGCCGACTTCGGCCCAATTGAAAAACCATTCGGCTTCGCTGGTTGGTAGATTCACGCAGCCGTGACTCATGGGGCGACCAAAGGAGTTGTGCCAATACGTCCCGTGTATCGCGTACCCTTGATAGAAATACATGGTATAGGGCACTTGCGGCAGATAATACCCCGGCCCGGCCATGTCATCGGCGGCCAGTTTGACGTAGATATGATAATCCCCGTACACTGTCGGCGTATCGGGCAGACCCGTCGAAACAAGGTGCGAATGTACCAAGGCACCGTTTTCGTAGGCATAGATGCGTTGATTATCCACCGACACCACAATTTCTTTGCCTACCCCTGTTGGCGCGGGGGGGGCATCGGCAGCAGAGGGGGCATAGACGCCACCCGCCGGGATAACCAGTTCTTGCCCGACAAAGATCACATCTGGATTAGATAAGTCATTTAGCGCCAAGATGTCATCAATTGAGACGCCGTATTCTTTGGCAATCAAGCCCAATTCCTGACCGCGTTCCACCACATGCACAGTGGTCTGCCCTGAATTGGCCTGTGCATTTTCTTGAACGGGCGGCGCGACCTCAATCATGCTCAAGTCCAGCACCCCGTCAGCGATTTCCGCGTTCAGGTTGACGCGCAGGCGTTCCAACATCACCGGAATATCAATTGCGCGGCCATTTTGGGCGGGACTGGTAGAAGCCGGGATATTGGCAAGGTCGCTAAGATAGATAAAGCCGTTCTGCGCCTGATTCAAATCCACTGTGTAATAAGACGGCACATTTTCACCCACGTTGGCATTTCGGGCTGCGTCCAATGTGGCATCCACATTGATATTAATACCCAAATGCGCCAGTTGTAGCGACCAACTGCGTGTACCATCGGTCAGCAGTAGCGGTTGGGCTGGAATGTTTTGAGATAGATAGGTCTTCGCCTCACTCGACGACATACCACTCACGGGCAGCCCCGCCACCGTGACATCATCGGCAATGCCATCTTGTTTCAGGTAAAGAATCACCCCTACCGCCAAAAGCCCCAAAAGCAAAACTGTCCCCATCACCACAGCACCCCCCATGAGTAACCATGCGGTTGAATTGGGGCGTCGAATGGGTGGGTTTGAAGAGGCAGAAACTGGATGAGGGATGGTATTCATGTGCTGTGTCATTCGATGTTACGATTTTGCTCCACTAACGATATAGTCTACTATTATAGACGGTGCGAGTAATGGATGTGCGCCGCCTGCCCACCCACCGATTTCCCTACGCCCCATGATTCATAATATAGGGGTTTAGGCTTTTTTAAACTTCTTGACACAAAACAAACGTTCTGTTACCCTGTAATAAACCAAGAACAAGTGTTTTATCGCTTTGTGGCTATTGGAGATGTTTTTTGGGAGGTGGCCGATGGGCGCACGACAGTTACCATTGTTTGAATCAGCCGACGGACGTGAACACCGTCTAACTGGTCGCAGCACGCTTGCCGAAGCCGTAGTGCCATTTCAAGCCTATTTACGCGGTGAAGGCAAAACCCAAAATACCCTTATCAGTTTTACCTCAGATATGCGCGTGCTCACCGAATTTTTTGGGCCAGATATGGCACTTGGCAAGATTAGCACCGCCCGCCTCAACGAATTTTTGCATTGGCTGGAACACGGGCGCGGAATTCCGTGCAGTCGCAAATCCTATGCACGGCGTGTGACAACCCTCAAGGTCTTTTTTAAATGGCTGCAAGAAGATCAAGTCCGGCGTGACAACCCTGCCGAACCGATTTTGCAGCGATCTGGCCCCGCGCCGTTGCAAGCTATCTTGACCGAAGCCGAAATCGAGCAGATGTTGACCTATTGTGAATCGCTGGCCCATGCCGAAAAACCTGACTCGCGCCCCTATGTCTTATTTAAACTGTTGCTGGATACAGGCATCAAAAAGAGCGAAACCGTCCAGATGACAGTGAACGACATTGAACGCACTAACCCGCGTCAGCCCATGCTGGTCATCGGTCACAAAAATCGCCAAAACATCTTTCAAGAACGGCGCATTCCCCTTGACCCGACTTGGCCCGCAATGTTGGAGCGTTATCTAACCGAGCATAAACCCAAAGGCGGACGCATCTTCGACTGTACCGCCCGCAATTTGGAATATGTATTGACCGATACGGCGAAGGCAGCAGGGATTGCATCACGTATGTCGTTTGAGACTTTGCGTTGGACGTGTGCTGTGCGGGATTATCGTGCGGGAATGGGCCTTGAAACCCTGCGCGAGAAGATGGGCCTCAGCAAAATTAGCTGGCGCGAAACCAGCCAGAAAATTATGAGGCTGGCGGCAGGGGAGACGATGGAAGAACTGGCTGAGGATTAAGGCATTTTTCCATTTCGATACCATCTTCACCATCTCGATAGTAGCTGCGACGGCGGCGTACTTCGGTATAGCCTGTTTCGGCATACAGAGTATAGGCCGCCCTATTCCCTGCCCGAACAGTCAGGCGAATACACTCAGCCTGTAATTCCCGTTCACACCATTGCAACAAAAACCGCCCCAGTCCTTTGCGTTGATACTTTGGATTGACGCCTAACGTGATAATCCACCCCGGACGCCCCATGGTACCCACCGTGCCCGAAATAAACCCAGCCATATCGCCATTCGGAGCGATCATTTTAAAATTGCGGCTGATGGGAGCCAAAATCAACATGACAATTTCTAACAGAGGGTAGGCATCCTGCGGAAATACCAACTTTTCCAATTGGCGGATTTTCCAAACATCCCGGAGAGTCGCCCGTTGCACTTGGTAATCTCGGTAGGTTGCGAGTGAGTTCATGAAATTAGGAAACGGCGTACATCCCGGTTGCCTGAACTTCTTCGAGGGCTTCTAGAGTGTCCTTCAGCGACAACACCTCATCCACAATCTCTTGACGCAGGCGGTTGGTGCTGCGTCCATCAATACTCTTGGCGTCCAGCAGTTGAATCTGGGTATAAATCGTGCCCAACGCGGCAAGGGTGTTATCCAACTGCACATCAGCCCGTTTGACATTGGCTTCCAAATCCCGTAGATGGCTCAGTTGCAATTCTTTGCTACGAATAGCATCCCGCAGTTCAGCCTTGACCCGTTCATCTTGTTCCTTATCCAGCCGCAACCGGAGCGCCTGTAATTCATTTGGGACACGCACACGATCACGGCTGATGATGTCGCTGGATTCGTAGGCATCAATTCGCCGGGCCAATTTGAAAACCTGCTCCAACCAATGATTGACCTCAGCAGCGGTGCTTTCAATTTGCAACCGCATCGCCCCACCGCGTGTCTGAGCCAATGCCCGGATATTTTCTTGATATTCAAGCGCTTGTGCCACCCGTTGACGGGCATGATGATTACGGACTTCGTTTATGTCGTATTGCTGGGCAAAAATCCGTTCTACTGCCTTAGCATTTTGTTGGGGATCGCTAACTGTCGCCAGCACAAAAATCAGTTCGGCCACCGCGCCAAACGCTAACCAGATGGCTGAGGTTGCGCCTAAAAAACTCACCCCAAAAATCCAGCACATCACCGCCAGTGCGATGATCGTCAGGCTTTGGGGCTTGCTTACAGCATTGAAAAAGATGGCACTTTGCGCCCGCTGCCGAATAGAATCACGGGCAGGATTAGATGACATGGTTGTCCCTACTCAGAAATTCCTAAGCGTTTGCGGCGTTCTTCCAGTTGAAGCTCAATTTCGCTTTGCCCGATGACATCCTCCACCTGATTTTGTAGGCGACTGGACACCATATCGGCTTCGGCTTCGACCTTATCCAACCGAGCATAAATCTGGTCGGCGAGGCGCTTGATGTCTTCATCCCCGATACCTGCCAAGTCGTCAATACTGCGGATGGATTTATTGGTGAGTTGCTTGGCTTCGGTGAGTTCAATCAGCGCCTTGAGTTGTTCACGCTGCTGTTGAATCGCCACCAAGCGGGCTTCCAACTTCAGGCGGGCATCCATGATCTTGCGATACTCTTCTTCTTGCCCGCGCCACTGGTCGTGATATTCCTGTGCAATCTGGCGTTTGTTGTTGAGGTCGGTTTGGGCCGCCAACGCCAATTCATTTTTGCCCTTCACCAGCAAAGTATCAATGTCGCGGTCAAGTTTTTCGACCTGTGCCATAAACTCATCATATTTGCGTTTGAGGGTTTTGACCGTGCCACCGATGGTTGCCGCCGTGTCTTCCAATTCCTCAAGATTACTTTCGGCCTGCCGGATATATTCATCCATGACCTTCAATGAATGGGTCTCCAATGCACGGTCTACCATTGAATGAAGATTTGCAGAAATCAAGGTGTTCACTTTTTGCAGCACAGAGGCCATTTTAAACCCTTCTCACTCCCAATAATGCTTGAGGATCAATCTATGCACCTAGTACGCAGGGCAATATCCAAAGTTGCATTCACGTATCGTCATGTTAATTACGTTGGGCAGGCAGCAGCACAAGCACACTTGTCCCAGAGCCGGGGGTACTGTCAATCACTACCTCGCCATTATGCGCCTGTATAATCCCCTTGACAATTGCCAAACCAACCCCGCCGCCCTGATCTTCGAATTCCTTGCGGTTAATTTGATAGAACACATCGAATATCTTGGCAACTTCCTCCGGGGCAATGCCGCGTCCGGTGTCGGAGATTTCAAAACACACACATTCCTGTGCTTGTTCGCCATCTCCAACCAACATCGGCATTACGCGCACCACAACCTGATTAAAGGCTTGGTCTTTGCCAAAATAATCCCGGTCCCTCCCAAATTTTAGGGCGTTGTCCACAAGCGCCTGCAATGCTTTCACAAAATGATCGTGATAAATTTGAGTTGGTGGAGTATCAGGGTCAACTTCAACCTTCAACGACTGACGGGTAGCATCCAATCGCAATCTAAAAGGGTCGGTGACTTCGGCCAGCAGTGTTGTATAGTCTTTGATGATGATACGGTGCAGATTAAAAGCATCCACCGCTTCACCGGTCTCAATTTCTACCAGCATAATAAAATTTTCAACAAGCCGACGCAGCCGAGAAGCCCCTTCATCAATCCCCACCAGATAGCGACGCAGGGTTTCGGCGCTCAAAGAGTCGGCATCCTGCTTGAGCATCTCATTATAGGCCACCACATAGGTCAGCGGGGTGCGAAATTCGTGATACAGCATTTCTAATATCCGCTGTTTGAGATTCAAAATCTCACTTTCATGCTGTTGGCGCAGTTGACGATGCCGTTCCAATTTTGAAGATACCGCGATACGCAGGTCGTCGGGACCAAAAGGCTTGGTGACATAATCGTCCGCCCCCAATTCTTTGCCCTTATTGGCATCCGATCTTTCACCTTTGGCCGTCAAAAAAATGAAGGGGATTTTGTTCCAGAGGGCCTTCCCGCGCACTTCTCGCAATAAATCGTAACCATCCATGCCCGGCATCATAATGTCAGATACAATCAAATCAGGCAGTTCTTTTTGTTTACGCAGCACATCAAGGGCATTATTACCACTACCCGCAGTGAGAACCTGATAGCCATCGAGTTCAAGAATGTCTTTTATCCCTTCCATTAAATAAAAATCATCTTCAACCACTAAAATTTTTACTGGCATAGCAATTGTTCTGGTAGCATCGCCCTCCGCGAAACTACCCATCCTTTCTCTCCGACTCACTGACAGATGTGGTTTGTTTCTCAGTCCCATTTTAACTCAAATGATACGGTCTTGAAATATCGCAGGTCAATAAGCCATCAGGCCCATGATGAGGTTACTACAGGCATAACTTTGGCAGTGGATTGTGGGATCGAGCGGAAGACACGGGCAAAGGGGACGCTGTGGGATATGGAGGGAGAGTGCTTGGCCCTCACAACCACCGATAACCCACCTCTATCGGCCCGCGCTTCATATCTATCAACATTTTATGGTGAGGCATGGGCAAAAAGGGCGATATGGGAGAATGTCATTCCCCTTTGCCACTCGGGACATCCCGTGCAGTATCCCACACAGGAGAGGGACTCGAACCCTCGAAGGCATCCACCAAATGATCCGATAAACCATATCTATCGGCCCATGCCATTACAATCAAATCTGAGGGCGGTACAGGCAAAGGATCGTGTCTGGTAAAAGCTCTATCCAATTAAGCTACTGATACCGAAGCATCAGGCGGGACTCGAACCCGCATCCAATCATTGGAGATGATAACCCAGTCACAGCGGCTCGTACCATAAATGATTTGGTTGTTAATGTTGAGAGATGGTGTAGGCAAAAAATTACTAGATGGGCATCCTTTCCGGATCCAAAGTCCAGTGATAACCCATATATTCCGGCCCACACCCATTTTGCTATTCGATTGTTAAAAACCAGTGCAGACAAAAAGGTGCATATGGGTAAACCTTCACCAGTTGCCTAGTGAATTCCCGCCACCATGAGTTTAGGGGTGGCGGTCTGGAGTCGAACCATTGTTAACCGATAACCCACACACGTCGGCCCACACCGATTGTTTAGCATTTTGGAAGATGCGAGCAAAGGAGCGTATCTGGAATCGCGCTCTGCCATTGAGCTACAGATTCAGTGGAATCTGGTGGGAGTCGAACCCACACCTCGTCGTCCCGAACGATAACCCAAACACAACGGCCCACATCTTCAGATATTCAATTTTGAGAGTTTCGGAGTGATAGCGTCTGAGCAGACCGAAATCTACAAAGTCACCATCACTTCAAACTCTGCCGCATAAAATCTTGGTTAAGCCTGCCTTCTTTCTTGCCAAGAAAGCGCATCGGGCTGTGAAACCAACATTTCTTGTGGCCCACTTTGGTGATAGGTGGTGTGGGCAAGTTGCCGTAAATGGGGTCGTTTCAATTGATAACCCATTTACTCCGGCCCACACCATTTCTATTTTACGTCAAATGGCGCCCCGGCCAAAATCCGCAATCAGCGCCGGAGCCGAGGCATCGAAGCCCACTACGTCCAACATCCCGGCATCATTCGGGTCGGCAATCGTAAATCCATTCGAGACCATCCCGACCACAACCAGTTTCGACGGAATACCCATCTTTTCGCGGTAATCCTGTAGCGCGGCGGCTGGATGAATTTTCCCAAACCACGTCTCGCTATCAGTGTAGATCACAAACGTATCCACCGCGATTTTGTGTTCCAGCGCATACAGCATTGGTTGAGCGCAGTCCGTCGTCCCAAAAGGCAGCCCATTGGTCATCTTGACCACATCCGTCAGCCGCATCCGCGCCGAGATATTCAGCGGCACGATTTTGTCTTGGAACGAAACGACGGTGTAATTTGGTTCCGAACGTGCCGTAACCATCGCCATCGCCGCACTGCCTTCACGCGGAGTCAACCCCGGCACACCTGCGACCATCCCGCCCGACATTGAACCCGATACGTCCAATGCCAGCATGACACGTTGGTTGGTCGGCTCGACGTTCTTGAAAGCCAGTTCAAAAGCCGCGTCGAGTGCGTCCAACACACGCGGGGTCGGCGTCCAACCAGCCGATTTTTCGGCCCCGGCCTGTCCCCGACGATTGACCTTGCCCTTGAGTGCATACCCCAACGAATAAGCCCGTAGCGCAATCAGCACCGCGATGGGGTGGACTCGTGCCTTCCGCAGCACATCAGCATTGGTTAGGCGTTCAACCACCGTGTTTTCCGCCTCGCTGAGTGGCTTCAGCAAACCAATCCGCGACATCACCCCCAAGTTACGGATGAGGGCCGTCATCGGCATTTTGGTCAACAGTGCCGCCCATACATCCGGGTCATTTAGCCATTGGGTTGGCAGTGCTTCACGTGGTAGATCATAGGCTTCAATCAGCCTGACCACCGTAGCCGTATCCGCCGCTTTCTGGACTCGTTCAAACGCCCAGATAAACGCTAGGGCTTGATCTTCCGGCGCATTCAACGCCTCGGCCCATTCCAATGGGTTGGCTTCTACATGAGCCGTTTCACCCGTGCCGTTTTTATTGGGCTTATACGTCACCCATTTAAAAATCGCGCCCTGTGTATCATTGGCGGGTGTCGGGTGTGCCAACCGAAGGGTGTCGGTGTGCGTCCAACCATTGCGCTGACGATATTTCACCAATTGATAGACCAGCGAACGGTTATCCATCGCCAGATACCAACCGCCTACCGCCCGACGCAAGCCGCGCCCCCAACCACGCATCCCATTGACCAGTTCCGCAAATGTGAACAAATGCGTTCCGGTGCGGCAAACTTCGGGCAGCGCCTTAAACGCCGCCTGTCGGGTCGCCTCATCCCCTTTGGTGACCGCCAGCGCTAGGGCAAAAATCGCTGGATCGTTTTTCGGCGCACGGCCTTCTTGCGAAATCGCCACGACTTCATTGACCGCACGCACCCCGTCGGTTTGGATACACTTGAGGACATTGTTGGCATTTTCCAGCGTCAAAGCACGTTCGCTGGCATAATACGACCCGCCTTCGCTCCCCAAAATGAGAAACCGACGCAGGTGACCCCACTCGTCCACCGCCCAGCTATACCCACCTGCCGAGTTTGCAACCTGCGTTGTCTCCGGCAGAGGCGCACTTTGCGGTGTGGGTTCTTTAGTAATCAGGTGTGTCAAATATTTCTTCATCACCGCACCGCCTTAACAATAAACCGTCTGAGGTGGTGGGCAAAAATCGCATTTGGGAGCAAGCATCGCTTTACCTTAACAGGGTAATGATAACCCAAACACATCGGCCCACTAGAATCTATGATATAATAAAACCTATCTAAACGTCAATAAGCATATCTAGAGTTCACTAGAGTTCAATTGTTATGATATTGTCAAATAGGGGACGGCAATTCGTCAGGCAAGCAGTGTTTCTTTTCAACAACTCAGCGATTATCATTTGTCGCCGTTCTAGAGGTGTACATCTAAAGGTTGAGGCGTATATGAAACAGCGTGGATTTTGGCTTGTATTGATTGCAGCAAATTTGGTAATTCTATTTGTGGCGCTCCCGACAGCATGGAGCAGTCCCACCCGTCAATCCGCCGCCACGCCGACCTCAACCGCTGCCGTTTTTGCGGAGGCCATTAACCCTAACGCCAATATCCGCAATCAGCCCAATATCAACGGCGAACAAATTGCCACCATTCAACCCGGCGAAACCTATCCCGTGCGTGGTTATTATTTTGAATGGCTGCTGATTGAATATCCGGCCTCCCCGAATGGTTATGCGTGGGTGCATCAAAGCGTCGTCGCGTTGACCGGTGATCGCACGGGTCTGCCACAAATTGATCCTGCCGCGCTGCCTTCTACCCGACCACCGACTAGCGAACCAAGCCCAACATTGGACACCATCGAAAATGCCGCTGTCATTACCGCTACACCAACCACTGAGCAGTCGAGTGTCACCCTGACCCCCACCGCGACCATTCCCGGTATTGATTTTACGGGCCTGCAACGCGACATTTTGACCTATCTGGCTTCACGCGGCATCGTCCACAACGGCCCCAACAGCGTCGTCTCCATTTATGTGCACGATTTGGAAACAGGCGCGGCGATGGGCATCCAAGAAAATGTCCTACAAAACGCCGTCAGCACTGCCAAAATCGGGGTCATCGCCAATTACTTTCGCTATATCTACCAGCCACCCAATCAGGATATGGAATTTCGTCTTGCCGCGACAGTGATTTGCTCCTCCAACGCCAACGCCAACGTCCTGATGGAATCCACTGACCCCGTTGACCCCTTAAATGGCATCCGCCGCACGTCTGATACTTATTGCCGGGGTGGAGCGACCAATACCCTTGTAGATCGCCATTTCTGGATTGGCGACGCGGGGGATGGCGCTGTCCCGTCCGATTATTATGCCCCCGTCGGTGCGACCCCGTGCCCTGCCAATGCCGCCAGTCCGGTAGATACCTCTGTGAGCGCCGTGATTGACCCGCAGTTGCACACCACCGCCGCCGATATGGGCCATTTTTTGACTCAGCTTTATGAATGTTCCGAATTTGGGGCGGGGCTGGCGCAGATTTTCCCCGATGAAATCACCCAAACTGAATGCCAGTGGATGATGAATTTGCTGCTCGGCACAAAATTCCAGCACATGATGGAACTCGGTGTGCCGGAGGGTGTGCGAATCGCCCATAAAGTCGGTTATGGAGCGGAGGCCGCTGGTGACGCAGGCATCGTCTTTTCCCCCGGTGGCGATTACATTTTGACCGTCTATATCTGGGATGACCGCCTCGATAATTTTGATTCCTATGCGCTGGCCCGTTGGATGGCAATTGGTGAGATTTCGCGCATGGTCTACAACTTTTTTAATCCCGATGCCCCCCTAGCCACCATACGTATCCCGCCGAATGCAGCGGGTGGGTCGGCGTGTGTACTGCCCAATGACCGCAATGCCATTGACCTCAACGACCTTTCGATTGGGCGCTTTGATGCACAGGGCAACCCGCTCTCGACTGCCTGCTACGATTGGCCCAACTGCCGCGCTTTTGAGGGGTGGACGCATTGAGCAACTATGTTGGAACATAGGGATTGTATTCTTGGTTTCGGGAAAAGGGGGAACACCTTCTGCATCCGGACGAGCGTCAAGGTGCAAGTCACGATAACTACTATGGCCGGGTCTTTTTTTGTTCAGGCGAAACTGAAGACGGTTATCTTGTTTTAAATTTTGCCGACAAGCAATATCGTGTTAAGCCAGATATATATCGAGTTATGCCAACGCCGCCGTTCAAATTTGGCGATAAAGTACGATACAAAGCAAAGCCAGAGGGTGTCGGGATTATTCTTGGTCTCGGTTGGCATTTTAAACGGGAAGAACCTATATATACCCTCATAATTGATGGGAAAAGAGCCAAGAAAAACTACTATGCTGATGATTTGGAATTAATCCCTCCCAAGAATGATTAGTTAAGCCGCCCAAATCTATCTCTAGGGGAAAAGCCTGCCTCTGCGTTATACTCATGTCCGCGTGCTGCCCGTCGCCCACGTAACATTTCGCCTATTCTGACTGTCCAATCATTGGGCACGTCAATGTCAATTATGAGGAGTCCCCTTTCTTGACCACTCAATCACTCGATAACCGCGCAATCAATACCATTCGTTTTCTTGCAGTAGACGCTGTTCAAAAAGCCAATTCCGGTCATCCCGGCCTACCAATGGGCGCGGCGGCAATGGCCTATGTGCTGTGGACACGCTTTCTAAAACACAATCCATCCAATCCCAAATGGCCTGACCGTGACCGTTTTGTGCTGTCGGCGGGTCATGGTTCGATGCTGCTCTACGCCCTACTGCATCTCACGGGCTATGATTTATCGCTGGATGAACTCAAAAATTTCCGTCAATGGGGCAGCAAAACCCCCGGTCATCCTGAATATGGACACACCCCCGGTGTCGAAACGACCACTGGCCCGCTCGGTCAAGGGTTTGGTAATGCGGTGGGTATGGCAGTCGCAGAAGCATTCCTAGCGGCCCGTTTTAACCGCAACGGTCATAAGGTGGTAGATCATTACACCTATGCCATTGTCAGCGACGGGGATGTGATGGAAGGTGTCGCCCAAGAAGCCGCCTCCCTTGCCGGACATCTCAAACTCGGCAAGCTGATTATGCTCTATGACGACAACCGCATTACCCTTGCCGCCCCCGCCGATGTGACCTTTACTGAAGATGTGCCCAAGCGTTTTGAAGCCTATGGCTGGCATACCCTCAAGGTTGAAGATGGTAATGACCTAGACGCCATTGCCGCCGCCATCCAACTTGCCCAAAAAGTCACCGACAAGCCCTCGCTAATCAGCGTCCGCACCATCATCGGTTATGGCAGCCCCAAAAAAGCTGGGACGTATCACGCCCATGGCTCTCCGCTTGGCCCGGATGAGGTCAAGGCCAGTAAAGAAAATCTCGGCTGGCCGCTTGAACCCGATTTCCTGATTCCTAAAGATGTGCAGGCGCATTTCCTCGGCTCTGTCGAACGGGGTAAAGCCGCCGAAGCCGATTGGCAGCATCATTTTGCCGCTTATGAAGCCGCCTTCGCCGATCTTGCCATTCAATTTAAACGTGCTCAAGCAGGCCAACTGCCCGATGCATGGGATTTTGACATTCCCCAATATGGCCCGAACGCCAAAGGCATGGCGACTCGCAACGCCTCCGGTCAAATCTTGAACGCCATCGCCAAGCGCGTGCCAACCTTCATGGGAGGTGATGCTGACCTTGCCGAAAGCACCAAGACCTTGATTGACGGCGAAGGCAACTTTGGCGTGGATGGCTACGATCAGCGTAATTTGCGCTTTGGCATCCGCGAACACGCGATGGGGTCAATCGCCAATGGCCTCGCACTACATGGTGGCATCATCAAACCCTACACCGCGACCTTTTTGGTCTTTTCGGATTACATGCGTCCCGCCATCCGCCTTGCTGCGCTGTCCGGTATTGAGCCGATTTTCGTCTTCACGCATGACAGCATTGGTCTGGGGGAGGACGGCCCAACCCACCAACCCGTTGAACATTTGGCAGCCCTGCGAACCATCCCCAACAGCATTGTATTACGTCCTGCTGACGCCAATGAATCATCCGCCGCGTGGAAGGTTGCAATGGAGCACAAAGGTGGCCCGGTCACGCTGGTCTTTACCCGCCAAAATGTGCCGATTTTGGAGCAGCCCGCCGTTTGGGAAGGCGTTCCGAAAGGCGGCTATGTGCTTTCCGACTCCGAAGGCGAACCCGATGTCCTGTTGATGTCCACTGGCTCGGAAGTTCAGTTGATTCTGAAGGCCCAAGAGTTATTGGCGCAAGACGGCATCCAAGCCCGCGTCATCAGCATCCCCTCGATGGAACTATTCGAGGCGCAGGGTGCGGATTACGTTCAATCCGTTCTGCCGCCGAACGTCAAAGCACGGGTGGCAGTCGAGGCAGGCGTTAAACAGGGCTGGCAGGAATATTTGCAGGGTGGTCACTTCATCGGCCTCAATCGTTTTGGCGCATCGGCCCCCTATGAGCAAATTTATCAAAACCTCGGCATTACCGCTGAAGCCGTCGTCGAAGCCGCCAAGATGCAAGTGGCTCTACAACAGGCGTAACCGTATTTTCAAGGGGCGGCTCTTCGTGAAGGAGGTCGCCTCCTCATCTGAATTCAGCACGGCGGCTTTGACCCCGTGTCGTAAAACAACATGGTTTTCATTAGGAGCAACAACCCTATGACAGGCAATCCCCCGGTAGATGTCCAAAAACTAGGACAAAGCATCTGGTACGACAATATCAGCCGCCAACTCATCCAAAATGGCGAAATCAAACGCATGGTGGATGAAGATGGTGTGCTGGGCATGACCTCTAACCCAACCATTTTTGAAAAGGCCATAGCGAATTCCAACCTCTATGACAGCGCCATTGGGCAAATGTTGGATGCCGACGCCAACAGCATTTTTGAGGCTCTCGCCACAGATGATATTCGGGCCGTCGCCGACATCTTGCGTCCCGTTTTTGACCGCACCAACGGTGCAGACGGCTATATCAGTCTCGAGGTCTCACCCCTCATCGCCAACGACACCACCACCACCACACGCGAGGCCTTCCGGCTATTCGAGATGGTAGACCGCCCCAACGTTATGATTAAAATCCCGGCAACCGAAGCTGGCCTCCCAGCTATTGAGGAAGCTATTGCAGGGGGTGTCAACATCAATGTCACGCTGATTTTCTCGGTGGAATACTATAAGCGGGTTACAGAGGCCTACATTCGCGGTTTGGAGCGACGTCTTGCCAAAGGGCAAGATGTCACGAAAATCGCCTCAGTCGCCAGTTTCTTCCTCAGCCGCATTGACTCAATGGTAGACCAACAGCTAGACAGCAATATCCGCGCCGCGCAGGGCCGTTTGTTAGATCGGGTCGCTGCTAATCGCAAATTGTTGGGCACTGCCGCCATCGCCAATGCCAAACTCGCCTACCGCGAATTTAAGAACATTTTTGAAGGCGCACGCTTTAAACAACTGCGCGAAGCCGGGGCACAGGTGCAGCGTCCATTATGGGCCAGCACCAGCACCAAGAACCCGGCCTATCCCGATACGATGTATGTGGACACCCTGATTGGCGCTCATACCGTCAATACCGTTCCGCCGGAAACACTGGTCGCTTTCAAAGATCATGGCACGGTTGCCGCCACGCTCGAACAGGATTTGGACAAAGCCGCTGACACAATGGATATGCTGGCTGAGGTCGGCATTGATATGGCGCTAGTAACCAACAACCTCCTGTTGGATGGCGTCGAAAAATTCACCGCTTCCTATAACGCTCTCCTAGAAGCCATCGAAGGCAAACGCAAGATGCTCAAGGCAGGCATCATCAAGCGGCAATCAGGGGTAGTCGGTCAATATGAACCCGATGTACGTGAAACAATGGATCGTATGAAGGACGCCCCCAAGCAGATTTGGGAACGCAACGCCGCATGGTGGAAACCCGAACCTGCCCACATAGAAGTCATCAATAATCGCCTCGGCTGGCTGACGATTGCCGTAGATGGTCGCATTGACCGCCAACGCCTGCACAACCTCAAAGCCAAAGCACGCAATAATTGGAAACACGTCGTTCTGCTTGGTATGGGTGGTAGCAGTCTTGCCCCCGAAGTCTTACGCAAGACCTTTGGACAGCAGGCGGGTTATCCCGATTTGCTTGTCCTCGACAGCACCGTGCCCGCCACCGTCCAGCGCATCGAAAAGCAGATTGACCCTAAGCAAACGGTGTTTATCGTCGCCAGCAAATCCGGCACAACCATCGAAACCGCCGTCATGTTCGACTATTTCTATGACAAGCTGGTCAAATTGGTCGGCGCAGATAAGGCGGGTCAACATTTTATCTCGATCACCGACCCCGGCAGTGAACTCGTGGCGCTTTCGCAGCAGCGCAAGGTCTACGACATCTTTGAAAATCCCGCCGATATTGGGGGCCGCTATTCCGCCCTCAGCTATTTCGGCCTTGTGCCAGCCGCCCTTTTAGGTCTCGACCTCGACACGATTTTTGCCCGTGCCGAGCGCATGACCGATGCCATTGATAAATCGGTAGCCCACAAATTCAATCCAGCCCTGTGGTTGGGGGTGGTCTTGGGCACGATTGCCCAAGAAGGCCGCGACAAAATCACCATTATCGCCTCACCCCAAATCGAAAGTTTTGGCGATTGGGCCGAACAATTGATTGCTGAAAGCACAGGCAAAGAGGGCGTCGGATTCCTGCCTGTTGTTGGCGCGACGGTGGGCCATCCCCACGATTATGATGATGACCGCATGTTTGTCTATATGCGCCTCGATAACGATCCCTCGCTGGATGAGCAGGTGCAAACGCTGCGTGAGGCGGGTCATCCGGTCTACCTGCTGGAATTGCAGGACGCCTATGACTTGGCAGGGGAGTTTTTGCGCTGGGAATTTGCGACGGCGGTCATGGGCCAGATGTTGAAGATTAACCCCTTCGACGAACCCGATGTCACCTCCGCCAAAAAAGCGACCAAGACTCTGCTCGATATTCATCAAAAAGAGGGCCGTTTCCCCGCCGAAAAACCCGTCATCTCCGAGGGCGGCGTGGCCCTCTATGCCGATGCCCGTACTGGCGAGATGCTTAATCAGATTTGCACGCAGCGTCATTACGACGTCAGCAATTTGGCTGGAAGGCTGGCGGCATTTTTGAGCCTAGCCCGCTCTGGCAACTACTTTGCACTGTTGGCCTACATGGATGCCAATGACGACAACGAAACTGCCCTTGAGACGATCCGCCGTCGCCTGCGCCATGCCACCTGCCGCGCTGTGACCATTGGGTATGGCCCACGCTATCTGCACTCCACCGGACAACTGCACAAGGGTGGCCCCAACAACGGCGTGTTTATCCTGATTACGGTGGATGATGACGCCGAACTACCCATCCCCGGTCAGCCCTTTAGTTTCAGCATTTTGAAACAGGCACAGGGGCTAGGCGATCTCGAAACCCTGCGTCAGCGCCACCGCCGCGTCGTTCGTTTGCACATCTCCGGCGATGTGAAATCTGGCCTCCAAACGATCATGGAAGCCATCCAAGCAACTGAGGCGAAGTTGATTTAACATCTACACTTGAGGGGGTGGGTATCGCATCCACCCCTTGTTTTTAGCCCCTATATTGTGTTCTTTGGGATACTTTCCATTAGTTTTTGTTAGCTTGGAAGTCTGTACCACTTTGAAAGTCTCTCCCCTTATCCAAAAGTTGGGTTAAACTAAGAGATATTGGTTTGTGTCAAGCGATAAAGTCTCATAACCGACTTTTAACTTTTTATCTACCACTCAGGGAGACGATACAAATGCCCTTGTCACTGGATTTTGACAAAACAGTTCGTGAGCGATTTGGAGGGCTTGTTAGAAAAACTCAAACGTTATGTGAGGAAAACCGCAACAATACACGCACATTTGAAGGGGATGCACTCGCCGAGTTCACTGAGATAAGAACAAGTGCAACCACGCTGATACATCTATTAGTCATAGAGACAACGTTAAAGGGGAAGTTTGATAGCGACGTAAAAAGCCTCCCTGAAAACATTGATGGGATCACAAAACTGCAAGGTATATTAAAGGCACTTCAGCATGATTACAAAACTGGACTCTTAAACTTAGGTACAAAAATAGAAGCCAATATAGCCTTAGACTACATGAGTTTGGCAGAACAACTTTTAGGCGAGGGAAAAGCGGAGCAGCATGACTACGTTCCCGCTGCTGTATTAGCTGGTGCAGTCCTTGAAGACGCTCTACGCCGCCTATGTGAAAGGCAGAATCCACCCATCTCCACAAAAACGAATGGCAAATATAAGATGTTAAAAACCTTGATCGATGACCTCAAACAATCGAGTTTATTTGATGGGCCAAAAGCAAAACAATTGGAGGCTTGGGCAAGCATACGGAATGTCGCAGCGCATGGGCAATTCGATAAGTTCAAGCGTTCAGATGTTGAACAAATGATTATAGGTATCAAAGATTTTCTTGCCGATTATATTTAATCTGGCCTAGCAAAGATCAGAAGTGGCTGTTGACCTGAAGAAAGAATACTTGAAAATGGTGTACCTCGTATTAGTCAAGAGGAATGACGAATTATCTATTGCTTGGTCAAAGTCAACCATCAACCCGCTCCCGTATCCACGCCAAATCCTCTGCTGAAAAATATCCCGGCGGTTCTTTCGCATAATTGATGCGCCTTCCCAAAAGTGCCACATCATACGTTTTTTGGAACGCCTCCCCTAAATCCAATCGAATATCGGGGTCTTGATCTAGCAGCGGCACGGGGATAATCGGCAAAGTATCCCGAACCGACAGCAGCCAAATTTCCGCAATCGGACGGCGCTTGGCTCGATGCAAAAATATCGTGTAATGGCTTGGCGGTAAAGGCTGCATCGTCGGTAATTTTTGCCCCGCCCTCAAAAAATCTAGCTCGATTAAATTCAATCGGCTCTCAAGATAAGCCAGCCGTTTATTCAAATACGCTTGATACGCCTCGTTACCGGGTTGTTTATTGATGGGAGATAGAATTTCAATTACTGTGACGGGCATTTCGTTGTCCATATAGCGAATTTCTACCGATACTGCTGTGATTTCTTCGCGCAGGGGCACAGTTAATTCCAATGAAGGGCTAGTAATGCCAGATGGAGATGTTGCAACTAAGCTGGATTGAGGTCGTGCCTGTTCAACCACCGCAATATCAGGATAATAGGGATAGGTCGGTTCAGCAAAAAATCCGATTTCCAAACGTGGCTCGGTGGTAGCTAAATAGGGTGTTGGCAAGCGCTCATTCAATAAATCACAAATCATATTGCCAAAGCGATTATGAAACATTGACCAAAATGCGGGTTGCTCAATATAGGGGTCGAAGCCGGGAAATGGTGATGCCATATGCTAGATGCCCTTTCCTCATAAAATCATTATAGCAGATGGCTATTGTCACCCGAACGAAGAAATCCTATTCTCCAAACAATCGCGCCCCACTATCTACAATAACCTCACGCTTGTCTAGCCGTTCCTGAAAAGTCTTTTTCCAACTCACTCCCAGCATAGGACAGGCCCTTAATCCCGCTAATGCCTCCCAATCATTTTTGTCATGATGCATCAACCGATTGGCCTCCGTAATCGTCCATTGTGGATACGGATGGTCAATCAGTTCGAAATCTTGGCCTACATCAACAATCCCCTCCTCCAAAACCCGAAAATACCAACCGGTTGAGCCAATATTTTGCACCTGCACCGCTAAATCTTTAACACCCCAGCGCCGCGCCAATTTCCAACACGGCTGACGGGGTTGGGACACTTGCACTGTCGCCGTCCCAATGCGGAAAGTATCCCCAATAGCGACTTCCCCTTCCAGCAGGCCTGCTATCGTCAAATTTTCGCCAAATCCGCCATATGGCATATCTGGAAGTCCAAGTTTTTCACGCCAATAGGGATAATGCTCTGATGGAAATACATTCGCGGCCTTATCCACCCCGCCATGATGTTTTAGATCGGCTTGAGCATCCCCCACAAGGTTGGTACCGTTCAATTTCACAGGGCCAGTGATGGGAGTTTTAAAAATGCTCGTTCGCCATACTTCCCCATCGGGCATGGTATAGTCTTGTGGTTGCCCTACTTGAATTGAAAGTAATGTTGGCATGGCATCTTCCCCTTTGAGATTTCATTGAAGTCCCTATAAGATTAGGCCAATTGCCATGTCTATTCAAGCTATTTTTGCTAATTGACGAGATAAGCGCCGCTTATGGAATTTCAGCGATGACCATCATCACCAGCCCCCAGAACCCCAAAATCAAATATGTCATCGGCCTGCGAGATCGCCGCGAACGCCTGCAAAGTGGCCTCGTGTTGGTCGAGGGGCATGATGAATTATCCCTTGTGCTGGCAAGTGGTATCACTCCCACCGAACTATTTTTCTGCCCGACCCTCTTCCGCGACCCTGCCGAACGCGATTTGCTTGACCGCCTATCTCAAACCCGCCTCATTGAAGTGGATGAGCGTGTCTTTCAAAAAATCGCCTATCGTGAAAATCCCGATGGCTGGCTGGCAACCGTCCCCCTGCCACAAAAATCGCTGGATGAACTGGCCCTTAGCCTTGCACCGTTTATTGTGGTCGCGGAGGGAGTGGAGAAACCGGGTAATCTTGGGGCCATGCTGCGTACCGCTGATTCTGCCGGGGTGGATGCGGTCATTGCCTCCGACCCGCTGACCGATTGGGGCAATCCGAATGTCGTCCGCGCCAGCAAAGGCACATTGTTCACCGTGCAGGTCTCCGAGGGCCGCCACGCTGAAATTGTGGATTGGCTTAAAGGGCGGGGGATTCAGAGTGTCGTCGCCACCCCCGATGCAACCATACCCTTTACCGAAGCCGATTTCACTAAGCCGATTGCGATTGTGATGGGGACTGAACACGAAGGCGTCAGCGAGGCATGGTTACGCGCCGCCGATATTGCTGTGAGCATCCCCATGTTTGGCAAGGTCAATTCGCTAAATGTCTCTGCCGCCGCCGCCCTGATGATGTACGAGGTCGTGCGCCAGCGCCATTCTTAAATTTAAATTAGAATATATGTTTCATTTTTCTCCCTTATATGGCCCCGCTTTGAATTCGTAACCATGGTTACGGATTTATGGTTCTTACACATAGAACATATAATCTATAACTTGAAGAAAAATGTGAGATTAATCATGTGCGGCAGCAGCCAAGAGGCGTTAAAATGGGAGGGTCAAAAAGTTTTTTTAGCGACATTTTTTGCAAAGGAGCTAGGAGCTACAATGCACCAACTTTCAAGGGCATTCCATCGTCTGATGGTGCCTATCATTTTGTTCGCAGTAGTCCTCTCAATTCTGACTCCCATTCTTCCGACACCCGTCATCGCCCAAACTGAACAACCCCAAAGTGTGACCATCGCGGGGACAATTCAGGCGTTGTTGGGCTGTCCGAGTGATTGGCAGCCCGAATGTGATGTCACGTTTTTGACCTATGACGAGGTCAGCGATCTTTGGTTAGGCTCATGGGAACTTCCCGCTGGTGATTATGAATATAAAGCCGCGTTGAATGGGTCATGGACGGAAAATTATGGCCTCAACGCCGAACCGAGTGGCCCCAATATTCCGTTATCCTTAGCGGAGACGACCACCGTCACCTTTTATTACAGCCACAATACCCACTGGATTACCGATAATGTCAATTCGATTATCGCCACTGTCCCCGGCAGTTATCAAAGTGAGCTAGGCTGTCCCGATACCAACGGTAACGGTGGTGATTGGGAACCGGCCTGCTTGCTGACTTGGCTGCAAGACCCCGATGGTGACGGCGTGTACACCTTTACCGCGATTGGTCTCCCCGAAGGGTCATTCGAAGCAAAAGTCGCTGTGAATCTCTCTTGGGATGAAAACTACGGCTTGGATGGCGCTCCGGGCGGTGCCAATATCCCCTTTGCCACATCCGCTGACCCCACTGTTTTTGAATGGGATTCCAATTCCAAAGTCATGACAATTGTCAGTTCCGCCGAAGCCCCAACAACAACTGGCACAACGGCACTACCCCAAAGCGTAGCCATCGCAGGGACGGTTCAGAGCGTTTTGGGCTGTCCGGGTGACTGGCAACCAGAATGTGAGGCCACCTTCCTCACCTATGATGAGACCAGCGATCTATGGTCAGGCTCATGGGAACTCCCCGCTGGTGATTATGAATATAAAGCGGCTTTGAATGGTGGATGGGCTGAAAATTACGGTCTAAACGCCCTCCGCGATGGCCCGAACATTCCACTGTCTTTAGCCGAAGCAACCACCGTCACCTTTTATTACAGCCACAACACCCACTGGATTACCGATAATGTCAATTCCATTATCGCTACCGTGCCGGGAAGTTATCAAAGCGAAGTCGGCTGCCCAGATACCAATGGCAATGGTGGTGACTGGGAACCGGCCTGCTTGCTGACGTGGCTGCAAGACCCCGACGGCGACGGCATTTATACCTACTCTGCGAGTGGTGTGCCCGAAGGCGCTTTCGAGGCAAAGGTCGCCGTTAACCTCTCATGGGACGAAAACTATGGGGCGGATGGTGCTCCCGGTGGTGGCAATATTGCCTTTACCTCCATTGGCAAAGAAGTCCTCTTTGAATGGAACTCGGAAACCAAAGTTATGGTTATCAACGCGGCTGGTGCCCCTAAAGGCAATCTATCTATGCTACAGGCCCATTGGGTGACACCCGACACGATTGCGTGGGACGTGGATGCTCCCGAGGGCAGCATCTTTACCCTATACTATGCGCCTGATGGGGGCCTTACCTTGACTTCCACTGGCGTCACAGGTGGCGAATCCTTCCCACTGACAGTGGATGAAGCCGGATTAAGCGAAGCCGTCTTAGCGAAATTCCCGCATCTCGAAGGCGCGTTGGCTCTAAAATTGAGTGATGCAGCCCGTATACCCGAATTACTCAAAGGGCAGGTCGCGGTTGGCGTCATTGACCCCGATGGCAACGCATTGGATGCGACAGGCCTGCAAATTCCGGGCGTGCTGGACGAACTGTATACCTACGACGGCAAACTTGGCCCGGTCTACAGCGCCGATGGCATCAGCATCAGTGTCTGGGCACCCACCGCCCGTAACGTTACCCTCCACATTTTTGCTGATTCCGCCGAAGCGACCACCAGCACCACCTCGCCTATGACGCTTGACCCCGCCACAGGTGTCTGGACGGCAACTGGTTCGGTGGAGGATTGGAATGGCAAGTTCTATCTATATGAAGTTGAAGTGTATGTGCCCAAAGAAGGGGCAGTAGTCAAGAATTTAGTGACTGACCCCTACTCGGTTAGCCTTTCGACGAACAGCACCCGCAGCCAGATTGTTGACCTGTCTGACCCATCGCTTGCCCCGACTGGTTGGGTAGAGTTGCAGAAACCGCCACTCGCCGCGCCGGAAGATATTGTGTTGTATGAACTGCATGTCCGCGATTTCAGTGTCAGTGATCCGGCTGTACCCGACGAATTGAAGGGAACATACAAGGCCTTCACGCTGACCAATAGCAACGGGATGCAGCACTTAATCGCGCTAGCACAGGCGGGCTTGACGCATATCCATCTGCTGCCCGTATTCGACATTGCGACCATCAATGAAGACCGCGCCGCATGGGTCGGCCCAACCTTTGAAGAACTGGCGGGATTTGGCCCAGCAGCCTCCAACCAACAGGAACTCATTGACGCCACTCGTGACCAAGACGGCTTCAATTGGGGCTATGATCCTTACCATTACAGCGTGCCCGAAGGCAGTTATTCCACCAATCCTGATGGCACAACTCGCATCGTTGAATTCCGCGAAATGGTACAGGCCCTTAATCAAAACGGCCTGCGGGTGGTAATGGATGTGGTCTATAACCACACCAATTCCAGCGGTCAGAACGAAAAATCCGTGCTTGATCGTATCGTCCCCGGCTACTATCACCGTTTGGATGACAATGGCACAGTTGCCACCAGCACCTGCTGCGCCAACACCGCCACCGAACACAACATGATGGAAAAACTCATGATTGACTCGGTAGTCATGTGGGCCACCCAGTACAAGGTAGATGGCTTCCGCTTTGACCTGATGGGTCATCATATGCGTACCAATATGGAGCATGTACGGGCAGCATTGGATGCCTTGACGATTGAAAACAGCGGCGTAGATGGCAAATCCATTTATCTCTACGGTGAAGGTTGGGATTTTGGCGAAGTGGCCCAAAATGCACGCGGCATCAATGCGACCCAATTAAATATGGGTGGCACAGGCATCGGCACGTTTAATGACCGTCTGCGTGACGCGGTGCGTGGTGGCAGTCCCTTTGGCGGCTTCCAAGATCAAGGTTTCGTCAGCGGCCTATCGCTTGAACCCAACGGCGTCACCGATGGCACACCTGAAGAACAAGCGGCCCGTTTGCTGCATTTCGCCGACCAGATCAAGGTTGGGTTGGCAGGCAATCTGCGTGATTATACGGTAGTCAACGCCGAGGGTGAAACCGTCACTGGAGCAGAAATTGACTATAACGGCAACCCCACCGGATACACCCTCGACCCGCAAGAACATATCGTCTATGCCGAGGCGCATGATAATCAGACGCTGTTTGACCTGATTCAATACAAAGCACCGGAAGCAGCCACCGTCGCGGATCGGGTGCGGATGCAAAATCTCGGTATTGATATTGTGGCACTCAGTCAAGGCGTGCCGTTCTTCCATGCCGGAATGGATATGCTGCGTTCGAAGTCAATGGATAAGAACAGCTATAACTCCGGCGACTGGTTCAACGTACTCGACTTCACCTATCAAACCAACAACTGGGCGGTTGGCTTACCACCTGAAGGCGACAATGGCGGCGATTGGCCTGTCATTCAGCCCTTGCTGGAAAATCCCAATATCGTCCCCGGCCCAGATGACATCATGAACACGGTCCTGCACTTCCGCGAGATGCTGCAAATTCGCAAGAGTTCATCCTTGTTCCGTTTGCAGACGGCGGCCCAAATTCAAGAACAGGTACGCTTCTTTAATAATGGCCCAGAGCAAATGCCCGGTGTCATTGTGATGCAAATTGTCGAAGGCAGCGGCGGCGATATTGACCCGAACTATGATATGGTCGTGATCATCTTCAACGCGACGGGTGCGGATATTACCTATACCGAAGCGCAGTTGGCGGGCCTGACCCTTCAACTCCATCCGGTACAGGCGGCTTCCACTGACCCAATCGTACAAGGATCGGCCTATGACAGCGCCTCTGGTACATTCACCATTCCGGCACGCACCACCGCCGTGTTCGTGATGCCAGCGCAGTAAACATCACAAATTTTTAAATCCAAAGGGAGCAGGTCTTCGGACTTGCCCCTTTTTTTATTCCCCTGCCATAAACGCCCTTGAACGCATCACATACGTTTCCGCAGAAAGATAATTGCGGTTGATGTCATCCTCAGTCAATTCGCGCACCGCTTTGGCAGGACTCCCTAAAATCAAGACACCCGATGGGAAAACCTTGCCTTCGGTGATGAGTGCCCCTGCACCCACAATACAATTATCACCCACAACTGCGCCATTCAAGATAATCGCCCCCATGCCAATCACCGTGTTAGTGCCAATTTTTGCCCCATGCACAATCGCACCATGTCCCACTGTGACCCCTTCACCGATTTCAGCCGGAAAACCGGGGTCGGCATGGAGAATTGCCCCATCTTGAATGTTGCTGCGTGCGCCAATGGTGATGGGGGTGGTATCGCCGCGCAAAACGGCATTAAACCAAACGCTGGTCAGGTCGGCTAAGGTGACATCGCCAACAATCACCGCGCCGGATGCAACAAATGTGCTGGGGTGGATTTGGTTAGGTCGAAATTGAGTATCAAACATAATGCCTCACTTGGGTGTATTAAATGAAAATCTGATTAATATTGCTTAAAATTGCGGTTTAGGCAGTAACCTTTTAGGGCTACTATGAGTCAAATATACAGATACATGGTGACGGAAGACAGTGAGGAGTTATTGTTATGCCCAAGGCAATTTGGAATGGTGTTGTGATCGCAGAAAGTAATCGTACCGAGATGGTTGAAGGCAACCATTATTTTCCGCCGGAAACCGTCAAATCTGAATTTCTAAGCGAAAGCCAAAAGAAAACCATCTGTGGGTGGAAGGGCGAGGCCAGCTATTACAATATCGAAGTCAACGGGCAAACGAATTTGAATGCCGCTTGGTATTACCCGAACCCCAAATCTGCCGCCAACAACATCAAGGGTTATGTGGCTTTTTGGCGCGGTGTAAAAGTTGAACCCTAAACCTGACGTATCGTAAATTTCAGAAGGTACGCCTCCAAAGTGCGTGCCTTTTTTGTTCCCTTTTTATCAGAGCGTGTTACACTTGAGAGTACGCTCAAAATCCACCATAGGAATATCTCAATGGCGAAACTCGACAGTTATTTGGCACGCAAATCATCGGTTTTAGCGGAACGACGCACCGATTTCCAAAACACCCCTGAGAAAGCTGTTATCACATTAACCGCTTCATCCAAAGTAGCAGGCATTACGGGCGCAAGGCCGACCAAGATGGGTGAATCCGTCATGGTGACAGATGCCGCACCCGGTTTGGCCGGACATGCGTTGGGGCCAACTGCGCCGGAAGTGTTGTTGGGTGCAGTCGCAAGTTGCCTAGTGCATACCTATTTGATTCAAGCCGCGTTGATGAATATCCCGCTCGATCACGTCGAGATCGAGATTATGGGCAAATTGGATATGGCAGGGGTAGTCGGATTGCCCTATGATAAACCCCCACGCTTGCAGGATATTACTTACACGGCCCATGTTGAAAGTCCAGCATCCGGCGACGACCTGCGGCGCTTGCATGAAGAAGTCGAAATGACCTGTCCGGTGCTGAATACAATTCGATACCCAGTGGAAATTCAACGAAATTCAGAAAGCTAGAAACGCCACCCACAAGGGTTTTTGTATTCTTGTGGGCTTGAATGTATAGTAAACTAAGCATCGAACTTTTGAATAAAGTTTTACCACGCTAAACGAGGACGCTGATCTGTTATGTCCAGCAAGCCCCACACCAACCGCGATGTGCTGCTGCGAAATGCCTATGCCGATGAACAGGCTGTTACCTTACGATACCAAACTCACAAGTTATATAGTGTCCCCCAATTCGATTTTCCCTATTGGGTCTTGGATCGGCATCAATGGCGTGGCGATGAATTTGCTTTGGATGCGGGGTGTGGCCCGGGGATTTATTTCGATGGCATTTTAAACCATATCCCCAATGGTAGATTGATGTCATTCGATCTATCTGAAGGCATGATTCGCAAAGCCCGTTCCCATGAACGCGCCGCCGAAACGAAACTGCTCGTTGGTGATCTGGAAGCGATTCCCTTTGCTGACCACACGTTTGATGTGGTGCTGGCAAATCATGTCTTATTTCACGTCGGTGATTTTGACACGACGGTGCAAGAAATCCACCGGGTTCTAAAGCCAGATGGGGTATTGATCGCCGCCACAAACAGTCATCTTTCAATGGCCGAGTTTAGTATTTTAATGCGGCGTGCATTTAGCTTGCTTGGACATCCGGTCAAAGAAGAAGATGCCTTGTTTAATCCACTGCAAGGGAGTTTTTCACTTGAAAATGGGGCGGTGAAGCTGGCCCGGCATTTTAGGGCCGTTGTGCGCCACGACATTCCAAGCGCATTTGTATTTTCAGAAGTGCAGCCCGTGATCAACTACATCGCCAGTACCCGCGCGATGAAAGAACCCGAACTCCCCGGTGACATCACATGGGACGATTTTATGACCGTCATGACCGACCAAGTACGGCGGTTGATTAATCACTTTGGTGAATTGGTGGTCAACAAATTGTCAGGTGCCCTCATCGCTACCGATCATGGCGGTTTCGCCACCGGATATTTTGAGGCCCTAGATCACCACCCCGTTTAAAACTAGCTCTTGGGTGGCTCAACAGGTTTTGGAGGCTCGGATTTAGGTTTATCTGCGGGCGGTTTATCATCCACGCGCTGCGTATCCAAAGTTTTATCCGGTGTAGGACTTGGTGGGACATCGGATGGAACAGCAGGCTTGGTGGTTGTGCCAGCGGGTGGTGGCGGTGGTTCAGGTGAAGGGGGCTGGACGACCAACGGTTGAGGAGGGCTGGCGGGTGGTTGGACAGGCGCAGGGGAAGATTCAACTGGGCCACCCAGTAAAGCTGTTTGGGGTTGACTCGTAGCGTCCATCGGTTCAATAGGTTTGGTGACAGGTGCTTCTCCATCAGTGGGAGATTTTTGGAAACGCACCATCAAAGTGATTTCCCCTAGTTTTACGCGATCTCCATCATGCAACATCTCTGGGTGATGGGGTTCTAAACGGCGACCATTCACCGTTGTTCCATTGGCACTGCCCAAATCCAAAATCTCAAGGAAACGTTTATCGGTTAAACGAATGAGGCTGTGACGACGGCTCACCCCCATGCGATAGCCTGCAAATGGGGTAAGGTCAACATCGGGGAGCGCACCCGTCGCCGGATCACGACGTCCTAGAATCATCTCGTGATGCTCAAAACGCATGATGATGGGGTCGGGGCTTCCATCAATCTCCATACGCAAAATGCCGTCTTCTGGGAAAATCGCGGTGCCTTGTTCGCCTGTGTCAAACACAGAACGCCCCAACGATGTTTCCAGTTCGGTTTGCTTCTCCCCATCTAAAGCCTTTGTAGACTGAGGTCGCGCACCGGCGATGAGATTGGTACCGCAGTTCTCACAAAAAACAACACCGGGGCGGTTCGTGTGACCGCAGGTTGGGCATTTCTGCATAGTTCCCCCGCATCAATCCGTGTAGTAGATAATCATTGCGTCCGAGATAATTTTTCTAATAATAGGTAAGTCTTCTACCTTAAAAAATGAATTTTCGCATCAAGCCTAAATTCATCCACTATTTTACCTTAAATTGTTCACAAGGGGTGATTGTAGCGCAAATATAACCAATCTCATACGGTCTTCTATACGGGTTCAAAAAACAGAATAAATGTGCTATATTTGGAGGGTGGTTGAGCGTGCAGGATGCGACCTGCTTGCGCTATACTTACTTTATAAATTGAATCGCCCGCAACAGAGGACTGTCCATTGGCACGGCTAACCAACCGCGACATTGCAGAGATTTTCGAAAATATTGCCGACCTCCTCGAAATCAAAGGTGAGAGCGTGTTCCGGGTCTTGGCTTATCGGGAGGGAGCGCAGACTATCCGTGACTTACCGCGTGATCTCAGTGCGATCCATGCTGAAGGCAAGCTGACCGAACTGCCGAATATCGGGGAGACACTGGCCGACAAAATTGAGGAAATGCTGACGACGGGTGAACTGCAATTTTACAAGCGGATTACGGCGGAAATCCCGTTGAGTTTGGTTGAAATTCTACACGTCAATGGCGTTGGGCCAAAAAAGGTAAAACGCTTCTGGCAAGAATTAGGCATTCTCACTCTGCCTGACTTGGAAAGTGCTGCACGCGAAGGTAAACTGCGTGGGATGAGCGGGATGGGGGCCAAAAGCGAGCAGAAGATTTTAGAGGGAATTGAAGCCCTCAAACGGCGCACCAACCGCCTCTCGATTGGAATCGTTCTGCCCATTGCCCAATCCATCTTAAACGACCTATTGAAATTGCCACAGGCCCAATATGGCGATATTGCAGGCAGTCTACGACGTTATAAATCCACGATTGGAGATGTGGATATTCTGATTGTGTCGGATGACGCCGCACCCATTATGGATGCTTTTGTAAACCGAGCCGATGTTGGGCGAATTTTGGGACATGGCCCGACCAAGAGTTCGGTGGAACTCCTGCAAGGGTTACAGGTGGATGTGCGGGTTTTACCAGCAGAACGTTATGGTACAGCACTCTCCTATTTTACCGGGTCAAAAGATCATAACGTCCGATTGCGCGAAATCGCCCTAAAACAAGGGCTGAGTTTAAACGAAACCGTCTTTTCCAAAGTGGAGACAGGTGAAGAAGTAGTTTTGTGCGCGACGGAGGAAGAAGTTTATAAGACACTGGGCCTGCCCTATATCCCGCCAGAACTGCGCGAGGATCGAGGCGAAGTTGAAGCGGCCCAAGCTGGCAATTTACCCCATCTGATTGAATTAGAAGATATTCGCAGCGATTTGCATATGCACACGACATGGAGCGACGGCCATCTTTCGATACGCGAGATGGCAGAAGCGGCCCGTCAGCGTGGACTAAGCCACATCGTCATCACCGACCATTCGCGGAGTCTAGGTATTGCCAACGGATTGAGCATCGAGCGCCTGATGGAACAGCAAAAGGCCATCCGTGAGGTAGACGCTGAAATGGGGCCGGATTTCACGGTGCTGCACGGCACGGAAATGGAAATCAAATCCGACGGGGCACTAGATTATCCCGACGAGATATTGGCGCAACTCGATTTGGTGATCGCCTCATTACATACGAGTTTACGCCAACCGCGTGAAGAAATTACGCAGCGATTATTAAATGCTATCCGTAATCCACATGTGGATATGATCGGGCATCCGCGGGGACAATTGATTCCTGAGCGCGAACCCGCCGACTTGGATATGGATACGATATTTGCGGCAGCCCGCGAACATGGCACGGTGATGGAAATTAACGCGAATCCGCGCCGTTTGGATTTGGATGACAGCCATGCCCGCCGTGCCCAAGAATTGGGAATTAAGCTCGCCATCAACACCGATGCGCATAGTGCTGGTGAATTGGATTTGACCCATTACGGAGTCGCAACGGCCCGTCGCGGGTGGATTCAGCCCGAAAACGTTATCAATACATGGACAACGGGGCAATTATTGGATTGGCTGCGATCACGCGGTCAGTGATGAAGGGATAAGGAAAATAACCCTATGAGCAACCAACCCCCTCCCAGCGACCCATCTGAAGACCCCACCCGTATGTTTGATTCAACCCGTCCAGAGGAAAAACTGCCTCTGCCGGAACGGATGCCACGTCGTGGTTATGAAAGCCAGCGGCGCATGAGTCCGCCACCGCCCCAATATTCAGAACCCTACCCGCCACCGAGTTCGCCACCACCTGCTGCACCACCCCCACTCGGCCCATCACGCTATTCAGGGCCTCAACGACCCGTCGAAGCCGCCCCTGTGCGAGTCCCCAAAGCACCACGCAGCAAAAAAGACAGCGGCCTCTATTTGCCATGGTGGTCGTTGGTCGTGTTGATTCTCGTCGTCGGCGGGGGCGCGGTGTTGCTGTTGGCATTCGCGCTGAATGCAGGTGAAAATTTCATTCTAGGCGACCAAACGCCACAGGTGATCGTCGTCACCAATGCGCTGACAGGCAATACCGTTGGACAACCGACCAACAACACAAATGTGCAACCCGCGACCACACCGGGGAGCGTACCACCCAGTGCGCAACCCATTAACACACCTGTACCCACCGCGCAGCCAACTCAAACAGGTATTCCGGGGGTAACAACGGGTTGTCCACTTGGAGCCATTGTCGAAGTGGTGGGAACTGCGCCGACTGGCCTCAGCATCCGCAGTGAGCCACAGCAAGGACAAAATATCCTTTCAGTCGCCCCTGATGGTGAACAATTTACGATTGTTGGAGGGCCGCAGACTAGCGTCTCCGTAGATGGGACGAGCCTTGAATTTTGTCAGGTCGAAGGGATTACCAATCCAAACCGTCAAGGTTGGGCCGCCCGCCAATACTTAGCCGAAGTCAATCAATAGAGCAGCACCCCATGAGCAACCCTTCTGAATTGGCAGCACGCGCCGCCGAACTGCGGGTGCAAATCCGCGAACACAACTATCGTTACCATGTATTGGGCGAGCCGATTATCACCGATGTAGAATATGATCGGTTGTTTTTTGAGTTGGCGGCGCTGGAAAATGAACACCCTGAACTCCGCACGCCCGATTCGCCTACTCAACAGGTCGGAGGGGAACTCTCCAGTGACCTCCCAAAAATCCGACATGCTGCCCCTATCTTGAGCTTGAGCAACGCCTTTACGATTGAGGAGGTACGGGCATGGCGAGATCGCATCGCTAAACTCCTGCCGCCAGATACACGCCTCGATTATGTGGTCGAGCCGAAATTCGATGGTCTGACGCTCGTGTTAACTTATGAACACGGCGTTTTGACGTTGGGGGCGACACGCGGCAACGGGGATGAAGGTGATGATGTCACCCAAAATGTCCGCACCGTCAAAACCATCCCAAATCGGATTCCGGTCAACCCGAATGGTCCCAAACCGCCTAAACGCTTGGTCGTGCGGGGGGAAATCCTGTTTTTGAAAGAGGATTTTAAGGCAGTCAATGAAAAGCAGGTTGAATTAGGCCTACCGCGTTACGTCAACGCTCGCAATACGGCGTCGGGGTCGCTTAAACAAAAAGACCCGCGTATCACCGCCGAGCGCCCCCTCACCACGTTTATCTATTCCATTGTCAGCGCCGAAGGGCAAGTTCCCCAAACCCAGTGGGAGACGCTGAACTATTTGCGCGATATGGGATTTTTGGTGTCCGAGGAATCGCGCCATTTTGATGATTTTGAGGCGATGACCGAATATCTGGCGGGATTTGTGGAAAAACGCGACAGCCTGCCTTATGAAATTGACGGTTTGGTGGTGAAGGTCAATTCTAAGTTGGTCTTTGATGAATTAGGCGTAGTTGGCAAAGACCCTCGCGGCGCGACGGCTTTTAAATTCCCCTCGCAAGAAGCCACCACGAAATTGTTGGGCGTGGAATCTTTTGTAGGGCGGACAGGCGTTTTGACCCCCACCGCCCTGTTAGAGCCTGTGTTTTTGAGTGGGGTCACGGTCAAGCAGGCCAGTTTGCATAATTATGACCTCATCGCCGAGAAAGATATTCGGATTGGGGATCGGGTTGTGGTCAAACGCTCCGGGGATGTCATTCCCTATGTCATTGGGCCAGTCGTCGCGGCACGCACCGGGGATGAATTACCCATTTTGCCACCCGCCACCTGCCCGACCTGCGGATCCCCCATTGCACGCGATGAGGGTGAAGTTGCCTATTACTGCACCAACCCGGCCTGCCCCGAACGTATCGCCCGCAATATTGAATATTTCGTATCGCGGGGGGCGCTGGATATTGTGGGGCTGGGTGAACGCGGCGTGCGGTTGTTGTTAGAAAAAGGCCTGATCGCTGATGAAGCCGATTTGTTTACCCTTAAAGCCGAAGATTTAATGGGTCTTGAGGGATTTGCCGAAAAGAAGGTGCAAAATCTGCTCGACAGCATTCGGGCTGCCAAAGATCGCCCCCTTGCGCGGTTGGTTGGCGCATTGGGTATACGCGGAGTAGGCGGTGTCACGGCGGATTTATTGGTCAAACGTTATCATACCCTAGACACAATTGCATCTCTCAGCGAAGATGAATTGCAAACCAATGATGGTATCGGGCCAAATCTCGCCGGGGCGATTGTCGAGTGGTTTGCCCAACCGCGTAACAGCCAGTTGATTGAAAAATTGCGAATGGTGGGGTTACGGCTGCACGAAGAAGCACAGGAACTCCACAGCGACAAACTGACGGGCCTGACGTTTGTGATGACCGGGACGCTGCCAACTCTCAAACGCGAAGAAGCCGAGGCTATGATTATGCAGCATGGCGGCAAGGTGATAGGCAGTGTCAGCAAAAAGACGAGCTATGTCGTGGCAGGCGAATCCCCCGGCAGCAAATTGACCAAAGCCCAATCATTGGGCGTGCCGATTTTAGATGAGGCTGGACTGCTGGCCTTGCTTAACGATGAACCATAGAAATTAGGAATGAATGAGCGCCAAAGCGATATTAAATGAAGGGGTGCTGAAAAGCATCAACCGCCGTCACCCTTGGATTTTTTCGGGGGCGATTAAGGCGGTCAAAGGCAACCCTGAAGACGGTGATATTCTGAAATTGGTCGCCAGCAATGACCAATTTTTGGGGCGGGGTTATTGGAACAGTAAATCGCAAATACAGGTGCGGGTGCTGTCGTGGAACGAAGAGGAACTGATTGACCGCGATTTTTGGCACAAGCGCTTGCTGCGGGCCATCGAAAGCCGCCCCTTTGCCAAAGACATTACCAAAGGCTGCCGACTGGTCAACGCTGAAAATGATTTTTTGCCGGGATTGGTGGTAGATCGTTATGGCGAATGGTTGGTGCTGCAAGCCTTGACACTCGGCATCGAACGGCGCAAAACGCTCATCACCGAGTTGTTGGTTGAGATGCTTCAGCCCAAAGGCGTCTATGAACGCAGTGACGTGGATGTGCGAAAACGCGAGGGCCTTGATGAAAGGTCAGGCGTGTTATGGGGTGAGGCACCCCCCAGCACTGTCGAAATTGAAGAAAACGGGCTGCGCTTGTTGGTAGATATTCAACACGGACACAAAACGGGCTTCTATCTTGATCAGCAGGTCAATCGGGCTATGCTGGCAGAATGGATAGCCCATCAATCCAATCGGGCTGAATTGACCGTATTAAATACGTTTAGTTATACGGGTGCTTTTAGCGTGGCGGCACGGGTCGCCGGGGCTGGTCGCGCCATTTCGCTCGATTCTTCGGCGGACGCACTAGAGATCGCCAAAGAAAATTATCGGCTGAATGGGTTGATAGTAGATGAGGCTGATTTTGTCGAGGGGGATGTGTTCGCGGTGCTGCGTCAGTATCGGGAGCAGGGACTAAAATTTGATGTTATTATCCTCGACCCGCCGAAATTTGCCCAGAGTGCCAAGCAAGTAGAACGGGCGGCACGCGGGTATAAAGATATAAATCTGCTGGCGTTTCAGTTATTGAACCCCGGTGGATGGCTGTGGACATTTTCCTGTTCGAATGCGATTCATCCTGACTTGTTCCAAAAAATCGTGTTTGGGGCGTTGGAAGATTCCAAGCGTGAGGCGCAAATTGTACAGCATCTTCACGCCGCACCCGATCACCCCATCGCCTTGACCTTCCCGGAGGGTGAATATTTAAAGGGGTTGGTGTGTTGCGTATGGTAATGGATTTCTAGCTTGCAATCAATAGTTTTCATAGAAGCATCGGAAGGACTGCTACGTGCTTGATATTCTAGTCCCGTGGAGACTCATCGGACGCATATTGGGATTGATTATCGGCTTTTCATTTCATGAATTTGCCCACGCATGGACGGCGGATCGTATGGGTGACAGCACCCCACGTTTTCAGGGGCGTCTCACACTTGACCCGCGCAGCCATATTGAGGTATGGGGCATTGTGATGGCAATTTTGACCGGATTTGGGTGGGCCAAACCTGTTCCCGTCAATCCGCGTGCCTTCTATCCCAATGAGCGGCGGGGGTTATTAATTGTCGCTGCCGCTGGGCCATTGATGAACTTGGTGATTGCCGCTGTGTTAAGCCTGCCTGTGCGGTTGCTTTTGCTGGCGGTGGATGTCAACGATATTTACGAGGGATGGTTTACGCGCCTACTTTTTAGAATCTGGCTGACGGTGATTTTTTTCAACATCACCCTGTTTTTCTTTAATCTCATCCCGCTGGCCCCATTGGATGGATGGAAAGTGCTACTGGGCCTTTTGCCGATTGAACAGGCGATTGCGCTGCAAAAGTACGAACAAGAGTCGAATTTTGCCCTAATCATGATTATCTTTGCTGGCTATTTCATCCCGCAAATAAATATTATCGGGGAACTCATTGGGGGTCCCATTAGTGCCGTGTATTCTCTGATGACAGGTCTATGATTGGTCGTGTTCGACAAACCCTACAGGCGACATTCGCATGGGTGCTGCCATTGGACGAACAGTGCGCTGAGTCCTATCTAAGCGAAGCCCAATTCGCCCTATTTAAGACCATGCGGCGCAGCGAACGCCAACATCATCTGCGGGTGCTGGAAAAGCTACTGAAAAAAGGTCAAAATCATCCGGCTCTGATTACGGCGGCCCTGCTGCACGATGTCGGCAAAACCCGTGCCCGATTTACGATTATTGAGCGCATTTTGGCGGTGCTGGTCAAAAAATTTTTGCCCCACCAATTTGAGATGTGGGCCAATGACGAGGCCAATGGATGGCGACAGCCGTTTGTCATGAGCGCCAAACATCCTGAATGGGGCGCGGAAATGGTAGCGACGGCAGGCGGCGACGCGATGGCGGTGGAATTGATTCGACAACACCAAATTCGCCTTGACCATCCCCCGATGAACGAATTTGAAAATTTATTGGTGGCATTACAAGCCAGCGATGATGTGAGCTAAAAAAGCGAGGGCCTCTTGAAAACGATTGGACTCATTGGCGGACTCAGTTGGGAATCATCCGTTGAATATTATCGCATTATCAACCAAACGGTGCGCGAAAAATTGGGAGGTCTGCATTCCGCTCAATGCCTGATGTACTCGGTTGATTTTGCGGAAATCGAAGCCTTCATGCAGCGTGGGGAATGGGAGTCTGTCACCCAGCGCATGATTGAGGCGGGTCAACACCTCAAGCATGGGGGAGCCGAATTTATCCTCATCTGCTCCAATACCATGCACAAAATGGCGGGGGCAGTTGAGCAAGCCGTTTCCATGCCGCTGTTACATATTGTTGACCCAACGGCTGAGGCTATCCAAGCGCGGGGGTTTTCAACAGTGGCGCTACTGGCAACCGGGTATACGATGGAACAGGATTTTTATACAGGACGATTGAGCGAAAAGTATGGCCTAAACGTCCTCATTCCTAACCAAGAACAACGCAAGGATGTTCATCGCATCATTTTTGAAGAATTGGTAGTCGGCGTGATTAAGCCAGAATCGCGGGTACGGTATCAGGAAATTATCGCGGATTTGGCCGCACAGGGAGCGCAGGCCGTGATTTTGGGATGTACGGAAATCGGATTGTTGATAAAACCTGAACACAGCGTCTTGCCGACGTTTGATACAACCCTGCTCCATGCACAGGCGGCGGTAGATTTCGCCCTAGATTGAACCAAAACAGGCCATTTCAGGCATATTAGACAGATAAGCATTTATTCGAGAGAGTAGAGTATGAGCAATCAGGTAAGTAACACTGCGCTCCGCCAGCATAAAAAAGACGCCATACAGGTCAAGGTGGCCCTGCTTGGGCTGAACCGCGTAACCGCCTCGCTGGGGTTGGCGCTGCACGAATATAGCAATCGGCCTAACAGTGCCGTCCTATTTACGGTGTTGGGGCGGGACGACGACAACGACACGATGCGTTTGGCCCAACAAAAGGGTGCGATTGATAATTTCAACAAAAATTATGCCCAAGTCGTTGGTGACGCGGATATGATTTTTTTGAATACGCCGATGGGCCAGCACGAAGAAGTGTTTGCGCGGCTCGGTGAAACTTTGAAACCGGGAGCGGTGGTGATTGACCTGTCGCCGCTGAAACAGCCGGGGGTCGCATTGGCGAAACGCTTCTTCCCGCGAGACATGCACGACAAACCAACCGCCTATTTGGTAGGGGCGACGCCGCTGGTCGGCTATGATGCCCTCTATACGGTGGATAATTCGATAGATAACGCCAAAGAATTCTTGTTCCGCAACAGTGACATTCTGATCGCGCCAGATGCCACCGTACCGAGCGAAGCGGTCAAGGTTGTGACCGATATAGCCGATTTTCTGAACATGACACCGCGTTTTATGGATCCCGGTGAACATGACGCGCTGACCGGGATTACCGAAGGAATGCCCGCGCTACTGGCATTAGCTCTCATGAGTGTGATTGCACGTTCGCCAAGTAAAAGTGACTTTTTACGGGCGGCCAATTTCAATTTCGGCGGAAGTGTCCATTCATTGCATGATTTGACTCCACAAGACCTTGCCATGATGACCCAACCCAACCGCGTCAGTTTGCGCCAACATCTGGATCAAGTGATTGCTACGCTGGAAAATATCAAACAAATGCTGGTAGACAGCGACGACATGATCTTCCCCACCTATGCCAGCGGCGTTTTGGATGCGATGGGGGAATGGGAAGTGCGGCGTGAAAAGAACCACTGGGATTATGATACGGGTTCGGCAGATGTCCGCACCGTGCAACCCGGGTTTGGTATCGGGCAGATGTTTGTGCCGAAATTCCGTCGCAAAGACAAACAAGACGAAGATTAGGCTTTGGTGGGGTTGGTTTCCTGTGTTTGACGCAGGCGATAGATTCCCCGCCGCACCTGATTTTGCAGGGTTTGTTCGAGGAACACCACGCCAAACATGCTCGTCGCGGCTAACACAATCGCTGGGCCAGTAGCGACATCCATATGATAGCTGGCATAAAAGCCGATCACACTGGATGCTGATCCGATGAGCGCCGCCAAAATCATCATCCAATGCAACCGATGGGTAATCAGGGAAGCCGTCGCTGCTGGGGTAATTAAAAGAGCCAGCATCAATGAGATGCCAACAATTTGCAGTGAAACAACGATGGTGGTGGCAATCAGCAGCAGCAGCAAATAGCGAAAAAACTCGGTAGGCAGGCGCAGGGTTTTGGCAAGTAGGGGGTCGAAGGAAATCAGCATAAATTCTTTGTAGAAGATGATGACGGTCAGCAGCACGACCACACTGAAGCCGATAATGATGTTTAAGTCCTGTGGGCCAACACCTAAAATTTGCCCAAACAAGATATGGGTTAAATCCCCTGCATAGCTTTCTACCCGCGACACCATCGCAATCCCCAACGCGAACATGCCTGCAAACACAATACCAATGGCGGTATCGCTGCGGAGACGTTCATGGCGGGTCAAAAAGCCAATCAAGAAGGTACTGACTATTCCTGCTCCCAATGCACCCCATAACAAGGGGTTGGCATCCCGCACACCGGGAATATCTGGCACATCCCCGGCACGGCTGCGCTGATACATAATCGCCACACCGGGCAGGATGCTGTGGGATAGGGCATCGGCAAAAAACGACATGCCGCGCACCACTACCAAACTGCCAACCACGCCCGATAACACCCCGACCAAAATGGCGGCTTCAAGGGAGCGTTGCAACAGGGCGATTTCAAGGGGCTTGGTGATAAACCAATGATAGTCCCGCAGAAGAACATCCCACCCGCGCTGAATGAGTTCCCAAAGGGAGAGGGTTGCCAGTACATTTATCATACACTTAACATTCGTGACATGAGTCGTCGGCGATTACGGTATACGGGGATTGATCCTGCCAAACCGTCAAAAAGCCACCAAAGGTGCGGCTGAGATTTTTGGCATTAAACACTTCGGCAGTCGGGCCAAAAGCGATTTGTTGACGATTCATCATCAGCACCTTGTCATAATGATGGGCAGCTTGGCCTAGGTTGTGAGTGGAAACGATGATCGTCACTTTTAATTCACGGAGAGTATCCAATACGCCCATAATCTCAGCTTCGGCGGAGGCATCCACCCCGGCAAAGGGTTCATCCATCAGCAATACTGCTGCTTTTTGGGCAAGGGCACGCGCAATAAACACCCGTCGGCGCTGTCCACCCGATAGTTGCCCAATTTGGCGATGGCGCAGATGCCACATCTCCACTTTTTCAAGAGCATCGCGCACGGCTTGGCGATCAATCTTATGGGGGGTACGGAAATAACCGATATGCCGAGTGCGCGACATCATGACCACATCCCACACATTCGCTGGAAACTTCCAGTCTACCGACTCATGTTGGGGCACATAACTCACCCTAAAATGGCTGGCAGCGCAGGATTCACCCCTCACTGAAATGGAGCCGGAATACATGGGCAGCAGACCAACCATTGCCTTAAACAGAGTGGATTTGCCCGCCCCGTTTGGGCCAATCACTGCAATACGCTCACCGGGGAAGGCACTAAAATGAATGGCCTCGCAGCCGGGAACTTGCCCGTAACGCACGGTGAGGTTCACAACTTCAATGGCAGGCGTTACATCCTCAGACACCACCAACGGCAGAGGCTCAATCGGCGTGATGGGATCACGGTAAACTGTCAGTTCGGGGTAGACCTCTTTGGGGGCGATGGCGGGTTTCATGGGTCAGGTGCTCAATCAGTCTTATTGATACGAAATCTCACTTAAGCATTATACAATTAGGGCTAGGGTGTGTCAAAGGCCGAAAAAACGACAGGCACATTGCACACGATGAGGAAAAACAGCGACTAAAACTATAACGCAATTCCTATCTGCATTTTAAGGCTGAATCTGGTATTATTAGCACAACTAAGCCGAGCCGATGGATGAGAAAATACCCTATGACAGACCGAACGAACCTAAATGCGGCCCGTTTTTTGGAAAGCCTTCACCAATTGACAAGCGACGCCGAGCGCCTTGATTCAGTATTGACTCGCACTATGCAAGCCCTTGAGAAAAATGGCATTAAATTGTCGGTAGATGTGACGGGGATCATGGCAACCGTTCGCCAAGATGTCGAAAATGTGGAACGGGCCAGCCGTAGTGTCTTTACCGAACTGGGTGAATTTCAACAACTGGTACGCACCTCGGCTTTGATCACCTCGTCGCTCGATTTAGACCAAGTGCTGCATGAAGTGATGGATACCATCATCTCACTGACCCGCGCCGAACGAGCCTATTTGATGCTGCGCGACCAAGCTACGGATGAATTGACCATCCGGGCAGCACGCAACTGGGATCGGGAGTCGCTGGCGCAGGAAGATGCCATCTTTAGCCGCAGCATCGTCAACACCGCGATTGCACAGGGTGAACCCATTATCACCACCAATGCCCAAGCCGATGACCGGTTTCAGGGGATGCAAAGCGTCGTCAGTAATGCGCTGCGTTCAATTCTATGTATCCCGCTGGTATTGCATGGGCGGATCGTAGGCGTGTTGTACGCCGATAATCGCGTCGAACAAGGGTTATTTAATCAGGACAGTGTACCCTTGATGCTGGCATTCGGCAGCCAAGCCGCCATCGCCATCGAAAATGCGCGGTTGTTCGCGCGGGTAAAAGACGATCTGGATAAAGCCCAACGTGAAGTGCAGCGGTTGCAAATTCAGATTGACCAGAAGAAAGTCACCAAAGAAGTCAAAGAGATTACCGAAACGGATTATTTCCAGACACTTTCATCACTTGCCAAAGATATGCGCCGTCAATTTGATGTTGATGATGACCAGCGTAATGAGAAATAACCCAGCTATACAGTCAAAAAGACTGGCATACAAAAAGGCTCACCGCAACTGGATGAGCCTTTTCTATTCCTTTAGTGGGATGGTACAGCGTTGGTCGCAGTTGAGGATGCGGGCGAAGAGGATGTTGAGGCCGCCGGGGTTTGTTCGGATGCTTCTAATTGATCTAACAAAGCCTCTGTTTTGGCACAAGAACGATAACGCCACACAATGCTGCCAATCAGTAACCCCAATAGTGTAAACGCGACAATATAGCCTAGAATCATGTAATCAAGTGTATCGGGCATGGTTGCTCTCCTTAAGCGTTCAATAGGAGCTTCATCTTACGAGCTTGAATGAGTTTGGTACGATTTTCCAAGCGGATGCGATGCCACAGCAGAGTAATGCTAATCACCACATAGGTGAAAATCGTGAACAAGAGGGTGGTCGTAATCCGGTCTGACATGGCGAAGTCGCCCTCAATACCCTCACTCGTAGAAGTCGGGCCAGCCACCACCGGATGAATGGTATCGGGACGCACCCGGATGATGATGATGGTCAAAAACACGCTAGAAAACGCCAAAATAGAATAGACGGCCGCAAAACGACGGCGACGGTTGGGGTCTTCAATGCCTGCGCGGAGCATCAAATAAGCAGCATAGGCCAACCACATAATCGCTACTGTCGTTAGCCGGGGATCCCACGTCCACCATGTATTCCAGATGGGTCGTGCCCAAATAGCTCCGGTGACGATATTGATTAGGGAAAATATAAGCCCAAGCTCGATTGCGGAAAGCCCAAGATCATCCCATTTTTCGTGACGGGTGCGAAGATATTGGATACCCGCAATCAAGGCCACCACAAACAATACAAATGAGGCAAAAAACGCACCGAGATGGGTATAAAAAATACGCTGGACTTCACCCTGTGTCCGCTCTGGCCCCACGTAGGAGAAAATCATCCAAAACGAGATGATAAACAAGCCGATGCTGGCATAGGTGAGCCAGCGCAAATTACGAGTTCGAGATTCACTATATTGCATATCCTATTCCTCTACGATGAAATCGAACAAGAAAAAACCTGCTAACAAAAAAACAAAATCTACCACGACCAGCAGTTGTATCCAAGGCAACCAATCCTCCGTTTTGAGTTCAGTCAGCAAGGCAGTGCTGGCGCGAGTCGCCGAGATGATGATTGGGAGGATGACAGGCAGCAGCAAAATCGGCAGCAGCATTTCACGCGCACGGGCATGGACACTCATACTGGCGACCAAAGTGCCGGTAGTCGCAAAGCCCAAACACCCTAACACAATAATCAGCCACAACACAGGCCGAAATAAATTGACATTAAATAGTACGGTCAGCAAAAACACCAGCAAAAATCCAACAGCGAGCGTAAACAGAAAATTCCCGATCATCTTGCCATAAAAAAGGGCACTACGTTCAACGGGGGCTAACAACAGGGCATCTAGGCTACCTTTGTCTTTTTCGGCAGCTAATGAGCGTCCTAGACCTAATGTGCCCGCAAAGGCGATTGTCACCCACAGCACCCCGCCAACAGTGGCTTCTTGGGCTTGGCGATCAAGTTCCAACGCGAAGGAAAAAATCAACACCGCCATAATCGAGAACAACAGCATGGCATTGACCATTTCACGTCCGCGTGCCTCGGCCCGTAAATCTTTCCATGCCAGCGACGCCACCACTTGAAAATAGGGAGTCCGCAGACGCCGCTTTTTCGGTTGGGTGGTAGAAGTGGTTTCGGGGGTTGTCGTTGTTGCACTCATGCGGTTGTCATCATCCCAACAGTTTCAGCATAGATGCGGGGCAGTTCATCGGTGGTCATAGCGCTCGTTGGGCCATAATAGCCGATTTTACCGCGACTCAGAATCGCAACATGGGTCGCGTGTTGATAGGCGCGGCCTAGATCGTGGGTGGTCATAATGACGGTACGAATCCCGTCCTTGACCCCCGCCACTTCAGTCAATAAATGATCGAGCAAAGCGGCGGCATCCACATCCAAGCCCGTATAGGGTTCGTCCAGTAGTAAAATCGCTGGGTCATGCAGCAGGGCACGGGCAATTGCCAAGCGCTGTACCATGCCGCGTGAAAAAGTCTGTACCACGCTTTTGGCTCGTTTATCCAAGCCGACTTGTTGGAGCATCGTGTGAACCCGATCTCCCCGTTCAGCGGCAGGCACATCATAGAGGCGAGCAAAAAACAGCAGATTTTCTTCGGCGGTCAGAGAATCATATAACAGCGGCAAATGGCTGACGACGCCTAGCTGTTGACGCACGGCAAACGTCTCTTTAGGGATTTCCCACCCGCCGATCAGTACACGACCCGAAGTCGGTTTGGCAAGTCCCTGTAAAATCCGCAGCATGGTGGTTTTGCCAGAGCCGTTTGGCCCCAAAAAGGCCAAAAACTGACCACGCTCCACCTTCAAATCTACGCCGCGTAGCACCGGGAAATACCCAAATGTTTTGACTAGGCTTTCAATCTCGATCATGATGTGCCCTTATCGTTTTGCGAAAGATCATCCATCAGGGCCAGTGCTGATTTGCGCCGAGATACCCAAAGCCAATAGCCAACCGCGCCACCAATTATCAAACTGCTGAGAACCACCAACAAAGCCACGAGAGCCGACCCTCCCTGCTCATCCTCATCCGATTTTGCAGTAGCGGCCCCTTCTGGAACACCTTCCACTGTAAATTTCAAATTCTCATTGGCCGGCAAAGGCGATTTTTGTTGATAGACATGATAGGTCAAACGGCTGCCTTCAGGCTGCTGATCGTCGGTGCGTTCAAATAAATCCCCCGTGACTCGAATTTCATTTTCGGGAACCCACACCGAGAAATTACGGACGCTGACCGGGAAAATCTGGTCAATGATTGCGCTGCCTTCATAGGGTAAAAAATAGGATAGGCGGATGACATGGGGTGTGGGCCAACCGGGAAAAATCGGCTGGGTATCGTAAATAACCGGGATGACCCCTTCTTGAATAATAAAGCGCTGTGCCCCCGATTCCCCCTCTGGTGCGATGTTATAGGCACCAACCGGAAGTTCAAAATGAAATGTGACCAAACGAGTGGGGTCTACTTCATTGGCAAAATACGGGATACGGTCACCGAGATTAAAAACCTGCAATTCGAGCAAAATCTTTAAGCCCACCTGCTGCAAATCAGTGAAGTCAATTTGAGTCGTCGCTTGGGCAATTTCCAGCTTGGTCAACTGGTCGGTGGTTTCATATAGGCGCAATTCAATCGTGCCCTGTTCGTCCACATCGTTGGCTGAAAAAGGCGCGGTGGATTGGCGCAGTCCAGCATACACAGCCGAGACGGTATAAAAAATCTCCGGGCCAAAACGTGGTACATTGACAAACGTGAATGTGCCATCGGCATTGGTGGGGATGGACTGCGTTTGTAGCAATCCATCCCGCACACTGACCATTTGCAACTCCACCGACAACCCAGATGGAATCGGCGATCCATCCAGACTGCCGACCACAAGTTGGCCCTGTATGGTGAGGGTTTCTTGGGCCACCGCCGGAACAGTAGACCCCCTCGGCAACACCCCTATGACAAGTAAAAAGCAAGCCACTAGGCAGCGACGCATTAGACAGATACCCTTTTGGCCTGTTTCTGCTTTGAAGTGACTTTTTCAGACCCTACTGTCCGATACTGCGAGACGGCTTTTTCGATTTCGTCATCTACCTCAACCAGATGGGCCTCAGCCTGATCGAGTTGAATCAGGGTGCTAATGGCGCGGCCAATCAGCAACTTGCGCTGCTCGGCATAGACCAGATTCGAGACCTTGCCCGTATCATAGTCAAAGTCAAGGTCACGAATGCTGATAAGCAATCCTTCAAGGCGAGTTCGCAGTTGAACGGCGGATTCTTCGGCATCCAGTTCAGTGGCTGTAACCGCACGCTTGGCCGTTTTTTCCGTTAGAACAATGGGACGCAGCACAAAAAACGCGATGAGTCCGAGCGCAAAAATCCCAAATACGATAGCTCCGGCGGTCATGACTGCTCCAGTGCCTGATCGAGTAGGCGGCGAAATGCGATTTCGTTGGGTTGCCCGATATAATGTTCCAAAACCTCCCCATCGCGGCTGACCACGATGGTTTCGGGGTAGCCATCGGTTCGATACAGTTCCTGAATCTTGTCCCCAACATCCAAGCCGTTTAGATAGGTGATGTTGTACTGAGCGATATAATCCAGTGCCAGTTTGTCAGGGTCTTTGGCATTCACCCCAATAAAAACCACCCCTTGTGCTTTGTAGTCGTTATAGACATTAACTAGCATGGGGGCTTCTTCATGACAGGGGGGGCAATTGGTCTGCCAGAAATTGATGACCACCACATTTTCGCCTTTATAATCCGACAAGCGGATGTTTTGCCCATCATAGGTTTTGAGTGAAAAATCAGGAGCTGGGCCATCACTCAGCGGTTCCTGTTCGTTTTTATAGATACCACGCACCACCATTGCCGAAATCAACAGAACGGCCACCACCACCACAAGGGCAAACGGTGTCATCATACGGTTTTTGGTGGGTGCTTGGGCTGGCGTGGTATCCGCATAGGCATCCAGCACCTCTTGATCGCCATAGGGATCAGAGATAGGTTGATTTTGGGTCACTTCGGTCATTGATTCCCTTCCAATAGTTTCATCAAACGTTCGAGGTAAGCCGGATCAACATTGTCGGGTACGGGTCGGTCATAGTTCTCGTTGAGATTGGCAGCACGGGCGACTTGGAGGGCACGGGTTTCGCGGCGACGCCATTGATAGACTTGGAAACTTACGATCAAGCCCGCGACTAGCGCTAGGGAAATTGGAATAGCATAGGTCAGGCGGCGATTAGCGTCACTCACAGGGACACCCGTGACTTTTTCACCATAGCGATCCGCAAAATGCTGCTTAATTTCGTCTTCGGTCTTGCCCTGTGCCAAGAGGTCAGCAATTTCTTCACGCCATGCTTGGCATTGGGTACTGGGGCAATAGGCCACCGATACGCCCTGACACACATCACAATAAATTTGTGAGGCGACTTCATAAACATCATCAGCGGTCACACCGGGAGGGTATTTATCCCCCCCTTGCGCGGACACGGGTTGGCTGGACGCCATCATACCAACAAAAATCAAGATTCCAACAAGGCTCAAAACTCGCGTGAACACCTTCATAATCCTTAATCTCCTGCGGCAGCAGTGGCGGTGATTGACGAGCGACGCGGTTGTCGGATGATGGCAGGTTCACGTCCGGGCCATGTCGCAATTATCGTTCCGATAATGAGCAAAACGCCACCCCACCAGACAAAATTGACCAGCGGATTCCAATAGACACGGAAGGTCACTTGGTCATTTTCGGTAAAAATCAGCAAGGTATAGAAATCGCCCTTCACATTACTGTGAACACCCGCGATGGACATGGGTGAACCAGATGGGAAAAAGTCCCGACGGGGGCGCAGTTGGTCAACGACCTTGCCATCTCGGAGTAGGGTGACATTGGCAATAGACATGGTACGGTCATCTTCGCCTTGGGCAAGGAAAGAATTATCCAAACGCATGTCATACCCACCGAGGCTAATCGTTTCACTGGGGGCAATGGTTTGCTGCGTCACCTCTTGGAAGATCGTGCTGCCAATAATCCCAATGCCAATGACCACGATGCCAAGATGAATGACGTATCCTCCATAGCGGCGGCGGTCACGAGCGAACAATTTTGAGATAGCAACCGGATAGGGTTCGCCGTGTGTCTTGTGGCGGGCATGTGCCCCTTTGGAAATTTCAAGCAGGGTAGCGAATCCCGCAAAAGCCACAATACCAAAACCGAGAGTCGGGCCAACACCGATGCCGCCGATAATTAGCCCAATCACCAAAATGGCGGTGAGAGCTATTGGAATTCGCAGGGCCGCCCCTACCTTTTCAGCCGTTGCACGCCGCCATGCCACCAACGGCGCGACCCCCATCAAAACATAGATGATGAGAAACAAAATGGCGGTGGGGGTGCGATAGTATTCAGGCCCCAACGTAATAACATCCTCGCGCAGGCCCACTCCAACCGCAAGGTCGGTAATTTTTTCAGCCCATGTGCCCCAAAAGACCACAATGGTCAGCGCAAAAAAGACCCAGTTGTTCAGCATGAACATGCTTTCGCGGCTGAAGATGCCTTCGATTTCATGGTCGCCTTTGAAATATCCCTGACGACTCCGCCACAGGAAAGCCACAGTGCTGCCGACCAACGTAATCAGGAGGAAGCCACCCATCGGAATCGCCAGTGGGCTTTCGGCAAAGGTGTGAACGCTACTCAAAAGGCCGGTGCGAGTGGCGACGGTGCCAAGCAGAACCAAGAGGTAGGTGGCGATAATCATCACCATATTCCAGCCCTTGAGCATTCCGCGCTTTTCTTGAATCATGACGCTATGCAAAAAGGCCGTCCCAGTCAGCCACGGCAGGAACGCGGAATTTTCCACCGGGTCCCAACCCCAATAGCCGCCCCAGCCCAATACGTCATAGGCCCAGCGACCCCCTAAGATGAGGCCAATGGACAAAAAGACCCACGCGACCAAACTCCACCGCCGTACCGCCCGAATCCAATCGGAGTCCATTCGCCCAAGCATCAAGGCAGCCATCGCAAAAGCGAAGGGAATCACAAATCCGGTGAAACCAAGATAGAGCATGGGGGGATGAATGACCATGCCGGGATGACGCAGCAGAGGATTCAGGCCATGTCCGTCATAAACGGCGGTGGCCCGCGCCGACGCAACACCTCCGAATTGAGGGGGGATAGTGTCGGATGTACTGAAATCGTTAAAGGTTTCCCCATTAAATTCAGTCTTCCATGGATAGGCAACCACCTTGCCCGATGGTTTTAAAATAGACACCTCTAGCGTGCGAGTGTTGCCATTTTCATCCATCCATGTACGAGCAAAAGGGTTTTCGTAAGAAACGTTCAATATGGTGAAAAACACCAATGTCGCCCCTAGAAATACCATTGCCCAAGGCATCAGATGATGCTGGCGTTTCCAATTGAACCAAACTGCACCAGCACTAAATAAACTCAACATCCACGAGTAAAAGAGCAGCGACCCGGACTGGCTGCCCCAAAGTGCCGTAATTTTTAGGGTATCCGGTTGAAGATTAGCAGACACGCTGTTGACATAATCAATACTATAATCACCCGTCCATTGGGCATAAATCAGTAGCAGACAGGCAAAGGTGAGTAAAGGAAAAACCGTTATTAGAGCAATGCGGGCACTTGAGGCGAATCGTTCATCAAAGCTGATGTGTCGGCGCAACAAAATGAGGAGGATAACAGTTGAAGTCGCGGCGATTATCAAAAGCGATGGCAAAACCGCAAGCCATCCGAACAGCGCGACAACAAATTGAATCGGCAGCGAAACGAGTAGGGCTATTAGCGACCAAAAGGCCATCCGGTCATTTGATCCAATAGCACTCAAAAATGCGAGCATAGTCGCGCTAATCACGACCAATAGCCCCAGAAAAGTAGAAACAATCCCAAGTTCAGCGATCATGGCTTCTTTGTCCAAACTAAGTTAACGGTACGGTAAACAAACTGTATGAATATCAAAGGGGGCAGCAATTCTGTACGTTGCAGCCCCCCTGCTGATTTCTATAGAGTTTCGCCCTGTGCTGAGGGCAATGTCCAACTATTCTTGGCTTTTCGCCACCTGATCGGGGGCTTCATCCTCATAACGGGTTGGGCATTTAAGTTGCAGGCTGTCAGCGTAGAAGATACCGTCTTCTCCCAACTTTCCAGAGAGGATAGCTTGCGCCTCATGCTTTAGCAAGTCTGGTATCTCCCCATCATGATAAACGACTGTCAATTTAGTGACATTCGGGTCGTTAGCGGCTGTGTACAGCACCTTAGATAAACCACCCTGTTCTTTGATGGTGTCGTTATCGTTCGGGATGTTGCCGACGACAAAAGTCAGGGTCTGCGTATTGGCATCGAATTGATAGTCCCCAATTACCACACCGGAGATACGGACGTTCTTGCCGATCATATCGGGATCGTTGACCAATTCATCTACGGTCTTGAAGTATGCCCCACCAAACAGGGTGCCATAGATGAGATAGGCGATGATCCCCAAGATACCAAGTCCGCCAATCAGCATATACATTTGGCGCTGACCAAAGCGGGAATTTAATTTTGCAGCGAGTTCGGGCGTTTTCTCCCATGTGGGACTGTTGGTTGCCATCAAGATGCTCCTTAGTTTCTAACCCAACCTTCAATGAATAGCTCTAAACCATTATCCAGCGGCTCGACCTTGACGAACAGCAGCGACATAAACGCCACCCACAAGACCAACCGCACCAAGACCTAACACCATCAACAAAATTGTAACACCTTGTGGCCCTTCTTCCTCTTCTTCGACTTCAATAGTACGGAGATAGGCGTCCAAATTATCCAACTGTGCAGGGGTTAATGGGCCACCCGCATTATCCGCAAAAGCGGCTACAAAGCCATGCCCATCACCCGTCGCCGCAACACGCACCGAATTTTCATCAATCTTGAAGCGCGGGAAATTCGACTCGCCTCGGCCTTTGGCATCTCGTCCATGACAGCCCAAACAAGAATAGGCATAAACAACTGCCCCTTCGGCTGGATCGCCGGAACCAGTATAAGCCGCCGAACCCGGTTCAAGATTGGCTGCGGGTAATTCTGGCGTGTCTGCTTCAGGGGTTTGCCATGTCAGCATATACGCCACGACATCATCTATTGGGCCACTTTGCAAGGGGCCACCCGCCTCAATGCCATAACCGACCATTTTAACGGGGGTATTCTCGTCCGAGTCATAACCCTTAACAATTTGCGCTCGGACAGTCGCAGGGTCAAATTCGGCAATCGAAACAAAACCGGGGGCGCTGCCGATTGCTTCACCTTCGGGACCATGACAGGCGGCACAAAATTCAGCATATACAGCCGACCCACGCAACGCAGCCAAGTTTTGTTCTCCTTCTTGGGCGTGCGAGATGGGTGTATTTGAAACGACAATCCCGATCAGGATAAAGCCAAAAATAATGCTGGCAACAGGTAGGGCTAAACGTTTTGACACTGACTTGTGCCTCCGATCTACATAAGTTTTATTATACCAATCGCTGTATTGAACAGGAAGTATAACCACACATTTCCAAATGACAATCGGCTTGATTTTACACAGATTTTGTAAATTTGGTTTCAATACTTTACGGTAAATAAAAACAGCGCCCCATCGGTTGTTGGAACGCTGTTTTCACTCATGAACGAGAATCCTTATTGGTCTTGGCTTTCCAAGTAGGCCACGATATTGGCAAGGGTTTGGAGGTCTAAAGTTTTACCAAAGGTTTGTGGCATCGCTCCGGCGGTGAAACCGTCAGCCGAGCGTGCATTGGGATACAAAATACTCTCGACAAGGTAGTGACGGGCATCCGGAAGTGTCGCCGGGTCTGCCTGTGAATAGCCCTGAGCGCGGGTAAATACACCTTGTGGCGCGGGGGCAATTACGCTACCAGAGAAATGGCAACCGGAACAGGCATTTTCGGTATAGGCCTGTTGTCCTGCGGTGCTATCCATTACCTCAAGAGCGCTAATTTGAGCCACAATATCATCTACCACGCAGCTATCCGGGTTCGTTTCCACATCGGGGCAAACGGCATCTACGGATGGGCCCGCCGAGGCGCTCGGTTCAATCGCCAATTGATTGATACGGCGTACATCCTGGAGGGTAAATTCACGACTCCAATTCAATACGTAGTCGGTGAGGTTTTGAACTTGGTCACGACGCAGTGGGCCACCCGCATCCTGTGACCACGCAACCATTGGGGCAGGCCAATACGCGGCGCTGACCGGACGACCACTGAGCAAAGTGGTATATATCAAGTCTTCCAGCGTGCCATTCCATTTCAGTTGGGTCATCCGGCTGGGAGCTTCGGGGTCGAAATCAATAATGTCTTTGGCATCAATCATCGCTTGCAGGGCATCGTCACGGGTTTGTTCTTGAGTCGAGAGTTGACTCTGCAATGTATCCAATTGCGTTTCGATGTCCGCACGGCCCGCATCCCCTTCGGGGAGTGCCGCCAGTTGGCTTTCCAGTTCGGCGATTTGCACACGCAAGGCTTTCACCTGTTCATGGGCATCCTTCAGAGCACGATAACGACCCGTCTTTGCCAATAGTGGGGCGCGCTCGTCGTTTAGGGTACTATAAGGGCTTAACTCGGCCTTCTTAGCATCAATTTGAGTCTGCAAGTCAGTTTGCTGCTGGACATCGGCGGCATCGGGCGTTTGGCCTGCGGTTTGGGCGGCGGTGATGCGTTCGGTCACGGGGAGCAGTTCCGCTTCAAGTGCTGAAATTTCATCACTGCGTTTTTGGACTTCGACCCCAAGCAAGCTGGCAGGAATCGCCAATTCTTCTTGAATCCGGCTGTCGAGAGCGGTCAGTTGGGCATCGAGAGCGGCCCATTGTTCACTGTAGTCGTAACGCAGGGTTTCATAGAGTTCTTGGCGTTGGGCTTCGACCAATGCGAGTTGGCCCTCAAGTTCGGCCTTCTTTTCGGGTTCTTTTTCCGCGTCCAACGCCGCAATCTGGTCGTTCAAGGCTGCAATTTGGCGATCATGTTCCGCGAAAAAGTTGTAGTTCAGGAGGAAGGGGTTATTCAGCGCAGGCGCACGACCCGCGATCCCATAGCCCTCAGGTCCATGACAGGTCGAGCAGTTGTTTTCAAACAGGATTGCGCCTGTTTCAACCGAACGCCCATTGAAGCGCTCGGTAAATTCAGTCATACGAGCAGGTTCATTAATTGCCGCCCATGCCAGCAGAATCAGCGTTCCGGTGAAAAACAGGATACCGGCAATCACGCGAGACTCAACGGACGGAAATTCCATGAAAGGTTGTTTTTGATTAGTTTCCATTCAATGTTTCCTTCGCCGTACAGCGCGAATGGTCGTACTGGTTACCAAAATTCGGGAATAGGGCAGGCCAGAACCATCATCCCGACCTGCCGCTTTTATCAATGTTCGTGCCACTCAGATTCTTCGTGGATATAAACCTGCTTACCAGAGATGGCGCGAATGGGATTGCCTTCCTCATTCAGCAGTAGCTTGGGTTCGTCATCATCATTCATGATAATTTCACCTTCGTCATCTACCTGTGGAACATCCCACGTCATCAAAATATAGCAGCGAACCAAGTTGGATTGGGTAAGGGAAATGCTGATGTAACCAGTGGCACGAGGCAAGCTGTCGGAGAATTCATCAAACAACAGATGGTGATATTCTTCGATGGCCTTCCACAGTTCAGGATAATTCTCCTTGTACAGTTCTTCCAATTGGTCAAGGTTATCTTCACGGATAACGATGGCATTGGGATCACGCGCCAAAACGTTGGCATCGAAATCCACCGGTGTCGTTGAATTCTTCCACGCATCTACCTCTACCGTCCAGATCACATTACTGGATTCGGTAGCCGTCAGATTAGCCTGCAATTCATCGAATGGAATAGCACGAATTTCACCAACGCCTTCCATCGGAATGAGTTCTTGGGCCACTTCATCGTTGGCGGCGGTTGAAACCCCATAATAGGGCGTGCCCATATAGGTCAAAATGACCAGCGCCAAACAGGTGAGCATACCCAGTGAGAGCGCGATACGGCGATGGGCATAACGGCGGCTGGGGGTCAAATCCACATAAGGCAGCACAAACAAGAATCCGAAAATGACGGTAGGCAGCACCACACCCATGATGACCTTATCGCCAAGTTTTAACATCCCTTGCAACCACAGGAAATACCAAGGCGCAGTCGTATGCAGCGGGGTTACCTGCGGGTCGGCATGATTTTCTAGCGGGGCATGAAAGAACCACAAGCACAACAGAACCAAAATGAAACCCCACATCCCAATCCATGCCAATTCGTTGGACATGACGTCAGGAATGTAATAAGTGCGGCGATCCATTGGCACGCGCTTGGCTGTATCTTTGCCGACTTCTTCTTCACGCGGCGGCAGACTGTGACCATGCAGCACGACTTTGTAGTAGTGAACGCCGAGGAAAATGGCGGTAATCAGCGGCAGCGCGAACACATGCAGTAGATAGAAACGCAGCAAACCGCCTGCCCCAATATCGGGCGCACCACGCAGCAGTAAATTGACATTGGTTCCAACCACCGCTGGCGGCGCGGCTTCGGCCATTGACGTACCAATCGTTACTGCCCAGAAAGCCAGTTGGTCCCACGGCAACAAATAGCCAGAAAAGCTGAGGAACAAGGTGACGAGCAGCAGCACAACACCCGTCAACCATGTAAACTGGCGTGGTTTTTTATACGACCCGGTGACAAAGGTACGGAGCATATGCAGCGCCACCACCGTTACCATACCCTCGGCACCCAAACGATGCAGGTCACGCATCAATTGGCCCAACGGCACGTTGCCGAGGATGTTTTTCATATCGTTATAGGCCACATCTGGTGATGGAGTATAAAAAATCATCAGGAAGAGGCCCGTAATAATCTCAAAGGCAAAGAAGAAGGTCGAAAGCCATCCCAACCGGAAGGTAGGATATAACCCCGTTACGGCAGTGTGATAGTACGAAGGACGCATATGCAGCCAGAACCCATCCGCATGAGGTGTGAGGCGGGGGTTGGGGCGGCGTGAGGGTTTGTCACCGCGCAGAGCTTCACGAATATCCTGAAGGTTCATCCCGGCAGTGACACGCTCTGTCGTCCGGTCTAGCGTTTCATAAACCGCCTTACGGACACCCTTTTCTTTGATGTCGTCCAAGATGGACGGAACAGGCAGTACCGACATCAGATTCTCCTCATAAACGAAACAGCACTTATTGCCAAGCTAGTTTTAAACACGACCATCACGTTTGATGCGTTTACCAGTATCTACGCGGACATTGACGACGTTGGTGGGGGACAAACCGGGGATAGGATCACCCGCTTCGTTGTTGGTCAGTTCGCCATTGTTGGTCGTCACCACAATCGGGAAACGGTCAAGGCTACGTGGGGCAGGCCCTTCGATCCATGTACCGTCCGTCGTATATTTCGATCCGTGACAGGGGCATTCAAACCGGAAGTTGGATTGTGCCCACGCATAGAGGCAGCCGAGATGGGTACAGACCGTGTATAGTGCGACCAACCCTTTGTCGGCATCATTAGACATCCAGAATTTACCCGCCGGATATTTCACGGGTGGGTCACCGGGTTTGGGGACGCTGGTGACATCAATAATCCCACCGAACTCACCAGCCTTGAAGCGCGGCAGAGCAAACCAAACAATAATGCCACCACTGGCAGCAAGCAGGAGGGCCATGCTGGCTCCCCAGACATAGAACATAAACTCTCGTCGTGTAACGGGAGCAACTTGAACCTGCCCTTGTGAGGGCGTATCAATCTCGGTTTTAGCCGAGGCGGGGGTCGGCCTGATCGCACGAGACGTAGACATGAAACGTATTCCTCCTGAGCCAATGTAGATCAGCCCAACTGCACTTTGTGATTTACAACCCGATTAATTCAAACAACAACGCCGTGCGGCCAATACGCCGTCGTGTCGTGATGCGTAATAAACTCAATTGTCGTGTGTGAATGACAATACATGGGCATTTCGGCCTAAAAATTGATGCGATTATACACCTTGTGATAAATTTTGCAAACTCTTTGCAAAATCTCTCATCAACCTATTTAAGCCGACTGCAAACAATTGTGCCGCAGAAAGTTTGTTTCCCCAAATTTTGAAGGGATTCGCATCAAAATTCTGAAACGCATATCCTATAGAATATGATAGAATGCTTCACTTTTTTAGAGAGGGCATATTTGGCGTGAAAGCTGCAAATAGCATAAATTCAAGGTTTGCGGGTTGGATATTACTCATTATTGGGGCCTATATCTTCGCAGTCGCCAGCAGCATTGCCATTTATCAAAATTTGACGGCAGGGGCGACAGATATTTATCCTACATGGCAGGGTGGCAAATTATTCTGGGAGGATGGCCTTAGCCCCTATGACGATGAAGTGGGCATTCAAAGTCAACTCGCCATCTATGACCGTCTGGCAAAAGATGATGAAGATGAGTTTCAATTTGTCTATCCTTTCTACTTGATCATTTTGTTTGGGCCATTGGCGCTACTTGAATTTCAACTGGCAGCGGCTATTTTTATGGAATTTTTGCTGCTGCTATTGATTGGATCATTGGTTCTTCAGCTTGACATATTAGGGTGGCTGCCTAAACCGATCACACTTGCCTTACTTTTATTGACCGTCATCACCAGCTATTTTTCGGTGCGCGGGCTGCTGTTAGCGCAACCCGCATTTTTGGCGTTCGGGTTTCATATCGCGGCCTACTGGGGGATTGCCTATCGCAAAGATGGATTTGCGGGTGTGATGTTAGCTCTTTCAACCATCAAGCCTCAAACGAGTTATATTATCATCCCGCTACTGCTACTCTGGGCTTTTCGCAATGACCGCCGTCAATTGGTCACTAGCTTTTTTACAACCTTTATCCTGTTAACCAGTATCTCCTTTATTTTACGGCCTGAGTGGTTTAGTGAATGGCGAGATCGGGTTTTCAATTATTCCAATTACGCCGAAACCTATCCGGTCGCGCATATTCTGACCCACCCCTTTGACGAAATTCCCGATATCGTGAGCTTGATTGCTCAAATAATTTTGTCGGTATTGATCCTCATTCCGGTGGGGCGCTATTGGTACAAAGCGATTGTTAAGCAGGACAGCACCAATTTCTTTTGGGGGGTGATGTTAGCGACCTGTGCCTCTTTATTAATTGCGCCGCGTGTCGCCACCACCTACTACATCGAGCTATATCCGGTGCTGTTTATGGCGGCCTATCTTTTGGAAAAACGGGGTAGTTATACCTTGTTGATTATGGGAACCTTATTTTTCCTCATTGGCTATTGGGCGCTGCACATCACCACGTTGCCGCCAGTGGATGAAAATGGCGCAGGCAAAGAAGCCCCGATTGTGTATGTGGTGTTCCCCATCTTGGTCTATGCGTGGTTATATGCCAAACCAGAACTGTGGCTACGAGCAGATATTTTGCAGACCCGTCCGGGCTTACGAACGAAAGGCCCACGTCGGTTGTTCTCAACTGGCGAGGCACAGGTCGTCATTGCTGAACCAGAAGCGGAAAGCGTCGCCGAAGCCAAGCCCGCCGAAAAGGTTAAAGAAACAATAGCTAACCCTGCTGTTGATGGGGCAAAATTATCAGAACCGCCCGCCGTCAGTGCCCCTACTGACGAAACACCCAAGCCAGATACTCCACCTGCGAAGGAATAGATTTAAGCTATGACCCAATGGATTCAACGTGTGCTTTCAGAAGATTTCACCATCACCAAGCGCGTGATGGGAACTGCCTGTGTGATAGGGGGTGTCTTAGGGGCAATTGCGATTGTGTTGGCGGATATGCTGCGGGAGGGGTCAAGTTTTGGGCCATTCCAAAAATTAGCATTGATCGCCGCAATTGGCGTGGCCTTTATCGGACTGACCCTCATCCCACTAAAGGATAGACCCGCCTAAAGTTTTGTTTCCGGCGGAATCCGAAACCCATAATCCCCGCCAAAGCGAATTTGCTCTTGACGAAAGGAAGCATAGGGCCAGTCAATCCGATATGGTGGGAAATGAAAATTGCGATAGGCCATTGCCATTTGACGGGCCGATTCAGGATAGGGCACTTGGCCTACTCCTGTTCCAAGTCCCGGACAAGCCACGATCTTAATTGGCCTATCCGAAACTTGATTATGACGCCACACTGCCAAGAGCATGGCCCACATCGCTTTGTAGACATTATCGGTGTGAGTAATTTCCATTGGTACACGCATGGTTGGGGTATGGGCCAGAAATGGGTGTTTTTCATGACCCGTTTCCACAATGATAGATGTACCCACCGACTGTTCGCCCAGAAATTCTTCTAAAATCTTGGCTTGCACTCGATCCATCAACTGCCAGCCAAAAAAGCGTGAAATCGCCAGATCAACCCCACCATCCATCAATCCGAATGAATTGGCGGCGCTGACCATGCAATCAAATTCCGGCAATTCTTCAAAGTAGCCTTTGGCAATTTCCACATTAGTCAAACCATCAAAGTGCTTCTGGAACGCATTGCATAACCCCTGATTGGGATCTATCAGAATGAGCCGGAACTGTTTGGCGTCATCCATTGGGTCAGTGGTCATAGGGTATTCAACTCCTGTTTCACCGTCTCATACAAGATTTCGGCCTTGAGTTCACTTAGGGTGTAACATGGCCCACCGAGCCGTTCCGCTAATCTTCGCGCCAACCCCTGATCGAAGGCCGCGTGTTCCATGTTGATGGTTACAGTGCGGATGTGGTGTTCGTCAAATAGGTCGGCGATACGATGGGCTTCTTCTTGTGGTGGCAGGTCGGTTATCGCTACATTGCCTGCCCCATCCGTCAGCAAAATCATCATCGGCATGACATCGGGATGGCGGGCCTGTTCTTGGCGGATGATCTCATAAGCCAATTTTAGCCCTGCTGAAAGGGGCGTTTTGCCACCGACTGGAATATCTACTAAGGCCTTTTTTGCCAGCGTGACAGAACTCGTTGGCGGTAGGACAATCAGGGCACGGTCTTTTTGGAACACAATCAAACCCACCCGGTCACGCCGTTGATAGGCATCGGTTAGTAGGGACATAATCGCGCCTTTGGTGGCCTTCATACGTTCGGCAACCGCCATGCTCCAACTGGCATCCACCACGAACAAAATGAGATTGGCTGATTTCTTCACGCGGACTTTGCGCTGAAGGTCTTCCATGTGGATGGAATAGGCAAGATCGCTGGTATCGCGTTCTTCAGTGCGCTCTAGTTGGTAGGGAGCAGCGGCCCGTAGGGTCGCATCAAAGGCCACGTCATCAGTGCGATTACCAGCAGGGCGGGCTTGGATATAACGACCCCGCTTACGGTCTGTGTGGGTGCGGCTGCGGCGTCCGGAGGTTTTGCGTGTCAGGCGGTCAAGGGGGGTATCGAGGCTGCGGGCGACAAATTCCTCACCCGTTTTAACCTGTTTGCCCCCCTCCCACCAGTAATTGCTGCCTGTGTCGAAGACATTTTGTGGTGCGGGTTCAGCCTCACTCATTTCCTGAACCTCTTCACCACTCTGCCCGTCTACCGAGTCACTTTTTTTTTAGTGGCGTTGTTTTCGCCCGTTTCAGTGGATGCTTGGGCTTCGGGATTGTTTTCGTATTCAGCAGAAATTTCGTCGAGCTTATTGCCGAGTTCTGCCATATTGAGGACAGCATCCGAGAATGGCCCGCGCTTGACACGGTGTGGCAAGGCTAATTCGGCGGCGAGCAAAATGTCGTGGTTATTGATGCTCCGACGGCCTTCATAAGCAGCATTGGCACGGGCGGTCTTGAGAATTACCAAGTCAGCGCGATGTCCGTCAATCAGCAAAGTGCTGGTCAGGTTGGCAATGGTATAGAGATTTTCGCGGGAGTATTCCACTTCTTCCACGATCTCAGTCGCTGCGCCAATCCGATCAGACAGGGCTTGCTCATAGGGCATCCAAACTTGATAGAATTTATTGGCGTCGTTATCAAATTCGATATGGCGCTCCAAAATAGCGAGGCGTTCACGCGGGTCGTTAAGGCCGCGCACTTCGACTGATAGACCAAAACGATCCAGCAGTTGAGGGCGGAGTTCGCCTTCTTCGGGGTTCATCGTGCCAATCAAGATGAAACGGGCCGGATGTTGGAAACTAATGCCTTCACGCTCGACCACATTAATGCCCATCGCGGCGGAGTCAAGTAGCAGGTCAACCAAGTGATCGTCCAGCAGGTTTACTTCATCCACATACAAAATACCACGATTGGCAGCAGCCAAGACCCCCGGCTCAAAATGCTTCTCGCCTAGTTTGATGGCTTTTTCAATATCAAGCGTCCCGACCACGCGGTCTTCAGTAGCACCGACAGGCAAATCCACCAATCGGCGCTGCCGGGTAGTTGTGCGAATATCACGTCCAGCCTCTTTCCATTCATGTACGAGGTCAGACCACTGGTCAGGGCGTTTGGGGTCATCATTAAACGGCGATTCAGCCACGACCTCAATATCGGGCAAAAGGGCTGCCAGCGCCCGTACTGCGGTAGATTTAGCAGTCCCACGTTCCCCACGAATCAAGACTCCCCCAATCGTCGGGCTGACGGCGTTGAGGATTAAGGCCCGTTTCATAGGTTCTTGACCGACAATGGCTGTGAATGGATAGATGTTATGTCGTCGCATGTAGATTTTTGCTCACTCGAATGAAAATCGAATTGTTTTGTTATTCTAGCGTATCCCTACACCTATTCGTAGGTTCAAACTCACTAAGATAGGGGAATCGAATATTTTGCGACTGCGTGGGGTTATGGATGCCCCGCAAGTTTTAGTCCAAGCCGCTTTACCCAATTTGCGGGCTTGCCGGAAGTTGTATTCGCCGCCGGAATCGTTTTGGCCGGAGAGGGATGACTTGGACGGGCCATCGTCAACACCCATTGTCCGCCCCGTACTCGTGGTGGTTCGATACCAATGATTTTTAGATTGTTCTTTTGTGTCTCATCAACCACCCACGTCTTATCAAAAATCACGGCGTTTACCGGGTCGGCAATGTTGATATAGAGCGCATTCTGGAAATCCTGCATCATTGGAAAGTCGGCTTTGTCAAATAAGAACCATGTCGCATGAAAAATGCCATCCTCTGCCAAAATACGATTGACCTCTGCCAAATAGAACACCGCTGAGTCTTGTTCGAGGCGCGTGAAAACGCTAATCGCATTCACAAAAGTAAAATCTTGGGTATCCACCGGAAAGGGCAGCACCTTGTTAGGCGATCCTTTGTTCCAGCCAATATAAAACACATCGTGATGCAAAAAGCTGAATTGAGGCACATGGGGTGTGATATTTTCCTGACACCATTGAATCATACCCGCATGGAGATCAATGCCAAGATAGGCTTCGGGCTGGACTTTTTGGAGGGCCAATTGACGGGCCACCCGTCCACAGCCACAGCCAAAATCAAAAAACTTACGATAGTAGTGCGATGAGATGGTAGGATAGATCAAGTCTCCGCTCGGATTCTCATAACGTTTAGGATCAACTGCCCCGACATTATGGCGATATTCAGGCGGCGGCAAGGGAATTTGTGATGCTAGGTTTGACATTATGCCCCCTCTTTTTCCTCGGCGTCCCGTTCTAGCAAAATGGTGACTGGGCCATCATTATAAATTTCGACCAGCATCATGGCGCGGAAGACGCCAGTTTCGACACGCTGCACTCCAAATTCTCGCAATAATTCCACAAAACGACTGACCAGTGGTTCGGCGATTTCTGGCGGGGCCGCATCGGTAAAACCGGGACGCTTGCCACGACGGGCATCGGCATAGAGGGTAAATTGCGAAACGACCAAAGCACCACCGCCCACATCCAATAAGGAGCGATTCATCTTGCCCTCGTCGTCATCAAAAACGCGCAGGCCCGCGATTTTGTTGGCTAACCACCGGGCCTCGGCTTCGGTATCGCCATTTTTGACCCCCAATAAAATCACAAAACCCTGCTCAATCGACCCCGTTATTCGGCCTTCCACCGTGACTGACCCTTTGGTGACCCGCTGGACTACTACCCGCATGTTATTTACTCTCCCAACCGATGCCGGAATATAAAAATGCCCCTCCAATCATACCTGATTTCCTATGTTATAATCCCCAAATCGAAGCGGAAATTTGAGTTTAGGAGCCATTGACGCATGTTTGATTCGTTGTTTTTAGACGCATTGCAAAATCAGGCCGAGCGATGGGAAGCCACTACGTTAAATAAGACGTTGGCAAAAGCCCCCGAACGGCGTGACACCTTCATCACCGAAAGCAGCCGCCCGATTGAACGTCTGTACACGCCGCTCGATGTCAACGAACTCGACTACATGCGTGATTTGGGCCTGCCGGGGGAATATCCCTTTACACGCGGCATCCACGCCACTGGACATCGGGGGAAATTGTGGACAATGCGGATGTTTGCCGGATTTGGCACCGCCGAAGAAACGAACTCGCGCTTTAAGTATCTGCTGGAACAGGGCAATATGGGCCTGAGCGTGGCCTTCGATTTACCCACCCTGATGGGCTATGACACCGACGCACCGGAGTCGCTTGGTGAATTCGGCAAATGCGGGGTGGCGGTTTCATCATTGAAGGACATGGAAATTCTGTTTGATGGGATTCCGCTGGATCAGGTCTCAACCTCGATGACCATCAACAGTCCCGCCGCCGTCATCTGGGCCTATTACATTGTCACCGCCGAAAAACAAGGCGTCTCGATGGATAAACTGCGCGGCACATTACAAAATGACATTCTCAAAGAATTTACCGCTCAAAAGGAATATATCTTCCCCCCCGAACCCTCGATGCGACTGGTGACAGATACAATTGAATTTGCAACCCGCCACCTGCCCCAATGGAACAGCATCAGCATCAGTGGCTATCACATCCGCGAGGCCGGCAGCACCGCCGCCCAAGAACTCGCCTTTACGCTGGCGGATGGCATCGAATATGTCAAATGGGCGCTTAAACGCGGACTGGATATTGATGAATTCGCACCACGTTTGTCGTACTTCTTTAATGTGCATAACGACTTTTTTGAAGAAATTGCCAAACTGCGAGCGGCCCGTCGCATTTGGGCACGGGAAATGCGCGAGACATTCGGCGCAAAAGACCCCCGTTCGTGGTTGTGCCGTTTCCACTGCCAAACCGCAGGGGTTTCATTGACCGCCCAACAACCCGAAATCAATGTGGCGCGGGTGGCGATGCAAGCCCTTGCCGCTGTGTTAGGCGGGGCACAATCGCTGCATACCAACAGCATGGATGAAGCGCTGGCGCTACCGTCCGAACATGCCGTAACCATCGCCCTCCGCACGCAGCAAATCATCGCGCATGAGACCGGGGCAGCCAACACGATTGACCCTCTCGGCGGCTCGTATTTTGTGGAAAAACTCACCAACGATATGGAAGCCGAAGTTTACGAATACTTCCGGCGAATTGAGGAATTTGGTGGGGTACTGCCCGCGATTGAGGCCGGATACATTCAACAGGAAATTGCCGATTCCGCGTTCCGCCATGCCCGTGAAATGGATCGTAAAGAGCGCATTATCGTAGGCGTGAACGAATATGCCGACCCCGACGCTGAACTGCGTATCCCGATTTTGGAAATGGATCCACAGGGACATGAACGGCAAGTTAATCGCCTTAAGCAGTTACGCGAAAACCGCGATAACGAACGGGTGCGCCAAACGCTTGATAATCTGCGTCAGGCGTGTCTGGGTACGGAAAACACCATGCCCTATCTGATTGAGTGTGCGCGGGCCTATGCCACGTTGCAGGAAACAATGGACATGATGCGGGAGGTTTTTGGCATCTATCACGAGCGCGAGATTATCTAAACTCTACTGGGAGAGAGGTCTATAAAGCCTCTTTCCCGTCTATCCAAACAAGTATTTCATGGGCCATATCAACCGCCCCCAGCCAATAGGCCAGCCATTGAATAGATGGGTGACTCTGCTGCTGGAATCTTTCGAGTTGGGCTTCACGGCGCAGCACTTCAGCGTGAATCAATCCCGGGGAGTGTTCCAGATGTTCCGCAATCAAACGACGAAAAGTCTGCAATGTTTCCAACCGGCCTTCATCATATTTGAGACCACCTGTGATACACCCATCTTTTTGAATCTGGCACAGGGATTGATTGTTCATCTGCCCCATCATTGATTCGCCAACCGCGGCAATCCGGTCATCTAATCGCACAAGAAGGTGTGATTTAAAATCGGTCATGGTTAAGATCCTCTGCCACTTTTGATGCGTCTTGGGCTATCATTATTACAAAATTTTGGGCGGGCTAGAAAGTCGGAGCAGGCAGATGCGCCCCTATACGCAAGCAGACCTTGACCGGGTACTCCATCTACTGATTACCTATCGCGGGGCGGGGTATGTAAATCGCTATCCAACGGTGTGGCGTTTGAAATTGCTGATGAGTTCTCGCTTATGGGATAAGCGGGACGCCGCCTTATGGGAAGATGAACAGGGCGAAATTATCGGCTTTGTTATGCTTTCCAAACGCCACGCCGAAAGCACCGCCTATGGCTTAGAGCGAGTCATCCACCCTACCCAAAACCGCACCGAAATTGCCGAAGCGATACTCAATTGGTCGAGCCAACGATTAACAGAAATTGCCCGTGAGCGTCATACGGCTTTGACGGTTGGGGTAGCCCCGTTTGAGCAAGATACCGATCAAGACATCGCCCTGCTGGAAAGTCAGGGGTTTGCCCTTATCCAAAACGGGTACAATGTTTACATGGGGTGTGGGCTGGAAAAACCTATCGAAGCACCTGCGCTGCCTGCCAGATTTGAAATCGAGCCGCTGATAGAAAGTGAATTGGCGGAATACCAAGCGCTTTATGGATTTGCGGCGGTGATGCTGGAACACCAAAAGGAACTGATTTATCACCCACAGTATCAGCATTTGGTCATCAAAAATCCCGCTGGCAAAATGGTGGCCTATCTGGAATGTTCCTTTAGCCGCAAAGAATGGTTCCGCAGTCGGCAGCAAATTGGCTGGGTTGATTACATCCAAACCCATGTGGATTATCAGGGGCAGGGATTGGGATTGGCCCTCATGCGAACAGGGTTGCAACATTTAAGGGCACACGGCGCCGCACAGGCCATGTTGATTACTACCCATGACAATATCGCTGGGCAGCATCTGTATCACAAAGCAGGCATGGAAATTATGGCGGAGGAATGGGTTTATAACAAAACGATCTCTGCCGAATAATGCTATTATAAATTAAGACCAAATTAGTTTAGGAGCAAAATTAGATGAGTTCGGTAGCCGCTGAAAAACGCTGGTTAAAACATTACGATCCCCATGTGCCCAAGACCCTCGAACCTTATCCCGATTGGACAGTGGCCGATATTCTGACCCGGGCCGCTGAGAGTGCGCCCAATACACCTGTGACCATTACCTCGGCAGTGCTGCCTGTGGTGGGACGGATAGGCCAAGCCATGACCTATGCCCAATTGAAACAACATGCTGATGCACTGGGGGCAGCCTTGTATGATTTAGGGCTGCAAAAAGGGGATCGGGTCGCACTGCTGATGCCCAACTGTCCAGCCTTTGTAATCGCATGGTTCGGTACATTGGGAGCAGGCATGATCGCGGTAGGGCTGAACCCGACCTATCCACCAGCACGCTTGGCAGAGATGATGCAAGACAGCGGCTGCAAGGCTATTGTCACCCTCAGCCTGTTCTATAATGCCGTCCGCCAGATTCGTGCCCAAACGCCGTTGAAACAGGTTATTGTCACCAACATCAAAGAGGGGTTTCCACCTGCTGCCGCCTTTTTATTTGGAATTGCCAAAGAGAAAAAGGGAGGGCATCGTGTGGAAATTCAACCCGGCGACCATGCCCTACCTGATTTATTAAGAAAATATGCGGGACAGCAGCCGAAAATCCGCCCCACCAAAGATGACCCGGCGATTTTCCAGTATACAGGCGGCACGACTGGCCCCAGCAAGGCCGCAGTAGGTGTCCACAGCGCGATTGTCGCCAATACCTTACAACAAAATGCGGTGCTGGTTGGCACTGAACCCGCCGCGCCGGGGGTCAAGATGCTGGCGGCGATTCCGTTCTATCATGTTTTTGGCATGATTTCGGTGATTGCGACAGCCGTGACCACACGCGGGACAATGATTATCGTGCCCAATGCCCGCGATATTGATGATATGCTGGATACCATCACCACCTATGAACCGGAGATTTTTCATGGCGTACCCGCTCTCTATAATGCCATCAACGCCCATCCGGAGGTGGTCTCTGGTAAATATAAAGTGTCCTCGATTAAACACTGCCTGAGTGGGTCTGCGCCGCTGCCACGCCCCACCAAAGAGACATTTGAAAAATTGACGGGGGGCAAATTGACCGAGGGCTATGGTATGAGCGAAGCCCCCACCGCCACCCACGTCAACCCCCTACAAAGCGGCGGCAAGGTCGGCTCGGTGGGATTACCCCTACCCGATACCATTTCCAAAATTGTAGATGCGGGTGATCCGAACCGTGAATTAGGTGTCGGAGAAATCGGGGAGATTGCCATCAGCGGCCCCCAATTGATGTCGCATTACCATGAGCGCCCTACCGAAACACAAAACGCAATTGTCCAAGACGAAACTGGACGGCGCTGGCTACTGACAGGCGACTTAGGCTACATGGATGATGATGGTTATTTTTATATCGTAGATCGTAAGAAGGATATGGCGCTGATTGGCGGCTTTAATGTCTATCCAAATCAGGTGGATCAGGTATTAAACGCCCATCCAGCCGTTGCCGAAGTCGCAGTCGGAGTCATCCCCCATCCCGAAAAAGTGGGACAAGAGGCGCTAAAAGCATGGGTCGTGGTCAAGCCGGGGATGAGCGTCACCGAGCAGGAGTTGATGGAATTCGCCGCCCAAAAATTGGCCCGTTACGAAATCCCATCGCGCTTTGAATTTTTGGATGCCCTGCCCCGTACCGCCGTTGGTAAGATTCTGCGGCGTGAATTGGTACAGCAGGAAATTGCCCGTATGGAAAAACAAGCCCAAGAAAAATAGAACGATCTACAAACCGAGGCGTATCCGACTGCCCTGTGGCGATTTTTCGATCTCCAAGCGCACCGGGAACGCCTCTTTTAATTCCTCAATATGAGTGATGACCAGCACCAAATCGAAATCGTCTTGAATGGCGGTGATGGCTTCCACCAAGCGTTCGCGGCCCACATCGTCCAACGCGCCGAACCCCTCGTCAATAAATAGGGTGCGAAGTTGTGCCCCGGCCCGTCGTGCCAATAACTGACTGATGGCAACCCGCAGTGCAAAATTCACGCGGAAGGCTTCCCCACCGCTGTACAGGCTGTAATCGCGCTGACCTAGTTCGTCGCCAATCCAAATGTCAAACGTTTCGGCAACCCCACCCGTCTTTTTCTCGCGCTGAGTATCGAACCGCACGGTCATCCGTCCGTCGGTCATGCGATGCAGCAGTTGATTGGTGGATTCTTCGAGTTCAGGAATGGCAGCCTCGATAATCATGGCGGGGATGCCGTTTTTGCCAAAGGCATTTCGCAACTGCTCATAGACCCCGCGTTGTTCACTTAGGTGGGTTTGGCGCTGGGTAAGGGTTTTTTGGCGTTCGCGCAGATCATCAATGGAAGCAAGGCGTTGTTTTAGTCCGGTGCGCTTTTCAATCGCATTGCGTTCTTCAGTGCGAAGTTGCTTCCAAAGTTTTTCGCGGCGGTGCATTTCATCCAAACGGGTCTGTAACGTCACCAAGTTTTCTTCAATACTTTGCAAGCGTTGTTCATCAAGGGCCAGCCACTCCTGCCAGCGATTTTTGCGTTCTTGAGCCTCGTGTAGGCTGCCTTCAATCAACGGGATACTTTGCAGGGCCGATTCCAACTCGGTAGCCCGTTTTTCGTAGCCCTGCAATTCATCCAACATGGCACGCACATTGTCATGGGTGTCGCGGTCATAGGCCAGCTTATCCCGCTCGGCTAGGGCCTCCGTGAGTTGGGATTGCAGTTCGGGGGCGTAATCCTGATTGACAAGACGGGCCTGCAATTTTTCCAAGACGCCTTGATATTCCTGCACACGCAAATTTGCCAGTTCTGCATCACGATTTTGCTGTTCAAGACTGCCGCGCTTATTCCTTAGAAAAGGCAGTTGGGCGACCATTTGGGTAATGTCTTGGATCGAACGCTGCTTCTCGTCAATATCCTCCCGAATTTCTTTCATCCGAGCATCGTTGGCACGAAACAAGTCCCCTTTTTCCTTACCCTCTTGCTGCAAATCTCCCAATAGATGCAGGCGGTGGGTTTCATCAAGTGGCTGGCGACATAATGGGCAAAGCGCCTCGGTGGTGTGTTCAATAATTTCGATGCGTTCTTTGATGTCGTTCATCTCGGTACGCAGCGCTTTGTTCTCCACGCCAAGTCCGGCTTGTTCTTCTTTTAGAGCGCTGATTTCCTGCTGAATTTGGTCACGACTGTTTTCGGACTGCTCTAGGAGATAAATTTCGCCAAAAACATTCTCTAATTCGGCGGAGACCTCATTGCCTTTTTCAACCGTGCGCTGTGCTTCGGCAATGGAAGTTTCAACCGAGGTAATCTCAAGTTCAATTTGCTGGCGTGCTTGCTGAATTTGTAGAGTCAGTTCGTTGATACGCTGTTCAATATCGTGTTGAACCCGCAGAGCATCACTGAGTGCTTGATTAGCTTCGCGGATTTCATTGAGGCGGGTATAGCCCTGCTCAATTTCATCCCGTTGGGCCAGAATGCTTTCGTAATGCTGTAAACGCTCCTCGGAACGGCGGATGGCGTCATCGGCCTCAGCAATATTGCGCCGCCGTTCTTCCATTTGATGCTCGACGGCCCGTTTTTCGGAACGTGCTGCCGTGAATTCAGCATCCGCCCCCGACAACTCCATAAACCGATCTTCAGCTTCGCGCACTTTTTCGCGCAGGTCTTCTAGTTGAGCATCCGCCAATTCATATTCTTGGATAATCCTCGGTTCCTGCGCGATTTCCCGCTCCATATCAGCCAATTGCATCTGGATGGTATTGAATTCGGTATTGAGGTCTTGTAGGCGTTTTTTGACCTTGTCTTCGAGCATCTCCCATTGATTCAAGCCCAAAATCTCGGCCAAAATTCGTTTGCGCTCGGCGGGGGTCTTGGTGGTGAAGGCGTCGGCCCTACCTTGCTGTATAAAGGCCGAATTTACAAAGGTTTCGTAATCCAAATGCAGCAAGTCCACAATTTTCTTTTCGGTCTGGCGCACCGACGGCTCATTGATGACTCGATAGGTGTTGCCTTCAACATCCCAGCCAAATAGGTCAAGGGAGGAGGTGCCCGTCCCGCGTGAGCCATCTTTTCGCATTCCCCCCAAGCGGCGTTTGCGTGTAACCCGATAGCGCGTATCCCCCTGCAAAAATTCGAGCGTAACCTGCATTTCCTCTTGGCCCAGATGGATGAGATCATCATCGGAGCGTCCGCGTGCCTTGCCCCACAACACCCATGTGATGGCATCTAACAAAGAAGATTTACCTGCGCCGTTCGGCCCACATAGGCAAGCCAGATGAATGCCATCAAACAAGATGGGGTCGGGGGTACGATAGGCCAAGAAGTTTTTGATTTCGAGTCGAGTTGGGAGCATGGTTTTGTTTAGTGTTCTGTAAAACAAAATAGGGGCAGATGTTGCCCCTATAGAATACCGTTTTTTGTCGGTCTTGGCTATTGTACGACAGAATCCGTAACGGTCAGACTGTACTCGCCTGTGGTGTAACCTGACTGCTCAGAATTACGCACCACGACGATCCGATACTGCCCATTATTCGGGACAGTGAAACGAGTAATTGCGGCCCGATCCCCTGTATCCTCCACATAGGCTGAGGTGATGGTTTGTCCATTGGCATCACGGATTTCCAGCAAGGGAATGAGCGTGCCACTAGTACGCTCGACGGTAACATCAATGACCTCACCGCTGAGGCCTTCATATGTCCAAGCATCGGCCCAACGTGCGTTGGTTACCGAGCCTGTTACGGGCGTACCTTTAGAAATCGCGCCAGTGAAGCCCTGCATGGTTTCGCTATCTTCACCTGCACCTTGCAAGGCCACCACCATTTCATAACCACCAGTGGTTGAGCCAAATTTTTCATCGGCACGGAACACACGTACCGTGAACGTCCCTGCCACATCAAAAGCATAGTTTTCGATGGTTGCTTGGGCATAGGAATAATCTTCATAGGCTGTGTACAGTTCTTGGCCGCTACCACCCAAAATGACAAAACGAGGAATGAGATTGCCACTGGTACGGGTCATAGTGATGGACACGCGATCAGTTGAAGCTGGCGTGAGTACCCAATCTTGATACCAAATGGCATTGGTCAACTCCCCGGAGACCGATTCATCGTAGGTGATTGTGCCGGGGGTGTTGCCCGACAAAATCGGATTGTCATCACCAGAGCCAAGCAAAGTGACCGTCAGGTTATATCCACCCACTGTTAAGCCATCAAATCCATTATTGCGGCTGACGACCACACTATATTGCCCCGGTCCCGGCAGTTCCGTCTCCTGAATGACGGCAGCATCATACGCATCGTTGTTGTAGCCATAGCCACCGGACAGCACCTCGCCGTTGGCATCCAGCACCTCTACATAAGGAACATACGTACCGCTGGTACGTTCAACCCGTACACCGATCACGTCGGCTCCGCCCGCTTGTAATGTATAAACATTGCGCCAGCGATTGGGGGTCACATTACCCTGTACCGGGGCGTCATAGGTGACTTCACCAACGGGGGTCACATTATTGGCAAAATCCTCCGCAGTGGCAAATAGACTGACATTGAGCGAATAGGTGCCAGTCGTTGTCCCAGAGTCCTCATATTGGCGAAACACACGTACCTGATAGCTTCCGGCAGTGGGGAGAGTGAAACTGTCAATCTGAGAACCCGATTGAGTGTCATTCGGGCCATAGCTATAGGCTACTTCCGTACCCGAGGCATCGAATATAGACACCATTGGCACGAGATTGCCTCCGGTACGTTCAACCACGACCCCAATTCGGTCTGCCGAAGCCGCTTCTAATGTCCAAAACTGCTCAAAGGCTTCAGCCGTAATTTCGCCCGTCACTTCAGTTCCATAGGTCAGCGTATTGTCCCCATCTTGAGTGGGGTGTGAATGGATCGGATAATTTTCAGAGGCCAAAACAGCCGAAGGCAACGCCATTACTAATAACAAACTCAAGCAGATCAGTCGAAACGTCAATTTGGATTTCACGCCTTATCTCTTTCTGAATGTAGCGTAAAGGTTAACTTGCAGCATTCATTGTAGGTGGGGTAGTGTGTGCAGCACAAGTGAAATCAATCTGTGAGAGGCACTTTCAATTAACCGAAAAAGAGAGTGCCATTGCCTGAAAAATGGCTTTATAGTCGTTAAAGTCAGCCGCTTGTGCGTCAAAAGTCAGGGTGTAAACCTCACTGCCAATTGAGAGGAGATATTGATATTGTCGGTCAAGCGCCTGACTCGCTGTTGAGGAACTGTCTTGCCAGCGTGTTGCTTGCCCAACCGGAAGCTCGAATTCACGGCGGACAGCCTTGCCCATTGGCAAATTGACCTCGCGCTCACTCAAAATCGGGATACCCCGCCGTTCCCAATCCTCTTTAGTGGTGGTTAAAAAAACCTCATAGGTAGACGGCAATGGTTCAGAATAAACGGTTGCCCATGCTGTCCCATCGCGTTTCATCAAAATCAGATGATAACCATTGCTTGTTGCCACGCCTGATAAAGCCAAAAACACATTGGCTACCGAGGTGTCGGACGCATTTAGTTGGGTAAACAGCGCGTCAATCTCACCTTGCACCGTTGGTACCAATAACCAATCGTTAGGCGGTGCGCCGATGCTCACATTGGTGGCTTGGAAGCTGACCCAATTGTCGGTGCTGGCTGGCTCAACATCTGTCTCTTGATCGTCTTTGGACGTGGAAAGTGAGCAGGCCATCGAGCTAACGAAAATCAGAATTATTCCCAGTAAAATATGTCGCACGATTTTTGTCCTATGCCTCAAAAAACAAAATTCCCCCAAGTATAATGAATTAGGTCACTCGACAAAAGCGAGGCATTGACACCCCCATCCCCTCCGCTATAATATTAAATATACTGGCGACGTAGCTCAATGGCAGAGCAGCGGACTCATAAGCCGTTGGTTACTGGTTCAAATCCAGTCGTCGCCACTCTCAATAAATTGATGTACACTCGCTTCAACGGCGAGTTTTTTGTTTTCTGGATACCCACCCTATGACCACTGCATTTTTTACCGATACCCGTTTTGCCCAACACACTCTACCCGGACACCCGGAACATGCCGGACGACTGACCGCCATTCAAAAACGACTGGAAGAATCGGGCATTATCCAAGATTTTATGTTGATTGACCCCCGCGAAGCCACACCGGACGAAATTCAGCGCGTCCACACGACTGAGTATTTGGATGTGTTGCAATGGATTGCCTCGCAGGAACGCACGGTGGGGCTTGACCCTGATACCTATGTCCTGCCAGAGTCTTATGAACTGGCGCGAATTGCCGTCGGGGGATTACTCAATGTAGTGGATGCCGTAATGGAAAAAGGGGCCGACAACGGCTATGCAGCGATTCGGCCTCCCGGTCATCATGCCACTCCGACACGCGGCATGGGATTTTGTCTGTTGAACAACATTGCGATTGCGGCGCGATATGCCCAAGCGAAATTTGGCCGAGTCGCTATCGTGGATTTTGATGTGCATCATGGCAATGGCACGCAGGACGCTTTTTACGAAGACCCCTCCGTTTATTTCATTTCCTCTCACCAATCGCCGCTCTATCCCGGTTCTGGCAGTCTCTTAGAAATTGGCAGTGGCGCGGGGCATGGCTTTACGATGAATATTCCCCTCCCCGCAGGTGCTGGCGACGCGGCTTTTGAAACCCTGTATCAACGTCTGGTTTTGCCTGCGTTGGCGCGTTTTCAACCAGAATTGATATTAGTATCGGCTGGATTTGATGCCCATTGGCGCGACCCATTGGCAAATTTGCAGTTATCCCTACCGATGTTTGCCAATATGACCCGCTGGCTGATCCAAACGGCACAGGTGTTGTGCGAAGGACGGATTATCTTTGTGACCGAGGGGGGCTATGACCTTGAAGTGTTGAGTCATGCCAATTTAAATCTCGGCTATGCGCTGTTGGGACAAGACAAGGTACAAGACCCCATCGGCAAGGCTAAACAGAATCCGCCGCTGGACAATGACTTATTGGAACAACTTCTGAATAGGCACGAATTGGGCTGAGAAACGATAAGGGCAGGTGTTGTGCTGCCTGCCCCTAAAAATTAAATCTATCGGCTATCGCTAGACTTAATCGCCAGCGGGTTCCTTCCGTCGTTCCAGCGGGATGCTGAAGCTAAAGGTTGTGCCTTTACCGATTTCACTTTCGACCCAAATATCTCCACCGTGCATCCCAATCAATTGGCGCGTGATGGCAAGCCCGAGGCCCGTACCACCAGCGCGACGAGTCGAGGATTGGTCGGCTTGACGGAAACGCTCGAAAATGATATTGAGTTTGTCTTGAGCAATCCCCATTCCCGTATCCGCTACTGAGATGATGACGGAGCCGTTTTCAAGCCGCGCTTTGGCCGTAATTGAACCTTGCTCGGTAAACTTAGCAGCGTTGGATAGTAGGTTGTTGACAATCTGTTGCAAACGAATGGGGTCGGCCTCAAATTGGTCGAGTTCACGTACTTCAGAGGTTACTTCAGAGCGCATCTCGACGGGCTTATCCTTAACCAAAATCTGTGAGCTTTCCACAGCCTTTGCCAAGAATGACGGAATATCCACTGGCTCATATTCCAATTCCATCTGACCAGCTTCAATCTTGGCAAGGTCGAGGATGTCATTGATGAGGCTCAACAGGAGTTTACCGCTTTGGTGAATGGAATGAACGTCCTCTTCCATTTCATCATTTAGTGGCCCGTCTAATCCGTCCAAAATGACTTCGGCATACCCAATAATCGAGTTTAGCGGGGTGCGAAGTTCATGGCTCATACTTGCCAAGAATTCGTTCTTTAGGCGGTCAAGTTCACGCAATTGCTCAGTCGCCCGCAACTGCTCGGCGTAGAGTTGTGCGTTCGAGAGTGCAACGGCCAATTGGCTTGCGACCACGAGCAGTGTACGTACTTGCCCCGGATCAAAGAAACCGGGGGTGTTATGCTGTACGTCCAAAACCCCCATCAGGCGATCCCCAGCGAATACCGGAATGGCAACTTCAGCACGGGTATAGGGGAGCAGCGGGTTGGGTAAATAGTTCGGGTCGAGGGCCACGTCTTCCGCGACCACTGGTTGCATAGTTCGACCAGCCCGTGCCACCAAACTGCGTTCGGCCCGTAAGGGGATACTGTGCTGCTGTTGCTTCATAATCTCACCCGCACGCCCCACACCTTCGCGGAGAACAAGGCGCTTGCCTTCCTCATCCACAAGGTAGATCTGGGTGTGGTAGTACCCAAACGCTTGGGTCAACTGCTCGACCGTTTCCTTGAGCAGGGCTTCTTCTTGGAGCAAGGCACTCAACTGCTGACCGAGTTCATTTGCCAGACGCTCACGACGTTCCGCAACTTTCTGTTCGGTAACATCGCGGGCCACAAAATAGGTGGTTTGCTCATCCAAAATTGGAATGGCATTCCACGAAATCCATTTATACGAACCATCTTTACATTGATAGCGATTTTCAAATGAAATCGTGGGGGTGCCTCGCTCCAATTCAGAAGTGTAGCCATCTTGGGTTCGCTCGCGGTCTTCAGGATGGACAAATTCTATAAACGGTTTGCTGAACAATTCTTCGGTAGACCAACCCAAAGTTCTCGTCCATGCTGGATTCAGGCTGTGGAAGTAGCCATCAAATCCAGCGCTACCAATCATGTCTGCCGAGAGGTTAAAGATACGGCTAACTTCGGCACGGGCCGCTTCCACGTTTTGGAAGGCACGTGCATTCGAAATGGCGGTTGCGATCTGGGAGGCCAGTGTTGCTAAGATCAGCACGTCCTGATCTTTGAAGCGATTTAGGACATCTGATTGAATGTCAATAACACCAATAAGTTGATCACCGACAATCATCGGCAAGCAAATCTCGGAGCGCGTCTCTGGCAGGAAGGGGCTAGAGAGGAAGTAGGGTTCTTCCCGGACATTGTTCGCAATCATGCTGCGGCGTTCAATGGCAGCACGGGTGACAAGGCTCATTTCCTCATCAAGCCGAATCTTATACCCTTCGCGGGTATATTGGCTAGTAGTACGACCATGAGTCGCTGCGAGTGTCAATTCCTGCCCCATCTCATCCGCTACAAAAATGTGGATATGATACAGATCAAAGGAGCGGGCCATCTCCTCAGCGACTTGGGTAATCAATTGCTCAGGGTCTAGAATCGAGGTAATACCGACTCCCAATTCGTTCACCAGTGCCAATTCTTTTGCACGTTCGTCCGCGCTTTGGAAGGCTCGCGCATTTGCCACTGCGACTGCTAATTGAGAGGCCAGCGTGGATTGCACCTGCACGTCATCCGGACTGAAATAGTCAAGTTGATCGCTTTGGACATCCAACACGCCGATAACTTGGCCGCCGACGATCATTGGCAGGGCCATCTCGGAGCGTGTATCGGGCAGCAGTGGATTGGGCAAGAAGTCTTCATTGAGAATCACGTCGTTCGCAATAACCGCCTCGGCACTGCGGGCAGCACGGGCAACAAGGCTGGTTGATTGATTGAGCGAAATAGTACGTCCCTCTGCCACCATACGTTTACCGACTTCACCAGCCCCAGCCGCCAGCACGAGATTTTGACCGGCCTCCTCTAACAAGTAGATATGGGCATGGTAAAGATTGAACCGCTGCTTTGCCAAATTAGATACGGTGGATAGCAATTGGTTCACATCCAAGATTGTACTGGCCGCGATACCTACCTGCGCCACCGCTTCAATTTCAGCCGCACGTTTTGCCAGCGATGCCTCCGCTCGACGACGTTCCTCAAAGGCGCGAGCATTGGTCACAGCAACCGCCAATTGGGAGGCCAAAGCCGTCTGAATATTGAGGTCTTCGTTGGAGAAACGGTTGATTTCGGCAGATTGTACGTCTAGCACCCCGATCACTTCACCAGCAACCATCATGGGGATTGCCATTTCAGAGCGTGTATCGGGTAGCAGTGGATTGGGCAAAAAGTCGGCGCTTCCGGTCACGTCGTTGGAAATCACACCTTCGGCACTACGGGCAGCAAGGGCCACCAAGCTGTGTGGATGCTGCAAAGCAATTCTGCGGCGTTCGGTCACCATGAGACGACCCACCTCGCCAGCACCTGCGGCCAATTGGAGATATTGGCGGTCATCATCCAAGAGATAGACGTGGGCGTGATAGAGATCGAAGCTCTCTTTGGTCAGGTCAGCCACCGTTTGCAGCAGTTCGGTTTGATCCAAGATCGTGGTGGCGATTGCGCTCAGATCGGACACCACTTCAAGTTCATTACCACGTTTTTCAGCGCGTTCAAACTGGCGCACGTTCGAGATAGATACACTCAATTGGTTCGCAATAATCAAGAGTGTAGCCACTTCTTCAGGGCTGAAGGCGTTGGGTTGGTTGTGCTGCACATCCAAAACCCCAATTAGGGATTGACCTTGATACAGTGGAATTGCCACTTCACTTTGGGTATGGGGCAGTAACGGGTTGGGCAGGAAATTCGGGTCTTCGTGTACGTCATTGACGATAATTGGCTCAAGGGCGCGTGCCGAACGAGCTACCAAACTGCGTTCCGCATCCATTCCAATGCGATGGCGTTCACTCTTCATAAACGCCCCGGCCTCACCCAGCCCTTCCACTACTACCAAGCTGTCCGTGTCAGGCTCATAGGTGTAGATGTGGACGTGATAGTAGCCCAACATTTCGCTCAGACTGGTCACTGTTTGAGTGAACAAGTCTTCTGTACTGAGCAAGGCTGCCAATTGTTGACCTAATTCAGACGCCAATTGCTCACGTTGTTGAGTACGGATACGCTGCGTAATATCGCGGGAGAAACCGAGTACCGCAAAGGGCTGATTATTTTCGTCCAGTAGCGGCAATTTCTGCGTATCCATAATATGAGTCGTGCCATCAGCAAAGATGACCACGTCGTATGGGTTATGAACGGCTTGCCCAGTCGTCAATACATAGTCGTCATCGGCACGGAAACCGCGAATACCCTTATCTGGATTGCCATAAATCAACTCTTCGGGAACACCAATTCCAGCATCGTCATTCCCGGTAACTTCCTCAATCGTCTTTCCTTGATCCTTCGCAAACCCTTCGTTCACCAAAAGGAAGCGATATTGACGATCTTTCACAAAAATCCAGTCGGGTGTGGTGTCCAACACGCTACGGAGGAGGGTGGCGTTACGCTCAATTTCGAGCAGCAACCGCTCACGCTCAGTGGTGTCAATCGCCAGTCCAATCGTCCCTGCCAGCGCACCCTGTTCATCATAGATTGGAGCGTAACGGGTTTCAAAAATGGTGTCTCCCGCTGCAATCGTAGCGACAAATGCCTCACCTTGTAGGGATCGTTGAACAGCTTCTACCGCAGTGGGATTATCCTTGTAGAGATCAAACACCGAGGTTCCTACCAATTGGCCCGGTGCGAAGCCCTGTTGCTGAACACCAGAGCCTTCATATAGTGTGAGTATGCCATTTTGGTCATATGAGAACAGAATAACGGGCACCGCGCCCAGCACGGTATTCAACTGGCGGGCGGTGCGTTGTGTTTCTTCAAACAAGCGACGCACCTCAACCAACGCGCTCAATTGAGATTGAAATACGTCGTAGTAGAGGATTTCTTGTTGTGAAAAACTGTGATATTCCGGCCATGCCAGCAAAATAATCCCGATGCTGCGCTGACCCGAGATGAGGGGGATACTCGCATACGCATGGGTATTCAATGATTTCAGCGCTTCAATGTAGTCTGGGGCAAAACCAAAGTTTGGATCGGTGATATCTGATATAAGCTGCGTCGCATTGGTATTGGTAGTGCTCGCGCCAAGATCTGCTAGGCTGAGTCGCGCTCCTATAGGAAGGGCAGTTAATTGTTCCGAATTGCTGAACGAGGCCATCAAATCAAGGAACTGTGGGTTTTTGCTGTCGAAATACAACAGACTGGAGCTTCCGGGATGATTCTTGAGGATGGGACGGGCAAATGCCTCCAATAGCTCTTGTACGCTGCGAGAAGCAATCAAGGCACGCCCCGTATCGTAAATCAACTGATTTTGGGCTTCAGCCTCGCGTCGTTCCAAACTCAAGGACAGTTGGTTGGCGATATTTTCGGCGAGTAGGACTTCCTCATTCGTGAAGAAGTGCAGGTTAGTATTGTAGTTGAGGAAGATCACGCCGATAGCCGCATTGCCGATGACCAGCGGAATGACCATAACCGATTTGACGCCGAGGGTCTCCAAAATTGTCGCGGGGAAATTCGGATAGGTACGGGCATTGTTCACCGTGACGACTTTGCGTGTTTCGATGGCCTCTAAGCCATGAGGATAGGATTCGGCGGGGTCTTGGAAACTCTTTGCCAATTGGGTGGTCATTCCAGTACCAGCACCCACCACACCCTGCCATAGCCGTCGCTCACGATTGTAAGCCGAATAGAGGCTGTTGTCTGAGCCAAGTATTTCGATCATGACCCGCAGGACGTTTTCGAGAGCTTCTTCGTCATTTAACGTGGAGCGTAGGAACTCATTGATGATGTTGACGGCTTGGGCGTCTTTCAAACGGCGCTGTGTCGCTTCAAATTGGCGCACGTTGTTGATAGCAACCGCCAACTGGTCGCCGAGTGTGGTCAACACACGAACATCTTCGTCTGTAAAGCGATTGATAACAGAGTCTTGGACGTCTAACACCCCGATTACAACATCACCAGCCACCATCGGAAGCGCCAACTCGGACTTGGTTGCAGGCAAAAGTGGGTTCGGCAAAAAGTCGGGGGCATCGGCAACGTTGTTAGATACCACCCCGCGCCGGGTACGGGCCGCACGCGCCACCAAACTGAATTCCTGTTTGAGTGGAATACGGTGACCACTTGCTTTCATTACTTTACCCGGTTCACCTGCACCCGCCGCCAAGACCAAGAAACTTTGGTCGGGGCTTAGGAGGTAAATATGGGCATGATAGAGCCGAAATTCATTCTTGGTAAGTTCGGCAACTGTGTGGAGGAGGGAGTCCAAATCTTGAATGGACGCTGCCGTTGCACTCACTTGGGCCACAATCGCCAACTCATTGGCCCGTTTTTCGGTCTCGTCTACTGTGCGATACTGCTCGGTAGCTTGGGCAACGAGGTCAGCAACTTCACGCAGCAGCGAAAGTTCATATTCAGACCATTCACGCTCTCGATCTTCGAGGACGAGAATATTGCCAATCGTTTCGCCACGCAAGGTGATGGGTTGGAGGGCATAACTTTGTCCATCGCCAGCTTGTACGGACTCAGTGAGAACAGTGTCAGAGTCTAAGGGTTTGGTTTCTTCCAAATTGTACTTAAAACCAACGGCGTCGCCACGTGCGACACTGGCAAGATACCCTTCCCAGTTTTGGCGGGTCAGGCGGCGGTTAATATCGTCAGCGCGGCTCACCGCAGCACGGGTTTCTTCCAATGCGCGAGTCGCACGCAAAATACCAGCCAATTGCGTCGCCATGGCCCCGAAGGCGGGCAGATTTTCAGTAGTGAATGTGCCTTCCACTTCCGACTGCATGTCGAGTACACCCAAAATATCGCCTGCAATAATGAGCGGGATAGCGGTTTCAGATCGGGTGAGGGGTAGCAATGGGTTGGGTTTGTGGTCAGGATTGTTACGGGTATCCGTCACGACCACTGGTTGTTCGGTAGCGACGGCGCGTGCCACCAGTGATGTCTCGTTCATATCGAGTTGATGCCGCCGCGCCAGCAATTGCTCACCAGCTTCTCCCGTGCCAGCCCGCAGAATGGCAAACCGCTTGGCTTCGTCTAACAAATACACTTGCACATAATACAAGTCGAAACTGTCACGGATAAAGTTTACGATGCTGGGCAAGAAGTCCTCACGGCCATAGAGGCTAGTCGCCAAACGACCAACTTCCAACGTAGTGGCGATGTCTTTAGTGCGTTCGGTCACGCGGGCTTCCAATGAACCAATCAAGCCTTCAAGCTGGTCGGCCATTTGGTCAAAGGTACGTCCCAACATCCCGACTTCGTTTCGTTGGGACATCCGAGAACGTTGGCTCAGTTGACCAGAGGCCAAGCGGCTGGCAACACCTGTCAAGTAACTGATGGGGCGGGATAATCGCGTCGCCAAAAAGAATCCTGTGCCCGCGGCGATCAAGGTGGCCGCCACCCCGATCAAAATCGAGGTATTCCGCGACTCACGCGAAGCCTGCAACGCTTCTTCAATGTCCTGCTCCGCCAGCAAACCCGCCTGTAATTCTGGAATCCAGCGGTAAACACCAAATACATCAATATTGCGGTAGTTTGAATACTGGCCTGAGCCGTTGCTTTGTTGAAGGGCTTGGTCAATACCTTCGCTGCGATAGGCACGTGTACGCTCAAATCCTTCAAAACGGCTATCGGTTAGAAGGAAGTTATTTTCGAGACTGACCAGATACGTTTCACCCGTATCCCCCAGACCACCGCGCTCCGTCATAATCTCGTTCAGTGTGTCAAGATTGAGCGGGGCGGCCATCACACCGACAAATTCGCCAGCATTGTTGATCAACTGGACTGTTTCATACATCGTCAACTCCCCACTCCCGATTTCATAATAGGGGGGTTGGATGTAGTTTACATTGGTGATGCTACCCTGATAATACGGTTGCAGCGTCAGCACTTTGCCGATTTGCGTGTCATCCGAGGCGGCTACGATGCGGCCATCTGGAGTGTAAAGAATAAATTCCCGAAAATGGTCGGAAATATTTTTCTCAGCCAACAAAGCATCATTTAGGGCGGCTTGTAATTCGGGGCTATCGTCGGGGGCGGCTAATAATTGAAGTATGTTTTGGTTCCGTACCGGATCACCAATCACGGATTCAAGTTCATTCTGTCCATCGCCCAGCCACCGTTGCAGTTCTTGTTCCTTCAATGTCGCAACCGATTCAAGCTGACTCAAGATCTGGTCTTCGGCTTGGTTGTTCGCTTGCTGAATCAAGATAGCGCTGATGATTACGATGGGCAGCACCGCCAACGAGATAAAAGAAAGCACTAGACTCCAACGCAACTGTCGCCAGAGTGGGAGCCTATCTTGGGTCTCTGTTGGAGTACGCATTGCTTTCATAGGTTTACTTCTTTCCCATTTTGATGACTGTAACGCTGCAAGTGGCTATATATTTCATTGATAAAGGGATTATAGTCAACCGGAACTTTATATGGGTCACCTCTATGACGGCGGCTATTGGAATCCATTCGTTTAAACATTTTCTCGCTCCGCCATCCCATAAGCTTCACCGTCCTCAGATAACGAAATGTTTTCGGGTAGGCGAAGTTCGATTGCTGTATGTGGAACCCGCAAGGCTTTACCAAGCTCACGAATCGTGGATTGCAAAATTTCGTCTATGCTCACAGCGGCCTGAATCTTCTGCGTGATATTACCAATCGTACGCTCACGGCGACTGGTACGCTCGGCTACCTCGTACAAGGTCGCATTATTCAAAGCAATCGCCACTTGTGTCGCTAGAATTTCCATTAATGATAATGTTTCAGGCGAAAAGTGGTCAAATTCATCACTTTGAACGTCCAGCACACCCAGTAGACGACCACGTGCGATCAGCGGCACAGCCAATTCCGAACGAGTATTGGGGAGTAAGGGGTGAGGCAAAAAGTCCGCCGTTTCCGTCACATTATTGACCACTACCCCTGCACGAGTTCTCGACGCGCGGGCCACGATACTGCGAAGATTATTGATACTAATGACACGGCCTTCGGTGACCATCTGGCGACCCACATGACCTGCCCCCGCCGTTAAAACAAGCGCTTCATCTTTGGCATCATAGAGGAAAATATGGGCATGATAGAGGTCAAAACGCTCCTTAATCATGTCCGTCACATCTTGCAGCAACCGATCTACTTCAAGGATCGTACCAACTTGGGTGTTTACAGCAAATACGGCTTCTAGTTCGCGGGTACGGGCTTGGACACGCTCCTCAAGAGACGAAAATGATCTTTGTAGCTGCTCGGTCATGCTATTGAACGACTGCGCCAAGTTGCTCAATTCATCCCTGCCACTCACGTTGGCCCGCTTAGAAAAATCGCCTGCCTGAATCTCACGGGTGGTGGCAATGAGATTTGCCAAAGGACGAGTTACACTGAGGGTCGTGATAATCGAAACAATCAGGGCAATAAGGACCCCAACCACTGAGATAGCGATCACGAAAGTGCGGAACTGATTTTGGGTATCGGTGGACTGTTGAATGGCTTCCGTCACGTCGGTTGAAACATTGCTTCCCAACTCATCAACATCGGCGAGAAAACGACGCTCTACCGATGCCAAATCGGTATGGCGGATACTTTGGGCACGTGTCCACTCACTCGCTCGAACTCGAGCAATCACCTCGTCCACATAGGACAATAATTCAGTCCCCAACCCCCCAATAGATTGGGTCAGTTGGGTATTTTCTTCTTGGGTACTGCTGCTCGTGCCTAATGTCTCAGCTTGGATGTTTGCCAAACGTGCCTCAAAATCACTGCGGTTGGCCGCTAAATTGGTATCAATCAGGCTGGATTGGCGGGTTAACAACAAGCGGTCAATCGTCGAGGCCATACTCAACCAACTGACACGCAGATTGTTGGCTTGATTAATGTCATTCGAGCCATTTTGAATGTCATTTACTGTGCTTTCAGCGGATTGAGTAAAAAGCAGGGCAATCGCACCTGTAACGAGCAGCAGCAGTACGAGTAATGTGAAAATCAGAGCGATACGCTGCCTAATTGAAAATCGGAATCGCATTACTGCCTCCCAATAAAATGAATTGCACTGCTTTATAGAATCCCCTAGCGACTAATCACCGCTAGATCAACCGGGATATAACTTTCAACAGTCTCACCCTTTAGTACCTTGTCGGCGGTCTCGACCCCAATACGGCCCATTTCAGCAGGTTGCTGGGCAATGGTTGCCAAAAGATCTCCTGCGTCAATCGCCTCAATCGCACCTTCAGTTCCGTCAAAGCCCACAAATTTAATATCGGCAGCGCGACCTGCTTCTTTGGCGGCATCAATCGCACCTAAAATCATCTCATCATTGTGGGCAAACACCCCTGTAATATCCGGGTTATCGGCTAAGATTTGGGCAAAGACGGTTTGGCCTTCCTCTCGGCTGAAATTGGCGGTCTGCTGCACAATAACATTAATGTCGGCATAGGTGGCGATTTTATCATTAAACCCACTGCCGCGATCTTGGGCCGCTGAGGTGCCTTCAATCCCTTGCAACTCGACAACATTACCCGCGCTGTTAATATTGGTCGCCAAATATTCAGCGGCCATCGAGCCACCAGCCACATTATCGGAGGCGATGTGGGCAACGACATCTCCACCGGAAGCACTGCGGTCAATTGTGAAAACCGGAATACCCGCAGCGTTGGCCGCTTGAATGGCAGGAACAATGCCATCCCCATCCACTGGATTAATGAGCAGCGCATTGACGGGTTGAGCGATTAAGTTTTGTACCTGTGTGATCTGGGTGGCAACATCATTCTTGGCGTCTTCCACCACGAGAGTGATGCCGAGGCGGGTTGCGGCGCTTTGAGCACCTTCTTGTACTGAGACAAAAAACGGGTTACTTAAATCGGAGAGCAAAAGCCCTACCGTAAAGGTTTCCGGCGTCGCGTTATTAGAATCCGAGGAATCATCGTCTTTGTCGTCATCATTGCAGCCTGTAACAGCAAGCAGCAGGAGTAGGAGAATCAACACAAGTGAACCGAGCTTACTAAACTTGGGTCTCAAAAACTCGGGCATGAATCCCCTCCTTATAGTTATGGTCACACAAACGAAGAAAATTGATGAGGCATATTCACTATATTTTACACTTTTTACTCGGACTCAATTTAGCCGTCTCGCCTAAAAATGAGTGACGAATGACTACTTTTTGTCAGTTCTAATGAACTGCGATTGTAAGCCCCTTATAATAATAATCAAAAGGAAACCCTTAAGAAACTATTATATAAACGACTGGATTCAATGGAACGCTAACTTTATTTTATGCAAAGTTGTCAATCTGTGTCAAGTTGTGAGGAGGTTTTAGAATTGTTCAGAAACCGTTATACCCCCTGTTGAACTTGCCTTGTTGCTAATGATTCTTGCTGTCCTGTTCGGGCATCACCTTAGCATCTGCCGAAACGGTAGAACTCGACTGTTTTTTTGCATCTTCCTCAATCATTTTAAGGAGGGATAAGGTTGCCATTGCAAAACTCCGACTGCGTTTGCTGATAATTCCCACACATTGCCCTTGGGCGGTTACAACCAAAAGTTGGCCGGGGCTTTCTTCCGCCTGTTGTAAGGCGACTGCTGTCGTTATGGTGGTTTTATCAACAACCCGGCTGTGAATGACACCGGGGTTAAGTTGCCAACTATCCGATTGCCGCAAGGCCTCTGGCAAATCGGCAAGGCAGGTATCCATCGTAATTTCTGATTGGTTCAGTAGATCACGGAGTTGTTCAAATGGAATGGCTGCAAATCGAAGGCCTTCATGTTCAATGACCAACCACCACCACTCACGGGGTGTGCCCCAACGAGTTGCGCCACGACTCCATTCATATAGGGCATGGCGGACTGTTTGGTGAGCCGCTACCAAAATGTAGGCATTACCATCAGCATAAAGCCGATCCTCTGAGATGGGCATGTCGTTGTACCTCGATTTTTGGGTAATTCCTAAAGCCATAATAACATGCTGCCTTCAGTTCGCCAACTCCATGAATAAATTATAAATTTATTGTGAATTAATTTTAAATATATTCTTCTCCGTGTTATGATGAAACTAGTATCAAGTTTGCGGCGTTCAAGGGACGAGGTTATGAATACCATTGTGGATAATTCACAGAATGCAGTGGTCAAAGCGCGGGGGTTTATTACCGAAACCCGCTCAAAAATGGAGCAACTGGTCTTGGACTTTGCCGATGGCAAGTTGAACCGCGAACAATTCCATGTCATCTATGAACGCTATCAATCGCAAATCAATGGCGTAAAACTGCTACTAGCCGAGGCTGATCCTACTAGCTGGACAGAAATCTTGGATAGCGAAAAAACGCAGATGATTCGCAAGCGTCTGCAAGCCAAAGCCGTTGGCATGATTATTTATCATAACCGCACAAGTGCTTGTATCGAGACATTGGGTGAAATCACCGCCGAACGTGCCAAAGTCAAAGCGCTGCTGGAAAAATTGATTGACCAAATTAAGAAAAAGACATTCAATCAAAATCAAGACTATCCAATCATGGTAGTAGAGGTCGCAGCTAAGTGCTGGATATTCATCGCACGCGGTCAAATTGCCACCATTGTCACTGAATTTAATGGCGAACCAACCACTGACCAAGAAGATACCCTCATTGCTTTGCTGCATGATTTTGAGCGGGCCAACGCTGAAACCTTGAAACGTAATGAAACACGGGCAGACCATTTGGCAATGCCCTTCCAAGTATTTGTGCAGCGTGCCAGAAAAGGGTAGGATGGTAGCGTTAATTTTGTGTGAAACAAAGGGTCACGCATGGATTCCAAACGCTATTATCCTCTTTTATGGCTTGTTCTCTTGGTGGTGGCCTCCTTCATTTTGAGCGCCTGTGGGGAAGACAAAAACGATAACAAACCAGACGATTCCTCTGACAATGCGACCTCAGGGATTCCTGCTACTCCTACCTTTTGGCCCCAACCCACCCGCACGGCTGTTGATCCCGGCCCCTATTTTTCACCGGGGAAGCCATTCCCAACGGAAGACCCCAATACCTACTCTGGCCCTGAGCAGGTGGGTAAATTTCAGCGGACTTCAGTGAGTGGGCAAACGAATACAGCAGCCGGCGTTACTGGCATCTACACCGATTCGGACAACGCAACCATTATCCTGAATATTTATTATGCGGTAGATAAACCAAGCGCGATGGCATTTGTGGAGCAGATGGGGACCAGTGCGCGGTTGACCACGCCCCCAGAATTTTTGCTCTTGGATGAGAACACCAGTTATACGCTGTATGAACTGCCAGATGGGCGGGTTGTTTATGCGTGGACGCGCGAACAATGGATTTTTGTCGCAACTAGCACACAGGGTCGCCCATCTTTGGACACTTTTATGCGTGAATTTCCGTACTAGGCCTTATCCAAAGCGGCCCTTACGAGGCTTGGGTTTATCGGCAGTAACGGCTTCTTCAACCTCCGCTGAAGTCAGCATTTTCTTGATTTCTTCGCCTAACTGCTGAAGTTCGCGGCCCGGAGATTGACGGGGGTTAACAATCACGGGCACACCCCGATTGAGGGATTCCAAAAACGGTTTTTCAAGAGCAGGAATCACACCCTTAATGGGCAAGCGCAAACTGCGACTGATATCCTCCGGGTTGAGCGCTCCCGATTTCTTATCCGCCGGAATCTTGTTCATGACAAAGACCAGTTTTTCCTTGTCAAAATCTGGGCTTTGATCAAAGAGTTCCATGATTAATTTTATGTTCTTGACGGAAGGCAATGTTGGGACACCTACGATTACGGCCACATCCGCCAGTTCCAGCAATCCTATCGTGACGCCATCCAAATGGGTTGACGTATCCACTACCACATATTTAAATTGATTGGCAAGAATTTGGACAATCTGGAGAAAGCGTTCAGATGTAACCTCTGAGGCATCTTCAGGGCCACGCGGTGCTGCCAAAATTCGCAAACCACTGCCATGTGTCATTAAGACATTTTCAACCAAATCAGGGTCAATCTCGCCCGACGCCTGTACTAATGTGATAATATTGCGTTCCGTTCTCACATCAAGATGCACCGCCGCATCGCCAAATTGTAAATTCCCATCGACCAAGACAGTGCGATCTTGTTGGCTTAAGAGACAACCCGCAATATTAACCGCCACCGTCGTTACACCCGAACCCCCTTGGGGGCTGTAAACGACGATAATATGTCCGCTGCTTGTCTGACCAGTATCGGTTTGGGCTGGCCCCGCTACAATCTTGGGTCGGCGTTCATAGGCATTGCGGACAGTGGCATATAGCTCGTCTGCTGAAGGCGGTTTGGGTAAAAAGTCCACCGCACCTGCTTGCATGGCCCGTCGCATATAGTCACGATCACTCTGCACGGAAATCATGACGATTGAGCAAGCCACCAGTTTGGTGATTTCCTCGGTTGCGGCCAAGCCATCCATGTCTGGCATATTGATGTCCATCAAAATGACATCAGGTTTCATCATTTGGGCTTTGGCAATGGCCTCCGACCCTGTTCCGGCAAAACCAATAACATCCATATCTGGCTCAAAAGAGAGCAGCCGTGCCAACCCTTTTTGGCTGGTTTCAACATCGTCCACAATCATAATACGAATCTTATCAGGCATGGCATGGCCTCCTGCTGAATGGTCTTTCACACGCATACAAATTCTAAACAACTGTAGGGAAATTTGGGATAGGACGCAAGTAACATTCGGAGGAATTCAGTGCTAGAAGCGCCCTACCCTCAGGTCACTAAACTTTGATGCTGAGGGTAGTAGCGGTGTAGATAGCTGGCATTATGGCAGTTCAGCGGGATAGCTTAAAGGGAGTCATGGAGCAGGATTGGCGGCACGAAACACATCAATCCAATTGCACCAAATGCGATCCGTCTCTACCCAACCAATGCCATTCGCGGTGTATTTAGCCGCGACACAGATTTCACGACCATTCACATACATATACTGTGTCTGATCAGGCCGGCACTCTAGTCCTAATATACAAGGTCGGAAATAGGGAGTAGATGTTGGATACGTTACCGTCGGGTAGGTGGGATAGCTTGGATAACCGGGATAGGTCGGATACATGGGGTAAGTTGGATAGGTCGGGTAATTCGTCGTTGGGTAGGTGGGATAGGTGGTCACAGTAACGGGAATCACTACGACGCCGGGATAGGTGTTGGTCGAGGGATAATAGCTCGTTCCAGTCGGAATACACAACACGGCACCCGCATAAATCAAAGAATAGTTGGTGATACCGTTGACGCTGGCAATTACATCCATTGGCACATGGTAGGCAAGCGAAATGCGGTAGAGATTTTCACCGGGTTGTACAGTATGCAACACCCCATTACATGTACCACTGGCTTGAGCAGGCGAATGATGTGCAGGGAATAGGGCGAGGACAGCTAGGCAAATAATAACGGCAAGAATCAGTTTTCTGATACGCATAACGTCCTCCTGAGAAGTTTATCTTAATTTTCATTATATAGAGGGTGGAGGGCTTTGATGTGAGAAAAAGGGCGAAGGAGTCATTTTCGTATGAATTTAGAACGACTTTTTAACGCATTGGTAACACAAAATGGGGAAGTACCCAACCTAGGACTTCCCCATTGAGAACTTGCTTACATATTCAGATGGTAAATTTCACCATATTTGGAGTATAGGTAATTCACAAGAGGCTGAACATCCAAACTGCCACCCGTGACCCGCTGAATTAATTCAGGGGCATTATATTTGCTGCCGTGTTGATAGATGTTGTCACGCAGCCAGCCATATAAGGTATCAAACTTGCCCTGCGCGATTTCGCTGGGAATTTCGGGATGGGATTTGAGAGCCGTTTGATAGAACTGTGCTCCTAAAATATTGCCGAGGGTATACCCTTGAAAGACACCGCCAATCAATCCGGCAAACCAATGGACATCTTGCATGGCACCATCTTTAGGGTCAGGTGGGGTGACACCCAAATCTCCCTGATAACGGGCATTCCAAGCCTCTGGCAAATCCTTAACCGCCAATTTGCCTTCGAGGAGGGCTAGTTCAAAGTCGAAACGCACCATGATATGCAAGTTATAGGTCACTTCATCAGCCTTCACACGAATCAGAGATGGCTCGACCTTATTGATGGCCCGATAGAATTTCTCCAGCGAGATATTTTTCAGTTGGTCGGGGAAAATACTTTGCAGTTGGGCATAATAATGCTCCCAGAAAGCATAACTACGCCCCACGATATTTTCCCATGTGCGCGATTGGCTTTCATGCACCCCGGCGGATGTACCACCCCCCAACGGCGTGGCGTCAAAGTCCACATTGATACCCTGCTCATACATCCCATGTCCAGCTTCGTGAAAAGTCGCAAAAACACCATCGCCTAGATGATGATCATCCACGCGGGTCGTAATACGCACGTCGCCTGCCGAAAAACGGGTAGCAAAGGGATGATGGGTTGGGTCTTGGCGTCCACGTTGAAAATCGTAGCCAAATTTCTGAATAACCTCTCTGGCAAAGGCCATTTGTTTATCGCCGGGGAAAGATTGATAGAGGAATGAATCATCTACAGGTTCACACTCCTTAATGGCTTTCACCAATGGCACAAGGGCGGCACGTAACTCCGCAAAAACACCCTGTACAGTGTCTACCCGCATTCCATAATCCGGCAAATCAATCAGTGCATCCATAATATGCTGATAACTGCTGTCCAATGGTTGGAGGTATTCAGCATAGCGGCGGCTGTAATCGAGCGTTTTTTCCAGATTATCGCGTACCGCTGCAAAGTTATTTTCGGGTCGCGCCGAGGCCCATGTTTGATACGCCATGACGGTATGATTCGATACTTCTTCGACAAAGGCTGGCGGAATAAGCGTAGCAATTTGATAGTTGCGACGGGCGACACGGATGAAACTGGCCTCGTCGGAATCATAGGCAAGGCTTTCCTCATAAGGCCGTAGTTCATCCAGTAGCTTGCCAATAGCTGGATCAGTCAATTTTTCTTGGGCCAATTTGCCAAGTGTGCCCAATTGACGGGCGCGGGCGGCGGCTCCGCCCGGTGGCATATACGTCGCCTGATCCCAGCCTAAAACAGCCGATGCACTATTTAAATCATAATATTCGGCAAGACGCTTTTTGAGTTCATTAAATTGGGCAGGTGCTTCCACAAACGTTCCTTTCTAACTGGTAGCGGTACGGGGTAATTACACTCTATGCTGCACTAGGGATCAACAGATTAACGCGATTAAATTTGTGGCTTGGGACGCGGCATCTCAAACAGGTCATGGGTATAAGAATAACCCGCCCCAGCCAAACGTCCAATCGGCTGCATTTTCAGCGTATCAATTTTAAAATCGGGAATATATACCTCATCGGCAACGTGCATGACTAAAATTTCACCGATGACTAACCAGCCCCCACCTACATTTTCGCTGATCGTGACGATTTGGGAAAGTTTACATTCCATGCTGATCGGACTTTCGGCAACACGCGGTGGTTGCACAAGGCTACTCGACAGTGACGTGACGCCGGCCAGCTCAAATTCGTCTACATCGTGGGGAAGGTCAGTGCTGGTGATGTTCATCGCCTCCGCCACCGCTTCCGATACCACATTAATGACAAATTCACCCGTCTGGCGGATATTACGCAGAGTATCTTTTTCGCCGCTTGTGGAAGCCCGCACCCCCGGACAAAACACAATTGTCGGCGGCTCGGAACACACGGCAGTAAAAAAGCTAAACGGCGCAAGATTCCGCACCCCACTGGCACTGAGGGTGCTCACCCATGCGATGGGGCGGGGCTGAATTGTGCCAATCATCAATTTATATCGGTCTGGATGTTTTAGATCGGCGAAATGGAATTCCATCAATGGTTTACCCAACTGGTTGCGTAGGCTGGATCATCAAATTCTAGGGCATCCTGCGCCACATGCAAAGAACGGAATGTATCAATCATCACCGCTAATTCTTCGGTGCGCTCTTTGCCAATACTGGCTTCTGTCGTACCCGGATGGGGGCCATGTGGCAGGCCAGAAGGGTGCAGAGTAAAACTCCCACGCTCGACTCCCTTACGGCTCATAAAATTACCCTCTACATAATATAACACTTCATCGCTTTGAACGTTGGCATGATTATACGGGGCAGGAATCGCCAGTGGGTGATAATCGAACAGGCGTGGCACAAAGGAACACACCACAAAATTATGCCCTTCCCATGTTTGATGAACAGGTGGCGGTTGATGGACACGTCCGGTAATCGGCTCAAAATCGGCGATATTGAATGCGTAGGGGTAGAGATAGCCGTCCCAACCGACCACATCAAACGGATGGTGGTCTAAAATATGGCGATGCAGCGCATCACGGGCTTTAACACGGACTTCAAATTCGCCCTTTTCATCATGAGTTTCCAAAGCCTGCGGTGGGCGAAAATCACGTTCACAGAAGGGGGAGTGTTCCAATAACTGCCCAAATTGATTGCGATAGCGGTGCGGCGTCACAATCGGTGTGGGAGATTCGACCACCAGAAAGCGGTGATGATCGCCGTTTAATTCCATTCGCCATGTCACATTAAAGGGAATAATCAGATAGTCCCCCGGACCAAACACGATATTGCCGAGATTGGTTTTGAGTGTCCCTGTGCCATCATGCACAAAGTACATTTCATACGCCTGCCCATTGCGATAGTAGTAGGACATAGACTGGGTAGGCAGAGCCAAGCCAATGATGACATCGTGATTGCCTAACATAACCCGCCGTCCCGAAATTACATCTCCCCCGCGTGGAAAATGGGTGGTCAAAAGATGACGATGACGCAGCGGCCCAAAATCGGTATAGTGCGGCATCATATCGGCTAGTTTTTCAGCGCTTAGAAGCTGTGTTGGATGATAGTGATGATACGCGATGGACTGCATCCCCGAAAACCCTTCCAATCCCATTAGTTCCTCACGGTAAAGTTCACCGTTGGGTCGGCGGAACTGGGTATGGCGTTTATGGGGAATTTCTCCAAGCCGATAGTAAAAGGGCATCCTTAAAAATCTCCCGCCAAAAGTGGCCTTTGTCTTAAAGAGTTTAAGAAAAACCAACTATGAACGGTGGATTATATCGTCTTTTGGAGGGTGATGAAATTTGGCGGATTGGAAAAATAAAAATGACCTCTCATTGGAAGGTCATTTATGTAAGCGGGCAACGAGATTCGAACTCGTGACAAGAGCTTGGAAGGCTATTGTGTTACCACTACACCATGCCCGCACATCATATGTAGCAATGTTACCACGCTTCATGCAAATTTTCCAGATGGATTTCAGTATTTTGTTAGGGTGAGATTATGCCTATTTCACCAAACCTTAATCAGCCTACCCTTTACAAACCATTGTGGCCCATGATATAAACGACAGTAACCTGCTGTGTACGTGATGTCGCAACACGTTTTGGACCAACACCCTGACATATGGGGGTCTAAATCGCGGGAATAATGTCCGACTTCGGTCACGACAGAGTTGCCGGCGCGATCCCCGACCTGCGAAAGCAGGTTCAAAACCACGCGATCACACGGCATGGCGGGTAGCAATTATCTCCAAAAAAGTATGCTATAATTTGGCATACTTCATTTTTCGGGGTGTGGCGCAGTTGGTAGCGCGCTGTGTTTGGGACGCAGAGGTCCGCGGTTCGAGCCCGCGCACCCCGACATCTTCTGAACCATTACTGATTTAACCTGTAATGGTATGTCGTCTCAGAGATATTTTTTCTGTTAAGGTACTTCACTGTTATTGACTACACATCAAGAACAATTTTGATACTTCAAACCCGCTCTACCTGATGGTGCTATGCAGCATTGGGGGTAGAGCGGATTTCATTTTCTGGGTCTGCTTCTTCTTCCAACATATCCTCTAGGGATACCCCAACCGATGCCGGACTGCTGGCCTTGCTGAACGCGATGACCATGCTCCATCAGACCGTCATTCGTCAAGGCTATAATGCCTATGTCAACCGCCGTCTGTGTTTCTGGGCGAAATGGCCCGCCAGTAAAGCGGATACCCAGCCCCTGATCTCCGACTAACTGACGGAGATCGCCCCCAGACAATTCCAACTGACCGACCAACAACTACAGAGGTATCACGGCACCCGTCACAACCGCAATCGCAATCTACGGGACATGTGGGAACAGAAGCTGCCCCCTTGCGACCTACCCGCTGCCACTATCGAAACCGCAAAGGACGGCGAGCAACCCTCTAGCTCTGCCGAAGCCATCGAAGCAACCGAAACCGGTGGCCCGCCGTAAGTCTCGTGCCGCCATGCCGATAGCAATCCCGAGGGCTGAATTTCCCCCTCCACGAAATATTCCAAACTTTGCAGTAGCAGTTGGGGCAGAAAGGCGTTGGCCTGTGCACTATTCAAACGCTCCTGCAATCCTTGAACGCTGATGTTAATCCCCACCTGCCCTGCGCTTTGACGTGGTTCGTCTATACTGGTTGATATTAGAGGGCTTCCTCAGTTGAATGTTGTTGGCTCAACTATTCTCACTAATTTTGCCCTCTTTGTCCTTATCTTAATCCCTATGTACCACACGTTAGATTCACACAATCCATTTGCCGTGCAACCTATTTGGGCTTTTCCACCATCTCTACCTACCTGATTGCTAGCGAGATGATGTCTGTGACAAATCAATAGTTTACAGTTATAATATAATCACGATACATGACTAGGCCTCATTGAACAACCATCGCATAATGTCACCTCAACGGGAGAGTGTATTTTGGATATCCCAAGTGGCGACAGTGGATCAGCATTATCCTCACAACATGCTGCAGAGCAATCCTCCATTTTAAAAGATTTGCAACTCGGCGAAGAGCCTTATCGTCTGCTGATTGAGATGATGAATGATGGTTTGGTGGTCATTGACGATCAACTCAATTTCACGTATGTCAATCAAAAATTCTGTGACTTGATTGGCTATACGCGAGACGAACTCATTCACCAACCACTGATATCCTTTCTTGATGCCACCAACCAAAACACCTTTGAACAGCAAATCGCCAAACGGCGTCGAGGGCTGCAAAGCACCTATGAACTACAGTGGAAAACGAAACAAGGGAATCCCATCATTACTCTTGTCTCAGGCTCTCCCCTTAGCCGTCACGCTGGTTTCGCGGGTAGTTTCGGTGTTGTGACCGATATTACCGAGCGTAAGCAAGTGGAAGAACGACTCCAATTGAGTGAGAGGCGACTACTTGAAGCACAGCGCATGGCCCATATTGGGTATTGGGATGCCGTGCTGAATGATCGCCTTGTCTGGTCAGACGAAACCTATCGCATTTTTGGCCTAGAGCCACAGCAAATGCCCATGAATTTGGAGAGATTGCTAGAGCGTGTTCATCCCCAAGATCAAGAGAGAGTCGCTACGGCCATTCAAGAAGCGGTAATGGGACAGAAATCCTATGATTTGGAATATCGTATTATTCGACCAGATAACACTGTTCGCTTTATCCACAGTCAAGGTGAAGTTTCCTATGATACGGATGGACAACCCACGCGCATGTTTGGGACACTCATGGATATTTCGGAACGGAAACGAATCGAAGATGTCTTGCATGAACGCGAACAGCACTCCCAATCCCTTCTGCGCCTATCCAAAAGTTTGGAGCAGGCGCAAACCTATTTTGATGTGTTGAATGCTGCCCGTGACGAAGTGAGAGCGCTTCTGGGGTATCAAAATCTTTGGGTCTACTTGCTCACTGAAGATAAGCAGTATTGCAGAGTATTGGCTGCCGAAGGCCACATTGCTGAAAAACTCTTTGCAACTGACGATATTGCTACCCTTCGTATTCAGGGTGATCCGATGCTTGAAACAATTGCTGAAGGGCAAGACATCGTGGTGGTCGAAGATGCCCGAACAGATCCTCGAACCAACAAAAAAATCGTCGCTCAATTAGGGAATCGCACCATTGTCAATGTCCCCATCATCCTGCTGGATCAGCATCTAGGATCAGTAGGGACTGGAACTTTCGGGGATGAAGGGATCCGAGTCCCAAGTCTATCGGAACGAGAATATCTTACAGCAATGGCAAGCCATTTGGCGGTTGCCCTACAACGTATCCACTTGCTGATCCAACGTAAACAAGCCGAAGAGGAGCGGGCTACCCATCTACGCTATTTTGAGGGGATGGATCAGGTCAATCGGGCCATGCAGGGGACAACCGATCTTGAACAGATGATGCAACAAGTCCTTGATGTCTTATTGAAAGTCTTTGACTGTGACCGCGCATGGCTGGTCTTTCCATGTGATCCAGAAGCTACCACTTGGCAAGTACCGATGGAGCGCACTCGACCTGAATATCCGGGAGTTCTTCCTATTGGTGTAGAACTCCCCCTCGATCCCGTTGGGGCGGAGGTCTATAGGATTTTGCGAGACTCGCCCCGACCCGTGCAATTCAATACCGCATCCGAACGTCCAGTGCCGAAGGAAATAGAGCAGGCATTCAAGGTTCAGTCCTTTATTGCAATGGCTTTTTATCCAACGGTAGGAAATGCTTGGGCATTTGGCCTACACCAGTGTTCGTACCCGCGTGTTTGGACAGCCGAAGAAGAAAGACTTTTCCAAGCCATCAGTTATCGGTTATCAGATGTTCTATCAAGCATGTTAGCATACCGTGACCTGCAAAAAAGTGAACAAAACCTTCGCCAGTCCCACAATCTATTGCAGGCGATCATCGAAGCAGCACCGACGGCGATTATTGGGCTTGATCTCGATGGTAATGTGCAACTGGTGTGGAATACGACTGCTGAGAAAATGCTGGGTTGGAGCGCTGCTGAAGCGATGGGTCAGTTGCTCCCATCAGTGTCACGTGAGAACCAAGTACAATTCAAGAGTTTTCGTGACCGCATTCGTCGCGGCGAGAGCTTGAATGGGGTTGAGGTCAGCCGCCAGAAGAAGGACGGGACCCCTATTGACTACAGTATCTATGCCTCGCCGTTGTACGATGCTCACGGCTCACTGATGGGCAACATCGCCGTTTTAGTTGACATCACAGAACGCAAGCAGCGCGAAAAAGCACTATTGGAAAGCGAAACCCGCTACCGATCTATTGTGGCAGCACTGGCCGAAGGGATTGTTCTGCAAGATAGGACTGGAGCCATCGTAACATATAACGCTGCTGCCGAATCCATTCTTGGGCTGATGGGAAGTCAAATGCTCGGTCAGAATTGGGTTGATCTTGATTGGCACTGTATCTACGAAGATGGCTCACACTTTCCCAGCGACGAGCACCCTGCGATGGTCACACTTCGCACGGGTATCCCTCAACGTAGCGTGATTATGGGGATTCAAAAAACCGATGGTAATCTGGCGTGGATTTCGATCAACTCTGAACCGCTAATCCATCCCAATGAAGCGCTGCCGTATGCTGTAATTACCTCGTTTGCCGACATAACCGAGCGCAAACGTGCCCACAACATTATGCAAGCCCGCCTGCGTCTGTTGGAGTTTGCCGGGACCCATTCAATGGATGAACTCCTGACAGCAACCCTTGATGAAATTGAAAAGCTCACCGAAAGCACAATTGGTTTCTATCATTTCCTCCAACCTGATCAGAAAACGCTATCCCTGCAGAACTGGTCAACGAACACACTCAAGACGCTCTGTACGGCGGAGGGCAAAGGCAGACATTACGATGTGGAACAGGCCGGGGTATGGGTAGATTGTGTGTATGAACGCCGTCCGGTGATTCACAACGATTATGCTTCACTATCGCATCGTAAGGGACTGCCCGAAGGCCATGCCCCTGTCATACGTGAGGCCGTCGTCCCTATCTTTAGAGGCAACCTCATTGAGGCCATAATTGGCGTAGGCAACAAAGCAACCCCCTATAACGAAAATGACATCGAGATTATCGCGCAGCTGGGGGATCTTTCGTGGGACATCACCGAGCGCAAACGGGCTGAGGAGGCTCTACAAAAGCAGTATTCCACACTACGTGGCATTATGGAGAACGCCAACGCACTGATCTTCTCGGTAGATCGGGATTATCTATATACCAACTTTAATCAGGCCCATGTCGACGCCATGAAAACGCTGTATGGCGTGGAAATTGAAGTCGGTCAGAGTCTGTTGGGGTATATGCATGTAGTCGAAGATCGGGAGATCGCTAAACACAATCTTGACCGTGCCTTAGCGGGTGAGAGGCTTGTGGCCGAAGCGTATTCTGGCGAAGAGTTTCTATCACGACGCTATTTTCAAGTATCCCATAGCCCTGTACAAACCGAAACAGGCGAGGTAGTTGGGGTCGTGGTGCTGGCACAAGACATCACGGAACGAAAAGAAATGGCGCGGAAACTTGAGGAGTCTGAAAAACGCCTGAGACTCACACTAGAAGCGACTCAAATTGGGGTTTGGGATTGGAATGTTGAAAAAGGGGAATCGTATGCCTCGCCCGTTTACTACACCATGCTGGGCTATGAACCCAAAGTAGACCCTATCAAACAAAACGAATGGCTGGAGCGGATCCATCCGGATGATCTAAATGATGTAAAAGCTAAAATTCAGAGTGTACTCTCCCAAGACTTCACAGGATATCAATATGAGTCCCGGGTGCGACATGCTGATGGGACGTATCGGTGGCAGTACATCAAGGGGTTTGCCATTGAACGTAACGCTGACGGGAACATAGCTCGGATGCTCGGTATTCGGATGGACATCACGGATCGGAAACAGGCGGAAGCAGCTTTGCGGGAAAGCGAACAGCGCTATCGGCAGATATTTAATAACACGTCGGATAGCCTGTACTTTTTGGAAGTTACGGAAGATGGTCATTTTCGAAATATTGATGTCAATCCGGCATTCGAGGTTTCGACAGGCATATCTCGTGATCAGTTGATCGGAAAGATCATAGAGGAAACTGTTCCGGAGGAAACCGCCCAACTAGTCAATGCCAAGTATCGTCGCTGCGTGGAGGTGGGTGTGCCAATCGAAGAAGATATTGATCTCGATCTCCCGTCAGGCCGCCATTCCTATCAATCAGTGCTCATGCCTGTCCGAGATGATTCTGGGAACATCTATCGCATCATTGGCGTCTCACGTGATGTTACGGAACGCAAACGAGCAGCCGAGGTCTTACGCCAAAGTGAACAACAATTCCGCTTATTGGCTGAAAATTCGACCGACATGATTACCCGCCATGCCCCCGATGGGACCTATCTCTATGCCTCGCCAGCCTGCTCAACCTTGCTGGGATATGAACCGAGCGACCTCATCGGGCACTCCGCCTATGAATTTTTGCACCCGGATGATGTTCCAGTGGTTGAGCAATCCCACACCACCATTCTGACGAAACCGATGATCTATACCGTTCAATATCGCATCCGTCGAAAAGATGGTCAATATGTCTGGTTTGAGACAACGAGCAAAACCCTCCGTGATGACCAAACGGGAACCATTACTGAAATTCAAGCCGCCTCGCGTGATATTACGGAACGTAAAGAGGCCGAGTTTGTACTCCAACACTATTCGCGGCGTTTATCCATTCTTCATGAAATGGACCGTCATATTCTGAAAGCCCAATCACCGCACGATATTGCCAACTCGGTCTTGGAGCAGATCATTCACCTGATCCCATGTGAATGGGCGGGCATTATGCTCCATGACGATACTTCCACCGAAGCGCGGATGTATGCCCTGCAACATTTACCCAATGCCCGTTTCCCTGTCGAAAACAAATATGATGTTCTTTCGAATCAGGTGATGGAGCAACTTAAACTCGGTCATTCTATCACCATCTCGGATTTGCGAACCGTACAGGGGCCGCATACCGAACTGAGTAAACAGCTAATGGCGGAAAATTTACACGCCAAACTAATGACACCCCTTATGATGCAAGATCAACTCATGGGGGTTTTGGTTTTGGCATCTCGTCAAGTAGGCTACTTTACGCCGGAACACCTGCAGGTAGCCGAAGAAATTGGTACGCAACTTGCCATTGCTTTCCACCAAGCCAACTTAAATGACCAAATTGCGCGGCACACAGTGGAACTGGAACGGCGTGTACGTGAGCGAACAACTGAACTTGAGCATGTGAATCGTGAACTAGAAGCCTTCGGTTATTCTGTTTCGCATGACCTACGGGCACCCTTACGTGCCATCGAGGGATTTGCAGAAATCATCGCCCGCCGCCATCGGGAAGACCTAAATGACGAGGGCCGCCGCTATTTCGACAATATTGTGCAGGCCAGTGAGCAAATGAATCAGTTGATTACAGACTTGTTGGCCTATGCCCGACTTGGACGCCAGCGACAAGGCCTGTGGAAGGTGATTCCCCTCGATCCAATTCTGTCGGAAGTGCTGGATAACCTTGCCCCGCTGATTGTAGAAAAGGGTGGTCATATTCAGGTGGCAGATAACTTGCCATCCGTGCGGGGGGACAAGACCTTATTGAAACAGATCTTTACCAATCTGCTCGAAAATGCGCTCGTCTATCACCGACCGGGTGTTCCACCTGCCATAACGGTCACCTATGCCTTAGAAGACAATTCAACCCTTATTTCCGTCGAGGATAATGGCCTTGGGATCGCACCGGAATTTAGAGAAAAGGTATTCGGTATTTTTCAGCGTTTGCACAACCAAGAGCAGTATCCCGGCACAGGGATCGGGTTAGCGATTGTACGCAAGACTGTCGAAATGCTAGGTGGCAGCATCTGGGTAGAATCAGCCGATACTCACGGCAGTCGATTTTGTATCAAACTTTTTACGGACGAAGAAAAGGACATATAACGTGCCATCACGCCCAAACAACCCCATGCACATTCTTCTGATTGAGGACAATCGGCTAGATGTTGAGCTTACCTTGGATGCTTTTCGGGAAGCGCAACTTGGGGACAACCTCTATGTGGTGCGAAGTGGACAGGAAGCGCTGAATTATCTGTCGGGTCAAGAACAATATCATGATCGGCAAGTCTATCCTATGCCAGATCTCGTGCTTTTGGACTTAAAACTGCCGGGAATTGATGGACATGAGGTCTTGCAGCGCATCAAAACGACCCCCCACCTAAAACGTTTACCGGTGATCATTTTGACGTCATCCCAAGAACATACGGACCTTATCAAAAGCTATGATAGTGGTGCAAACAGTTATCTCGTAAAACCGCTATCAGCCAAAGGTTTTCTGGATGTTGTGCAGAAGATTGACCAGTATTGGTTGACACTTAATATTAGCCCGCCGCTTCATGATGCCGGGGATTAATGCAATGATGAGTACCGATCTCCATATTCTGCACGTTGATGATAGTGCGTTTGATCGCCAATTGGTGCGGGACGCACTGGAACAAAATACGCATCATTTTAAAGTAACAACAGCCGCCTCCCGTGAGGAATTTGAAGTTCAACTTGCCGCCAACCGCTATGATCTGGTACTGACCGATTTCAACATTTTGGGTTTTGAGGGATTACAAGTGATTGATGCTGTCCACGCCCAAAACCCCAAAGTCCCTGTCATTGTGATTACGGGCACTGGCTCGGAAGAAATCGCAGTGGAGGCCATGAAACGTGGCGCGGCTGATTATGTCATTAAAAGCCCACAACACATTCGCCGCCTACCTTTGGCAATTCAGGCTGCCCTAGAACGCAAACGGTTGCAGGATGAACGGTTGCAATCTGAGCAGGCGTTGCGGGCGAGTGAAGCACGGCTATGGGCATTTGCGCAAGCGCTACCTGACCTCGCCTTTATCCTTGATGAAGAGGGGCGCTATGTCCAAATCCTCAGTACCCCGGAACATCTTCTATACACTGCTGGAGAACGCTTTGTGGGTCGTTTGCTGGAAGAAGTTCTCCCTGAACACGTCGCGGATAGTATTAGAGATACGATTCGTCTGACCGTCGAAACAGGCAGTACACAAGCTGTAGAATACCAAATTGAGCTATCCTCCGGCGCGGCGTGGTTTGAAGGCCGCACGTCCCTAATGGCGACTCCATCAGGCGAGAAAGCACTGATTGTTCTGATCGTTCGGGATATTACTGAGAAAAAAGAGGCTGAATTAAAGCTGCGCCATGAACGCAACTTATTACGAACCCTGATTGACAATGTTCCCGACTATATTTTTGTCATGGATACGACGGGACGATTTGTGGCAAGCAATACCGCTCATGCCGCCGCCGCCGCCTTGAACCCATCACAAATTATTGGATTGACAGCGGTTGATGCTTTTCCAGCCGATTTTGCCGCCCAATTTCACTGTGATGACCAAGCGATCATGACAACTGGAACCCCGCTTATCAGCGAAGAACGTCTTATTACTGAGGCGGACGGCACTCAACAATCCATGCTTATGACTAAAATCCCCCTACGCAATGAGTCGGGCGGAGTGATCGGGCTGGTGGGGATCGCGCGGGACATTACAGAACGGCTAAAGGCTGAAAAATTGAGGATGGAACTTGAGAAAGAACAGGAAATTATTGCACTTAAGGAACGGTTTATTGCAACAGCGACGCATGATTTTCGCACGCCTTTAGCCATTATCAAAATGTCCGCCAATATGCTTGAGACCAATTTTGACCGCTTTACCCCTGCCCAACGCACCGCCAAATTACATCAAATCGGTGTACAGGTGAACAACGTAGTGCAGTTATTGGAAGATGTGCTCACCATGAGCAAAGCCAATGCTGGCAAGCTGGTCTTTAATCCGGAATTGGTTACCCTACGTTCCTTCTGTCAACAAATCTGGGATAATTTCTTGCATATGGCTGAAAAGACCCACACGATGGAGTTTGTGTATTCATGCGATGCTGAAGATGTCCTGCTTGACGCCAACTTAGTTAATTACATTCTCGTCAACTTGCTATCCAACGCCATCAAATATTCTCCAGTGGACGGTCATGTGCGTTTCGAGGTACGCCAGCAAGGACATGAACTTGTCTTTCAGATTAGTGACAACGGGATTGGCATTCCGGCTGAAGATCTAGTGAGATTATTTGAACCCTTCCATCGGGCCAGCAATACGCGAGGGATCGCTGGAACAGGCCTTGGTTTATCCATTGTCAAGAGCTACGTAGCGGCCCATTCTGGTCGTGTTGAAGTTGAGAGTCAAGAAAATCGCGGCACTACGGTGCTTGTATATCTACCAATCTAGGTACAAATTCACAACGCTTGCCTGCATACCAATCTGCCACTGATCAGCATCATCGGGATTTCATCAATGTGTTATTCGAACTGCAAATCATTGTCGAAAACTCAGTGGATGAGGAACCTTATCAAAATTATGCCTATAACAATAATCCCCACTATCTCGATGATTTTCTCCGAAAACAAAACAGTGCAAGCTGCACTGTCCAGCAGCGTATGCCTTTTATCGGGGGGCCATGACCTCAGCAGCAACTCAGTGGTAGGAAGTTCGAGGTTGGGGAAAAGACAAAAGCAGAACTACTGCTCTCACGCAACCGTTTTATATACTGTGAATGGGAAACCACGCTAGATTAAGGGTTAAAGCCTGTTGGTTGGTTATTGTCATATTCAGGCGACCCCTCAACAGGATTGACCCATGTGTCACCAGAGATATAGGCGTCAAGGTTTTCGCGTGTCACAACGGTGGAAGGCGTCAACAAAATGTAGGGAAGTTGTTCATCGTGAAATAGTTTATTGATTTGCTCAACAACGACCCGCCCCATACGATTTGGATAGACCCCGAGGGTAGCAGTGAGTGTTCCCTCCCGAATGAGATTTAAGGTGACGTCATTGCCATCTATCCCCACTGAAAAGATGTCTTCATTGACAACTCGTCCATTTTGTTGAGATGCGAGGGCCGCTCCAATCGCCATTTCATCACTGTTGCCAAAAAACACATCAATATCAGGATGTTGTTGCAAGGCCGTCGTTGCCACTTGTAAAGCTTTTTCGCGCTCCCATTCGGCGGTTTGTTCCCCGACTACCTTTACCTCCGGACAATTCTGCGCCAAGCCATATTTAAATCCCCCCGTCCGCCGATTGGTATGAAAACCCGGAATGCCTGTCAAAATAAACACCTTACCTTTGGCATCCGAGACTGCCACCCCTTGTTTATGTGCCAGCACCTCACAGACATAAGCTGCCAGATTCGCTGCTCCACTCCACTGGTCATATCCGATATATTCCACGATTTGCCCCTCGGCAATCGGGGTAATCAGATTATGCATAAACACAGGCACACCCATCTGATTAGCCGTCGTGACCCCCGCGATCATCGCGTTGGCGTTGATAGGATTAATTGAAATAGCATCCACGCCTTGCTGCACTAGTTGTTCCACGATGGCAACTTGGCCCTCAATGTCGGTTTCGCGTTCCGGCGATTGGGTAATCACATTCCAGTCATATTCATCGGCTTGTGTCTGGACACCCTCAAGCAGTGTGACGTGGAAGGGACTCACCAGCGCCGGCGGGACTACGGCGACGGTATGCTCCACTCGTTGAGTACGGATCACTCTGATGGCAACCAGCACGATGACCGTAATGGAAAGCATACTCAACGCGATACTGCGACGGATTGAGGGATTTATGAGGAACATTTTGCCCTCGGCCTTCACAACGCAACAAGGCTTGTTTTAAGGAGGTTTTCGTGGTTAATGACCAGATGAGTTACTGCTTCAAGGGCTTCCTTTTGGTCATAAAAATATTGGCGGCGACTGATGCTCAAGTTTTCGGTAATTTGGTCAACGGTTTGTCCCTGAATATAGGTTTGCTTCAAAATTTGATAACGCCGTTGATCGCGGGAGTGGTCTTTTTGCCCCATCGCCTCGACAGCTTGTAACAAAAGCTGTTGTAACGCTTGCCCCCGCAGCTTGTTGGGTAAGCCATTGACCTCCGATGGATAGGCCCAATTTGCCAAATCGCTCTTACTCAAATACACCTCATCCCACAAATGACGCAGTGCATCCCGAACCTGCCGCTGAAACCAACCTGTTTCCAAAAGCCACGCATCTTGCAGTGTCGGGGTAATTGGCGCTGTTACCTCAGTCAACAGGCTGACCGTTGTGGGGTTAAACATTTTGGGATAAGACCCTTGCAATTCCAGCACCCCCACTAAACGATTGGCATGAATCATGGGCACCGCAATAGCTGATTGCAACCCCGTCCGCATCGGCTCGACCAAAACTTTTGGTTCACGGGCGAGGTCATCCACCCACAACGGAGCGCGGGTGCTGCCAACCTGCCGTGCCAGATGCGCGGGTTGGTCAATGATCGTGCGCTCGTTACTTTCGAGGTCTTGCTGAATTAAATCCCCGGTATCCCAATCGGTCATATAAAGGCGGACATGTTCGCAGGGCAATTGTTGAGTGATCAAGGATTTCATACGACCAAACACCTGCACCAAATCCGTCTCACTTTTGATGGGGCGTTCGACACGGGGCGAGGGTAGCATTTCATGTAATTTGCGGCGTTCCACATCCAACAAAGCCGCCACCAAAATCAATCCGCCGATCACAGTGGCGTTCCACAGTGAAGAGACATTCAGCAGGCTTAACCCCACTTCCACACTGGTTAGCAGCAGCACGCCCAACAAGGACCCCCAAATACTCCCCTTGCCACCGCGCAATCGGGTGCCCCCGATGACTACCGCTGCGATGGAGGTAAGGGCGTAATTCTCGCCTATGGTATACACCCCACTTTCGATACGGGTCATCAGCAAAATACCCGCAACACCTGCCATCAACGCATTCAGCGAATAAATCCGGATTTTATAGGAATTGACTTGGACACCCGACATCATGGCGGCGGTTTCGTTGCCCCCAATTGCAAAGGCATAGCGCCCTAGTTTGGTGTTCCGCAGAATATAACCAAAGCTGACAAATACCACGATCATCAAGATAATTGGGATGGGACGGACATCACTCCCAATGCGCCACATCCAAGAAAATTCGCCGTGTGGAATCGAGACAGGTGAGCCATCACTAATGACCAGTGCCAAGCCCTTGATGAAACTCATCGAGCCAAAGGTCACAATAAACGGTGACAATTCCTTTTGGGTAATCAGCCAGCCATGAATACCACCGATGAGCGTCGCCACAATGAGCGCCAAGCCCATCGCCAGTAAAGGAGGCAGGGCGACATGGCCTGAATCTGCCATCATCTTAGCTGCTAAAATGCTGGTCAAAGCGGCGACTGAACCAACCGAGAGATCAATCCCCCCAGTGATAATCACCAATGTCTGCCCCGCCACGATGATGGCAAGGGGGGCTGTACCCAAAAGGATCAGCAAAATATTATTGGGTGCAAGAAAATGTTCGGAGAGTAGCGAAAAAAAGCTAATTAAGGCCAAAAAAACAATAAGGAGGGATTGCTGTCTAAAATAACGGTAAAGGGTAGTGGGTTGTAATAAATAGTTGAGCGAGGAGGTGGTCATGATGTACCTCCATGTAAGGCATAAGCAAGGACTGATGCTTCATCTGTTTCACTACAAAGCAAGGTTGCGGCAATGCGACCCTTGTGTAATACGAGAACACGGTCACACATTTCTATAATCTCGTTGATGTCTCCGCTGACCATCACAATTCCCATGCCACGATTCAGCAACTGATTCATCAAATGGTAAATCTCGGTTTTGCCCCCAATATCCACCCCCTGTGTTGGCTCATCACACAACAAAATATGAGGGGAGGTCGCTAACCATTTGGAGAGGATGACTTTTTGCTGATTGCCGCTCGATAGATGCCGGGTCTTAAAATCGTGGCTGGGAGCCTCTATGCCGAGTTTTCGGATGTAGTAGGCACTCAATTGGGCTTCTTGTTCATGGTCAATAAACGGCCCAGCGGGGGCTTTTTCCAAACTGGCAAGGTGGATGTTTTCGCTGATATTCATTTCCAAGACGAGGCCCTGCTGCTGGCGGTCTTCAGTTAATAAGCCAATACCATACTGGATGGCATCTTGTAGGGAACGAATTTGCACACGATGACGGTTAACATAAAAATCCCCTTCATCCACCGGGTCGAGGCCAAAAATTGCCCGTAGAATCGCCGTTCGCCCCGATCCCACCAACCCCGTGATGCCCAAGATTTCGCCCTCGCGCAGGGTAAAACTGATGTCCTCAAACCCCCCATAACGGGTCAATCCTTGGACACGCAAAAGCTCTGCTCCATGTTGGGTTTGGCGCGGTGGGAATTTTTCGGAGATATGTCGCCCCAAAATGAGGGTTGAAATGGTTTCAAGGGAGTGTTTCTTGACATCCAGTGTCGCCACCACCTGCCCATCTCGCAAGATCGTAGCGCGGTCACACTGGTTTTTGACCTCATCCAGACGATGGCTTATGAATAGAATCGCCACCCCCTGATGCTTCAACGCTTGAACAGAGCGAAAGAAGTTTTCGGTTTCGTGGTGGGTCAGCCGGGCCGTCGGTTCATCCATAATTAGCAGTTGGATATTTTGATGCAGGGCCTTTGCTAGTAGTGCATCAAGAAAGTAGTTCAGGATATAAGCGCGACAACTTAGTGCGTGCCTGCGTGACATCAAACTGCCAGTGAACGGTGGCGTGAGCGGCA
>JAJTXY010000030.1 GCA_021463865.1 Anaerolineae bacterium
ATCCGCAAGTGTTTTGGATACCTTCTGGGTAAGCCTAGTTTCAGCACGGCGGCTTTAGCCCCGTGTCCCCAAAAATCGGTTCGCCAACAACATCGTTAACTGTCTAACCAAGCGGCTAATTGGGCAGGGTTTTCGATGCCAATAGCCGTGACCTCTTTGTTGATACGTTTGATTAATCCAACCAAAACGGCCTTGGGGCCAAGTTCCACGAAATGGGTAATGCCAGCTTCCACCATCGCTTGAACGCTCTCTGTCCAGCGCACAGGTGAGGTCAATTGGGCGCTGAGTTCATCCTGAATCATGTCGGCAGTGGTGAGCGGGGCGGCGGATACATTGCCAATCACAGGGGTCGCCGGGACAGTAATGGGGGTTTTTTTGACGGCGGTGCGGAATTCTTCCTGTGAAGTCGCCATTAAAGGGGAATGGGCGGCGATACTGACGGCTAATTTCAAGGCCCGTTTTACACCTCGCTCTTTGGCGAGGGTCAGGGCGTGATCCAATGTTTGGTCATCGCCAGAAATCACGGTCTGACCGGGGCAGTTGTCGTTGGCTACTACGACAATTCCTCCTGTTGCAGCACACGCATCCTCACAGAGCTGACGCAGTGCAACAATATCGAGGCCCAAGATAGCGGCCATTGCTCCCGGCGATTTTTCACCTGCCTCACGCATCAGGCGTCCACGTTCGCGTACCAATTTTAGGCCCGGCCCAAATTCCATTGCTCCGGCGGCGGTTAGGGCTGTTAATTCACCGAGGCTGTGCCCCGCAACATTAGCAGGTGTCGCCTGTGATTGGCCCCGTGCGGCAAGTTCAGCGTTGAGGGCAGCCAGCAGAGCAATCCCGGTGATAAAAAGGGCAGGTTGGGTGTTATATGTCTCATCTAGCTGCTCGGCAGGGCCTTCAAAACATAATTTACTGAAAGGCAGGCCGAGTTGGACATCGGCTTGGGCAAAAACCTCACGGGCAGCAGGGTATTGGGTAGCGATCTCAGCCCCCATGCCAACCGCCTGTGAGCCTTGACCGGGAAAAACAAGCGCAGTCGTTTGCCAATTAATCATCATTTCGTTTCCTATACAGCAATAGAGGCGGATTTTGGCCCGCCCCTACTGAACATTGCTAAAAAATCAGGCTACTAGTAATTGACCTCGCCAGTGTCGCCAAAGGGTGACGGTGGTTGCTGACCGGGCTGCTGAGGAGGCATGGGCGCACGCGGCGGTGGGGTGTACTGTCCACCCCCCTGTGGCGGGACACCGGGAGGCGGCCCTTGGAAAGGCTGCTGCTGCGGTGGCGGTTGTTGGGGACGCGGTTGCATCGGTGGCTGCTGCTGGGGAGGCATTCCCTGCGGTGGACGCTGTTGAGGCGGCATTTGCGGTGGCATCCCTTGCGGTGGTGGCTGTTGGGGACGCGGCTGCATGGGTGGCTGTTGTTGTGGCGGTGGTGGCGCAAACTGTGGCGCGGGCTGTGGTGGTGGAGGCGCATATTGGGGCGGCGGTGTTTGGGGCATGGGGGCTAATGGCTGAGTGCCCGTTCCCATCACACGCATCGGAGGCTCAATCACCGCTTCACCTTCTTTTTGCCAGACCGCAATTTCAACCGTCAAGCGGTCAAAGAAACTGTGAGGTGGCAGGGCACCATCACCATACTGCATATCCACAATGCGAATTTGGGCACGTAGCGTTTGAGTTTCCAAGACCGTCGTCGCACCGGGAGCAGCCAATACGGGTTCGCCACGTGCGGCTAATTTGGCGCGGATGGCATCGTCGTTAAAAGCATGTTCAGACATCAAGACATGCGTTACAGTGCTGATGTCGTTCTTGTCAAATATCCAGACCTCGGTTGCGGTGACTTTCTTGGGATCGCCTACCCCGATGGTATCGGCAATACCCGATCCACATTCACCCAAAAAGGTGTTATTCGCATCAGCAAGTTCGATGGCGAAGGAGTCGTCATAGTAATTGTCACCCGCCAGATAGGTAGACATAAACTGGGTGACAGGTGCGGTGTCGAAAACAGTGCGCTGGGTCGCGGCCATTTCTTTGGCAACCGCACGCGCTTCACGTTCAGCCCGCAGCTTCATATCGGTCTCGGTGGGCGCACCCTTGGTAAGGCGCTTAATGACCGGGCCGATGAGGGGCAGGTCGTAGATGCCGTAGATCGCAAACAACAGAGTCGGCAGCAGCAAAACAATCAACATCCCCAAGAACCCAAGCAGCGGCACCATGACGTTATTCCAGAAGCCGGGATCAGGATATTGGTCAATCTTGGCTTGGGCATCGCCTTTGATGCTATCTGCGACTGGCTTGAGGGCCTCTAATTGACCAACCAAGACTGCATTATCCGCATTTTCATTTTGCAGGCGGGTAATGTCGTCGGTGGTGATGCCTGCGTCAATCAACTTGGTTTGGGCTTCTTCAACAGGATTGAAATCCGTCGCACCCTGAGTCGCCACAATTTCATTCCAAGTCTCATATTCAGCCGCGAGACCCTTGAGCCATTGGTCACGATAGGTATCGCCCAACTGGACTGGCTCGGCATTATTTTCAAACTTGACTGGCACAATTACATAGACCAGCAGCATCCCCAATACGACGCCAAAAAGAATCCAGAAAAAGCGCCGCAATGCGGGTTTAAAGGCGGTCAGAATGACATCGTATTGTTTGACAACATGAACGATTCTTTGCATAAGCGTAGCCTCTATTCCGTCCGGCAGGCGGCCCGTGCAGGCGCGTCCTAATTCAACAGCAAATTTGAACTTTTATCATGAGAGGCCATTGTACATTAAGCCACGCAAGTGTACAAATTTGTGTCTCCCCTACGCTAAGAAGTTTAGAGCAGGTTTTTCTTGCCTGTCTCTTGAAGTTGGTTGACCACTGCCCGGATGTCTTGGGCCTTGTCTCGGTGGCAGATCAGTAGGGCATCTTCCGTATCAACGATTATCAGGTTTTCAACCCCGATGGTCACAACCAGACGATTACTCAAGACAAATGTTCCGCTCGTATCCAACATAATCGCATCGGTGTTTTTGCTGTGGATAACGTTTTGTTGCTCGTCGCCGCGCTCGATATGCAGCACTTCATACAAAGCTGACCAACTGCCAATGTCACTCCAGCCAATATCCGCGGGAATCACCGCAACCTCTTGGGCCTTTTCCATGATGGCAAAGTCCAGCGAGATTTTTTCCATCTCCGGCCACACTTTTTGGATCACGGCGGCATAGTCTGGCTTACCATAGGCTTGGCGAATAGTCTGCAAGTTTTGATAGATACCGGGCTTCTGTCTTTCAAATTCGGCCAGTGCTTGGGAGGCTTTCCAAATAAACATACCCGCGTTCCAGCTATAGCGCCCGCTGGTGACAAATTCGATGGCCGTGGCATGGTCGGGTTTTTCACGGAAGCCTTCCGACTTATAAACCTTATAGCCGCCAACGGTTTCAAGTAGTTCCCCACGTTTGATATAACCAAAGCCTGTCGAAGGATAGCTTGGGGAAATACCGAGGGTCACGATTTTGCCTCTTTGGGCCATCTGATAGGCAGATTTGAGCACATTCAAAAATGCCTCAATATCGGTGATATGGTGGTCAGCAGTCAACACTGCAATCACGGCATCGGGGTCTTGGGTGGCGATGTGGATGGTGCCTAATCCAGCCGCTGGGCCACTATCACGACCAAAGGGTTCGACAAGGAAATTTTCGGCGGGCAGTTCAGGGGTATCGCGGCGCAGTTCCTCGACGTGATTTTGACCCGTCACCACAAAAATGCGCTCTGGTGGCAGCAGTGGAAAAAGCCGTTCGACTGAAACCCGGAACATGGAATGTTCACTGACCAGTGGAAGTGATTGTTTGGGCCGATTTTGACGGCTAAGGGGCCAAAGACGTGTCCCACCGCCGCCCGCCATGATAAGTGCGTATAGATGCTCGGTCATGATTGTTTCTCCAGTTGATTGTGGTGAAATTTCACTCAGCGTTCAGAGAGTCGTTGAATGAATCAAGGTCTACATTGGGGGACATTTGGAACATCATCGCGCCGACAGTCTGTACCAAGCCTTTGAGTTCCATAACCGTCATCATTGAGGCAACTTGATGAATGGGTAGACCGCTTTGAATGCTGATGTCATCAAGATGAACGGGTTCGAGTGCAATGATTTCTAACAAGCGCACCTCTTCCGGCGAATCTGGCACTATTGATTTTACTGCTTGTTTCGTCTGAAGAGTGTAGCGACTTACATTGAGTTCTTCTAAGATGTCTTCCGGGCGCATGACCAACTTTGCCCCGTCTTGAATCAGACTGTTGGTGCCTTCACTGTTGGGAGAAGTGATATTACCGGGGATAGCAAAGACTTCACGTCCCTGATCGAGGGCGGATTGAGCGGTTAGCAGTGCGCCGCTACTTTTTGGTGCTTCGACAATCAACACGCCAAGCGATAAGCCACTGATAATGCGATTTCGTGCCGGGAAATTTTCTGCAAGTGGGGGTGTGCCGGGGGGATATTCCGTAACAATCGCACCGAGTCCCTCCTCGACAATTTTGGTGGCAAGGGCGCGGTTCTCAGATGGGTAGAGCTGATCTATGCCATTCCCCATCACAGCGATGGTTCTTCCTCCTGCTGCAAGGGCGGCCTCGTGTGAAACTGTATCGAGTCCACGCGCCAGCCCACTGACGACAGTGACGCCTGCATGAGCCATCGCGGTTGCTATACGCCGCGCAATTTCTAGCCCATAGGTCGTGGCTTTGCGTGTCCCAACCATCGCAAGGGCGAGGTCATCTTCAGGGAAAAGCCGACCCCGAACGTACAATAGCGGTGGGCCATCCGGCACTTCCCGCAAAAGAGTCGGGTACTCATCATCATCGAGTGTGCAAATATGGGCGTGGACTCGCTGAATTTTATCAAAAATGGGGTCGAGGTTGGGTTCTTTGCGAAACTTGAGGAAAGTATTAAGGGCTTGTTCACCCAATCCGGCATTCAGGAGTTCTTGGGGATCAGCATTCCACGCTGCTTCCATATCATGGTCAAAGTAGATCCACAGTGCCCGTAGTCGGCTTGGCCCAATGCCTTTGACGAGATTAAAACCAACCCAATAGTGTTCCCGGTGCATAGGTGCAATGCGGGTTTAGGCGTCGTCGCCGTCGTCATCCGGCTCATCAGTATCATCTATCCCATCGCCGGGAAGCAGACCAATCAAGGGGGTAATGATAATTTTGCGGGTGGCCCGGTCAATGGACTGAATCACTTCATCCGTATCCGGGATGAGAACATCCCCTCTGCTGCCCCCGCGCAGCACATAAACATCATTGGCCCCCGTCTCCATGATTTCCGCTACGTCACCGAGATATTCGTCCGTGTCGGTGTAGACGGACATGCCCACGATTTCAAACAAATACACTTCGCCTTCTTCAAGAGGCAGGGTATCGCGGAGAGGGGACATGACAAATTTGCCGCGCAGAGATTCCGCCGTATTTCGATCCATGATGCCATCTAGGGCCAACAACATTACATCGCGCTCTTGGCGGAGACGCACCACTTTATAGCGGGTGGCGCTGCGACGGTCAAATTTGTCCGTACCGAGATAAACTGTATCAAGGCCTTCAAAAAACTCTGGAAAGCGGGTAATCACCTGCATCCGCAGTTCACCCCGAATGCCATGTGGCCGGACAACTTTGCCCAGCACAAGGAAATACGGTTCGGAGGGTTGATTAGTCAATCTTCAATGTCACCCGTTTGCCTTCACGTGCTGCCATTGCCCGCAGCAAAACCCGCAAGGCGCTGGCAACACGACCATCTTTACCAATTACCCGGCCTGCATCCTCCGGGGCAACATGCAGCTTGAGAATGACCAAATTGCCATCTGGCTCGACAGCTACTTCCACTTGGGAAGGGTCATCTACCAGCGATTTGGCAACGTATTCAACAAGTTCTTTCATTTTAGCCCTCCACGATTAGGAAGACAGCGGTTAAAATTCAGGCCCTTAGTTAGCCGATTCCTTCTTGAGAGGGGCCATAAAGCGGGTCTTGGGATTGATTGGGCCAGCGGCTTCTTTCTTGGCAGCGGCTTCGGCAACCAATGCTTCCATGCTTTCGCCCTTTTGCAGACGTGCATAACGTTCCAGTGTGCCTGTTTTACGCAGGATCATATTCATGGAGTCGGAGGGTTGAGCACCATTACTTAACCAATACAGCATACGCTCTTCCGCAAATTCAACGGTTTCGGGCTGCGTGCGGGGGTTATAGTGACCCAGAATTTCGATATAGCGCCCATCCCGTTTGGCACGTTGATCGGCGGCGACAATACGATAGACAGCTTGACCTTTTTGGCCTACACGACGCAAACGAATGCGTACCATGATTGTTTCATTGCTCCTTACAGCATGTATTCATTTTTCAGGTTTAACGGAGACCCGGCATTCGTGGAGGTCGTCCCCCCGCGCCACCAATCTCCTTCATCATTTTTTGCATATCACGGAACTGGCTCAGGAGTTGATTGATCTCCGGTACCGTTGTTCCACTGCCTGCGGCAATCCGTTTTTTGCGGCTGGCATTTAACAATTTAGGATTTCGACGCTCTTGCGGAGTCATAGAGAGGATAATGGCCTCGACCCGTTTCATCCGCTGTTGAGCGTCTTGGTCATTGATATTCAACTGCTTGCGTAGATTGCCCACGCCGGGAATCATCTCTAGGATTTTGGAGAAGGACCCCATACGACGGATTTTTTGGAGTTGTCCCAAGAAATCTTCAAGGTTGAACTCGTTTTTCATCATCTTCTTTTGCAGGCGCAGGGCTTCTTCTTCATCGTAAAGCTGTTCGGCTTGTTCGATGAGGGAGAGCATGTCGCCCATACCGAGGATGCGTGAGGCCAGACGGTCTGGATAAAATACCTCAAACCCGTCTAATTTTTCGCCTGTCGCCAAGAACTTAATCGGAACCCCGGTCACTTCACGCATGGAAATGGCAGCGCCACCACGCGCATCACCGTCTACTTTAGTCAGAACCAACCCGGTCAGGCCGACTCGTTGATTAAAGCCTTCGGCGATTCGCACCGCTTCCTGCCCCGTCATTGCATCCGCCACCAGCAAAATTTCCGCTGGGTTGGTGCGTGCTTTGATCGCTTCCAATTCAGCCATCAGATGGTCATCAATCTGCAAACGACCTGCTGTGTCTAAGATCACAACTGTCGCTCCAGCATTCTTGGCGGCTTCAACCCCTCGCGCACAGATGTCGGGCGGGGAGGATTGGATAGTTTCCGCATAGTATGGCATGTCAATTTGTTTGGCGAGCGTCACCAACTGGTCAATCGCTGCTGGACGGTAGGTGTCAGCGGCGACCAGCCATGGTTTACGATTATCGCGGCGCAGATGCAGAGCTAGTTTTGCCGCAGTGGTGGTTTTACCCGACCCCTGCAAGCCGACCAGCATAATCACGCGCGGAGAGGGGCCGCTGAGATTCAGTCTGCCTGCTTCGCCAAGTGTGGCAACGAGTTCCTCATTGACGATTTTGATGACCTGTTGGGCGGGACGAAGGCTTTTTTGCACCTCGGCCCCGATAGACCGTTCACGCACCCGCTTGATAAAATCTTTTGTCACCTTGAGGTTAACATCGGCTTCAAGCAACGCAATACGCACTTCACGCAGCGCCGTATCTACATCGGCTTCGGTGAGTGTGCCTTTGCGCCCAAGCTGTCCAAAGACATCTTGCAGGCGGTCACTCAGGTTTTCAAACATCGGCATAGGGAATTTTTTACCTGCTCAATTTTGCCATGCTGTTGGAAACAGGCCGATTTTACGGGAGGAAGGCTTGATAGTCAAGGTAAAAAGTGGGTTAACAAAAAACCCCTCTATCGCCATTTATTCGGACAATCGAGGGGTTAGAAGTCAATTGGTCAATGCGATCAGCCGCCACGCATAGGCATAATCACATGCACAAAATGGTCAAGACCATCGTCGTCGGTTTTCATTGGACGCACCACGCCGGGGTCGGTGGAGGTGTTGGTTTCAATCACCACCTGATCTTCTTTAATCACGTTCAGGACATCAATCAGATAGCGGATATTGAACGAGATGTCTACACTTGTGCCATCCACCGAGGCCGTCACCAAACTTTCGTTGTCGCCTTTTTCGTTGGATTGACCACGCACACGCATTTCGCCGGGGCCAACGCCATCATCGGAGGGGATAATCGAAATCTTGGTGGTAAAGGCATTGTCGCGGGCAAACACTTCTGAGCGCTTGCAGGCCAGCAGCAATTCATCCCGATAGACGGTGGTCAGGGTACTCTTTTTGCGTGGGATAATCCCCTCATAATCCGGGAATTTGCCTTCAATCAGGCTAGAGACGACATCCACCTCCGCCAGATGGAACATGACTTGGCTGCGGCCTTCGGGCATGGAGATATAGATCAGTTCGTCTTCATCCGAGATGATACGTGCCACCTCTTGAAGGGCCTTTGCAGGAATAATCACATTGACTACCTGCTTCACTGGATTTTCAATATAGGCTTTGCGTACCGACAGACGATAGCCATCCGCCGAGGCCAGTGTAATTACATTATTTTCAAAGCGGGCTAGAATACCCGTCAGCACGGGGCGGTTGTCATCTTTGGCGGCGGCGAAGGCGACCTGCTCAATCATCTCACGGAATTCGTGGGCAGGCACGGCTACCCCGTCCGCGCTGGCTTCGGGGATGAGCGGAAATTCAGAAGCATCAATGCCTTTGATATTGGTGGTTGTGCCACCGCAGCGCAGATTGACGGTCTGGGTGCGGACTTCCAATTCCATATCTACCCGTTCGGGCGAAAGGTTACTGACGAGTTCGTATAGAGTACGGGCTGGGAGGGTGACAGCGCCATCTTGTTCCACTTTGGCCCCAATCCAGACCGAAATGCCAAGTTCAAGATTGGTGGCGGAAAGTTTTAGGCGGGAGTCTTCGGTGGAAAGCAGCACATTCGCCAAGATGGGCAGGGTTGGGCGCGAACTAATCGCCCGGTTGACAATACTCAGACCTTTTTGCAGATTTTCTTGCAGAACAGAAACACGCATGTTGAGAGTTCTCCGCAGGGCTTCGCGCCGTAAATTTTCAAATTTTTGTGAATCGTGTAACCCAAAAATTATATCCTTAAACCCTGTAAACGCAAGGGTTTCCGCACTGTTGTTCTAGCATCCGTTCGGAACGGAGATATTCGGCGCGATACCCAGTTGATCTACATCATATTGAAAAACAATACGACCCGTGACCGGACGATTGCCGAATAACAGCGTGGCCTGATAGACGTTCATTTCGACTTTGTAGCGGGTAACGACGTTGTACTCAGGCGAAACCCACAATTCACCTGTCAAAATATCAATCGCGTTGGTCGTTTGAACCGATGGGTAATTCATTTGGGAGGGTGTAAAGCCATATTGCCATGATTTGTAGCCGTTAATTAGTTCATTGGGGCGGCCCGTTGGCTGGGCCAAATTGACCCCACCCAATAATTGACCTGCCTGCAAGGTGGCAATATCGCGGATTTTAGCGGGATCGGTGATACATACGCCATTGGGATTAAGCATGTAGAAATTATTGCTCAGGCGCACCACGTCTAAATTGCTGGCATCCCCTGAGAAGACATTGCCCAAAAATTCAATGCGCACTTGCCGTGCCACATTAAAGTCATCGTTCCAAATTTCGATCCGCATGGTACTTTGGACACTGGGGGGATCGTCGGGGGTGGGTTCGCTATATGCGCCATCAAAGCTCACCGTGATGACGACGTGCGAATAAACCGCCGTGCGTAAATTGTCGTCAATGCCGGGGAAGGACACCGTTGCAAAACCCGCTGGCGGGGCGATCTGCGTTAAATAGATGGCTGTTTGTAAATCGGTCAGGGTGGCAAGGGTGGGCACCACTACATCGTCATCCCCTGTCAGCTTATCCACCTCATCACACGCCCCGATCAACAAACCGATGAGACTTAGCACTAAGGCTACACTCCAAAATCGTACCCTTTTGGGATGACGACCCGTTTTCTCCATTCCATATCTCCCTATAAAACCATTGCCGCAACAAGGCCATCCCCAACCGGGATGATGGTTGAAAGTAAGCGTTTATCTGCCGCGACTCGACGATTAAACGCATCAATATGTTTCGCACCATTGGCACGGTGGGGATCGGGCATTTTGGCGACGATATTGCCATGTTGAAAGGCATTGTGCGCCATAATAAGGCCACCCTTACGTACATGGTTAATCGCCCACTCCAAATAGACTTCATAGCCCTCTTTGTCGGCGTCAATAAAAACGAGGTCAAAAGGGCCATTAAGGGTCTTTAGATTTTGGGCGGCGTCCCCAACCAGAATATCCACTTTATGGCTAACTCTATTGGCATCCAGATTTTCACGGGCGATGTTGGCATGTTTGGGGTCTAATTCGAGTGTAATCAATTTGCCATCATCGGGCAGGCCGCGTGCAATCCATGTCGCGCTGTACCCTGCCAATGTGCCGATTTCAACCACCTGTCTGGCTTGAATTAGGCGGGTGAAGAACATCAACATCCAGCCTTCTTCTGCGCGTAAATCAATCTGGGGGAGTCCCTGAGCAGCCGTTTTTTCGCTAATTTGGCGCTGGGCATCCGTTTCGTCTACGTACAACTCTACAATATATTGTGATAGGGCAGTTTGGATTTCAGGTTCAAAGACCAAATGGGAACGATGGGACATGATGTTTTGGCTCCTCAACTAATCCAATCGCGGTTGGCAACATCCCAGTTTCGATGGCGATAGGCCCGTTTGCATTCGATACAGACAAGGGTACTATCGAGCCGACGATCTGTGCGCCAGCGGAAACGGACAGTCGCCAAATGATGGGAGCAGGTGGGACGATAGCATACCGGGCAATAATCACCTTTTTCAAGACCGGAATCAGTAAAGGCCCGCTGCTCTTCCGGGCGTGACTGGCATACATGACAATAGGGAACGGACATCGGCTAAGTTTCTCCTTTACAGCGCCCCGCATTATAGCATTTTTTGGGCGATTGAATACGATTGGCCTCATCTTGGATTACATGACTACATATTGACTTGCTATCCCCCCTCCGTTACAATCGGCACGCCGCAAAAGCAGTCAGGCAAACCATTTCAAAATCATTATGCCTGTTCTAAGAAGCATCTTAATTGAATACAACAGTACGGCTCTGAACTGATCCATCAGCCTCGCCAAAAGAGGATAGTCAGTGACAAGAGCTTTTGGTTGAGGAGTTCAACGAAAATGAGTGAAGCAGTCGTCCTACAAGCACAACCCCGTGAAGTAATAGGCAAGCAAGTTAAACAACTGCGTGCCATTGGTCAAATCCCCGGTGTGATTTATGGCCCAAGCCAAAATCCAGTCCATATTGTGATGGATTGGCCCCAACTGCGTACCGTCCTCATTCAAGCAGGTGGAACGCACTTGGTAGATGTCAAAGTCCAAGACCAGACCTTTACCACCCTTATCCGTGTAGTAGACCGTCATCCCGTGCGCCGTGATGTGCTGCACGTGGATTTTTATGCGGTGAATCTGAATGAAACCATTATCAGCAGCATTCCGATTGAATTGATTAATGTAGAAAGCACGCAGGGACGCCTGCGAGGGCAGGTTGTTCAAGAAGCCCCAACGATTGAGGTTGAGTCGCTTCCCTCTGATATTCCAAGTAAAGTGATAGTAGACGTGTCAGTGCTTAAGGCTATCGGTGATATGATCCATGTCTCGGATTTGCCCGCCCTTGAAAAAGTGACCTACGCTAGTGACCCCCATATGGTTGTGGTGCGTTCGGTCTACGAGGGTGTTGATACTGAGGCCGAAGAAGAAACCGCTGGCGAAGCTGCTCCTGCCGAACCAGAACGCATTACCCGTAAGAAGGAAGAATTCGAAGAAGAATAATTCTGCTGTTGGAGTAGCTTGCTCCGATGCAAATGATGAAACTCTCGGACTGTCAGCGATGGCAGTCCGTTTGGTTTCTGTGGTCGAATGGTCAGGCATCTGACCATTCAGTGGGTACAATAAACAGACCAAGAAAGATCAACCAACAGTCAGTTGAGGATTATGGATAGGCTAGACGGCGTTACCTTTTTCCAATTTACCAACGAAATTCTTTCCACCGCTATTGTCATCATCACCGCCTCGATGCTGTTATATAACATTACGCGCCATGTCAGAGATCGGGTGACCCGCGCCTCCAGTATTTTGTTGGGGTGTGTCACCATTTCTTATATCGGGGACGTCTTTATCGCGCTGGAACCGAGCAAGCCACAGGCCCTTGAAAACTGGTTTCGATTTCAGTGGATCGGGTTAGCGATGATTCCAGCCGCTATGTTCCATCTCTCCGATGCGCTGTTGGCTACTACGGGACGAGTTTCACGCGGACGGCGGCGTCGCGCTTCACGCCTACTCTATGCCGTCGGAACGGTTTTTGCTTTGGCATCTTTATTTACCGATGCCATCGTTAAATCATTAGTTGAAAAACCCACATGGCATATGAAGCCGGGTGACTTCTTCCTTGTCTATACGGCGTATTTTCTGGTGGCAGTTGGTTTTGCGGTGTTTAATGTTGTGCGGGCACGCCGTCGCTGTCTAACGACGCATACCCGCCGCCGGATGACCTATTTGTTGGCCGCATTTACCACTCCCGCATGGGGTCTTTATCCCTACTCACTGTTGCTGTCTATTTTTTTTGATGATGTGGGCACACTTTCCAATGTCTGGATATGGGTTGTCTTTAACATCGCTAATGTGGCGGTGTTGGCGATGCTGGCGTTTATGGCCTATCCGCTCTCGTTTTTTGGAACCCATCAGCCAGACCGGGTGGTTAAGGCCGAACTCCTTGAATTTATGCTGCGGGGACCTGTCACGGGCACGGTGGTATTGGCTGCCATCCAAATATTCGCGGAAGCCACCAGCGTTTTGGGAATAGAAGGCCAGCAGTTTATCTCATTTGCGGCGGTCACGGTGGTCTTGTGTATGCAGTGGATGTTCACGGTGATTATGCCACGTTTGGAAGGCTGGTTGGTTTATACCCATGACCAAGAGCAAGCAAGGCGATTGCAAACCATTAGTGAGCGATTGTTGACACGGGCTGATGCTGCCCAACTGCATGAAGCGATTCTTGCGGCGGTGTGTGACCAACTCCGAATCCCAACGGCATTTGTAGCATCTATTGGAGAATGGGGTGCCCATTTGGAACAGGTAGTAGGCCGCATTCCAGAAGAGGATCGGGCCGCCACCGAAGAATTTTTGACCAACGGATTTTCAAATGGTAACGATCATGATCCATTGCCGGATGGACTTAAGCGCTCAGGCCGATACTTTAGCTGGCGATCATTTTGGCTAGTTCCCCTCTACAGCAAGGAAGGCGAAGAAAATACCCTCATGGGAATTATGGGTATTTGGGGACGTACCGCCGAACCGAATCTAAATGCTGAGGAAGAGGATACATTGAATGCGCTTGTGCAGCGTTCGATACAGGTACTCATGGATGAACGCCTGCAACGGCGTATTTTCTCGACACTGGGGGAATTGATTCCAGTTAGCAGCACGACCCTTCAAAGAACCAACGTCAGCACCTTTGGGCAAGTTTCGATCAAACCAGAAAAGGTTGAGGTTGAGCAAGACAGGCTTACGGACAGCCCTGAATTTATTGACTTGGTGCGAGATGCGCTACGTGATTATTGGGGTGGGCCAAAACTGGCCGAAAGCAAACTATTGGAACTGGGCATTGTTGACCATGTTGCCAAAACCGATGGCAACCGCGTTCATGCTCTACGGCGGGTATTGGTGGATGCAATTGAACGACTGCGGCCAGAGGGACAGCAAAACCTGACCAAAGCCGAGTGGATTTTATACAACATTCTTGAAATGCGTTTCATTCAAGGGCGGCGTGTGCGCGATGTGGCACTGCGCTTGGCGATGAGTAATGCTGACTTTTATCGTAAGCAGCGAGTGGCAATTGAAGAGGTGGCCCGTATCATTGCGGAAACAGAACAACGTCTTTTGGAAACAAACCAAGCCCAACCGCAAGCTGATTCTAACGATTCAACACTCGTCCCTGCCGATGCCTAACGATTTTCTAACTTGTACTTGCATTGATTGTTAATAGTATGGTAGAGTGAGGAAAAAGTTTGTATGTGCTTTCTAGTGACCCAATATTTGCCTGCCTATAAGGGGTTATGGAATGTCGGAAAAAATTCTGGTTATAGACGACGAAGAAACCACCGTCCAACTTATTAGTATTTTGTTGGAGCGCCGGGGGTATGAAGTCATCAAGGCGTATCGGGCAGAAGATGGCTTGCGCAAAGCCTATCGCAATCATCCTGATCTTGTTTTGTTAGACATTATGATGCCCAACATGGACGGGTGGGAGGTTTGTCGGCGCCTGCGGGAGCTTTCTGATGTGCCGATCATTTTCCTCACGGCACGCAGCGAAATCAAAGATGTGGTCAAAGGTTTGGAAATGGGAGCCGACGATTACATTGTCAAACCCTATGACAATGATGAACTGGTCGCACGGGTCAAAGCGCATCTACGCCGTACACCAACGCCGACGGTTTCGGAAGAACTGGTATTTGATGGGGGCAATTTTCGCATCAATTTCCTTAACCGCGAGGTCAAGGTTAATGAGAAATTGGTACACTTGACCCCCAAAGAATTCAAACTTCTAGGAGTGTTGGTACGCAACGCAGGCCGTGTCATTTCGCGCACCGATCTTGTCAAGGAAGCGTGGGGGCCAGAATATGCCGACGCTACGGATAGTCTGAAATTATACATTCATTATCTCCGCCAAAAAATCGAACCAGATGCGATGAACCCAATTTACATTCTCACCTCACGCGGGGTGGGTTATCGTTTCGCCAACCGCTAAGTCTCGCTTTTTTACGAACCCCTCAAAACAGGGTAGAGTGTGACATTCTACTCTGTTTTTTATGCCATCTATCACCATTGGCTCGTTCTGAAAATCACAAATTTGACAACCTAAAAAATCGGGATATGATTAAAACAAGTTTGGGAGCGCTCCCACAATATTTATTCAATTTGGGAGCGGCGTTTAACTAATTTTTCTTGGCGTGAACTGTTATGGGTACTGATTTTGACAACGGTATCACCGATTTAAACCTAGAGGACATTGCACGCCTCAGCGGTGTTTCCCGTTCAACCGTTTCAAGGGTGGTCAATCACCATCCCAATGTCAGTGAAATCACTCGCCGCAAGGTGTTGGAAATTATTGAACGCTATAATTTCAAACCCCATCCCGCCGCACGCGCCCTAGCCTCCCAACGTGCCAACATCATTGGAATTCTCATTCCTCACATTGTCAGCGACCTGTTTACAGACCCATTTTTTTCCATTCTGTTGCAAGGCATTACTACTGCCGCCAATTCTGTGAATTATAGCCCTATCCTATGGCTGACGAGTGCCAACGTAGATGAGAGTGCTTTTTACGATCAGGTGTTCAATGACCGTCTTGCGGATGGCATGATTGTTGCATCCGCCACCGTAAATGCCTCATTCATCAAACGTCTTGATCAAAGGGGCAAGCCCTACATCATCATAGGCCGGCCTTTTACCGCTTATGAACAAAGCAGTTATGTGGATTCGGAGAATGAGCAGGGTGCTCGTATGATGGTCGAGCATCTTATCAAACAGGGTCGGCGGCGTATCGGGATGATTACAGGTCGGTCAGGGCTGACATCGAGCCATGATCGTTTGCAAGGGTATATCAGCGCCCTGCAACATGCCGATATTCCTATAGATATGCGCCTCATTACCCCGGCTGGTGATTATTCGGATGCGAGTGGTTATACAGGTATGAAACTGCTGCTGCATCATCGGATAGATGCGGTGTTTGCCGCCAATGATGTCATGGCCGCCAGTGCAATGCGGGCCATTAAAGAAGCGGGCCTGCGTATTCCAGAAGATATTGCCATCGGTGGTTTTGATGATATGGGGATTTCCCGTACTACTGAACCCCAGTTAACTACTGTTCAACAGCCAATTACCCAACTAGGAGATTATGCGGTGCGCGGCTTGATTGATCTGCTAGAAGGCAGAGTTGAGCCGCCCTATCAGCAAATGCTCCCGGTGAAATTGATCGTCCGTCAATCGACCTAATTTTGTTAGGCGATGTTGGGAGCGCTCCCAACATTTAGGAGAATTTTTAAAGGAGGGTATTCCGCAGAATCACAAATGAAACCTAATCAGTTCGTATTTGGCCTTAAAAATTTCGCTAGAGCCTATAAGGAGCTAAATGTCATGTCCAAGTTTTTGAAGAGGGGCCTCCCCGTATTAGTAATTGTTGCCCTGCTGGTTGTGGCGTTGCTGCCCAGTAACAATGCCAAGCCTGCCAAAGCCCAAGACCCGGTGACCATCCGGATTTTTGTCGGCGTTGGTACTGGCTATCTGCCCGAACAACAGGCTGCTCAGGTTGCGTTGGCTGATGAATGGAATGCCGCGCACGAAGACATCAAGATCGAATTCGAATTCCATGACAACGAAACCGCCCGTGACGAACTGCTGACGCAGGTTTCCGGTGGTGATGTTCCTGCTATCGTGGGGCCAGCCGGTGTCCGTACCGTGTTTGAAGTTAGCGACCTGTGGGCCGACATTACTTCCTATATTGAACGCGATGGCGACCAACTGAATCTGGATGACTTCGACGCCACCAGTTTTGGTCTGTATCAACTGGGTGATCGCCAAATTGCTATTCCGTTGGGTGTCTATCCATCTTTCATCTATGTAAACGAAACACTGTTTGCTGATGCCGAAGTCGAACTGCCCCCCACCGAATACGGTGCTTGGACATATGAAGACCTACGCGCCACCGCGATGGCCGTTACTCAAGACGCCAATGGTGTCTACAATGGTGAAGAGGGCTTTGATCCAGCCGCTATCGAAGTTTACGGCTACTATCCGTTCTGGACCAACTTCCGCGCCAGCACCATCGGCTTCAGCCCAGATGATGCCGGTGTCCTAATTGGCGAAGATGGAACCGTCACCGCTACGTTCAATCAAGATGCTTTCCGTCAGGCCGTCAAGTTCTTCCATGACGGTATTTTTGTTGACCACTTCATCCCCAATGCCGACGCTGAAGGCGCGATTGGCGAAGGCGTGACCAACCCCTTCACCTCCAACCGTATTGCGATGGGCCGTAGCCACACATGGCTGTTCGGCGGTATCAAGTCCGCTATGGATGATGGCAATTTCACCGCCGACTGGAACGTCTATCCTGTACCAGCGGCTCCCAATGGCAAGATTACAGCGGCTGTTCATGCTGACACCTTCGCCATTATGGACGGGTTTGAAAACAAAGACGCGGCTTGGGAAGTTCTGAAGTGGCTTACCGCCCCTGAACAGGCCTTGGCGCTGTGCCAAGTTTACGGTTGTATGCCCGCTCGTTTGTCTGTCCGCAGCGAATGGGAATCCTACTGGCTAGAAGCCTTCCCCTTCCTGAATCTCGACGTGGTTTATGGTGCGTTGGAATATCTCGATGCCCCCAATCACGAAGGTTTCATGCCCAATTACGCTCGCGCTTGGGACGCCCTCGAAGCCTTCTGGCAGGTCGTTCGTTCCGATCCAGCGGTAGATACGGATGCTGGTTTAGACGCGCTTAACGCTGAAGTTCAAGGCATCTTCGACGAAGCTGCCGCTGCCGAATAATAAGAAGAGTACCTCCTCTCACTCTGACTCCTTCTTCAGTGTTAAACTGGAGAAGGGGTCAACCCAATCATTGTTTAGGAGGATAAAGGATTTTCCAATGGCAACAGTGCAATCTGCCCCTACCACTCAAGTACAAGCACCCGCTGTAGAAGAAAAACGTATCAAACTTACACCGCGCCGTGCGCAGATTCTTTGGGGATATTTTTTCTTAATTCCGTGGATTCTTGGCTTTTTCCTGTTCCTGCTTGGGCCAATGATCGCCTCGCTCTATCTCTCGATGACCGACTACAACATCCAACGACCCGGCGAGACCGATTTTATTGGCACCGAAAATTATGAAAAAATATTCTCGCTGCAAGTTATTCGTGACAGCGGGGATGAAGTAAATTTCAAACCGGGCTATACCGAGGCTTTTAGGATTGCCTCATTCCACTTTGGATCGCGGGATCATGAAGTTTGGAAGGCTATCCAAGTAACGCTCACCTTTGCGATTATCTCGCTGCCCGTCAATCTGGGCCTCGCGCTGTTTTTTGCCTTGCTGACCAACACCAAAGTGCCGGGAGTCAGGCTGTTCCGCACCATTTACTACCTGCCGAGTGTTATTCCGGCGGTTGTATCGGCCACCGTGTTTCAGCAATTTTTGCGCGGACAGGATGGCTGGTTAAATGTCTATCTCTTAAGTCCATTGGGCTTAGGAAGTCCAGAGTGGTTGCAGGAACCAAGCCTCGCCGTGCCCGCCCTGACCATTATTGGGACATGGGGGATTGGCACGACCATGCTGATGTTCCTTGCCGGGTTGCAAAATGTGCCGACTGAGTTATACGAGGCCGCTGAGGTAGACGGGGCCAATTATTGGTCGCGTTTCCGCAACGTAACCCTACCGATGATTTCGCCTGTTATTCTCTATAATCTGGTGATTGGCTTAATCGGCACCTTCCAATATTTCGTGGTAGCCTATGTCTTGACCCCGCGTGGGGCAGGCGGCAACGATCTTTCGATGTATTTTTATAATCTTCATCTCTATCGAGAAGCCTACGTGTTTTTTGATATGGGCTATGCCTCCGCATTGGCTTGGATCCTATTTATTGTAGTGCTGATCGTCACGATCTTGGTCTTCCGTAGCTCAAGCCGCTGGGTCTTCTATGCGGGAGGTAAATAAGTAATGGAACGTCTACGCGGATTTATAAGCAACGATAACATCAACCAGCGCGGTTATATGAAGCGCGAGGTCTATAAGGTCATCGGCATGGGTACGCTGCTGATGATTATGATTGGGGTAGCAACGATCTATCTCAGTCCGCTCGTCTATATGGGCAGCACCGCCCTCAAAACTGAAGGGCAGTTGTCTGATCCTGATGACCCCATTGTTCCGATGTCTCCCCAGACCTATCATTATGTGAGTCCTGAAGTTGAAACTTTCCGCTACACTTATCGCCATCCGCAGACGCTTGACTATCAGGGTCAAACACTGATGGTCTATGAAGTCATTCAACAAGGCAGAATCAATAAATATGCCTTCCTTGAAGCCCGCGATAATGTGAGCGTGTTTATTGACAGTGAGAATCCTGAAGCGCCCCCCATTGAATTGGAAATTGCCGTTGAAGACCTTGATCCGGCGCTTGTTAACGAGCGACTGGAAGTGAATCTCTATAACGTGAATTATGAAGATGTCCAAGGTAAATTTGGCTTAGTCGAAGAATTAGAGGGCAATCGAACCTTGTGGATGGATCCTGAAGAAATCAGTGAGCCACCCTTTGAACTACCCATTGCAGCCTCAGATGCTGAGATCGTTCGCTTCGAACAAGACCTCATTTTGTATGAGGTGCCGGTGGATGGTGATATCCGTGAATTGGCACTACTGGAAACCGGACGGCGCGGTGCAAAGTTCATTGACCCCGAAAATCCGGATGCTGAACCACTCGAATTGGATGTGCGGGTACGCGGGTTGGACAAAGTGTGGGAACTTGACCCCCACCCCGAAAACTTTACTGACGCGATGGATTCCATCAACTACTTCAAGCTGTTTGGCAATACGTTGTTCATTGCTGTGGTCAGTGGGCTTGGGGCGATGGTTTCGGCAACATTGGTGGCCTATGGGTTTACCCGCTTCAACATCCCCTATGCCAATATTCTGTTTATCATTTTGCTTTCAACCATTGTACTGCCACCCCAAGTCACGCAAATCCCAACCTATATCGTCTACAACAAATTCGGTTGGATTGGGACGTTCTTCCCGCTAATCGTGCCGCATTTCTTTAGCAATGCCTACAACGTCTTTTTGCTGCGCCAATATATGATGGGTATCCCGCTCGATATGGACGAAGCAGCCCGTGTGGACGGGGCGAACCCATTCCAAATTTTGTGGTACGTTATTGTTCCGGCGGCACGTCCAGCCCTCGTCGCGGTCTATCTGTTCCACTTCCTGTTTTCGTGGAACGACTTCCAACAACCTCTCATTTACTTGGGGGGCGGTTCGGAAAATACCGTGTTGGCGGTTGGCTTGGCAAACTTCACCCGTATCTACTCCTCGCAGCAAAATCTGATGATGGCGGCGGGGATATTGACCATGCTCGTTCCATTGGCGGTCTTCTTCTTCGCGCAACGCATCTTCATGCAAGGTGTGGTCATTACGGGGGTCGAAAAATAATGAAACGTCTGGTTTCGGCTCTTTTACTTCTTGGATTAATGGTGGGTGGTGTCAGTTGGGCGCAGGATGGGGGTTCTCCCCTCGCGCCTGCTGAAATTCCCGGTGAGGCTCTCTATATCCCCTTCCCGGTCGCTATCACGTTGGATGGTGATCTATCAGATTGGGCAGGGGTGCCTGTTTCTGTGGTTGATCGCGGGCCAAGCCCTTCGGCAAACCCGGCTGAAAACGGGTCATTCACCGTAGCGGTGGCAGCGGACACTGACAATTTGTATATTTCCATGACCATGCCTGACCAGAATATCATCACAGGTCAGCATGGCAGTGAGTATTGGAATGAAGACTCATTGGAATTCTATCTTAATCTGTCTGGTGAACTCGCCACTCGTACCTACAGCGACACGATTTTTCAGGTCAACATCAACGCGGGCGACATTGGCAACACCGACCCGGCGGCAATTACCGTGACAGGGGTCAATGGTTCCAGAGCGCCTGTACAAGCCTTTGTATTTAAGACCGATGATGGGTGGGGGTTTGAAGCCCAAGTTGCCCTGAATGGCGTCGTTGCTCCGACACATGGTTTAGAAATTGGCTTTCAGGCCCATGCAAACGGTGCAAGTTCGGCAGACCGCGATGTGAAACTAATCTGGTCAAATGCTGATAAAGGCGATAATTCTTGGCAGAATCCCAGTGTTTTTGGACGGGGCATCTTTTTCGAAGTGGGTCGCACCGATATTCCTGTACCCGCCCTACCAGAGGAACCCGTCGGTTTTGAAATGGACGATGCTGATTGGTCGGCATTGGTACGCGCCAGTTGGGAAGGCTACAAACAGAATTACATCTTCTGTGGCGAGAACTGTGGCAATAATATGGGCCTCGTTTTTGACCCCAACATGGGCTATCAATCTGTCAGTGAGGGTATCGGCTATGGAATGTTAATGGCCGTGCTCATGAACGACCCACTCACCTTCAATACGATCTATGACGCAGCCTATCAAATGATGCTCGATCCAGAGACGGGCTTATTGAATTGGCGCATAGATAACACGGGTACGATCACGGGTTTTGGTTCCGCGACTGACGCCGAGGAAGACATCGCACTTGCCTTGATCTTCGCGGAAAAGCGGGTTGAGCGTTCGGAATGGACACAGCATCCCGAACGGGCCTATGGCGAATATGCCAACCACTGGATTGACGCCATTTATGAATATGAAGTTGGCGATGGTCGTTATCTCACCCCCGGTGATGATTGGGCAGGTGAGGGCCAAGAAATCCTCAATCTCTCCTATTTCTCGCCCGCATGGTATCGCATTTTTGACGATTTTCAGGGAACGACTCGCTGGCAGCCCGTTATTACCTACGGCTATCGCACACTCTATGTTACGGATGGTGCGCGATTGGGCCTAGCCCCTGATTGGTCAACTTCGGAAGGTGGCCCGGCCTATGATTATTGCAATGCGACAGGCCGTCCCCTCGATACATGTAAATATGAGATGACTTACGATGCCATCCGGGTGCCGTGGCGCATTGGTTTGGACTGCATCTGGTTTGGCGATTCGCGGGCGTGTGATTGGTCAAAACGCAGCGCACGATTTCTAAATACCCTACCCCCGGATCAGTTCGCCCGAATGTATGACATGAACGGCGTCTCCGTCGTGGATTATCAAAACGAGTTGATGGTCGCTATGTGGCTGGTGGCTGCTCATGCTGCCGAAGATACCGCCCTTGAAAATCGGTTGGGTGAATTGCTGTATGGTTATGCAGGCAGCGTACTAGGATCCGGTTATTGGAGCGGTACATCTCAATTCTATTTCGGTCAAAGTTTGGCTTGGTTCGGGGCAGCGGTTGTATCGGATGACTTCCGCAATCTGTATGCCGAACCCTGATTTTTAGATGATTACACCTACAGGAGCCATGATGGCATTTCCAAAGAATTTCCTGTGGGGTGCTGCGACAGCGAGTTACCAGATTGAAGGAGCCGCTCGCCTCGATGGTCGGGGCGAGTGTATCTGGACTCGTTTTTCGCACACTCCCGGCAAAGTTATGAACGGTGACACAGGGGATGTTGCCACCGATCACTATCATCGTTATGTTGAAGATGTCGCGTTGATGAAGGAACTGGGGCTACAGGCCTATCGCTTCTCGGTTTCGTGGCCGCGTGTCATCCCCAACGGGACAGGCGCAACCAACCGCGCCGGACTGGATTTTTATGATCGGCTGGTGGATGAGCTTCTAAGCGCGGGGATTATTCCAGCCGTGACCCTTTATCATTGGGATTTACCCCAAGCCCTGCAAAATCGAGGGGGTTGGCTCAATCGGGAAATTGTGGGGTGGTTCTCCGATTATACCGATCTAATGACCCGCCGTTTGGGAGATCGCGTCAAAAATTGGATCACAATTAACGAGCCATTTGTAGCCGCGTTTGTTGGGTATGGGTTTGGCGCTCATGCCCCCGGCTATACAGATCCGCGTGCGGGACTGCTGGCCGCCCACCACATGTTGTTGGCGCATGGGGCTGCAATGCGGGTTATTCGCCCAAATGTAGCGAATTCTGTCGCTGGTATTACGCTTAATCTCAGTTGGGTTGATTCAGCGACCTCTAGTGAGGCAGATATTCAAGCGGCCCGTCGGCATGACGGCTTTGTGAACCGCTGGTTTATAGACCCCGTTTTTAAGGGTGAATATCCCGCCGATATGCTCCAACTTTATGGCAGCGCGTTGGACGACATTGATGTAACCGAGATCAAGCAGGCGGCTGTGCCCCAAGATTTCCTCGGCATCAACTACTATACCCGCAACGTGATTAAAGATGATCCGAACGGGCATTATCTAAAAACCCACGAGATTAAGCCGCAAGGTGCTGGCTACACTCAAATGGGTTGGGAGCTTTCTCCGGGGAGTCTAACCCAACTGTTGGTGCGGTTGCATCAAGAGTATGCACCGAAAGCCTTGTGGATAACCGAAAATGGCGCAGCCTACCCCGACCCCGACCCGGTAAATGGCATGGTTGCTGACCCCGAACGCACCGATTACCTTAAAACCCATGTTGCCGCCGTTGAAGCTGCCATCCAACAAGATTCGCCCGTCACAGCCTATTTTGTGTGGAGCCTGCTCGACAATTTTGAATGGGCCTATGGTTATGATCGGCGTTTCGGCATCATCCATGTAGATTTCAACACCTTAAAACGCACGATGAAACAAAGCGCTTTATGGTATCGAGATTTTATAGCAAAAGTCACAGCAGGTTAGGGGGACAGGATGCGCTACGGTTATTTTGATGATGACGCCTGTGAATATGTCATTACTCGACCTGATACCCCCCTGCCATGGATTAATTATCTAGGGAACGAAGCCTATTTTGGCATTATCTCGAATACAGCGGGTGGTTATTCGTTTTATCGAGATGCCCGACTGCGGCGTTTGACCCGCTATCGGTATAATAATGTGCCGTTTGATACGGGTGGACGTTATCTCTATGTGCGGGATAACACCTCCGGGGAATATTGGTCACCTTCGTGGCAACCAACACGCACTCCACTCGACGAATACGCCTGTTATCATGGATTAGGTTATACGCGAATCGCCTCAAAGAATTATGGAATTGAGGCTTCCACCCGCTATTTCGTGCCATTGGGTGAAAACCTCGAAATCTGGCAGTTGACTCTGACCAATCATCGCAGCACCCCGGCAGATCTATCGGTATTTTCGTCGGTAGAATTCTGTCTGTGGGATGCCAACGACGACATGACCAACTTCCAGCGCAATTTTAATATTGGTGAGGTCGAGGTCGAAGGTAGCACGATTTATCATAAGACTGAGTATCGGGAGCGGCGCAATCATTTTGCCTATTTCGCCTGTTCCGAGTCATTGGCGGGTTTTGATACATGGCGTGACACCTTTTTGGGGGCCTATCGCAATTGGGATACTCCTCTGGCTGTCGAACGCGGCGAGTCGTTTAATTCCATCGCGCATGGATGGGCACCGTTGGGGTCACATCATATCAAAGTGAGCCTCGCACCCTATGAAACGCACCAGATTATTTTTGTCTTGGGTTATCATGAGAATCCAAAAGATCAGAAATTTGATGAGCAAGGGTTGATTAATAAAAGCACTGTTCGCCCTATCATCCAAAAATATCTCAATCCGGTGCAGGTCGAACGCTCATTTACCGATTTACAGCTTTATTGGGAGAAAACAGCGGGAGTGTTGCAAGTCAACACCCCCGATATTCATACCAACCGCATGGTCAACGTATGGAATGCCTATCAATGTATGGTGACGTTTAATATGTCACGCTCGGCTTCCTTCTATGAATCAGGGATTGGCCGAGGCATGGGTTTCCGCGATTCCAATCAAGACCTGTTAGGTTTTGTTCATATGGTGCCTGCCCGTGCGCGGGAACGCATTCTTGATATTGCTGCTACGCAACTACCTACTGGGGGCGCTTATCATCAATATCAACCCCTCACCAAACGTGGTAACGATGCCGTTGGGGGCAACTTCAATGATGACCCGCTCTGGTTGGTGCTGGGGGTTGCGGCCTATATCAAAGAGACAGGCGATTGGGCTATCTTGGATGAATCTGTGCCGTATGATAACCGCCCCGGCAGCGAAACTCCACTTTATGAACACCTAGAACGCAGCATCCAATATACGTTAGATCGGCTTGGCCCACATGAGTTGCCACTGATTGGGCGTGCGGATTGGAATGACTGCTTAAATCTCAATACCTTCTCCGAAGAACCCGGTGAATCCTTCCAAACAACCACCAATAAAGATGGCAAGGTTGCCGAATCTATCTTTATCGCAGGGTTGTTTATTCTTGCTGCCCAAGAAATGATCGAAATGGCCCAGCAGCGGGGTGTGGATGTTCAGTGTTATCAAGATGCCGCCGCCAAGATGGAAACCACCATTTATGAACATGGCTGGGACGGCAATTGGTTTTTGCGAGCCTATGATAACTTCGGTGACAAAGTTGGTTCGACTGAATGTGCTGAGGGACAGATTTTTATCGAACCGCAGGGTATATGCGTCATGGCGGGTGTCGGCCTGCAAAATGGGTTTGCGCGTAAAGCCCTCGATTCTGTGGGAGCACATCTGGCGACCCCACATGGCATCGTGTTACAGCAGCCACCCTATTCGCGCTACTATGTCCATTTGGGCGAGATTTCGTCCTATCCCCCCGGCTACAAAGAAAACGCGGGGATTTTCTGCCATACCAATCCTTGGATCATGATTGCCGAGGCGGTGGCTGGCAATGGCAACCGTGCGTTTGATTACTACGCACGTCTCAATCCATCGGCCCGCGAAGAAATCAGCGAAGTACATCGCTGTGAGCCGTATGTCTATGCTCAGATGATCGCGGGTAAAGATGCTCCGACGCATGGAGAAGCGAAAAATTCGTGGCTTTCTGGGACAGCGGCGTGGAATTATGTCGCTATCACCCAATGGATTTTGGGTATCCGGCCCACTTTTGCCGGACTCCAAGTTGCCCCTGTCATCCCCGATGATTGGCAGGGCTTTAGTGCCACCCGGCAGTATCGTGGGGTAAGCTACCATATTGAAGTAGTGCGCGTTGGGCCGGGTAATCAATTGCAGCTTTCCGTTGAAGGCCATCCGTTAGAGGGAACGGTTGTCCCCTTCAATTTAGATCGCCCCGAGGTTCATGTCAAGGTGAGTATCGGTGCGTAAGATGTCCTAAACACTCCTAAATCTCCTAGCTCTAGCCCCTCAACTCGACCAAAGTTGGGGGGTCTTTTTTTACCACCTCCGTCCAAAGACTGAGCAAAAACCCACCGATTGGATGAATATGAAACGAGCTACCTGCGGGAACATATCAGGAAGACCTTTCGTCCCATAATTGAATCTATCCCCTCATTCTCCACAGGAGGCAAATTCTTGATGAAATTTTCCAACCGGGTCCTGTCTACGATCTTAATATTGATGATTGTACTGGCCGCTGTTGTTCCATTGTCCTCTGTTCATGCGAATCCATCCCGCCAAACCGATCTTCACGGCTTGGTCGCGGTCTCTTTCCCCAGTGGCAGGGTTTCACCGGACGCCACCAAAATCGCCACACGCTATGTACCTACCGAATTTATGGATGGCTATAATGCAATGGCGGAACGTGAGGGCGGTGTTGGTGGTGTCACCGATGCCTACGATATTGCGGTCTATGACATTGTCACAGGCGAAAGGACGACCATCGCAGGTCAACCCGCCGATGCGTCCTATTTTGTGGAGGGGCAAGAAGACCGTTATAACGTGCGGTCTAACCCCACTTGGTCGCCCGATAGCACCCAGTTGGCATGGACGGTTAATGAAAATAGCTCCGTTTATGGCGGGGCATTCCAATTAGTCATTTATGACCTTGCCACTGCCACAGAATCCATTGTGGTTGGTGGCCTGTCGCAGGATGGCATGATTCAAGTTGTCGGCCCTGACCTCATCTGGACAGAGGCGGGGATTTCGGTGCTCTATAATAATGACTTCCACTTCCAAATCGTGACTTATCAACCCGATGGTCAGTTGATTTCAACCATAGACCTGCCCGAACCGATGGCGCAATTTTTGCCAGTCATCACGGACGACGGTACTCAAATCGCTATGCAGAGTTTTCAACAAGTGTGGTTATTGGCTGATCTGCAAACGGGCACAGTTGCCGATGCGGGTGGTGTGCCTGAATTATTCAGCCCCTCCTCCGATTTCCAAACCCTGAGCGTTTTCCAGCAAATCCGTGTGGACACGATTGCCCAAATTTATGTGGGCTACCCTGATGGCCGTAGTGAACGCCTCAATGCTGCTGATTTGCCCGTGATTTCACCGGATGGCGCGAGTATTGCTTACCGCATGGGTGGTAAGGTGATTATTCAAACCGCTGATTCTATCACGGAAGTGGACGACCCTGCACTGGCAACCGGGAGTTTAATTTGGGGGCCGCAGGCATGGCGTCTACGTGAAGGTGCGCCAAATGGATTTGCCAGCATGTCCCCCGAAACCCAAGCCGATATGTCCAATACTCCCCTGCTGATGAGCATAAGTAGCGATTTGTGGGCGTGGCGCAATACGGATGCTGCTCCGACGCGCATTACCAGCACCGGAGATGTCAGCCCTGCTGTGATTTCACCGGATGGCACACAGGCGATTTTCCGCACCACTACGGGTCGGTTTGGGGGTGGTTTTTCAACCTACCGAGATATTTGGCTGCTCGATTTGACCACTTATGAAACCCGCCCTTTGATGCAAGGTGACGCCACTGCCCCCGGCAACGATATTGTACGCCTATCGCCAACTTGGTCGCCCGATGGCACACAGGTGGCATGGTTGGAAATGACGGATCCCGGATTTACCCATCAACTGGTGATCTTTGATGTGAGCGAAGGCACGTTTAGTGTTTTGGCGTCTGATTTGTCTTACCCGGACGGCGTATTCTCGGCGTGGGTGGTTTGGGGCAATTCTGGTATCGCGGTTGTCTACGATCTGCTTAACAATGAGACTGAAGCGCGGGTTTATAATCCTGATGGTACGCTGCTGCTTAATATGAATCTAGGCGACATCGGGAGTCCCTATAATGTCATTTGGGTCAACGACGCCGGACAAGCTAAAGTCGCACTCTTTAACAGTGGGATTGACAGCGAAGGACTGACTTTGATTGACCCAACCACTGGTACAACCACCTCTGCCGCCGCGCTAGAAATGGTCAGCCCGGCGGCTACCGATGATGCGTTTACGGCCTTTAGTGACGATCACGGCAAATGGCAGGTTTTAAATGCCGATGGTCAGAGCATTGATAGGTTGGGATTTGCCCATTATTCGGCCTTAAACATGATTTCCATTGCGCCGGATGGTCATTCATTTGTCTTCAGCCGCTATGGACAGGTGATTGTGTGGCATAACGGCGAAGCAATGGTGGTTCCAGCAACCGGCACAGAATATTCAGGCGAACAACCGTTTGTGGCATGGGGTTATGCCACCTATCGTATCCGTCCGACACAATAACGCCACCGAACAAGGAAATTAAAAAGGGCAGCGATTGAAAGAATCAATGCCCTTTTTGTTATCCTATTCGGAAATTTAAACTACGATGTCGAAGTCGTGGCTGGGGCAATCTCCTCGCTGGCAAGTTCGATGGTACTTAGGCTGACGATTTGCAAGGGAGGGAACAACTTCTTGATGACCCCCTTTTTATCGTCGGCGGAGAGTGTTGGGGCAGATTGGGCCAGCATATCGTTCGCTAACTGGAATAGATTGCGGGCCAATTCTTGGCGCTGGCGTTTGGCTTCTGATTCGCCTCCCGGTGCATCCATTTCGGTCTCGCTGAGTTTTTCGACCTTGCGGTAGACCTCCAGCGATTTCACTTGCTGCTTGCGCCAAGGCAAGATTACGGCTTTGACAAGGCTAATGGCATCCGGTATACCATCAATCGCCACACGAATATGTGAATGTTGGACGCTGGCGCTGATGGTGTTGATATGGACTTCGGAATGGCTGCGTTCGGCGGCTTCATCTATCACAAATTGAATTTGGGATATTGCGTTGAGATATGGCCCTATCGTAGTGACAAGGTGATCCGGCGTCAATTTGCTGGTGGTTTCTTCGCCGTCTTCGGTTTCCACCAAGAAAATGGTCTGCTCATTGTAGACTGCCGAATTGAAATAGGCATAAATAGTAAGCTGACCGAGGCGGACTTGATCGCCATTTCGCAGGACGTAGGCCTTAAAAGGGGTCAATTTGTTTTCATTGAGCCATGTGCCATTGGTGCTGGCAAGGTCTTCAATGGTATAGCGTTTGTTGATGAAACTGATCAGGGCGTGCTGGCGGGATACCCCTAATAGATGCGCTCCATAATTATTGAGGTCTACGGTGGGAGGACGTTCACCGGGAATATGGCGGCCCAAGATGATTTTGCCACGTCCTTTGACCAGCATGGGTTCACTTTCGCCCATCACAAACAACGCAATGGCATCGCGGTGGGTGCGGGTCAGTTGGGCTGCATGTTCAATTCGGGCTAGTCTTGCAGGCTGATCAGGGACTGGGACTGTAGTTACTTCGTCCCCTTTGAGGCTCTTGGTGACACCGCGTGGCGCACCAGTCGGCAGCGGTCGTTTACATTGGAGGCACTGGGTTTGTTCAGTCGAATTCTCATACCCACAGCTAGGGCATACAATCACGTCTTTTTGCATAATTTCAGTTTCCCTACTAGGTTGTACTGGTCTTTCCATTCGCAGTACACACGAATTTATAAAAGGAATAAATAACCAGTAAATTTGCCTTTGATCTGATAAAACCACTTATCTCTTTAGATAAGCATTCCCTTGAAAAATCATTGGGCAACATTCAATAGTTCAATCTTCTTGGCTTGAACGATCAACCTCGTTCGATAAGTATTGGATAAAAAATTATAATCGGCACAAGTAACAAGCGTAAGTAGGTCGTTGTTTATTTCTGAAATAACATTTAGATCATTTGCGTCTGTCTCAAAAACTTGAGTCACAGTATACCGAATTTTGTGTTCCCCCGTATACAAAATTACTATATCACCCAACGTCAGTTCGTCCAATTTTGCAAAAACCCCCGGCGTACCATCCCGTAATTCAACATGGCCCACCAAGATCACATGGCGTTCGCTGCCCGGCCTTGCAGTGCCTTCCAAATAGCCTACTTTTTGGCCGAGATTAGCCACATCCCAGCCGTTATTAGTCAAATAAACCTCTGTCACATCTGCATAGACCTGTGCCGCCGGAATCAGCAAAACAGGCCCTTGAGTTTGTGTGGGTGTCTGCAATTCTATCCGCAGGGGGGTGTCGGTTGGGTTGCTCAATGGGGGCGCTATGACAGCGAGACGCCATAGCATGAAACTACTTCCAATCACAATCCCCGCTACAACTGCTACACTCAAACAAGCAATAGGATGCTTTGGTTGTTTTCTAGGCCTCATTATTTTTATGATGACCACTAACATCGCTAAAAACCTTTAACTTGATTATACGCTAGTATCCTGACGTTAGCCTTGCAATTTGCTAACAATTCATCCCGTTTCTGTCAACCTCTACATTGTCGAAATGACCACTTGGCTTTACTATTAAATACCTTGGATGCCGTGTAAAGAAAATATTTAGCAGGAGTTTGGACCGGCGATGCGTGTACCTATCTCATGGCTGCGTGATTTTGTAGATATTCCGGCGGATGTGTCGGTGGAATACCTTGCCGAGCGTTTGACGCTGGCCGGATTGGAAGTAAAAGGGATCGAATATCGGGGCATTCCCCAAAGTGCCGAGCGATTTGGCGTCCCACCAAGCGACCACTTGGTATGGAATCGGGAAAAAATCCTGTTGGGCTATATTTATGAAGTAACCGCCCATCCCAACGCCGACAAGTTGGTATTAGCCGAAGTGGATTATGGTGGCCCTCAACGTGAAACCGTTGTAACCGGTGCCCCCAATTTGTTTGAATATAAAGGTCAGGGCCAACTGAATCCACCTTTGCTGACCCCCTTTGCCCTTGAAGGTGCGGAAGTCATTGACGGACATGGCGACGGCGTGCAGCGTATGATCCTCAAAGAAAAGGCCCTGCGCGGGATTCCGAATCGCTGTATGGTCTGTTCGGAAATGGAACTAGGTATTTCCAGCGAACACGAAGGCATCATGCTGCTGGAATATGCCACCTACAGCCGCTTTGCCCCCGGTACGCCATTTGTCGATGTCATGGGGGATGCCATCCTTGAAATTGATATTTTGCCGAATATCGCCCGCACTATGAGCATGTTGGGGGTAGCCCGTGAGGTGGCGGCACTGCTGGATTTACCCCTGCATGAGCCGGACTACACCCTGCCACCCGCCAAAGGGGAACCTGTTGAAAAAGCGATTGGCATTGAAATTACCCATCCCGAACTGAATCCGCGTTTCACGGCTGCCCTGCTGCGGAATATCACCATCAAGCCGTCGCCCGCATGGATGCAGCACCGCCTGAAACTGGTCGGTCAGCGTCCGATCAACAATGTGGTGGATGTGAGCAATTATGTCATGTTTGAACTCGGCCAACCAACCCACGCCTTTGATTATGATATTCTGGCGCGGCGTGCCAAAGGTAAGCGACCTACCATCATTACCCGCCTACCTGAAAATGGCGAAGAACTCACCACGCTGGACGGCAAAACCCACAAACTTGCCCCACACAATTTATTAGTGGCGGATACGGCGGGTTCATTGAGTTTGGCGGGGGTGATGGGCGGCCTTGAATCCGAAGTACAAGATGTTGACCCAGAAAAGGGCTTCCCCGGCTCTCAAAATATTCTGTTTGAAGCAGCATCTTGGAATTTCATCAACATTCGCAAAACCCAAAGCAATCTGAAAGTCTACAGCGAGGCCGGAGCGCGATTTTCACGTGGGGTACATCCGGCAATGGCAATGCGCGGCTTGATTCGCGGTATTCAATTGATGGTCGAGGTTGCGGGTGCGGAATTGGCCCCCGGCATTGTAGACAATTATCCCGCTCCACCCGAAGTCGTCACCGTTGAACTGCCGATGGCCGATGTGGAACGCCTGCTGGGATTCGATGTGCCGATTGCCGAAGCCGCCTCCCTGCTGCGCCGCCTACAGTTCAAGGTGGAACAAAAAGCTGACACCTTGATTGTCACCGTACCCGATCACCGCATGGATATTGCCACAGGGGTGATTGGTCGTTCGGATTTGACCGAAGAAATTGCCCGAATTTTCGGCTATGACCGTATCCCGAATACGATTATGTTTGATGAACTGCCACCCCAACGTGGCAACCCGGCGTTGGATTTGGAGGAGCGTGTGCGGGATTTGTTGGCCCAAGCCGGATTGCGCGAAGTGATTAATTATCGTTTCACTACACCCGAACATGAATCCCTGTTGACGCCAGATGGAGCGGATCAGTCATGGCCCAAACGTGATTATGTTGAAATCGCCAATCCAATCAGTATGGAACGCACGGCCTTGCGCCAAACCTTGCTAACGGGACTGTTGGATAATGCCATCACCAATATTCATCACCACCCACGTCAACAATTGTTTGAGATTGGCCCGGTGTTTTATGCCAAACCGAATGACCTGCCTGATGAATTCCGGCATCTCGGTCTGCTGATGGCTGGCCCACGCGATGTCGCAGGTTGGATGGGTGGTGCTTCGCTCGATAATGTAGATTTTTATGATTTGAAGGGGGTACTGGAATCGCTGCTGACCAATCTCAAGATTCCGGCACGATCCATTTCATATGCTGCCACCGAACATGCCAGCTTCCACCCCGGACGGACGGCCCTGCTTAAGATCAATGGCAAGGAAGTTGGGGTGATCGGGGAAGTTCACCCGTTGGTGCGTGAAGCATTTGGATTGGGCATGGATTTGAAGAAACCTGTTTTGGCGGCAGAACTCGATCTGGATGTGCTGCTGTCGTTTGTGCCCGCCGATCACACCGTGCAAGCCCTGCCACAGCTACCCCCAGCCTATCGGGACATCGCAGTGGTGGTGTCGGAAAGCACACAGGCGGCTGATTTGGAAAATATCATCTGGCAGTCGGGTGGCAAGGTCTTAAAAGAGGTCAAGTTGTTTGATGTCTATCGTGGTCAGCCCATTCCCGAGGGTCAAAAATCGCTGGCCTACTCCTTAACCTTCCAAACCGACTCACAGACCCTCACCGATAAGGCCGTTAATGGCATCCAACAGCAGATTATCCGTGCGCTCGAAAAAGCGGGGGCAAAACTACGCGCCTAAACTATGCGGTAAAAAATGCCCTGTGTAAATCCATCACGCAGGGCATTTTTGTTTTCGATAAAAGGATAGTCTTTGTTCAAGGCCGCCCTTTGAGAAATTACCGACTAATTACGTAGAGGGGAGCCGTTTTCCAACATATATTGGATGCGGGCCAGTGTTTTTTCCTCGTGCATCAAGGACAGGATGGCTTCACGTTCCAGATCAAGGATATACTGCTCATCCACCCACTGTGGTTCGCTGAGACCGCCACCAGTTAGGATATAGGCCAGTTTGTTGGCGACCACAATGTCATATTCGGTGGCATAGTTGCCTTCACGCAGCATCCACGCCCCGACTTCCAATGCCGATAGTGCGTCGCGTCCCGCGGCCCAAATTTTGCCAGACCGCAGTGGCACATAATTGGGAATCAGGTGCAGCACTTCGCGTTTGGCCTCGGCTAATAGATGGTCACGGTTCATCACGATACGGTCACCGGGGAGCAGGAAGCCCATTTCGCGGGCCTGCATTGCACTTTCGGACACCTTTGCCAGCGCGATTTGTTCAAAGACCTTTTGCAGATGGGGCAGGATATCAGCGTTCGGAGTAGCTTCCATGACCGGATTGACCACGCGACGCAGCAGTTCTTTGCAGCCGCCCCAGCCGGGAATCAGACCAACGCCAAATTCGACCAGTCCCATATACAATTCGCTGTGAGCCACAATTCGCGCTCCGGCCATTGTGATTTCCGCGCCCCCACCCAACGTCATACCAAAGGGAGCGGTCACAACAGGCTTGGGAGCGTAACGCAGCATTTGATACAGCGTTTGAGCCGAACGCACGCCGTAATCGAGTTGATCCCATTGTTCGCTGTGAACCCCCATTACGACCATCATGAGATTCGCACCGACGGAAAAGTTGTCGCCCTGATTGCTGACTACCAATCCATCAAAATGATCGTCTAGCCGCTTCAGAGCTTTATCTACCATCTCGATGATGTCGGCATCAATGGCGTTCATCTTGCTGTGGAATTCCAGCAAGCCAACGCCATCGCCCATATCAAGCAAACTTGCGCCTTCCAGCCGTTCGACTTCTTTGCCCTCGGCGCGGAGGGTGTTGATGATGATAACCCGCTTATCTTCCTTGAGTGGAACGTAGCCCTTCTGGGTTGGGTCATAATAACCGACGACGACGCCCTTGTCGTTGCGCTGATAGAAGGTTGGGTGTCCGCTGTCTACCATCTCAAATACCCAACCCGCCACTTCGTAACCGCTGGTGGCGAGGCGTGGCAAGGTTTCGGCTACACCGACAGCATCCCAGATTTCAAATGGGCCAAGTTCGTGGGCAAAGCCCCATTTATTGGCATTATCAATGTCCACAATTGTGTTGGCGATCTCACCCAATTTCAGCGAGGCATAGGTAAACAGGGCAGCGTGCAGATGCCACAGATATTGCCCGGCGCGATCCTCTTCATTAATCATGGCCTTGATGCGTGCGCCTGTATTTTCGATCTTGCGGTGTTTACCGACACTCTCAAACCGAACTTTTTGCGGCTCTTCATATTCCAGTGTCTGCAAATTCAGGGGCATGTGGACTCGTTCACCCTTAACCGTGACGGTTTTATAGAAGCCCTGTTTGGTTTTGCGCCCCAAAAATTTATTACTCATCAACCAATCAAACAATTGATCGGCTTTTTCGTGATGCAGCACATCGCGCCAAGGGTCATTCACCACTGCGTCATATAAATTGCGACCCACATACACACTGACATCAATCCCGACCAAATCTTGCAGACGGAAAGTGGCGGTTTTGGGGTGTCCGATTAGTGGGCCAGTGATGGCGTCTACTTCTTCCACCGTATAGCCATTATCCAGCGCGTAATTAATGCCAACACTGCCGATGATGCTGATAAAGCGGTTGGCGATGAAGTTGGGGGTGTCCTTGCACAAGACACAGCCTTTACCAAGTCGCTCCGAGCCAAATTTGAACATAAAATCCACAAGGGCCGGGTCGGTTTCGGGGTGGGGAATGATTTCCAATAGTTTTAGGTAGCGGGGCGGATTAAAAAAGTGTGTGCCGAGGAAATGGCGGCGGAAATCGTCGCTGCGCCCCTGACAAATGGCGGCAATGCTTAGGCCGGAAGTATTGGTCGTGATGATTGAGCCGGGTTTACGCACGGCATCAATCCGCGCCATCAAGTCCTGTTTAATCGGCAGTTTTTCAATGATGACTTCGACCACCCAATCGGCATCGGCTAATTTTGACAGGTCGTCTTCGGTGTTGCCTGTCGTGACCAATTCCACATCAGCGGCTTTAAAAAATTGGGCGGGTTTGCTTTTAATCAAATTCGTGAGATTGCCGTTGACAATTGCATTTCGTTTCGCGGGAGCATCACCGGGTTTGGTATCCGGGGCGGGGATGTCGAGCAGCAGCACTGGGATGCCGACACTGGCTAACAGCGCCGCAATCCCACCACCCATCGTACCAGAGCCGATGACTGCCGCCTTGCGAATTTGATAACTCATGGGGATTCCTCTTCTCCTATTTTGAATTCTCTAGCGTAAAGACTGACTCGCGCTTCGCAGTCAGGGGGATATATTATTCAAATCGTCATTTGATTATCGGGAGAAGATTATACCCACAGTTGCGAAATGTGGCACAAAATTTCTGCTGTGTTGGGCAAAACAGAATAGAAAAAATCTTTAGAAGGTTAAATTCTAAAGATATTTATGATTCGTTGCCCACAAAAGATTAAGGCATGTATGCTTTCAAAGCTGTGATAATACGCGCCGCACCAAGAGTTTTGCCATCTCAGTTCGATATTCGCGGCTGCCCCAATGGTCACTCGGCGGGTTGAGTTTGAGGACGGCGAGTGCGCGGTCAACATCCCCATTGGTTTCGATGAGGATTTCATCTACTGCCCCCAGCGGAATTGGGTGGTCAGCCACACCGCACAACGCCAACCGGACATCATGCCATTTACCATTCGCATCCCGGTCAAGATAGCCTACTGCGCCAACAATCGGATCATCGGCGGGGGTGCGGGCCACTTTTTCAAAGGCATGGCGGGCGGTGGATGTGCCTTTTTCGAGGGCGATCTCGGTGATAAGGGCCTGTTGAACTTCCTGCTTGGGTGCGGTCAGCCAATTGTGAATAAAACGCGGCCAGCCATTGGCATCCACTTGGGCATCGAGGGCGGTGAGGGCGGTTAACAAAATCGAATTGGGCCGCTGTTCCACCAACACATCGCCAATTGTAAGCGTGTTGCGTTGATTAATGGGGGCTTCTAATTTCAGCATTTCCGCCATAAATCCGGCGTTGGGGATTTTTTCCGCCAATTCCAAACAGGTTTGATGGGCCTTTTCCAATGTCATCATACTGCCCAATGAAAAACCCGCATCAAAAACACGGTGACGATCTAATTTTAATTTGGAGAGGTCAACCACTGCTGTCACATGAGTTGGCGATTCACGATGCAGCGCCACGCCTCCGTATAAGGGACGGGTATTGCGTTCGGTCAATAAATGAATCGCTTCGTCAATCGTGGTCGGGTGGTGAATGGTATTTAGTCGAATGAGCATATTTTCGCCTCAAAAAAGTAGGAGAGGTCAAAACCTCCCCCAATTATAGCACCTAGAACTGCTCTAAAAAGCGCAGGTCGTTGGCCCAGAAATTGCGAATGTCATCAATGCTGTGTTTCCGCATGGCGATGCGCTCTGGCCCCATGCCAAACGCGAATCCACTCCACACCGTCGGGTCATAGCCACCATTTTGCAGCACCACCGGATGCACCATCCCGCACCCCATAATCTCAATCCACCCGCTATATTTACAGACTGAGCAGCCTTCACCGCCACATAGCGAACACGACACGTCCACTTCCATGCTGGGTTCGGTGAAGGGGAAGTAGGAGGCGCGATACCGCACTTGGGCGTCCTGCCCATACATGCGTTTGGCGAATTCGGCAATCGTGCCTTTCAAATCCGACATGCGAATTCCTCGACCCACTGCCAAGCCTTCCACCTGATGGAATTGAATTTCACTACGGTTGCTGATTTGCTCATAGCGATAACACATCCCCGGCAAAATGACGCGGATGGGCTTCGTGCCGTTATCCCCATATTCCCACATCGCCCGAACTTGCCCACCGGAGGTATGGGTACGCAAAATCACATCTTCTTGCGTGGTATAGAACGTGTCTTGCATATCCCGCGCCGGGTGATAGGGCGGGATATTCAACATCGTGAAGTTGACCTCATCCGACTCGACATCCCGTGAACGATAGACTTGGAAACCCATCTCACCCCAAATAGCTTGAATCCGCCGCAGCATCTGCGTGCTGGGATGTAACCCCCCTGTTGGACGTGGACGCCCCGGCAGGGTGACATCCAATTCGCCTTCTTCCAATGACCGCCCCAATTCAATCTGGCGGATAGCAGTGGCACGCTCTTCATGGGCTGTGACCAATAGATTTTTGATGTCATTGGCCCGTTTGCCGAAGGCGGCGCGTTGATCTTCGGGGAGTTTGCCCGTTTCGCGCAGCATCAGGGTTAACTGGCCTTTGCGACCTAGAAACTTAATTTCCCACCCGTCGAGGGTCTCTGAATCATTGATGCTCTTTAGTTCCTGAAGCGCATCTTGGTAAACTTTTTCGAGTTCCGCTTGCATTCCTCACCTCATCATGAAATAGAAACTGAGTGATAGTAGCACTAGCCATAGGGTTGATGCGAAAAATATCTCAATTCGGCGGCGCATCCGGGCTTGATAACCCACTGGCTCATGATACCCCGAACGCCACAGGGCAATACCCATTGCAATCAGCGATGACCATACCCCGATGACCACGATAATGATGCGTTCGATAGGGTTGGCAGGCATATTTAAAACTTGCTCCTGAAAAATCAGGGTAAACAGTACCAACCAAGTCACCAATAGAAAACGCTCAAAATAGGGCAGCCATGTCGTTCGCAGCGTATTTTCAGAGAGTTGGGCTTCATGGAGAGGAGTCCGACCTCCGCTGACATATGCCCCCATTGCACGCGACACAACATCGTACAAAGTTTTATCAATACGTCTGCCCTCTGGCTTATCTTCGGGTGGTTGCATAAACGACCTCCTTAACCTAAGGCCATGAAAATGCAAAAACGCCCATCCATGACACGATTTTTTCCGAAAAACCGTTATCAGGGACGAGCGCCGTATATTTCACCGAACTCGCGGTACCACCCTGTTTGCCCGGTCACATGACCAAGCCACTTGATTCCCACCCATTAACGCCGGGTTACACGGAGCTACCTACACAGCAAATTATTATGCCTTCAGCAGTCGGCTCAGGAGTGAATTCGGCGGGTTGCGGCGCGGTGGTGGCTTGCAGCCAATGGCCTCCACTCTCTGATAATTGCGCTTCCAATAGCCCGCGTACTGGTCTCCGTCAATGCCTTTGGTGAAAATGAGTATGCCAGAAAGTTACCTATGGGTCAATAGGATGGCCTTCAACTTGGGAAACCCTCAATGCTTTTTGTTATAATTTTACGATACACCTTAGCTATATCCTGTTATTAAGGATTGAAATTTCAAGAACTACGCTAAAATGAACTATAATCCTATCTGCGTTGATCACTATAACGAGAAACGAGAAGTCGTGTGGAACTCCAAACCAAACAACTAAATCCCCAAGCAGTTCTCATACACATCAACGGACGTTTTGATGCGGCAGTGGTTGAGCAGGTCAAACGGGTATGGATTGAAGACGAGACGATTCAATTTGTCGTTGCTGATCTTTCAGAAACTACCTTTATTGACTCTATCGGCTTGGCGACCCTTGTCAGCGGCCTAAAATCCACTCGACAGCGGGGTGGCGAACTCATTTTGTTGAAACCAACCGAACCTGTCAAAGTCATTTTGGAACTGACGCGCATGAACATGGTTTTTAAGATGGCCGCGACCCTAGATGAAGTGGAAGCCCTCACAAAAGCATCATGACTGATCGAACGCTGGATGAGGTTTTCGCCTATAAAAAACGCATTGCCGAGCTTGAGTCTGAGCTTGACGAAATGACCATTGCTTTAGCCCAAGCATGGGATCAGTTGGTGCCATTTTTGCAGGCTGCCCCCACCCAAGCCACCTCGACCCTCGATATTGTGCCAGTGCTGGAATCCATCATCGCCGCTATTGATGCACGGATGGGTGGGGTTTATCTCAAACACGATGATGAATGGCTGACGATTCCGCTTGAAATGGTCAATGTACGCGATTTTTACAAACATCTTGACCAATTGGAATCGGGCCAGATCATCCATATGCACAACATTCCGGCATGGCATGGTAGGCCAACGCATTGGATGTTTATGCCCATTCTTATAAATGGGAAAGTCGTTGGCGCAATCGGGGTAGGGCTTGAGGAGGGTGAGCGCGAATTTACGGCTTTGGATGCACGGGTATTGACCCGTATGACCGAACGCGCCGCCAGCCAAATTGTTGCCGCCAATCTAGCTGAAAGCCAAGCCCGCGAAGCCCAACTTGCCCGTGAAGTCCAAATCGCCAGCCTTATTCAACGGTCTATCCAACCCTTGACTGTGCCACGCTTACCCACCATTGAAATGGCCGCCCATTGGATGCCTGCCTCAACCGTTGGCGGGGACGCATGGGGCTGGGCGTTACAGCCCGCTGGTCAACTGGCCTGCTTCATTCTGGATGTGGCGGGTAAGGGGCTTCCGGCGGCGTTGGGGGCGGTTTCGCTGCATACCGCACTCAAAATGACCCTGCATCTCGGTCTAAATCCAGTGGATGCGCTGGCAACGGTGAATAATGAGGTCTATGAAGCCTATACCAACGCGGGCCTTTTGGCGACGGCTACCGTCATCAGGATTGACCCCAGCAGTGGTGAGGTTGAACATGCCAACGCTGGTCACACGCCGACCCTTGTACGGACTGGAAACAAATGGTCGCTCTGGAACGCCTCAACCCCACCGTTAGGAGTTTTGCCAGATATTAAGCCACAATGCGACTATCGAATTCTACAATCGGGCGACCTGCTCATTTGTTATAGTGACGGTTTCAGCGAAATTGAGACCCCGCAGGGACTATGGGGAACGCAGGGACTATTACAAGCTATCCCAGCCCATGCCACGAATGTTGAAATTGCGGTTCAAAATATCATGGCGGCGGTTGAAAATCTTCCAAATTATGGCGCTGCCGCTGATGACCAAACCATTATGGGCCTGTCATTTTTGTAGAGATGGCCTAGTAAGGCATTGATGATGGTATATGACAAAATGATCATTGCTGCGGATTTTGCTGAACTGCATAAGGTTTCAGAATTTATTGAGGGTGTACTTGACCGAGCGGATTCTCACGCACGTTCTCAAATGGTCTTGGCAATCCACGAATTATGCCTCAATATTGTTGAACATGCCTATGCTGGGGCACCCGGCAGCATTGAATTGGAAGTCTTTTTAGAGGACGGGCAGTTTGAACTGCAAGTCCATGATGATGGCCCACACGCTTATTTTGGTACGCCCGAAATTGTTCCGCCTGATCCTAATGATTACCCTGAGGGTGGCTGGGGATTGTATATCTTGCATCAAGTCATGGACAATATCAAATATCGGCGGCTGGAAGCGGGTAATGAATGGCGACTGTTAAAAAATTTGGAGTAATCGAGTAATGACCCCCATAGTGTTAGTGGTAGATGATGAAAGCGTGACACGGCGGCTCGTCGCTTACACCCTTAAGACGTTAGGGATTGAAGTCGTTGGGGCTGCGGACGGATATGAGGCGCTTGCTATTGCTAAAGAACAGGTTTTTAACCTTGCAATTGTGGATATTGGCCTGCCAGATATGGACGGTTTTGAATTGATTCGCCATCTTAAAGCTGATGATAAAAATGCCAACATTCCCATTATTACCTTTACGGCACGGAACGAACCCCAAGATGAGGCAGTAGCTTTTGAATTAGGCGCGGTTGGGTTTCTCTATAAACCATTTAGCACCCAAGAACTGCGTGAGATTGTGACCCGCCATCTGCAAATGGAATAGCCTTACTGCTACTCGAATTTTTGAGGCCTAATCCCCAACGGGTAATTTGCCAACATCATACAAATGTCCGGTAGTTTCATGTTTGCTTTCAGTGGGTAGGCTCAGTGTAAATTTAAAGAGACTGCCGTGCCCCACCTCGCTCTCCACTTCGATTTTCCCACCCATCAGTTGTACAAGTTGCTGTGCGATTGCCAAACCCAGTCCCGTTCCGCCATAGCGTCGAGTGCTTGACCCATCGCCCTGCATAAAACTATCAAAAATTCGAGCGATTTGTTCTGGGGGGATACCGATACCCGTGTCTTGCACCTCAAAACGTAGTCGGGCCAGCGCTGGTGTAACAGCCACCTGCCGAACCGCGATTCGTATTTCGCCATCCTGTGTAAATTTCACTGCATTGCTGGCAAGATTGTAGAGCACTTGGTACAGGCGGTTTCTATCGCCAATAACCCGTACTCCTGCTTCTATCTCCGCCACAAAGGTCAGGTGTTTGGCTTGCAACTGCCGGTCCAAATTTGCCTGTACCTCCGCGACCAATTTATTCAGGTCAATGAGTTCATTTTCGAGTACCAATCGCCCCGCTTCAATTTTGGAGAAATCCAAGACGCTGTTCACGATATACAGGAGTTTTTGGCTGCTTTCATGGGCGGCTTCCGTAAAATCGTACTGTTCAGAGTTGAGAGGGGTCTCCAATAGCAGTTCCAACATACCAATAATGCCCGTCATGGGGGTGCGCAGTTCATGGCTCATGTTCGATATGAACTCACTTTTTATTTTTGCTAGGCGAAGTTCTTCGTCGCGGGCCTGAATGAGCAGATGGGCATTTTGCTGGCGTTCCAACAAGCGGGCATAACTTTCGGCAATCGTTCGAAGTGTGGTAATTTCTTCTGGTAGCCATTCACGGGTGCGCCGTCTTTCATCAAACCCAATGAATCCTTGCACCCGACCCCCAAAATAGAATGGCAGCACCAAAACAGTCTCAATTTTTTGGCGTATCAAAGCTTCGCGTATATCGGGAGGTAGTTCAGAATTATACGTCGGTGCGATCACACCATTGTGCGTGAGTAGCGGCACAAGGGATGGGAAAAGCTCCTCATAAGGTATATCTTGAAGAAGCTCGAATTGGCTTTGAATTTCTGGGGCGCACCATTCCAACACCTTATCCATCAGGGGTTCATGGTCCCTAAAGTGAAATACGAAGGCCCGCGTCACATCGAAAAATTTACCAGTGATTGCCATTGCCTTTTGCATGGCCGCGTCGGCGTCTTCATCATGTAAAAACAGATGGGTGATTTGCCGCAAGACTTGTTCGAGTTCTAACAATCGCGCCTGACGTTGCTTGGCATGGGCCGCATCCGTGATATCTCGATAATGCCAAAGATTCCCTAAGTGTTCCCCAGCAAAAGTAATGGGCGCATAATCACGCTCCAATACCCGTCCATCTTTAAGCACCAGTTCTTCGGCAACCACTATTGTTCTTGCGCCCAGAATGGCATCAACGCGCTCATTGAAATCCGGATCAGCAAATAAATGCGGAGAGGCTTCGGCGGCTGCGCGGCAGTCGTTCCCAATCAGCGATTGTGGTGAGACAGTGATCCTGAAGAGCTTACAAAAAGCCTCATTGATGAGCACTATTTTACGGTGTTCATTTTCCACCAAAATCCCATCTTGTAGATTCTCAATCAGGGCACTTAGACGTTGTGTGGTGCGTTGAAGTTCATCGTGAATCTTTTTCCCGTCGGTTATGCAGCTTTGTAATTCTTGTTGGTGATCCGCTTCTAGTTGATTATGATGATGGATGGAGAGGACGAGCAGCGTATTGATGAAGGTCAGGAACAGGATGGAATAAAGAATTTCATCCTGAAGAAGAAAACCCCATAAGATCAACAGGGGCACTATCGAAAGTATCGCAATGATGATGGTTGTACGCAGGGGTAGCAGTAGACCACTTAGCAGCACGACCACCACCAAATAAATCGCATATCCCCCTATGACCGATGAGTCAATGATAATGGAGGTATAGATACCTGAAAAGGTAAGGACAACTGCCAGTCGTGCCGCCAATTTATAGTATGGTGAACGACTGAGCCGATAGATAACAGATAGCCCTATTAAAACAAGAAAAATAAGCCCTAGTTCAATATATTGAACAATGCGACGCTGGTTGCTTACTTCAACACTTAAAACAAGACTAACAAGAGTAAGTCCGACAAATAGAATGAGCACTGAGGTTAAGAGACCCGCTTGTCGTCTCGCGTCGGGGTACTCAAGCGAAGGGCGTGACCGGGTTAGCTGCTGCCAAAGATTCTCAAAATATTGAGTAGGGTTCATGTCATACTGTTATAAATCATCGTAAACTATCTTATAGATAAGCATAGCACAGACCACCCAAAATGGCTCTTAATATTTCCATCATCTAACACATCTGCTCCTTTAGAAAAAACTGGAAAAAAAAGACTACCCCCCTGATAAAAAAATAGAGTATAATAGTTAAACGCTTAACTACTATTTATTTTTAAGATCAGATTGAATTTTTATGCCAACTTTAGCTGAAGTTGCTGAAAAAGCAGGCGTTTCGATAGCCACTGTCTCAAAAGTGCTATCCAATACTCCCTATTTCACTGAGGAAACTCGCCGCAAAGTGATGTCAGCGGTTGAGGAATTAGGGTATTTGCCGAATTTGGCGGCTCGTGCGCTGTCCTCTGGCAAAACCCATCTCATCGGAGTGGTCTTTCCCTACGTCTATGAAGGCATCTTCACCGATCCCCTTGTGCAATATATCTTGGAAGGCATTGAAGCAGAATGTAACGCGCGTGGTTACAACATCCTTCTCAGCACACCTCGCCTCAGCGCTGATGGCCCAGACGAAAATTATCGCCGGTTGCTTCAAAGCAGTTATTTAGATGGCATCGTTGCCTTAGATAACGTGCCGCTCAGTTCCGTTCTATCGCCCGCCTTGCGGAAAAACACCCCTGCTGTCGCTATTGGCTATGGTGATCATCCCAATTACGTTCGCAGTGATGACCTTCAAGGCAGCACGGCTTTAATGGAACATATCACTGGTTTGGGACATCGGCGCATTGGGATATTGACTGTTGATGAGTCCTTGCACTATTCCATTCAAATGCGCCATTTAGGGCTGGATCAAGTGGCAGAGGAGGCCGGGTTAAATTATGTCCATCTGCCCAAATATGATCGAGGTGATTTTTCAATCGCCAGTGGGATGCGGGGGGCAGCAGCACTTTTGGAACAATACGACGACCTGACCGCACTGGTCTGTATCAATGACCGTATGGCGTTGGGCGCAATTCAGCAAGTCCAAAAAATGGGTCTCAAAGTGCCCGATGACATCACCATTGTGGGTTATGACGACATCCTCTCATCTCAACTATTTTCCCCGGCGCTCACCACGATTGACCAGCGTGCCCCGGAGCTAGGACATCAGGCAGCCCAAATGCTATTTGCGCTTCTCAATAATGAAAATCCCGACTCGGTGGTTATTCCGACCCAACTGCGTGTCCGAGAATCATCGGCCCCACCGAAAGTATCTCGCCAGTAAAAATGCCATTGGAAAGGAGAAGGTCTGAGCGATTGAAAAAAGCGGGAGTTGACTTTTATACCCTTGTTTTCTGTGAATCCGTTTCGAGTGATTTAGGAGGTCTCTAAAATGTTTAAGCGTTTACTCGTATTGGTGATTCTGGCGGCGCTGCTGCTGCCCGTATTTGCGGTCAATGCACAGGATGAAATTACCCTGCGTTGGCGCACCCGCCCTGACAATCAGGCCGAAATTGATGTTTACCAAGCTGCCAGCGACGAAATTGATGCCGCGTGGGATGGCGTAACCCTGCAATATGAACCCGGTGGTTCCGAAACCGCCAGCTATCAGGACGTGCTGATTACTGAACTGACTGGTGGCACTGCCCCCGACGTGTTTTGGATTCCCGGCACCGATGTGGCCCGTTTTGCAAAGTTGGGCTTGATCCTGAACCTGAACGACCTTGCGGCCCAGTCCGAAGGTTTCAGCAAGGACGATTTCTATCCTCAGATTATGGAACACCTTAGCTACTCACTGGATGGCAGTGATACTCTGTGGGGATTACCCCGCGATGCCTCGGCCTTTGCCGTCTACTACAACGAAGACCTTTTTGACGAAGCAGGCCTAGATTACCCGGCGGAAGGCTGGACATGGGAAGACTTCCGTGCCGCTGGTGAAGAAATCACGGCGCTGGGTGGTGACATCAAAGGCTTCGGTATGAGCAACTGGTGGGGGCCATATGGGTACTTCATCAATGCCGCTGGCTCCAGCTTCTTCAATGAAGACTATACGGGTTGTGGCCTAGCGAATGAAAATACGGTAACTGGTTTGGATTTTATGGCGAGCCTCTATAACGACGGCTTGGCTGTTCCTTATGGTGAAGACCCCGAACCTGTCTTCCTCGCGGGCAATGTTGGCATGTTCATGAATGGTCGTTGGGCGACTCCCGGCGTGGTGGCAAATGCCACATTCGGTTGGAATGTCGCTGAACTACCTGTTGGCCCCGGCGGCCCCAGCAACTGGCTGTTCTGGGGCGCATATGTGGTCAACGCCAACACCGAACACCCGCAGGAAGCATGGGAATTGGTCATGAAACTGACTAGCCCTGAAATTCAAGGCAAGATCGCTGGTTTGGGTGCCAATATCCCCAGTCGCGTGGGTGGTTCAGGTGTGGATGACTTCCTCGCCACCTTCGCTGATTTGGAACTGAACAACCAAGCTTTTGTCAATGGTTTGGGTTATGGTGTCGCTGAAAATCCCGTTTGGGCAGGAGACTGGTCCAGCATCGGCACTGCGCTTGACAGTGGTGTTGCTGCTGTGGTTGCTGGCGATCTATCCGCTCAGGAATTCGCCGACACCATCTGTGCTCAGGTTGATCCATTCTTTGCTACTGAATAAAACAATCTTCATGGGGGGGATGGGTAATCCTCCCCTTTTTTCCCCGATAATTATTTGAGCTACGACAAGGGGGATGGAAATTACATGACTACTTTGGCACAAACCGGGAGCATTAGCCCAATGAAAGAGCGAAAAAATCTTCCATTGGCAATCCCCGCCAGTATTGTTTTGAATATTGCAACTATTATTATCAGTGTTTTGCTGGCATTGAGCATTTTTGATTTAGACGAGTTTTATGCCTTAGGCGATACCGTTCAATATTTTGTGGGGGGTATTGCGCTTGTTCCTGCGATTGCCGCCGCTGCTGCGGTTATCCTGCTGATTATGAAAAATCCAAATGGACGTTTTTTGTCTCTCGCCCTGCATTTCTTGGGAATGATTGCCGCGTCCATTTATTTGCTGCACATCTGGGGTGTCTTTACGGGCTTTGATGCCATTGCAGGTGCCCTGTATGAAAATTCTGCGTGGTTGTGGGGCCTCGTCATTGCGTATGCCCTCTATTGGTTTGCAGGTCGTCTGGATAATAGTAAACCTCTTAGCAGTCGTATCGAGATGATAGCGGTTGGAATCGGCATGTTGGCGCTGATCGGCCTCCTCTTCTTTGGTGGCATTTTGGAAGCGACAGCCGACATCTTGGGCAAGTACGACCAACTAGAGACATGGGTGGTTACTGCCCTCATGGTCATCTTTGGGATTGTGGCCTATGGCATACTGACACTAGGAGAATATTTTGGCGAGACCACCGACCAGCGCACCGCATGGCAGGGGTGGTTGATGCTGTCCCCCAATATCATCGGTTTTACGATTTTTTTCGCAGGGCCGCTACTGCTGTCACTCTACCTCAGCTTTACGGATAGTGTCGGCGTCAAGGAGCCGAATTTCATTGGGCTGGATAATTACAGCCAAGCCCTTTCGCTTCAATTTAAAACGCAGGGCGAAGACGACCAATATGCTCAGGATGCGCTGGATGCAGGCTACCGCGTCTTGGAAACCGTCACAGTCGGTGATAAAACAACAGTTATCGGGGCGAAAGATGTCTATTTTTGGATTAGCCTCCGCAATACTTTTATGTTTTGTTTGATGCTGATTCCCCTAGCGACTATCCCTGCGCTGCTGTTGGCAGTGGTGCTCAATTCCAAGATACCCGGCATGAAGATTTACCGCGCAGCATTCTTTTTGCCGTCTGTCGCGGCGGTGGTCGGGATTGCTCTGATTTGGCGTATCGCTCTGTATAGCTCTAGCATCGGCTTTATCAACTACGCCCTGACTGAATTTACGAGATTCTTGAACGCTACTTTTGGCACATCTTTTGCCGATACGGAAATCGGCTGGCTCAGTGATACGCGCTATATGATGTTCTCAATGGTACTGATGGCGGCGTGGCAGGTGGTGGGGTTCAACATGGTGCTGTTTTTGGCAGGCATTCAAGGGATTCCGAACGACCTGTATGAAGCGGCCCAAGTGGACGGCGCGAATCAGTTGAATCAATTCCGCTTTATTACACTCCCGCAGCTTCGCCCAACCACCTTTTTTGTGATTGTGACGACCATCATCAATGGGTTGCAGGTCTTTAATGAACCCTTTGTGCTGTTTCGTGGTGCGGCCTTCCCGGATGAAGTACGCACCGCCGTGTTGAATCTCTACCTTAGGGGTTTCCAAGATATTCTATTCGGCTATTCTTCGGCGTTGGCATGGATGTTGTTTGCCATCATTTTTGTGGTCACGCTTATCCAATTCCGCCTCAACCGCGATAAGACAGCCTAAGGAGACCAGACCATGCAAAAGGAACCGAACCACGAACTCAAAGTTTGGGCGTCACGCGGTTGCATCCACCTGTTTCTGCTAACTTTCGGCTTTATCATGTTGTTTCCCTTTATTTACATGATTTTGGCCTCGTTAAAAAACAATCAGGATTTTGCGAGTAATCCTCGCCGCCTGCTGCCTTTTACCCAACTCGACACGGATTTTCAGGATACCCAAGTCCCGCTATATTCCTTCGACGTTAATGGCAGCAAGCTGGATGCTGTGATTGCAAGTGGTGATGATGATAAGGTTGAGTTCGGGTATTTGACGACTCGCGCGTTACTTGAAGCTGAACTTAAGAATGATACCCACGCCAATGCCCGCCGCCGACCCGAAATCTACTTAGCACTCCCAATGGGTTGGATGGGCAGTAACGGCACAGAAATTGAACTTGACAAGGCTACTGGAACGGAGATTATCTTAAGCCGAACCGATACCAAAATTGAATTGACGGATCGCAATAACCAGACGAACGAATTTACGGGCTACAGCGTCACCATTGATGGGCAGACGCCCACTACTCTTTTGACCCTTTACGACATTACGGTTCCCCTGTTTGCCTACAGTGGTAATCGGCTAAAAGGGGATGAATGGGTGCTGGTCAACACCGGACGCGAAGAGACTCTCTTAGATAAGGAGGGTAATGATCGGGGGTATCTGGTTTTTGAACTGCACAGTGGGGCATCTGTTCAAGAATTGCTGATGGCTTCCAATTCAACGGTGACAGCCTTCGTTGACCCCGAAAATATTGACTTTGTGGTGTATACCACCCCCGTCGAAACGGTCAAAGCGGCGGAGAAAATTGAGTTCCAACTCGAAAACTATAACACCGTATTGGGACGTGGGGAAGACCAGAGCCTCAAATTAGACCGCCCTCTCGTCAACACCATTCTCGTGACAATCTCGGTGGTGTTGGGGCAAATTGTTACTTCGGTTTTTGGGGGTTATGCCTTTTCACGGATTGATTTTAGAGGGCGTGACACGCTGTTTCTGGCCTATCTTGGTTCAATCATGATTCCCTTTGTTGTCTTGATCGTGCCGATGTACAAGCTCATGGTGGCGATAGAGTGGAATGATCGTATTGTTTCCTTGATTGTGCCTTGGATATTTTCAGCTTATGGCACATTCCTAATGCGTCAGTTCTTTGTAACCTTTCCCAAAGAAATCGAAGAGGCCGCCTTGCTGGATGGATGCAGCCGCTTGCGAATCCTGTGGCGCATCTTTGTCCCCCTCAGCACTCCGGTCATTGCTACACAAGCCATTTTCACGTTCCTCTATGCGTGGAACAGTTTCATCTGGCCGCTGGTGATTATCAGTACCAATAATAAAGACAATCACGTGCTAACCCTATCACTGATTACCTTGAGCAACATCCATGCCGATAAACCCAACTTGGTACTGACTGGGGCCGCCGTGATGATCTTGCCGCCGATTTTGGTGTTTATCCTTGCCCAGAAATATTTTGTGGAAGGGATCACTTCCTCTGGCTTGAAAGGATAATCTATTTTCGAGTAAGCTATATCAACATTTGAAACTGGAAACTTAAGGGGGACGGCTCACATCGGGTCGTCCCTCGTTCATCACTGAATAAGCGCCGTATTTTAATTAACCCCTCAATTAGATGGAGCAGTGTCCTCATGTCCGTTTTGACCGGATGTGCCTACTACCCCGAACAATGGCCCAAAGAGTATTGGCCCAACGATGCCCGTATGATGCGTGAAGTCGGCCTCAGTGTCGTGCGCCTTGCCGAATTCGCATGGGATAAGATGGAGCCAACCCCCGGCGTCTATGAATTTGATTGGCTGGAAGAGGTCATCGAAATTTTGGCGGCGGAGGGCCTCAAAATTGTTCTCTGCACGCCCACGCCAACCCCACCTCCTTGGCTAACCCATCTGTATCCCGACATTCTGCGTGTGAATGAGCAGGGGATTCGGATTAGCCCCGGTGCGCGGCGTCAACCCTGTGGCAATGTTCCGGCTTTCCAAGAACACGCTTCTAATATTGCAACTCGTATTGCCGAGCGATTTGGACAACATCCGGCGGTCATTGGCTGGCAGATTGACAACGAATTTGGTGTGGGGCAGACTACCCGCTGCTATTGTGATCACTGCCGTCGCCGATTTCATGGATGGCTGCGCGAAAAATACGGCACACTTGATGCCCTAAACGCCGCATGGGGTACGCAGTTTTGGGGCATGACCTACCGTGATTGGGCACATATCCCGATTCCCGGTATTACCACTGAACCACAAAGCCCCTCCATGCTGCTAGACTATCGTCGTTTTTCGTCCAATACATGGGAACGGTTTCAGCGTAGGCAAATTGAAATTCTGCGCCCCTTGTCCCCCGGACGTTGGATTACCCATAAT
>JAJTXY010000031.1 GCA_021463865.1 Anaerolineae bacterium
CATAGCTACTTTCGCTATCCCCAACGTCTCTTCCCTTGTCTTGCGGTACTCCCTTAATTTACCATCTGCCATTCCCCCGCGCAAGGGTTAAATTTGGGAAAAATTTAAAATTACCTAACCATTCGCCCAAAACCCTCTATTTAAGCCAAAACCCTCGTTTGATCAAAATTTGTTTGACAAATACTTGGCCCTATGTTAATGTCGTTTAACTACAACTGATCGTTACAGGGGAGCTTGAGATAATCAGGCTGAGAGGGCATTTTAAGACAATGCCGACCCTTGAACCTGAACCGGGTAATTCCGGCGGAGGGAGTTCGCAAGAATATACACATTCAGCCACTCCCTCAAAGGAGTGGTTTTTCGTTTATGTCTGGTTTCAAAAAAGCCATCGTCGTGGCAAATGGAACCCCCCAAATGGGCCAAGCCGTGCGGAATGTTCTCGAACATGCGGCGGACGCACTGGTTATCTGCGCTGATGGAGGGGCAGAGGTGGCCTTAAAAATGGGCCTATATCCCCATATCGTCGTCGGTGATATGGATTCCGTTGACCCTAATACACTAGACACCCTCGAAGTCGCCGGCGCTGAACTGCTCCGTTTCCCTCCCGATAAAGATGAGACGGATTTGGAACTTGCCCTGCTGGAAGCGGCTGAACGCGGGGCCACTGATATTTTTATTTTAGCGGCGATGGGAGCGCGGATTGACCATACTCTCAGCAACCTTTACCTATTAACGCTCCCAGCCCTGCAAAACTGCATTGTCTATCTGGTGGACGATAATCAATCCGTATGGGTCGTCCAGCCGGGTACACATCCCTTAAGAGGAGCCATTGGCGATACGGTTTCCCTGATTCCCTTTCAAGGAGATGCACAGGGAATTACGACACATGGATTGCAGTATCCTCTGTCCGACGAAACGCTCTATTTAGGGCCAGCGCGGGGAGTTAGTAATGTCATCATTTCACCAGAAGCAAGTGTAACTTTCAAAAGTGGCACACTTCTGATTATCCATACAATGGGTCACGCATAAAGGAAAAACACCTATGTCTAGTTCTCGGACAACTGTCGTTGGGGTTCAGGTACTGCCGTTTGTCAATGACCCCTATCCCGTCGTCGATAAAGCCATTGCCGCAATTCAAACATCGGGTATTCGCTGTATCGTTACTCCAATGGAAACGGTGATGGAAGGGCCGTTGGAAGATTGCCTAAAAGCCGCTCAAGCCGCTCACGAAGCCTGCTTTGATGCGGGTGTACAAAAGGCTGTCACGATTATCAAAATCTCGGACGCGGTAAACGGCTCTACGATTGACGACAAACTTGCCAAGTACCGCTAGAAGCAGGTCGCCAATTATGAATACTCCGTCGTCAAAAAGGACTCTCTTAAGGATGCCATTGGAAATTGGGCGAATTATCGTTCTGATTATTCTGATGCTCCTGTTGTTGGTGTTTTTGACCGGGGGAATGGCCCAATTGTATGTAGATTCCAATACGGTGAGCCGCGATCAACTAGGGCAGCTCATCCCATCGGCAAACGAGGTATGGCAGGCTTGGAAAACCTATCAAGATGACCTGATGGAAGTCCAAATTCCGAATACGATGTGGGCTACCTTGACCGGTTTAGCCATTGCGACAGCGATTGGACTTGGTTTGGCCTCGATTATGGATATATTTCCACCGCTGCGCTGGATTCTCTATCCACTGTTGGTTCTGACCCAGACCATACCGACCTTTGCCATCGCCGTCATTTTGATTTTGTTGTTCGGGTTCGGCTATGGGCCAAAAATCGTTGTCGTAACACTGTTCTGTTTTTTCCCCATTATGGTCAACACGTTGGATGGCCTCCGCAGCACTGACCCACTGCATATGCGTTTGCTGCGGGCGATGGGCGCGAATAAATTGCAGACATGGTGGAAAGTTCGATTACCAACCGCCATGCCCTCCTTTTTTAGCGGCCTACGGTTGGCGGCTACCTACAGCGTCGTTGGGGCGGTCATTGGGGAATATGTTGGTTCGGGTGAGGGCTTGGGGAAATTTTTGCAGCGTTCCTATCGCTCATTCAATACCGATCAAGTTTTTTTGGTTGTGATTGTCATTGCCGTGTTGACCGTGCTGCTGGTCTTGCTGGTGACCTTGGTTGAGATGTTGGCGCTGCGCTGGCTGTTGGTAGGCCGTCAATCAAATTCGCTCTCGCAAAAAATTCGGGCCGTACAGTTGAAGTTTTCGAATCTCTAAAGGATACAAATCTCATGAAAAGGATAGTTATTCCAAAAGCAATCATCATTGCCCTGATTATTGTTGCCCTACTTCCGGCGGCGGTCATGGCGCAAGACAATGGTTCTAAACCCGACCCTTTAGGTGGGGCAACCGAGTTTGCTAAAGCCAATGAACGTACCTCAGTCAAATTAATGCTGGACTGGACACCGAATACCAACCATACCGGATTTTATGTCGCCCAAGCGATGGGGTATTACGATGAAGCCAATCTGGATGTAGAAATCATCGAGCCGGTGGATACATTGGTCGAAGCCGCTTTGGATGCGGGGATTGTCGAATTTGGGGTCGGCTTCCAAGATTTTACCACCTATGCGTTGGTAGATGGCTCAGAGGTAATTTCCGTCGCCGCCATTATTCAGCATAACACTTCGGCTTTTGCAACGATTGCCTCCAATGACCCCGTTGAAGGGCCTACCGATTTGGCGCCTTTGATGTATGGCGGTTTCAGCCAACCCGATTTGGAAAACGCGATTCTATCCCGGTTATTGGAATGCAATGGTGCAACATGGGACGAAAGTCACTATATAGATGTGGGATATACTGACCCAATCGAACTCATGAATGCTGACCGCATTGACTTTTCTTGGATATTCTATGGCTGGCAGGGGATTCAAGCGGAGGTCGCCGGGACGGAATTGGATACGGTTATGTTCCAAGACTATCTGGACTGCGTGCCGGACTACTACACGCCAATTTTGCTGACCTCCCAGACCATGATTGACGATCATCCTGATGTCGTGGCCGCTTTTGTCCAAGCCACCGCGAGGGGTTATGCTGAAGCGATTGAAAATCCCGCCGATGCAGCCGTGATTTTGTTGGAGGCGGTACCGGAATTGGATGCCGATTTGGTTAATACCAGTACCGCATGGCTGGCCGATCAATATATGGCAAATGCACCGCGTTGGGGACAACAAAGCGCCGAAGTGTGGCAGGGCTTTACAGATTTCTTGATTGAAAACGGCATCATTGAAGGGCCATTTGATACATCTGAAGTCTTCACGAATGAGTTTCTGCCGGGTACAGTTGTGGAGTAGTCTGATTCCGCCTCTCTCTTTGACCTGCTCGACTGAGGGGTGGGAGGGCAGGTCAAGGAGAGAGGTTTGATGTCCAAACTAGAGATAGATCGCATTACCTATACTTACTGGGAAGCTGGTAAACCCGTTCTGGCCCTGCAAGATTTGAGCCTCGCGCTTGCATCCGGTGAATTTGTGACTTTGATTGGCCCCAGTGGGTCTGGCAAAAGCACTCTCCTCGAACTGATTGTGGGCCTCCTCCAACCCGACAGCGGACAGATTCGGATTCATGGACAGGCGATTGCCAAACGTTTGGGCAAGGTCGCCTATATGCCCCAACAAGATGCTCTTCTTCCGTGGCGCACGGTTTTGGAGAATGTCATTTTAGCCCCTGAAGTACAGCGCAAGAATCGCCGTCAAGCGAAGGCCCGTGCCCGTGAATTGATGCCGCTGTTTGGATTAGACGGATTTGCGGACGCTTTTCCGGCCCAGCTTTCCGGCGGGATGCGTCAACGGGCCGCATTTTTACGGACGGTTCTGGCGGGTCAAGATATTTTGCTGCTGGATGAACCGTTCGGGGCATTGGACGCCCTGACCCGCCGCGAACTGCAAGATTGGCTGCTCAATATCTGGCAGCATTTCAACTATACCATCCTGTTTGTAACCCATGATGTTGAAGAGGCGATCTATCTGGCTGACCGCGTGTTGGTCTTGAGTCAGCGTCCGGGGTGCATTGTGCAAGAATTGGTAGTTCCCCTACCGCGACCCCGCCAAGAATGGATTACTACGTATCCAACTGATATGATTGCGCTCGAAACGCAATTATTGACGGCCTTAAGGGGATAATTTCATGGGGCAGACCATCACCGTTCACAAATTGAACCATCAGGGACAGGAAGTTTTGTGGTACACCGGGGTTGAATTGGAGCGTTCCCCCACCAGTATCCTGCTAGAAGCCTATTTTGCCCGCAACGATTACCCGACGGCGTATCACACCTTTAAAAAGGGTGATCGCATGGTGGAATGGTTTTTTTCAGACCGTTGGTACAATATTTTCACCTTACATCATCGAGATAGTGACACGCTTGAAGGTTGGTATTGCAATATCACCCGCCCGGCCCGTTTTGAGAATCATGCGATTTATGCGGATGACCTCGCTTTGGATGTGATGGTCTATCCCGATGGTCGCACACTGGTGCTGGATGCAGATGAATTTGCGACCCTCGACCTAGATGAATCAACACGCCAACAAGCTCAAGCTGGCCTTGCTGAGTTGTTGCATCTGGTTGAGACACATTGGGGGCCTTTTGCGGCGATTCAATCATGATAACTATTGGATGATTTAGGGAGAAAGCGTCTTGTTACTCGATTTTACCCGTCTCAACAACAAAGAAGTTACGATTTTCGAGTTTTCCAAACATCTCACATTGGATGACTTACACACTGCAACTAATGGGTCTATTGACCGCATGGTGGATTTATTAAAAGATACCGACGATGAGCAGATCACCTTTATTCCTCACGACCCCGACGCGGATGATCCCTTTGCGCCTGCGGATGAACGCTATCAGGGGTGGAATTTGGCTCATCTGGTACTGCATGTCACGGCTTCGGCTGAAGAATCAGCGACCTTTGGCTCACTATTGGCGCGGGGGGTGGTGCTGCCACAAGGGGTGCGAGTGCGCTATGAACCAGATTGGCATCTCGTCAAAACCAAAGCCGAAGTGATGCACCGTTTGGAAGAAAGCCGTCGTATCCGCCTGAGTTATCTCAACACATGGCCCGATCAACCACATTTGGATACCTTCCGCGAATTTTCACCAGAATCCCATTCATATCGCCAGTTGAACGCAGTGGCCTCAGTGGTGAGTGGCCTGCGTCATGAAAATAATCATTTTGAGCAGATGCGGCGTACCCTCGAACAAGCCTTGAATGTCGTCTATACAGGCTAAATCAAATAAAAAGGGCGAGTTTTGACAATCATGACTCGCCCCCTTCCATGTTTTCATGTAGCGGCTATATATCTTCACCCATGCTCAGATCACTCGTATCCTCGGCCATTTCTTCGGGTTTGTCCGGGTGAATCAATAGCACTGGAATATCGAGGCTTTTCATCACCTTGCTGGCAACGCTGCCAAACAAAAACTTTGCTAGTCCGGTGCGTCCATGTGACGACATCACCACCAAATCCGCCCCTTCACCGCGCACATAATTGATGATGTTGTGGGCGGGGTCACGCCCGTTGATGATATGTCCACGTACCTTGACACCCTGACTGCGAAGGTCATTCCGCAGGGCTATCAGATAGCGTTTCATCTCATCTCGTTCAGTGTTGACCATATCGGCTTGGTTGGATAAAGCTAATGTGTCGGCATATTCGGCTAACGGCGAATGATAGACGTGCAGCAAAACTAATTCTGCGTCATTCTCAAGCGCGATTTTAGCGGCGTGGGTCACGGCTCGTTCTGACCAACCAGAGCCATCTAGCGGTACAATAATTTTCTGATAGGTAGCCACGTTTTTCTTTTCCCCTCAAGTGTTGTGTCAGACTAATCCACGTTGACGCAGCATATCTTTGCGCTGACGCTCCCAAATCCACCATAAAATGAGTCCCACAAAACTTGCCATGAAAAACACGACGAAAAACGGAATCAATAGCGCTACCAATGAGATAAAGATAGCGAGGATATCCTCAAGGACACTGACGACCATATTGCCCATCCCCGCTGTCGAAAGGGTAACGGCTGGACGGGCCGTCGCTTTGGCGGCATGAACCGACCCTGCCGAAGCACTTCCTGCCAACAGGCTCATGATGGTTAATACTTCAGGGTCAACCTGACCACTCATGCCGCTGGTGCTGACAACCATCATCAACGCGCCCGCCGTCGGACGAATAGCGGTATTGATAATGTCGTTGACGCTATCCACTGCCGGGATTTTGTCGGCGACGGTTTCGATTACCAATAGGATGAGAAACACTACAAGGGCTGGTTTGGAGGTCAACACCTCGGCAGGTACGCCTTTGGTATCTATGATGCCTGCTTGTGCCGCCAGATTCATCAAAATCAGTGGCAGATAGGCGTTAAGCCCTGCGCTGGTGGATAACCCCAAGCCGGAAAGAATCGCTTCCATAATCTCATACTCTCCAGACTAAAAAGGCCGATGTGTCTATATTGAAACCTTCCCATGTACCGGTGAACATATAACGTAAGAAATCAATGCCCCCGATCATGGTGATAGCGATGGTTAAACCAATCAAGAGTGGCAGCCACAGTTCCCGCCATTCAACATAAGTTTGGTTACGCTGCATCAAGGCCAGTGCCATAACACTGCATATCATGGTCAATACTGTCACCACTCCCAATGCACTCAACACCCCAAAAATCAGGAGAATGCCGGAACGCTCACTCAACGCGGCGACGATTACCAAGCACGCGACCAAACACATGCCCGCTAATTCTTTGAAATTTTCCAGCGGGGCGTGGTTATCCACTTTGGCCCACACTGCGCTGTTAAAAATCGGCAGAAGCAAATTGATAAAGGTTAAGCCAGTGAACACTCCGGTAATCAGACGGAGGGTATTATTGGGGGAATAGATACCTTTGAATCCGGGGAATAGATGAAAATAGCTGTTAAAACCATCAATTCCCACCACCACCACAAATAGTCCTAGCACAATCAAAATGCGCCAATTGGGGAGTCGCATCGCTTTGGAGCGTCCGCCTGCAATCAGCAGCATCAACCCGGAGACCACCCCCAAGTAAATGCCAGTGCAGCGAGCACAAAGGGGCAGTTGGCGATCAAAGGCTTCAAACGAGCGGACGGTGATGCGGTGACAGATGGCATAGCCCACCGCATCGGCTTTCCCTAAAACACCTGCTGGGGTCGCCAACAGCCACGCTCCTATGATGATAACGGCAAAAAACAAAGCAATCCAAACACTCGTTTTGGAATAGGTATTGGGGTGGATGACCACCTCCACTGATGGCGTTTCTGTCGAGCTAATACCCATTAACTTTTCCTGAGAAGTAATCGAATATCATGTGTAAAGCCTTATAATAAGCAAAGACACGCCTATCATCCGACCTTTGTTGATTTTATTATAACACGAGGGCCGTTCCAAAATGGTGATATGGCAAAGAGGATATGCAATGGCAAGCCAAGCACTCGATAATTTGACATTTGAAGAAGCCTATGCCCAATTGGAAACGATTGTGGCAAAACTGGAAGGCAGTAATTTGGCATTGGATGAATCATTGGCCTTATTTGAACAAGGCCAAGCCTTAGCCGCCTACTGTCAGAAATTGCTGGAAGGGGCTGAACTGCGGGTCACGCAGTTAACGGGTGATACCACCGGATTTCAGGCACTTGAAGAATGACCCCCTCTGATAATTCTAATCACGCGAATGTTGCCATCCGAGCAGTTGAAGTCCATAAAATCGTTCGAGTAGGCGAGGGTTCTTTGTCTATCATCAACGGCGTTACCCTTGATGTCCCTTGCGGGCAGATGTTAGCGATTGTTGGGCCGTCTGGCAGCGGCAAAAGCACCCTGATGGGTCTGCTAGGTGGGCTGGATACCCCATCCAAAGGCCGCATCTATTTGGACGGCATTGATATTTCCGATATGAATGAATTTCATCTGACCCGTGTACGCAATGAAAAAATCGGCTTTGTTTTCCAGTTTTTTCACCTCATTCCCACACTGACAGCTCTCAAAAACGTCGCTCTACCAGTACGATTCGCTGTCCATCCGAAATATGACCCTAATGAACGGGCACGCGAACTGCTGACGCTGTTAGGCATGGCAGACCGAACCCACCATCTACCCCGCCAATTATCAGGGGGGCAGCAGCAGCGGGTGGCAATTGCACGGGCGCTGGCTAATGCCCCACCCATTTTGTTGTGTGACGAACCAACAGGCAATCTGGATAGGAAATCTGGTCAGCAGGTCATTGATGCCCTCAAAGAAATCCGCCGCACGCTGAATACCACCGTGATTGTCGTGACGCACGACCTCACGATTGCCGAACAAATGGATCGCGTGGTGAGTTTGGAAGATGGACAGTTGACCGAAGACCGCTTGATTGAGTTGGAAAGGTAATCGGAATGCAGCGGCTCCTGTTTTATACGGAACATTCACTTAATGATTTACGCATAGGCCGACTGCGTACCCTATTCGCAGTCTTGTGTATCGCTGCGGGGGTGGCGGTGGTCGTCAGCTTGCAGACGCTCGGCGATATGATGATGGAAAAATTGACCACCAATCTGCAAGAACTGAATCGCGGCGACATCAACATCATCCCGCCGATGCCGGGTGTGGAGCGTCAAGGGGATACCGAACCTGCCAAAAATGCGGGGTTGATTGAGCCAGCAGGCGCGGGAGCCTTTGTTTTTACGGATAAGGGCATCCGCGAAATTGAACGCTGGATTAAAGAGCGTGACCCCGATGCCGTCGTGAGTTATCGTCACCAATTTGCCCGCAGTCCCCTTGCCAACGCGGGTCTATCGAAAGAGGGACAAGACGAAACGGAGCCAGTCATTGGCTTGGTGATTGAAGTCAAGGATGCGCAGGGCAACTCGGTCTATCCGATTTATGGCGAAATCCGCACCGAAGACGGCAAATTGTTAAGCGATGTGATGCGCGAACCGACGGATATTGTGGTCAGCGACAACGCGGCAGATGAACATGATCTCAAGATTGGGGATCAAGTCAATTTGGGTGGGGCTGGGGATACGTTATTTACCATTCGCGGGATTGTGCCGATTGAAGCCGAAGCTCTGACCGATAACTTTGTAACAACGATTTTTGGTTTTTATTATGTGGATTTAAGCGCCGTCCCGCTCTATACCGATTATGATCCCGGTTTGGTAACGGATGCGGGCGACGGCAATCGTTACGCAGGCCAGTTGTATGTACGCCTATCGGATACCGACCCCGAACAGGTGCGTCTATTTGCCCAACAACTTCAAAATCGTTATCCCTTTGTGAATGCCCGTACTACTGCTGATTTACGTGACCGCAATTCCCAAATTGCCACCGCGCTCAAAAATTTGATGCTGATTATGGGTCTCGTATCCCTCTTAATTGGTGGCGTCGGCATCATCAATACCATGTTAGTCGTGGTGGCGCGGCGCACGGTTGAAATCGCGGTGCTGAAAACGATTGGCTTGCAAGCCCGCCAAGTGACCCTCTTGTTTATGATCGAGTCGGTTATGATGGGTATTTTAGGCGGTGTGGTTGGCGTGCCATTCGGCTTATTTGCGGCGTGGGCGTTGCGTGGTTTTGCGGGGCAGGTTTGGGGCACAGAATTGGATTGGATGTTTTCCAGTGGAGCGGTCATTCGGGGTTTCTTATTGGGCATCATCATCACCACCATTTTTGGATTTCTGCCGACCCTCATCGCCGGACAGGTGCGCCCCGGTAATGTTTTGCGCCCCAATGATACCCAACTCCCCAGTACGGGCATCTGGCAGTCGCTTTTAGTCATGACGGTGATTTTTGTGACGCTTGGCCTGATTGCGTGGACAATTTTGGGCAATGGCATTAGCCCTGACCCAGCCAGTCGTTGGAGTATCGTGAGTGTCGGGGCAGTGCTGGCCCTCTCGTTGGGGATGGGTGGAGCAGCCGTCGCAGCCGGACGACCATTTTTGAAACGGCGTCCCCACGAATTAGGCACGATGGGCAGGATAGGGCGTTATTTATTGTTGACCATCGGAACCCTGTTTCAAACTGGGCTGCAAGGGGTTCTATTTTTTGCCATCGGGATTATTCTCATTGCCCTTGTCACAACCCATTTGACCGTGCCAACCGTGCTGGGGGCATTGATTGTTGGTGTCTTGATAGGCCTATTGTTAAGCCTACACGGATTACGTACCCAACCCAGCTTGGCAATGACAATGGGGGGCGGGCTAGTCGGTTTCGTAGCAATGGCAGCGGTTGGTGGTGCGATTGGCGCGGCAATGGGTTGGCCTGCCTATGAATGGCTGTACAAGTCCAGCCCGGATACATGGCAGACAATCGTGGACGTTTCCATGAATATCGCGCTGGTCGAGGCGGCGCTGATATTGGTGGCTCTATTGTTTGCAGTGTTGTGGCTGCTGGTCGAATTAACCGCACGTTTTCCCAGTATGGGCCTACCGGATGTCAAGGTATCGCTGCGGGCCTTGTCCTCGAATCGCTGGCGGGTGTCCTCTACCCTGCTCGGTTTTATCATCGGGGTCTTGGCGCTCAGTTTGGTCACTATGTTGGCAATTGCCGTAAAACGCCTTTTTGAAATTTCGTTGGAAGATACGCTCGGCGGCAATGTATTCGTGGCAACCGGATTTACCTCGGAGGAAACCCAGAATAGCTTGGTGAATGTGTTGGAGACCACCGATGGCGTTCATAGCTATACGTTGGTGACTAACTACATCACTGATTTTGTGGAACTCCGCAAAGCCGATGGGCGGGTGCTGAAACGCACGGATTTGATTGCGGTAATCGGGCGTAGCGCTGGGGGTGACCTGAAACGAACCCAACACCTGACCAATTTCTTTGATTTAACGGTTGGGCAAATAGATGGTCGTTCCGTCACCAGCACGCTGCCCGATAAAAATTTCAATGAAGGCAATCGCCAACTCAACGCGGGTGATGCTGGTGAACGAACCGTCGTTGTCACGGGTAATGAGGCAGTCCTAGCGGCGGGTATCGAGGCAGGCGATATTTTGGTGTTAGAATTTCCATCCTCTGGTGAAATCCTGAAGTTTCGGGTGGTGGGGGTATCTGATGAGCGATTAGGCGATATTCAATCGGCAGCAGGTAGCCCGATTTATGCCCCGATTGATGCCTTTAGCCAAACCCGCCCGAATGCCATTGGTGCAGTGGTGGATATTGATGAAAACCAGATAGGTCGTCTGCGCCGCCGCCTATCCACCGAAGTGGACTATACCTTTGTAATTGAAGCTAAACGTCTGAGTGAATTAGCCCAACGCCTGATTGACCAATTTACGTTGCTGCCTTTCTTGGTCTCGATTTTGACCTTGATTACCGGTGGGGTGGTTATTGCAAACTCGGTGGCCCTTAGTACGATGGAACGCCGCCGGGAGATCGGTATCATGAAATCACTGGGGGTACAGCGGGAACGGGTCTTGAGTATGCTGCTGATCGAAAATGGGCTGATGGGTTTTCTCGGCGGATTGATTGGCGTGGGGGCGTCGGTGCTGCTGCTTATTCAAATCTGGGCGTGGATTTTTGAGGGTGACTTAACCGATGCCATCCCGATTGGCACAGCGTTGGGGTTAATGGCCTTGTGTATTGGAATTTCAGTGGTCGCCGCCATGTTAACTGCGTGGGGGGCAAGTGGCGAAAAACCGCTGAATGTGCTGCGGTATGAATAATTACAAGGGCAGGCATTCATAACCTGCCCTTGTACAGTTTTTGGGTTTATTCCTCGGGTTGCAACCGTCGGATGTTGGGATTGAAGTTAGGATTGCTGATGCCGCTACTTTGAACAAAATAGGCCTTACACGCATCGTCAATCATTTGAGGTGTCATACGCGGCTGGATACCTTCATATTCCGCCATTGCCACAATGATTTTCAGAATATCGCGGGGATGAACGGCCTGCAATTCACGTCCTGTCTCCCGATACCAGCGCTGGATCAGATGCAAAAAGCCCTCTTTTTCCATCGGCACATTCATCACCTGTGACATACGGGCGAAAATTTGGAAGAACATGCGCTCATCCGGGCTTTCGACCTCGACCTTCATTTGGATACGCCGTAGGAATGCCCCATCCACCAATTGATTTGGGTCAAGATTGGTACTAAACACGATGAGTTGGCGGAACGGCACTTGCAAGGTCTGTCCCGTTCGCAGTCGTAAAAAGTCATACCCCGATTCCAATGGCACAATCCAACGGTTAAGCAGTTCCTGTGGGCTAACCATTTGCCGTCCAAAGTCGTCAATCAGGAACATGCCTCCATTGGCTTTAAACTGAAGAGGCGCTTCATAAAACTTGGCGATGGTGTCATAGCGAAGGTCGAGTGCTGCCATCGTCAATTCACCACCCACCATGACTGCCGGACGATCCCACAATCCCCAACGACGGTCAATATTGCGGACTTCATCTATGACCGGATGCCCTTCTTGGGCGGGCACAAACAACAGCGGATCATAGAGATTGACGATAAAGCCAGCAATGGTGACAGCATAAGGAATCCAAATCGGATCAGCCCCGCTGATGAGTTTAGCAATCGCTTGGGCCACCGTCGTTTTACCATTACCGGGAGGGCCATATAAGAACAACGATGTGCCGGAGTTCACCGCAGGGCCAATGCGCCGATGAAATGTTTCTGGCAAAATAAGATGGTTCAGCGAATCTTTGACCTGATCCACTGTCATCCGCAACTTGCGATTGGTTTGCAGCACAATCGCTTGGGTATATTTTTCCATCGGCACAGGGGCAGGGCCAATATACTGACTGCGCTCCATCGCCTCACGCGCCCGTTTGGTGCCTTCGTCACTCAGAGCATAGACATAGCTGAAACGCCCCATTTTGCCTGCGCTGGCAACCTCGACAAACTTGTCATATTGCAGTTTTTCAAGGATATTGTCGAGCGTCTGAGGCTCCAACTTGATGATGTCTGCAAAGCGCTTGACACTCACTTGGCCTTCGTTAAACAGGATGCGTACGATGATGTCAATAACAATGGAAACTGGAATGTCCAGATCGCTCGCAGTTTCAGGTGCTTGCAAAATCGGGCTAAGTGGATGAGCATATTGAAGATTATTCTGCAAACGACCAGTGGTCAATTCTGCATCCATAAAAGAAACAGTCCTCCCTAACTAGGATCGGCGGAAAATACCAGACAAAATCATGATACCGGCAGTGATGATACACGTACCTAAATAGTAAGCGACAAGGGTCAAAAAGCCATTGTCATCGTTCGTCCCCGCAATCAATTGGGTAATGCTGTAGGAAATGAGCAGGGTCGCCAGTAATTGGGTAAGCGGGCTAACTCGCCATCCCATGATACCTTTTTGGAAAACAATTGAACCAAATAACAAGATACCACTGAACAAAGGCCAATAGGAAGTCAGCCAATCCGGATTGGAGGTAAGGGCTAGGATGACTGCAAAACCTAACAAAATGACCACCACACCCCACACAAGGGCTTCGAACTGACCTTCGCTAAATATTCCACCTCCACCCGTGCGGCGACGAGCAGGAGGTTGGCCCAGCGTATCATAGTTATCATAGTTCCGGCCTCGGCGCAAATCTGGCGCATTCGCATCTTCCAATCCACTGGAACGAGGGGCACCTGTTGTGGATGAACCACGCTGACCCCCACGTCGCGCTGTCGGCACGGGGTCATCCCACTCGGGTTCTTGTGGGGTATATGCGGGTGGTTGCTGGCCCGGCGATGGATAGCTTGGTTGTTGAGGCGGTTGCTGTGGTTGGCGCGGTTGTGGCCGGGGCTGCTGCGGTGGTTGCGGCGGCGGGTTATAGCCGGGAGGCGGATAATTACCCTGATTGGGTGGAGGATAGTTGGGCTGCTGGGGCTGTTGGGGTTGTTGACGTGGTTGCTGCGGTCTGGGCTGGTCCGGGGGCGGATAATTGCTGCCGGGTGGAGGATAGTTGTCGGAGTTTTGGGGTGGGTAATTGTTTTGTGCGTAGCCTTGATTTTGCTGACGGCGATTACGCAAATCCGGCGGTTCAACCGGAGGTAGATTCGACATGAGGTTGGCCTCCAATGGTAAAACATGTGGCGAAGTTTATACATTATACGTCAGTTTATTTCTTACGCATTGTAGCACGATGCAAGTTGGAGGTGAAACTCGGCTTGACATTTTTCATAATATCGCCGAGCAGTCAAAGGTTTTAGTTGCAGACCATCACTTCAGGCTCTACAATCATAGTCGTTTCGCCGCCGTGGAAGGGAACGGCATTAACGACCATCTTCACTGGAGTTTAATTATGAGGCACGGCAAGCAGCAGTCCATCAGGTCAACCCTGCTGATGATAATGATCTTAATGTTGGCGATGCTTGCCTGCAATTTGTCACGCAGCGAGGATGATGGGGGGAACGGCGGCCAAGCCAATTCCGGCAACCCTTCCGTGACCATCCAATCACCTGCCTCCAATACCAGTGTTCCACGTAATTCAGCCGTCACATTGCAAGTGAAAGCCACTGACCCCAGCGGTTCCGGTATTACCCGGGTTGAGCTTATGGTGAACAACATTATCGTTGACCAAAAGCCTTCCGCTTCTCCTGCTGGTGATAAAGAACTGACGGTGAACCTTACATGGACGGCCTCATCTGTTCCGGGTACTTATACCCTAACGGTGCGCCCCTATCGTGGATTTACGCAGGGGCTTGCGGCAACGCTGCAAATCAATGTCACCGATTCGGCGGTTGCCCCGACACTTGCTGTTACCAACCCCAGTGGCACCGGGGGCTTTCCGACAGGTGCGCCAACGGTTGATCCTACCTGTCGTGCCCGTGTAGATATCAACGGCTTGCGGATGCGCTCACAACCGGATACAACCCGTGACAACGTGATTACCGAATTTGTCGTCAATGAAACACCGGTTGTGTTGGCCCGTCTTTCAGATAGCAGTTGGTATCAGGTGCAAGATACAACCAGCCCGCAAATTGGTTGGATTTCGGCGGCCTATGTGACATTGACAGGGAATTGCAACAGTATTCCCGTCTTGGCAGCGCCTTCAACACCGACTCCAACAGCGACGACTCCCAGTCAGCCACAGACACAGCCCACTGATTTGGTAGCCCTTAGCCCAAGTGGTCTATTGCAGGTGCAGCTTGGCTCGAATGGTACCGCCACTGCCGTCTATACCCTACTAATCCGAAACGATGGGGGACGCGACAGCGGTTCATTTGATGTATTGATTGCATTACCGGGTGGGGAGCAATTGACCGTAAATGTACCCAATCTTGCCCCCGGTGCGGCAACAACCGTGCCTCAAAATGGCTTAAACATTACCTTTAGCGCACCCGGAACCCAGCGTATCTTGTATCAGGTGGATTTTGATAACAAAGTGACCGAGGCGAACGAAGGCAATAATATCGCATTTTTGGATGTGACAGTTTCTGCTCCCTGACGATATTGCAGGGTGTATGAGTTTTTGTTGCAAAGAATGGCCGTTCCATTTATCATTGTATTAGGGATACTCAAAAAGCCAGTTAGTGACTTGCCTGAACATTTTTTACCTCATCGCAAATGGGCAGTCCTTGATCATGAAGGTACAAAAAATCTTTTTGGTTATTACGAGTTTTCTTCTTAAAACTACTTTGTCGATGATCAAGGAAAATCCAATAGCGATATTTGGGAGAAATACACTGGGCAACCTCCCGTTGCAGTGGTGATAAGGCAGGCTAACACGACATATATGCAAACCAAGACATCTTCCCTTCACTGGCGATCTGTAACCAATACTCTGCTGCAACCTCTTTTTAAAGCCAAACGACTTGGCTTCATCACCGATATGGATGGCACGATTAGCCATATCGCTGAAACACCGGAAGCGGCAGTCGTTACACCACGCAATCGTGAATTATTGGGCACATTTGTGTTGATGCTGCCAATGGTGGCGGTGGTTTCGGGTCGTGCGGTGCGCGATCTGCAAGCACGGGTTGCGGTGCCGGGAGTTGTCTATATTGGCAACAATGGCCTAGAGCGTTGGGTGGGGGGTGGCCGTGTGCTGAATGAAAATGTGCGCCAACATCGCAAAGCCCTTGCCGCCGCGCTCGATGAACTACGTCCTCATATGACGGTTGGCATGTGGATTGAAGATAAGTATGCGACAGCCTCAATTAATTATCGCTTTACGCCTCAACCGGAAGCCGCTGCGGAAAGTTTAGAGCCGATTGTCCGAGAAGTCGCTTCCCGACATGGCCTCATGGTTAAATTGGGTAAACGCCTCTTTGAAATTCGTCCTCCGCTGGAAGTCAACAAATCAACTGTTATTGCCCAAATTGTTGAAGAAGCGCAATTGGATGCCCTACTGTACATTGGGGATGATCAAAGTGACCTTGATCCACTCCACATGGTTCAAAAACTGCGCTCAAGTGAAAATTGTTATGCGGTAGGCTGCGGTGTTTTGAATTCCGAACCTGAGATGGCAGGCGTACTTCAAACATCGGCGGATGTGTTAATAAACGATGTCAACGATGTCGAAGCCTTTTTAGGGTGGCTGTCCGAAACCCTGTCCCTTGCGCGTGAGCGTAGTTAATTTACGAATAAAGCGCCATTAACCCGACCAGAAAAACGCTGATACCGGCCCGTATGCCATGATGTACCCAATTGGGGCCGTTTTCGTTGAGTGCATAGCCGTTTAAGATAGCGGCTATATCAATCGAAATAACGCCGATGCCTGCTGCCAGTGCGCCAAGTGTGACATCCTGCGTAGCCATAAAAACCCCCACCAAGATATTCAATGCCCCTAACATACAGAGACCAAAATTGAGGAGTGGGATTTTATGCTCCCTAAAAGCCAATCCCATTGGGACAGCATGGATCAACGCAAAAATTGCCAGCAAAACCGCCGCCGCCACATTCATTCTGGAACATCTCCCGCTTGAGATTCTTCGATTTCCGGTGAAGATTCCCTACTTTCTTCTTCTTTCCCTTCACCATGCAGGTCGTACAGAAATTCACTGACCTGTCCAGCGATATAGCTCACGGTAGAGATGGCATTATCGTAATGGAGGCGTGTCGGTCCAACGACACCAATCGCCCCCATCAGCCGGCTTGTGCCATAGCGACCTAGCACCAAGCTGAGATTACTAAATTGTTCCCAGCGGCCCTCTCCGCCGACAATAACCTGCACCCCGCCGATTTGTTTATCTGCCATCTCGCTCAGAATTTCATCCAGTCCCACCTGCCCCTCCAAAACTTGCAAGGCTTGTCGTACCCCCTCTTCGCCTTGAAATTCCGGCAAAACATTACTTAATCCGGCACGATAGAGGATTTTGCTGCTCAATTCGCTGACCTGTTGCAAGGCATCCGCTGCTAACTCCCCAATTTCCTGCGCCAAGATACTCGATAACCCTCGACTGCGATCTCGTACCCCCTGCACGGGTTGATCTGTACATACCCGATTGAGCAAATCGGAGGCTTGAGTCAAAATGGGTTGTGGAATGGCTTCAGACATAACCAACATTTGTTGGTGTACGCTACCTGTTGAAAGTACCAAGACCATCAAAATGAGCCTGCCATGTGTGCTAATGAGTTCGATATGTTTAAAACGCTGCTCGGCCCATACACGCGGTTCCGTCACCAATGCCGCACTGCGTGTTTGTTTGGCAAGAATAAGCGTCGCGGTCTGCAACCACGATTCCATTTCAAGTGGAGTCTCACGCAGTTGCGACTGGATGGATTCGACTTCCGGCAAGGGCAGGCTGGAGTTGTTCAATAAATACTGCACGAAATAGCGATACCCGTCCTCAGTGGGAATCCGTCCTGCCGAGGTATGGGGCGAATGGATATAGCCTTTTTCTTCTAATACCGCCATTTCATTACGAATAGTGGCACTGCTGAGGTTGCGTTCAGTGGTCAGTGTCAGTGTCTTGGAACTGACGGGTTCGGGGCGGGCGATATAGGCCCGAATCAGCGAAGCCAGCAGTTGCTCTTGGCGTTCGGTAAGGTTTTTGTGCAGTGAAGCATCTGTCATAATATGACTCGAAACTACTTTTGCAAAATACGATTGGTAAAAATTTAACAAAAATACTGTTGACAGTCCAATTTTCCGACCTTACCATCATCCAATCAATCAAGTGTTAGGAGAAGTTGCAATGGGTCAAAAGACCTTTGAGGTAACAGGCGACAATTTTCAGACTGAAGTCTTAAATTCAGAGACTCCGGTTTTGGTGGATTTTTGGGCGGAATGGTGCGGGCCTTGCAAGATGATCGGCCCGATTGTGGACGAGATTTCAACCGAACTTCAAGGCAAGCTGCGTGTGGGTAAACTAGATGCTGATCTCAATCAGGATATTTTGCAGCAGTATGGCATCATGGGCATCCCAACCTTGATTTTGTTCAAGGGTGGTCAACCCGTTGAGCGTGTGGTTGGCTTCCAGAACAAAGACCGAATCCTAAGCAAGATTGAGCGCCATCTGAGCTAGACCCTAACCTTACCTCGCTCGAATACCCCAGATGCCGTTTTTACTGGAAGGCGGCATCTCAACAATTTCTAACAGTTTTCCATTGATTGTTCTAGCATTACTCTAACACTCCTATGCTAACCTCTAGACTAGCACTTATTCCAAATCCAAAGGAAAATTTTGTAGTGTGTGTAGGGGACAGCAGTGGACTACAAGGACTATTATCAAATTTTAGGGGTATCGCGTAGCGCCGACGATAAAGAAATTAAAAAGGCCTATCGTCGTTTGGCCCGTCAATATCACCCCGATACAAATCCGAATAACAAAGAAGCCCAAGAAAAAATCAAAGAGGTTAATGAAGCCTATCAAGTGTTGGGTGATCCTGAAAAACGCGCCAAATATGATCGTTTTGGTCGTGAATGGGAGCGCTATCAACAGGCAGGTGGTGCGGGTGGCTTTGATTGGAGTACGTGGTCGAGGGCCGGAGGTGGCACTCCCGGTGGCTATACCACCTATACCAATGTCGAAGACCTTGAAGATTTGTTTGGCGGCAATGGCGGGTTCTCAGATTTCTTTGAGACTTTGTTTGGCGGTAATGTTGGGGGCACGGGTCGCCGAAGCGCCCAACCCCGTCGCGGACAAGATATTCAACAGCCACTTCAGATTACGCTCAGTGAAGCCTATCACGGAACGACACGCCAAATCTCGAAAGATGGGCAAACCCAGCAAGTCAAAATTCCTGCTGGTGTCAAAACAGGCTCCAAAATTCGTCTGGCAGGTATGGGCCAGCCCGGTTGGAATGGCGCAGAACGCGGCGATCTGTATCTCGTTATCGAAGTTTTGCCAGATGAGCGTTTTGAACTGCGCGGCGATGATCTCTATACCGAATTTGACCTGCCGCTCTACACGGCGATTTTGGGCGGAATTGCCAGTGTACCAACGCTGGATGGCCCAGTGAATTTGAATATTCCAGCGGAGACGCAAAACAGACGACGCTTCCGGCTGCGCGGCAAAGGGATGCCTAAACTGAAGAATCCTTCCGAAGCGGGTGACTTATATGCAACGGCCAATGTGCGTTTGCCAGAGCGATTGTCGGATGAAGAACGACAACATTTTGAGGCGCTCCGACATCTGCGCTCATAAGCGGGATGATTGTTAATAAATTGATGAAAGGGTACTCACAAAAGGATTGGAGTATCCTGTACTTGCTTATGGCTTAGATATAGCCTTTTGCAAGCAAAATCGTCAATTATCACCAAGTCAATGTAAAAAAGTTTGGGCATATTAGCACAAAGGTGGTACACTCATCTGCACGGTCATTTTTATTGGAAATGCAAGGTGACTGTTGCATATCTCAGGGGGCGATGTCATGTGTGAAATAGTGAACTATCCACTGACCCCCGAATCCTCCGAGTCTAGTGAGGACATTTCGCTGCATCGTGAAACGACACAGCAGTTTAGGGATGTTGTTGCACCGGACCGGGAAATCGGGCAAACAACAAAGCGCTATTTGGCTATGAATTCAGTCGAGGCAGAAACGGTTGATCCTACCAAGAAAAAAGAGTCGCAAGATCGTCCCAAACGGGCTACCGGCGTACATCCGACGATTCGTACTACCAGCACCGACGGCAATATCGTAACACCACCTGTCCCCTTACAAGACGACCCCGGTGAAGATATTCCGGGTGAAGGGGATAACCCCTATCACGAAATTAGTGATGATGATTATGACGCCCCCGAAGATGTTTAATTGAGGATAAATTTTAAAAGGGACATCCTGTCTGGGTGTCCCTTTCGTTTAACTACTCTCCGCGATTAACCACCCAGCGATCCAATTGGAATGGGCCGTAACTGGCGACTCCACTCAACCATTTTTGCTGAACTCGGATTTGACTGTTTATGACAATTGGGATGACCGGAAAACTTCCGCTTGGCCCAAAAAATTCGGTTTCGGCACGGGTATAGGCATCCAAACGGCTGCGGATGTCGCTATTCAGACCTGCTTGATCAAATAAGACATCAGTGCTATCACAAGCCCGCCCCACCCGCAGATAGCCAAATTGACAGTGTAGCGCGTCTGCTGTCCACGCATTAGCATCAGGATAATCCGCACTCCATGTGATGAACCATAGGTGATGGCGGGTTTGTTCTTCGCCGAAATCTATATTGGCATGGACATTGTTAACGACCTCTTGGCGGGTCAGCACGACTAATTCAAACGTTCCGTCAGGGCAACCAAGATTAATTTGCCACTGCTGAATGGTTAATTGGGCCACCAAAGTTGCAATAGCATCATTTTCCACTGCGATTCGAAGGCGTTCCGAAAAAGCGCAACCTGCATGACCCGATTCTGCCAACAGACTTTGGGCAGTCGCGGGGTCGAAACCTGCACCGGGGGCGCTCGGAGCGGCAATCACACTGCGCGGAGTGAAACGGGTCGCCGCCAAGAGTTTCGCGTCACCCACTACCACATTTTGGGCGATATAGTCGTGGTCAATCGCAAGGGCCAGCGCACGCCGCAGCAGGGAATTATTTAAGTCAGGATATTCCATGCTGAAGCCGAGCAGGGTGAGTGTTTCGCCTTCGCCAATTTTGACGAGGGATGAATCAGGTGCCCCAATTGATGCGGCGGTGAGGGCGTCGGTACGCGCAATTGCTACGTCGCCACTGGCAAATTGACTTGGTAACACATCCGACCCAACGTCAAATCGAATCGTTACGCTGTCCAGATTGCCCTCGCGCTCCAACGGCCAAAACGGATTCACATCCAGTGTCATTTGTAGGGCATCCCATGACGTCACTACCCATGCACCACTGGTCATAATATCTGTACCCAGAGGCCAAAGATTGCTACCAATGACCCGTTCCGGTGGCAGCGGGCGGAATTCGGGGAGTGCCGTCAGGGTCAAAAAATAGGCTGCCGGAAACAGCAGCCTAAATTCAACGGTCTGGTCATCTAGAGCCTTAACCCCGATGCGCTGGTCAAGGGCTTCCTGAGTGATTTCCCAGCTATCGAGAGCCGTCGCTACTTCTCGGCAGCCGACAATTATTGCCATGTTGCTGGTGACAGGGGAGGGCCGATTGGGGTCACAGGCTCGTTGAATGGCAAACACAATGTCGCCCGCCACCACCGGACGTACCGCAGTAGGTTCGCCGTTTTGCACCTCGACCCACTGGATGTCATCACGCAGATTAAATGTCCATGTCAAACCATCCGCGCTCACCGTCCAATCTTTTGCCAGATAGGGTTCAATTTGCCCACTGTTGGCATTAAAACGGGTCAGGCCAACCAATAGATTCTCTAGAATATCGCGCTTGTTTTCATCAAACCGCGAAATCGTTGCTGCTTCCAAGTCGGCGGGTGGCTGCATAACAACCACAATGGTATTCTGATCTTCTTGGGCGCGGCTAACCATAACCATAGGCCAGAAAGATGTTCCCGCGACAATACACACTAGGATAAGGAAAATACTCCGCTTAATCACCATCTACCTCTTATCAAATTGGTTCATTCTTTGCAACGAGTGGGCTATTATAGTCGTCCCTTTTTATTAGGCGCTATGTGTTTGACCTACGCATCCTCGTCTTAGTGCATAATTTCCTGTACCAACTGCCCGTCTGAATTAATTCGCACCCATGCAGCAGCCCGTTGACCATTCCAAATCAGGACACGCGGTTGGCTGGCATTGGCAGGCGGTTCGGACAAAATTTCATAGCCGACGTAACCACCGTCTGCAAAATTAAGTAAGATGGCTGTCCACTGGTGCTCAAGAGAAGCCGTCAGCGGAAGTTGGGCACGCGGCTCATCCCAATTTTGCACTTCGCCGCCCCAACGTAATGGAATAGATTCATCATTCTCAACCAGCATTAGAGCAAAGGGGGCGACTTCTGGCAGAGGCACGTTAGGGCGAATATCGGATTTTAGGAATGGGCTGACCTCAAAGTTCGTCGCTTGCGGATTCCCAGCAGTATTTATCCCCCAAATCACATAGACCCATTTATCATCCACCAAAATGCGTAAGGTATCTAGCCAATCGCTGGCGGGTAAAGATAAGTCAAAATGGCTGGCGTCCTCTATGTCGAGATTGCCAATCGCCTCCGTAGTAAACGATAAAATCGAAATCTGCTGCTGTGTGGAAGCCCACGTTAGATAAAGTGCCCCCTTGCGATCCGCTGTGAGATCAAAGTGCGTGGCATTGGTGGTAATCATCTGCTCGGCAATCTTTCGCCCTAATGCATCTACCCAAATAACGCCGAGTGCTTGACGTTCATTTTGCCAAATAATCACCAAATTCCCATCAAAAAGGCGGGTAGCAGTCATGGCTTGGACATTGCCAAACACAAGATTGAGTGCCAACAACTTTTTTGTACCATCGGGGTTTATCTGGCTATACCAAAGTTTGCCATCCGTATTTAGCCAAACCAGATGGGCGCTCTCGTCGCTGCTGCCTGTGAGAAATACGTCCCATTGGTGGGGAATACCCTCCATCCAGAACAGGCGGGTTGGCTCACTATCATCGTAAGGCTGAAATAACAGGGCATTATCGCCAACCGGATGCCAGATCGCAGCGTAGGGTAACAAGGCCGCAGGCTCAAACGCATGACTCTGGAGGATAAGATTTTCATTTTCAGATGGGGTGGAGTTCCGGTTGATAGCCAAGCCCGCCAAGCCTATCAAAATAAATAGTCCCAGCATCCAAACACTATATTTTTTTAGAAAACCGTTTACATAAAGTTTGGAAATAGTTAGAATCATGCTGGTCATTACCCAACTTATATTGATTATCATCGCGCATGGTTTGTAGGTTTAGGGAGAGAATGCCGTGACTTCTGAACCCCGTCAACGCCAAACATCATTACTGGGCAAACCCACCGCTGAAATACCTGAACCGAATTTACATCCTAGTTTGACCAACCCCCATCTCGAACCAGCACCGCATTATCTGCTGCTGCAATTTGGTGGGCCGGGCAAGACCGTAACTACTCTTAGCTTTGAAGTCAAGGAAAAGACACTGGTTGGCCGTTCGGATGTCGTCGCCAACTTTATGCCCGATCTGGATTTAACGCCGTTTGGAGGGCAAATTGCGGGTGTCTCCCGAAAACATGCCAATATTATCAAGCACGAGGATGGATTGTATATAGAGGATTTGGGCAGCACCAATGGGTCATCCCTCAATCAAACTCCAATTGAACCTGATCAGCTTTACCCTTTGCGTGATGGAGATGAAATCGAGTTGGGTCGCCTAAAAATCGTGATGCGATTTGTTAACGACCCCCAATAACTTAACTAAAGATCAAGTCGCATTTCAAATTGAGCCATTGTCTCGGTATAGCCAAGCGCTTCGAACGAAACAATTTCCGCATCATGTTCACCCAAATTGACAATCGCACCGGTTGCCATTGGGAGTTCATGGTGTACGGTTGCTAACAGGGCCGTGCCAATTTCCGTTCGTTGGCTGGCGTGGGGATCAATCGCAATATCCATCCACTGAATATGCTCGTCATTCGGCCAGCCCACCGCATACCCGACGACTTGGGTAGGATTGCTTTCCCGTGCGATTGTCCACCCTTCCAGATGCCCAAATGCAAAGGATTGTAGGGCTGGGAGGTTGCGCTGCCATGCGTTAGGGGTGTCGTGAAAACGCTCAAAATATTCAAGCGCCTCTAGTGCCGGGCATTCGCGGGCTACAAACCCCGACGGTATGACGGCATCCCCGGCTGGACGCTGCAAAATCAATAAACGGCGTTGGGTCATGAATCCCAAATCTTCATAGAGGTCATAGGCTTTGGTGTTTTGGGTAATGACTTCCAATTCAACGCTGGCAAGTCCTTTTTGACGGGCATTTTGAATCAAGGCTTGCATCATTTTGCGGGCGATTCCCCTTCGACGATGCTCCTCGACCACGCCGACACCACCCACCCAACTGCGCGGCGGACGAATGGCTAACATCGCTACCCCAACCACACGGCCCTCCTCGTCAACACTGGCAACACTGGCGTCCAAATCAATCGCATCTCGTTTGATTAATGACAATAGGTTGGCGGGGGTCAATTGAATATGTACAAAATAGTGCTCATAGGCTTCGTTAAAGGCTTGCACAAAGGCATCAAAATCAACTTCGGTTGCGGGGACGACTTGATAAGGCATGGTCAGCGTCTTTCATGGTTGGTTGAGGGTATGTTTAAATTATACTTCGAGCACGAGATGAGGGTTTATGAGTTGCTGCTTTTTCTGAATTTGAGTAGGATTTAATGCGATGGGGGACAGGATTTTCAAAAACGCACGTGTTGCAGAAATGCAAAGGCACTGGAAAAAAGCTATGACTAATCAGGCACAATCGGTCGAAGATCGTCAAACCAGAGCGATGCGTAGCCTTAACCGCTTGGTTGAGGTCAGCCTCATCTTGAATTCGAGCCTTTCTACAGAAGAAATCTTGACCCAACTGATGGATGCTTCGGCGGAAATCTTGAATGCAGAATCGGCCTCTGTTATTCTAATGGATCGTAATACCCATCAACTTCACTTTGTCGCCATGCCGACAGGAGCAGCCCAAGCTGAAAAATTGGTGCGAATTCCCGTCCCGCTGGAGGGCAGCATTGCGGGCCATATCATCAAAGAAAATCAAGCGATTGTGTTGGACGATGTCAGCCAAGACCCCCGCCATTATCGCAACACCGATGACCAGAGCGGCTTCAAAACGCGCTCATTATTGGGGGTACCTATGCGAATCAAAGATCGTGTTGTGGGGGCATTGGAAGCCGTCAACAAAATTGGCGACCATTGGGAAGCCGACGACCAAAATTATTTGGAAAATTTAGCATCCCAAGCTGCCATCGCGCTTGAGAAAGCCGAATTGGTCGATCAGTTACAAAAAGCCAATGCTGAACTGAGCCAAGTGGATAAATTAAAAAATGATTTTATTGCGATTGCCTCGCACGAACTCCGCACGCCGCTAGGGGTCATTTTGGGCTATGCCAGTTTCCTAAAAGATGAAGCACAGGGTGAACTCGGCGACCATGCCGATGCGGTGTTGAACAGCGCTCTCAAAATGCGTAATTTGATCGAGGATATGACCAATTTGCGTTTCCTGAAAATTGGCGATTCTGAATTGCAGCGGGATGAAGTTTCATTGTCGAGCTTGCTACAATTGGTACGGGGAGATGTCTTGGCACTGGCCTCGGCCAATGACCAAGTGCTGACGTTGGGTCGTCCTGACCCGGATGTGGTTGTTTATGCAGATCGCGCCTTGCTGCTGATGGCCTTGACCAATATTGTGAATAATGCCATCAAATTTACGCCCCAAGAGGGCAATATCCAAATTAAGGTGATTGACCGCCCCCAAGAGGTTTGGATTTGTGTTCAAGATGATGGAGTCGGTATTCCTGAACGGGATTTGGAGAATATCTTTAAGCCGTTTTATCAAGTGGAAGATCACATGACCCGGCGTCATGGTGGGATGGGATTGGGCCTTTCAATTGCGAAGGCTGTCGTTGAAGCCCATCGTGGACGCCTATGGGCCGAAAGCGCCGGAAAAAATCAGGGCGCGACTTTAACCATGAGCTTGCCAAAAGGATGGGTGTAAGGTTGGAAAAAGTGCAGTATGCAGGCTGGCCGAATTGTTATCGGCTGGCAAATCAAACAATTGAACTCATTGTCACCGGGGATGTTGGGCCACGTATCATCCGGTTTGGGTTCATCGGTGAAGAAAATTTATTGAAAGAATATGCTCAATTCGTGGGCAAAACCGGTGGCGATGAGTGGCGTATCTATGGCGGCCATCGTTTGTGGCACGCACCGGAAGCCAACCCGCGTTCCTATGTCCCCGATAACGGCCCGATTCAAATCGAAGACCATACTGGTTTTGTGCGGGTCATTCAGCCCGTCGAACTTTCCACTGGGATTCAAAAAGAATTGGATATAACCCTTTCGCCCAATACGTCGCATGTCCAAGTGACCCATCGTCTCCGCAACACCACCCTATGGCCGATTAAGTTGGCGGTGTGGGCGCTTAGTGTGACGGCCCCGGGCGGAAAAATCATCATTCCTTTACCCCCCGCTGGTTCCCATTCAGGCAATTTGCTGCCGACGCGCCGTTTGGCTTTATGGGCCTATACCGATATGGCTGACCCGCGTTGGACATGGGGTTCGGAATATATTATGCTGCGACAGGACTCCAGTATTCCCCATTCTCAGAAAGTCGGAATATACGTACCGCAGGGCTGGGTGGCCTATGTTCGTAATAACACCTTGTTGGTGAAGCGGTTTGATGTTGTCCCCGGCGCGGAATATCCGGATTTTGGGAGCAATGTCGAAACTTATACCGATGCGGATATGCTCGAAGTTGAGACACTTGGCCCATTGGTTGAATTAGCCCCAACCGCCACTGCTGAACATACCGAACACTGGTATCTTTTCCATGATGTGCCGACGCCTATGAATGATGCGGATGTGGCGAAGTATATTTTGCCAAAAGTGGATGAAACCGCGTGATGTGAAAAAAACAGGGCAGGTGATGAATCTGCCCTCGTTGTTTATTTACTGATGACGACGCGATACCCTTTACCCACCAGTTGTTGAGCAATGTTGCGTATGGTCTCTGGTCTTGACTTGCGGCGTAATCCGAGTGCGATGGATTGCTCCAGCAACTTCTGGACGAAATCAATTTCCGGGTCAATTGGCTTTTCCGTCCATGCCGATACATACTGATCTTTGGCATCATAGTACCCCCAAACTTCAAAGGGTAGATCATAATCGTCCTCTTCAGAAGCCCGATAAAACCCTGTGGCTTCCCCAACAGCAAATTCTAAGAAACCCGCTCGCTTCATATCAAACGGTAGTTCAGCGGCTTTGATGATGGGGGTCGCGTCAATCTTGCTGCGGATCAGATAGGCACTAAAGGCATCGGCCTCTTCAATGGTGAACAGTTCTTTAACGGCGTTTTGGGCATGAATCGCATGACCAACCGAGGGATCATAATCATTGATGAGGATTTCATAGGGCGCGGGTGGATCTGCTTTGCCCCGCACAAACCAACTGACATGGACGTTTTGGCATTTGATCCCCTTAACTTCCAATACAGGCAATGTTGAGTAGACATGATACAGCTTGATACTATCGGCCATTGGGTTGACTCCTACTCCGATGTTCTCTTATTTCACTTGCAAACCCGCTATAATTCTCACACAAAATCGCCCTGTTGGAAATGTGAGGTGAAGATTGTCATTTCCGTCCTACTATCATCCTGAAAGTGTTGGCCGTTTGATGCCACCCAATACGGCCCAAGCGGTTTTAGATGGGCAAGTAGCAGGCTTTAACCCCGCCAAAGATGATGAGGTGAAAATTTTGCTGTTGTTGGTAGACCCGCAGGTGGATTTTATTCACCCGGATGGCACTTTAAGCGTTCCCGGTGCAGTCGAGGATACGCAGCGCACAGTGGAATGGCTTTATCGTCATGCAGCGCGTATTACGACCATTGCCGCTTCACTGGACAGCCATGTGCCAGTGCAAATTTTCTATCCAACATGGTGGATGGATCGTGGTGGGGCGTATCCGGAGCCGTTTACCATCATTAGCAGTGCCGAAGCCAAAGCAGGTTATTGGACACCCCTCTATGAAGAAGCATGGTCAATGGAATATCTGGAGCAGTTGGAGGAGCACGCCAAAAAACAGTTGATGATCTGGCCCTATCACACCATGATCGGTACACCGGGTCATGCCATTACCCCCACCCTTTATGAAGCCATTGCCTATCATGCGGCGGCCCGCCAAAGCGCCCCAATATTCCTGACCAAAGGCTCGATTCCCAAAACGGAACATTATTCCATCCTTGAGCCGGAGGTCAAAGTCTCCGAAACGCCGATGGGTAATCTCAATATCCCGTTTTTAGAGATGATCGCCTCGCACGACTTGGTATTTATTGCGGGGCAGGCTAAGAGCCACTGTGTTTTGGAAACGGTGAGTTCGATGATGCGTTTTTACGCCAATAGCCCGGAGATTGTTGCCAAACTACGCATTTTGATGGACTGCACGTCGTCAGTGGCTCATCCTGAAATTGATTTTGATGCGATGGCGAACGAAGCATTTGCCCGATTTGCCAATATCGGTCTGCGTTTGGTGAAGTCAACCGATCCAATAGGTTGATGTAAAAAAGGGCAGGTTACATAGCCTGCCCAATTTCCTCTACGCGCTGATGTTGAGCCGCTCGGCCACATCCTCAAAATGGGGGTCAGAGGCGAAAATCGTTTCCAAATCCTTGCGGGCGGCGGCTTTTTGGCCCATCGCTTCCAGCAGGATGGCACGTTCATAACGCAGGGTATTCAACACTTCTGTCGAGCGGTCTTTGGTGCGTCGCAGGGCATCGCTGAGGGTTTTCTTGGCGATGTCATTCAACCCCACTTTTCGCAGCGCACGAGCTTTGTAGAGCAGCAGCATGGTGTGGAACGGAGTCTCGTTAGGAATATCCCCGACCAGCGCGATGATTTCTTTGCAGGTCTCCACATCATCGCCTTTGCTGTCGGAGAGCATTTCGACCAACGACAATCGCGCCACAATATCCTCTGGCGGGATGAGTTTGAGCAATTCACGCATGGCGTCAGTGGCGCGTTCCATATTACCCGTGTGCTGATAGGCTTCGGCAAGGAGCAGAATTAGACCGCGCTCATCAGCTTCTTGCAGCACCGAAATCTCTTCGGTGATCGGGACTTCCACCTCTGATGAGACGCCATATTTTTTAAAGCGCTCGCCCAATTTCTCTTTATGAGCGGCGGCTTTTTCCAGATATTGTAGACTCTCGGTGTATTTTTCGAGGCTCAAAGCGACGGCCCCAGCCAAAAATGCGCCATCGGGAATATCAGTGGCTTGGCTTAGGTGGCTTAATGCAGTTTCTGCGTTGCCTGCTGAAAATTCCTTGAGTCCTTTGACGAACTGCTCTTCGTCCTCCGACATCCTAACACGGTCAAAAAAGTCGGTGTCTAGTTTTTTAGAAGCCACTTCGGCTGTCGGTGTTTCTTCAGTTTTGGATTCGGCGGTTTTTTCATCGGCGTCCCCATGCAATTTGGTGTAATACAGGCCGCCGGGAAGATCCGCCGTTGTGCGAATCCCCAGCTTGCTGTAATTCAGGGTTAAGCCACCCCCGCCAATACTAAGCGATGGCCCGGACTTGCTCAAGTTAACCCGTACTCCGGGCAAAATTTTGACGCTTTTGCGAAATCGAACACTCACGCGGTTTGCTCCTTTGCTACATGCCAAATTTGTCGGTTCGCCGGAAAATTAGCGATCTCAATACGCCAAGGTGTTAATTTTAATATCCCAAAATTCGCGTCTTGGACACTCCCAAAGATTGGGGCAGGATCATAACCCAGTGGTGGTGGGGTCGTTAAACAGCGATTCCAGACGTGTTCTTTGGCTGCCATCGTATCATCCCATTCTGCTTTGCAATCCACGTAGACGGGTTTGGCGACATCCGCGACATAGGCCAGCGATACATAGGGATTATGTTCAAGATGTTTGCCCTTAAAGCTGTTGCGCCGTATGGCAATCCATCCTACTGCATCTTCCCAAAGCGGGTGCAAAATTCGGGAACGGGGCCGCCCCTGTGTATCAATACTGGCGACGTTGCACCATACCATTTGGCTAATTCGCCGCCGAAATTCTTCTTGGATTTCGTCGAATAAGGCAACGTTTAGATTCTGCATGGTACTCCTCGCAGTGATGATGTTAGGGGTGCATGTAATCAAAGGTAATAGCTTCGAGGTCAGGGTTATCGCAGACATGGCGGCCTATTTTTGCCATATCAATCCATTCGCCATGAATTTTGACCCGTACCACATCGGCGGTAAAGTCCGTATTGGTGCTGCTTTCATTGAGCATAAGGCTTGACCCCACGCCATAAATATCGGAGGGGACACCGAGAGCCTCAAAACTGCCAATTTTTTCCGGTGTGAAGCCTCCCCCCACAACGATTTTGATGCTTTGACAGTAGTGTTGGGCCTCCAATTCCCATTCACGGGACAGTCCCCATTGTTCCCACGCGCTGTTTAATGCTTTGCGTACCATCACCACAAGACGTGGATTGACACCAAAATCCAGCTTGGGATCGCCAATAGGGTCAAGGGCAATATCGCGCATGTTGCCGCTTGTATCTAGCCGCACGCCAAATAATCGAAATTTATCGGCTTCGTGGTCGTTGCCAGCGGCCTTTAGGGCTTGATAACGTTCAAACATGGCTTTGGCGACGGCTAGGGATGTACCCACCGAGTCGTTATTAAAATCCACCAGAGCGATACGCGGGACATGGGTTGGTTGGGTGGCCGCAAATTGCAGCATTGCTTCGGTGGTATTGCCCAAAAAACAAGCAATGACGGCATGAGGCACTGTTCCACCACCATCCCCACCCCACCAATCGCCCTGCGCGTCGGTGCTGACTAGGCTACGTACTTTTGCGCCATAGTCCATGTTATAGCGCTGCACTGCCAGATCATAGGCGTAACCATCAGCCGCCTGAACTTCGTGGACATCGAACCGGGCTGGAAAAAATAAGACCTGTTTACCCCGCGCCGCGACGAGTGTGTTATACACATTGGTGGCGATACGGCTGACCCGGGACAAGATACCTAATGTTGGGGTTTCGAGCATAGCGAAGTAACGATATGGCCCACGCACTTTTAATACGGGTTCTACATTCGTCGAATCACCGTTGTAATGGGTAAATACGCCGTCCTGTACCGCTTCAACTTCCAATTCCTGCCATGTGCGAGTGAATGTGCCATCTTCATTTGGATACCCCGCACAGTGATAGAGCATCGCCAGCGCCTTATCCACCCCACCAATTAACGTGGCAGGTTTGCGCCGATTGAACCATTGCATCTCGACTTCAATATCCCCCATCGGGAAGCCCCGATAATATTGATTTTGCTCGGTGGTGAAGCGCGGACTCTCGGCTTGGAAGGTGTATCCTTGTTCATGGAGTGTGTTGAGCATGATGCTGATATTCTCGAAGTATTTATCGGAATACCAGCCGCGCTGCATTCGTTCGATGTCCAATTTAAATGTTTGATTGGTGAGGCGACGGTTATTGAAGATGCTCATGGATTCCCACTGTTATTCGCTGGATAATTGCGGTCAAATTATATCCCTGCTTTTCGATTTGTATCAAAAACTGCTTCCAATTGTGTAGAACCCGTGTTCGGATTATAATGGCCCTTCTACCACAAACATACAAGATTTGAGGACGCATGGCGAAGAAAAAAGCCCAGACCTACTACGAATGCTCCGAATGCGGCTGGCGTTCGCTGCGTTATATGGGGAAATGTACCCAGTGTGGCAATTTCAACACAATGGTGGAAGTGGTTGAGGAACCAGAACCCCTTCCATCGGCCCGTCAATCGCTAGGTGCAGCAACCCGTTCCAAAGCCAAACGCTTTCATGAAGTTGAGCAAGCCAGTACCAAACGCTGGCCCGTTCGTAATCAGGAATTTTCGCGGGTTTTGGGTGGAGGCTTAGTGCCGGGGAGTCTAGTTTTGGTCGGGGGTGATCCCGGCATTGGCAAAAGTACCCTTCTGCTGCAAATCGCGGCGGAATTAGCAACAGATTTGGGCAGGGTGTTGTATGTCTCTGGTGAAGAGAGTGAACAGCAGATTAAGATGCGTGGGGAACGCCTCGGCATTCAAGCCCAAGATTTATTCCTTGTCACCGAGACCTCGCTTGAAACCATTGTCGAGCATATCCAAGAAGTCCAACCCTTGATGGTGATTGTAGACTCTATCCAGACCACCTATACCGAAGATAAAGCCTATTCAGCAGGCAGTGTCAGTCAGGTGCGCGAATGTGCGGCTCGACTGCAAATGTTGGCAAAAACCAGTGGGATTGCGATTATCTTGGTCGGGCATGTCACCAAAGAGGGTACAATTGCTGGCCCGCGTGTTTTGGAGCATATCGTAGATGTGGTGTTGTATCTTGAAGGCGATACCTTTCAGGTCTATCGGTTGCTGCGAAGTGTCAAAAATCGGTTTGGGGCGACCAACGAAACAGGTGTCTTTGAAATGCAGGGCAGTGGCATGGTCGAGGTCAGTAACCCGTCCGAAGTATTTTTGGCCGAACGAGTAGTGAACGCGCCGGGGAGTGCCATTGCCCTAACGATGGAAGGCACACGTCCTTTATTGGTTGAAGTGCAAGCACTGACCAGTCAGACCGCCTATCCCAATCCGCGCCGCACCGCTAACGGGGTGGATTTTAACCGCCTGCAACTGCTGATTGCCGTATTAACCCAGCGGGTCGGCTTCCGACTTTACGAACAAGATGTATTTGTCAATGTGGTGGCGGGCCTGACGATTGATGAACCCGCCGCAGATTTGGCGGTGGCGATTGCGATTGCTTCTAGCGCCCGTAATATCCCCGTTCCCGCAGATTTGGCGATTGTGGGTGAAATCGGCTTGAGTGGTGAACTGCGTGCCGTCAGCCAATTAACGACCCGACTGAATGAGGCGGCAAAGTTAGGCTTTCGGCGGGCGATTGTGCCACGTTCTCGGCGGGGGGATGAGAAATCTGTTGGCAAAATCGAGGTCATTCCCGTCCGCTCACTTTATGACGCATTACGTATTGCCCTACCCGACGATGAGCGCCGCTAAATTGACCTGCTGTCTCATATACGGTAAAATAAATTTAACGAACTTGGAAAGGAATTGAAGCACCTATGTCATTTCCCGCCGCACGTGTAGCTGATATGTCCGCCACTGGTGATGCAATTACTGGGCCGGGGGTTCCCAATGTGTTGATTGGTGGGATGCCCGCCGCTGTCGTTGGGGATTTGGTGGCTGGGGCAGCCATTTCAGGAGCAATTACTATGGGGTCAATGACGGTACTGATCGGGGGACGCCCAGCGGCTCGCTCGACTTCAATGGTCTCAGGGGTGAATAACCAATCCGGCGCACCTGTTTCGACAACGATCATTTCAGGCGCACCGACGGTCTTGATAGGTGGTTAGAGCAAAATGGAATATAGTTCCGAGCAGTGGAACGCCCTTGTAGTGGTTGCCATTGCTGGGGTTTTGGCAATTATCCCCGGCCTTGACCGTGAAAAACGTCAGCGCCCAGCAGGACTCCGTACCCATATGTTGGTGTGTATGAGTTGTGCTTTGCTGACGATTATGTCCCGCATCATTTACGGCTCGGACAGCGAAGCCCGTATGACAGCTAACCTCCTGACCGGGATTGGTTTTTTGGGGGCAGGCGTGGTACTTCAGCGCAAAACGAGCGTTCATGGATTAACAACCGCGGCCAGTATTTGGATGGTGGCGATTGTAGGTATCGTCATTGGTTATGAGTTATACATTTTGGCAATCGGCTCGACCTTGCTCTTTGCCTTTGTTCTAAGTGTCATTCCCCGCCTAGAATCAGGCAAAAATGGTCACACAGTCAAACACGCTGTGGCGGACAAACACGATCGCCACGAAGAAGCTCCGGATCCCAAAGTGTTTTTTTAGTCGGCCTTACCTGCTACTACAATCATGCGTGGGCTGCCATCGGCATAGGGGCTGCCATCATAATCCCCGTGTACCTCAAATAATTCCAATCCACTTGCAGCCAACAACAGCTTGAGTTCGCTTAGGAATACATAACGCAGCACCAGCGGGGCGACAGTACGTCTCACGGTGCCATCGGTGGTGACTTCATCATAGATCCATGTGATGTAAAGCAGTTGCTCGGCGCGGTCTAGCTGACTCACCGACTGCTGCATCACCAGATGGCCCGTTTCCGGTTCAATAAAAGTGCGCTCAAGTGAAATGGTATGGTCGTCTTGTGTACTAAAGGCTTCCCCGGCATTCGGCAAATCAAAAACGATGATCCCATCCTCGGCCAAATTTGTTTTTAGCTGTTGTAGAATGGCTAGCTGCTGTTCTTGCTCCTGAAAGTGCATAAACGCATGATAGGGTAGCAAAATCATGTTATACGTGTTGGGAGCGCTATAAGTAGCAATATCGCCTTCGACAAAACGGGCCAGTTCCGCGACATCTGCCCCTAATGCTTCAACTTTACGTTTACCTCGCGCCAGCATTTGGGGCGAAGTATCCACACCCACGCATTGATAACCCTCCTGTGCCAGATGCAGCATCACCCGGCCCGTGCCACAGCCCACATCCAAAATGGGTTCGCCATATTCGGCGGCCAGTTCACTATAAAAAGCTAAATCATCGGTCATATCCAGATTTTCGGCGTCGTAAAAGCGTGCAATCGTATCGTAAAACTGGGTCATGCCAGCCATTTCCTTCCAAGTGGGTATCAAGTAATGCGGGCTATTGTAATGAACGACAGCCGGAAAATGAACGCTATTTTGTAAGGGTGGGGGTTCGCGTAATTCTTTCGGGCAAAAATGGCGAGGGCGTCATGGTGATATTCGGCGTGGCGGATGGAGGCAGGGTATAGGTTGGAGTGCGCGAGGGGGTGTAGGTCGGCGAATTTAACACTAGTGGTGTCGGTGAAGAAACCTGCACCGTTGGGGGCAGTGTATTCGTCGTAACGGGGTTTTGAGGTGTCGGAGTCGGTGTGGTGCTTGATGTCGAAACCTCACCAATAGGGGGCAGCGGTGTTGGGGATACGACCCCCGGGCTTGGCAACAATGCGGTCGTATTGCTTGGCGAAACTGGCGATAGTGTGCCAGTGGCATTGCTTTCTAAAGTTGGGGTTTCTGTCAATGTGGGGGTGATGGATGCACCCGGTGTGTTAGTCGCCGACGGGGTATAGGTGATTGTTGGGGTATTGGTCGGCGCAAAGGTCGGTGTAATCAAACCGTCAAGGGTAAAGGTTTGCTCAAAGGCTTGGCGCGGTTCGCCCAAACGGAATTCTTGTCCGTTAATCTTGACCTGTAGTCCACCTGCATTGGTGGTTTTTAAGGTTAAACTGTCGTTAGCCTCAAAAAATAGATAATCACCGTTTGCAATGCTGCTACTTGGCACGACGATGCCTTCAAAGATTGTTGTACCATCTGCAATAATTCGTACCCATGAGCGTTGGCGAGGTGTAATTTCAATTGTAAGGTTGCTTTCCCGACTAAAATCAAGCGTCTCATTGGGTGGCGGCAATAATACTCCCATCGTTGGGGTACTGGTCGCAATGATGGCGGGTGGATTCGTGACGTTATTATTGATCTCCACTAAGGGTGATGGCTGCGTTGGTTGGTTACTTTTTTCTGCCAGATCATTGATAGCAACCAACAATCCGCCAATAATCACCCCGGTCAGCACGGTTGCCACGATTACCGCGAAAATAGTACGAAGTGGGTTGCGGTTGCGAGGGGCATAGGTTGGGGCGGCTGTTACCTCAATATTGGAATGTGAGGCACGCGGTACAATGACAGGGGCGCGATAGGTTTCAAGGGTGTCGGGAATAACCGCCGACCCGTCAGGGGGGGGATTGCCAGAAATTGGGTCTTTTTTGAGTTTTTTCTGTCTACGGCTACCCGGATTCGTCAGCGCTTCTTCAACCTGCCCCAGCATCAAATCGGGGTCAAGCCCTACAGCACGAGCATAATTACGCACAAAGCCGCGTAGCTGCACTGGCGATGGGATAACGCCAAAATTGCCTAGTTCAATGGCCTCTAGGTAATGGGCGCGGATACGTGTTTGACGCTCGATTTGATCAAAGGTCAGACGACGATCTTCCCGCGCCCGACGAAATTGCGCCCCCAGAATTTCCAGATCACTCACTGAGTTGTTCTCTATCGTTTATTCCGAGGTCGGATGCGCGGCAGAATTATTCAGCTGCTTCTTCAGCCACTGCTTCTTCTTCGACAGCCTCTTCAACTTCAATATATTCTTCCGCTGCATGGACTGGCACATCCACCTGTTGACCCGCTAGATATTTTTCAACATCTTCTTCTCGCAATATGACGACGTGAACGTTGGGAGACAGGTCAGTCCCCATGCGAACCGGAACTTCGAACTTGCCGATTTCGCGCAGGGTGCGGTCACTGATGCGGCGGCGGTCAATATCAATGCCAGTTTTGTCCAACAGTGCTTTGGCAATATCTACCGTCGTGACGGAACCATAAAGTTTATTATTGCGTCCGGCCTTGCGACCAAAAACGAGTTCCACCCCATCAATTTTCTGGGCGACTTCGACCAGCCGTGAATTCAGTTCTTTGCGACGCTGAACCGACAGTTCCATCAATTGTTGGTGTTTTTTGAGCGCGGCGGGGGTGGCTTTTTCAGCTTTACCACGTGGAATTAGGAAATTACGCGCGAAACCATCCGCTACTTCAACCACGTCGCCCGCGACGCCGTGCATATAGACATATTCAGTGAGAATAACTTTCATTGCTACAAGCCCTTGTCAAGCCATTTCTGAAATTGGTGGGCGTTATCTTACCAGAAAGGCTCAATGAATACCAGACCACAACCCCACAGTTTTCTAACACCTATCTTCTGTTAGACTTACAGCGGTTGACAGACCCGATTTATCTATCGTCAAAAATGAGGCATTTTATGAATGAAGGCATTGTTGTAAAGCAAACCTCCTCTCCGAATACCCGTGCCACCCTGCACCGCGACTTTGAGCAACTCGGTATCCAACCGGGGATGGTGATTATTATGCACTCCGCCATGAGCAAACTCGGCTGGACGGCGGGCGGGCCTATTCCGGTGATTCAGGCGATGATGGACGTGTTGACTCCAGCAGGGACATTGGTGATGCCAAGTCACTCCTCGGATAACAGCGATCCGGCTCATTGGCAAAACCCGCCCATTCCGCAGGCTTGGTGGCAGATTGTCTATGATGAATGGCCCGCTTTTGATCCAGCCACCACCCCCACCCGCCAAATGGGGATTATTGCGGAGACTTTTCGCCGTTGGCCCGGTGTGGTGCGGAGCTATCATCCAACGGGGTCGTTTGCGGTGTGGGGTCAACGTGCCGAATGGATTACCGCCGAACATCAACTGGATGCCCAATTTGGCGAACGTTCTCCCCTAGCGCGGATTTATGACCTAGATGGTCAGGTCTTGTTATTGGGAGTGGTTCATGCCAATAACACCTCGCTCCATCTCGCCGAACATCGCAGCAATTACTGGGGCAAGGCGTCGGAAAAACAGGGCAGCGCGATTCTGGTTAACGGGAAACGTCAATGGGTAGCTTATGACATGTTGGCCTATGACGCCGATGATTTTGAGCAGTGTGGAGCGGATTATGAAGCCAGCATCGGGTATGTCCCCGGCAAAGTGGGCCAAGCGGAAGCCCGTTTGATTTCGCAGCGCGGGGTGGTGGATTTTGGTGTGCGCTGGTTGGAACAAAATCGGCGTCCCCAAGCATCAGCCTAATCCTCAGTGTTTTCGCGGGGCATGGGGCGGTCACTGATGTCATCTAACAAGCCGCCATGTCCCATCTCAATCAAATCGGCATGGGTGAGGCGTTCGCCTGCCAACAAGCGCGGCAAGACCCAATCAATGATGTTGGTCTTGTACGATTTGATGCAACCGGGAGCACCAATCACGGGGATATTGCCCAAGTATCCCAACATCAACAGGCTGCCGGGGTCAACGGGCGCACCAAAATGGCTGACACTGCCCCCTGCTTGCCGTAATGCCGTCGGGACAACATCATCGCGGTCAATAATGGCCGAAATGCCTGCCAGAATAATCAGCCCCGATTCGGCGGTTTGTTGGTCACACAGGGCTTGCGCAATCGCTTCGGCGGTGTGTGGGACAAAACTGACTGATTTAAGAGAACTGCCCAGCGCCTGAATCCGCTGTTCCACTGGTGAAGTAAAATCCCCCAACAAGCGTTCACGGGTGTGTTCGGGGCCGGAGATAATGAGGGAAACGGCTGTCGGTTGAAGAGGTCGCACCGACACCACCGGGCCAAATTCATGGGCGCTGGCCTCCACATCTTCGACCCGTGCGGCGGGAATCCCAAACGGGATAATTTTGACGAGGGTGATCAAAGTGCGGGTTTTGACAGGGGTATGTTCGCGCAGGGTGGCTATCGTGATACCCTCATCAATGCTGTTGAGGCGGCGTAATAATGGCACATTGATATACAGTGGCCCATCCACCTCCGCTGACAAATTGGCCCGACCCACACCGGGAGCAACCACCCGCACATTTGGCCCCGCAATCGCCATCCCGACGCGACGGGCCGCTTCATTTTCGCCTAAATCAGTGGGGTCAAGCGCCGCCACTACCACACTTGAGTATCCATTGGCCCGGAGGATTTCTGCATCTTCATGGGTCAATGGATGCCCTTTGCTGAGTAATTTTTTGCCATCTAGCCCGACGAGATTATGCACCAGAATATTGCCAACCGCCGCCTCTATCTCCACCGGTCCAAATTTCATTGGGCCACCCCATTCTTGACTGCGATAATTTCTGCCATGATAGCCAGTGCGATTTCTTCGGTTGTCTTCGCCCCGATATTGAGACCAATGGGAGTATGAATTTGGTCAAATAGGCTGGTGTCTACCCCTTGTGCGGTGAGGCGCTCGATGCGCTTTTCATGGGTGCGGCGACTGCTGAGAACCCCGATATAACGCACGCCAGCGGGCAGGGCTGTTATAAGGGCGGGGTCATCAATTTTGGGGTCATGCGTCAAAACAGCCAGATAGGTTTCGGTGGTCAGGCCAATTTGGGGCAGGGCCTTGTCGGGATAGGTGTGTAAAATTTGGGCGACATCGGGAAAACGTTCGACAGTGGCAAAGGCTTTACGTGGGTCAACCAGCATCACTTCAAACCCCAACTGGCGGGCAAATGCTTGCAGCGCTATTGCGATATGTGCGCCTCCGACGATGATGAGACGAGGTCGGGGCTGATGCACTTCAATCAAGACGTTCCATTCAGCAACCGTGCAGGCTTTGGTTTGGCCCGCTTGCAGGCTTTGATGGGCAGCATCGGCGAGAATGGCAGTTTGATTTGAGGCGAGGCCAGCACTGGCATATAAAACCGCACCATCTGAACCGACCAACACCTTTTGTCCGGCCAAATCGCCCTCTAGGATGGTGACAGCGGCATGGGGGGTGTCTTGGCGTACAAGGTCGGCGGTGATTTCGCAAAAAGCTATATCCAGCGGCTCGACATAGATTGAAATTTTGCCGCCGCAGGTCAAGCCCACATCCCACGCTGTATCATCGCTTACCCCATAGTGGAGCAGGCGCGGTTTGCCATCGTATAGACCATCCAAGGCCTCTTGGATGACGGCGTTTTCGACACACCCAGCACTGACGGAGCCAATGATTGCCATATTAGCCGTGACGGCCATTTTTGAGCCAGCAGGACGTGGAGATGATCCCCATGTATGGACGACGGTGGCAAGCGCGATGGGGTGTCTTTCGTTTAACCAGTTTTGTACCGTATCCAGAATATCCAACATCTTTTTTCTACCACCCATAAACCAAATTTGTTATTTTGAACTGACAAGATGCTCGCGTCTTATGCGGGTTGGACGATGCCAATTGACCTTCCACAGTTCTTTTGCCAAATTTTCAAGGCTGGCAAGGTTATGCACAGGCAAAAAATCATCCACATGGGGCAGCATGGCCTGAGCGCCGCGTGTCAGCGGTTCATAATTGGGCGAACCGAGCAGTGGATTAAGCCAAATGAGGCGGTGGCAGTTACGTTGTAGGCGTTCAATTTCCGCCCGCAGTACATCTGGGTCGCCGCGATCCCACCCATCAGTAATCAGCAGCACCACCGCGCCGCGCCCTAGAACCCGTCTTGCCCATTGATAATTGAATGTGTGTAACGCCTCGCCGATTTTTGTACCACCCCCCCAATCTTTGACCGTCAGCCCGACTTCAGTCAGCGCACGATCCACCGCCTTGCGTCGAATAATACGGGTAATGCGGCTGAGGCGTGTGCTAAACATAAACGATTCGACCTGATAGATGCTTTGCGATAGGGTATGAACAAAATGCAGCAGCAAGCGGGTATAACGTTCCATGCTGCCGCTGATGTCACAAATCATAACCAGTGGGCGGGGTTTAAAGGTCGGCACGCGCGTCGGCAGATCAATTAATTCACCTGCGTAACGCATATTTTCACGAAACAGATGGCGCAAATCCAGTTGATTGCCAGTGCCGGGGTGAAAACGCCGAGTTTGGCGCATCCCCAGTGACCACGCCAGCCGTTCCACGATGCGTTTGGCGGCGAGGATTTCTTCACCTGTCATCTCCGCAAAATTTTTGGTACGCAGGGTTTCATAATCACTGTAGGTCGGGACAAAAGTAATCGTCTCGGTTTCGCTGGTCGCCTGACCATTTTTGGTGGTGGTAGGGGCGCTACCAAAGGTTGGATTGTGCTGCTGCCGTTGAACACGCCGTCCGGGGGATTTAAGCTCCATCGTAGCCCAATCTTCAACCGGAGTCTGCCAGAAAATATGGAAGGCTTGGTCAAATAATTCCAAATCGCGCTGGCGTGTTACCATCAAAGCGCGGCAGGCATGGTAGACGTCTTCCTGATGGCCTAAATCTACCAATTGCAGGGCGTGAGAAACATCCATCATGCAGTTGGGGGTGACATCCATGCCCAGCGCCTTGCACAATCGCCCAAACAGCAGCAGATTTTGCAGGAATTTGCCGCCATGATAGGGTGTATCGGCTGGCCCTAAATATCTGCCCCAACGGGCGCTATTGTTCATCCCTGCCTCGTTTACATTTGCGCCGTCATTTGCATTCGGGCACGGTCAAGCGCGGATTGGAGAGCCTCCCCAGTCAGCATTTGCACATCTTCTTGATATTTCAGGATCACCCCCGCTGTCTGCTCAATAATTTCCGGTGAGAGTGTTTGCTGGTCTAGTGCGATGAGCGCCATTGTCCAGTCAAGCGTTTCAGCCACCCCCGGCGCTTTAAACAATTCCATACGACGGAGTTCTTGAATAAAGGCCGTCACCTGTTTAGCAAGATTAACCTCGGCGTCGGGTGCTTTGGCCCGTACAATGGCGAGTTCTTTTTGAAAATTGGGGTAATCAATCCAATAATACAGACAGCGACGTTTCAGGGCGTCGTGAATTTCGCGGGTGCGGTTGGAAGTGACGACCACTACAGGAGGCACAGGCGCTTGAATTGTGCCTAATTCAGGAATTGTGACTTGAAAATCGGAGAGCAGTTCTAGCAAAAAGGCCTCAAATTCTTCGTCGGCCCGATCAATTTCATCAATGAGTAAGACGGGTGGGCGACCATTGGCGCTCATTTCAAGAGCTTGCAGCAGCGGACGGGCCTGCAAAAATTCGGGTGTAAATAATCCAGCCCGCATTTCTTCACGGGTCGCGCCGCTGGCCTCTAACAAACGCAGATACAAAAGTTGGTGGGCATAATTCCACTCATAGAGGGCCGTGTTGACATTCAGTCCCTCATAACATTGCAGGCGGATGAGGTCGGTATCTAAAATCTTGGCAAGCACTTTGGCGATTTCGGTCTTGCCGACACCTGCTTCTCCCTCCAAAAAAAGCGGCTTATTTAAACGCAGCGCTAAATAAATCGCCGTGACCAATCCCCGCTCGGCAATATAATTTTGAGACTCGAGGGCGGATTGCACAGCATCAATATTTTGGAACATACCGGTACCTTTTTGAGAAAAAAGGGCGATACCAAGATCGCCCCTAGAAAATCCTGTGGAAGCGTCGAATCCATTTTACCCCATCGCGCCACGGACAGCCCGTTTCAGATAGACCCCGGCCATCGCACGGCGGTAGTCTTCGGGTGCATAGACATCGCCCATCACATCGCTTAAATCAGCGGATAGGGCTTTCGCGGCGGTGTCAAGAGCAGCAGCGTCCAGCGCCGAACCGACTAGAGCATTGGCGGCAGCGGCGGAGAGTGTCGCTTTGGGGGTGGCCCCACCAACTGCGACACGGGCCTTGCTGCATTTGCCTCCGCTAACTTCTAGTACCACGCACACACCTACTACCGCATAACGGGAGGCGGGGTGGGCCATTTTGACATAGGCGCTTTTGGCTTGACCGATGCTCGGAATTTCAACGGCGGTAATGAGTTCACCGGGGTGTAAATCGGTGGTGAATAGGTCTAGAAAGAAGTCCTCTGCTGCGACCACGCGATTTCCATCTGACCCCTGTAGATGGAGCTTGCCACCGAGGGCCAGTACAACCGTTGGCGGATCGGAGGCCGGGTCAGCATGGGCCAGATTGCCACCCAATGTGCCACGATTGCGGACGGCTGGATCACCGACCTGACCGCAAGCACTTGCCAATGCCGGGGCGTGTTTTTTCACATCGGCGGAACTGGCAATTTGGGCATGGGTCGAAAGCGCCCCGATTTTGACACTGCTCCCACTGACGCTGATCCCCTTGAGTGTGTCCAAACGACCAATATCTACCAAAGATTCTGGTTCATTTAGACGTAGTTTGAGGGCAGGCAGCAGACTGTGACCACCCGCCAAAAATTTCGCCCCATCACTTGATCCTTTTTGGATGGCCTCAGCGACGGAAGCGGCCCGTTGATAGTCGAAGTTGCTAGGATACATGATTTAACCTCCGTTGCCTTGCAAAACGCGCCAAATCTTGGGCGGTGTGATGGGCATATCCATGTGTTTGACCCCAAACGGCGCGAGGGCATCCACAATCGCGTTAACGACAGCCGGGGTTGAGGCAATCGTGCCCGTTTCACCCGCCCCCTTGACGCCAAGCGGATTGACCGGAGTCGGAGTCTCGGTGCGGTCTGTCTCAAAGGTGGGGAAAAAGTCAGCTTTTGGAATGGCATAGTCCATCAATGACCCGGTGATCAGTTGCCCATTGTCATCATAGACCGCCCCTTCCCACAGTGCTTGGGCCACGCCTTGCACAATGCCGCCGTGTACCTGCCCTTCAACAATCATGGGGTTAATCACCTTGCCCACATCGTCAATGGCGATATACCGCTTGATTTTGACCTCACCAGATTCTTTATCCACTTCGACCACGCAAATGTGTGTACCAAAGGGGAAGGTGCAGTTGGGTGGGTCATAATAGGAGGTGTTGTCTAGGAACGGTTCCATGCCGGGGGGTAAGCTGTAGGCCAATGCCGCTGCCCCTGCGATTTCCTGAATCGTTTTGGATTGGTCAGGTGAGCCTTTGACAAAGACCTTGCCATCTTCATACACTACATCTTCCGGCGCGGCTTCAAGCATATGTGCCCCTAGCAGTTTGGCTTTTTCTTTGATTTTTTGGAGCGAATTATAGACCGCCACTGTACCGACGGCGGTGCTGCGACTGCCATACGTTCCATAACCAAAGGGCGTGCCGAGAGTGTCACTGTGCTGGACGATGACATCATCCACTGAGATGCCTAATTCACCCGCCACGACCTGCGCGACGCTGGTTTCATGGCCCTGCCCGTGTGATTGGGAGCCAGTGGTGACAACGACCTTGCCCGTCAAGTGAACACGAACATTGGCACTTTCCCATAGACCCGCACCCCAACCTTCACCGGGCAGGCCGATCCATGCCGAGGGAGCGACGCCACAGATTTCGACATAGCTCGAAAAGCCGACGCCGAGATAACGCCCCTGTTTACGCGCTTCGGCTTGTTCCTTGCGGAAATTTTCATAATCGAGCATCTTGAGCGCCAAATCGAGGGCCTTTGCATACTGCCCGCTGTCATATTTGAGGCCGTTCAAAATTACTGGATCATAGGGGAAGGCTTCTGGTGGGATAAAATTCTTGCGGCGGACAGCTACCGGATCGAGACCTAGTTCATGGGCGACCAAATCCACTGCCCGTTCAATGACGTAGGTTGCTTCAGGGCGGCCTGCCCCACGATAGGCGTCCACCATGCCCGTGTTGGTATAGACCCCATAGACATGACAGAAGATATTCGGGATGCGATACGTGCCGGACAGCATACGCCCATATAGCGTGGTTGGGATGCCGGGAGCGATGGTCGAAAGCACCCCGCCGAGATTGGCATAGGTATTGACCTTCAGCGCCGTAATCGTGCCGTCTCGCTTTGCACCGACCTCGATTTCGGTAATATGGTCACGCCCGTGTGTGGTAGCGATGTAATTTTCGCTGCGGGTTTCCATCCACTTGACCGGGCGGCCTATTTTGCGCGATAGGGCCGCCATTAGGCAGTATTCGGGGTAGAGGAAAATCTTGGCCCCAAAGCCACCGCCGACCTGCGGGGAAATCACGCGCATCTTGGTTTCCGGCACACCGAAGACAAAGGCCGTCATCAGCAGGCGCATGACGTGAGGCGCTTGGGAGGTCATCCAGACCGTCCATTCCTCCGTCGCTGCTTGATATTGGGCGATGCAGCCGCGTGTTTCCATCGGTGTGGGGATGAGGCGTTGATTAATCATGCGCTGCTTGACCACCACGTCGGCTTCCTTTAAAGCCCGATCAGTGGTGTCCTGAGTGCCACATGTCCATTCGAGGGCGATATTGTTGGGAGCATTTTCGTGCAGTTGCGGCGCACCCGCTTTGGTGGCTTTTTCGGCATCCACCACGGCTGGCAGCACTTCATAATCCACATGAATGAGTTCAAGGGCGTCTTGGGCCGTGTAACGATCTTCCGCGACCACCACTGCGATACCCGCCCCGGTGAAGGTCACACGGTCAATTTCCAGTACACGCGGGGTGTTGACGTTATTTTTGACCTTGCCTGCCTGCCACGCACATGGCATCGGGTTCACATCGCTAAAATCTTTGCCCGTATAAACTGCCACGACGCCGGGATGTTTGGCGGCTTTGGAGGTATCAATACTTTTGATCTTGGCGTGGGCGTGTGGACTACGCAAAATGGCGGCGTGCAGCAGGCCCGGTAATTGAATATCTTCCAAATATTTAGCTTCACCTGTAATCAGGCGTGGATCTTCACGACGTTTAATTCTTGAACCAATAATTTTTTCGGCAGCAGCCATGTCTCTACCCTCCTATTTCGTTCCCGCAGCCGCTTTGACAGCCGCCACGATGTTTTGGTATCCGGTGCAGCGACAAAGATTGCCTTCCAGCCCATGCCGGATTTCTTCGTCGGTGGGGTGGGGGTTGCTTTTCAGCAGCGCGATAGAGGTCATAATCATGCCGGGGGTGCAAAAGCCACATTGCAGGCCGTGTTTTTCCCAAAACGCTTCTTGCATAGGATGGAGATGGCCGTTGGATTTTAGCCCTTCAATCGTGGTGACTTCGCCCCCATCGGCTTGCACGGCAAGGCAGGTACACGATTTCACCAACTGCCCGTTCAAATGGACATTGCAGGCCCCACATTGACTGGTATCACAGCCAACATTTGTGCCTGTTAGCCCAAGTTCTTCCCTTAAAAAATGAACAAGCAGCATTCTTGGTTCAACTTCACGCTCGTGCAGCGTGCCGTTGACTTTAATGGAGACTTTCATAAAAATTTTCCTCCTAAAACTTCAAACTTTATCGCGTTGAGATACGTCAAATCGTCGAAGTTCGCAACCGCCTCCTTTCAATCAGGCTCCCTCAAATGGGCAAAAAGTTAAGAGTAGTTATCGAGTAGGAAGTTGTTTTGCCAACTCATGAAAAAACTGCTTGCTCATGACATTCGCCCCTGCGCCGATGAGTCGCTGCCCAAGACTGGCAATTTTGCCGGAGATATTGGCGTGGGCATCCCAATGGACAAGGGTTTCATTTTTCTCAGCGTTATAGGTGAGTTTGATAAGGGCCGTACCGCCGATGACGCTTTGCTGACCCTCTCCATTGACGGTGAGGCGATATTGATTGGGGGCTTCGACCTCGCTCATCTTGATGATACCCGCATAATGACCACTCAGCGCCGCAAAACCCACTTTGGCAGCGGCCCGCCATGTCAATTCTTCGCCTTCGACAGGGATAAGTTCTTTTACGCCGGGGATGGCTTTAGCGATGGCGTCCGGGTCCATGAGGAGTTTCCAGACGGTATCTTGGTCGGCCTCAAATACGTAGGAGCCGGTGAGTTCCATAAAAAATATCCCCCAAACAAAGTCTAAACTCTAATTAAACTGTGATTATATGCCGATTTAAAATAAGTACAAACTAAGAGAATGACCGGAGTCCGTTTCTGCTATAAATAGCGCACGGTATCCCAATCCGGGAGGGCATCCCACCAATCCTCATTTCGATCATCGCTTAGGACGGCTTCCACCTCAAGATCATGTGATTCATATAAAATGACCCTTTGACCGGGACTTAATATATCCAAAAGGAGCTTATGTATACGGGTGTTGATAAGCACCATGTTCCCATCGAGAGAACGTGAATTGAAATCAACGCCTATTCGAAGCAAAAATGGCAGATCAGCCCACACATCATCGCGCCGAGCGATACCATTCATAGGTAATTTCTCAGCGATTTCAGCAAGGGTCTTATCCGAGCCGGGGTAGATATAATCCGGGGCAAGGTCGGCTAGTGGACGTGCCAGATGGATAAAACGCAGAATATCGGGATCAGGCACTTGCCAATTTTTATCCCCATACGTGAATACGGCTTTGTCCCACAGCGTAATATCGAGGTCAATCGTGCGGGGGGCATTTTTGTTGTTGGGGTCACGCACCCGCCCCAACTGATTTTCGATATTCTGCAAAATCGTTTTGACGCTGGTGGGGTCAAGTTCGGTGATTACTTCGGCGGCGGCATTCAGAAATGGCGCTTGTTCGGTAAACCCAACGGGTGGGGTTTCATAAACGGGCGACAAATTCCATATATCAAAATTTTCCTGCAACAATTTGAGGCAGGCACGAAAATTTTCAACGGGATTGATATTTGAGCCAAGCGCCAAGAATACATGGTGACTAGACATTCTGAAAATCCTCGGTAGTGCGTTCAATCACAATCGCCACACTGTCGGCAAAACGCAGTGCCCCCGGCTTTGCAACTTTCACGCGAATATGGGGCACACCACAATCTATAATAGCAACACGGGCAATGGCGGTGGCAAGGGCTTCAAGCGTTTTGTAATGCGACGCCTCCACCATTTGAATGACGGCCTTGTTGACGGTTTTGTAATTGAGAATATCATCAGGATTATCGCTTAGGCCACCCTTACGAATATCGGTAAACAAGGTCATGTGGATGACTACATCTTGTTTTTTATCGAGTTCCCATTCGCTAAATCCGATCAGGCAGCGCAGGCGTAGGTTTTCAATTTCAATCATATCACTGGACACGGATGGCGGCTCCTTGATGGTGATTCACTGTTCGATATTTTACCTGATTTAAAGGGCCTTAATTTAACGATAATCTAAGACTCATTATGCTATACTTAAGGTTACAGTCTCCACTTAAGCGCCAATTATGCTAGGCAACTTGAGTGCGGATATGATAAGGCGTTTCTCTACACAATAGCGCAACCCTCCTTCCGCATTTCGAGTGCAAAAGTATCGGGCGTGATGTATCCAATCATCAGTGTAGAGAAGGAGACTGTGTTTTATGCACGCCATCGGCATTGACGTTGGCAAGACCAGCATTGATTTGTGTGTGGCTGGCGACGGCGCACCGAAAAAGTGGCCCAGCGTCGAAATTTCCCTGACTGACCCCCTTTGGTATCAGACCCTCACCAATCTCACCGAGCAAGCCCTTGTGGTACTCGAACCCACCGGATGGCACTTAAGTCGCCCGATTGTGATAACCCTACTCAGGGCAGGCGCGACGGTCTACCAAACCAATCCCCGCAACACCCGCCATATCCGCGAGGCCCATATTTCCGGTGTCAAAACCGATGCGATGGACAGCCGCGCCTTGGCCTACATCGCCCGTCTGATAGCCGAAGGCCATCCCCCACGTTCCACCTATCCGCTAGATTCCGAACGCGAGGCCCTTGTC
>JAJTXY010000032.1 GCA_021463865.1 Anaerolineae bacterium
CACACGGGGGTCATCGGATTCAATGGTTGAGAGCGGGCTAGCTTGGGAATGCACGTAAGGAGGGGGGGGTAATAGTGAGTAAGGGCTGAGTGAGGAGGGCTATCAGCAACCATCCACCCAGCAAGGATTTTATCCGCATGGTCTTGCTCCCGGCTTCCAAAGGATAATAAGCCGATTGTACCCCCTTGGACTCAAAGTGCAAGTGTGGTGAGTGAAATGTCAGCTAGTGTCAGCCAAAATTTACGCTAATCCGCCTCTAGCCACAAGACCTCAAACGGCGCGAGTTGGGTTTGACCGCCCTCGACAATGCGACCACTATTGAGGCAGCGGCCCGACTTGACATCGGCATTATTCAGGCGGACACGCTGGGGGGTGGCGGTTAAATTGTGGATGGCAACAATGCGCTGACCGCCGACATCACGCAGCACGGCAAACACACCATCACTGCCCAAATCCACCGCTTCTTGATAGGCGTTGGGATGGAAAGCGGGTTGGGGTGTACGGGCACGGATGAGGTCGAGATAGCCGTTAAAAATCTTGGCGCGGAAAGTGGCAGGATTTTTCAGTTCGGCCTCCAACACATCGCTCTTGAGTTTGGAGCGGTTGATGGCGCGATTATAGCCGAGGCGTTCAACGGCATAGGTATCATTGTGCGACCCCAGTAGGCTGTGGATATAGACCGCCGGGACGCCCGCAATTGCCAACATCACGGCTTGCGATGCCAAAAATTGACGGGCCTGCATGTCGTCGTTTAGCTGGGGATTGATGACGGCATCCAGATAGGTGATGTTCAATTCATAGGGGCTGCTGCTGCCATCGGTGTTGCTTTTATACGAGACCCGCCCGCCCCGCGACTCGACATGCGCCAAGAGGTGATCCATTTCGACGGGATTGAGAATCCCCTCTACCGGACGCACCCCAATGCCATCATGCGAGGCGGTGAAATTAAAAAAGGTGGTGCGCGTTGAGGGGGCGTCTAACGTATTGACCCACTCACGCAGTTTGTGCGTTTTGCCCGTTAGCATGGTGTGGAGCAACAGCGGCGGCAGCGTGAAATTGTACACCAATTGGGCCTCGTTCATGCCATCGCTAAAATAGGAGACGTTTTCGGCGTGGGGCACATTCGTTTCGGTAATCAGCACCACATCTGGCGCGATGGCATCCAAGACGGCCCGCATCAGTTGAACGACAGCATGGGTTTGGGGCAGATGGATACAGGATGTGCCGAGTTGTTTCCACAGATAGCCGATGGCATCGAGACGGATGACCTGTGCCCCTTGCTCACAATAAAACAGCAGCACCGCCAGCATTTTGAGCAGAGTGGCAGGGTTGCTGAAATCAAAGTCTACCTGATCGGCGCTAAAGGTCGTCCAGACATGCACCGTTTCGCCATTGGCTTTTTGGAAGGGCGTCAATAGAGGCGAGGTGCGTGGACGGGTGACACTGCTGGTATCGGCGTTGGGGTCGGCGGTCAGGAATAATCCGGCAAATTCGGGGTCATCCGCCAGCCAACGTTTGAACCAGTCACTTTGGGCGGAGGCGTGGTTAATCACAAGGTCGAACATCAATTTGACCGACTTATTCAGGCGTTGAATATCGCCCCACTCTCCCACCGCCGGATTGACCGCGTAATAATCCATGACCGAAAAACCGTCGTCGGAGGAATAGGGATAGAAGGGCAGGATGTGGACGGTTGAAATCCACCCTTTGAGGCGGCGTTCGACAAACCCCGCTAATGTTTGGAGAGGGCGTTCACCATCGCGCTGCAAGCTGTCGGCATAGGTAATCAGGGTGACATCACGATTGGAGACACGCGGCATATGAGCAGGCGTTTTGCTGGCCGTGATATGGGCGGCTTTCATCAATTGCTGAACCGCCTCATAAACGGATTTGGCTTGGTCAGCGCCGTATAAAAATTCGAGGTGGTTGTAGATGGTGTCACTCATGAATCCCAGTATGACCCCTTTATACAAATATGTAAGATTGATAGGGCTTCCTGAATGTTACCCATTTTTATCGTTCTTGCCGACAGCATTGACCTAATTCGTTGGTGATAACTCGGCCAAACGTATCGCTTGACCCTCCGGCACCAGCATAGTCAGGGTGTCGGTGGGAGCATCATAGAGATAGATGCCTTGTGGTTCATCCGGGCTGCCGCTATATAAAGTCTGTGCATTGGCGAGGGGCTGGAAAAAATAGCCGGGATGGGTGCTGAGGTCGTACATCGTATCCCCAGTGTAAAGGCTAAAATAGCGGCCATTTACCAGTAATATGCTGTGGGGGGTATAGGTGATGCCAATAAAGTTCTCCAATGGGGCTTCTTGTACCAACTCGCCCGCAGCAAAATCCCATAGGCGGTAGGTGAGACTCTCGTCTTCTTGCTCGTTCACCGTAACCACCCACTGCGTCGTGGGAGGGGGTAAGAAGGGGGCCATATGCAGAGTATCCGCTTGTCCCAAGACCAACAGATTGCCGGACGGGTCAAGGCGATAGAGGTTCTCCGAGGGAATGTGATACAGTAGTAGCGTCCCATCCGCAAGACTGGTGTTAATTCTAAGCAACTGTCCGGGGTTATTGATTGGTATCGTCAGGGTACGCGGTTCACCCCCCGCCAACGGCACAATACTCACTGGGCAATCGGCGGCACAAAAAGTATCTATCGTCACTAACCAATCATTTGTCAGATAGGTGTCGAGGGTTTGCAGCATGGCTCCCACATCGGGGTTGACATCGCCGTAGGTGGTGACTTCATCGGCCATTTGCGTCTCTCGATTGTACATCCCCACGACCCACCACTGCTGCCCGTCTTGGCTGTAAAAGACCCGGTAGCTGGCATAATCGAAAGATAATAGGGCGGTTTCCTCATCCGTCACCAAATCGCGTTCCCATAAGGTACTGGGGGTGTCATTCCCCGGTGCAGCATCGGCATAACTGAAGTAACGCAGGGTGGTGTCATTTACAAAAACCATGTGGGGCGCATTTGGAAAAACGAAACCAGTCAAAGGGCTGACTTCCATTGTTTCGACGTTCAAAATTCCAGCAGTGGGAAAAACACGCACCCCGGTGAACAATAGGTAGGGGTGACGATATTGCAGGGGACGAAAGACATCAAACTGCTCATCCAATGGGGCGGAAGTTGTGACAGTGGTTGGCGTCACCCGATAGACCACACGATTTTCATCATCAAAAATCAGAGCGGAATCAGCGGCGAGGCGTGTCCCCGGTAATGGGATGTCTTGCGGAACTGCTTCATCGGTCAGCACATTGATCTGCCCATCCAGCGTATACGCGACTAACCCCTCCGGCGTAGTGGCCCAAAACCAGAGGGTTGCGTTGTCTTGGGCATGGGTCGGGTTGAATGCGCCGATCAGCAAGATGAGCATCAGGATAGGCAGCATGATTTTTCGCATTCGTGTTTCTCCTCTTATGGTGTCTACCGTGATGTGTGCCAATAAGTTTCTTTTGCCAGAAGAATTCAGAAACTTTAAAGTTCCCCACATTTGCCTACAGCCCAAATTTCTCCCGATAGGCTGGAATTGTATTCATGGGTGGGCGCTCAATATCACCAATTTCGGCCACATCCAATGCAAAACGCTCCGGCCCATAAGCCACCATTTTCATGGTACGGTTGGCTTTGTCTAGTAACTGGACACCATACCGTTTGTCGAGGCGCATGATAAAGACCTGTAAAATTGCAAAGGACATTTTGCTGAGACCGACCAATGGCTGATTATGATGTACCCGTTCCTCCAAATCGGTCTGGGCGATGCCATTCAAGCCATAGAGGTCGAGTAAATCCAGCAGCAGGCCCGTTTCGACCCCATAGCCGCTGAAAAAGGGCACTTGTTCCAATGCCTTGCGTCGTCCGGCATATTCACCAGAAAGCGGCTGTACAATGCCAGAGAGTTCGGGATAGAACAAATTCAGCCACGGGCGGGCTACCAATTCGGTGACACGCCCACCCCCATAGGCCTGCAACTGCTCCCCCACTTTGATAGGCCGCTGATAGAAGCCTTTGACATATTGTATATCGGGTCGTTTGAGCAGTGGCCCCAAAATCCCATAAATAAAGCGGGGATGGATGTTGGTAATGTCGGTGTCTATCCATGCTACGATGTCGCCCTTGAGCGCATAGAGGCTTTTCCAGAGAGCCTCGCCTTTGCCACGATAACTGCCAACTTCGGGCAAGATTTCGGGATGTTTGTGGGCAGGCACGCACAGCGATTCGGCAATCGCAACGGTGTTATCGGTGGAGAGGCTGTCAATCAGCACGATTTCGTCTACCAGCGGCAGATCATCCATGAAGGCTTTTTTGAGCGTACTAATCACTTTGCCAACCGTTTCTTCTTCATTGAGCGCAGGCAGGCCAATGCTGATGGTCACGCCCTGTTTTTCTTTGAGGGCCATCAGTGCGGTGAGGTCGGCAAATTCATTACTATGGAAGGTATTTTCGGCAAACCAGCGATCTACACGGGTAGAAAGTTCTTCTGGCGGTTTTTCCGGTGGCTGCGAGGCAGGACGGCGGCGGCCAAATAACCCGCGACGGGGGGCATGAAACGAAATCGGCTCTTGCTGCTTGGCGCGGACGACCACCAGCGCGGTATTGGTTTGTTGGGTGAGATGCTGCATCAATGGACTGGGTCCAGCAAACGATGCCCCTAAGACGATGGCACGATGTCCGGCGGCTTCGCGGATGATGCCCTGTTCAACATTGCCGGTCACGGTGACGACCCGACCAATTTCGGGGGCACTGGCGGTCAGCAAATCCAAGTCGGGGGCGCGGCGCGGGCTGTCAGCAGCATGAAAAAGGGTGATCGAATCCGATTCGGCCAGTGTTCGGGCGACTTCAAAACCGAGGGTGAGGTTAGGGCCACCGCGCAAACTCAGCAGGACTGGGCCGCTTTTTTCCCAAAAGACGCCATGTACCAAGACCAGATCGCAGGGGGCCTGTTTTAGTAATGCTTCGGTTGACCAGCCGCCCGTCGTCGCATCGCCATGCCACTGGATCAGTAGCAAGTTTGTAGAATAGGTCGTGCAATCTTCGATGACACGTGCCATTGGCTGATAATCCACCCGCACCTTTACTTCGTCATGGATTTCGGGGTGGCTGGCCGCAAATGGGCTAAAGGTGTCCCGCCATTGTTGAGCCGGGGTCGCGCCCTCGCTGAGTGAAGTGCCTTCGGGAATGGTGACAAGACCAATAAGATGGAGTTCACCACCGGGGGGCAGCAGATTGAGGGCGAGTGTTACCCATGCCCCGGCATTCTCCATTTCCGTTAGAGCCAAGATCATGCGATAAGTGGCGTTGGTGTCAGTCAATAGATTTCCTCCCTAACTTCGCTTCCGTAGGACTATTGTACCCAATCGGACTTGACATCTCACCCCATTAGGAATATTCTAAGATATGAACGAACGTTCGTTCACAAAGGAGCGTCAGATAACGATGACGGAATTTGCCCAAAGCGCGATTGTTATTTTAGAGGCCGCCGAAAAGCTAATCTTGGAAAAAGGCTATAGTGCGACCAGTATGCGCGATATTGCCAGTGCCGCCGGGTACAAATCGGTGGCCGGGTTGTATAACCACTTTGCCGATAAGGAGAGCATCTTCAAGGGATTGCTGGAATATCGCAGCCCGTATCCAGAAATCTTTCATCTGGTGGAGACGACACAGGGGGAAACGGCGGCGGATTTTGTAAATGTGGTCTTTCGTAACATGACAGATTATATGCGCCGCCATCTGAGTTTTGTCCAGTTAGCCATGATTGATTATTTGGAATTTGAGGCGGTACATATTCATGCCCTTATCACTGAGTTGCAGACCCACATTGCGGGTATCTTTGAACGACTGACAACATTGGAGGGGTTGCGTCACGACCTACCTTTCCCAGTGATGATGCGGTTTATGGCGATGCAGATTTTCGGCTTTGTGATGACGGGTAACGTAATGCCACCTTTCTTATTGGGCACGCTAAGTGATGAAGAATGGAAAACACATATGGTCAAGCTCATTCTACATGGTCTACATAAGGAGTCATCCGATGACCAATCCTGAACATGAACCCGTAAAAATCGAAGGGGTCTATAAAAAATTTGGAAATGTGGAAGCCCTGCGCGGCCTCAGTTTGACGATCCGGCGGGGCGAGATTTTTGGCGTTTTGGGGCCAAATGGCGCGGGCAAAAGTACGCTCATTCGCAGTATCGTTGGGCTGATTAAGCCCGATCAGGGACGGGTCGTGGTATTGGGGGAGGCCATGCCCAATAAGCCCATTTTGTCGCGGCTGGGCTATATGACCCAAGCTTCGGCGCTGTATGACGATTTGACAGTACGGCAAAATGTGGCGTTTTTTGCCGGATTGATGGGTTGCAAGGAGGATGCCAAGATTCAGACCGCGCTGGAATTGGTGGAACTGGCCCATCGTGCGGACAGCCCCATTCGTATACTGTCGGGTGGGATGCGCCAAAGGGTGTCGCTGGCATCGGTGATGGCCCATCAACCTGAAATTATCCTGCTGGATGAGCCAACCGTCGGGGTTGATCCACAGCTACGGGCGCAGTTTTGGGCGCATTTCCGCCGACTAACCGAGCAGGGCATCACGATTATCGTGTCCAGCCATGTGATGGATGAGGCCGAGCGCTGTGACCGACTCGGCTTTATTCGCGGGGGACAGTTATTAGCAGAAGGTTCGGCAGATGCGCTCCGTCAGCAGGCCGGAAAATCGAATCTGGAAGATGCGTTCCTGTGGTTTGCCCAACAAAAAGGGGCGGTTCAATGAACATAGACACTGAACAAAAGGAGATAGCCCAATGAACCTGAGCCGCATTATCATTCTAGCCCGTCGCGTGGCGCAGCAGTTGGTGGCGGATAAACGCACACTGGCTTTGATTATCGTCGTCCCAGTGATTTTGTTGACCGTCGCCGGGGTGTTGATTCGGGTTGAACCCAGCGGCCTGACCATCGCGGTAGTTAATCAAGATGAAGGACTGGCGTTGGGCGGCCAATCGGTCAATCTGGGAGATCGGCTGACGGAGAATTTGCAGAATTTTGATCTGTTCGACACAAAATTGATGACCACAGACGACGCCAAACGCCAAATAGAAAATGGCGATTTGGATGCGGTCATCACCCTCCCCCCAGATTTTTCGGCAGAGGTGGCACAATCACGCCAATTGAATCTCAATGTGCAGTTTGAGGGGTCAAATCCGACGGTGGCGGAACGGTTACGCAATGCCTTTGAGCAGGTCGGCGATCAGGCATTAGCAGGCTTGGCGACGTTGCAGGCTGGCAATGAAAGCGACGGGAATCCATCAACGGCAGCAATTGAAACCAATTTGCAGGCGACCTATCTGAATGGCGGGCCGGAATTTGATACGCTCGATTACACGGCCTCGGCGCTGATTGGGGTGTTTGTGTTCCTGTTCGTATTTATCCTGACCAGCATCTCCTTTTTGCGCGAACGGCTGGCGGGGACGCTCGAACGTTTGCAGGCGACCCCCATCCAACCGCTCGAAATCATCATCGGATATATGCTCGGCTTTTTGATATTCGGCCTGCTGCAAGGCGTCGTCACCCTGCTCTACACGGTGTTTGTGCTGAATATTCACTATCACGGTAATCTGCTGAATGTGTTTGTGATTGAGTCGCTGTTGGTGGTGGTCTCGGTGAATTTGGGGATTTTCCTCAGCACGTTTGCGCGGAACGAATTTCAGGTGCTGCAATTTATCCCGCTGGTGGTGGTGACACAGGTGTTTTTGGGCGGGGTGCTGTGGCCGATTGAAGAAATGCCGGGTTGGTTACAGCCGATTGCGTACATGATGCCCCTCACCCACGCGAACACCGCGTTACGGGCGATTATGATGACGGGGGAATCGCTCGGCGGGGTGTGGGTGCAAATCGTGGCGCTAGTGGCGATTGGCGTGGCGGTAATTGGCTTGTCGGCACGCACGGCGGGTCGGGTACGGATGTAATTAAGGGATTTTCGAGAGGGGCATAGTTTGAAAACGGACTGTGCCCATTATCCCTATAACGTGGATAAAACCTGATAAACGGCCTTGCATGACCTTTCACATCACGCAATAATTTGACACTCTTATGTTAGAGAGCGGAAGCAGGTGGTAACATGTCTCGATTGGTGCATGAGACGCACTTGTGGTTGAATTGCTCCCTAGATGAATGTGCTCGACGCATTGAAGCCCTTCATGAAAAAGCCGCGTCTCCTTTTTCTCCCAAACAGACGGGATTCGTTTCACGGCGGACTTTTCGCACGATTGTAAAGCGCCTTCGCAATAAATCTGGATTACCTCGATATCGAATTCAGCGCACCCAAAATATAGGACATGCCACAATTGCGGGCGTGCGATACAACGCAATTTTTCCGTATACTCCTGTGCGAGCTATGGTTACATTTGGGCTAGGCGAAGACCCTACGACGCGATTGTGCTACACCATAAAAAGTAGCGCCCCTTTTTTCAAAACACGTATCGTGATTGCGTGTTACACGGCGCTTTGGATAGCAATTTTGATTGCCGACCACTCCAACATGATGTTATTGATGGGAGGTGGTTTTTTTGTAGCACTTGTCGCAATGGGTTTGCTGCAACGCAAACAAACCAAACGCCAAGAAGAAGAACTAGACCAGCAAATCCATCAGATATTCGCAGACGTGATAATTCAGTCACCTTAATCCAGCTACCAAGTCTTCAATTTCCTCATCACTACCCCCAACAACCTAGCACCCACATGTGATGATTGCCTGTCTACCTGCGCTTGCCCCCTATTGCATAATCCATACAATCAGCCATATCGGTATATTTTTGGGGGATAGGGATAACGATGGATACCAAAAAAGGGTTGCTGCTGGTGGCAATGTCACTGATCTCGGTTGGGGTTGGCTTAATCTTGGTCGGGATGCGGGATTATCAAAAATTGAATGACCATTACACCAACAACTATGAGGAAATTGCGGCCTCAAAGTGCAAGCCAGATGAGACCTTCCGTGTCACGAAAACCGTTCGAGGCCCACGTACCTACTTTAACTACTTCTGTGATGACGCACAGGGCAACACCAACAACCTGATTGATGAAATGAGCGACGAAGCCCCATCTTTAAGTGATCTAAAAACGACCTTTGCCGGGACGGGCGTCACGGTAGTAGCGGGGGTATTGGCCTTTTTTGCCGTTCCCCGACGTGGCAAAAATCAGGATGGCATGGCATGAAAAAGCTACTGGTAGGTTTTGTCGCTGTGTTCCTGCTCTGCGGCGGCATGTATCTTGCTGGAGTGGGTACGATCAAGCATCTACAAGAAGCGGCACAATGGCCCGAAAAAAGGGGGGCCGAGGCCGCCAAATTATGCCATACGGGTGAGACACTGAAAATCACCATATCTGATAATGGCGGGGATACCCTTGAAGATTTCGATTGCGAAGACGCAGAGGGCAACCGTCGTAATGTTACCGAGGCAGTCGAGGACAAAGCCCCTCGGTTGGTGAAAAGATGGGGTATATTTGTAGGGATTGGGATGGTGATGGTTGCGGCTGTCATGGGCGTTGTAGCGTTCATGCGAGCAACCGCTGAGGATGGTCAGTCGCCATGAAAGACTGTGGACTAACCACCCGCCTCCTACCCTCTACTCAATCAGCGGCACGATTTGTTCACGGATAAGCGTTTCCCAACGATATTTTTGGCGCACTTTTTTGCGTAGGCGAGACGTCGCACTGGCTTCGATGGCCCGCAAAATCTGCTCGGCGATGCGACGGGGTTCGCCATTAACCGGATCAAAATAGAACGCATCAGCCCCGGCGGTCTCACGAAACGGTGGGATGTCGGCACAGAAAACGGGTAATCCAACCAAGCCCGCCTCTAAAATTGGGATGCCAAACCCCTCTTGAAAACTCGGAAACAGCAGGCCGTCCACCAATTGATAGAGATTCGCCTGTGTGTCATCGTCGGGCACCAGTGGGTTGCCCATCTCATAGAGAAAATGGGCCGATTTTTCGACCCCCAAGAGCTTGCGCAGGGCCAATAAATCCTCCAAATAGATTTTGTTGGTGGGGTTATGTGGGCCGGGGGGACCCGTCACGATGAGGCGATAGTCTTTGCTGGATTGGGTACGAATTTCGCTCAGAATGCGTAACCCCAACTGGATATTTTTACGGCGCGTGAGGCGGGCGGGCAGCAGCAATAGGCCATCGGCATCCAATAGGTGCAGCTCGTCCTCTAAAAATTTTGTAGTTGGCGTCCATTTAAAAAAGGTAAGGTAATCCACCCCCGGCGGTACCACCGCGATTTGATTCGGCGGAATATCCAATAGATTTGACAATTCGACACGCTGCGGCTTGGAGACGGTGACATAGGTGACATTGTGCCATTGATGACGCAGCAGATCATAGGGCTGGCCTTCGTGCAGTTCGGGGCGATATTGATCGCTTGTCCATGCGATGTCATGACACCACGCGATTAACTTAAAAGCATGATGGCGATAGATTTTGTGGAGCGCGGCTGTCAGGGGGAGATTTTTGTTGAGGGAGAGGATGTTATGGGCAATGAGCACGTCGCAACCCTCTAGGGCCTCCGCCAAACGAACCTCAATTTGGCTCACCAGTTCGGTAAATGCCCCACGCACCCGCCCCACATCCAATTCGGCTTTGACCTCCAACACGTCGGGGTGCTTGGAGCCGAACAGGGGGTTAATGATGGTGTCAATTGAGGGGTCAAGCTCGCCCCCCGCCCCGCTGATAATCCTAACAGAATAGCCGAGTTTGGTCAGACCGCGTGCTTGATGCAGCATGGTGACTTCGACCCCACCGACCCCCGGCGGGCTGGCATAATGCAAAATGGCGATTTTTTTCATGGCCGCTCCCTCATGCTATACTGGCAATAACAATGAAAGGAGTGTACCCATGACTGACGCTCTACGCGAAGATTTGTTGCAGCGACTCGATGAACTGGCCCGCGCTGAACACCGCAGTCTGAATGATTTTGTGGAAGATTTGCTGCTGCGCTACGTTCCGTCTGCGCCGCCAATTTCTGACCCTGAGATTGAGGCCCTGCCACCGGGGTCGTTTGCACGGCTAGGGGCTGCGGGTCGAGGAATGCCGCCCATTGGTGAACCTGATAATACGTCCGAACGTGCGGATGAAATTTTGAGAAATGAATTTGCCGACTATTTACTTGCTCGAATGAACAGGCCGCCCTATGACCCGAAAAATCCTGATTGATAGTAATTTCCTTTATTCCCTATACAATCCAGCCGATGGCAATTATCAGTCTTCGCAGGAATTGACAACGAATCCCAATTTTAGTCCTATGATACCGGAAATTACCATGCCCGAAGTCTCGTTCCTGTTTGCCCGAAAGGGTGGAGTTCCCGCCGTCGCTAGGTTTCTGATTCAATTTGCGAAGGCGGGTAATGCTCCAATTCCAATGAACTTGACTGATTTTCAAAGAGCAGGCGAAATAATGGCTACTTACCCGAGGGCTGAACTGGATTTTGTGGATTGTGCAATCATGGACCTCTCGGAGCGACTCAATATTACGGCGATTGCCACCCATGACCGCCGTGACTTCAGCATCTTTCGACCCAAGCATTGTGATTATCTTGAATTGCTGCCGTAAATTTAGGGTTCTATAGTAGCGATTGCAAGGATAATGATTGCTGACATTACCCCACCGATTATCTGCATCGCACATCCCAAACATTTCAGATATTTGACCCACCACTCCCCTGTATCGGGGTAAAACCGCACAACTAAAAAACCAAATCCGACCAAGACAGGGGCTATGCAGAGCTAGTTCTCAATATCCATCCGATAGCCTTTCCGACTGGGCAAGCTGCACGACGTCAATCTATTAGGGCGAGACCCATGTCAACTTTCATAGGTGAGAGCAAAGAGGAAAATGAGTATGATTATGGTCGCCCCACCTACTATAAACATTGCACAACCTAACGTCTTTAATTGCTTTGCCTCCCACGCATTGTTGTATGGGTAAAATCGCATCACGAAGCCAATTGCCATCATCAATGGGAGAAGGCAGCATAGAACTTCCAAACTCATTCTAATGTCACCCCGTCAACGATTTTCAACGATCCTGATCTCTCCAGATAGAGGCGCACTTTTTGAGCGAGTTCATTCATGTCGGCTTCACTCACTCGTTCCGCTTCTGAAACACCCCGTTGTTTGAAAATACCCGGCCCTCTGTGTTCCTCAAGTTGATTGGGCATCCGAGGGATGATATGAAAATGCACATGATGGTGGCCGGGGGCTTCCGCAAATTGGACAACATATGTTTTGATACAGCCCGTCAGTTCCGTCAACACGATGGACACGTGCCGGATCAATTTGCCTAATTCAATGGCTTCGGCCTCGGACAATTCCTCGATAGCCGCGATATGCCGTCTTTGAACCAAGATCAACCAACCCAAGAGCGACGTACTATTGCAATGCACCACGTCCCAGTATGGGGTACGGTATATGCTGTCCCATAAAGGAGCGTCGCCCGCATTGCGTCGTTCCACTAATTCATGAACCTCAGAAACCGGGGTTGTGCATGATTGGATGGCTTCTCCATCTTGATGCACGGTACAAGCACCGCATTGACCGATCCCGCACCCATATTTGGTACCGGTCAATCCGAGCAAGTCGCGTAATACCCACAGCAGCGGCATATCAGGATGCACCTCTACCGTGTATGGCTGTCCATTCACATGCAGGGTGATTGATTGCATTCAGCTTATCCTTCATTTTTTAGAGGCAGCAATGCGAGGTAGCGATACGCGGACTTTTTGATTTGAATTACGGTGAAAGCTCCCCATCAAGATTACTCCGTTCTCCAAGGATAAGTTAAGACTGTGACGAAAAATATGAATTTTCATGACATCTGAGCCGCTTGGGGAAAGGATTGAATGCCTTGTTATGTATCCCGAAAAGACTCACTCTTGTCTGTTCGGTTTTGAAATGTCCCCATCTCGTCAGATAGTCAGCATATAGGCGAAGACCAAACGTAGATTATTATGGTGGCCGCTAGTATAAATTAAGCGCTCATTACGAAAGCAAAGGAGATTCATTGATGCATATCGCCATTCTTGCCGACATTCATGGAAATTTGATTGCGCTGGATGCCGTCCTTGCCGATATTCAGCGGCGTGGTGGGGTAGATGGTTATTGGGTTTTGGGTGATCTAGCCTCGATTGGGGTTGATCCGGCGGGGGTGTTGGAACGATTAGCCACCCTCCCTGATGCAATTTTTGTACGCGGCAACGCAGATCGTTATGTATTTACCCCAGACCGCCCCCACCCCTCCATTGAAGATGCCCAACAAGACCCAACCCTTGTGCCGATTTTGGCCGAAGTCGCGGGTAGTTTTGCATGGACACAGGGCTATTTGGAGGCGGCTGGGTGGCTGGATTGGCTGAAAAATCTGCCCGTCGAGCAATACCTGACCCTGCCAGATGGAACGCGGGTGCTGCTGGTTCATGCCGCGCCGGGGACAGATGATGGTGATGGACTGCACCCTGCTCTCACTGACTCGGAATTGGATGCTTGTTTGCAGAATTGTGAGGCGGATTTAATCTGTGTAGGTCATTTCCATTCACAAATGGATCGGCGCTTGAATGGCAGGCATATCGTCAACCCCGGCAATGTCAGCAATCCGGTCACCGCCGAAAAACGCGCTTGTTATGCGATCCTGACGACTGACTCACATGGCTACGCCTTCGATTTTTGTCGCGTGGAGTATGACCGTGCTGCTGCGATTGCCGCTGCCCAAAAGTCGAGCAATCCCGGCGCGAAGTACGTTATCAGTATCCTAGAGGGCCAAATGGGATGGAATTGCACACCTCCCAACACTGTAACCAGTTGCAGCGGGTTGGGTTGTTTTGATATGATGGCAAGTGCATGAGGGACAGGAATAATCTATGGACGCAGTGCAGCTTAAACTCATCACCGAAGACGAATTAATGGCACTCGGCTCTGATGCACGGGTTGAAGTGGTAAACGGAGAACTTGTTGAAATGGTTCCAGTCGGTGGTTTGCATCACTTGGTTGGTGGCAATATACACGATTTGTTTAAGATTCCCACCACCAAAACAAAACTCGGCCTCGTGTTTTTTGATGGTCTGATCTATCTCCTGCACAAAGAGGAGGGCGGCATCAAGGGGGCACGTGTACCGGATGTATCCTTTATCCGCAAAACCGACATTCCCGCCGATTGGGATATTGAAAAACCATTCCCCGGAGCGCCAACGCTGGCGGTTGAAATTATGTCACCGAACGACGACAGTGAGGAAGTTTTGGAACGGGTACGGGATTATCAGCGAGCCGGAACAGAGGAAGTGTGGGTGGTCTATCCCCGCCAAAAAGAAATCCACCAATATCAATTGGCCCATCCCGAACGAGTACAGGTGTATCGGGAAGGGGATGTTATCAATATGGGCCATTTACTGCCCGGTTTAACGATTGCTGTGGCGGATTGTTTTATTCTGCCGGATTTTAATTAACCATTTATACAGCATGGATTAGGAAATTATGTCAGATAGTGGACTTGCCAGTGTTTTCCATTTTGATGAAACGGATTTGCAATTTAATCGTCAGGGGGTTCTATCGCCCGCCCAGCTACAAAAATACGAAAATATGAATAAAAGCTGCTTGCAAGTGTCGGTGGTGATTACCCTTGTGTTTATCACCCTAACCATCGCATTGGGGCTTTTGTTAAAAGGGGAAGATCGGCTGGGAGCAATGATTACGCTGGGAGTCTTTAGCATTCTCAGTGGGTTGGGAACATGGTTTGCATGGGCCACACGCGATGACCGCTATGTGCTGCAACAGATCGAAGGGGAAGCCCGTTTACGTACCGACAGTACCGAAAATGGACGGCGCTATGTGGTCAGCATCAGCGGTTATGAGTTTGGCGTTGACCCGGCGCAATATGAGATTGTGCAAGATGGGGTCAGCTATCGCATTTATTACGCCGTGCCAGAGGGTCAAACCAAGAGCCTCAAAACCGCCAGCAAACAGATTCAGTCTATCGAACGCCTCGCTTAAAAAACCAAAAACCCCCTTACCAAAACCTCGGCAAGGGGGTGATTATTGCTACGCGACTGATTTACCAATAACGCTCGACCAATGGTTTTTGGTTCGCCACAACCTCGCGGCGTAGGTTCACCCAGAGGACTGGCAGTTCCTTTTCAATTTCGTGCAGGCGTTTGCGCATCTCTGCCGTCATGCGGGTCTGATTACACTGCCGCCAAATCCCGGTGCGTTCAAGGGTAAGGCGTGTGATTTCATCGAAAGTTTCGGCGTAAGTCATAATGAACCGTCCTTCCATAGTTCTGTCCTGTTATTAGACGCCACCAACCTCCTTATCCTTACCACCATTTCATAAGAAATGTGTTAGAAATTTTGGACTGTCCGACCCCAATCGGTTGAACCAAAAATCGAAGCTCCGGTTATTGATGCTAGTATTGAAGAAATTTTCAAAGGAGCATCAGCCATGAGAAAAAACGTTTTGTGGGTACTCGCAATACTCGCCATTGTTTGCGGGACACAGGGCATTACCGCCCCCGCCCTCGCGCAGGATGGCACGAGACTTGTGTTGGTCGCGGATAGCCCCGTTTTTGGATTAGGTGAAGCCGAGGCGTGGGATTCGGGACTTGTGGCTGTAGGAACGGTGGTGGTGGATGATGGGGTATTCCATCTTTTCTATAACGGGGCCAGCGCCGACCACCCATTAGCCACCTCGATTGGTCATGCCACTAGCCCGGATGGAATCAACTGGGCACGCGACGTCGCTAACCCAATTCTGACACCAGATGCTTTTGACGCCAGCCGTCCTCCATCCAACGTCAATGTGTTGAGTGTGGTGCAAGATGGGGATATATGGGTGCTGTACATTTTCGCCTATGCCGCGCCGGGGAATTTGGCTGGGGTGCAAATCCGTCGTGCCACCGCCCCATCGTTGGATGGCCCGTGGACAGTCGAAGCCGACCCGGTTATGTTTGGGCCGGGGAGCGCCCGTCAATGGGATAGCAACGTGGATTCAATTAATGTCAGCGCCACCAACGAGGGCTTTGTGATGTATTACGACGGCTGCTGCAATCAAGGGCATAATTTTGGTCACGCCACTTCCCCAGATGGCATCAACTGGACGAAATATGATGACCCCGCCACGACTGAACGCGCTTTTGCTGAGAGCGACCCGGTGTATTTCAGCACGTCCCATCAATGGAATCACTACATCGCGGCGGTGAATGTGTTGCCAACGGAAACGAGCTGGGCCATGATTTATCAGGGAGTGCCAGTAGAAGCTGATCAGTTTGGCATTGGTTACGCGACCAGCACGGACGGGATTACGTGGACGGATTACGCGGATAACCCCTTGTTTGTCGGGCCACTGTTGACCACCAACCCCTTTGATCGGCTGCGTTCATCAGTGATTGTGGACGGCACGCTGATGGTATTTTTTGACCCAGCGTGGGACAGCGAGGTGACAGGCATCTACTTGGCGACGTGGGTGCTGCCGACAGAATAAGCGCCCTGCCTAGATTGAAAACGAATCAATAATCAGGTGATGGTGAATGGTGCAGCCAATCTCCGACCACCAATAATGGGCATCGGCGGTCAGAATATACTTGAGATGGTTGGGCAGGGGTTCATGATTCAAAATCATGCGACGGCCTAGCTGAATCAGCACATAACTGCGGGTGTAGTTGTCGAGGTTGTCAAAAACCTCGCACGACAGCACGCGATTTCCGGCGGTGAGTTCCCGTTCGAGAATGGGCTTCAAATCCTCGCAAATGTTCGCCAATGCCTTGTCGGTTTCTGCTTGATTTTTGGGGTTGCCGAAGCGCATGAGTACCTCAATCAGGCATGGTCGCCGTCACCACATATTCAAAGAGTTCTTTTTTGGAATTGCGTTTTCGCAATTTTTCGATACCTATGTCCAAAAATCCAAGTTCAGCTAACAGATGCGCGTAAATTTGTTCGCTAGGGACAAGCGTATCATAAAATTTCGCGTTCCCGATGACATAAAATAGTCGCGCCCCATCTGCTAATGTCGGTTTTAAGTTGGTTAAATGGGTGGCTATGTCTACAAAATAACGATGCACATAATTTGCCAACAAAGGACTGCTTTGCTGAATTTGCTGAAGCATGGTCTGGAAACCGGGGATTTGAACGTCATCCGCCTGCCACTGCTGCAAACGGCTGGTGGCAATACCCCATGTCCCGCCAATCGCCTGCCAATCGAGTTCCCCCGCCTCGCGTGCTTCGTTTAGAAAGCCAAGCCAATACATATACGGGCGGAGTTCGCGGATATAGCTCATGCGATTGGGATAAGGCGGAGAGGTAATCACACAATCATATAGGGTGCTGGTGGGTGTGGGAATCTGACGTGAATCGGCACAGATAATTTCGACGGGGGTAGCAAGCGGATATTCGGCGGAACGAGTGATTTCCTCCACGAGTTCTAAAAAGCGATGTGGACGCATCTCTTCAAAGCTGAGTTGCTGTACGGAGGCGTCTTTGAAAGACATAGATTGATGGTTAAAGGCGGCATTGGAGGTTTCGATAACGAGACGGCAAAATGCAACCAATAGGAGGTTCTTAGCCGGATTGGGGTCAAGTTTATCGATCTCACCATGAATCCCCCCCAGCATTCGAAGCGACTCGCCTGACCACCAACGCTCAATATTGCTAATAGGGGGTGTCCAGAAATGACCATGTTGTTGTGATTTGACGCGGTGGCTGATTTCATTACCAATCGAAAGAGTCTTGAGCAGGTCATCGGATGTGTAATTAGCCGTTTTGACACCCGCCAGCCAGACCAAAAAAGGGTTTATTTCAACAAGGGTCGAATCAATACCGCGTTCGGCACACACCAACCCTGTCGTACCGCTACCTGAAAATGGGTCAAGGACATGGGTTACATCCGGCACGCGATCTAATAGCTGCTCCACCACTTTAATAGAATAAGCAGGCGTTAGTCGCAGCCAACCGTGCCGCCCATTTTTGAGATTGTGTTTGAAGGTCAGGTCGGGTTGTCTATTCATCGGCGCTTAAAAGGCTTTCCAAGACTTCAATGATTTCTGTAGTGAGATGCGACGAATTGCGCTGAAAGAATGCTGCCAAATCAAACCCAATAACCTCACGCATAAAGGTATAGGTCGAGTGAATGGGAGCGCCGGATGAATACCCGCGCAAAATCTGCCAGCGTTGGCTCTGATAGCGATAGACAAGATCATTGTCAATTTGGGTAGACAATATCAGTGCGACGGGGAAATAGCCTTGTGTATAGGCGGCAGCAGCATTGGCAATATCGGCATTTTGGCGCTTGGAATCTTTGCTTTTGTAGCCCTGTCGAACTTCAAAAACAACCCCGCGCAAGGCTTCAACGATGGAGGGTTCAATGCTGAGATGAGCAGACGCTTCACGCATCCAGTTTTTCAACAATTCGGATTTTACAGGATTTTCAATGTCCGCAAAAGCCAAACGACCATCGAGGGCCAAGCGACGTGAAGTACCATCTGGTCGTGGAACATCATATGACCATGAGACCTGCGAATTATCCAAGATAAATTGATCTTTCAAAATCTGGCGAAATAGTTCTTCACAGCCCGTTCCGATTTGACGATAAACCGAAGTGATGCCACCAGCAGCCTTGTGCGCGGCATACATCAAGGGGTGGTCTAATCCGAACCACGCATAAAACGCATCTGACCCATAGAGGTCTTGAAGTTGCTCTAATGAAAGTCCTTCGCCTGTACCCTGACCAAATTTAGGTAAGTAGGATTTACACACTCGAATACGTTTTAGGATGATGTCGAGATAGGCTTCGTCGGTCATAAGCTCTCCAATCGCTCGATTTCCAGCGGGAGGGTTTTGTCGTTCGGGAAAATGTCGAGCGCACGATGATAAAGCGATAAAGCCCGCCCGATGTCGCCGATTTCTTCAGCCTGTTGCGCCCCGGTTGTGATGATTTCCATCGCCCGCAGTGGATTACCGGATTTCAGCAAATGGTAGGCGATTTCAAGCAACAGGGCATCGGTCAATTCACCCCCCTGCTCCTGAAAATATTTCGCCGCCAGCCGATGTAAATTGAGGCGCTGTTGACGGGTCAGGCTTTCATACACGGTGCTTTCGGCAAGGCCATGCTTAAAATGATACGTGCCGTCGGTCTGGGGTTCGATCAACTGCTTTTCGGTCAAATCTTTGAGCAGGGCCTCCAATTTTTGCTCATTTTCGACTTGAGCCACCGCCCCAACCGCCTGACGTGAGAAGCCTTCACCCAAGACCGCCGCCGCCCGTAACAATTCCTTGCTCTCTTGCGATAGGCGATCCACACGGCTGGTAATCAACCCGCGCACATCATCCGGCAGCATGTCGAGATTGGCGTCCTTTTTCAGTTCATATTTGCCCGTGCGCCGCCAAATATGTTTGTTGTCACGCAGGACTTGGAGCAGGGATTCGACAAAGAGGGGACGGCCTTTGGTGCGCTCCCACAAAAATTCGTCCAAATGCGCCCCAATTTCATCGGCCTCCAAAATCGCCTGCGCCATCTGGATGACCTCATCGTGGCTGAAATCCTTAATTTCGTTGGGCTGCAATCCCAAATCAATCACTTTCAGCGGTTCATAAGCGACGGAGATGACCAGACGGGCTTTCTTGATTTCATCCAACACCCGCCGCAAAATGGTGATGGCTTCGGGAGTGGCGCTGTGCAGATCATCAATCACCAGCAGGGTCGGCGTTTCATTAGAGAAGGCTTGGAGGAAATGCACCACCGCATCGGCAATGTTGATTTTTTGCTCGGCGGCATCAAACAGCGAGGTCATGGTATCGCCGGATTGGACGGCCCGCGCCACTTGTTTCTGGGCTTGGTCACGTACATCACCAAAAATGCCGGAACTACGGGTGCTGTCCAATTTGCGTTCGGCTAAGAGGGCAAAAATGTCTTTAATCTGCTTGCCTTCCGGTTTGGTCGCTTCGTTGACCGGGGCAGGCGACACCGGAATATCTTGTGTAGAACGGCGGGCTTGATAATCGTCTAGGGCACGCAGCATGGTGTCATCCGGGTCAAATTTTAAGGTGTCGGTCAGGCCCTCTTGGTCGGGGGGCAGTTCAAATAAATCACATAGGGGAATGTACAAATCCATTAGGTTCAATTCGGCAAGGCGGTTGCGCAAAAATCGGTGCTGCTCACGGGCGCTTTTGAGTTGATCGAGGCGCAATAGTTGAGAAAGCAGGCGTCCCCATGTGGTATGTTGATTATCGCGGGTGCTGCATGTTGACCATGCACTGAAAAAGCCCTGCGCCGCCGCTTCTTGATAATAATGCTGCATGATGCGTGTCTTGCCGACCCCCGCCTCGCCTGACAGGGCAAATGCGCGACGACGACGCGGCCCTTTGGCGGTTTGCAAGGCATAACTGAGGGTCAGCATTAACACATCCCGACCCACGAATTTGGTCGAGGAAGTGAGTGGCAAATCGGCGGAACGGGCCGTAACCCCCTGTACCGAATAGGCCAGCACGGGTTCGGCTTTACCCTTTAATTTCAGCGGGGGCAGTTCGACGGTCTGAAAGTGTAAATTGACGCGCCGATGCACACGTTTGCTAATGACCACTTGACCGGGTTCAGCCGCTTTCATCAGTCGTGCCGCCAAATTGACATCATCGCCCATGACGGTATATTCACGCCGTGCCCGCCATCCCGCCTCACCTGCATAGACAAAGCCCTGTGCGATGCCCATTTTTTGGGTAATGAACGGCCAGCGATGGAGTTCTTTGGGTAGTTCGTCCAAAAGGCGCGTATTGAGGCGATCCAACTGCCAGTTCATTTCCATCGCTGTCGCCACCGCCCGCACGGGGTCGTCGGGATGGGCCACCGGAGCGCCAAAGGTAATCAGCATTTTTGTGCCGCGTCCAAAAGGGTCAGTGCGGGTGAGTGAGCCGCCATTGCTAGTTATCACGCGCTGCATGGTGCTGTAATAACGATTCAAGACCGAGACTAGTAAATTCAGATTTTCCGGCCCCCACTGCTCCAATAATTCGGCGAAGCCATTAAAATTGACAAACATGACCGTCGCGGGCCGGTTTTCGCTTTCCACATGGTCGCCTGTCACCGCCAGCTTATTGACGATTTCCGGCGCGACATATTTCGCCACCGTCGCCAGCTTGTGATATTCCTTTTGGAGATCCGCCAGCAGGTCTTTATCTTCAAAACTGAGCAGGCCCGCCACCCCACCCCGCCGCCGTTTGGGGGCATTGATTTCGTAATCGCTCAGGCCGTCACCAAAATTATCCACGACCTGATAAAAGCCCTCTTCTTTGGTCGGGGCCATTTCAAAATCGTTGTGATAATCCTCAAATAATGCGGCATCTATAATGACATCATCGCGGATACCTGCTTCCTCCGCCAACATCGCCATTCCCGGCAGGCGGCCTTGAATGATGTGGTCGCGCTGGATGTCATTGCCGACCAGTGCCTCAAACAGATGTCCCCGGCTAATCCCCACCGACATGGTGAGTTCCATGCCATGATCCTCACCAAACATCTCCGCCAAAACAGGGTGCTGGATCGGTTGAAATTTCTGCGTCATAGCCCGCTGCATCCGGAGACCCGTTCGAATCGCCTTCGCCGCGACATCGCCCTCGCCTTTTTCTTCGGGGAAAAACACGAGCAGGGCATCCCCTGCGAATTTCAGTAATTCCCCGTTGGACTTGGCGATGATTTCTAGCATCGTCGCAAAATAGTCGTTGATGACCTCGGTCAAAATCTCGACGGCCTCAACCCCTTTGGCAACCTGCAATTTTTCGGATAGCGCCGTGAAACCGGAAACGTCCGAAAACATAAACGTGCCGGGGCGGGAATCGCCATAATCGCGGGTCAGCAAATCTTCATTGTCGGCGATGTAGAGCGGCAGGAATGAGGACACCGATTTTTGTAGGCTGCTGAGTCGGCGGATGGCTTGCGACATGGCCTTGTCATCCTCCGGCAGCAACTCCATCAAATCAGAAGGGATAAAGCGGGCAAGGTTGGCTTTGAATTGGGGGTCGAGAGTCATAAAAACTTAAATCTCTATTCTTCTACTCGGATTCGGGTATTTTACACGGGTACTGCCCTAACTTTATCATCAATGTCCGTTGACTTAGACGTTTATCTGAATTAAGTTGCAGGACATTTACCAGAACACGACCTTCTGGAGTTAAGGGTTTAATGATTGGGCCATCTGGGTGAAAATGGTCGACCCATTTTTGTTTGCGAGGATTGAAAAACGGTGCCAAGAGCTTGGTTTGAGGGTCAATTGAGGCAATATCAGTAGCTTTAAGAAGGTTACAGCGTGGGCAACTGAGACATAAATTCTCAAGCTCCGTTTTACCCGTGTGCCTGAGCGGAATAATATGTTCGATGTGAAAGGAAAATAGTGTATCGTCCTTCGTAATCAGGCAATATTCGCAGCAGTTCCCAGCACGCTTGATGACTGCTTGCTTCATTGAATACGCAATATAGGTCATGCCTTACCTGCCAACTTTAGACGTGCCTTCAATTTGAGCATGGTCATTACATGGTCAAGGTCTATATATTTCTCCAATTCCTTGCGCTCTTCTGCCGAAATCTCACCTTCACTATTTAAGTCTAGTAAATGATGAACCCGCTCATCCAAGACGTCAGACGGCTTAAACGCGATAATTTCCTCTAGGGTAGGGGTACCCACGAGAAAGTCTGTAATTTCGTCTACGAGTTTGTTGGCGGTCACGGTTTCCATAGCTGTATCCTTTATTGCTCCAACTCTTGCACTTAATTACCTAGCAGTCTGATTGACCTTCTATCAGTTTCGCTGTATCTCTATTTTATCTGTATTCAACAAATGATGATAACACAAGGCTTTTCATCACTGCTTGGGTGGGGTATCTGATGGTTCATTAAGATGCCATTCTTTAAGGTTGCAAGCCCAACGCCGTAATCACATCCTCGTTGTACTTCAATTCACCTGCCACACGCTCCACGAAACCGAAATCGCTGTCATATTCCCACATCACCCACGCGATGCCATATTTTTCAAAGGTGGTGCGGACATCCGAGATCCATTGGATGCGGCTGTTCTTAGGGGCAAGCGGGGCATAGGCACCAAATTCGGTGCAAATGAGTTGGACGCCGTGTTCTTCGGCCCATGCGACGGCCTGACTAATCCGCACATCCAATTTTTCGATATTCCAGCCTTCCTCCCCATAACCGCGCAGATAGGTTTGGGCTTCGGGGCTGTAGCGGTCAAATAAGGGCGTCACCACTTTTTCGGGGTCGGAGGGATAGGGCACACCGAACAATGATTGAATCACCGGGTCGTCCACCCAACTCGCGCCTTGATGGGTAAAGATAAACGGCTCATAGAAGTGGAAATTGTAGACAATATTGGGGTCGTCAATCGGTGTCACCAACAAAAGGCCGTCAATACTGGCCCAGCGTGTGCCGCTTGCAATCAAGGTATGGTCGGGGGCAGCGGCTCGTACAGCGGCAAGGGTGCGCGGCAGAATATCCTCTACCCAGCGCGATTGATTGTTAAAAAACACGGGTTCGTTAAAAACCTCAAAAAACACAAGGTCGGGGTCGTATTTTTTCAAATGACCTGCCAAGCCGCCCCAGAACGCCAAAAAGCTCTCTACAAAGGCATCATCGGTTTCCAGATCGCCACTGTAAACCGTCGCGCCCTCGTCCACATTGACGGTGTGCAAATCAATAATCACGGCGAGGTCAGCGGCGAGTATACGGTCAATTTGTGAATCGAGCAGGGCTAATCTGTCGGCATCAGGTTCGCCGGGAGCATCGGGGTTATAAAATGGGGCCATTGCAACGGGAATACGCACATTCGTAAAGCCCATTTCACGCAGGCGGGTAAATTCTTCGTCGGAAAAACGGCTCTGGATGGCTTCGGGGTCATTTGGGCCAAGCCAGAACCAGAACGGCAAATTGATGCCGCGTGCAAGACGGGCCATGCGGTCATCGGAAACGGCTTGGGCGGGGGAGGATGGCCTGTGAACCATCATCGCTGCCCCAACTGCCAGTACAAGGACGAGGGCCGATTGAATGCGTTTGGGAATCATGCGGTTTGAATTTCTCCTAGCGTTTCAAGGGGTGGGGGTGTCGCCTGTCCCGTTTGGCGGTGTAGCACGGTCAAGCCGAGAAGACCAATGGTGGTATAGGCGAAACCTTGAATATTTAGCACCGGAACGATGCCTAGACTATCGCTCATCATGCCTGCAAATGCCATGCCAAATATGGTGAAAATGCCAAATGTTGTACCGAGTGCGCCGAATATCCGTCCGCGTAGTTCATCCGGCACACGCAACTGCAAGAGGGTTTGCAAACCCGTGAAGGCCGCCGCTACTGGAATGCCGACGAGGGCAAACAACCCAATCGCAATCGCAAAGCCGTCTACAAAGGTTGAGTAGTTGAAAATAATGAGATCAATCAGGCCAAAAATGAAAGCCCCCATGCCAAGTAATCGGTCAGGGGCAAATTTGGTAGCAAGCCACGCCACCAAAACGCCACTGCTAATGCCGCCGACGGCTTGGGCCGACATCAACGCCCCCACCCCGGCCTCCCCGCCTTTCAGCACATCCAAGACAAACGGCGCGAACAAAACCGCTATCGTACCTTCACCAATCGCCATCAGCACCATACTCAAAAATAGCAGGCGGACAACAGGTTCATAGCGGACAAAACGAATCCCCACTTGCCAATCCTGCCCAACCTTTTTGATGGCATCCAGCGCATGGGCCGCCTGCTCTTGGACATTGGGTTGGGAGGTGACGGAAATCAGCGCAACCAGCCCCGCCGCCACAAAATAGGTCAGCGCGTCCAAAATAACCGCCGCTTCAAGGCCCATCCCACCGACAATGACCCCGCCGATGCCCGCCCCAATGAATCGCGCCAAGTTATTATTGAGAATATTGAGTGCGTTGGCTGACCCGAGCTGTTCTTTATCTACCAAAAGGGGCAGCATGGCATTTTCGGCGGGGCCAAAAAATTGCCCGACGGCGGATTCGGCGAAAGCGACCATATAAATCAGCCAGAGCCAATCGGAAGATTGGACAGCGACGAGGGGCAGCACCGCCAAGCCCATCAGAACATTGGTAATGACCATTAAACGGCGGCGTTCCCAACGATCCACAAATACCCCCGCCACCGAGCCGATGACGATATTGGGTATGACATAGACGATAAATAGGAGGCTGAGAGCGGAGGCAGTCCCTGTCATTTTGTAGAGCGCAACAGGCAGGGCAATACGTAATATCCAGTCACCAGAATAGGAAACTAATCCGGCAAACCACAGGAGAGCAAAATTGCGATTACGAAAGGTCGTCCACATAAAAAAATCCCCTTTGTTGGCATAGATTTATTTTCAATCATTACGTCCCAAAGGGGTGCTAGGTTTTGAATTTGATCTAGAATTTTAATGACAGTTCAATTTTCTAAAACTGTTCAATAAAATTATTTATAATTAGCAACCCCTTGCATCATAAATTTTCAGGCGGCTTTGAGTCGCGTTTTGCCAGACGTTCCGCCAAGACCGACCACATATCTTTGCTGCTGGAACCACGTTTGGCTTTGAGGTGCACCTTATATAAGAGATTAGGGGCCTCACCCATCATCAGTAGCCAATTATTTCCAGTCAGTTCCGCCAATGTGGTTTCCAAATGCGATGGATTGTTGAGACGCCTACGCAACTCTTCGATGGAGATGCCTGCCGTTGCCGCTTCGTGGTCACGCATCATCATCAGCATGACCTCTTTTTGGTGGGCAGGCAAATCCACAATATCCAACGGGGTTAATCCGGTGGGGTCTTGGGTCAATTTATCGGTCACTTTGCGGAACACATCCTGCTGCGGGGTTTGATCTGATGGCTTGGACTTAAGGTGTTCCATCAAGCGATCATACCAATTCGACGATGATGACATAGTGGTTTATTTATCGCCCCCTGCCCTATTAATACATTTCTGGCATTTCAATCGGTTCGGGTTGTGGTCGGCAGATGCCACACCAAATGGCATCGGCGACGACAATCGCTTTGGGTGTATTGGCTGCCCCAACATACACCGCCATGAAATAGGGATATTTGGAGGCGTGATCTTTGCAGACGAATCGTCCACAAAATCGGCACGAAGCCTCGGCTGGCTTGCCACACACCCAACATACACCTGCCATACCACACATTCCTTCCTAAAGTTTTGGATTTATTTAGTCGTCCGCCATGCCCGTTTAGGGTCGCCAGAATTGACCTAGCTGCCCCTATTCTGGCATCTCCGGCACTTCTTCATCATACAGCCACATTTGGAAAAAGCCGGTTAAGTCTTCCCCGCTGATTTCCTCCGCCACCGCAATAAAATCCTCCGTGCTGGCATTGGCATATTGAAAACGCGCGTAATAGGTGCGCAGAATTTCAAAAAAGGCCTCATCCCCCACCTTTAAACGAAGGGCATGGAGCGTCCAGCCGCCCCGCAAATAAACCGCCCCATTAAACAGATCGCTTGAATCGGGAAGACCGGGTGGGCCAAGTTCCTCCTCGACCATGTAGTCATAGAGTTCGTCCATATAGTCGGTGAGGCCTGTCTCGCCATCAAGATATTCAGCCCACAGCGCCTCGGCATAGGTTGCAAAGCCTTCATTCAGCCATATGTCGTCCCATGTCGCCGGGGATACACTGTCGCCAAACCATTGATGCGACAGTTCATGCACAATGGTGTATTCGTCAACCGCGTCTGTTCCAAATATCGAGAGGGTCTGATTTTCCAGCGCCCCGCCAAACGGAATGGTAACGACCACCGCGCCATAAACATCAAAGGGATAGGGGCCAAAGAGGTCAGAAAAAAACGCAATCATCTCCCCGGTGGGGCTGAAGGCATCAGTTAATTCCTCAGCTTGATCGGTGGGGAAATAATTACGGATGAGCAAACCATCCGGCCCGGTTTCGTCTACCCGTACAAAATCGCCAACCGAAATACTCGCCAAATAACTTGCCATCGGGTCGTTCATTTCCGAAACGAAGGTGCGTGTGTCGCCATTATCTATTTCATCAACCGGCAAGCCTGTCGCCGCAACGACATACAGTTCCGGGACGGTAATCTCAAAAGTGTAGGTCGCCTTGTCGCTGGGGTGGTTGTTGTTAGGAAACCACGACATCGCCCCACCCGGTTCGCTCATGACAAAGATTGTGCCGCCAAAGCGTAGCCAGCCGATGGGAAACCCATCTACGGATGGATCAGGATAGGGGGTAGGAATACCACTATAGGTCACGACGGTTACAAAAGTCGCCCCTTCCTCAATGGGCGTAGCGGGGATAACGATTAATTCAAAGTCATCGCGGCTGTAATCGGCGGAAACATCATTCACTGAAATATCGGAAATTTTCAGCCCAGCAAAATCGAGATTAAAGCCGGTCAGGGTTTGGGTGGCCTCGGCTTCAATAGTGGTCGTGCCGCTGATGGTATTTGTGTTCACATCAACGCTCAGGTCAATCATATAGTGCAGCGTATCATAGCCGCCGTTGCCCAATCTGTCATAGAAGGGATCACCGAGGCCGGGAGCGCCCTGCCCGCCATCTTGGGCAGTTGCATTCGACAAGAATATTCCAGCGATAACTGCTATTCCCGCAATGACAATCAATTTACGCATCCCGACCTCGAATTTCTATCTAGGTGATTAATTCGTAGCTGGTATCTCAGGCAATTCTGGATTATACAACCACGCTTGGAAAAACTCGGCTAGATCTTGTCCGCTGATAGTCGAAGCGACCTCCACAAAATCAGCGGTGCTGGCATTGGCATATTGAAAACGCGCGTAATAGGCCCGCAGAATTTCGAAAAAGACCTCATCCCCAAATGTCAGACGCAGCGCATGAAGCGTCCATGCCCCCCGGAAATAGATCTGCAAATCTAACAACCGGGCTACGGGCGGCTGACCTATCAAAAGGTCGGGGGGTATCGTTTGCAGCGAGCGATACACTTCATTCATATAGGTCTCAAAGGCGGCTGAACCCTGTGTATGTTCTCTCCACAGTGCTGCGAAATAGGTCGCAAAACCCTCATTCAACCAAATGTCTTGCCAAGTCACCATCGAGACACTATTCCCAAACCATTGATGGGCCAATTCATGGGCAACGAACTCATCTGCAACGGCGTTAATCCCAAAAATCGAAAGGGTCTGATTTTCTAATGCACCGCCTAGCGTCCCATCATTTACGACCAGCGCCCCATAGGTTTCAAATGGGAATGGGCCAATAAGCGATTCATAAAATTCGATCATATCAGCCGTTGGTGCAAAAGCCTCGGTAAGCCGTTCGGCCTCATTGGGTGGAAAGAAGTTTCGGATGGGCAATCCATTAGCGCCAGTATCCACCACCATCACCATCTCAGATATATTGACCGTCGCCAAGTAGCTCGCCATTGGGTCACGGGCTTCATAGATAAATGTCTGGGTATCGCCATTATCTTGCTGATCCATCAAAATCCCATTCGCCGCCACACTATACGGTTTTGCAACCGTCACCCGAAACGTGTAGGCCGCCTTATCCAACGGGTGATTATTGGACGGAAACCACGACATCGCCCCAGACGGCTCGCTGAGCACAAAGATCCCCGACTCATACATCGCCCAACCCACTGGGCGGTACAACAGGCCGGGGTCTTGTACAGGGGCTGGCACCCCGTTGTACTGAACGACCACTGTTAAGGCGCTGTCGGTTGGCAATTCCTCCGCCAGAATGACGGTTAACTCATTTCCCGTGCGCTGAAAATCTGCCACACTGTCATTGACCAAAACATCGGTTACTTCAAGGCCAGCCAAATCAAGATTAAATGCGCTGAGTGGCTGCAAAGTGATGGCCTCAATGGTTGTTGTGGCGGTAATAAAATTGGTTTCCATATCCACCGTTAGATCAATCGTGTAGTGCTGGGCATCATAGCCCCCATTGCCCAATTCAGGATAAAGGGGGTCGCCAAGTCCGCTACTGCCATATAGTTCGTTACTTTGGGCAACGGCTGGCAGTACCCCAATGGCAAATGTGAACAGCAGTACAATAAGATTCAAGTTCCGTCTATCGCTTGTCATGTGATCTCCCGTGTTATCAGTAGCAAATAACCTTGCGTATACACAGAGAAATTCACATCATAAGCCATATTCGTTTCATAGCGTTGTGCAGCCGTCGGTGATCCATCGGAAAGACCACCTGCCCTGACTAAATGAGCATAAATTTATGGTTGACTTCAATCGCTAGTGCCTCTTGGTTGAGGTCGGTTTTGATGGACGCCGCAAAATCTAAAACCTTATCTAAGTGTTTATCGAGTTCGCTCTGTGTGACATAAGTACGGACGGTGTAGATCGTTTCGCTGATGATACCACTTTCGCCTGTGCTGGTAAGCCGCTGACTCTCGTCTTTGATGGCGGGCGATTCCTTGAACAATGTCGCCAAAAAATTGAGCGTCTTTTGGACATACGGACTGGTATCAATCGGGTTATCTTCAAGCTGCTTGGGAATATAGATCGTAATGCGGCTGGTGCGGCCCAAGCGATCTGCGAGTGCTTGCATGGCACGGCTTAACTGCGGCGGCAAATTGTCGTGGCGGTGGTCGGCTAATCCCGGCATGTTTTGCAGATACGGAATTTCCAGATCGGCCTGCCCATACAAAATCTGATCGGTATGGGGCTTTTGGGGACGATTGACCACAATGTAAACCCGTGTACTTTCCGGCGACACGTTATTTTTCAGCCGATTGACCAACGCACTGACTTTTTTCCATGCGTCGGGGGTCGGCGCGGTCAAAATGACAATTTGATTGGCACGTTCCAGCAAATAGGTGACGTTATCGTCCATTTCACCGGATAGGCCCAAGACCACATTGGGGTATTCACTCCGCAGTTCATCCAAAATCAGGGTGGCACGCACAGCGGGCGGGATACCGGGCGTCGCCTCTAATACTTTGACCTGATAACCGCCGGGATGGGTATAGGTTTTTTCATCGGCAGGGAAGCCAAATTGACCTGCCAGCTTGTCACTGGTGGGATATTCACTGTAGACGGCGGGTTGTCCACTGGTTTTGGCAAGGGTCATGGCAAGCATACTGCCAATGGTGGTCACGCCAAAGCCTTCCCCGATGCTCAAAATAAGGGCTAATCGAGATTCATCGGCGGTGCTGTCGGAACGATTGGCAAGATTAATGACCCGCTGGATGAGCATTTGATTGAGGGCCAGTGCTGCGACGTGATGTTTTCCAATCAAGTCGAACACCTCTTCGCGTTTGAGGGCCAACACCTCCACTTCGCTAAGGGCGGTGGCGGTGACAGGCGACGACTGCACGTGCCCTTCTTGCAACGCATAAAAACCCAGAATCTCGCCCTGTTTGACATAGGACAAAATGCGCTTGTTGGCGTCATGGGGATTAAAATGGGTCATGCCAACGATGCCACTTTTGACAAATCGCACTAAGGTGTTTGGTTCACCCTGCCACAAAATGACCTCGTTGCGGCGATAGGTGCGAGATTCCACATTATTCAGCACTGCTTTGAACACGTCGGCAGGTAAATCGCGGAACAGAGGAATCGCCTTTAGGAAGGCAGCGTTATCCAAATCCACCTTTGACCAGATGGCATCGGGTAGATTTTGGGCGGCCCGGCTGATTTTGCCGCTGAATGCCACACGATAATGCAGATGCCCTTCCACAAGAGCCTCGCGCACATACCCGGCTGCTTTTAGGGCGCGGATGGTCTGGGCAGTATCTTGTGGGGATAGGTTCAGGGCGGATTGAATCTGGGATAGGGTGGCTTGCTTTTGACGAGACAGCCAATTGACCAGATCACGCTGGCTTTGGGGCAGGGCTAGTAAATCAAGCGGATTAAGCCCTTGAGGGGCAGCGGGGATGGATGGCCCAACGGCTCCCGCACTGCCCTTCTGTTCGGCTGGGTTTTCGTCCAGCGGCCCGGTCTTGGAACGCTGACGGGCCGACTGCAACAAGTCCTTGAGGGGATCATCATTACCGCTAGTCATGCGACACTTCCCCTTCTTTTCAGTTTAACTGATGATGTTTTCAGTGATTTCGCGGATGACCTTTGACCACGGGTGGTCGGGATACATGGCGCTGAAAATATTGCCGCTGGCATTAAACGCCACATCTATTGAAAGCGGCAGCACACCTGCCACCTCAGCATTATATTGTTGGGAGATCGCTTCCCGCATCTGATCAACATCATAACGTTCCAACAGGGCCTTGTTGATGACCAATCGCAGCTTGGGCACTTCCAATTTGCGGGCAATGTCTACCGTGACCGCCGTCCCCTGAAAGTCTTGGTTATCGGGGCGTAGGATGATAATGAGGGCGCTGGAAATGGCGATAGACAGCAGCGTTTCTTCATTCAGGCCGGGGTGGGTATCAATAAAGAGGTAATCGAGTTGCAGATCATCAATAACGGTGTGGAAGCCTTCATTCAGCAGGCCCACGTCATAGCCTTCACGCAGCACACGGGCGATTTCGGCGGTGCGGATGCTGGACGGAATCAACCACAGCTTGGTTTTTTTCAAAAAAGCGCGTTCGGGGTCATCGCCAGCGACTTCGTGAATGGCGTAAGCGGCTTCGTCAATGGTCGCCTTGCCCCAGAGATAGTCGTTGAGGGATTTTTGGATGCGGGTTTCATCAAAACCAAACAGCACATGGATACCGGGGGACATGATGTCGGTGTCTACGATGCCGACGCGATAGCCTTTTAGCGCGACCTGTGTGGCGACGTTCGCCGTCACATTAGATTTCCCAGTTCCCCCGCGAAACGAATGGATTGAGATAATTTCACCCATGAAAATGCTCTCCTACAGGTGGTCTTAAATAGCATGGTAGCATACCGGAAAAAATACAGGTTGTGGTTTCCGGTTGTTGGAAATTGGCCTGCACTGCCATTGCGGTGTTGCGAGGGGCGTCCCCACCTCATTCCATCAACGTCCAAGCATAGCCTTTGGTAGAGATTATAGCAGAGGTAGCCGAAAAGCACGCATTTTTTGATTTTGACTGTGGTATCTTGGAAGCAGATGCAATGGATATGGAGAGAATTTTATGACTGAACGCACGCTGATACAACGTCTCGGCATTAAAGCAGGCCATAAATGCTTGATTCTCAATGCCCCCGGCGGCTATTTTGAGGCATTGGGTGATCTACCGCCGAATACCGCCCTTGCCACCGAACCCGACGGCAGGAGCTTCGATGTCGTACAGGTGTTTGTACATAATAAGGCCGAGGTAGATAGCCTTGCACCAATTGCTATTGATGGAATCAAGCACGACGGCCTCTTGTGGATGACCTACCCCAAAAAGTCGAGCAAGATCAAAACCGACATTACCCGCGACATTGGGTGGGAGGCGGTCAACGCGAAGGGGCTAGAAATAGTCGCCGCGATTTCCATTGATGATACGTGGTCAGGGCTGCGCTTCCGGCCCTCGGAAAAGGTGAAACGTACCAAAAAGGACTAGGGCTACCCCACAAATCTGGATAGCCCTAAACGAATTTGGTATTTACGGTGTGGAAATATTGAACGTATCCACCGCTATCGTCCCATCAATTGGCACAATTTGGAGCGTGTGGACTTCATCGGTCAGGTAATTGACAACGGTGCTGGCATGACCCGCCGTCGCATTGGTAGCGATAACTGTGCGTACCCCAACATCGTCAATCAACACCGTGAATGTACCAAAAGCTGGCCCTTCGAGATAGGCGATTTCGACGGATGTGCCCTCAAATTGCAGGGTCAATGCGCCGGACAGGTCACTGCTAAAGACATAGTGCCCACCACTAGCGGTTGGTGCGGATTGGATTGTCCAACTGCCCTGCTTCGTAACATCCGGGCTTTCGGCTTCGATATGACCTACTAAACCGAGCGGCGTTTGGGTGGAGGGACTATCACTACCAGCCTCACTTCCACTGCTGCCGCCTGTGCCACCCGTATGTCCTCGCCAATTGACTGCGTTGGTTGGGGTGCCAATCGGGACACCAACCCGCTGCAAGAGATAGCGGCCTGTGTTCCATTCAAGGTCGTTGCGGCGATAGAACGCCCCGTCTTGATAGAATAGGCCAAAGCTATCGAGGCCATTGCCATCCCAGTCGCCCCCCAACACCACCCCATAATCTACTGACGAGGGAGTGCCGATATATTGGGCATAACTGAAGGCTGATTCGACTGTCGTCGGCGGGACATTTGTCCATGCGATAAACGGCCCGCGCCGCACGGCAATCGAATCCACCCCGTTGCCGTCAAAATCGCCAGCGGTGAATTGGAACGCTCCACTAAAGCCTTGATTATCGGGCAGCAACACACTGAGCCATTGGAACGTCTTGGGAGGATTGCCACCCGCATTGTCGCAGGTGAAATACAAGGCAAACGCCATACCATAGGGTGGGAAATTGGCATTGTCCACGACACCAAAACAGTCACGATTGATGCCAGCATTAAATCGCCCCACTACGGCAGGTTTATTAAACAGGCCAAACCAAATGCCATTCCAACTGGTCGTCGAGCCAACCACATTGGTGAAATAGAATACGCCATTCGGTGCATGGACTCCCGGTGACTTTTGCCCGTTGCCATCCCAATCGCCCATGACCCATTGTCCATTGACGACAGCGGCGGGGGGTGTCGGTGAAAAATTGAGATTAGCGGAGGGGGGTGGGCTATCTTGGAGCGTGTTGATGAGGCTGGCGGCCTCCGTATTTGGATTAAATACGGCGAGCGTATCCATTGCCAGCGAGGGGGTATATTCAAACGCCCCCATGTCCAGTGCCCCATCATTATTGCGCACCCGTGCCCCCAGTGTGGCGTGATATTCATTCGTCACTGGCAGGGCCGGACTGAGAATGGGGGTGCCGTTGTTGATGGCGGGTGATGTCGGCAACAAATAGAAATTTTCGGCGTTGGCATTGACAAAACCCGTTTGGGCCGGATTGGTGAAGACCGTGACATTGGTATGCCCGACCACCGTTGACGCCGGGCCGGGTTGGTTGAGGTGAAAATCGGTGAGGGGGCTACTGTTGCGATTGACGATATTGAGGCCGAGATTCAACTGTCCCCGATAACTCATATAGCTGATGTTATAACCCGTGCCGACCACATGCACGATATTATTATAGGCGGTGGCATACTGCTCATCGGTTTGGAGCCGGAGCAGCGTTTTGTGGCCGGACGACACATGCAGGATAACGGTATTGTTAAAAAAATAGAGCGGCCCTTTGCGATAACAGTCGGTAGGGTCTTGCCCTGTATCCCACCCGCAGGGCTGTGTTCCCGGTATAGGGGTATCCCCGCCGTTGTCGCCGCCAAAATGTACCGTGCTGCGTCCATTAGCCGAAGAGGTAGGGCGATTAATCAGCACGTTGCCATAGACCCATGCCGTATGATAATTTGGCTGCTGGCTGAGGACAGGATGGCCGTATTCCGATTCGACCAAATCCACCACAATTGCGCCGCCGTCCACCCAGTTATAGCGGACAATCGTGCCGGATGAACGGTCTTTGATGTTCGCCCCCATCGAGCCGGGTCGCAGCGCCGAAAAATAGTTGTATTGATAGACCATACCAATGGATTCGGTATAGGTGTTGTGTTCGCGGTCACGCCCCACCACCCCATTGCCATAAACATAGCTGTATTCGAGGGTTAGGTCGCGGGTGATATTGCCATCATCATCAGTAGCCGCAAATAAGCCATTACCCGAGCCGCTGATGATACAACCCGTGATGCGGATGTGTTCGCCGCGTTGCACATACACCGCCGCCGCATTGGTGGTGTAATTCCGCACCGTGCCATTTTTGGCGGTGAAGGTGTAATCCTGATAGGCATTGCGGAAATGCAGCCCCTCCACATAAATGTAGGCAGGCAGCAGGCCGTCATCCGCGCCGATAATGGTGAACAGGCCGCGCTGTTGGCTGCCATCATAGTGCGTTTCCATGTTGGCGCTGGTGGTGGCGTTCTGCCCATCAATAATCGGCAGTTCGCCATTTGGCCCCGGCACACCCACAATACAAACGGGCTGGTTGGCCGTCGCAATCGTATTCACGAACACTTTTTCATAGTAAGGAGTGGCGCGATAATGAATGCGCACAATCGAACTGGGTGGCAGACTGCTAAATGGTACGGCCCCTATCGAGGCATACGGTTGACCCGTCCCAACGTTATAGACATTGGCAAAAATTCCGCCGCAGTTGCTGGGATAGACAGGTGGGTTTGGCGGCGCTTTGGGGGCAGAGATCGGCGGTGCTGCCAGTGCGGTTTGTTGGGGGTGCAAAAATGTGGGCGCGATAAAACCTGCGATAATGCTAAAAACGAACAGTAGGGCAAATGCCTTACGGGTATGAAAAAAAGCCATTGGAGTCCCCTCCGAATCATTGAGCAAAACTTAATATACAAGGTTTTTTGTAACCACCTCTTTCCCCTCTCTTTAGTTTAGCGAGAGATTAGCGTTGGTGCTGACAGAATTTACTAACAATGCAACTATGCCTGTATAATGGCCTTTTGAGCGAAATTCGCGTAATTTCTCATTGGTCGCCGTAGACAGAATTTACACAATTTGACAGGGGCGGTTTTTTGTGAAAACCCACCCGACATTCCCTATTAAAATCTGCCCCTTTTTACGCTACACTCCCCTGCGAGATATTTACAACCCACGCATAGGGAAACGATATTGACTAAGAAAATTCTTGTGACCGGCTCCAGCGGTCTCATCGGTTCAGAAGTCGTCACCCATTTTGATGCCCTCGGCTGGACAGTACATGGTATAGACAACAACATGCGGGCCGATTTTTTTGGGCCTGCTGGCGATACCCGTTGGAATCAGCGCCGCTTGGAAGCGACCTGTCGCCATTTTCAACATCACGAACTGGATATTCGTAATCGGCCTGCCATCGAACAGTGTATCCAAGAATTGCAGCCAGATTTAATCGTTCATGCCGCCGCCCAACCCAGCCATGATTTGGCCGCCACCCGCCCCTTTGATGATTTTGATGTGAACGCGGTAGGCACGCTCAATTTATTGGAAGCCACCCATCGCCACGCGCCGGATGCCGTATTTGTGCATATGTCCACCAACAAGGTCTATGGCGACGCGCCGAACGAATTGGCCTTAAACGAACTGGCGACCCGTTGGGATTACGCCGACCCCGCCGACTATAACGGGGTGCGCGAGGATATGCGGATTGACCAGTCCAAGCATTCTATTTTTGGCGTGTCGAAGGTGTCCGCCGACGTGATGGTGCAGGAATATGGGCGCTACTTTGGCGTGAAAACGTGCTGTTTGCGCGGGGGGTGCTTGACCGGGCCAAATCATTCGGGTGTGGAACTACATGGCTTTTTGAGTTATCTCATCAAGGTCAATGTGGCAGGCGGTCACTATAAAATTTTTGGCTATAAGGGCAAACAGGTGCGCGACAACATCCATGCCCACGATGTCGCCACCTTTATCGAGGCGTTTTATGCCAATCCCCGCCCCGGTGAAGTCTATAATTTGGGCGGTGGGCGTGGCAACTCGGTCTCGATTTTGGAAGCATTTGACCTCGCTGCGCAACTCAGCGGGCAGAAAATGCGTTATGAGTATGTAGATAAAAACCGCGAAGGCGATCATATTTGTTACATCTCCGATTTGGGGAAAATGAAAGCCCATTACCCGAATTGGGACATCACCAAAACCTTGCCGATGATTTTTGAGGAAATCTATCGCGGGTGGGTAGAGCGCCTCCGTCAAACTTCGTAGTGTTTATGAGGTAGCCCATTGGAACACCGTCGCTATCCTACCTTTTTTCTATCCTGTAGTTTAGGCATCTTGGTCGGATTGATGCTGATTGGGGTCGGCATCATCGGCTATTTGCTGTTTGCGATGGATGGTGATGACGATACCAGCCGCGAATCGTTGATTACGCCCGCCACCCCGTCGCGGATGCCATTGGGTGTGCCATCGCTGCCCCCGACTGCTACCTTTACCCCTACCCCCACCGTGACCCCCACACCAACTCCCATTCCGCCGCAAGCCATTTTTGGGCCAATTCAGCGGCAGGCATGGCTAGAAACCGCCCGTGAACAAGTGGTGTTCCCCGAACTGTTTGCCGATGGGGATCGTGGTGTTGTACCGGGGGGGATTTCGTTGAAATACAAAGCCTATTTTGACGTAACGGCGGGCGTAGATTTGACGTTGGTCACACTGGATGACATCCAGATTGAGGGATCAATCGTTACGATCACAATTCCACAGGCCCAAGTTCGGGAATGTATCATCAATTTGGAAAAATCCGAGTTCTATGATCGGAATTGCTCACGCGGGCCGGGGTTGGGTGATTGGCCGGGGTGTCGGGGATTGGAAGAGGAACTCGTCCGCAAGGCCCAAGACCGCATTGTGTCCTATGATTACGCCAACCTCGTCAACAAAGCCTATAACCAAGCGGCGACGGTCATCGAATCCCTCATTTATAACGTCAGTGGTGTTGAGACGGTCAATATCCGCCTAAGCGAAGACGAACTCCCCCTCTATTCTGTCGGCGGGACATGCAGCATCTTGGCGGAGCAATAACACCACATGGCGACCCCCTCCGACGTCATTGAAATCGAAGGTATTGTAAGCGGATTGCTTGGACAGAAAGCGTGGCGTGTTTGGAAGGGTGTCGGAAGTTTTGTTTTATTTGAATTCGGGAAGCCAATTACCCGTACCTATAATCTGCCCAGCGGAAAACGATCCTATACACATGGCGAATGGCATCTTTGGGCATACTGCTGTGAGTGGTGGCTTGGAATTGGGTCGGAAGTTATCGCTACATCTGACGATGACCCTGAATTGATTACATCCCACGTCAAAAAGATGGAAAATGTCGCCCTTGAAGCTATTGAAATAATCGCCCCTCTACTCGAAACTGCGCTGTGTTTTGAAAATGGCCTAACTTTCCATATTCTGCCGGGTGATTATGCTGAAGATGCTGAGGACTGGATGCTATTTGTACCCAACGATTATGTGCTGGTGGTTGGGCCAAATGGCAAATGGATATGTGAATCTTCCTATGAACCGCGACCCTAACTTGATACTCTTGAGAAATCCCGTCTCGCGTGCAAATGCGACCTTTCATTTCATGGCAGATAATCATCACCCCGTTTGCTAAAATGGCAACGCTATCCATATCACCCAATTGATGGTTATGAAATGAACGAAACCCATCTCCAAACTGCCCAACGAGTCGCCACCCGTTTTGCCCAACTGTCGGATGTGCAGGCGGTTGCCATTGCGGGTTCGCACATGTCCGGTACGGCGGGGCCAGATTCCGATATTGATGTCTATATCTACTCCCATGCCGAGATTCCGGTAGAGGTTCGTACCGCGATTGGGGCAGAATTTTCCGACCATGTGGAAATTGTGGATTATTGGGGGCCGGGGAATGAGTGGGATGACCGCGAAACAGGTGTCCATGCGGACGCGGTTTTCTGGACAGTCGGGTGGATTGAAGACCAACTTGACCGGACACTCAATCGGCATCAGGCATGGACGGGCTATACCACCTGTTTCTGGCATACTGTGAGGATTTCGAAAATACTGTTTGACCGCGACGGCTGGTTTGGTCGCCTTCAGTACATGGCTAATCAACCCTATCCCGATACACTGGTTGGGGCGATTGTGGAACTTAATCGGCCTCTGCTAAGGGGTATTGCCCCGTCTTATTTGCACCAATTGGAAAAAGCCGCTGCCCGTCATGATCTGGTCAGCCTCAATCATCGGGCCGCCGCTCTGCTGGCAAGTTATTTTGACATCCTATTCGCCATCAATCGTCAGCCACATCCGGGTGAAAAGCGCCTAATCGCCTTTGCCGAGCGGCACTGCCCCAAACGCCCCACTCACCTGCGCCAAGATATTGAGTCACTGCTACTGGCGACAGTGCATCTGGAATATTCGATTTCAGATGCCGTCAACCGTTTGGTGGATCATCTCGACGAATTATTGAGGCATGAGGGATTACTAGGATAAACGAACCCCCACAACACGCAGGGGGGTTGCTTTCTAGCGTTCAGGTGTAATCATAACAATCAAGCCGTCATGGGGCGCGACTTCGGAGGTAAAACTGCGCGTATGCACGCCCAACTCATCCCCCGTCCATAAATTGGTGACACGGCACGGACGACGGTCATGCAAGCCAATCGCTTCCCATGCCATTGGAATCTTTTGAGTCCGGTTGTCTCCTAAATTGAATAACCCCACCGCGATAGAACCATCCGCCAAGGGCTTGGCCCAGATGTCCATCATCTCCCAAGCATATTCAACCTGCCCGACCCGATACCCCTGTCGGCCCAACGGGTCTTGATTGACCGCAATCAATCGCCGATTCAGCAGTAGCTCACGTGCCAACGGACTCATGTTGCGGACATCACAGCCAATCATCAAAGGGGCAGCCAGCAGACACCACAACCCAAAATGGCTGCGATATTCGGCATCGGTGCAGCCACCCGCCGCGACATTGCCCTTGCCGTGCATCCCGATGACCAGCATATCGGGGTCATTCCAACCACCGGGGCCAGCATAAGAATGTTTGCCGACTTGCTGGTGGAAGCCGATTTCCAGAATGGATTTCCATGAGTCATCAATATCGCCGGTGGTGCGCCACATATGACCGCCAGTTTCGGCAGCCCATTCCCACGGCTGGTTTCTGCCCCATTCGCAAATGCTGTACAAAATTGGACGGCCAGTCGCTCGCAGTGCCTGCCCCATGCGTTTATATAGGGTAGGTTGATGGAGATTGGCGGGGATGTAGCAGGCATCATATTTGAGGAAATCCACTTCCCACTCAGCGAAGGTTTGGGCATCTATTTCTTCATAGCCATAACTCCCCGGCCTACCTGCACAGGTATAGGTCCCGGCACACGAATAAATGCCGAACTTCAGCCCTTTGCTATGGGCATAATCCGCGAGGGGTTTGATCCCGTCGGGAAATCGCTCAGTGTCCCATGTAAGTTTGCCGTCCACTCGTTCAAAGGCCTGCCATGTGTCATCAATCACGATGTATTCGTAACCCACGTCTTTGAGGCCTTCGGTGACAAAGGCATCTATCGTTTCTTTGACGACATCAGCATGGAGGTCTTTCCAGCCAAACGTATTCCAACTATTCCAACCCATCGGGGGTGTTTGGGCCAACATACATTATCTGACCTTTCAGGAGATAAGACATGTCAATCAGAGTGCTCCTGAATTGTACTGAGGATCCCAGATAGGGGGTAGAAATTTGGGGCGTTTGGGCGGGCAGAATTAATCAAAATCAATATCTTTAGCGGCGATCAGTTGATAGTCGAACCAATACACGATATTGAGCATGTTAGCGATTTCTACCCGATAGATGATTAAATCATTCTGCCAATGATAGACAATATCCCCCCATTTGAATTTGGCAGGTGGTAGATTGGTATACATCTTAGGTATGGTTCTGAAGTTTTTGAAACCGTTAGTCAAAATGAGAGAATCATTGTCGAAGGCAACACATTGATAGATAGTCCCATAGCTCAACCAGAAGGGTTGCCTTTTTACCAAGTGTCGCAAATCACAGGTATCTGTTCTTTCTTCGATAAATTCAGGTTTTGGATTACACAATCCCCACGAGCCAACATATTGAGCCAGTTCCATAACCAACCGTGCCTATTTTTTCGCCACCAACACCCCCCATTCTAACACCGTCTCGGCAACAGGCAGGCCATCAATGCGTGTGCCTTCCAAAATATCGCTAATCGGAGTGGGGAGTGCCCTACCCGCACAGCGATTCGCAAATTCGATCTGCCAGCCTGCTTTTTCAAATAGGGGTAGTGCTGAATCATGCGTCATGAGGTCGGTGAGATGATATTGCGCCAGTGCCACCTGATTTTCGGTATCGTAGGGCGGGTAAAAATGATGGACAGCGTATATAGCTTTACTGACTATACGATGCAATTCAATTAGCAAATCTTCGGGGGAGGCAATATTGGCAAGGCCGACGTTGCTGGTCAGGACTGGCACTGCGCCATCTTTGAACGGGGTATAGCGTGCATCAAACGCCAAAAAACTCATGCACTCGGCTAATCCGGCCTGCCCAAAACAGCGCTGATTGCGTCGCAGCACACGCGGACTGATGTCGGTAACAATCAAGGGCCGATTCAACGATTTCGCCATCTGCTCGACCAGATAGCCCCGCCCGGAGGCCAAATCCACAATCGGCCCCGTGCCGTCCGCCAATTCATTCAAAATGTAATCAAACTGACATTGGCTGCATCGTTTGAAATCCGGCGTATACATGCCGTGCATCGCCACCTGTTCAACCAATTTGGCGGTAGCAAAATGTCCGGCGTCCTCATGCAGCATGGCGCGGAAAAACTGATCCGCCGGGTTGAGAGATTCCAACGGTACATCGAGCAGGTGGGTCATTACATCGGGGTGATTTTTGAGATAGCGCACAATGCCACTTTCGGCTTGTTCCCACGCATCTTCGACGGTGGAATCGGGGCGCACAAATAAGCCAATCCCCTCACGCACCGGATACGTTATCTGGCATTTTTCGCAGGTAGCGTCAGCCGATTCGATGCGCTCCCCCTGCCCCTCGGTGATTTCCCACGCCAACTCGCCGCGACAAATTGGGCAGGCCAGCAAATCTATCACATAGGATTCCATAAGGTATCCTCACAAAAACTGATTTTATATGCCAATTATTTAAAATATATCACGATTTTTTCAAAAATTTCAATATCACTTTCAATATTTTTAGATCAGCTAAAATTGCGTGACTGCAAAGTCGTATGTATGGCAGGTCAGCCTGAATCCTACAAAACCTCGTTACCACGCCACCTCGGTGAGACAGGGCTAATCCTAGATTCGGCTAAAGACTGACCCCATCCCCAACCTTTCCCCTAACAAAGAGAAGGCCTTCAATAGGCCTTTTACTCCCCTCCCTATGTTTGGAGGCGTGGGGTTGAACAGCCCTGAATTACCCGAGTTCCGTGTAAGACCTACCCAACATTGAACCTCGTAACAGAGAAATTGGCTGACTGTGCGCTACTCATATCCATTTTTGCCGTAATGGTTTTTGGGGGCTTGACACGTCGCGTGAAATTCTATACCCTATATGCAATAGTATACGCAGTGTGCATTATTGCACACTAGGGATATAAATAATCGCAATGACTACTCCTGCACTAGACCGCCACGAACAACGCAAACTGGAAACCCGCCAGCGCTTGTTGGATGCTGCCGAACAGGTTTTCAGCCGTATGGGTTATGAGGCCGCGTCGGTGCTCGACATCACAGAAGCCGCCAACGTCAGCAAGCGCACCTTCTACCTTCACTTCAATGACAAAGAAGAGTTGATCGAAGCACTTGCCATGCGGGGGTTTATCGAACTCCGCACCCAAGCTGAAAACAAAGAAGACCTGACTGCCACCGACCATACCTTTGAACAAGGTATGCACTCTGTTGCCAAGCTGATTTTTGAATATGTCCAAGATCACCCACAATTGATGGAAATTGTATTTGGGCGCGATGGCTCTTTCCGTTTGCAGGCAATGGCGCGTGAGTTCATCGCACAAGCGTGGGAAGAGAATATCGCCCGTGAGTGCACATGGAAAGCTGATGCGGACGCACCATCGGTCATTGTCGCCAATGCGATGGCAGGCATGTTGTTCCAACTGATGTGCTGGTGGTCGAAACATCCAAACGAATATACCCCTGATGAAATGGCAAAGATGTACGCTTCAATGTTGATTAAGGGCATCGAAGTCAATTTCATCCATCACACTCATATGCAAGAACCATAGACGGAGAACTGCCTATGTAACGCCATTTGCCCACTTGGGGATTTGGTCGGGAGGGAGGTGCATCGCGCCAATCATGCCGGGATCGCCGCGTCACCCCCTCAATGCAAAAAGGGCTGCCATTTTTCAGACAACCCTTTCAGTTGACAATCAACCGCCGTTCCATTTGATCTGCCGGGATCACAACGGCTAGTCCTGTCTTTAACGTTCATTATAACATAAGGTGAGGAGCAGTTCCATGTTTAGCACCATTGGTCGGTTCGCTGACCGCTATCGTATCCCGCTGTTGTTTGGCTGGATTATCGTCGCCATTGCCATTACGGTCTTGGCCCCCAATCTCGAAGAAGTAACCAGCAACGATCAGTCAAATTTCTTGCCGGATGACGCATCATCCACCGTTGGCAGCGAACTCGTCAACGAGCATTTTCCACAGCAGGCCAGTGACGGCAGCATCGTGGTCGTGTTTGAGGCCACCGACGGCACTACCGTGACCAACGAAACCAACACGGCCTTTATCGGGCAGATCAGCAATTGGCTGGTCAGCGAAAACGCCCCTGAATATATCGCTTCCGTCACCTCCCCTACCCTGAATCCTGAAGCGGCAGGTGGCTTGATTTCTACCGATCAGCAGGTAGCAATGGTCGTCGTGGCCGTCAACACCACTGACCTTGAACAGCGGCGCGAAGTCTTGGAGGCGATTGGCGATGAATTAAAAGCCGCCCCTGCCTCCCTTAATACCTATCGCACAGGTGAGGTCGCCATCTTCTCGGAATATGATGAAGCCATCACTTCTAGCGTTGACCGCACGATCTTTGTCACCTTGATTCTCGTGGTCGTCATATTATTAGCGATTTATCGCTCCCCGGTCTCCCCATTGATTCCATTGGGTGTGGTGACGATTGCCTTCCTCATCGCACGCGGGATTGTGGCATGGCTGGCGGAAAGCACCCTGACGATTTCTGGTACGGCGACCATGCTGCTGATTGTGGTGATGTATGGCGCGGGGACGGATTACTGCTTGTTCCTGATTAGCCGCTTCCAAGAAGAAATGGCCGATGGGCTGAAATCACGCAAGGCCGTGCGCAACACTGTGCATCGCGTCGGGGAGTCCATTTCCAGCAGCGCCGGAACTGTGGTGGTCGGTTTCATGGCGATGAGCTTCTCCGCGCTTGGACTATTCAACACGACTGGCCCAACCCTTGCGATTGGTGTGATTGTCAGTCTGCTTGCTGGTTTGACGCTGACCCCTGCCCTGCTCGGTCTCTTGGGCAAATGGGCCTTCTGGCCTGCCAAACCGCACCACCGCAACACAGGCGCGATCTACAAACGCACCAGCCAATGGGTGAGCGCCCGTCCACTGCAAACCATCCTCTTGATTGTGGTCGTGATGGCCCCGATGGCGGTCTATGGGATGCTGCAACAACAAACCTACGACACACTGGCGGATATGCCACAAGATTCCGAATCGGTTGAAGGCTTCCGCGTGTTGGAAGATCACATCGGCGCGGGGCAGATGCAGCCGCTAACCGGGTTGGCGATTTTTGATGAGGGCGACCTGCTCACCAACGCGACTACCCTCACGGCTGAAATCTCCCAATTGGACGGTGTGGCCTATGTGCGCAGCGCCTCTCAACCGCTTGGCCCCGGTGTGGAACTACCCGCCGATGTCCAGCAGCATCTCAGTAGTACCTTTGTGAATCCTACGACCAATGCCGCGCGTTTTGAAATCGTGCTAAAGGATGAACCGTACAGCAAACAGGCGATGGACACCACCGAAGACATCAAGGATGTGCTCAAAGACAACGCCCACAAATCCGGCTTGGATGGTTCGACAGCGGTCAACACCGACATCCGTGATTATCTGGCGGACGATCAACGTCTGACGATTGCGCTAGTGTTGGGTGGCATCTTCATCATCCTCATGATCATGCTGCGCAGCATCGTCGCCCCCATGTATCTGATTGGCACTATCCTATTGAGCTACACCACCACACTCGGCATCACCCGCCTTGCCTCCAATATCATCTGGGGGTCGGACGAACTGACATGGTGGGTGCCGTTTTTCATGTTCGTCTTTTTGGTCGCGCTCGGCATTGACTACAGCATCTTCCTGTTTGGACGTATGAAAGAAGAAGTCCGCCGCTACGGGTCGCCGGAGGGTATTCACCATTCCGTGCAAGCCACTGGCTCGATCATCACCTCAGCAGGCATTATCGTGGCGGGTACATTCGGCGCGATGATGGCAGGCAGCATTCTCGGTCTGGCGCAAATCGGGTTCGCGGTGAGCGTCGGCATTCTGATTGACACCTTTGTGGTGCGTACTATCCTCGACCCCGCACTGGCCGCGTTCTTCCGCCAATGGACATGGTGGCCGGGTGGTATTGATCGCACCGAATCTGCGGAAGCCGCCCCCGAAACCAAACGTTCCACTGGCGCGATGCCAGAGGTCGGTGGGGCAGACTAATCCCCTCGTTTGACAGCCTTTCAAACCTTTGCTCATTCCTCTGGTCACTCTTGGGTGGTCAGGGGAATTTTTTCGGATGGGGCAAAATAGCAAATACTTTGAGAATGCTGTGTTTGTTGCCCTAATTTAGTACGAAGAATTTATGAATTTTTGTGCCAACTTGATTGTAATCGTGTATAAATCGCCTTATCATCAAAAAGAGCAGTCCATCTTTTACTCTAATTTATGGTTGGGAGAACTTGTATGAAACGATTAACCCGTTTGTTTCTTACATTGTCTATAGCGTTTGCGGCAATATTCGCAGTCGGGCTATCAGCGCCCCATTCGGCTGAGGCAGCCTATGTATCGTATACCGGAAGCCTGACGTTTACTGAAGATGGGGACACCACCAACGCATGGGACGCCTATGCGCTGACGGTCAAAGCAGGCCAGAGTTTTGAAATTGGGATGATTTGTTTGGAAGAGGAATTTGACCCGTATTTAGAGATTTATGATTCACTCGGCAACCTACTTCTTGTGAATGATGACGGTTATCCCACTAGCCCCGAAGACGTTTGTGACTATAGCTCCCTGCTGTCGTTGACCGCCCTCGTGGATGGGAATTTCATCGTCCATGCCACCAGTTATTGGGCCTTCTATCCACCCTTGCCGAACGGTGGCTGGGGCACAGGCGGCTACAAGATCTATATTGACGGTGATTTTGTCGCATTCGGCCCAGTTGCCAACAATGTCCCGAACTATGGCGAAGTTAAGCTCGATACTGGTCAGCACCAACCCGCCTATGTTCACCCCGGCGGTGGCGAAATCATTCGTGGCAGCAACGGTGCGGATGTTTGGTTGCCCGCCGATGCTGATGGCAGTGGGTATGATACCTATGTGGTTACGGATGCCGTTGAAGTGGACGGCGAAGTCTGGATTGCCGTGTGGCTAGGTGGCGAAAATTATGGATGGCTGCCATTATCGGGGGTCACACCCACGCGACAGTTAGCCATAAACTAAGCAGCAAACCGCATTGAATGAAAATTTTACAGCGGTTTTCAGGTTGACAGACCCGCCTTTCACACTAGATTCAGCACGGCGGCTTTAGCCCCGTGTGCTAATGGCTACTTGGAGACCGCTCTAAGGCAGGGCAACCCCCTGTCTTTATTTTTTTCGATTAGCCAAGTAGCCATGTCGCTATTGAATGACCGCCCCAGATTCTCCGTGCCTCGTTTTTGCGAATGGGTCGGTCAGCCTATACCCCCTATCGCCACCTGACCCAGACAATGTTGCCCGCCAAACCCGCTCAAATTCATCCCGCTGACCCCTTGTGAACACCTAGACCCCACCTTACGATAGCATATGCTTTTGCTCATTGTAATCGTATTCAACATGGAGGAATTCACAATGACAGCAAAACGACTGAGTATCCTGCTCGTGGCTACGCTCATTACGGTGGTGGCCGCATCGGTGGTGTTCACCCCCAAAGGCGCATCGGCGGCAACCGTTGGTTACAATGGAGACTTGCTTTGGGAGACAGGCAATACCAACAACGGTTATGATGTCTATGCTCTGGAAATGGAAACAGGCCAAAGTGTTACCCTGATGATGCTCTGTAAAGGGGCGGATTTCGACCCGCTGATTCAGGTCTATCAAAATGGCACGTTGATCGCTTCCGATGATGACAGCCATCCGGCGGGTGCCGACAATCCGTGCAGCGCTTCGGCTCACCTCGTCTTTACCGCCCCCGTCGCGGGCAGTTTTGTCGTCCGGGCAACAACGGCTGACTTTGTAAGCGGTACCGATTTGGGTTTTGGTACTGGTGCCTACAGCTTAGTCGCGGAAGGCGATTTCCTGTCCTTTGGGCCGACTGCCGAAAACGTGCCCCATTTGGGCCTTGTGATGATTAACTGGGGTCAAAACCAACCCGCCTTTGTTGCGCCCGGCAGCAGCCAAGTCATTGTTGGCTCCAATGGTGCCGATGTGATTCTACCAGCCGACGCCGACAGCAGCGGCTATGACACCTATATCGTGACGGGTGCGGCCAGTGTGGACGGCGAGATATGGGTTTCCATCTGGTTGGGTGGCGCGGCCTATGGCTGGGTTCCGCTAGAGGACGTAACGGCTGTGACCGTTTTGGATCTTCCCGACTTCCCCACCCCCACAACCACCCAAAAATCCGCTGCGACGCAAGCTCATCCTTCATCAATCGCCTCGCCAAGCGCATCCTCACCAACCCCTGCGGCAACCGCGACGCAGTAGCAGCAACTGAGTCGTTGGGGGACATCCACCATTGATTGACAACTGAATAGTCCAGTCATGAGTCATCCCGAATTTTGTTTCGGCCTTTGCTACAGGGCTTATTTCCCTAAGCACGTGTAGATTTAGGTACGGACGCAACATGTTACGTCCCTACG
>JAJTXY010000033.1 GCA_021463865.1 Anaerolineae bacterium
CAATAAAATAAGTTCGGGTTGGGCGGCGACAATTTCATCAAGGCTGATACGGGGATAACGGGTATCGCGTCCGGCAGCACGGCTGTCACCATTGGGTAATGGTTCGATTTCGCCCAAATCGGCTTGGAGGGGAAATTGGCGCTCACGTTCGGCAAAAACATTTTGTAGACCAAAAATGCGTAGAACATCGTGCATATAGGTATCTTGGTTAAAGGTCATCCAAGGATCACGCCAGATGGGGGCAAACGTGCGGATGGGTGGCCGATTGGACATTGCCAATTTCACTACATCCAGCGTTTTTTCCATAATACGTACCCTCTCGGAATACGAGGCGTCGTCAAAGATGTCCATAAGTTCCCATAACACATTGATAGCGTCTTGCACGGTGCGCGGTTCGGTAATCCATAGCGAGATTCCGGCCTGCTGCAAGGCTTCCGCATCTTCCCGGCGGTTTTCTTCCTGATTTATCAACACAAGGTCGGGTCGAAGGGCTATGATTTTAGCGAGGTCGGGATTTTTCGTACCCCCTACTTTTGGGATATTTTGTACGCGGTCGGAGGGGCGGGTGCAATAATCGGTGATACCAACCAGCCGATCTCCCAAATTGAGATCAAAGAGCGAGAGGGTCAGACTGGGGACAAGCGAAACAACCCGCTGCGGCACAAAATCTACCGGGTTGGGCATTGACCATTCATAGGATTGACTGTCTTGATCGCTCATTACCCTCCCCTTTTATAGCGGTTTACAAGCTATTAGAAGCCACCTTGCTGAATTTAGCGTAAAAAGCGGGTCAGTCAACATAAGAACCGCTGGAGGCTATGGTTTATAACAATACCATCTGGTCACGTTCAGGGCCAACGCTAATCATGGTGACCGGGATACCCAGTAATTCGGCAATTCGCTTGACATAACCACGCGCGTTAATGGGTAAATCTTCCCAGCGCCGTATATGCATTATATCCTTTGACCACCCCGGCAGGGTTTCATAGACAGGTGTGACCAATTCCATGTCGAGCACGCTGGCGGGCAAATCTGTGATTCGACGATCCCCCATCTGGTAGGCGGTGGCGATTTTCAAAGTCTCAAAGCCGCTTAACACGTCCAATTTGGTAAGGACAAGTTCGGTCAAGCCGTTGACTTGGACGGCGTATCGCAGGGCAACGATGTCCAACCAGCCACAGCGACGGGGGCGGCCTGTCGTCGTGCCATATTCGTCCCACGGCTTATCCCCCGTTCCACGCAGGCGATCCCCTAACTCGTCATGCAGTTCAGTCGGCATTGGGCCAGCACCGACTCGCGTGCTAAAGGATTTGGCTGCACCCACCACGCGATTGACAACAGTTGGGCCAAAGCCTAAACCCGTTAATGCACCCGCAGCACCGGGGGATGAACTGGTTACAAAGGGATAGTGACCCAAATCTACATCGAGCAGTGTGCCCTGTGCCCCTTCACACAAAATGCGCTGGCCGTCTTGCAGAGCGCGGTGGAGATAGGCGACGGTGTTGGTGATAAAGGGCTGAATTTGGCGGGCATATTCGACGTATTCGGCGGCGATGGCCTGTGCATCGAGTGGGGTACCATGATAGATGGCCTCTAACACTTGATTGGTGGCGGCCACTTGGCGATGAATCTGATCGGCAAAACCTTCGATGTCGAGCATGGCATGGGCTTGAATCCCCGAACGGCGCACTTTGTCGGTATAGGCAGGGCCGATACCACGTCGCGTCGTACCAATAGAGTCTCCCGCAAGAGAATCTTCGCTTGCCCCATCGAGCGCGATATGGGCGGGGGTGATGATATGGGCACGTTCGCTAATCAACAGGCGGTCTGGAGTGACATGAATGCCACGATCCGCCAAATATTTGAGTTCATCTAATAATTTTTTGGGGTTGATGACCATGCCGTGACCCAAAATGCAGACCACGCCTTCGTTCAAAATGCCGGAGGGAATGAGATGTAATTTATAGAGGGTGTCGCCGAGGGTGACACTGTGTCCGGCATTGTCGCCGCCTGCATAACGCGCCACAATATCGGAATCGCGGGCCAGCCAATCCACCACACGGCCCTTGCCCTCATCACCCCACTGCGCCCCCACCAAAATCGTAACTGGCATTCAACTATTCCTCTCCGTTATCTTCAATAATTTCGGATGCGACTTTTTCTTTAAAAAACCGTCGCCAAGTTCCAACTGACAATCCTAACAAATCCTCATTCTCAAATGAATGTATATAATTGTCCATAATTCCCAAACGGGCAATCCGTCCGAAATTTTTACCTTTATCCTCAACCGCCTTATCGCTAATTTCATCACGGCTGGCAGGATAAAATGAGGCACGGCTAGGGGATTGGATTTCAGAATTTTTCGCGGCTTTTCTCAGATACCGCCACCAGTAATTGCGATACTCTGCCATATAGTGTGCGGAGGTTACAAATGGCGTAAAGACGATAGGGTTCCCTGATAAAACACTGGATAAAGCCCAAGGGACAATCACCAGTAAATCTTGGGTGGCACATACAGCAGGAGTCACTGTAAAGCGAAAACTCGGCTCGCCTTCTTTCGATAACAAGTACCATGATTTTAGCTCGATACCTAAGATGGCGCTGGCGCGAGAACGTGAAGTCGTTAACAATACATCAGGAAAAGTTTGAGGTTGGCGCACAAAACGATAATCCGCGTATTCCCCTGTTAAATCCCATTGAGGTTTTAAGCGATTGAGCGTTCGCACCACCTCTTGTTCAATCGTCAATCCTAGAACAGCCCCAAACGAGTAAAGTTCCGTTGCATTGACACCTGATACCGAAATAGTGCTTTGGAAATAAGCTGGTATCTCGGCAAGTAATTCAATAACCCGTCTCCATAGGTCGTAATGCTGCCAATTTTTGGAAGGTTCTTGTGGAACAGGCAGCGATGGTTCACCTGCCAATCTGTACCCTCCCTATGGCGATCTCGTAAAATTCGCGTTGAATTTCAGCACTCACACAGCGGCGGCCTAATTTACGGGCGGCAACGGCGGCAGTGCATAGCCCACCGAAAGGTTCCCAAATTAGGTCTCCTTGATCGGAAGAGGCTTCAATCATCAATTCCATTAAGCGAAGCGGCTTTTGATTAAGATGGATACTCTTATCGCCTGATTTTAGACGCTCGTTACCATTTACCGGAGGTTCACGCCAGACATTGGTCACCCCGGGTTTGCACACGAATTTTGAACGTAGCTTGGCCCATTCATCAGCATTGGCCGGGGAAAGGCCATTTAATGAAAAATAGGGGCGTCCCTCCGCTTTGCCATGCACATTCGCATACTCAGCTAATTTGGCAAACAGGTCAGGAGGGGGAAAATACCACAAATGGTCAGCCGTTAGATATTTACGTGTGGCAGCATTTTTAATTCCACAGGCTTCGTTCGCTTTGGCAAAAGGAAGTCCGGTGCGTTTCCATTCTGAGCGTAGCCAATTTTGAAGGGTCATGCCATTGACACGGGCTTCTTTGACATATTGAACACACACCTCGGTCACGACAGGAAATTTGCGGAGGGTTTTGGTATTGGAATTGCCCGCGATATGCGAAATACCCTTATCCCATATATGGCAGTTAATATATCGCCAACCAAACTTCGCCAGCAGAGGATGGACCGTTGCCCAACCCAATTCGCTGTTCCAAAACCATAGGGTCGTTTGGGGAGTGGATTTTTCTGTCCACGCTTGGATATGAGGTTCATACCATGCTTGAAGGTTATCAGGAGTATTGGGGTCGCCATTAAATAGCCCCAATCCGTAAGCTCCATCTGAAATAATAGTGGTTGGGGTCTCCCATGTGGGATACAGGCTGATGGCGTCGGCGTGATAGATATGAACATCCCCATTTGGCAATGTCATCACTGGGGCACTTGGTTCAGATTCCCAGATAGGTATTTGTTTTTCTGCAAACATCGGTCTATGTCCTTAATCTATTCGCCACTGCGGGTCATGCCTTTGCCGAGGGAAACGACAATACGTTTGTTACCCCAGACTTCAACCGCCCCTGTCGGCAAAAAAGCGACGGCAGACCCTTGTGTTAGCCCTAAACCGTAGGTATCGGGATATTCGGCGAGGAAACGGTGCATCAATTCGGCCTGCTGCTCATCGTAATTAGGCAGGACGAGGGCTTGTTCCAACCAATTGAATCCGCGCTGGCTTTCCAGTCCATCCAAGATGGCATAGCCCATCATGGCGGCACCCGCGCCGATGCCCAAAATGGTCGCGCCGCTGGCATAGGCTTGGCGAATCCCCGCCATTGCCGCCCCTGTCAGCGCCGAACGCAGGCTTTCAAGGTTGGGACCGTCACCTAAAATGATAATTCCGGCCTCACTCAACTGCTGCATGACAAATTCGGGGTCTTCGGCGGCAACATCCATCAAATAGCCCGTGCGACCACCGAGTTCACCGACCCATGCCAAAAAATTGTCGGCCTCTTCAACATCGCTGGCAGCCCAAATATAGGCGAGAGGGCCTTCTGAAAGTGTGCGGGCCAACACTTCGGATAGAATCTCGACGGCATCTGGCGTGCGGGCATCACCGCCACCTGCCAGCACCAGCCAACCTTCGCCTTCGCGCCACCGAAAAATACTCGATTGAGGCATCCCGTTACTTCGTTCTTTCTCTTTTCGCTGTGCAACTTTTTCTGCTGCTTCTAACTTACCGGGGGGCAAAAATTTTTCAAGGCGTGTCCCTTTCATCTGGCGCAGCAAAAATAAGTCCCAATCGCCATCCGGGACTTCTTCAAGCGTGAGGCGCTTGACCATTTCATCATTGCCCATGTAGGCCCACGCCGAAATCGCAGCCCCAGCTTCTGTTTCTACAGTGATCAGTTCACGTCGAAATAAACAATCATCAGGATGATGAAGGTTGAAGCCCTCCATGCGATCCAATTCACCCAACATGTCATAATAAAAACGGGGGTGGATAATCATTAATTCCCCGCGCACGATCTTGCTACCCGTCGTCATGACCGGGTATGACCGCATCGAAAAGAGAGTCATGCCATGCGCGGAGGCAGACTGTTCATAAACCGTGCGCCCCCGTAAAAATACATAATTTTCTTGGCTGTGCCGGAGCGTGCCATAGAAAAAAAAAGGGTATTGCTCTGAATTATTGGCCGGGTATGACATAATCCGCTACGGCTGCCGTTAACAAGGAAGCCCCAATGACGAGTGCTTCTTCATCTACATCAAAACGGGGGTGATGGTGGGGATAATCTAATCCCCGATTGGCGTTGGCCGACCCCACAAAAAAATACACGCCGGGAGCACGCTCCAAGAAAAAGCCCATATCTTCAGCGCCCATTGTCCGCACATCGTCCACAATTTCAAGCGAGTTGTCAATTTGCCCAAACCCGTGCCGCAACTGTTCACCAATAGCAAGGTCGTTGACCAGAGGCGGGGTTTTCTCGAAGAATTCAAGGCGGGCCGTGCAACCCATCGCTTGGGCAATACCCGTCGCAAGGGCCTCGAACCGAGTCACGATGAGGTCACGGATTTCGTTTTTATAACTACGGATGGTGCCTCGGATTTCTACTTCGGATGGAATGACATTAAAGGCATCACCAGCGCGAATCATGGTACAGGACAGCACCCCGGCATCCAATGGCGGCAGATTGCGGCTAACAACCGATTGGGCGGCGGTAATGATTTGGGCAGCGGCGAGGATGGGGTCATAGGTTTGATGGGGAGACGCACCATGACCGCCCCGCCCCTCAATCCACAAATGGAAACTATCCGAAGAGGCCATCGCAGGGCCACGAGTTACCGCGACGCGACCCACCGGCATATCATTCCAAAGATGTAGACCGAGTGAGACATCGGGTTTTAGTCCTTCCATCACGCCGTCGTCAATCATGGCTTTGGCCCCGGCGGCAATTTCTTCGGCGGGCTGAAATACAAACTTGATTGCGCCGCTCATCTGGTCACGCCGACCCGCTAAAATCTTGGCAACACTCAAGGCAATGGCAGTATGCCCATCATGTCCGCAGGCGTGCATCCGGTTGGCGATCTGCGATTTATAGGGGACGTTATTTTCCTCTTGGATCGGCAGGGCGTCCATATCGGCGCGAACGAGTATGGTTGGGCCGTTGCCTGTGCCCTCCAATATCCCAACTACGCCCGTCTTGCCGACCCCATATTGGACTTCAAGGCCCAATTCGGTCAGGATTTCGGCCACTTTTTGAGAAGTGCGGACTTCCTCAAAGGCGACTTCGGGATGTTGGTGGAAATCGCGCCGCCATGCTACCAATTGTTCACGTAGAGCTTCAACTTCGTTCCGATACGAGCGCAAAAGATTCTCTCCTAATCCAACAACATTAGCCGGAAATATTCGGCATAACGCGGCATTTGGGGGTTTGAAAGCGACAGATCCAACTGTTTTTCCAGACGTGCTCTTAACCCTTCAAAATCTTTGATTTGGCTACGATGTTCCCGCAGGGCATTTAATTTTTGTCCTTGGAAATGCGTGGTCTCAATCCGTAAATTGGGTTCGGTGGGCAGAGCCAGATAGAGATAACGGGCGATATGGGGTTCTAGGCCCTCATCATAGAGCAGTTCGGGGAAATTGAGATGGTCACGGGCAGCAGGATAAACGGCGTTCATGACCTCGGTGGCAACAATCCAATGGTCGGGATGATTGAGACGACGATTGCCGCGCCAACGGGTCATGGGGTCGCTACTCAGCACGGTATCCGGCTGTTTCATGCGAATCATGCGGACAATGGCCCGTCGCATACTCAAGGTGGGTTCGAGTTCCCCATCGGGCATCCGCTGGAAAATGACATTTTGAAAGCCTAACTGTGCAGCAGCGGCACGGGTTTCGGCCTCGCGGGTAGCAACCAATTGGGAAGGCGGCATCTGGCGATCCCCTGTGCCTTTATCGCCGCTGGTTAGCAAAAAGAGGGTGATCTGCGCCCCCTCGGATGCCCAACGTGCTAACGTCCCGCCGGAGAAAAATTCGGCATCATCCGGGTGAGCAAAAATCGCCAATACCTTTTGGGGAATCGGGTATTGGCTGGCAATGGTGGTCATGATGGGCTGTCCCCTTTGGGCGGTTGATTTGGATTACGATTTCCGCCGCGCCGACGATGACGGTTGCGACTATGACCGGAGCGCTGCCCCTCATTGGATTGACCTTCGGCACGGGCTTGGGGACTGGGCTGACCCGCCGCCGCATTATTTGGTGTGGCACTTTGTTCGGGGCGGGGTTTGGCATGGCGGGGCCGACGTTCCCGATGATGGCGCGACTCACGAGCGGGGCGCGGTTCGGGCAAATGAACCGCCTCACCGCCCATTTCATTGTCGTCTTCATCAGGCGGCAGGGGTTCACGGCGCGGCGAATGGGCCATTTCTAGGGCAGCGGCCAGATCGCCAGTAGCAGATTTGGGACGACGGGCACCACAATCGCAGCTACCACCTTCATTTTTGGTGCAGCCCTGTTCGGCTTTGGCTTTGAGGGCGCGAAACTCATCCAACGGGATGAGTTCTTCACGGGCGACAAAACGATCTAATTGATCTTCACTATCAAAGCGCACCGAGACGCCATCTCGCAGCGGGAAGACTTCCAAAACACGACCTTCACCAAAAGGTGTGCCGACCAGTTTGTTCTTCTTGGGGAGTTGTTTACGGGCTTCGACATATTGCTCGTATTCGTAAATCAAGCAGCAGCGCAGACGCCCACACATGCCGGTGATTTCGGTGGGGGTTAATGGGACGCCCTGTGCCTTTGCCATCTTGATTGAGATAGGGCTAAATTCGGTTAGGAAGGTGCTGCAACAGCGCGGCCCACCACAAGCGCCCTGCCCTCCCAAAATGCGGGCCACATCACGCGGGCCGATTTGTCGAAACTCGATAGTAGAGCGCAGACGTTTTTGGAGTTCCGAACGCAAACGGCCACCACTGAATGGGGCTTCGCTGGAATAGAGAATCCCGACATTGGTGCCATCAAAGCTGTATTCGGCGGCGACAAATTTGACTTCTTCAAACCCACCGATTTGGGAAGCCAGTTCACGGCAATCAATCAGGGCAGAGACTTCTCTGGATTGTAACTGCTGCTTAATCAACAAATCTCGTGGGGTGGCAGGGCGCAAAATCGGCTTATAGGCGCGTTTGTTATCCTCGCGTTCGATAAATCCCATAATTTGGCCGATTTGTTGACCGCGCACGGTCTCGACGATGACATAATCGGCATCACGGACATCGGGAAAATCACCGTAATCAAAGTGATAGAGTTTGCCAAGTTTTTGAAAGCGCACCCCAACCACATGGGTTGAAGGGTGAGCAACGACTATTTGCTCTGGTGCAGCCGACATTGTATTAAACCTTTACATCCACTACAGAGTCATTTAACCAAATGATGCAACGCCTACTATGGTATCACAGGCGGCGCAATATTTCTCTCAACTACCGGGATGGTAATCCTTCAAAATCGAACCGCCGATAAATTCACGCATCAACGAATTATCGGGGACAAATTCGGCATCCATCTCGCGCACCCACCGCAAAAAGGATAATAGACGGTGGGCCTCTACCCGCAAAATGCTGTCAGGGTTGACACGCAGCAGCAGTGGTTCGGCGAGGCGACGGATGACGGAAAGTTCATAAATCAGCGCTGAATTGAACATGACATCGGCGTTTTCTTGATAGGGAAAAATGTTGCGTTTTTCGCCACGTCGAACACTTTGCCAGCGGCCCAATGTATCTTCGGCAGTGTAATTGCGGGTGGCGGCATCACGCACAATGCGTCGCAATAAACGAATATCGGTGGTCGGGACACGATTATGGCGGTCTATGTTCAACTGGGTAAGCGCCGAAACATAAATACGATAGGTATTTTGGGATGGCACTTCAGGCGTCAGATCGGGGTTCATGCCATGAATCCCTTCCAAGATAATGATATGGTCTTGGGAAAGCTGTACCGTTGGGCCATCTTGACCTGTGCCCGTATGGAAACTAAACACTGGCAAAAGCGAGGGGCGACCCGCAATCAAATTGAGCAGGTCACGGTTGAGGCGTTCGACATTGAGTGCCTTGATGCTTTCAAAGTCAAATTCACCCGTATCATCAACGGGGGTCAGGTCACGGTCAACAAAATAGTTGTCCATTTCGAGGGTGAAGGGTTTTAGGCCATGTGTCATCAATTGAATGGCAAGGCGCTTGGCAAAGGTCGTCTTGCCAGATGAGGACGGGCCAGCGATTAAAACCACCCGCACACCCTGATGATGACGTTCGGCGATGGTGGCGGCAATCGAGGCGATATGGCGCTCATGCAGGGCTTCGTTGACCAAGACGAGTTCGCGGGCACGGCCTTTTTGTAGGGCCTCATTGAGTTGACCGACATCTTCAACGCCCATGAGTTCCAGCCATTCCCCGGTTTGATGAAAAACCTCAGCCATTTTGGGTGAATCCACATAACTTGGCATTTCACCCAATTTCTCGCGGACGGGGTACATGAGCGCAAACCCGTCGCCATAGGGCATGAGGTCAAACCATTTGATACAGCCTGTCGAAGGGGCCATATAGCCAAAAAAGTAATCTACATAGCCGCGCAGTTCATACACGCTCAAATAATCTTCTTCGCGGATGGTCAACAGGCGCAGTTTGTCGGCATCATTGCGCGATTCAAAAATAGCTTTGGCCCGATTGAGTGGCATGTTTTGGCGGGTTATGGGATCATCCGCCTGCGCGATTTCGTGCATCTTGGTTTTGACCATTGCCAGCTCCGCCGCCGATAATTGCTGGCGGTTGACCATATGGCAGAAGTACGCCCCACTTGGCAGGGAGTGATCAATAGCCACCTGTGCGCCGGGGAAACATTCGTAAATGGCTACCACCAACAAAAACGAGAGGGTACGGCGATAAATGCGGCTGCCATCGCTATGGCGGAGGGTAATTGCTTGGACACTGACATCACGGGTGACAGGCACTGTGAGTTCACGCAGGCGGTTTTCAACTACTGCTGCAATGGCCCGATCTTCAGTAGGGAGGTTTAGTTCATCTTCCCATGCCGCAAAAAACTCACAGAGCGGGGTGCCAACCGGGCCTTCATAAATGACTTTGGCCCCACTCCCATTGCCATTAAAAGTGACCTGAACCCGTTCACGAGGGGAAGCTGGTGAGATTGATTTGATCGCTTGTTGAACTACCATGATGAAAATTCCTAACTGACCGTTTACCGTCCGGTGGGATTGCACCTCTAGCATGTCCACACGAGATGTGGAAAAATTAATCGTACATGGTTTATCTACCGAAATGCAAGAATTTTGTTTTTTATGTGCTTAAAATCACCATTTTTTCGCGGCATTACCATCCTGCTCATTATCGGCAGTATTTTCGGCGCGGCTCAGGCACAGGATGGTGGACAGGGTAAACCGCCGGATGGGACTTCGACCATTCATGTGGTTCAGCGCGGCGAAAATCTATTCCGCATCGCGCAGCAATATGGCACGACGGTTGAGGCGATTGCCCAAGCCAATGGCATCACTGACACACGGTTTATTGAGGTTGGGCAGCGGTTGCTCATCCCGAATGTGCAGGTTAGCACGCCGGGGGTCAATACAACCTATGTGGTGCAACCGGGGGAAAGCCTGCGAACGATTGCGCTGAAATATCACAGCACGCTCGACAGCCTTGCGACCCTAAATGATATTACCCAACCGACGACGCTGTATGCAGGACAAACCATCACCGTGCGGCAGGGGTCGGATGGAATAGAACCGCTGACCGATGCGGGCCTCTATGTGGTGCAAGCTGGCGACACGATTTATCGCCTCGCCGCTCAATTTGGGGTTTCGATTCAGGATATTGCTGCCATCAACGAATGGTCATCCGCAACGAAACCACTCTGGCTCGGTGAATGGATCGTGATTCCGAATCATCCCGACGCGGGGCCGTTTATGGAACTACCCCCTTATCTAGCCGATTTTCATATTCAGACCGTTCCCGCTAAACAAGGGGAAAGCATCGGGTTGCGCTTCACCCTGCGCCAACCCATGCAGGTAACAGGCACGTTTATTGACCGTCCCATTAACCTAACGATGGATACCAATGACCCTGCCATCCCCTCGCTCAATTACGGCGGGATCATTGGGGTGCATTCGTTCACCACACCGGGAGTGTATCCACTAACCTTGACGTTTAGCGATGCCAATGGGGTCACGTCAACTTATCAGGTACGGGTGAGCGTGTTGGACGGCGGATATGGGCAGGAAAATATTGATGTACCCACCGAACGGCAAGATTTATTAGATAGCGCGACAGTACAAGGCGAATTGGATCGAGTCATTGCATTGGTGTCGGGTAACAGCCCTACGCGCTATTTTAATGATTTGATGGCTCTCCCAGCACCGGGGGCAGTCACCTCTGGTTATGGTACACGTCGCACCTACGCAGGCACGACAGGACTGAGTTTTCACGGTGGGACCGATTTTGGTGGCGCAGTCGGCACACCGATTTATGCACCCGCCGGAGGGGTGGTGGTGCTGGCAGAACAGTTAGGGGTACGGGGCAAGGCCATTATCATAGATCACGGGTGGGGCGTTTACACCGGGTATTGGCACTTATCAGAAATTTTTGTGGAGGTCGGGCAGACGATTAATAAGGGGCTGCCGATTGGGGCATTGGGCAATACGGGCCTTTCTACCGGGGCGCATCTGCATTGGGAAATGTGGGTGGGCGGGGTACAAGTCAACCCCATTCAATGGGCACAGCAATCCTTTCCTTAATAACAAACGCTCTATTACAAGCCATTTTAACACCGGATAAACCTTGCGATTTCAACTCCCCTCCCGTTATAATGAAATGTTGGCGGAGCGTTAAATGGGTTAGATGCGTTAAATTTTTACACTGAGAGGTACACAACACTATGGGATCGCGCACAGTCATGTTACGGCCCACCGAAAGCGAAACGTATTGGACGGACGATTTCCAAGTGACGGGTGATGACATCGAATATCTGTTTAATCTTTTCCTCGACACCGAAACGCCCCTTAGCTTACGCGATCTGACCGTCAAACTCATCGAATCTCGATTGGTACAAGAACAAAATCGGATTGAACGACAAATCCAACAGGGTGACATATTTCAACCCAAAAACAGCTATGCCGTTGGTCAGCATGTGGTTTTTTCGGCATTAGATTTTCATGTTGGCGAGGTCATTGGCAAACGCACGGGCAATAATCCCGATTACGGGGATTTTGAAGTCATCAAAGTGAAATTTGACGATGGGGTGATCCGCGAATTTGCCAGCGATTTGGCAACCGCGCATGTCTTGAACATAGATGATGAGAATCCACTGCTATCGTCGCAAGACCCCAATACGATTTTGCGCCAGCATGGTCGGGCCATTGCGAAAAAGCTGAAAACCCGCTTTGGCGAAGAAGATGACCTCGTGTATCTAGGGGGGCGCTGGTTCCTAAAATCACTGCTGGCGGATGTCGAAATCGGGCATCTGCACTTGGCGGAGGCGGTGCTGTTTACGCTGAATGGGGGGCCGCTGACGACTGAAGGGATTTATGAGCAGATCAAAGAAGTGTGGAAAGATGGCAATGTCAATCCACGCCTGCGGATATTCTCGCTCGATTATGCGCTGCAACGCGACTCCCGTTTTGATGAAGTTGGGCCAGCGGGACAAGTGCTTTGGTTCCTGCATGAAATGGAACCGGAAGCCGTTAAGAAAGTGCCCCTACCCCTGCAATATGAACCCATCCCCTATTCCAATGCCCATATCACCGATGAAATGTATGAAACTATCCTCGATATTGACGACGAGCTTTCACCCATCGAATTTGAGGATGAAAACGAGGATGAGGATGAGGTCGAAATAACCCTCACCTATCCCTATCGTCGCACTGGAACACTGCCCCTGACTGCCCGTTTGCAACATCTTTTCCCCACCGCTTTTGAAACCACTCGTATCAAAACCACACTCGTAGATGAGCAAACAGGTGAAGAAATCCCCGGTTGGGTGGTACGTGAACAGGGTTACGTCTATGGCCTAGAGGAATTTTATCGAAAGTATCAAATTCCAATTGGGGCGTATGTGACGGTACGGCGGCATGAAGACCCCAGCAAGCTAATTATTGATTTCCGCAATCGTCGCCCCCGCACTGAAAATATCCGTTTGGCACGTCCTGAAGGCAACTTACTGAAATTTGAAAATCACAAGCGTTCCATCGGAGCCGAATATGATGATTTGATGATTTTTGGTATTGAAGACCTCGCTGGATTGGATGTGTTGTGGCAGCGCTATCGCCAAACGCCAATCGCTGAGATTATGCGACGGCTGATTCCCGAATTGGTCCGGCTGTCGCCCCAACAAAGTGTCCATTTGAAAACCCTGTACAGCGCGGTCAATTTGCTCCGCCGCTGTCCACCCAGCCCTATTTTTGCCACACTGGTCGAAAACCCAGATTTTGCCCATGTTGCAGGCCCCTATTGGCGCATGGCTTAACCGACGGCGCACCAAGCATTTGCGCCAGCACCAATGACCAAGGAGAGTGACCTATGACCCATATCGCGGATGGTCGTACCCGCAGTATCAAGCCCACCCTTGATACACCCTTTCATATTGACTATCAATGGTGGGAAAAAGAAGCGCAAGATTTACGCTCCTATCTGATCAGTCTGCTGCCCGAAGATCGCCGAACCATCCTGACCGAACAAGCGGAACTGTCCGAAATTGATGTGATTGACCCGCAGACAGCCGAGGTTCGCAAGATTGACCCCTTTGAACAAGCCCTACGCGAAACCGAGATTGATTTTAATGAAACCTCGTTAGTAGATTCTGTTTTCCAACTTTTTTTGAAAAATGGAAACAAGCCTTTGACGCCCAATGAGTTAGGTGAGTTAACAGGTCGTCCGGCGACGACGATTTTGCGAACGCTGGCGGGGACACGCATCTATCGCGGCTTGCGTCCGATTATTGAATAGATAGGCGTCCCCACCCCCAACCCCTCCCCAATGCTTGGAGAGGGGCTTCAACAAATGCCCTATTTGAACAAAAGCAACCTGCTTCTTTCAATACATGGACTGGAACGTCAGCACGTCTGATGATAGAATAAAACAATATTAGCCCTTGTAGCTCAGGGGATAGAGCGACGGTCTTCTAAACCGCAGGTCGGGAGTTCGAATCTCTCCAAGGGCGTATATATCACCCAAAAGCCGCATCCCAGCGGTTTTTTTGTTTACTTCTGTTCCTCGAATTTCAATTGGTCGCCAATCGCTACGCGCTCCAAAATGGAAGGGCGGGCTTCGATAAAATATTGGGCCGGCGCTTGGGGGGCGTAATAGGGACGCCACGGCTTGGCTAATTTTGCATCTACCACCTTCAAATTTTCATCCAACCAAACCACCCCGATTGCGAAAAACACAAACAGCATATGAATGGTGGTGTTGGTTTTGCTGGGGGCGCGATAAACAAAAATGAGGCCTTCATCTTCGGGCAGGCCGGGATGCAGCATCAAGCCGCGAAAATGATCCCAACCATTGGTGTACCAATGGCCTTTTGGCAAAACGACGGCGTTACGGGTGACATTATAAACGGTACGCATTCGAGCCATGATTTTTTCCCACCAAAAAAAATTATGAAACAAAAAGGGCGATCCGCAAATCGCCCTAATAGACAAATTTCAGCACGCCTCAGTTTTAGCGTGGAATAATTAGCCGCTGACCGACAAAAATCTGGTTCGGGTTGTAGAGGGCGTTCGCTTGTGCAATACGATCCCATGTCAGGTTATAACGCAGGCCGATGCGGAAAATATTCTCACCGGGCTGTACCAGATGGACGACGTAATTGGTGTAACCATAGCTGCCCGTATAGGCACCACCCGTGCCATAAATTGGTTGGGCGGGGACAGGTTGCTGACCACCAGTGCCGACAGTGCCGCCAACGCAGGTCGCTCCCGCGCCGGGGATTCGCAACTGCTGGCCGCTATAGATGGCATGGGGGTTCAAAATGCCGTTGCACTGAGCAATCGTGTTGGCCGTCATGTTAAAGCGCAGGCCGATGCGGAACAGCGTATCACCCGCTTGTACGACATAAATGCCGTTGACCAATGACCCTTCACCACCACCGGGGGCAACTGTCGTAATCGGGGTAACAGGCAATGGATTCACTGGCTGGCCCTGACCCGACGGTACTGGAATAATCAGCCGCTGCCCAACATAGATCAAACCACTGGAAGCAAGGCCATTGGCTTGGGTAATGGCATCCACCGAACTGCTGTACCGGACAGCCAGATCAATCACCGTGTCACCTGCGATGACCACATATTCCAACTGATTGGGAAACGTGGCTTGGTAAGGCGGTGTTGGGGTTACGCTGGCGGGAGTCGTCGGGACAACCGTAATGGTGACGGGTGTAGTTGGGGCGGGAGTCGTGGGAGCAGGGGTCGTCGCAGTAACCGTCACCGGGGTCGTAGGTGCTGGCGTAGTCGGGGCGGGAGTCGTGGGAGCAGGGGTCGTCGCAGTAACCGTCACTGGGACAGAACCACTGGACACCAATGACGCCTTATCCACATAAATGTTATTGACCCCAACCGCGCCGGAAACCGTGCTGCGGACATACACCGTGACGGATGTCCCCAACGACACCGTGTCGATGGTGATTTCACGATATTCATCATAATATTCGACGGGGGTTGACCAGACAATCGCGCTGCTGGTGGGGTCGGTGCCGCCATTGGGATCAATGCCCACGCTGACCTTGACGCCTTGCGGCTGAATGGAGGTGTTAGGGTCTTCAAAGGTGGCGGATGACCAAATGTAAATATTGGCGGCAAAACGCAGATTTTCACCTGCCGCGACGGGCACACGCTGGAATAGGCCGCCGTCATGGGTAGCAAAAAAGGTATTGTATTCTTGGGCCGCCGAGCCACTCAGCACGCGGTTGGTTGGCGCAGGTTGATAATCTGGCTCCAAATTGACGGACGAATCTGCACCTGCTGGGGGTGGCAGATGCCACGGCTGCCAACTGGGGGCGACCTGCTTGGTGCTGTCGCCACCGATAGCGACATAATTTCCTTCAAAATCAGGATTTTGGAGTAATTCTTGGCCTTGTTGAGCTATCGCAGGCGTGGAAGTTGGAATGAGTATGCCGACAAGAACGATAATTAAAACAAATGTGGTAAAACGGACTGACAGCATGTGAGTCCCCTTAAACTGATTAGGCAGATCTATTTTATTGTGCAATCCTTCGTCAAATCGTGCAAGCAGGCACGCATACTGTTAGTCGAGACGCCCGACATCGCGGAGCACGTCTTCAACACTTGCCATCAAAACCTTGGGGCCAAAGGGCTTGGTTACGTAAGCATTCACTTTGGCGATATGTAAGCCTAATACACGATCAATGCTTTGCGCTTTGGCCGTGACAATAATCACGGGCGTATCTTTCATTGACTCGCGGTTTTTCATTTGTTGATACACTTCCCAGCCGTCCATGTCTGGCATCATCAGATCAAGCAGCACGAGGTCGGGTTTTACGTCTTCAATCAGTTGAAGCCCTTCTCGACCACCACTTGCGCCATACACCTTATACATCGGTTGGTCGGGTCTGGCATCTTTATCACGCCGAGTCAATACCAACCGGACAAGATCAATCATCTCCGGCTCGTCTTCGATATATACAACCTGAATCGTGTCCACTTCAGACGACATAGCTCTGGCGCAAAAATTGCGTCCTTTCCTCTGGTCAAATAGGGCCTTAACGCTTTTTGTAGTCTACCACAAGCAAGACCTGATAGCCAATCGGATTTAGCGCGTTTTCCCATTCTAACCCTTTATTAACGGTTTTCACAAACTTTTCAAAGTTTCACGGCAGCGTGACCTCAACGTGCCGCCACCGAGAGCAACAATCAATAGTCCGCCTACGCCAAATAAAACACCTGCTCCTTTGAGGGACATCGGTTGATAGGAAAATACGACGGTATGCTGACCGCTTGGCACACACACCGCACGGGTTAAATCATTAGCACGGAGCAAATCGGCTTGTCGGCCATCCACCTCCACACGCCAATCATCGTCATATTGGTCGGTCAATACCAATAGTCCCGGCCCGTCGCTGGTCACGTGAATGGTCACGCGATTGGGAGCATAGTCAGTAATGGTTGCTGTGCCACCCTGCCCGGAAATTTCACAACGAGGGTCTTGATCCAGCAGCACGACATCCCCACGATCTACCTCCCCGTTCATGATACGGTCACGCACAGTGGCAGGGTTCGGCTCGATTTCATAGCGTTCAACCAGATAGGCACGCGGCAGAGCATAGGGATTTTCATAAAACCAGAAGTCGTCCGATTGGCCGATGGATTCAAAATAGACCGTGCTGCCGAAGCCATAATTTTCGATGGGTGTACCAGACAGCACATAGTGCACACCGAACATGCGATTGGTGGCACTACCGGGGTCTAAAATATATTGTCCGGTGCGCTCGGCAAGACGTGTCCATTCGAGGGGTGATATGGGGTCATAGCCTTGTGGCGATTGATAGCCCGTCCAGCTTGCACCGTTGGGGATACCGGGGGGTGGCGACATCTGCATGACCCGACCATATTCTGCATCTGCCCCTTGCGGGAGCGTGCGTTCGGCGACCTGCCAGATGGGGGAGAGTTGGAGGGCATCGGTTTTAATTAGAGACGAAGTGGCCCACCACACCGCAAGGCTGTTGACAAAAATCAGCAGCAGCAACCCGACTGCCGAAGCATGACGCCAATCCAAGCGCCAAGACCATACGACCACGCCCGTCAAAATGACAAACGAAAGGGTGGCGGCCATCTGGATCGCTCGAAACTCGGCTCGTTGGTCGGTGATGTCGTTGGGGTAATGTCGCAAAGCCAAGACCATGCCCCACCCCCAAAGTGCCAAAATTACAGCGGGGATAACATAGTGGGTGATGGGGCGCAGCAATCGGCGGCGTTCGGCTAAATCGGCTTGGCAGATTTCGGTGAGGGTGATCGCCATCACCCCCACGAGGCCGATGGAGGTCAGGAATAAAAACCGCCCCGGCGCACGGAAATCACGGGCAGGCGGTACGATTTCGTACAACAGGCGATAAAGAATACCGTCCTTACCCAAACTCAGAATCACCCCCAACACGGCAAGACTGGCAAACAACCATACTTCGCGGCGACGGATGCGCCAGATTAAGGCCAAACACAGCAGCGGCAAAATCCCGACATAGGCGGTCATTTCTTCGTAAAAGGGTTCGCCCCAATAGGTCGGGTCGCCAGCGGGTTCACCAAACCAATCGGGAATGACCATGCCAAATAATTGGGCGGGTGGTACAGCATGTTGATTAGCAAAAGCAAGACTGTCGGCTTCCCCACCGCGCTGGGTTTTCGGGCTGTAATCCCACGCAGGCAGCCATGTTACCGCACTGAGTAGGCCGCCGATTAATCCTATCAAGAGTAGTTGGCGAGCGGGCGGGATTAATTTTTGAATGGTAAAGGGATAACCCAACTGGAAATATTCATAGAGCCACTGCACGCCTAAGCCAATGCCCATGATATAGGCCATTTGGGGATGACCCCCTAAAACCGCCAATGCTAATGCTACCCCGCCGGGAATGGCCCAGATGGGTCGTTGTTTTTGTAAGGCCAGTTTCAGACCCGCCATCACCATCGGAAGCCATGCCATTGTCAGCAGAACAGCATAATGTCCGGCGTAGATACGGGCCATCGGGAAACCACCAAACGCCAACGCGATGCCTGCTCCAATGGCCGCAATAGGGTGAACGCCATGCAGCCGCATTAGGTAATTTGTGCCTAGCGCCAACCAAAAAATATGCAAGGCCATCAGCAACCCAACCCCACGATAGAGCGCATCCCCTTCAAAAAAGATGAGCAGCCAATTGGGAAGATAAAACAGGCCATACTGCGGATTTCCTACTACACTGTAGCCTAAAAATTGATGGGGATTCCAAAGGGGGATGGTGTGGGTCTCACGCACGGTTCGCACCACAAATTGGAGGAGGGGATAATGCAATTGGCGAAAATCACTGCCCGCCAAGCCATGTCCCGATGCAGCAAACAGCACATCTTTAAATAAGAACAGTGTCACTACCCCAAAAATCAACGGGGCAAACCAGTGACGCTGATAGATAGGGGATTTCATGCAGGCGTGTCCTTAAGTGGTTGAAATCAATGGGCCGGATTGTACCCTTGCAATGGGACACTCAACAAAGCGTCTGGTTTGGGCATTATCCATCCGCTATAATCGGCTTTTGGTCTATTCTCTCAACCTATTATGGAGTTCATCCATTTATGCACATTCTGGTTACAGGGGCACGCGGACAGCTTGGCAGACTGCTCGTCGAACGGTTAGGACAAGCCCACACCGTTACCGGAATTGATATTCAAGAACTCGACCTCACCAATCATGCTGAAACCCAGCGATTTATCACCGACCTTCAGCCGGAACTGGTCATTCACTGCGCAGCATTGACGAATGTAGATTATTGCGCGGAGCATCCCGACGACGCCTTAACCGTTAATGCCTATGGGACGCAGCATATCGCACTGGGGTGTCAGACAGTGGGGGCGGCCATGGTGCATATTAGCACAAACGAGGTGTTTGATGGCACAAACACAGGGGTCTATCTGGAATATGACCGAACCCACCCCGCCGGAAATGCCTATGCCTATAGCAAATGGGTGGCCGAACAAATGGTGCGTGATCTTGTACCACGCCATATGATTGTGCGGTTTTCATGGTTGTTCGCACATGGCGGCAAAAACTTTATCCATGCTATTCTAAATCGGGCGGCGTCCGGTCAACCGATGCGCGTCGTTACGAATGAAGTGGCCGTGCCGACCTATGCCAATGATGTAGCCGAGGCGCTGGAAAAACTTATCACTACCCAGCATTATGGTATCTATCATCTGGTCAATGAGGGTCGAGCCTCACGCTGGACATTCGCCCGCCATATTTTGGATTTAGCGGGGTATCAGGATACGCCAATTGAAAAAATCAGCGTAGCGGAATACCCACGCCCCTCGCGCCCACCCGAATATTCGGTACTGCGGAATTTCGCGGCGGCACGTTTGGGGATTCAATTGCGCTCATGGCAGGATGCGGTGGCGGCATTTTTGGATACAGAAGGTCTGCTGGCAAAATAGCGCATGAATCCATTTATCCACCCCTCCGTCAATGGGCGACTTTCCATTATTATCCCCAATTGGAACGGTAAACATCATCTGGAAACATGTTTGCCCTCGCTGGTGGCTCAAACGCATCCCGACATTGAAGTGATTATCGCCGACAACGCCTCAACCGATGGTTCACAGGCGTATGTGCAGGAACAGTTTCCACAATTCTTGATTGAGCAGTTGCCGGAAAATCGCGGATTTACCGGGGCGTGTAATGCCGGAATGCGCGTGGCAACGGGCGAATTTGTGGCCTTGCTCAATAATGATACGGAAGTTGATCCAAATTGGGCGACGGAGGTTGTCGCGGTACTGAGACGACACCCCGAAGCCGGATTTGTGGCGTCCAAGATGCTGCTATTTGATAAACGCGATACCTTCCACACAGCGGGCGATTTTTATCGGGTGGATGGACAGCCGGGTAATCGCGGGGTGTGGCAGCAAGACATGGGCCAATTTGAAACCGAAGAATACGTTTTTTCGGCGTGCGGCGGGTCGAGTGTCTATCGGCGCAGTATGTTGGAAAAAATCGGCCTGTTGGATGATGACTTTTTTTTCTCGCTGGAAGATGTAGATTTGGCATGGCGGGCACAATTACAGGGTTACCGCTGCATCTATGCGCCACGTGCGATTGTGTATCATCGCCTGTCGGCCAGTGGTGGTGGCCCAACAGCCAGCTTTCACGACGGACGCAATACGCTTTACGTACTGATGAAAAACTATCCGGCGGCGTTATGGCGGCGTCATGGGTGGTCGGTACTGCGAAATCAAGTCAATATCGCATGGTCGGCATTGCGGGCATGGCGTGGGGAAGCGGCACGGGCCAAACTGCGAGGAATGCTGGTCGGGTTTTTGACCCTACCGGGTATGTTATCCAAACGCCGCGCCATTCAGCAAAGCCGTAGTGTATCAATAGAGTATCTGGAGTCTATTTTGACTCCTATGCATGACGCAAAACGCTCGTCCTGAGCGTAACAGGAGAATCACGTGTCTGCCCAAGAATTGCCCTCATTATCCCTCGTCATTCCGGCCTATAACGAAGCCGCACCGGACCGCCTGCCTGCCAGCATCGCGCAAATCGCCGAATTTGTAGGTCAGCAAAACTTTCCGATTGAAGTCATCATCGTCAACAACAATAGCAACGATGAAACACAACAAGTGATTGAGGAGGCGGCAGCGGAATTTCCATTTATCAAGCCGATGTTTGAAGGCACACAGGGTAAAGGGGCAGCGGTACGAATGGGCATGATGGCGGCGCAATATGAATACGTCTTTATCTGCGATGCCGACCTTTCCATGACAATTGAACAAGTCCTCAAATTTTTACCCCCCCAACAGGGCGGCTATGATATTGCGATTGCCAGCCGCGAAGGGCCGGGAGCCAAACGGGTGGATGAACCACCATCTCGACACTTTATTGGGCGGGTGTTTAACCTGATTGTGCGGATTTTTGCGGTGCATGGTTTTCAGGATACGCAGTGTGGATTTAAGTGTTTCCGGCGAGAAGTTGTCCTTGATATTTGCCCGCAGCAGACGATGACGGGCTGGAGTTTTGATGTGGAATTGCTGCACATTGCTCAAAAACGCGGCTACAAAATTGTGGATGTGCCGATTACGTGGTACTACAAAGACAAGTCCAAAATTAAGCCCCTGCACGACAGCTATTATATGTTTCGGGATGTGATGTTGATTCGTTGGAACAGCCTACGCGGAAGATATAATCGTCAAAAATAAAAAGGGCCTGCACGCAGCAAGCCCATTCAATTACAGGTTATTCTTCAGCATCCCGCGCACAACGGAAGCCGATAGAGGGATAGGGGTCCGTTGGGGGAATCCAAAACACACGCATGGAAGTCCGCAAAAATTCATCAAGGTCTTGATACGAACCCCCACGTATGACCCGATTGCCTTCCCCTTCGTCCTCACGTCCATCCGTAGTCGTGTAGGGATAAGCCATAAAAAGCGTGCTTGTCCATTCCCACACACTGCCACTCATATCATAGGCCCCAACCCACGACACGCCATCGGGATGACTGCCGACTGGTTGGGCTTGGCTGCTGCTGTTTTCTAGGTAGGTCGCGTTTTCTGATATAAATTCGTTCCCCCAAGGATAGATGAAGTTGGCCGGGCCACGCGCTGCATATTCCCACTCGGCCTCGGTTGGCAGACGGCCCCCGCGCTGTTCACAATAGGCTTTAGCCTCAACCCAAGAAACCTGTTCTCGTGGTTTTTCAGCATCATCGTTCACAGCGGGCATGGCGGCTTGACCATTGTATTGATCAAACTGACCATTGGTGACTTCATATTGGTCAATCCAGAAGGGCGCATCGAAACAAATCTTTTCGGGCGGCTTTTCCACATCAGCGATATTTTGGGGTAGGCCCATGCTCATTGCATCTTCGAGTTGGGTGTCATCACTCCCCATCACAAAACAGCCAGCGGGGACAAGTACCATCGGCACGCCATCAAATTCCTCAACCTGTGGTTCGGGAGTAGGTGAAGGGGTAGCTGTTGGTGGGCCGAATACGGTCAGCAAATCAGCGCGAATCCAGCCCTCTGTGCCATTGTTGAGACGCACATTGAACCATGTTTCGCCGTCATTGCTACCGACGATGGTCACGGATGTGCCTTGTCGCAGGGTAGCCACAATCGGGGCATTAGTGTTGGGTTCGCCGCGAACATTGACCTCACGATTGGTCTCCGCAATTTGAATAGCCGCAATTGCCTGTGCCGTCTGGGTTGGGCCGACTGAATTGGTGGCACGGGCAGATTGGGTCTTAGAAGCATCAGCAGTGGCACGCACCGCTAAGGTTTGCACGGCGTTTTGAGTAGCGGATTGACTCGTGCCCGCCGCTTGTTGGGTGGCGGTAGCGGCATCGCTAGTGGCCGCTCCATCAACAGTGGCCGTAAAGGTGCGCGTTGGGGATGGGCTGTTGGTTGGGGTGGCGGTGGCTGTTGCCGAAGATGCAGTGGTGGGTCGGCGCGTAGAGGTACTGGTTGTGGTGGCTGACGGTGCAGCGGTAGATTGGCGCGTCGCGGTAGCGGCGGGGGTACGCGACGGGCTTGGGGTATTGGTTGGTGTCTCAATTACTTCTTCAGTCACTTGGGCCGCCGCAGTGCGCTCCGAATCCCGTGTCGCACGTGCCTCTAGTGTTTCGACGGCGTTCGGGGTATTGGTGCGTGTGGTAGTGGCTGACAATACTGTGGTAGGCGTTGCTGTTGGCGAAGGGGATTCCGGGGCATCCGTCGCCGCTTCTGTCGGTTCAGATGTGGGTTCCTCGGTGGTCTGTGCCACTCCTGCCTGAGCCGTTAGCGTGCCATTCGCTGAGGCCGTCGCAGTCAAAATACCTTGTGCGATAATCAGAGGATCGCTGGTTTCCTGCGTCTTGTTGCCTGCCTCTCCTCCATTGTCCCCTTTGTCGTCGCCGCTACTCAGCACGATTACGAGGGCGATGATAACAATCAAGGCGGCAGCCCCGGCGAGCACCGCCATTTGCAGACGCCGATTACGCGATGGCATTCCAGTAGCAGGAGGTAGGGTCGGTGGGATGGTTGTCGGTGGTGAGCCGCCAGAAGGCACATCCGCAATCGTGGCCTGCATCGCTTCTGGTATTTGGCTGCCAGTGGGGGTGATTGTCGGCCCTTCCAGATTTGGCGGGGTGGGCTGAAGCGGAACATTAAATTTACGAACAGGCAACGGGGTGACAAAAAATCCGCTGGGTTCCTGCTTGGGAATGATCCGTACCGCCTCATCAATGGCCTTAGCAAAGTCGGCAGTCGAAGGAAAACGGTTTTTAGGTTCTTTTTCAAAAGCTCGATCAAAAACTTTTTGGAGGGCTTCCGGCAAATCGCCACGATGTGTATGAATCGGCGTCGGGACATCAAACATATGTTTGTGCATCAGTTGATAGGGCGAATCGGCCTCGAATGGCATTTTACCCGTCAGCATGGCATACACCAGCACTGCCAGCGCATATTGATCCGCCGCCGGGCCAATATCCTTGCCCTGCCATTGTTCGGGGGCCATATAGGATGGCGTGCCCATTGCGACGCCTGTTCCGGTGAGGGCGCTGGTAGCATTCAGCAGCTTGGCGATGCCAAAATCCACCACAAAGGGCGTGCCCTGCCGATCAAACATGATGTTATTGGCTTTGATGTCGCGGTGAATGACGCCTTGACTGTGGGCATAATCCAACGCGCTTGCCAACTGACGGGTGATGTCGGAGGTTTCTTGTAGGGAGGGGAGCGGGCGATTTTCTTCAAAGCTGTGAGTCAGCCGATCCGCCAATGTGCCACCCGTCAATAAACGCATTACAACATAGCTGATGCTGCCCTGTGTGCCGTAATCATATACCGGGACGATATTTTGATGCTCTAATGCGGCGGCGGTGCGGGCTTCACGGGTAAAACGTTCGATATAACCCGTTTGGGCCGCCAATGAAGCAGGCAGCACTTTGATCGCCACTTCGCGTTCGAGGGTGCGCTGGAAGGCGCGATAGACCGCCCCCATGCCGCCTTCGCCTAGCAGTTCGCGCAGTTCATATTGGCCCAGTGTTTGCCCTGCAAGGTTCTGAATGCTCATAGATTAATCACTTTGGTGCTACAGCAGTTCGATAAATTCTTCAATGATTACTTGATAATAGCTTGGGGATAGCCTCGCCATGCTTTTGTAGCGATTCGATATACGCCTCAATCGCCTCTTTGATATTTTCGAGGGCTTCTTCACGGGTGTCACCTTGACTGAAACATCTGGGCAAACTGAGGCATTCAACCCAATACCCGCCATCCTCTTCTTGATGCAATACGACGTAACGAGAGAGTGTCATTTCAGCCTATCCCATACTGCTCAACATCATCCACGACACCTACTATGACGGCGCGGACGGGGGCGGTGTTCCCGGCCTGTAAGATTTGGCGTGCGCCTGTGCCTTCATCAAACACCAACACAAAATCCCCTACCCCGGCCTGTACATCATCTACCGCTACGTCATAGGTCGAGGTTGGCTTATTGTCCAAATCAAGCCGCTGCACCAGCATTAACTTGCGGCCTTCATAAAAAGGATGCTTGATGGTGGCGACCACATTACCGACCACTCGCGCCAAATACATGGGCTATTGTTCCTCCGGTAACAAGGGGGCATGGACATCATCCACAATGCCAACAATCGCCGCATCCACCGGGACGAAACTTTCCTCCAATGCGAGGGCAGCCTCACGACTGGCGACGACAAAGACCAACTCGCCCAATCCAGCTTGGCGGGTGGCATCCACCGCGACATAGGGTTCACCGGAGGGCAGGCGGCGTTCATCAAGGGGCTGGACGATGAGAAATTTCACGCCCTCCAACCCCTCAGCTTTGCGGGTCGAAACCAACGTACCAATGACCCATGCAAATTTCATGTGCCTTTGTCATCCTTCTGATATTTCACGTCGCCGCCGACCTCGACGGTATCCACAATCGCCATGATGACGGCATCGGCAGGACGGTCTTTGGTGGCTTCGGTTTGACGGGCCGAACTGCCTGTGCAATACAGCACGACCTCACCCGGCCCCGCGCCAACCGCATCCAGCGCAACCAGATAGCCGCTACCCAGTTTGCCATCCAACCCAAAGGGCCGCAGGATGAGCATTTTTAGACCATCGAGGCGCTGGCTTTTTTGGGTCGCCACGACTGTGCCAACGACCTGAGCCAATTGCATAGGGATTATTCCAAGCCTGAATCGGCAACGGCGTCGGCGCGACCCAACGGCATAATCTTGTCTACATTGGCGTGGGGGCGTGGGATGACATGCACTGCAACGACTTCGCCAATTTTTTCTGCACCGCGTACCCCGGCTTCAACGGCTGCTTTGACCGCCGCGACATCCCCACGCACGACGGCGGTGACATAACCACCACCGGTTTTTTCATAGCTGACCAGTTCGACACGGGCCGCTTTCACCATCGCGTCTGCTGCCTCGACGAGGGCCGCGAAGCTCTTGCATTCAATCATTCCGAGTGCATCCGACATTGAAATTGCTCCTTAAAATTTGAACATAAATAGCATATGCCCCAAACAAGGCGTCTAAGCGGTAACGGTAACTCGGTAAGGGAGAGTTTCCTCCCCTACAAAATGGGCATAGCCCACCTTGATACGCTTAAGCCCCTTGTTCTGAATTAGGGATGATTTTTTTCATCAATAGGCACCGCGTGATGACCCACCTGCCGATTTTTTGCCGCTGGCCTCCTGTACAATCCGCACCCCGGCACTCGCGCCAATGCGGGTCGCTCCGGCGGCAACCATCTTTTTAGCATCGTCATAGTTCCGCACCCCGCCGGATGCCTTCACACCCATTTCTGAGCCGACGACATAACGCATCAGGGCGACATCGGCGGCGGTTGCACCACCTCCCCCAAAACCCGTCGAGGTTTTTACAAAATCGGCCTCAGCGACTTTGGCAATTTGGCAGGCGGCGACTTTTTCCTCATCGTTGAGCAGGGAGGTTTCGAGAATGACCTTACACAAGGCATTGGCAGCATGGGTCACATTGACCACCGACGCAATATCTTTCAGCAGTAGCTTGTAATCGCCAGATTTTAATGCCCCAACGTTTAGCACCATATCAATTTCGGTTGCCCCTTCACCGAGCGCTTTTTGGGCCTCAAACGCTTTGACTTCGGGCGGTGTCGCGCCTAAAGGAAAACCGACCACCGTGCAAACTTTGACATCCGACCCCTTTAATAAATCCGCGCATAATTTGACATGGGTAGGATTCACACACACCGACGCAAAATGATAGGTGCGGGCCTCATGGCACAATTGGGCAATCTGGTCAGGGGTGGCGTCGGGTTTAAGTAAGGTATGGTCAATCAGGCGGGCAACGTCTTGATCAGCGGGGACAGCCCCCGGCACAGAAGTAAAGCGCGTCGCACCGACTTCTTTCAAGTGACGCACTTCTTTGGGCCGATCCGCCACACAGCGCCCATCGCTGCAATCGTTGGCAGATTTGGCAGAGGAAGGCTGCGATTTTTCAGGTTGCAGACCAGCCAAGACTTGTTTGGTAATTTGATCCACCAGCTTTTCTAACTGGGCATTATTCATGCTTTCGTACCCTTTAAATACCGATATTCAATCTGCATGATTTTATTCACACGGCGGGCATGTCTGCCACCCGCAAATTCGGTAGTGAGCCATGTTTGTACAATTTGCTTGGCAAGTGCCTCGCCGATTAGCCCCGCGCCCAACGTCAACACATTGGCGTCGTTATGTTCGCGGCTGTTGATGGCGGTGGCGTTATCATAACACAAAGCGGCGCGAACCCCCGGTACTTTGTTGGCGGCCATTGAACTGCCTATGCCTGCCCCATCAATCAAAATACCGCGCCATGCTTTGCCCTGACTGACCGCTATTCCAACAGCGTGGGCAAAATCGGGATAATCTACGGCGTTACGATTGTTCGTGCCTAAATCTAAAATGCTGTAGCCTTCGGCCTTCAAAAATTCCTTGAGGATTTCTTTGAGGGGATAACCGCCATGATCTGCGCCCAATGCCACCACTTGGGCTTGGGGGTTATCCGGAACCGTTTCCGGCTGTGGGCCTGCATCGTGAGCAATTAATTCAATCCGGCGCATAAGGGCGGCTTCGCGGGCTAAAGGGGTTACAATCGCGCCCTCTGGGATGCGAAAACTCGTCCCCGGTGGTACCGCGTTGAGGTCATCTTCGGTAATCAGGCGGCGCTGATCACCGGATACACCGAGTTCGCGTTGCAGTGCTTCGCGCACCAATTGGCGAATTTGTTCTTCGTTCAATTAATTCCCACCCAGATAGATAATTCCTGCCATGCCAATGATGAACAAGCCCAACAGAACATAAAAAATACGGGCGCCCATCCGCCCAAAAATGGCGACAAAAAATCGAGCGCGGCGGCTGTTCATAAACCAATTCCAGTCCATTACCGCCCCAACAATTGTAAAAGCGCCAGCGCCGAATAATAGCAAAAATGTCAATAAATTATTGTTCATTGTTCCTCTATGACGGGGTGAAATATTGCAGCTATTGTACAGCAGAAATGGGGTAACGGATAATTTTTGGGAGTGACCTTGCTGGTAAAAACTCACACCATGCGTACAATAGTCGTTTGTCTGAATGGCCTTGCATCTTCATATTACAACAAGGCGCTTAAGCACCTTGTTCGCAATTACAGGTTAACAAGGCATCAATTACGCTTTTTGGGGAGATGAACCAAGACGCATGAGCGACACACCCGCCAGCGGACGCACCAGCCTATTTGATAACCGTTATCGTTATGACCACATCTATCCACGCGGGCGATCTGGCGAAACCCTCCGCGCATGGGATACCCAAGACCATGACCGATTGGTGGTGGTCAAACGCCCCGCCCCCCAAGATGCCCCTCCAATGCGGGCCGCCCAAGAAGTCAGTATTCGCAATGAACGCAAGGCCCTTGAACGTTTGGCAGGTCATCCGGCGTTGGCGGAACTGCGCGGCGCGGGATCGTTTAAGGTCGGCGCACAGACGCATACCTATATTGCGATGGATCGGGCCGATGGGCAAATTGTCGGTGATATGGTGCGCGAATTGGCGGAACGCGGCGAACGCCTGCCCACCCTTGAAATGCTCGTGATTGTTGACCAGTTATTAGACTTGCTGACCCTCGCGCATGAGCAGCAGGTCGTTTATAACGATGTGGACGCCAAGCACTTGTTTTGGAATCGTGACCTCTATCGCCTTAAGGTAATTGACTGGGGCAATGCCGTTTTGCTGGATGAGGGCGGCGGGCCAAGCAATGTGACGCGGCAGAGCGATATTTATCAGGTGGGGGAACTGCTGTTTTATATTATTTCGGGCGGGGCACGTTTTGACAGCGAAGCCACCGCCGATGGGGAACATATCGTGCTGTTTGGCAGTGATACGGCCCATGTGCCTGCCAGCCTCAAAAATGTGATTACACGGGCAACCCACCCCAACACGCGCCGCCGCTTTTCAACGATTGCCGAACTGCGGCAAGCTCTGCGTGAAGTGCGTAAGCCTTTGGAAGATAAACGCGAATCGCAACTCAATGAAGTGCGGCACGAGGTTAATTTACGCAATAGCAAACAGGAACTTGAAAACGCCGCCGCCAAATTGCAGACGGTCATCGCGCTTGACCCCGGTTATCCCGAAAGCCGCCGTTTGCAGACCGAAATCGAACTAAAATTGCACCGCCTCGCCCTGCAAGCCGACATTGACGCGGCGCGGATTTATTTGGATACGGCAAATTGGGCACGGGCGGTTGAGGTGCTGCTGGAATTATTGGATGACGCCGACGAACAGACCGCTGCCACGATTCGGTTTATCATCGCCAGCGCGGAGCTATTGGAAAAACGCAAGGCGACCCAACCCCCGGCGGCTTTCTCTCCGGCGATTGATGAATTGATGCGTGGCGACCCCCAACAAGCAGGTTATTTGCTGCTGACGAGCGGCACACCTGACGAAGATCAACTGCTGATTGCTGAGCGTTTGGCGGCGCTTGTGCCAGAAGTGATTTTGCTGCGACCCCATCTGGCCCGTTTGCGAATGGAAGCCGCCGCCCTGCCCAGCACCGAAGAAATCTTGGATACCCTAGATCGGTTGGAAAGTACCCTCGACAGTCGCCCATCTGAGCCGGGATTACAGGGAATTTTGGGGATATATCAGGCCATCGGGACGCGCCTCGAAAGTTTGCGGCCTGCGTTAGAAGCCATCTCGAAAAATAACAGTCGCTTGATTGACCCCCTCAATCGGGCACAGCGAGCGGTCAATATGCTGACCGAGCATCTGCGGGAAGTCGGGCATTTTGTCTATACCGACCCAACCCGTGCCGGAAACACCCTACGCGCTGCCAGCAATATTGACCCCGCCAATGCCTATTTTGCCGAACTGAACGATTATTTTGATGAAGTCCATCAAATGTTGGAAGCGTTGGGATCGTTTAAGCCGCGTGCCGATGGGTCGGATTTGGCGGATTGGTTTACGCGGGTACTGGATTTCCTAAAACCCTATGGCGACGATTTAAGCGATGAGGCGCTGCATCGAGCCATCCAAACATTGGAGGCTACCGCCACCACATGGATGACCACCCAAGATATGATTATTTTTGGTCGGCGCACGATTGCCCAGCACAACCTCACCCGTATGACCAATCTAATGCTGTCGTTAAACAAAAATATCGCAGCATGGTATGAGAAATTAGGCAAGGAGGTTGGTGAGGCCACCTATGTTGAACGCCTAAGCCTGAATAATAAACTGGGGCAACGGCTGATTGAGGGCTATGAGACATGGGACGCGGGTAAGCCGTCGCAGGTGGTCGAGTTGGCAGGACAAATGGAGCGCCTTGCCCAAACCGATGCCGAAAAACAGGCGATAGAACGGCTCAAGCGATTGGGAGAAATCTGCCAGCACTGGCTGGAAAATCATGGGTCGGATGATCGGCAACTCACCGACCAGACCGAGCGCCAATTGGATGACCTATTTTTCCCAGATGAAAATCAGGAACGCGACACCTTTGCCAAACAGATGAAGACCACCGACCTGTACCTGAAAACGATGGCGCGTGGGTTGGTGGAGCATATGCGCCAAAGCAGTACCGCCGGCATCCGTCTCCTGTTTTTGCATTATGTGTGGCGCGGGGTGATGTGTGTGCAAAATGACGCACTGCAAGATGCCGATTTTTGGCGCGAGGCGGCCCTCAAAACATTACCGAAGGGACGCTCGAATCCCATCTTTGCTGAATTTGACCGAATATTCACCGGACGCCAATTGGTACTTGAAGCCCAAGCCGCTCTCGAAAAAGTACACGGCCCCGGCGATTTGTTGAGCTTACGGACGCTATTTAATCAACCGTTGGCTGACCAATGGCTGAGTGAGGCACAACAGGCCATCCGGCAGTTGGAGGTCGCACTGCGGCATTGGGAAGATGGTGATTTCCGGGGGGCAAAAAATGCGTTTGATGGGGCATTGATTCAATTGCAGACGGCAGAAGACAAGTCGCGCCTAGATTTGGGCCAGATCAAAAAATGGGTGACACCCCTGCGTGATGCGGCGATTGATTTGCAGGCCGCTCGTCTCAAAATTGAGCAAATCGCCAACTCGACCAAAATTCCGGACGATGCCGATTTCACCACACCTGATCTCGCCGTAGACTCCGCCATTGAGCCTCTGTTGGAGGACATGGTTAAGACCACTGAGCAGTTGTTGGGGGTAGATTATTCGCACCAAGTCCGCCAATGGTTAAGCACGTATCGGGGCGTTTTGGAAACACACCGGACTAAAAATCTGGATCGTGGGCAGAAACTCATCGCGTATGAAGCCCATTTCAACGGCCTGTTTATCAACAAACATCCCGCCTATCCCCTGTTCCAGACATGGCAGTTGATCGCGCATCGCCTGCCAGATGATTTTGGTGTCCCCGAAGCTCCACCGCCACCCGTTGTGACCCCGCCCTTCCCTATCGAGCCGCCTTTGCTGGAGGACGATTATGATGAGTCACATGCGGCCCGGGCCAAACGCCGTGCATCCCAAGCGAGCGCTGCCCATCAGGTGGGTTTTGAGGATGAAGAGGGAGTCGCCTATGAGGAAACGTCCGAAGGCGGTGGCATTCCTTGGGGCATCATCGCGGCAATCGTGGTAGTCGTTGTCGGGGTCATCGGTTTCGTCCTGATTGCAGGTGGAGGCGGGGATGATGGCGATAATCAAAATAATGGTGGTGATAACAACACCCAAGTCAGCAATATTCCACCTGCCACCCGCGAACCTGACCCGATTATCGCCCCAGAAACGATTACACCGACTAGCACCGCTACTGCATCTCCCACCATGACGGAAACAGCCACCATAGCCCCGAGTCCAAGTCCAACCGAGATGGCGGTCACGGAAACGCCGACATCCACCAGCATCCCACCAACGGATTTGCCCACTGCGACGGATACCCCGGTCGCAACGAATACCACAGCCCCCATTGCAACCACAGCTACAGGGGGAGGGGGTGGATTTGAAAGCCCACCCGTCAACGCGCTGGCGATTTTCGACCTCGTCCCGGCGGACGAATATGGGTGGAATTCGGATTGGTTCCGATCTGCGGCAGGCGGAGTTTGGCAGTTGGGGGTATCGAAATCGCAGGGCGGGACTGGGCCGATTGTGGTGTCCCTTACGCCTGATATTTTGGGTAGTTTCTTTGTCTCAGATCGCATTACCGCCGCCGAAGCCGAAATGGAATTGACGGTGTATGATGCTGCCGATATTCCAAGCGGGGTCTATTTTGGGCTGGGTATTGAGAATGAAGGCCGTCAGCGGGCCTCCGCTGAAGTGCGACTGGTACAAGATGGAGTCGTGAATATCGGGACGCGGCAAGATGGAGCATTTCGAGGACGCACGCAGTATCCCTTGAGTGTCATCCGGTTGGTATTGCGGGTCGAAATCAATGAGGATGGCACGGCGATGTTTTTCATTGATAACCAATTGGTGGGACAATCTGAGGCACGCTATGGTGCAGATGAACCTGTGACGGTGGTGTTATATACCTCCAGCGGCGGGGTGTTTGTCTCGGTGACACGCTTGGAATTCGACTTTGATTAAAACGTAGCGCAAACGGCTGAAATTGTCAGGAAAGTCCGGGTAGCCTGCGCTACAATTGGGTGGCTTGGGAATTTTTAACTGTAATGGAGTTGGCAGTTGCCAGAAATTGCCTTAAACGAACGATACATCATCAAAAATTATGTTGATAGCTTTGCGCTGGGGCACTATGCGCGGGTGCTGGAAGCAGTAGATTTATCGAAGGGGCAGACGGTGGCGTTAAAGGTCATGCGTCCCGAACATCTTGACCGCGAAGCCGCCCCCAAATGGGAAGCACAGGCTTTCCCGCATGAGGCCGATTTGTTGATGCGCTTGGCAGACCACCCAACCCCGGTGCGCTTGTTAGACTGCGGCTATTTATCGGCCAGCGGGGAGTATCCTTCCAGTGGAATACTGCTGTCGTTTGGCACGAATGCGGCGGCTTTTCGAGAGGGGCTATACGCCAATATCGCACGCGGCTGGCGGCCCTACTTGGCATTGGAATATCTGCCCCGCGAACACAACCTGCTATATCAGATGCAGGTACAGCGGGGTCAACAGCGCCGTCGTCTGCCCACTGAGGAAGGCATTGATCTGGCGATGCAGTTTGGCACGCTGCTCCAAGCGGCCCATTCGCAGGGCATTGTCTACATGGATCACAAATTGGAGCATATTTATTGGGATGGCGAGACGTTACGCATCATTGACTGGAATAGCTCCAAATTGCTAGAACCGGGTCGCCAAACGCAGACACTGGATAATTCGCGCCAAAAGGACATCCATCATTTGTGTGTGGGAGTGTTGTATCCGATTTTTACGGGCCTCTCCCCCCAGCGTGGCGGCCTGCGACCCCAACCAGCGGGAATGACCGAAGTAGATGCACGTTACAGTGATGTGCAGCATCTTGATTTTTCTGTCGAGCCAAGTCTGAGCAGTGCCATCACCGATTTATTGGAAAGCGGGGCACGACAGGATTTACCCACCGCTGATTATTTCTTGCGGCGGCTGGAACAGGTGGCGGTGAAATTTGGGTGGGAATCGTATATTCGTGGTACAGAACCAGCCCTTAAAGAAGCCCGTGATTATATGCGCGACGGCTTGGCGAAGTTACGACATGGCGAAGATTTAGTCCGCGAGGCGTTGAATTTGCTGATTGAAGCGGCCTCGATAGAAGACATCAACGACGACATGGATGCGGAACTGCGCCGTTTGATGAAAGGCATTAATGAATTTTTGAATGCCCGTGTGATTCCATAGAAATTTTTGGGGAGAAAATTAGATGACCGATTTGCGTGATGCGCTGGATCAACTGCGGCATGATATTCAAGATCTGCCCCCTAGCCCAACTTCAGCCGATACCGCCGAACTCGAAAAAACCGCACGGGAACTTTTGGCGCAGAGCAAAAATACCGCATATGAAGACGAGGCCCGCGAACTATTCAGTTTGTTGGCTCGGTTAAGTGCTCCCAGTTCGGTTTCGGCAGAGTCCAATCAGATACGGGGGCTGCTGCGACGGGCACGCATTCGGATTGAAATCGCCGGGGATGACCACGATTTTGATGAGGCGATTGATATTTTGGCGCAGGCGCTTGACCTCGACCCCGGTTATGTTGAGACGCACGATTTATTGATGCAAGCGGCGCAGCACAGTCCACAACATGCGATCAAGGTGCAGGGGTTGTTGGATCGTTATGGTCTGGTGCTAAACGCCGAGGACGAAACCGAAACGCCTTTGACACCGACCCCAGCGCCCCCTAAACGCACAGAAACCGCTCCTCCTCCCCCCAAATCCGCTGATATGACATCCAGCGGCCCGGCGGATGCGTTATTGTCGGAAATCGCTTCGGCCTATTACGCGGGGGACTATGCTCGCACAGTGGATTTAGCCAACCGACTCCTCGCGGCTGACCCGAATAATGCACAAGCAGCGGAATATCGTCAAAAAGCCGATGACAATATGATGCGTGGGGTGGTGCCCGATCATCGTATCCCCTTTGATGCGCGGGTGGCCTATAACCGAGCGAATTCACTGGTGCGGGCAGGCAATTATGATGAAGCCCAGCGGTTGTATCGGGAGGCACGGGATATTGCGGAGCGGGCAGGCATCCCCAGTTGGAAAGATGTTGAACAAGCCCTGCTCGAAATTCAAGACTTGGCACTGGCCCGTGAACTTTTGGCCGATGGAGATCGTCTGCTGATGGCGGATGATTGGGGCGGCGCATTAGCAAAATATGAAGGGGCACTGCGGGTTGTGCCGAATGACCCCGAAGGCGAAGAACGGGTGGCGCTTGTCCGTGAAGTGCAGCAGCAGTATGACCAAGCCAATGTGCAAATGAATATGTTGAGTGGATCGCTGCTGAAACGGGCCAAAGGACTGACCGACTTGTTGAATATGGCCTCGCGCATCCGGCAGAAATTACCCGGCAGCGAACGCCTGCAAGCAATGGTGTATGAAACCAACAGCCGGATTCAAAATATCAAAGCCCAACTCATCGCACAGGGTGAAGGGGCATTGGGGCGGATCGAAGCTGTGACCGCCGTTGAAGAAAAATTACGCTTGGTGGATGAGGCTGTTGAAGCCCTCCGCACCGCCGTTGAATTGGACGCCGCCGATCCTAAAGCGATGAATTTATTGCAACAGGCCCAACAATTCCGCGCCGATTTGGGTGAGGGGCGACAGGTCATGGAACGGGCCGCTGCGCTGATTGCCCAAAATTTTGACAATGAATTGGCCCAAGCCCGTCAAATGTTGAGTGGGTTGCGACATCAGGCCCAAGACCCGCGTTATCGTATGTTGGTGGCTGATTTGTTGAGCCGCCATTTGGAACGAGTCGAGGTCGCTATTGATCGGCGTGATGCTACCACCGCCGAACGCTGGTTAGCCATCGCCAAAGAAGAACCGTTCCGCATTTTGGGGCGGCGCACCGAGATTTTGAAACTGGAAGATGAAGTACGAGGGTTGCGACAAGGGCGTATTGTTCGACGGGTGGCCCTCGGTGGCGTGGCGTTGTTGATTTTGGGTGCGGTCTTGGTGTTGAGCCGGGATGCGTGGGAGCCGATTGTGAATCCACCCCCAACCGATACCCCACAGCCAACCAATACCCTGACGCCAAGCAACACCCCAACGGCGACGAGTACGGCTTCGGTCACACCCACCGCCACGCCACAGCCCTCTGATCAAACCGCAACCGCAGGGTTTATCCAGACACGAATCGCTGGCACGCAGCAATCAGTGGAAGCAATGACCCAAACAGCGGAACGTATCGGTTTGGAATTCACCGAAACGATTCAATACATCAACCAGCAGGCCACGATTAATGCGAATGCCACGATTATTGGCTCGACCTTAATTGCAGGGACAGAGCAGGCACGGGCCACTGTGAATTATTTTAATACGCAGACAGCCACCTATCAGCCACCCTCACCCACGATACGCCCTAGTGAAACCAATACCCCGACAGCAACCCCAACAGTTCAAGAGGTGCTTTGTCGGGTGGCAAATCAAAATAGTGTTGGGCTTAATGTAAGATCGAGGCCGACTGTAAATTCAGAGTCGTTTACAATTATGCAAATAAACCAAGCCGCCGATGTGCTTGAATTAGCGCGGGATGAACGGGGTCAAATTTGGTTGCGCGTCAACTATGACCTAGATAACTCTATAGAAATCGAGGGCTGGGTACGATCCGACTATGTAGTTGAACAGACCCGCTGCCCCGCTGTCAACTAAATTTGAACTAGCGACGACATAATGCCCTATTGTTTGATTACAATGGGGCATTTCTATTCGCATGTTCGATTGCCGTTTTTGCGTCACCCTCCGAACCTGATCTGCTTTTTCGCCAATCTACCACAAGATAATCTTAAAAATCAATATAGGGTAACACACTTTTTTCAATAGAGCAGAATACGGCAAAGAGTGTGATTAGCTTTCCCTTCGTTTCAAGACGATGACTAAATCATCTGTCATACCCGGATCGGTGTGATCTTCACGGATAATCAGTGGTTTGAACTCCGCTAAGACCTCTGACCATTTATCCTTATCCCAAAGTTGGCGGAAAACGCCGTCTCCACCAAATAGTTGGTCGTTTTCCCGATCAAATAAACCACAGTTCTTATCAGTTTGATAGGGCACATCAAAAACAATATACGGCGCAATCATAAGCTGTTTCTGCAAGGCGTATCGGATTTCTTGGGCACTATGATAATGTTCCATCAATCCGCCGTGGGTAATGGCAGCAAACTCATCACGTTGGAATTCAAGGTGAATTTTGTTTAAGTCCTTCAATTGAAAAGAAATGTCCTTATTAGGGACAAGCCTCTCTGCATTCCGTTGGGCCTGCCCCATAATTTCGGGGTCAATATCAATTCCGACCACCGAATACCCCATATTGACAAGTGAGATGGCATGGCGACCCGGCCCACACCCCGCTTCCAAGATACGACTTCCGGGGTTCACTAAAAGGTCAACGAGGCCCAAAAATGTATAGTTTCGCTGTTGCCATTTGGTGATATACACCTCTGTCACTTCATAGGCGTTGCGGCTGATAAAAAGCTGTTTCCATTTCCATGCTTCTCCACCCAAAGATTCTACATTGTTGAGATTATTCATTGTTTGATACCCTAAAGATTGTCACTGCATTTGCTATGGTAACGTAACGAGAAAGCTGCATAAGCAGATTACGATGTTCATGCGTAAAATTATCGCGTTTATATGATTCTACGTTAATAACTCCTATAGCTTTCTTTCCGGCTTTAATCGGAACCGCCAGAAGAGATTTTGTTTTTGGGTTATTATTAATATATATTTCTTGCAAAAATGGATGTTTAACATTATTGGCTCGTAGTGGTTTACTGTTTTCAGCGACCCAACCCACAATACCTCTCTCGTTGCGAGGAGTGTTATTTGAAATGGGGATATTAAGCCTAGCCTTATCATCCGGAACGTCAATTTCGGCTTCACATTTTAAATAACGACTACCTTCTTTTTCTATAACTAATCGAATAATGCCACTTTCCGCACCGCCAATAAGCATTGCTGCCTCAAGGATTAAGTGATAGAATGCCTTACGATCAATTGAATTCTGTGATTCTTGTCTCATCACCTTAATAAGCTCATTGGTAATATCAAAGTGCTTACGCTGCTCCTCTCTAAACTTTCTTTCTAATTTCTCAGATTCCTCAATAAACATCTTTATGATTCCAAATCCTCTAATACCCTCTGGCACAAGGTCTATTAAAAATTCATCATATAAATACTTGTTTTTGTCGCCGTTTTTCCAGCCATTCCACTTTTCAGCGTCATATCGTATACATCTAGTAATATTATATAGATTATCGTCATCATTAATAGCTTTCTGAATATTTCTTAAACCCGCAACTTCTAATTTGCCTGATCTGAATTCGACTATATCTAAAGCTCCAACGCATTTAAATACTGCACTTTTTTTCCCCAATTTAGTTCCTGCTTCACTCGCAGACATTGAGAGGCATAACGGTACAATTCGAATATTATTTTCACATGCGAGTTCCAGCTCAAATTTGACATATTGGCTTTTAATCGAGTCATCCGAGATACAAAAGCAGACACAGGTGGAGTTCTCCATAGCCGATACAATGCGCTCCTTCCAAGGGTCTCCGGGCTTGATATCGGATGTATCAAACCAAACTAGATTGCCCGCTTCCTTCAATTTTTCACTTAGCTCTGTTGCAAAATCTTTATCCTTCCGAGAATAAGAAATAAAAATGTGCCGTTTGTCGCTTTGGATACTCATATGGTCAATTTTCCTCCTCACTTTACTTTGTATTGGATATTGATTTATTATATACGAAATTAAATACTCATTCAACCATTGCACATGACTACCCCAAAACCCTGCTATCATGGCAAGTCAGGAAGTGTCTCATAAACGACATGGCGGTGACTGACCATCTACTGCGGATCGGATGTGACAGTCGCCAATGCGTCCATAGGTTCGGCACGAATGCCATTTTTAACAAACGGTTGCCTTTTCGGTTGACCTGTTGTATCGGCGTTGAAACGAATTCTCTTTCATTCACGCTAATAGACTACCCATCTCGGTAAAAGCGCGTCATGGCAGCGATCTTTTCGGCTACCCAAGTGCCCAATCAGAAAAAATAACCAAATACAAACCAAAGTGAGTCTTATCAGTGAAAGAACCCGTTGCCTTTAACTCAAATTTGTATATTTCTACGAGATGGAGAAGTGGGGCAAGCATTGTTAGCAGAGACAAAAAAAACCAGCTATATTCTGGTTGTGTTGTTGCTATTTTGGTGGGACGTATAGGACTCGAACCTACGACCTCTTCGATGTCAACGAAGCGCTCTAGCCAACTGAGCTAACGTCCCATTGATAAATAAGATTATAGTGCGGCACAATGGATTTGACAAGATAGTATTTTACTCAATGACAAATTTTACGGCTGGCAACGGCTGATGGCGCGAAAATGACACTCAATGAATTAACGGATATTCTGCCAACCTTAACCGCAGGCATCTTAGCAATCGGGCTAATTTTGTTTCTGTTGGCCCTGCGATTATTCCGACGTGGACGACGGGCCAGCATGTGGCAAAGTCGGCGGCAGGCAGGTAAACGTGGCTTCCGATTGATGCTGACGGCGATTGGATTTTTGGGTCTAAGCGCGATGCTGTGTGTTACTACCATCATTTTTAACAGTCTGGATGAGGATGAGGGCGACAATGCCACCCCTGTTGCAGATGTCGTCACAACTACGGAGAGCGCAACTATCTCAACTGAAACACCAACCAGCACGGCGACTTTTGAGGTAACCGACACTGCTACCCCAACCGCGACTCCTGAGGGGACAGTGACAGACGAAGCGACTGAAACACCCACTGAAGCAGCCACTGAAGCATCGGCAGCGAGTAGTGGCGGTGAAGACCAAAGCACGCCCTCGCCAGAAAATACAGTGATTACACCTACTGCCACCCTATCGCCATCAACAACGGCAAGCGTCACCGCCTCGCCATCTATGACCACTACCAGCACAGCAACTAACTCGCCAACTGTCACCAATACGGCAACCATGACCATCACCGCATCTCCCACTGACGCCCCTAGCGGAACGCCTACGATTACGCCCTTCCCTACCCTACCCATGAACATTACACCGCCAGTGGCCCAAGCAACCCCAGCCGAAAATATCAGTATGCGGGTCGCGGCGATTTCGGAAGGCTTGACAGCGGATTTTCAGCCCCTCACCCCGCGTGAAACATTTGAGATCGGGGTGCACCGCCTCTACTTTTTCATTCATTTCCGCAATATGAATTCGGGCATCCTCTGGCGACCTGCCCTTTTTAAAGATGGGGACTATCTGGATGGGGGTACGTATCTATGGGGACTGCAAGCCGAAGGGGAAAGTTATTTCTTCTTTGGTAGGGGCGCTGGATTTGAGGCCGGGAGTTATGAAATCCGCATTTACGTTGGGGATGAAGCCGAGCCGCTGGCAACTGAGACCTTCACGATTCAATAAATTGCCAACGACTCGCGGCTGGCTAGCCTAATTTCTTCAATTCCACCGCGATTTGAGCGGCAACGGAAGCATTATTCCGCAATAGGGCCAGATTCGCCTGTAAACTCTCGCCGCCGGAAATTTCCACTAGACGAGAAAGCAAAAATGGCGTGATGTCCTTACCTACGACATGCTGGGCATCAGCATCGGCAAGAGCCTGTTGAATATCAGCCTCAATTTTGGCTGGGTCAAGGGCGGCACTGGTTGGAATGGGGGCTGTTACCAAAACCCCACTTCGCATTCCAAAGCCCCAATGAGCAGACAATAGGGCAGCGGCTTCTCGCGGATTGTGGACACAATCTTGCAGCATCAAGCCGCTGGTGGGGGTATAGAAAGCTGGGAATTCATGGGTTTGATAGCCCACCACCGGAACACCATAGGTTTCGAGCCATTCCAATGTGCGGGGCAAATCCAAAATCGCTTTAGCCCCGGCGCAGACTACGGCGACAGGTGTCCGGCTGAGTTCAGGCAAATCGGCGCTGACGTCCCATGCCGTGCCACGATGGACGCCGCCAATACCCCCTGTGGCAAAAATGGGAATTCCCGCCATATACGCTACCAGCATTGTGCCCGCTACCGTTGTTGCTCCATATTCGCGGTGGGCGATCACCGAGCCAAAATCGCGGCGGCTGACCTTACGAACGGGGGTATCACCTGTCGCTAGACGTTCCATCTCATGTGGCGAGAGGCCCGCTTTGACATGGCCTTCAATAATGGCGATGGTGGCAGGTACAGCCCCATGCTGACGCACCGTCGTTTCCAATTCCTGCGCCAACTTCAAATTATCGGGCCACGGGAGGCCGTGTGAAATAACGGTGGATTCGAGGGCTACAATCGCACGTCCGGCGGCTTTGGCCTCGGCTACTTCGGGGGAAAGAATCACAGAATTTTCAGTTCTCATTTGACCTCTACTGGGGTGCATCTACTACGGGCAAGGTGCTGGTATCGCCTGTCACAGTGACAAAATTGGCTAAAATCCAGCCATAACCTGTCCCAACTTCAATCGCATACCATGCTGAATCGGCACTGCGTCCAGCTACCAAGACCGCCTCGTTCGGTACTGCCTCAAATACCACTTGATAGGATGTGGCAGGGCCTTGTCGTACTGGCGTACCGATGTTCACTGTTCCGGGTATACTGGGCGGCAGATTGGGAATTCCATTGGCCTCCTCGGTCGCGGCTGGCTCAGAACCGCCACTTGTGGATGATTCTGGTGTAACGGCAGGCAGCAAAATATCAGGGGCGGACTTAATCATAATGCTCGTGGTCGCTATGGCGCTGGCAGTTCCATCGGCACGGAAGGCTTGCACATTGACCAAATAAGCCTGATTCCCTGCTGCCGTCCATGTCAAAATCGCTTCAAGGCGTGCATCACCAGCGGGGTTGGCAGCTTCTTGAGTCAAGATCACAGGTTGACCGGGAATATCAATGGTGACTTCAATTCGCGCCACCCCCGGCCCCAAATCACGCGCGACGGCATGGATAGTTATTTCTGACCCGACCGCGTAGGCAGTTCCAGCAGCGGGGGCAAGAATCAACACCGTCGGACGGTCTTCGGTCAGCAGCGGCTTTTCGGATGTGGCGCTGTCCTCAGAAATCAGATTGCAGGCCAATGTTGCAAACAATAGGGCAATAAGAGCAATCAAAACCGGCTGCGAGTTGCGTTTTGGCATAGTTCCTCGCCTGTAGGAGATAATCAATTTTGGCGACTCAGTTTACCACAGAATCCCCTAACTCAAGGTAGGCTTCTGCCCGCCGCCTTCCAAATTTCTGATAAAATAGGAATGAATCTTTTGGCAATAGGAAATTCTATGTCCGCAGAAGAATATGAAAAAAAGATAACGTCTTACGATAGAAACGACCTTATTACGTTATGGGATGCTATAAAAGAAAATAATGCACCTGATTGGCAAGCAGGTAAGGCGTTAGAATATTTGGTGCTGAGGGCATTCCAGCTTGAAGGCGCTGAAGTACGATGGCCCTATAGTGTTCATTATGGAAAACAGGAAATTGAGCAGATTGACGGTGTGATCTATCTTGATTACCTGACCTGCGTTATTGAATGTAAAGATCAAAAAGAACCTGTCTCTGTTGAGCCGATTGCAAAATTAAGAAACCAATTGACCCGAAGGCCAAGTTCCGTTTTTGGGGTGTTATTTAGTCGCAGCGGATTTACCGATCCAGCTATTACCCTAGCGCAATTCATTAGCACCCAAACGATATTGATTTGGAATGGTGACGAGATCTCATATGCACTTGAGAAGGGTTATATGAAAGAGGGTCTTATCAGAAAATATCGCCATCACGTTGAATATGGCTTTATAGACTATGACATCCGCGTAGGAGGTTGAGCAAATGAAGGCTTACATTGTAACTGAGGGGCAATCCGATTCGGAGATTCTCAAACGCCTTTTACCACCAGAAATCACAAGCCATGTGGAATTTTTGATTGGCGGTGGACGTTATTCCATCCAATCTTTCGCGCGAACTTTATTGGTGGTCAAACAACTGCCCGTTGCGATTGTCATTGACGCTGATACCGAAGATACGCCCTCTATTGAGGAACAACGCCATAATCTTTATGATTTGCTCGATCAAGTCTCGCCCGGAATTCCGTTTGACGTATTTTTTGCCGTGCCAGAAATCGAATCCGTATTCTTTCAAAATCGGGAGCTACTGGAAGAAATACTAGACCATCCATTTACCGACGTGGAATGGGAAATGGGGAAACGTCACCCTAAAGAGATTTTGCAAACAATTCTGGGCACATCGTCAACGCCCGTCTATGATATTCTGGGGCATCTTAGTAATGAGGCAGTAGCAGTTCTACGCTCTCATCCGCTAATCAGACAAATTGAAGGTTTTCTTAATTCAATAGCGATCTTGAGTTAGTGCTTCATCCGGTAAATAATCCGGTCAAAACAGCCCCATCCCAAACCCTTCCCCAAACATAGGGAAGGGCTTGTATACGGCATTTACTCCCCTCCCCAAGCATAGGGAGGGGCCGGGGGTGGGGTTTATAGTGCCGCACGACTTACGAGATGAAGCAGTTAGGATAGTCTCTAAAAGAGTTTTGAAACGGCGACTTCAAAGCCGGGGATGATTTCACCACCTGACAACACATCATCAACGGTAAGGCGTTCGAGTTGTGTTTGACCCTGTTTGTAAATGGTCACGGTTTTAGAATCCGCATCCACCAACCAAATGACCAATACGCCATCTTTCAGGTAGCGTGAGATTTTGCGGTTCACTTTGGTAAGGCGGTCTGTTGGGGAGACCACTTCAATGACCAAATCGTGTACGATGGTGAGGGGTTTTTCTTCCCAATCCGGGTCATTTTCAGCCAATGCCGCCAAACGCTCGGCCCGGATGAACATGATATCAGGTACACGCGAACCAAGAATCTGCTCACCAACATAAATCAGATATGGGGTTTTTAGAAACGCTTCGCCGTGATTTTCTGTTTCAACAAAATCACCTATCCATCTAGCTATACGTGAGGCGATACGTCCTATTCGAACTACCTGCGGAACAACACGAATTTTTTGACCATCCACTAACTCAAATGGCCCTTTATTGCTGTATGTCCGCAAAAATTCCTGAAGGTTCATAGCCTCAACCCAACGCTACCACGAACGCGATGGCTTGCTCCTCGGTGTGGCTGAGGCTGATGTCCCATTCGCGCAGATTCATCTCATCGGCGAGTTCACGGGCACGCCCATGTAGATGCAGAACAGGACGGCGGCGTTCATCGGCCAAAACTTCAATTTCGACCCACTTGACATCACCAATGCCTGTGCCAAGCGCCTTTGCTACCGCTTCTTTGGCTGCAATACGCGCCGCCAAGCGATGATGCACCCCGCCACAATACTCACGCTCGGCGGGGGTAAAAAATCGCTCAAAAAAACGTTCGCCATGTCGGGAGATGGCCCGTTCAATGCGAGCCACCTCAATCATATCTACGCCAATACGCAGCATTTTTTACAACACCGACCCTTCTAATTCGGGGCCAGCCACCGCCAGCGCAAAGGCATCAGTTGACCAATAGCGGCGCATGGCCTCCTGTAATTGGGAGGCTTGCAGGCTGTTAATCATAGCGGCATAACGACGCAGATAATCCAAGCCGAGGCCGTAATATTCCATGTTGTAAATCGAACCAGCCACGCCTTCGTTACTTTCGAGTTGTAGAGGCAGGCTGCCGATCAGGTTCATCTTGTTATCGTCAAGGTCGTCTTCACTGACGGGTTCATTAAGCATCCGATCCAGTTCGACCTTGATACCCTCGACAGCTAACTTGACACTAGAGGGGTCAACTCCGGCGATGACACGCCATGCACCCGGCCCCGGCCCACCTTCTAATTGGCTGTAGCTGTAATAGGCCAAGCCTTTTTCTTCGCGCACATTTTTGCCCAAGCGCCCCATCATACCAAACACCCCCAGCACATTATTCGCCATACGTGCCGCCTGAAAATCATCGGCATAACGCGAAGGGCCGGGAACACCTAAAACAATATCCGATTGGGATTTGCCGGGGATGACGACATTGGCGTAACTGACTTCGGCGGGAGATTCAACCGGAGGTAATTCAGGGTGCGCTTGCTGATGGGGGTTAACCCAATCACCCAAATAATGCCCGACCTGTGCCACCGCGTCATCGGCTTTGACATTGCCAACCACGACCACTATCATGTCTTGTGGACCAAATTGGCGCTCATGGAAACCGCGCAGGTCATCAATCGTCATATTCTTTATACGGTCAAACTCCCCATCCGCAAAACGATGATATGGATGTTCGGGGGGATAAATCATACGAGCGAATTGACGGGAGGCCATATAGCGCGTATTTTGCAACCGGATTTTTAACCCAGTCATGATTTCCCCACGCAACCGTTCTACCTGTACTTCGGGAAAAGATGGGTTGCGGAGGGCATCCGACAAAATATCGAGCAGGAGGGGTAAATCTTCCCCGAGCGACTTGCCACCGAATGAGACCTCGTGCATCCCGCCGCCAATCCGTAAATTCGCGCCGACGCCCTCCAATTCTTCATGAATTTGGGTGAAGTCGCGGTTCTTGGTGCCACGCATGAGCGACGAGGTAGCAAAGCCGACCAAGCCTTGTTTTTCTGGCGACTCAAAGACCGCCCCCGCCACCAACGATCCGGTGATGACAACAGACTGCGCGGTAAAATTTTCGCGTACCAAGACGGTAATGCCATTCGGCAGTTCACGGCGGATAATGTCATCCGGGCCGGGAATGGCACTCAAAATAGATGATGAACTCAATTGGGCCGCCATGATTTATTCGTCCTCACCTTCTGCGCCATTCGATTCAATTGGGATAAACCACCCCACTGTGCGGCGGGAGGGCTGTAAATATTTACGGGCCACTTGTTGAATATCTTCGGCGGTCACGGCCTGCAAGCGTTCTGGATAATCGCCAAAAAGCTGATAGCTCTCAATATGTTCACTGTAGGCCAGCCAAAACGCCTGTCCGGTCACGCCTTCATTGCTATAGGCAAAGGCGGCGCGGGCCTGTTTTTTGGCTTTTTCAAGCTCGGCCTGCGACACCAATTCGTTATGTAATCGGCTGATTTCGGCATCGAGCGCGGTTTCAATTTCTTGGTGCGTGCGACCATCCCGTAGTGTGGCATCAATCGTATACAGATAGGGGTCAATCGTCATTGAAATCCCCCCTGAGACACTGACTGCCAATTCTTTTTCGACCAATGCCTTATAGAGTCGAGAAGTTTTGCTGCCGATATTGCCGCCACCGGGACCGCTGGGGCCGCCCAAGATGCTATCCAACGCCGCCAGCTTAAACCAATCTTCATGGGAGGCGGCGGGCGCACGATAGGCCAATGTGACATAGGAGGCATTGCCTTCGCGTTCGACCATCACCCGCCGTTCACCACGCTGTTCCGGTTCTTCACGTTGAAATTCTCGTGGAGGCTGACCCGCCGGAATGGATTCATAGAGGGCACGGATTTTTGTCAGCATTTCGTCGGTATCAAACGCGCCAACCATCACCCCAATCGCGTTATTGGGCATGTAGTATTGGCGATAGTGCCCATATAAATCATCACGGGTCATGTTTTTGAGGTCGGTCATATCGCCGATAATCTGGTGATGATAGGGATGTACCCGAAAGGCGGCGGCATGGATTTCTTCGTCGAGCCAAAAAGTCGGCGAATTTTCCGACCCCTGCCGCTCGCTGATAATGACCGTGCGCTCGGATTCGGTTTCTTCGGGGTCGAAATGAGCATTGACCATGCGATCTGCTTCAATCCGCAGCGCCAGATCAATTTGGTCGGCGGGCATGGTCTCATAATAGGCCGTGTGGTCGAGATAGGTATGCGCGTTCCAACTGCCCCCTAGCCGATCCACTAGCCGATCTAGTGACCCTGCCGGAAATTGATCCGTGCCCTTAAACATCATGTGTTCAACCCAATGCGAAATCCCGGTTCGGCCTGTCGGCTCATTGCGACTGCCGACCCGATACATGACCCACCAACTTATCACGGGGGCAGAGTGGACTTCTTTGAGCAGGATGACCATGCCGTTGTTGAGTTGATGCCGTGTAACTTTTCCGTTGCCCATATTTTCTCCTGCCGAATTTTTAATCCTCATAGATATTACCCTAATTGCTAGTGACGAGATTGAGGCAAGCAAGGCCAAGCAGAGCAGCCAAGACTTTGATTTCAAAGCCAGAATTGGTACGAGCATGGAGGTGTT
>JAJTXY010000034.1 GCA_021463865.1 Anaerolineae bacterium
CCCGTAATTTCAAGCACATAATAGCCATCCGAGGGGGTGTAACGGAAAATAATCCGTCCGCCGCTGTTGACATCCTGCAAGCGGAAACGCATCCGCAAAATAATGTCCGTCGTGCCAGATTCCGTCCATTCGGGCACTTCATTGCCCAAAATCGCCAATGAACTCGAAAGACCTGACGCCCCGACCAAAACGGTATTGCCGCCCTCAGTCACCAAGCGCCACTCTTCTGCATCATAGGCCCAGCCTGTCAGCACATCCGCGTTTTCCATATCCGCCAAAAATGGCATCTGTCCGGCGGGTTGCGGGGTTGGGGTTGGGAACGGTGTCAAGGTGGGTGAAGCGGTAAAGGTGGGTGAGGCCGTAAATGTTACCGTCGCGGATGGCGTCGCTGTCGGCGTTTCGGTGGGAGTATCCGAAGGGGTAAAAGTCGCAGATGGCGAACTGGTCTCGGTGGGCGAGGCCGTCGGAGTATCCGTCAAAGTATTGGTGCTCGTCGGGGTGGCCGATGGCCGCTCAGTCGCAGTTCCGGTATCAGTAGCGGACGGGGTTGATGTAGGCGTAGGGGTATCCGTTGCCGATGGGGTTGAACTTGCAGTTGGTGTATCGGTAGGTAGTGGCGTCAAAAAGGTAGCGGTCAGCGTATCTCTGGCATCTACTGTCGCAGTTTTTCCGGTTTCTAGCGCAACTTGGGTTTTGGTTACGGCCAAGCGAGCCTCTTGAGTCGAAGTGCCGATTGCGCCGCGTGCATCCGCTGTTTGGGTCGCATCATCATTGGCCCGTTGGGTATTGATCGCCTGTGCCACCACCACCCGTGTTTGCGTGCCGATTGCGCCTTGCGTCCCCAAAACAGCCGCGCTTTGTGTACGGGTCTGTGCAGCGACCCGTGTCTGCTCTGCTTCAGCATCAGTGGTAGTTTCATCCTGATTGCTTTGCAGGGCAGCAAAAACAATCGCCCCGGCTACCGCTAACAGGCCGATAAATAATAAAACTGCCAGTATCCCCTGTGAGCGATGGTGTGAGGGTGGAGGCGTTGAGGGAGCAGGAGCAGTGGATGGGGTTGCCCCCGGCGGCGTCACATGTCGCGTCGCGTCGTTTGGTACTGGAGGAGTAGGTGTTTTAATGCTGGTAGATTGGCCGGTGGGGGGTGTACCCGGTGCTTGAATAAAGGTGGCCCGCGCATTTTCCAACTCTTGGATGGTTTGGCTGGCAATCTCCTTTAGCTGAACAGGCTGCGTAATAATCTTGTCCCCCAGCGCTTTGTTGAGCGCCGAGACAAATTCCACTGCCGTGTCATAACGATCTTCAGGCTGCTTGGCAAGCCCTTTCATCATCACTTCTTCAACGGCGGCGGGCAGATTAGGATTAAAGGCCAAAATCGAGGGGATGGGGTCGCTGATATGTCGCACCATCAAGGCCATTGGGGTTTCAGCCGAATAAGGCGAATATCCCGATAGAATCTCAAAAGCGATCACCGCCAGACCATAGGTATCGGATCGCCCATCAATATCCAGACCCATGCCCTGTTCAGGAGCCATATAACCGGGGGTACCGACTGCAATCCCCGTATCGGTCAGTCCTTGACTGCTCTCAATCATACGGGCAATCCCGAAATCGGTAAGGAAAGCGTTGCCATCGGCATCAATTAAAATATTCGACGGCTTAATATCGCGGTGAATAACCCCCTGACGATGGGCATAATCCAACGCCGCCGCCGACTGCCGGAGGACATGAATGACCTCCCCTGCTGGGAGTTGTGCTTTTGAAGTAATATCTTTCAGCGTACCGGAGGGCAGATAACGCATCACAATATAAGGGGGTTCGTGCTGCCCATTAAAATCATAAACGGGCAGAATATGAGGATGCTCAAGCCGCGCAATAAGACGAGCTTCGCGCAAAAAACGCTCTAATGAAGCAGGGTCGGCAGCGATGGATTTTTGGATCACCTTGATAGCAACAAAACGATCCATGCTTGGCTGATAGGCCCGATACACCCGTGCCATCCCACCGCGCCCGATTTCCTCCAAAATCTCATATGGCCCAATCGTTTGACCAACCATATTTTAAACGTCCTGTTGAAAGATTAGGCAAAGAAATAAAAAAATAACTTGTGTTATAGCAGGTGTACTATAACACAAGTACCAATTTCAGGCAGGACTTCAATCACTGTTGAGCGGTTAGGTGGCCTCACGCATCACTTCATCAGCCAATGGCAGAGTAAAGTGGAAAGTCGTCCCCACATTGAGTTCACTTTCGACCCAAACTTGACCCCCGTGCTGCAAGATCAAGCCGCGTGTCAGCACCATGCCTAGGCCTGTGCCGGGTTGGTCGGTGGCTTTGGCGTTGTCGGTACGGAAATATTTCTCACGGAACAGACGTTTTTGATCTTCTTCCGAAATACCGATGCCCGTGTCTATGATCTGGACATGCAGCACACGCCGCGCCCCTTCTGTATCCCACAAATTGACCGATTCATCTACCTTGACCGTGACCTTACCACCGGGCGGGGTATATTTGTTGCCGTTGGTCAAGAAGTTGGTCATCACTTGAATGAGGCGTTTGTGGTCGCCCCAGATAAAGGGCAAATCATCACGGACTTCCAAAACCACCTGCTGTTGGCGGTCTTCAAACTGCTGCTGCAAGGGGATAAGGCTTTCGCGGCAAACCTGTGCAAAGGCCACCGACCCCATTTCTAACCGCATCTGACCAGATTCATAACGCTCGATGTCACGCAAGTCAGAAACCAGCGCATCCATACGATTAACCGCATTATAGATCGTTTTCAAAAAGTCACCTTGCTGGTCGTTAATTGGCCCGACCACCCCACGCATCAGCAGGTCGGTATAACCTTTCATCGAGGTCATCGGGGCTTTGAGTTCGTGGGCAATAAACGACACAAACTCGGCGCGGGCCTCTTGTTGATGCCGCAGTTGGTCAAACAACTGCGCATTGGCAATAGCAGGGCTGGCATGGTCAGCCAACCGCGACAGGAATTGCAGGTCTAGCAGGTTGAGGTCGGTCTCGTTATCGCTTTCCAGCAAGATAATCCCAATCGCTTCGTTGGCGCTGATAATCGGCACCACAATTTGTGAGACCGCATCCGGGTACGTTTCAATATAATCCGGGTCTGTTTTGAGGCTCCGTGAAAAAACGGGGGTTGCCGAGCGAATCACACGCCCCCAAATCCCCTCTTCAATTGAAAACTCGTTGCCGACCCCTTCAAAAAAGAGTGACCCCATCGGATAGTTCCGAACAGCAGCCAAGCGCATCATATTGCTGTCGGGCTTCACCACCGCCAGCGCTCCCACTTTGGCCTCGGCATGTTGAATAGCCCAGTTGAGGGTGATTTCCGCAACCTTGTACAGTTCCAACGTCTTATTCAACTGCTGGTCAATCGCGGCCATCCGGTCAAGTTCTTCTACCCGTTGGAGCAGTTGGGCGTCTTGCGATTCAAACAACTTGGCGTTTTGAATGGCGACGGCTGCTTGTGCCGCAAACGTGGTCAACAGTTGGGCATCTTCTTCGGTAAAAATGCTGCGATCTTTCTTATTCAGAATTTGCAGCACCCCGATGGGCGACCCTTGCGAAATCAGCGGCGTGGTCAAGATGGCCCGCGAATGGAAGGTCATCTCGTCTTCATCTTCCTGCTTGACCACCTCCCCATGCCAACGGCTGTCTTGGGCGGTGTCATTCACAATGATGGGTTCACCACGTTTGAGGGCTTCGGCAGAAAGGCTGCTGGCATCTTTGGAAATGCGCTTGCCAACGAGTGCCCCGGCGGTTGGCCCCAACGCGACATGGAACACCAAGTCGCCTGTTGGATCATCCAACAGTAGCAGGCTACCCGCTTCGGCTTTGAGAATTTCCATCGCGCTTTGGGTGATGATATTTAACAGGCGGTCAAGGTCTTCAATCGCAAAGGATAGCTGGCTAGAAATCTGATTCAGAGCTTCCAATTGGCGGGTACGGATTTGCGTCGCCTCGAACAAACGGGTTTTGTCAATCGCGCTGGCTGCAACGTTGGCAATATCCGAAAACAAACGCATCTGGTCGTCGCTGTAACGGATGGTGGGGTCGTTTGTCCCGACAGACATCACCCCCAACGCGCCTTTCGTTGTATCAGCCGTCAGCGGCACGGCCATCCACGCCTTCATTTGTTGATATAGGGGTTCGACTTCGGCATTTGGATTGATACGGCGCAGTTCCGCCGCATAATCGGGGGTCAGTGTAATTTTCTGGGTATTGACAACCTCGCTTAACAAATCGCGCCCCATTGTCCAGCGCCGACCTTCGACATGCTCCAAACGTTCATCGCCTCTAGCAAAGAAAGCATAATACAAATGCCCCGACAGATGGTCGGCAATCGCAATTGAGAAAATATCGGCCTCAATCACGCGGGTCGTTTGGGCATAGAGCAGTTCCATCAACGTGTCAAAGTCAATCGCAAAGTTGAGTGCGCGGGAGACTTGGCTCAACACGTCTTGAATCTTGAACCGGCGTTCAAGGTCTTGCACGATCTGGGCACGTTCCAATGCAAGGGCGGCTTGGTCGGCGATATTTTGAATAAAGCGCAGGTCTTCATAGCTATAAGCCTCACCGTTGCGCCGTGGCCCCACCGCCAAAAAGCCATTTAACTGTCGTCGCCCCTTTAGACTGACAAAAATCGGCGTATTCAAAATCGCCAACTTGGAGCGTTCCTGATAGACCATCGGGGGTAATTGCGCCCCCGGCTCCAAATAGAGCAGGCTGGCCTCGGTTTGGAGATAATGCCCCAACCCACTCTTGAATGGGAACGTAATATCGGTGATGGGGCGTCCGCTTTCCGGGTTGACGTGTGCCACAAATTCCTGTGCCTCGCTGTCTCGCACAAACAAGAGCACATCCGTCGGGGCAAGCGTCTCTTGCATCGGTTGGCGAATGGAGCGATCCACGTCATCCAAGTTTAGGGCGTTGGTCATGGAACGAATCACTTCATCAAGGCGTTCCCGATATTGGCGGCGCGTCTTGAACCAGACATTATCAATTTGTTCGCGCAGGCGATTGCGTATCGGCACAAACCCCACAGCCATAAACAAGACAATCGCGGCGATTAAGAGCGGGCTATCGGCATTAAACGCCTTAATGCCAATCCAACTTAACCCGCTTACTACTATGAAATAGGCCACAATCAATGACCCACCCAACGCATGGTAGACAATCACTGCCGGAATCAAGCGATCTGTTTCCAGTAAATGATATTGGGTAACGGCATAGGCTACCGTTAGCACAAACAACACCGCCAATGTCTGCACAACAGGGGTTGACCATGTGGGGGCTTCGCCGCCGCTGGCTAATTGGTAAATCGTCCAGAGCAGGAGGGGGAATAATCCGAAAAACGTCGCTAAAAGGGCATAGCTGGCTTGTTCTCGGAATACAGGCGACGAGGTGTATTGCCGCCGCGAGAGCATAATCACACTCATGCCAAACGCGCCAAGCATCGTCACGATAATCGGAATCAGCAGGGCGATCTCATTGTCATTGATATAGAGTTGATAGATGAGCGGGGTCAAAATCAACCCGACCATCAGCGGGGCATACCGTACCGCCGGAATCCGTTCGACCACTGCCAGATTGGAGGGGAAGGTCATGCCAAAACTGACCAGCAGACCACCCAACATAGAGCCAGCGAGTATCCATAAGGGAACTAGCTCGTGAGTGGTCATCAAATCTAGGCGACCCATTTCCACCACTGCCAAAGCCGCACAAATGCCCGTCAAAAATTGGGCCGACAGTGCTTCAATGCGCCGCAACAGCACAAATATCCCTACGCCCAACATGACCAATCCGGCGAAAAATCCAACGCCAAAATGGGCAATCAAGTCGGCCAGAGGAAATGCGGTTAATTTGAGTAACACTTCAGAAATGACAGTGTTGTTTTCACCGGGATAGGAACGTTCCACTTGGGAAAGACCGCTGCCCTCACGCTCCACTTTGACCAATACCCGATTCCCCACTTCCAAGCCATTTAATAGATCGTTTAGGGATTTCAGTGGGTCGTCTACTTGCCTCAGGTCTACTTGATTGGAGCCGCTCTCCGCAGCAATAATTCGATCCCCAGATTTCATGCCCACATCCCAGCCCGACCATGTTTCATTGCTGAACGGCCCCACCGGTTGGACTTTGGCATCGTGGGTAAGCATGACACCAAGGAAGGGACGACTTTGAAATTGGAGTGCAAGCACTAAATAGGCGAGCGCGGCAATAGCGGCAACCGTAATTGCCCCAATGACGACGACATAATTCAATCGCCGTATTATTGGATTGGTTTGAGACGCAGCAAGTTCGGGTTTGACCTCTACTTCGGCTGCATAGGCTTCGTTTTGTCGTGGCAAGACCACTTTCATAGTATTTACGCCGCCCCAATAATTCAATTGCAGAAGAATTTAAAGGTAGAATAAAGACCATCGTCTAGGGATTATGGCCTTCAACTGGATTTTATCACAAATACGTAAGGGATACTGTAGGACGGCGGTTTAATTTTGCTAACTCTCTATTTTGCAAATGGAATCTCAAATTCGCCTGTCCGATCCCCTGTCGCACTCACCGTCATGCCGATGACAATTTTTAGGCCATCCGCTGGTAATGGTTCATTCGGCCATTGAATAAAATAGGTATCTTTTACGATTTGGCCCGCCTCCCATAAATCCGTTGGATAGCTATTTTCAACCGGGATATAGGCATCGTCTTGGCTCAACAAGCGCACCCTACCATCCGCCGCATAATGACGCAGATGGGTAAACACCGAGTAACGGGTATCAATCGTCTCTGTCGCCTGCCAATACAATGCCAACCGGATACCATCTGGGTCCGGCAGGATAGCATAGCTATAAAGTTCAATCCCCGGCGCGATAGGTGTCTGAACCATCGTTGCCCTATCCGCCTCAACCTGTAAACGCGGGTCAAAAGGCGGACGCACCTGCAAAAAAATTTCGGTGTGTGTGCCAGAAAATGCGACCCCACGTTCTTGTATCCATGTCGAACCTGCATACAATCCGAAAATGCTGCGGAAAAATGGCGTGATATAGGTATCCCGATTGAGATTGGAGGATTCGGCAATGACATCATCCACATTGCGCGAATCCAACGGCAGCAGGTCAGTACGGTGATGATTATCCAAAAATTCCAGCAAAATAAATGTCTCTGGTGACCACCCCCCGCCAAAAACTACCGCCCCATGTGTGAGATATTCCATCTGGGCCAAATATGCTTCACCGCGTTGGTCATGGCTCAAATCACGTTCAGGGCGATTTTGGAAATAGGTATGGATGGCTAACCAGAGTAGCGGCAGGGTGAAAACGGCAAATAGAATAGGGGATTTCCATTTTTTCGCTAGATTTTTTGCTAGATAGAACGACCACGACGCCAGCACCATCAACCCGACGATGAGCGGCATCACAAGGGCATGTTGATAAATCACGGCTTTCCAATCTAGACGCCACGCCATCAAAAATAGCATCCAAGGAATCAAATAGGCCACCAATACCACCCCTATCCGCCAACTTTTGAGCGTCAACACGAGCAGTCCCAGTATCCCGGCCCATACCCCAATCGTCGTGAGTTCATCTTGCAAATTGCCCCACACAAAATCGAGCCGCTCGGAAAAATCGTCTTTAGGCAGACGGATATTGCCTTCCAAGCCCTCGCCCGTCTGCAATTTGCCGCGAATCACGTCCGTCGCAATCTGATTATCCATCTCGGCGGGAAACCAACTGGGACGGGTGCTAAACACTACATGTGGGTCGGTATTCACCCGCAGGTAGATGTACCCATAGGACAAAATCGGCAGCATCAAGACAATCCCCAAGATACCCCACTGGTTCAACTTCAGGCGTCGCCATGCCCCACTCAGCAGCACTGCCAACCCCACTGCCGGAAACACTAATACAATCGTCCGGTGATTGGCGAGACCCAGCCCTATCAAAAACGCCATCCCGACCAGCGGCCCAAATTTTTGCGGCTGGGATAAATGCAGCAGCATGAGCCAAAATAAGCCGATGAGCGAAATCGCATGGAGCGCCTGTGTCTCTGGAATCGTGCTAATATGCCAGATAGTGTTGGAAACCATCAACAACCCCGTCGCGCCAAATGCTGATGGCGGGCTGGCAACATACAGAGCCAATTGGAAAAACAGCACCAACGCAATCGCACTCGCTAAAGCTGAACTATAGGTAATCCATGTATAGGGGTTCTGATTTAGCCAATCCCCCAACCGCGCTGCCGCATAGCCAACTAATGTATAAACGGGGTAGCCTGTACTGTGGGCGATGCCGAGTCGGTTGGCGACCCGCTGCAATTCAGCCGATTCGCTTTCGACCCCACCGCCAACCACCAAACCGGGTACAGCGGTAGTGGTGTATAACCAAAGGGCCATGCCAAAAATAAGCAACGAACCAAGCCAGCGAGGGGAGGTTAATTTTGCTGATTTCAAAATTGTGTTTCCTAACGACCAATAAACGCCGTTGTAGTCTATCCAACAGCCCTATCTACAGCAAAACGACTCACCACCGCCAACCATTCTCAAACATTGCTTCTGCAAGACTGCGGTAGAATGGTTACAATGGGGGCAGTTAACGAACGGTAATTTTTTCAGGTAGGGACTAAGAATGCGATTTTTAAAACGACCTTCGGTACGTTTGGGAATCATGTTAGGCCTGCTGCTCTTCGGGGTAACAGGCTGTTTTAAAGATGCCAGCGATGAAAACGCCTCCACTACCAAAGTCAACTTACGGGAACTTGACCCGGTGATTAGTACCCCATTGGCTTCCAATACTCCAGCGCTGCCGACCTTTACGCCGCAGCCCCAAAGCGCCGCGAGCAAAACACTCATTGTCGGAGGCCCGCCTGTCAACACGCCTGAAGATAGTGAAAGCGGAGGAGAAGTCGCTACGACCCTTCCTAGTTTCACACCACGACCTACTGTTGATCTGGCCCAAGCCACCTTGCCGCCGCCCGGTTTTGCCGACACGGGCATTTCACCCACCCCCAGTCTGACCTTGACCTTGACGCTTGAGCCGGGAATGCCAACACCGACACCGCCGCCGCCGCCAGATAAATGTATCTATGTCGTGCAGGCTGGCGATACGCTGTACAGCATTACTGTTGAGCTCGATATTGCCGTCGAAGAATTTTACCCCGTCAATCCCGAACTGGCGGCTAATCCCAATTCGCTCAATATTGGGCAGGAAATTCGTATTCCAAATTGTGTTTCAGAAACCGCTACCGTTGATCCGAATGCACCACCCCCTGCCACTAATTCAGAAGTTCCGGCGACCAATCCGCCACCAGTGAATGGCACCCAAACCTACACCGTCCAGCAAGGCGATAATCTATTTAGAATCGCGTTGAATCATAACATCACGGTTGAGGAATTGATTGCCGCTAATCCGGGCAAGTTGGTGAATCAAAACAGCCTTATCTATCCCGGCGATGTGTTGAATATTCCGGCCCCAACCCAATAGAATTGGGAAATGTGCGATGAGCATCACGAGCAAGGTCAACCAATACTGGGGAGTTAACGCCCATCTCCATAGCCATCTGCAAAATACAGCAGGTGCATGGGAAGAATTCCATACTGCCCATTTGGTTGATCTTGCCCGCGCAATGGAGGCCCAACTTCCTCCCGGCTATCGGGTTCGCCTTGAAAGATCACTTCAAATCCGCGACTACCATCCCGATACTGGCGAAAAGATTTACCGTCCCAAGTCGGATATTACAATTATCGAGGCCGGGGCAGTTGTTCGACCAGTAGTCCCCTTTGGTTCAGCTTTAGCCACTCCAACAGCGATTTTCCCCGTCATTGAAACCCTTCCTGAACGGGACGAGGCTGAATACCTGAGATCACTAGTCATTCATGAAATGGTCGGCGGGGAAATGGGCAAACCTGTTACACGCATTGAACTGCTTTCGCCGACCAACAAACCACCGGGGGATGGGGCTGAACAGTATATCGCCAAGCGAGATACAGCCCTTCGCAGCGGGTTGCCATTGGTCGAGATAGATTATCTGCACGAGTCACCTTCCCCCATCCGCAGTGTTCCCAGTTACCCAAACGGACAGACTGGCTCTTATCCCTATACTATCGCCATTACCGACCCACGCCCCTCTTTACCAGAAGGGCAGGCATTGGTCTATGGATTCCGGGTGGATAGTCCGATTCCAGCAGTCGCTATACCTTTATCCGGTGAGGAATTTTTGCCTTTTGACTTTGGAATACCCTATCACCAAACCTTTAGCAGCCTTAGTTCATTTTATGAGACTGCCGACTATGAACAGCGTCCAATCCACTTTCATCGTTACCACCCAACCGACCAAGAACGTATTTTGAAACGTCAATCAGCGATATTGGAGGCTCTACGACGGGGGCAACAACTGGACGATGGGCCGTTCCAAATTGAGGGTTTACAATAAATCTGTTGGGTCAATATCCACAATCGTCGAGGTCTTAAACTCCACCCCGCGCAAAAATTCCACCGGGTCGGTACTACGAATCAACACCTGCCAGCGAAAAAGATAATTATGTTTGGTGAAAAAACACGGCGTCGGGCCAATGATTTCCGTTGCCGAAAAATCACCTTTGGTTCGATGGTGGCGTAGCAGTCGGGCCACCGTATCCGCTTCTTCTTGGGCATTGGCTTCACTGCGATCCGTGAATAATAAACGGGCCAATCGTTTATAGGGGGGATAATCCAGCGCCCGCCGATAGTCCAATTCCTGCCGATAAAAGGTCATAAAATCATGATTAGCGGCGGCTTGGATGGCGTAATTTTCGGGCTGATAGGTTTGCAAAATGACTCGTCCACCCAGTAAACTCCGTCCGGCGCGACCTGCCACTTGCGTCAAAAGCTGAAAGGTACGCTCCCCCGCCCGATAATCTGGCAAGCCCAAACCCGTATCCGCCGAAATAATGCCCACCAGTGTCACTAGTGGCAAATCCAGCCCCTTCGCAATCATCTGCGTCCCCACCAAAATATCGGCTTCGCGGTGAATAAACTGACTGAGAATTCTTTCATGTGCCCCTTTTTCAGAGGCCGTATCTTTATCCCAGCGCACCACCCGCGCCTCTGGAAATTCAGCTTGGATCAAGCGGTCTAATTGTTCCGTACCTGTGCCAAAATGTTTGATACGGGTACTGCCACATTGCGGGCATTTTTGGGGATTTGGCCCATGATAACCACAGTGATGGCAGCGCAGGGCTTCTTGGGGGGCGTGATAGGTCAGGGGGGTGTCACAGCGGGGGCACTTGGCGATATACCCACAATCGCGGCACATGACAAACGTTGCCGTCCCCCGCCGATTGAGGAACAGAATAGCCTGCTGCTGCGCCGACAGCGTTTGATGCAAGGCTGATTGCAGTGCCCGACTAAAAATACTGCGATTCCCTGCTTTTAATTCATGCCGCATATCCACAATCTGCACTGGGGGGAGTTCCAAACTGACGGCTTCTTCCACCTCAGTTTCGTAATAATGTGGCGACTGCAATTTAAGCGCCTGCACCTGTTCTTCGACAGCGGCACGATGCGCCAAGACCCGATCTGGCAGGTGTAGATAAATAAATTCACCCTGTTCGGCCCGAAACATACTCGTGACATCCGGCGTGGCGCTACCCAAAATCACTGTGCCATGATTTTGCCGCATCAGTTCAATGGCTACTTCACGGGCGTGGTAATGGGGTGGGGAAAATTCGGCGTCCTGTTTATAGCTGTCGTCATGCTCTTCGTCCAAAATAATCAGCCCCACATCTGGCAGTGGTGCAAAAATGGCTGACCTTGCCCCCACAATAATTTTGACATCACCTGTTCGCGCCCGCCGCCACACGTCAAAGCGTTCGCCGGGGTTCAGTTTGCTGTGGACAATCGAAACCTGCTCCTGAAAACGCGCTGCAAATCGCCGGATGGTCTGGGCCGTTAGTGCGATTTCCGGCACAAGGATAATCGCCTGCCGTCCCTGTGCCAATGCCAATTCAACAGCCCGCAGATAGATTTCAGTTTTGCCCGAACCTGTCACCCCATGCAACAAAAAAACGTCGGGTTTAGTCAGGTGATCGCGGTTGACCGCCGTCATATGAGCGCTAATCGCTTCTCGCACACTTTCCTGAGCCGGAGTGAGCATAGGGGGGGTATCAGGGTTAAAAATGCGGCCTTCCAGCGGATCGCGCCAGATTTCTTCCTCCCCCAAAATCACCAAACCCTCATCCGCCAATCGTTTAAGGTGATTCTGTTTCGCGCCCGTTTCCTCATAAACCACCCCAACCTCCACCGCATCCATTTTAGAGGCCAGAAATTCAAGGACGGCAGCAGCGATGTCGGATGATTTGTTTTTTCGGGGTAGCTCACCAATCACATCATGGATTTCTTCCGGCTCAATTGCTAATCGGGCCGTGCGTACTAGCTTAGGTTTGGCAGCGGGGCGAACCAAAACCTCCATTTTGCTGACGACCTGCCGATCCACTAATTGTTTTACGGCGGCCTGCCAATCGGTGCGCGGCAGTGCCCGTTCCAGTTGGCGATTGGTCAGTGGCCCACGTTTTTTTAATAAACCCAAGACCCGCTGTTGACTGGACGTATTGCCGGGGTCATCGGGATTTAATAAGCTGTAGCGCGTAGCACGGTCAGCCGAAAGCCCTGATGGGAGCATCGCCCACAAACACAGCCCAATCGGGGTGAGTGTCCGTTCCGACAGCCACCACCCCAATCCTAATTGGGCAGGGGTCAGCACTGGCTCAGGATCAAGGCGTTTTAAAATCGGCTTGGTTTGAAAATCTGGCGCTACGTTTTGGATGTGGGTAACGATTCCGCTGAGAGTAGCTGTGCCAAAAGCGACCTCAACCAAATGACCGGGAGCAATTTCCCCCGGCCCGGTGAGTTCTAATGGAAGATGATAGGTAAAAACCTGTTTGAGTGGACGATTGACCGCAACTTCGGCATACATAAATGGTTAGTTAATTGAACAAAGCGGCGCCGTAACCGACGACCTTGCTAAAATCCTGATTAATTTCGCCTGACGTAGCATAACCGACAATCGTAGCGTGTGTCGCACCGAGGACTTGAGCCGCGACCATGACCGCCGCAATCGCCCCGCGTCCACATGCAAAACCACGCCCTTGTTCATCCGCTTCAATGATTTCTGCGGGGTGATAATCCGCAATGGCATTCAAAATGGTAGCATCCAGCAAACGGGCCGTTTCATCAATGTAAAAATGGGAGAGATCGGAACTGGCGACCCATAACACTTTACGATTTTTCAACAGCCCTGCCAAGACCCGTCCCAGTCTTTCCGAATAATGCCACGATTGATCGAGCATCGAAAGTGGCAGCAGTTCAAAACGCTCAAGGGTGCGCTGTAAAAAGGGTAGTTCAATTTCTATCGCATGTTCGGGGTCTTTGGATACCCGCCCCAACGGAATTTCCGCCGCTAATCGGTCAAGTATATCTACCGCGACAGGCACACGACCCAATGGCGTTTCATAATGGGTATACGCCGTCGAAACAAGGTCGGCCTCAAAAAAATGATGCGAGGGGCTAATCACAACGACGGTATCCACATCCAAGCCCTGTGTATAATGAAAGGCTTTTCCCGCCACCCCACCCGAAAAACGTAATCCGGCATGAGGGGTCAGTAGTCCACGCAGCGGCAAATTCGGAATCGTTACTTGTGGGTCGGAGGGGCTGTCTAAAAAAGCATCCACCATTTGGGCCAGCGCATCCGCATTTCCCGGATACCATGTTCCCGCAATCGGTGATGGACGAACCCTGACGAATGTTGAGCCGCTCATAATTTGCCTCCTCTTCTCAGGGTAAGTATAACTTGAGTCTAGCACAAACCCTTACCCTGAGAAATAGGCGGCGCGGGGGATTATTAGGCCTCTACTTCACCCACGATGGCGATGTGTAATTCGTCCAACTGCTGCTGGGTGACATCCGACGGCGCACCTGCCATCAAATCGGCGGCTTGCTGCGTCTTGGGGAAGGCAATTACCTCGCGGATATTCGGCTCACCGGCCAACAGCATCAACAGGCGGTCAATGCCGGGGGCGATTCCCCCATGTGGCGGCGCACCATATTCAAACGCCTCCAACATATGCCCAAATTTATGACGGGCCTCCTCGACATCCTGCCCGATCAAGCGGAACACGATTTCCTGCACGGCCCGGTCATGGATACGAATGCTGCCGCCCGCCACCTCATAACCATTGCACACAAGGTCATATTGCTGACCGCGTACCTTGCCGGGTTCGGATTCCAGCATGTGCAAATCTTCGGGATAGGGTGAGGTAAACAAATGGTGCGACGGGTCCCAGCGATTTTCGTCGGCGTTCCATTCAAACAATGGGAAATCCACCACCCATGCAAACGCGACTTGCTTGGGGTCGGTCAGATTTAATTGTTCAGCCAAGTGACGGCGCAGCGTATCCACCACGTTATAGACCACCTTGCGATCATCTGACACAAACAGCAGCAAATCGCCGGGTTGGACACCGACCGCATCAAATAATTCCAATTTCAATTCGGTGGGGAAAAATTTGCCAATCGGCCCACGCACTTCGCCATTTTCTTCAGTGGGGATTGCCATATATGCCAAGCCTTTTGCGCCTGCCCCTTTGCAGAGTTCTTCCAATTCCTGATGCAGCTTCTTGAGTTGGCTACCGCTTTCTGCCCCCAGATTGGGTACGCGGATGACTTTGACGGGTTTGCCCGCCGCCACATTCGAGGTAAACACGCTGAAGCCACTGCGCCCTGCAATGTCGCTGATGTCCACCGCCGCCATGTCATAGCGAATATCGGGTTTATCCGAGCCATATTTTTCCATCGCTTCCTGATAGGGAATACGTGGGAAGGGGTCGAACACCAATTCACGATCCGTCACATTTTTGACGACGGCAATCATCATGCCTTCGATCAATTCCATCACATCATGCCGACCCACAAAGCTCATTTCCATATCCAGTTGGGTAAATTCTGGCTGCCGATCCCCACGTTGGTCTTCATCCCGGAAGCAGCGCACAATCTGGAAATACCGTTCATAACCCGCCACCATCAGCAGTTGTTTGAGTTGCTGGGGGCTTTGGGGCAGGGCATAAAATTTGCCGGGATGGACACGGCTGGGGACAAGATAATCGCGTGCGCCTTCCGGGGTGGTCTTAAATAACACAGGTGTTTCGATTTCCATGAAGCCCCGGTCACTCAAATAATTGCGAATGAAGCGGATGACGTTGTGCCGCAAAATCAAATTTTTCTGCATCCGTTCGCGCCGCAAATCCAAATAGCGATATTTCATGCGGAGGGCTTCATCGAGGTTTTCTTCGTCTTTATTGATGTAAAATGGCGGGGTCTTGGCCTGATTCAGCACTGCCAAATCAGTTACTTCGACTTCAATCGCCCCGGTGGTCATATTGGGGTTAACCATGCCTGCCGGACGTTGACGCACAATGCCTTTGACCTGAATCACCCACTCATTCCGCACTTCTTTGGCTTTTTTGTGGGTATCGGGTGCAGTTTCTTGATTGATGACCAATTGGGTGAGGCCCCAGCGGTCACGCAAATCAAAAAATACGAGGCCGCCTTGATCGCGCCAGCGGTGAACCCACCCCGCCAGTGTAATTTCTTGTCCGGCATGTTCGGCGCGTAGTTCGCCGCAGGTATGCGTCTTTAACATGGGGAAAACTCCTTCAAACGGAAAATTCCGTGAATTAGTGCCTAGTTGTTTGTGAAATGTGGCGCGAGATTACCACGAACGGGCATGGAGTGGCAATATTCGGGTTATCTACTTCACTTTTGCGGGATCGAATTTTGTCCCAAGAACCTTGTTATATCGCTTCACCAACGCTACAAACTCTTCAGGTTTCTTTTGAAGCATCCATTCAAAAAGTCCCATCACATCTTTGAAGATATAAGGTTTAACCCAATAAGGAATCGCTTCAAATGTTATCGGGTTATCTACCAAGTGTTCATAAAAACCGACGGCAGCAGCATTGCCAAGATAATATGACCTATTCCATTGACTCCAGCACCACTCAGCATAGCCATAGATTTTTTGCAATTGTTTGAGATTATTGGCTTTGTGATATTCCGGCAAAATCCCTCGCAGATAACCCAAAACTCCATAGATAGTCGTTTCTGAGCGTTGAAACTCCTGTCGTTGGTCTGGAAATATTTCGAGAGCTAACCGCCGCCACTTGCTCATTAGGTATCCTAAAATTTGAGAAACGCACCTGAATACAGGCACGTTTCCCTATTCTACAATTGATTAAACATTCCGGCGTTGGCTCAAACGGAATTTTTCAAAGGCTTCGGCTGTCCAAGGCAGCACCTGTTTAAAAATCTCGTTATAGATGACTTCTGCGTATTTTCTAATTTCTTCTTGCGCATCGGGAGCCATCCGCAATTCAATCCAGTGCATCAAATTATGGGCATCCACTTTGACGACCCATGTGTAATACACCGAGAACCCCGGCAAAAATAACCGCGCCAATTCTTTTGCCACCCCCGCATCCAACGCCTGCTGATATAGTGCAAAAGAATGTTCATAGTGTTCGGTTAGCAGGGCAGTCAATTTTTCACCCTCGGCAGAATCAATTTCACCCTCACTGGCCTGCTTATTCGACTCGGCCTGTTTCCGCCAGACGGACGGGAAATAATAGTCGTTTTCCTCAAAGGGAGTATAACGGCCCGATTGGGCATTAAACGAATTATGAACTACAACTCCATTGGCGACAAAATTATGATTTGGGCCTTCTACTGCAATATCGTAGGTATCTATAATCCCAACAAGTCGAACCTTCACAACCTTTTTATGCAAAGCTGCTAATGGTGTTCCATTGTGACTCCGACTCATCTCTTTGCCAGTATGAATTTTGATATGGCAGTCTTGACAAACCGTCATGAGATTATCGAAATCGTAGGCAAGTTCAGGGTAATCTACAACAGGTTTTATATGATGAGCTTGGAGTTTATCAGTTTTCTGTCCACAAATCTGACAGGTAAAGTTGAATCTTTCATGTACCTTACGTGCCTGTCCTGTAGTCCAAGCGCCTATCAGTTCTCTATCAGTAGAAACCCCACCTCGCCAAAAGTGGCTTTCAGGGCCTTTCTTTACCTTAGCCCTCAACTTTGCTAGGTGTTCTTCAGTGCGAGGAGGTTGCGAATAGCCTTTCTTACCTTTATTCCAAGGGGTAAACCCTTCGTTGAATAGATACTGCGTTTGGTCAAACTGTAAGTTATGTATTTTCAGCCATTTACGAATGTTGTGATAAGAACAGCCTGCTTTATCGGCAATTTCTTGAACGGACAATCCTGCATCACGTTGAGCCTTCATCCATTCATAACTTCGCCATAAATCTTCTGTGCCATTGGTAAGCACAAAACATTCTTTCGTCATAGTCGCAGTGCCACTGCCGCTAACTGATAATCCAATAGCATCCTCTAAACGCTGCCATCCCTCATTTGTTAAGATGAGATGGTCTTTTGAACATTTGAGTAATTTCCCATCTTCCAATTCAATCTCAAAAACCTGCTTTTTTCCGCTGTAAATGACATCAGTGATATGTGACACTGTAAAAACTTTAGCATCTTCATCATAGACACGTATCAGCATATTAGAGATTTGTTTTCGGTGATGGGAATTACCATGCCAAAGTTGATAAAGACGTTCGGCGGTAAATTTTGCGCCTTTATTACCCGTTTGTTTGGTGTGCATACCTTTTCGCCAACGATCAGGGCGATTGAAAATTATTTCTGTATCCCCGGAAAGACACCACGTTCTATGTCTAGCCCACTGCCACCAGGTGACCAACGGGGCTTTCACGCGCATCTTAAACTCGACCATCTCAAACGGGCTGGTATGCCGATGCTGCATCAGGTAAAAAAGCAGTTTTTTGTCTTTTTCGAGGCCCTTGCTTTCGCCCAAAAATGAAACGCGGGCTGCGTTCACAATCGCAAGGTCATCGCCCATCACATCCTGCAATTCGACAAAGCCCTTATCCAGCACCGGAAATTGATGACCAATCAGCGCCTTTTTCGCGTCATCACTCATCAGAAAATCGCCCATCCTTTCGCACAAATATTCCAAGAAACCGCAGTCTTGATTATACTTGGAGAGATGATTTGATTATCGTTGTTTTTTGGAATGAGAAGGGTTGCTATGAACTACCCCAATAATCCTGCTGCCCAATCGCAAATGCGTACCAATTTCCGTGAGGCCGATTTAGAAGTGGTCATGGAACATATCCATGCAGGTAAATCAGTGGAAATTATTGGCTTGGGCAGCGTCGGCAAATCGAATTTTATCCGGCGGCTGATGCGCAAAGATGTGCAAGATCGCTATCTCTATCAGTTATATCAGGAGCAATCCCATTGCATTTTTATCGGGATTGATGCCAACAGTCTATTAGAGCCGATGCCGAGCGCGTTTGACCCAACCGTGCCTTCTGGTTGGTCGGGCTATGAATTGATTGCCTCGCGTCTATTGCAAGCCGTTATGGATAATCAACTGGTGGCCCATATCACCAATCCCAAAGATGCCTCGCACCCTGAATCACTTTACGCGCTCTATCATAAAATTTGGCCTAGCGAAACCGCCCACAGCAACACCCATATTGTGGCCTTCCGCTATTTGGAAGATTTGGTGCATCGGATTTTTGCCGGATCAAATCATGGCTTCCGTCTCATTTTCATTTTTGACGAATTTGAAAAAATGCTGCGCGAACTGCCCCCACGCTTTTTCCAGAGCCTCCGCAGCCTGCGCGATCAATATAAAGACCGCATCATATACATCACTACCGCCCGCCAAATATTGCCGCTGCTGGTCGCCGAGGAACTGCATGTCGAATATGAGGCGTTTTTCGATTTATTTGTGGATACCCGCCATTTTTTGCTGCCCTATCGCCCCTCCGACGCCGAGCAGACTTTCCAACGCATGTCTACCCGCCAAGATTATTCACCGCCGCCTGCTGGAATTCGTGAGCAAATGATGATGGCGACAGGGAGACATGCCGGATTGTTGCGTGCCGCATTTTCCGCATGGGAGCCAAAAAAACTCATTTACGAAGGCATGAAAGATGTCCAAGTCGTCGCTACCCTGCTCGACTTGCCCGCCATCCAAGAAGAATGTGGCACGATCTGGCGCAGTTTGTCGAATCGTGAGCGGCGTATCCTTTTTGAAATGACCCGTATGAAGCATCAGGGCAAATTCGCGGAATACAACATGCTCAACCCGATGGTAAATCTCTTGGTTCAAAAGGGGATTTTGTTGGAACAAAACAGCATGAGTTACGATGACATTCGTCCGCCCGTGTTCGCAGGTTTCCTGTTTATGTCTATCCCATCCAGCACCAATCCCGATGCCGACAGTGAGCAATTGTTTAACCTAGCATGGTGAGGATATTAAATGATGCCCGTGCAACATCGCTGGGATTTAATGCCTGCCCAAGCCATCACCCTCCAAAAAGAATTGGCGGGTCAGGTAGATACATTCACTCCGATTGACCTTGACCATCTAAAATTAGTTGCTGGGGTGGATGTCAGCGTCAAGAACAACATCAGTCATGCCGCAGTGGTGGTGATGAGGTATCCCGATTTCGAAATTTTGGAAGCCGTCACCGCTACCATGCCGACCAAGTTCCCCTATATCCCCGGCTTATTGTCGTTTCGGGAAGGGGAGGTCATTTTGGAGGCGCACCAACAACTCCAATTGACACCGGATGTCTATATCTTTGACGGCATGGGAATCGCGCACCCCCGACGTTTGGGCATCGCGGCGCATATAGGCCTCTGGTTAGATCGGCCTACGGTGGGGTGTGGCAAAACCCATCTCTACGGCAAATATACCGAACCCGGCCCAGAGCGTGGCAGCATGTCGCCCCTGACGGTACAGCGCAAAGACCACACCGAAATCATCGGGATGGTCTTACGCACTCGCCAGAATGTAAAGTCCGTCTACATTTCCCCCGGCAATCATGCCACTGTCGAAAGCGCCGTCGAATTAATCTTGCGCTGTACCACGCGCTATCGTCTGCCTGAACCCATCCGCGCTGCCCATAACACTGCCGGACAATTTTAGAGCCGGATGTTGACAACAAACAAAATGAGCGCAGTCAGTGACCACGCTCCATAAAAAATGCTGTTCTGTTTCGGGTTATTCCACCATTGCCACATTCATATTAATCAATGGGCCGGGATCGAGGTGAATATAGTCGCCTGTGCGGAAATGACAGGCCGCCATGTGCCCAGCTTGTCCCGGTACTTCCAACAAACGGGGATGTTCGGTCTTGCAAATATCCTGTGCAATCGGGCAACGCGGGTGGAAACGACAACCGCTGGGCGGATTAATCGCGTTAGGGATTTCACCACGTGGCATTGGGGCAGGGCGACGGAAGCGTGGGTCTGGCACGGGCACAGCCGCCAGCAACGCCTCAGTATAGGGGTGCTTTGGATTGGTATAAACCGTTCTGATATCACCCACTTCGATGATCTCACCCAAATACATAATCGCAATCCGGTCACAGATATATTTGGCCGTCGCAAGGTCGTGGGTAATAAACAGATACGTCAGGCCAAATTCACGCTGAAGTTGTACCATCAAATCCAACAAAATCGCCTTCACCGACACATCCGCCATCGCAATCGGCTCGTCCGCCAAAATCAATTTCGGCTGCATCACCAAGGCCCGTGCAATTACTGCACGCTGGCGCTGACCACCCGAAATCTGATGGGGATAGCGATCAAAATAAGCATCACCGGGGGTTAACCCAACCTTTTCGAATATTTCACTGACGCGGTGACGAAATTCCTGTTGGCTGTTTACTAGACGATGAATTTTAAGGCCGTGCCCAACACCTTCACCCAACGACATGCGCGGGTTCAGACTTGCCATCGGGTCTTGGAAAATCACCTGCATGTAGCGGCGCATTTTCCGTAACTCTTCGCCACTGAGATTGTTCAGGTGGACATCCTCAAAAACGACTTCGCCTTCGGTTGGTTCTAATAGACCAACCCCCAAACGGCCTGTGGTAGATTTGCCCGAACCGGATTCGCCAACCAAGCCAAAAACTTTACCCTGCTCAATTTCAAATGAGACCCCGTCTACAGCATGGACATATTGCTGCTCACCAACCCGCATGATTTGTTGAAGCAGGTCACGTTTCACCGGGAAATATTTTTTAACGTCTTGCAGCCGTAAGATCGTATTGCTGCTGGAAGAATTATTTTCACTCATAGCACTCTATTTAATACCGCCTTGCCTGCGTTGCGCCTTGATATTCTTGATGCAGCCAGCATGACGCCAGATGCTTGTCATAACCGCCGACTTGCTCATCCCCTTCGCCAATTTCATCCACCCGCACCAGCCATGGCTGCTTTTGATGGCAAATATCCATAACATGCGGGCAGCGCGGATGAAAACGACAGCCGCTGGGGGGCATCACCAAATTCGGTGGTGTCCCATCCATACGATACAGGTCTTGGCTATCCATCGCAATATTTGGCACACTCCGCAGCAAGCCCTGTGTATACGGATGTTTAGGATTGTGGAACAATTCATCTACATTCGCAACTTCGGCCAAGCGTCCGGCATACATCACTGCGACCCGATCCGCCAATTCTGCCACAATGCCGATATTATGCGTCACCAGCAAAATCGTCAGGCCAAATTCGTCTTTGAGTTCGCGCAGCAGATCCAAAAATTGGGCCTCGACGATCACATCCAGCGAAGTCGTCGCTTCGTCGGCAATGATGATATTGGCCTTGAGCGCGAGGGCCAAACCAATCATCACACGTTGGCGCATCCCCCCCGAAAGCTGATGGGGATATTCTTTTAAGCGTCTCCGACCTATTCCCAGCCGCTCCATCAACGATTCCGAACGAGACAACGCCTCATCTTTGCTGATGTTTGGCTCATGTACGCGGATGGCTTCGATGATGTGATTATCAATGCGCTGCACCGGATTGAGCGAGGTCATGGGGTCTTGGAAAATCATACTGATTTGTTTGCCCCGTACATCGCGCATCTGATTTTCGTCATACGCCATCAAGTCTTGATTTTTGAAAATCAACTGGCCTTTGGTGATACGACCCGGCGATGGAATCATCCGCATAATCGCCTTGCCGAGGGTGGATTTGCCCGAACCGGATTCACCGACCAACCCCAACACTTCCCCCTTATACAGGTCAAGCGATAAGGTATCAATCGCGCTCAAGACCCCACGTCGGGTTTGATACTCCACGCTTAGATCACGGATAGAGAGGATAATTTCTTGTTTATTGACCTGACTGTGATCAGGCACGACTTGAAAAAGTGACATGGCATCCCCTCCTAAGCCCGATTCAGGCGCGGGTTCAAAATTTCGCTGAGGCTTTCGCCCAACATGCTAAAGCATAAAGTTAGCAGGGCAATCGCAAGGCCGGGGAACGTCACCAACCACCATTCGCCACCGACGACGAATTGGCTGCCTTTGGAGAGGTCAACGCCCCAATCCGGCACCGTCTCTGGCAAACCCAGACCGAGAAATGCCAGACCCGCCCCTGTCAAAATCGCGTCGGCAACATTAATGGAGAAAATCACCACCACCGAGGCCACGACATTCGGAAACACATAGCGGATCAAAATAATGGGATTGGTTGCCCCCAGACTCTTGGCTGCTTCAACATAGGCCACTTCACGAATCGCCAAGGTTTGCGAACGCACCAAGCGGAAATACGTTGGCACATAAATCACGGCAATTGCAAGGATAATGTTCCCAATACCCGGCCCCAAGACGGCGGCAATCGCAATCGCCAGCACCAAGCCGGGGAAGGCATATAGGCTGTCCATAATGAGCGATAGCACACGATCCAAAACCCCACCGAGATAGCCGCTGATAAGGCCCAACGGAATCCCAAATAGGCAGGAGCAAATCGCGGCGCTAATGCCAATTAACAAAGTGTTCTGCGTACCATAAATCAGGCGGCTAAACACATCGTACCCCAACAAATTCGTACCGAATAGGAAACCCCCTTGATGAGTAGGGCCAACCGTCCCGACGATCCGTAAATTCGGATATTCGGATACCAGATCCCGAAATTGGGTTTCCTCACCGACAATCGCCACCAACGGGCGACCTCGTTCAGCCGTCACATCCGAGGTAGACAACAATTCAAGGGCCTCAATTGGCTCCAATCCGGTTGCTTCACGGTTGACCTCAACTCGAATGCCAGCCGTATCACGTTCTTGCCCCACGATACGGTTGGCTTTTTCATCAATCGCCCCGACACTCTTGGCATTGCTAGTACGTTCAATCAACTCGCCCGTGTTGATGTCATAACCTATGTCGGCAAAATTTTCATACGGGAGTTCAGTCCGCGTAATCAAGATATAACTGGCTGGGACTTCGCGTGGGCCTAAACGGGCGGGGCCAGCTTCTTCGTCGTAGACGTAAGGCGCAAGATATTCTGGGACAATACCGACGATGATAAACAGCACCAGTACCAACCCGCTTATTATTGCTAACCACCAGTCAGTCCCATGCCAACGGCGGGCTTCGCGCACGGTGCGGCTAGATAGGATTAGGCCCGTTACGGCCACGACATTCAGTATCGCCCAAAATTGGAGGATGCCTTTGACCCCCTCAACATCCAGCGCAAAATACAAAAACGCGAGGAGGGCTGCAATCAGCAGACTGACCCCGCCCCATATACGCCACGTTTTGCGGATAGTGCCCATCAGGGAGGCACGCGGTTGAACAAATATTTCTGCGGTTGTGGTTGCCATAATTTGTTTTCCTAAAACCGAATACGTGGGTCAATAAACGCATAGAGAATGTCAGTTAGGGTACTCATGACACCCACTGTGATGGCAAACACCACTACCGCCCCTTGTACGACCGGATAATCACGTAGGGCGATCCCATCGCGCAGCAATTTACCCAGTCCATCCCATGAGAACGTGGTTTCCGTCAGTACGGCCCCCGCCAGTAGCACCGCAACTTGCAGTCCAATGAGGGTCATAATGGGAATGAAAGAGTTTCGCAGGGCATGGAAATAGACGACTTTGCGTTCCGGTACCCCTCTCGCACGCGAGGCAGTCACATAGTCTTCTTGTAATATTTCGACCATATTGGAACGGGTCAGGCGGATGAACACCCCTACCAACGCCACTGTCAGCGTAATAGTTGGTAATATAAGGTGCTTCAAAACATCCCCAAAGGCTTTCCAATGACCCGCCAGCAGGGTGTCTATCAAATAAAAATTGGTCCTATGTTCAAATTCATTGACATAACCCGGATTAATCCGTTGGGCAACGGGCAATATATTGAATTCACGCGCAAACACAATTTGCAACATTAGCCCTAGCCAAAAAATGGGGACTGCATAGGCAATGACGCTGGTAATACGAAATGCATAATCCATCGTGCTTTTGTGTCTATTGGCGGAAAGCGCACCGCTGGAAATACCAAACAGGAGCATGAGTATAATTGAGGGGATGACCAATTCAATTGTTGCCGGAAAACGTCGCCCGATAATTTCTGTCACTGGCCGATCCAACTCTACATTATTGGAAACCCCCAAATCACCGCGCACAATGTCGGTAAGGTAATCCCAATATTGCTCGTGAATCGGGCGATCTAGACCAGCCCGTTCGCGTAATCGTTCGAGAGTCGCTTGGTCAGTACCGGGTTTTAAGCGGGTCGAGATTGGATCGCCGGGTAAGATACGCATCATGACAAACACCAGCGTCACCAATACCCAGATCATCGGCACCACCAATAATAAACGTGTGATGACATAATTTCGTAGTGAACGGCTGCCGGTCAGGATTGCATAGAGCAAAAACAGACCGATAATCAGCAATCCCCCCCCGCATATTGTGCCAAATGTGAGTTCCATAGCTGCAAAGCCTTACTTTTACAAAATGTTTTTAAACTTTTGCAGATTATACAAGAAAGAGAGGGACGTGCTAGACTTTGAAATCCAACACGTCCCCTCCCTAATTTTGCATTCAACTAACTGCTACGCGCTTATTCAACGGGTTGTAGCAAACGATATTCCAGTACCAGCGGCGCTCCAACGATCACATTGGTAACACGAGTGACGTTCCACACCATATATTCTGGGCTAGTCACCAACGGGATAGTGGGTACTTGTTCCGCATAGTAGTCTTGGAGTACAGCTAGGGCTTCTTCACGATCATCGGTGGCAGCCCGTGACTGTGAGATGAGTTCGTCCATTTGCGGATCATTAAAATTGATGCCCAAACCAACCGAGTCAATGCTGCGAGCAAATGGCGCAATGTAGTTGTCGGCGTCTGGATAGTCGAAGAACCAGCCGAGGAAGAAGAATGGATATTCACCAGCTGTAGCAGCGGGGCGATAACTGCTCCACTCTTGGCTTTGGAGTGTGATTTCAACCAAACCCGTTTCTTCAATCTGTTCCTTCACAATTGCCATCGCGTCGGTAGACCAACCACCATAGCGGTCAGGTGGGAACCACAATTCGATTTGCAGTTTGTTGTCAGCGCTATAGCCTGCTTCAGTCAAGTCAGCAATTGCACCTTCCAGATCACGCACGTCATACAGATCAAGATAACTTTCGGTAGCACCAGCAAAGCCGGGAGGTACCATGCTGTAAATTGGATTGGCAAGGCCGCCGATTGCACGATCAACAATTTCATCGCGGTCAACTGCTTTGGCAAACGCGCTGCGTACTAACACGTTATTTACGGGTTCTTTTGTAACATTGAACGCCAAGTAACGGATGCCACCCGGTAGGGTAATGGCTTCAAGTTCTTCTGTTTCTCCAAGACGTTCTACTTCCGTAGCCGTTACGGTACGCCATGCCATATCAATATCACCATTTTCAATAGCAAGCGTCAATTGAGAGTCATCCTCATAGTAAGTGAAAATCACTTCCTCATAGGCAGGTGCTTCACCATAATAATTGGGATTGACTTGGAAGGTTGCTTCTTCGCTGATGGTATAACTCACCAGTTGATAGGGGCCAACACCATGCATCGCTGGCGGGGTATTGTTGATAGCATCCATCGGAAGATCGCCTTCTTGGAAGGGATAGAACGCTGGCATTGAGCACATTTTGATGTTGAAAAGGGGGTCGGGTTCACTCAAAGTGAAAACGACGGTGTTGGGGTCGCTGCCGGGAGCCACATTCGTCACCAAGTTAATCAAACCATACACACTCCCTTGCAGGGCTAGGCTGCGGTTTGCCCACTGTGAGTAGATTTCAGGGGTCAGCACAGTGCCGTCGGGGAACATGGCATCATCACGCAGAGTGAAGGTGTAGGTCAACCCATCCTCGGAGCGCACTGGGAAGTCAAGTGCCAGACGCGGTTCGCAGTCGGTGCTACCGGGGATGTAGGCCAACAAACCTTCGGACACGTTGCGCAGAATTTCCCAGTCATGGAAAGAGTAGGCCTCAGCCGGGTCAAGGGATGAAATGTCGTCGGTGGTGCCGATGACCAGACGAGTGACATCTTGACGGGTCGCCGCTGATTTTTGTTCAACGGGCTGATTGGCACTGACGATACCAACACCGATGGTCGTGACCAAAAGTGCAAGTACCAGCAAAAGGCTAATACGCTTCATTGTTTTTATCTCCTGAAAAGTGATGCACTAACTTAATTGGGTGAGGCAAGCTAAGGTACGGAAATTGGTTTATGAGTGTCCCCTCCTTTGAGACATGCGCTAATTTTCACATCTCAATGGCAGGATTTAAACTGCCGTTGAAAAGTATATCCAAATTCCAAGCTGTCAACCATAAATTAATTTGGCATTTACATAACTACCAGATAATTTTCTATAAAGTTCAACCCGCTCATTTCAGCGTTTTAACCAAGAGTTAAAAAATCACAAATTTTTCGGTTGTTCATTACGGAGAATTAATTTATCATAAATAGAGGGGTCTGTGTAAATTTATATCTTGTGCTAAAATAATGTTTGAGGTTGCTTTTTTGTTTGTTATCTAATGTCCTCATGGAGTTAAGACTGAATGCCATCTCTGCTGACCCAATTGGTATGCCGGGATTGTGGTCATGCAATGTCGCCTGACCCCCTAGCCAAAACATGTGAAAAATGCGGTTCGGCTTGGATCGAAGCCGATTATGATTTCGAGACCGCCAAGAAAATTTGGTCGGCTGGTTTGCGTGATCGTGAAAGCGACCTCTGGCGGTACGAAGAATTATTGCCCGTCGCCCGCCCCGAACGTCCTATCACAATGGGTGAGGGATGGACGCCGTTGATTCATGCCATCAACCTTGAAAAAGAACTCAAGCTCCCCAATATTTTCATTAAAGATGAGCGCCAAGGCCCGACCAGTTCTTTCAAAGATCGTCAGGCAGCGGTTGGCGCAGCGGCGTTGGTCCAAGCCAATAAAAACGAATGTGTCCTAGCCTCAACGGGCAACAAAGCAGCGGCATATGCGGCCTATTGTGCCAGAGCCGGTATCCGCCTATGGATTTTCCTCACCAGCATGGTACCCAACGAAAAACTGCGTGAACTCGGTCTCTATGGGGCGGAGGTGGTCAAAATCGCCGGGACGTATGACCAAGCCAAAAAGGTCGCCCAAGATTTTGCCGAACGCCGCAATCTCTATCTTGACCCCGGGACAACCGCCATCCCTGGCAAAGAAGGCCTTAAGACCATCGCGTTTGAAATCGCCGAGCAGTTGGCGCGTTATGCCCCCACGTCGGATGGTAAATGGCGTGCCCCCGATTGGTATATCCAAGCGGTGAGTGGCGGCATTGGCCCAATTGGGATTTGGAAGGGCTTTCAAGAACTGATGCGCATGGGCCTGATTGATAAAATGCCCAAACTTGGCATTATCCAAGTTGAAGGCTGTGCGCCAATGGTCGAGGCGTGGACACTGGGGAAGGATGAAGCCGAACCCGTTACCCCGCGTACCCGCATATCCGTCCTTGCCACTGGCGACCCCGGGCGCGGCTATAAAATTTTGCGTCAAGCCTGCCTCGAAACAGGCGGCACGATGATTTCCGCCAATGATGGGGCAGCCTTCCGTGCTATGCGCCGACTGGCCCGCAGCGAAGGCCTCAGCATGGAACCTGCCGCGTCGGTGGCCTTTGCTGGGCTAGAGCAGTTGGCTGCTGAAGGCCTGCTAAAACCAGAGGAATTTATCGTCGTCAATTGTTCGGGTCACACCTTCCCGGCTGAAAAACACGTTTTGGAAGACGAGTACGTGCTCGATCTCCAACTTGGGCATCCTGAAGGCGAAATGGCCGCCACCAATAAGATTGAGGAAGGTCTTGGGGCCGCTCTTGCCAAATTAGATGAGCAAGTCACCACAGTCGTGATTATTGACGATAATCCACAAGACAGCCGTCTCATCCGCCGCCTGCTACAAAATCATAAGAATTATCGCGTCTTTGAGGCCAACAATCCGCTAGATGGCCTTGACCTCGTGCGCCAGCGCAAACCCGATCTGGTCGTCAGCGACCTGACCATGCCCGAAATGGATGGGTTTACCCTCCTTGAAAGCCTGAAAGCCGATCCCGATACCCGTGATATTCCGGTGGTCGTGGTCTCGGCAAAAACCTTGACCGCACGCGATCGTGCCGTCCTTGAAGGTCAAGTAGATTCGCTGTGGCAAAAAGGTAGCTTTAACACCCGTGAGTTGGTTGACCACGTGGTAGAGCGTCTAGGCAGTAATTTAAAATCGCCCGACCAACCTATCAAAACGACGGTTGGCGAGGTTGCCAGTAGCGTCGTAGATGCGTTAGAGGCCGTTGCCGAAACCAAAGTCCTAGTCATTGACGATAATCGCCGTGATGCACGCCTAGTCCGCCGCATTTTGGAGGCCACTCGGCGCTATCAGGTCTTGGAAGCCTATACGGGTAAAGATGCCAAGACCATGCTCGAAGAGAGCCTGCCACGCCTCATTGTCCTTGATATGATGCTGCCCGACACCGATGGGATTACCCTGTTAAGAGAACTCAAAGCCAGTGAGCGCCTCAAGGCCATCCCCATTGTCATTTTGACCGCCAAAGACCTATCTGAAGACGAAAAGGCCATCTTCCGAGAAAACAATTGCAGCGTCTGGGTAAAACCATCATTAGATCGCCAAGCGTTAGTCGCGCATGTGGATAAAATTATCAGCGAAAAGGACGCAAAGTAATGGCTAAACGGATTTTGTATGTGGAAGATAACGCCCAAAATAAGCGCCTCGTTCGCAAAATCCTTGTTTCACGAGGCTATGAGGTGCTTGAGGCGGAGGATGGCTTGGCGGGGGTCGAGATTACCAAAAATGAATTACCCGATTTAATTCTGATGGATATCAACATCCCCGGCATGGACGGCCTCGAAGCAACAGGCGTTATCAAAGCAACCACGGAGACCAAACATATCCCAGTCATTGCCTTGACCGCCAACGCCATGCGTGGAGACGCTGAACGATTTCTTGCAGCCGGGTGCGATGGATATTTACCCAAACCTATCAATATGACCGAACTACTTGAGACGGTGCGTGGTTTTCTTGGAGAATAAATAATTTTTAGAATCGGCGGTTGTACCACACTATTGCTATACCTATACCCTACGATTTTATCTAAGTTGTCTGGGTTCTGTTAAACCCTGTCTATTTCAGACCAAACCCCAACCCAGTCGCTTTCGTATTTTTCCCCAAGCATGGTATGATAGGTTGTGAGAGGCTTAAAATTATCCTTAATCCTCTGACAATTTTGATTATGGACGGCTCATTTGGGGCCATTTCACTTAATCTATGGGTGAAATTTTATGAGTTTCATAACACCCACCTAGCATCCCTAAATTTAGAGTGCGAAAGGAGTAAGGTGCTTCCTCCCCAAGCCTAAAAAACTGGGGTCTCCGCGCCGAATTTTAGATGAAACGACAAGTTTTGCGCTTATCCATTCTCGCCTTATGTGGGGTCATTGTACTCGGTCTTGCCACGCTACTTCCCAATGCAGGCGGCAAGCCACAGGTAGCCGAAGCTCAGACAAGCTGTTGGACAGGCAGTTTTTTTAACAACAACAACTTTATTGGTACCCCTACTGGAACTTCCCCTTGTGATACCGTCATTAATTTTAATTACGGTGCAAGCGGGCCAGCGCAACTACCCGGTGTAGTGGATAATTTCTCCGTTCGCTGGCAAAGCTCCCAAATCCTACCCACCGCCGGACTTTATACGTTCAATATCACGGTTGAAGATGGGGCACGTCTGAATGTTGGTGGACAGACCATTATCAATCAAATCGGTGCGGATTTAACCGGCCCAACCACGTTAAGCGGCTTCTATTCCAATACTATCCCCGGCCAATCGGTGACTATTATTTTGGAATATCAAGCTTTGACAGGCAATGCCCAAATTGCCCTCAATTGGTCTACCTCTGGTGGCGTAGCAACTGCGACCCCATCAACCACCAGTGTGTGGAATGTCGAATACTTCAACAATACTACGTTGTTGGGTACGGCAGTCGCGTTTAGCCAAGTGACGACGGATGCTCTCAACATTAACTGGGATATGACCGCACCTGCCCTCGGTGTTCCCGCCGATGCGTGGTCAGCCCGTTTCACCAAAGTCATTGATTTCGGTGCTGGGGGCACCTTCCGCTTTGAAGGCAGGGTAGACGATATTTTCACCGTGCGATTGGATGGCACACCGATTATCGCCTCCACACCGTACTGGCAAGAATTCCTTTACAACGCCACCATACAAGTCGCAGGTGGACAGCACACCCTGACCATCGAAATGGCAGATTTTGAGCGCCAAGCCTATCTGCAATTCACATGGTTCGCGGTGAATGCACAGGGAACACCTGTTTCGGGAACAGCCACCAGCGGCACTCCCGGCTTTACGGGCGTTACAGGCACGGTCAATGCCAATGTCGGCCTAAACTTCCGTCAAAGTCCGTCTACCACCGCGACCAAGCTGGCCCTGCTGCCCAAAGGTGCAACCTATCCGGTGGTCGGGCGTTCAGCCGATGGTGTCTGGGCACAATTGAACGTCAACGGTCAGATCGGCTGGTCACTGGCGCAATGGCTCGTCTTTACAGGTGACTTTAATAGTGTCCCTGTGACCGATGGTGGTACCAGCCAAGCCCAAGCGACGGCTGGCCCAACGCCGACCCCGACTCCCATTCCGGGTGGTGTCCAAGTTCGGGCGGTGGGTAATGTACGCATTCGTTCTTGCCCAAGCACCCGCTGCGCCCGCCTCAGCTATGTTCCTTGGGGAACGCAGGTTATTGCATTGGGTGAGAGCAACGACAAACGCTGGATCAAGATTCGCTATAATGATCCACGCAAGGGTGAGGTCGTCGGTTGGTCATTGAAGGCATGGTACTTTAATAACGACTTCAGTCTGCCGTTGCCAGAGCTACCCACGCTCTCGTCATAAAATGAACTAAAACGTATATATGCAGGGCGGTTCACACGAGCCGCCCTATTTATTTCTACGAGATTTCTGCTATATGAACAATAGGCCCCTCGTTCCACGTAAGCGCATGTATCATGCTCATGACCGCAAAATGATCCTCGCCAAAAATCCAAACGAAAGCAGTGAACATGTGCTGATGAAAGCCTTCTTGTGGGCGCTCTATCTGCCAGATTACCCCACGCTGACGGTTGAAATTCGTATTGGCGATAGATACAAACCGGACGTGATAGCGCTCGACGAAGAGGGTAAACCTTTATTTTGGGGCGAGGCAGGCCAAGTCAGTATGGAAAAAGTGCGGGCGCTGGCAAAACGGTATCGCAGCACTCACTTTGCCATCGCCAAATGGTACACCCGACTTGACCCATTGGAAGTTTTGGTCACAGAGGCCATCGAAGACATCAAACGCGATGCTCCATTTGATCTGATTAATTTCCCTGCCGATAGTGCCCAACGCTTTTTGGATGATGAGGGGCATCTCCAAATCAACCAAACCGACTTGGAGATACGGCGTTTATAGCGATTCTCATGTTGGCTGGCCCGCATTTCCAGCTAGATTCAGCACGGCGGCTTTAGCCCCGTGTCATAATTGGTCAATCTACTTGAAAACTGCTATGGGTTAATCCCACTTACGCTCGTCCATAATTAAGCGCTGGCCTTCAATCACATCTACGAATTCCACCGCATTGATCGAAAGATGAGCCACTTGCTTAATCGCGGCTTTGAGGGCTTCTCCATCCACCGAGGCTCCAGTTTGGGGGACGACTTTGAGGGTCACTTGGTCATAATCCCCATCGCGTGTCACTACCGCCTGTAACCCGGCGATACCTGCGAACGATGCCGTTGCAAAGCGCAGTTGATTGGGGTGCAAAAACATCCCGCGCACTTTGACCGCTTCACCGCTTCGCCCAACTAAGCCGAATAAACGCCCCGCACCCGGAATCATCACCGCCATATCGCCTGTGCCAAATCGCAGCAGGGGATAGGTCTTGCTAAAACTAGTAACAACCACCTCGCCGGGTGTGCCTTCCTGCACCCATTGTCCGGTTTGCGGATCAACCAACTCGACAATCAGGTTATTGGGCAAAATGAATCCCTGCTCTCCATACACCTCATACGCTACGACCCCCAGATCAGCGGTGGCATAGGCTTGACTTGTCTTAAGGCCATATTCCCCCTCAAATTTAGCCCGCAGTGAAGGGGGATAGGGTTCGGCACTGAAAAAGGCCTTCTTGAGTGGGATAGCAGTTTTAGGAATTCCCATCTCCACCATTTTGTCCAGAATCATAGATAGAAAACTGGGCGTGCCGACATAACCGACGATTTTTAAGTCAAGGATGACTTTGATTTGGGTTTCGGTGTTCCCCGGCCCCATTGGAACAACAATTGCCCCAGTCCGCCGCAATCCCTCATCCAACAGCAACCCCGCCGGAACCATGTGATACAGGAAGGTATTGACCACAATATCGCCTTTGCCAAACCCTGCCCGCGACAGGGCCAGTTCAGCATCCTCAAATAATTCCGTGTCATCAACGCCGAAGGGGTCGAAGATTGGGCCGGGCGAAAGATGGATACGCTGCAACCGCTCGATAGGCACAGCTAACCAGCCCCCAAACGGTGGATTAGCCTGCTGCATCTCGGTAAATTGATCTTTACTGGTGACAGGTAATTTCTGCAAATCAGCGACGCTCTGCACATCCTTGAGGGTTAATCCTGCGCCGTCAAAAATGGACTTGACCGCCGAGGCATTCGCAATCGCATAAGCCAAATGCTCTTTTAAACGTTGATCTATATCGGCCATAGAAAAACCTTTCAAAGCGATAATTTTTTGATGTAAATAAAAATAGGGAAGGCTTTTATAGCGATTCATATGTTGGTTGGCCCGCGTTTCCAGCTAGATTCAGCACGGCGGGTTTAGCCCTGTGTCATCATAGGCCAATCTACTTGAAAATCGCTGTAAGGCCCTCGCCATATACTTTCTTATCCGCCAATTTCGGGCACTCGTCGGATTGTGGTCTTAGCAGGCATCGCGGATGGTGTCGGCTCAACCTTTCCTCCCTGCAACCGCAGCGCAAACAACAACGCTACCAAACTAATTGCCGCCCCAATCAGGAACATTTCGTTAATTTGGTCAACTGTCGCATTAAAATAGGCGTCTTGGCGCTCCAACCCCGGCATATCCGCCACCCGTGCATCTACCCGATAAAGCGCAAAGGTCGTCAGTCCAGAAATCGCCAACGTCATGCCGACCAGACGCAGCACCAGCACCAACGCCGCCGACACACCTCGGTCATCATCCGGTGCATCATTCATCAAAGCCGTTGCGACAGGTGAAATCGTCAGACCCAGACCAATTCCTACTAGGGCAATTTCAGCCCCCATAATCCAGAAGGAAATATCACCCGTCCATGTGAAGCTGCACAGCAAAAACCCGATGATGGAAAGCGCCATCCCGATGACCGTTGTGCGGCGATAACCATAGCGATCACTCAGCCAGCCGCCGGGAAATGCCGCGATTGCCATCGGCACCGTCAGCCCCGACAAGACCAAGCCTGCCACCAGCGCCGCATTGTGAAACGCCGATTCACTGGTCGAATCCAAGCGGATATTGACCAATAAGGGCACACTCACCAGCCCAATTGCCAGTGCGAAGCCCACACAAAAATTGGTAAAGGCCGCCACGCTGAAATTAGCCTTGCGAAACAGGCGCAAATCAATCAGCGGTGTCTTGGTGCGGAACTCCCAAAACAGAAAGGCCGCAAACGCCACCCCCGCCATGAGCAGCATCGGGAGGGTGATGTCGGTGCTTTCCGTCGCAATCTCATCAAAACTTTCCGCACTCGCCGCTGATTCTGGGCTTGCACCGCCTAAACCAATACTTAAGCCAATCAACGCTGCCGTAAGCAAGCCTGTGCCTACAAAATCAAATTTGCCTTCGATCCTTTGGCTAAATTGTGGCCCACGCAATGCCAACCATGCCCCCACCAACGCAATGAGGCCCAACGGGATATTTAACAGAAACAGCGTATGCCAATCAGGATGTCCAATTTTCAGGCCCACACTGGCGAAGGTATCCACAATGCTGTCGCCGTGATTGCCAAAAAAATTGACCATTGCCCCGCCATACAGGTGCCCCAATACCCAACCAGCGGTATCTATCGCACCAACCGCCCCCAATGGACGTGCCCGCCCCGTTTTCGGGAACAGGTCACCCACCAGCGCCATCGTGACCGGCACCATTGCTCCGGCCCCCAATGCCTGAATGACGCGCCCCAAGATAATCATGTATAGCTGGCGCATTTCCAATGAGGGGGGAATATGGGTGTCGGGATTGGGGTATATCCAGCGGTAGACCTCTAAATAGGTATCAGCGGGCCATTGATCGGCAATCGTGATAAACCACGAACCGAACATAAAAATCAACAGGCAGATGATATAGACCCACTTGCGCCCCAAAAGATCGGATAGACGGCCCGTAAATGCCATGCTAATCGTATAGGCCAAAAGATAGGCACTAATCACCCACGACGCCTCATCAAAACGAGTGTCTGGCGGTAGATTGAGTTGATTCATCACCTCTGGCAAAATCGCCGAGACGATGGTCAGGTCAAGCGCCCCGATGAATACGGGCAGGGATAAAACCGCCAATATCCACCATGCGCGGCGTGTCTCAGTTGGCGGGTGTAGATTCTGCATTATTTATGGCCTCAACTTGTGGTTCCTCAACTTCTTCGGCTTTGTAATTGCCATATCCGGCAAAGCTGATGATCCAAATCGTGGGGTCTTGGGATTCGGCGTCGGGTTGGGGTGGTTCCGTCAACTTAATTTGGGCCAGATTTTTGTCACTGGTACGCACGTACACATCAATTTCAATTGCGCCCTCTTTCGTCCCAATCAAGCCCACCGTTACCGAGCGCACCTTGTTCGCTTCCACTGTCGCTTTGAGATGATACACCGGAACGCCTTCTACCTCTTCTTCACCAATCATCTGCACATCTTGGGCCGAACGCAACGCATTGCCAATGCCTTGATCAGCCGATTGCAGGTCGGCAGGCGAAAAATCACGCGCAAAGGTCATTAAAGTCCATTGCTCATTGGTCAAGAATCGGTTGTTGATATACTGATTTTCAGCTACCGCAATCAATTGCACTTCCTGAGTCACCGCATCAATCGAAACACTAACTTTCGCCCGCACTCGGTCAGGCTGGACAAAAATTGCATCCGCACTGTTAAGCGTGATTTCAAGGTCAAGATCATTGGCAATCACCGTCGGTTGGCCCTCTTGGGCTAATAACAGGCGGAACGATTGGGCCTGATCAATCTGAGCGGCGGTTTCTTGTATCAGAGCCACTGGATCAGGTGGGGTTTCCGTTTTGTCATCACTGTTCCCGTCACATCCGGTTGCTGCTATGCCTGTCATCAACATCAGACAGCCGATTGCTAGTTTACGCCACCATTTTTGCTTCTTCAAATCCTATCGCCTCCACAGTTGCATCCTTCCAAGTGAATTATAGCGAACTATAATAGAATACGAGATGATAGGTTAGTAAGTCGCATAAAGTCTCATAAACGGCGGCAACCCGACAATTGAGCATCGGGTCGTTTGGGGTTACAATGATTCAATCAGTGCAATATGCGGAGATGGTGAATGGTAGATAATCCTTCGGAAAATAACGAGACCGTGCCAAGTCAGCCGGAGATTGTGCCGCCGCGTAAGCCGCTGCAATATGATTATTCACGCACCACCCCCAAGACCAGTTCGCATTGGTACAGTATGCCGGGGCAGGCGAATCCATTAGACAATCTACAAAACCGCCAACCAGCCCAACCGCCGCAGACCCCCAACCGCGCCCCCTATCTGCCCGTTGACCAGATGACCCCCACACGGGTACGGCTCGAAGAACGCCGCCGCCGTCAAGCCATTGGCATGGAAAATTGGGCATGGGTCGTGATTGCCGTCGCCCTCTTAGGGTTAACTGTCATTGTCAGCATGGTCATGATTATCGTTCTGCGCAGTGACCGCAATGAAAAAGCCAGCGCCAGCACCGCCCCTCAAATCGAACCCACCTCCATCATCTATGGCGCAGACGATCAAGCGCTTGGTACACCCGTCGGTGGGGCACTCGAAGGCAACGCGATGGAAATTTTGCCGTGGGATGGACAGGAAAGATTTACCGTGCTGGTTATGGGGTTAGATAATCGCCCCGGTGAAGAAGGCGCTTGTCGCACCGACACCATGATGATTATCAGCATTGACCCGCAGCACAACAGCATCGGCATGATGAGTATCCCGCGTGATACCTATGTCGAAATTCCGGGCTACGGCCTTGATCGTATCAACACCGCCTGTGTTTATGGCGAGTTGTATCAGCGTGGTAACGGCCCGCGTTTAGCCATGCAAACCGTCCAATACAATTTTGGCATCCGCGTCAATGATTATGTCATGGTCAACTTCAATTCGTTTATTTCGTTGATTGACCGCATCGGCGGGATTGATGTCTACGTGGAACAAGAGATTTATGACGATCAATATCCCGACATGTTCTATGGCTATGATCCCTTCTACATTGACGCCGGACAGCATCATTTAGATGGTGCAACCGCCCTCAAATATGCCCGCAGCCGCCATAGCACGGATGATATTGATCGAGGCCGCCGTCAGCAGCAGGTCGTTATGGCTGTCCGTGAGAAAGTGCTTTCGGCAGGTATGATGGATAATCTATTGATTGAAGCTCCCGGTATTTGGAATGACTTGGATGAGGGTATCGAAACGGGCCTCTCGCTCGATCAAATGTTGGCCCTCGCCGTCTATGCCAAAGATGTCCCTTCTGAAAACGTCAAAAGTGGTGTCCTTAATTGGAACTACTTGATGTCGTGGACAAATCCGGAAAACAACGCATCACTTGTTATTCCAGATCGCTACAAATTACCCGGCTTGATGCTCGAAATTTTTGGTGAGGGATATAACCAGTAGGTGTTGAAACGTCGTTGGCGTTGGATCGTTGCTGTTGTGCTGCTTATCCCGATTCTGTGGATAGGTTATGTGATGACCCAAGTCTATCGGTATTCATTGGAACGTCACACTGGCCCCGCCGATGCTGCGATTGTCTTGGGGGCGGCGGTCTATGGCGAGCGTCCTTCCCCTGTGTTCCGCGAACGCATTAATCACGCCATTGACCTCTATCAGGATGGCAGCGTGAAATATTTGATTTTTACTGGCGGGGTGGGCAATCGGGATGAACTTGCCGAAGCTGAAGCCGCCCGCAATTATGCTCTGCGTATGGGCGTACCCGACGACGCAATACTGATTGAAACAATTTCTACCACCACCGCCGAAAATTTGGCACAGGCCAAGCGCCTTGTGGATGAACACCAATTGGGTCGAGTTTTGTTAGTCAGTGATCCGCTGCATATGCAACGGGCTGTGTCCCTCGCACGTGATGCCGGCCTCGACGCCTATCCATCACCTACACCCACTACCCGCTATCGCACATGGCGCAGTCAGTGGTCATTTTTATTGCGCGAAACCTATTTTTATGCCAAATATACTTTGGGAATTTAGCATCGTTACGTTATCCGTTATCCCCACACCGAGGAATTCATGTCCGCCCTACAACAAATTATTGACCATTTGCGCGTGCAGCGCCGAGATTTAACGACGCCCTATCTAATCCCCGGCCTCTGGATAGATTTTCAAACGACTGCCGCTCAAAATGTGAACCCATATGATTTTTATGCCCAACGCCTCCAAGATATTTTGGACTCACCCCGTCAACCGGTTGTTCAAGGAGAACCGGGGGGCGAATGGACTCGTTACGCCATCACCTACAATATGTTTCCACGCCTAACTACGGCCTTTGACCACGACAATTCTGGCAAGCTAGAAATCGGGTCAAATCGGGGTGGCTGGCGCGACACAGGGACACTGCTCAAATCCATCGCGTTTCTGCCCTTCCTGCGCTCCATGAATTTCAACACTGTCCATCTCCTCCCCATCACCGCCGTTGGGCAGGATGGCAAAAAGGGCACATTGGGTTCACCCTATGCTATTCGCAATCCCTATAGACTAGATGAGAACCTTGCCGAACCCGGTTTAGTCGGGATAGATGTCGAAACGCTGTTTAAAGGGTTTATGGAAGCAGCCCATCGGCTGGGTTTGCGCGTCGTGATGGAATTTGTCCTGCGCACCGCCGCCCGCGACTCGGATTGGGTCAAAGAACACCCCGACTGGTTTTATTGGATTCACGCCGATATTCCTGACCGTGCAGCGGGGTCACGTAACCCCAAAGCCTTTGGTAGCCCCATCTGGCCGCACGACAAATTGGAAGAAATTCATCATCGGGTCGGACGTGGACAGTTACACGATTTACCCGCCCCGCCGGAAAGCTATCGTAAGATGTTCACTAGCACACCCCGCCCTGAAAATATCGAGATGCACGATGGGCGTTGGTATGGCCGACTAGACGATGGCACAATCGCTCGCATCCCCGGTGCGTTCACCGATTGGCCTCCCGAAGATGCCCAACCCCCGTGGACAGACGTGACCTACCTCCGCCTTTACGACCATCCCGATTTTAATTATATGGCCTACAACACCCTCCGCATGTACGACGCCCGTATCGCACAGCCGGAAAATATCGTCCACCCCCTGTGGGATGCAGTGGAGGGCATTATCCCTCACTATCAAATCAACTATGGCATTGATGGGGTCATGCTCGATATGGGCCATTCCCTGCCGAAACCCCTCAAGCAGCGCGTGATACAAAAAGCCCGGTCACTTGACCCCGATTTTGCCTTTTGGGGCGAAGATTTTAGCATAGGCCGCCACAGCCGCGATGAAGGCTATAACGCGGTCATGGGTTATTTGTTTTATGACCTGCACCAGCCTGAAAAAATGCAGCAGTTTATTGACCGTATCGCCCGCCACGACCCCGGCATCACCTTTTTTACAGCGGCTGAAAATCATAATACCCCGCGTCATGCCTCCCGCCAAAATATGTTGGCTCAATGTCATCAGGCCTTGTTATACATGGTTGGATTACCGGGGATGCCCTTTATCTGCACAGGCTTTGAGGTCTTTGAAAACCGACCCATCAACACCGGCGTCGGCTTTGCCCACGAAGACATTCGCACCTATCCCCCCGAACGCCTACCGCTCTTTAGCGAACACGCTTTTGACTGGACACGCAAAGACAATATGGTCGGGGCAATTCGTTATGCCATGCACCTCCGCCGCCAACACAGCGACCTCTTAAGCAATACCAATTCCCATACTTTGACGGCAGGCAGTTCCAACAACCCGCGTATTTTGGTCTTTTTCCGCACCGACGAGGATTATATTTTGGTCTTTGCGTTTAACATGACCCTCTATGATTTTCAGTCGGGGGAGGCCGAAATCTTTGCCCAAGACTATACAGCCAATGGATTATGGGGATTTGAGGGCGTCACCCGTATGAGTGAACGTCTCTCCATTCATGTCGAGCTTGGCGGTGGTCATAGCATGATGTTCAGGGTCAACAACAAATAGCGATTTTCACGTTAACTTAACTGGAATAATCTCCCTATAGGGAGGGGTCTGTGCCCCCTCCTCCCCGACACTAAATTCAGCACGGCAGCTTTAGCCCCGTGTGCGAATAATTCAACCTCAGTCTAGCGGTCACGATAATGCACCCCCGACAATGAGCGCAAACGTTCGACGGCGCTTTCGGGGTTGCTATCGCGCTGCAAACTGGCAAATAGCTCATAACTCGCCACAAATTTACGAACCGTCGCACTCCGCAGCAGGGGCGGGAAAAAGTGGATATGCAAATGCCAATGTTCGACATTTGGTGTATTCACCGGGGCTTGATGGACACCCATCCCATACGGAAAACTGGTTTCAAACACATTATCATAACGGATGGTGGTGGTAGAAAGCGCCTCAGCTAATCCGGTTCGCTCTGTATCCGTCAAATCATGCACAAATGGCACCGGACGGCGTGAAATCAACAAAGTCTCAAACGGCCAAAATGCCCAGAATGGCACCAACACCACCCATGAATCATTTTGCCAAACAATGCGTTCATTCAGGCGCATCTCATCCGCCAGCACATCACTCAAAAGGGTTCGACCATATTTGGTGTAATGGAGGCGCTGCATCCGATCTTCTTTTTCGACGAACTGCGGCACCCGCTCATTGGCCCATAGCTGACCGTGTGGATGTGGGTTCGATGCCCCCATAATGGCCCCGCGACTCTCAAAAATCTGGACATAGTGCAGCCAATCATAGTGGGCTAGATCAAGCGTCTGCTCGGCCCACACATCCACCACGCGCCGTATCGTCTCCACCGACATCCGCGCCAACGTCAAATCATGACGGGGAGTAAAGCAAATCACCCGACAAAACCCGCGCTCGACTTGTTTCACAAATAACGGCGAACCCGTTTCTAATGGCGTATTCGGGTCAATATTCGTCAGCAGGGCCGGAAAATCATTCTCAAAAACAAAAGTCTCGGCGTAGTCAGGGTTTTGTTTATCCCCCGCCCGTTTATTGCCCGGACACAGATAACACGTCGGGTCATATTCCGGTAGATGCTCATCTGGCAATTTTTCAACCTGCCCCTGCCATGGACGCTGGGTGCGATGTGGGCTGACTAAAAACCACTCATCCGTTAAGGGGTTATAACGACGGTGGGGAATTTGAGACGACATACTTTTCTACCCTCGATTTTCTGGTAAAAATACCTATCCAAGCGGCGATTGGCTCAAGTCTAGTCCTGCCTCGGCCAGAATAGAAGTGAGCAATGGGCCATCTACCGGGCCGATAATCACCTCTGCCACCAAACTATCCCGTCCGATCACTACCGTAGTTGGGACAACCGCCCCGCCAAAATAGTGGCTAAACACCTCACCTTGCTGGTCAACCACCAAAGGAAAGGTAATGCCCAACGACTCGCCCAACTGCCGCGTTTCTTCAACGAGTTCACTGACATTGACCGCCAGAATCAACAAATCATCATGGGCATATTGAGCATAGATACTTTGAAAGACGGGGAATTCAAAAAAGCACGAGCCGCACCCCACCGTCCAAAAATTAACGACGACCACCTTGCCTGCAAGGTCGCTCAGGAGATAGTCATTTCCCTCAATATCGGTCAATATGATCGGCGGGATAGGCTGCCCAATTTGGATTTCGAGTGGACGGAATGGATCAGCCGCATCATTCAAGCGGGTCACAGTTACTTTGCGCGGCGTGGGAGCAAGTGTCGCCAAGAGGCGCGGGGTTGGGGATGCAGTATGGGTCGCAGCGGGGGATGGCAAAGCGGTGGAGGTCGCCGTTGAAATCTGGCCCACAATATTGACCTGTACCGCCGCCTCTCGAATGTCCTCCCGATTTTCAGGGGCATCCGATTGGTTGCCACAGGCGGTGATTAGCAACAGGAGAATGCAACCAACTAATTTTTGTAACCTCAACCGCATTCTCCCTTTCGATTTCAATACGATAATTTGCGCGGCACTTCATGATGGGTACGGCAACGGGCCTCATATACCTCGGCTGCCCCGACCAAAATAATCGGATCATCATAGGCGGCGGGCTGCCCATTAATCAAACGCTGCGTGCGGGTCGCCAGATCACCACACACCATACAAATCGCGTGTAATTTTATCACTTCCTCCGCAATACACATCAAATGGGGCATCGGGCCAAACGGCTCACCCCGAAAATCCGTATCCAAGCCCGAAACAATGACCCGTATCTTGCGCTGATCGGCCAGTTGTTCGGCAGTTTGAACAACACCCGCATCAAAAAACTGCCCCTCGTCAATAGCAACAACCGTCGTATCCGGTTCAAGCAGTTCCAAGATTTGGGCAGATGAAATTACAGGCTGGGCCTCAAAATCTTGCCCACTATGGGACTTCACACGGGTTTGATGATACCGCACATCAATTTCGGGTTTAAAGACTTGCACTTTTTGGCGGGCGATTTGGGCACGGCGCACACGGCGAATGAGTTCTTCCGTCTTGCCACTAAACATGCTGCCACAAACCACCTCAATACGTCCGGCATGATGAATCAAGAGAATCGCTCCTTCAAATAAAAAGGCAGATGCTTATACCAAGCGATCTGCCTTGCAAAATTCAATGCGATAGTCTACGACCTGCGACTATTCTTCCTCGGTGGTCTCACCAGCGAGTTCCAAGCCACGCGCACGGATGCCCTTCTTGATGTCCGCCAGCACCTTGCGCCCAATACCGGGAACTTTCAATAGGCCGTCATCGCCTTCGCTGTTTAGGCGGTCAATCACATGGCTAATCAGGGTTAGGCCCTCATCCGCCAAAATTTGATTGAAGCGCTTGCCCAGACCCAGTTCTTCCACTACAACATCTGGCGATGCCTTCGACCCAGTACGCTCGACTGCCTCGGCACGGCGTTGATCACGCTGCTGCAAACGCTTATAGAAGCGGTCAACCTGACCTTCCGTGTCAACGATACGCTGCTGTCCGGTATAAAACGGATGGCAGTTGGAGCAAATATCAATCTTCTTTTCGGGCAGGGTTGCGCCAACTGTCCAAACCGTGCCACACGACAGACACGTGACTTTTGCTTCGGGATACCACTTGGGGTGGATTTTTTCTCTCACGACTAAACCTTCCTCGCGCTACTCAAGACGGTCATGATACGCCGCTTGATAACGAACTGACCTGAAATGGGGATCTACTGAACGACCTTTTCGGCAGTTTCAGTTTCGACGGGCAAAACATGGATGTATTTCTTGCCACGCACTTCATGAAACACCACAACACCGGGGGCGGTTGCAAAAATCGTGTGGTCTTTGCCGAGACCTACATTTTCACCGGGGTGAAATTGCGTGCCACGCTGACGCACAATGATGTTGCCGGAAATGACGAACTCGCCACCATATTTCTTGACGCCCAGACGTTTACTCTGGCTGTCACGCCCGTTGCGGCTGGAGCCACCACCTTTTTTATGAGCCATGACTATTTCTCCTCAAAACCTCTACCAACTTTTTTGGATGTCTTCAGCGATTAGATGCCTTCAATGGCTTCAATCTTCAGCCGGGTGTAATACTGGCGATGGCCTTGACGCCGACGATAGCGCTGCTTGGCTTTATATTTCCACACCAGAATTTTGGGGCCACGATATTGCTTTACGACGGTGGCCTTGACTGTTGCACCCTTGACCAATGGCTTGCCAATCGTGGGGTCGCCATTTTCACGGGCAATCAACAGCACTTCGCCCAACGTCACTTCTGCGCCTGCGTCTACAGGCAGTTTTTCCACGTCAATCATCTCACCGACGACAGCGCGGTATTGTTTTCCACCAGATCGAACAATTGCGTAATTCATGTTGAAAGGATTTCTCCAATTCTCACTTGCCACCGCTACGGGGTCACATTTTCACTGATGACTGAACGTGAAACCATAACGGGGAAAATTGGCTAACGAAAAAAAGCGCATTACTGCGGGAGGGTATTATACAAACTGGCCTTCACCAACGTCAATGCTTAACCAATCGCAAAACTCATCAGGCTGTAGATTAATTCGCGCCGGCCCGGATGTTGAGTACCCCCATACCGCATATGGGCATTGGTACGGAAATGTTGAAAGCCATATTTCAGCACCAACGCTTGGGCAAAGGGGTTAATCACAGGTGCGATCATCATGATTCGTCCTTCAATTGGGACGGATAGCGCGGCTTGCAGCAGGGCTTCGGCGGCTAGTGGATTCAGTGCAACCAGTGGCCCGATCCGTTTTGGCTGCGAAAAAACAAACCCCACCAGTTGACCAGAGGCATCTTCCGCCACAAACGAACGTTCAGGCAGTGCCTCAATCAGCAGGGCAAACAGCCGTTCTCGGTTTGCGCCAAAAATCGGGGTATCCAGTTGAGTCAGATTAGGAATATCGTCAGGTCGTATCAATCGCGTGGTGATGCTTTCCCTAGCAATAGACTGAAAATCTGTTGGCTTTCTTACCAACGGCCCCTCAATCCAATATTGGGCGCTTTGACCATCCTCCACAAAGCCCAATTTGCGATACAGCGGTTCGCCCATCGCGCTGGCATCTAACAAGGCATTTGGGCATCCTGCCGCTTCCATTTCGGCAAGGCCATGTTTCATCAATGCTTCAGCGATTCCTTTGCGCTGGAAATCCGGATGCACCGCCATAAACCCAACGTAAGCCAGCGGGCCGTAATTCACAACTCCTACCATTCCAGCAGGTAACCCGTCCCATTCCGCCAGATACCAATCATGCGGCGCGAGGGTTAGATAGAGATTCAAATCCTCTTGATAGCTGCGTGAAGACTGAAAAGCCGCCACGAGAATTTCGTTAGCGGCATCAATATCGGGGGTATAGAGATTACGAATGTTCAGAGTCATCTCGTCGAATCAGAACCCGCCACGTCCGAAGATCATCACCAGTGGGGTCTTCAGAATCAGCTTAATATCAGTCATCAACGACTGACTTTGGATGTATTCGATGTCCAGCTTGCACATCCCATCAAAATCCGCCGCACTCCGCGCACTCACCTGCCACGGCCCAGTGATTCCAGCGACAGCCTGTAGCCGCTGCTTGTGCCATGCCTCATATTCTTCCACTTCGTAAGGAATGCAGGGACGTGGCCCAACCAGTGTCATCTCGCCCTTGAGCACATTGATGAATTGGGGCAGTTCGTCTAAAGAAGTCTTGCGCAGGAACTTGCCAATCAAAGTCACTCGTGGGTCTTTGATGATCTTCTTGATCTCCGCATTC
>JAJTXY010000035.1 GCA_021463865.1 Anaerolineae bacterium
GGGAGTCGTCCTCTGGGAGAGTAGGTCACTGCCAACTCACACCCATCTCCTTACTTGTCCCTTCCTCCTCCCTCTTCCCTCAACCCGTCTTTGCGTTTATATACCCCAAGAGATAAAAACTAAAAAAACCCGCCGATTACTCAGCGGGCCACCACAATCATCAAGCTGAAATGCACTTATTTGACGCGCAGCAGCACTTTCCCTTTGCTCCACAGTCCTTCAAGATCATAATAATCGCGCTGATCTTCCGTGAAGACGTGGACGACAATATCCCCATAATCTACCAACACCCAGCCGCCTTCTGGATTGCCTTCGATGCGAGCGCCGCGCAGGTCATATTTTTCCTTCATGCCTTGGCTAATTTTCTCGATAATCGCCTTGAGTTGGCGGTCACTGTTCCCCGTACAGATGATAAAAAAATCGGTGATGACGGTCACATCACGTAAATCAAGCAGTACCACATCCTCGCCTTTGACATCGGAAATGATGTCAACGACGGCGCGGGCATAATCGAGGGTAGTCATCTGTGCGTTGTTTTGGTTCTCACTCATCTAGCTATTTAGCCTCTTTTCTGCAATACATGTATAAACTGGGCCTTCAGGTCGTAATTCACTCCGCATGAGCCGCACGGATTCGCAAGGCCAATCCCCCAATTTGCCAACCGAGATGCCCTGCGCGGCCTGACCAATTTTGCCGATGATAGGCTTGGCGAGGTCACGCTTGACCCGCCCTAATGTCAGATGCGGCCTAAATTCGCGGTCTTCGGTGGGATAGCCAAGCGGGGCGATTTGCTGCTCGATGCTGTCCCGCAGGCGGCGCAGGTGATTATTTGGCGAATTTAAGCCGATCCACAGCACATTTGGACGCGAAAAGTTCGGGAAGCAACCAAGATTGGCAACTTCAATCATGAATGGCGAATGTCCCGTAATGGCGGCCTGCAAGCCACTTTCGATGGCACTGATTTGCCCCGTAGGGACATCCCCCAAAAATTTTAGGGTCAAGTGCATCTTGTCTGGCTGTACCCATTTGACGGTATTGGCGGGAACGGCTTGTTGCAGGGCTTTTAGCGTACTCTGCAAGGCAGGGCGGAGGGTAGAAGGGGCAGGGGGGAGTTCAATGGCAATGAACAGCCGATAGGTATCCGACACAATTTCTCCTCACCAGACAACGATTAGGCTTATTATACTGCGATTGTGGTGTGAAGTGAAGCAGAGGTATCCGGTGAATTGGCGGATACTATTGAAATACGATAATCTGTTGTTATTATGGGTATAAAAAAGGGATTAGTTCGGACGGTGAAACGGGATGCACTTGTCAAGTGGTGTCATCGGTTATGGAAGAGAGCCATATTTGTCCGTTAGGTGATACAATTTTTGCTATGCTGTTGGCAAGGCCCGATTACAACAGGTGATCGCCGAATTTTCCAATAGATTTTTGATAAATGTCTGTTATAATAATTTTACACAGGGGAGCGAAATAGTTTCGATGTGAGAGGCTAGTTCTCGTGTTGCAAGTCGCGGAGCCTAGTGCCGCGTTAACAATGGGCAAAAAATTAGGTGCCAATAACACCAACACTGCTTACGCTCTCGCCGCTTAATCCGGCTTGACCTAAGCAGCTAACCCATAGAAGGTTAGCCGTCTGCCCCATCCGTCTCTATCCGGGTGGATTGGCGGGCGTCACCAAAGATAGCGTGCGGTAGGCTTGACACCGATACGAGCCGCCAAAGAAAGCATCGGTTAGTTGTCAGCATACCGCGTTGGCTCGGGCTACTGACAGCGAATGCAATAGGTCAACTAAACTTGTAGACATGCGGGGGGCGGTCCTTGCAGACTCGATGGGCGGTACATCGACGCTTCCACTAAAGTAATAGTCTCACTAAGAATACTTGGTGGGGCTATTTGTTTATTATGAGAATAGATGTTATTGTAGAGTTACAGGTAGGCGGAGACACGTAACATCTGAATCTTCAGATACCATTATGCTTTGTACCCAGCCACGAGAATGGTCTAGTGGGTTTATCTCCACTAGCCACCACATACTTTCTGTGTTTAATGGACCTTCAGTTCGGGCAATTACCTTATAATGTTGATTTTGATAGAGAAAGCTTATTCTTCGAGCGGTAACTGTTGGCAAGTGGTAGGCTGTTATACTCGAATACAAGGGGGTCACAATACAAACCATAGCTTCTTGAGTCTGGGTTGCCGCTACATTGAAAGCAGATTGCGTTTGAGTTGAGATAGCATTTTGGGTTGCCTGAACATTTGCTATCAAGGTCATCACTTGTTCTTCCGATAGGGACTTTGATTCTAAAGTTTCAAGCCCACTTTCGAGCGTTTCAACCTGAGCGACTTGTGGTGCAATTGCAGTTTGAAACTCTGTATCCGAAACTGATTGAGCACGAAGGGTCTCAATTTGCGCCTCAAAAGTAGTTTTGATAGCAGCGGCTTGGCTTTGTAATCCCGCAACTTGGGTTTCCAGAGGAGCTATTTGCTCCAATGGAGCAGATTGTGTTTTAAGAGAGGCTATTTGAGTCTCCAATGGGTAGATTTGTTGAGGAGCAGCTTCTAGGGTAAGAAAAATGGGTGTCAACGTAGAAAAATCAACGGGATTTTGTTGTTGGACAGTGAGATCATTGGGGTTTTGCCTGCTGCTCGCTATATATACAAGCATTGCAATAGCCGATATAACAACAATACTAAACCCAATACGTTTAACTATTATCCCGATGGGCGATCTTGACCTTTTATTTATCTCCTCAGTCATTTGCGATTTCCTCATTTTACAATCTGTTTTTAACTTGTTAACTGCGGAGCGGATAAATTTATTATAAAAATTACTTAGAATATTGGTTTGTACCCCAGATTAGAGTATTATTTTAGCCAACGTCGTAAAGAAAAGTCGACAACGAAAAAAATAATCGCTGCACTGATAATATCCGTTCCAATATTTAAAAATACATTTGACAAAAAGTCAGCAAAACCCGTTCTATTATGCAAAAACCATCCCCAGAAAAGCATTGTTCCAGCAATTGAAATGGCAGCAAAAAAGAGAAATATACGCCTTTTTTCTTCCTCCCAACCTTTCATCCATTCAAACAATAATTCTCTAATCTCTTTTAATTTCTTATCCAATTCTTGGCGGAATTGTGCATTTTTATCTGTATTATCACTCATTATTTATTCCAATTGGGAAGAAGGGCATAAACGAATATAGTTAAAGGGATTTATCTATATTTATATGATACTATCTGATGTTTAGAAATTCAATATTATATATAAAGCCTTTTTTATGAAGGTTTAGTATCCTCGATTTGATTACGAAGATTGAGGGCGGCGCGTTCGGCATCCCGGCCAAAGGGATATTCGTAAAATTGATTCCAATAGACAATCCACGAATAGGCTTCGAGGGCCTGCTCTGGTTCCTCTAATTCATTCAGCACCCGCGCCAATAAATAATAATCTTCGGCAGTCTCGCGTGTGGCAAGGGCGGATTGCACCGTTTGACGGAGCGCTTGCAGGGCCGTCCGGCGGTTAGAGGCGCTGATGGTGGTGTTTTCCAACAACTGGGCAAATTCGGCTTCGGCACGATAGATGCGGGCTTGGGCCTGCTGATCGGGCGTGAGGGTCGCCACAAAATCGGGGGTCAGAAGATCGTTCAAGACGGATGGGAAATCGCATTCGATATCACTGGATGTATATTGGCAGGTCTGGCTGAGAATTTGGGCCTTTTGCAAAATCAAATCACTGCGGGTGGGATTTTCGGTTAGCAGGGTATCCAGATCACTCAACAGGACGGGATAGCGGCGCAGTTCACGAGCGGCTTGGGCGTGGAGTTCGACCCATGTCAGGTTATCGGGTTCGAATGACATCAAGGTTTCTAAATCATCAAAGGCAGCGGGCCAATTCAGACGCTGTTGGTAGATGCGAGCGCGGAGGGCATAGGCTTCGATAATGGCGGGCCGCTCAGTTTCGGGTAGGTCATCGGCGTTCTCTATGACGCGGTTAATAGTGAAGATGGCGCGATCTACATTGCCTTCTTGCAAACGGGCCTCGGCCAATAAAATGTAGCCATCGGGATCGCCCGCATAGAACAACAAATACTCTTCGGCAGCGATGGCCGCGCGACCATAACGTAGGAGGCGTTCTTGACCACTGGCGAGACTGGCGAGACTGAGATAGGCCTCAGCACGCAAGCGCAGCACTTTTTCGGCGGCGGGGTCAACGGTTTGGGCACGGGCCAGATAGACTAATGCTTCTTCGGCATTACCACGTGATAGTTCAACCTCGGCACGGGTCAGCAGCAAATTGACGCTGGCAGGATAAATCTCCAAGCCCTGTGTCAGCACGCTGATGGCGCGGTTGTAGGATTGGGTGAGGCCGAGTTGGGAGGCCTGTACCAGATAAATGCGGGCCAGCATGTCATAGGCTTTTTCAAGACGACTATCGGCCTCAAGCGCCTGACTACATTGCTGGGCACCGTCATCGAGCAGACTGGCATCGGGGGAAGCGGGGTCGGAAATGGCCTGATAATAATCCACCACACAAAGACCCGTATAGAGCAGGGGTGAATCTTCACAGGTGGCGAAGTTGGGGACACGTTCACGATCTAAGGCATCTTCGAGCAGGGAACGGGCCTGTTGTAAATTAAAGCGTCCGCCTTGTTCTGCCAGCGAAATGGCTTCGTAATAATAGGTTTCGGGGAAACAGGCACTGGGTTGGGCGGTGCGTTCGTTCGCAGAGATAGTGGCGAGATGGTCATAATCGCCAACGGAATAATAGGCTACCGCCGTTTGCATTTGGAAATTAATCGAGTTGTTAAACTCTGGGTAAACGGCAGTCGGTGTGCCGCCATAGATGTTGCCGACGGGCAAATCTTGGGGAACGGGGATGGGTGTTTCAGGATCAACCGAATCCGGCGTTGGTGTATTGGGAATACCGGGGGTGGCCGTCGCGGTGTTGGTGGGGGTATGGCTTGGAGTGGCAGAAGCACGTACTTGGGCTTCTTTCTCACGGGTCAGGTCAATGGTTAGAGCAATGGCGACGATAGCGACAATCAACAGGGCGGCGACCCCGGCAGCGATGACATAGGCCGAACGGCGCACCGTCCGGGCGGTAGATTCACCATAACGCCGCTTGTTTTTCTGCACCCACTCGATTTCCAAAATGGTGCTGGGTTCGGGGTTGTAGGTGCGGAGAAATTCATCCACCGAGGCTTGGATTTTGTTTAATTTTTCGGGGGGGATGACCGGAACGGCAGGCGGTTGGGCAGCTTGCTGTTCGGGTGCGACCCCCAATGCCTGTAAACCTTTGATGGCGAGTTCACTTTGTGGATTAATGCTCAAAATTTGTTTAAGGCAAAAGATACGTTCTTTATCATCTTTCGCCACGCTACTCAACCAGAGCCAGATGGTTTCGTTACGCGGGTCAATCTTGACGGCCTGCTGCAGAATTTGGCGGGCCTGATCTTTTTGACCGGCTTTAGCGGCGGCGATGCCCTGCTGCAAAAGTTGTTTAACGCGATCTTGAGCCATAGCGCCCCTACCCGTGTAATTTTTTGGATGATGGCAAAAGGAAGAATATAAGAAATATAGACTTCACCCCCCATTGTACAACAGCCCCCATGAGACAACAATTTTATGCGGGTATACTAGCGAGGTGGGTTATTTTCGGTAAGAAATTTACCTCACCCCCAATCCCCTCTCCAACGTGGCGAGGGGAGATGAATCTGATGATCAACTGTAAAGGATAAGAAATTGATTACACGGGAAGGGCTTCAGCGACAGGCACGGCGACTGGATGCGACTCTGAAAGAATTAAATGCGGCGGGGGATCGTTTTGCTACGCTACGGCTGTTGAGTATCGCGGTGGGTTTCTTGCTGACGGTAGTGCTGTATTTTGTGGCAGGCCTGTTGGTTTTTTGGATTAGCTTGCTGGTCACGATTGCCGTTTTCAGCGGGTTGGTGGTTGTGCATGGGCGGATTCGGCGGGCGGCGGAACGCACACAGGCATGGCGCCATTGGAAAACGGGCCAGATTGCACGGATGGATTTGGATTGGGAAAAACTGCCGAATGGAGGGCAGACGACACATCCGCTTGAAATTGATCTTGATTTACTGCAAGTGCATCGGTTGCTCAATACGGCAGCTTCGCATGGCGGGGGGCAGCGATTGCATGAGTGGCTGTTAAATGAACGGCCCGATTTAGCCATGATTGAAAAACGACAGGCGCTGGTACGGGAACTCATCTCGATGCCGATTTTTCGGGGCAAGTTGATTTTGCAGGCGGTGTTGGCGGCCCGCGATTTACAGGAGCAGCGCGAGGGGCAGCGCATTTTGGGGTGGTTAGAGGAGCAGTCCGATAGCAAGTCACTCCGCACGATTTTGCTAATTTTGACGGGACTCGCTCCGGTCAATATTATTTTGTTCGCGCTGTATTCGTTTGGGATTCTGCCGCCCGTATGGTTAGCGACGTGGTTTATTTATGCGGCGATTTTTCTGAGTCAGATGCAAGAAATCGGGGTGCTGTTTCAACGGGCACTGACGTTGGAAGATGCGCTGCGAAAATTGGGGGCGGTGCTGCATTATGTCGAAAAATATCCGTATGGTGAGAAGCGGCATCGGCATTTATATGAACTATGCCATCCGGTGATTGAGGCCCAGCCCTCCCATCAACTGCGTAAGGTGACGTGGGTGGTGTCGGCAGCGGGATTGCGACAGAACCCAATTTTGTGGACGATGCTGAACGCGGTCATTCCATGGGACGTGTATTTCGCCCACCGTCTGAATCAGCAGAAAGCGGAATTGGCGGAAAAATTACCCGCGTGGTTGGAGGTGTGGTTTGAATTGGAGGCGGTTTGTTCGCTGGCAAATTTCGCCTATCTGAATCCAGCCTATACATTTCCCACCATCAGCAAGCAGGCGGTTTTTAAGGCGCAGACGATTGGACACCCACTTATTCCCCATGACCACCGCATCAGCAATGATTTTGTGCTGGGGCAGGTTGGACAGGTGGTGGTGATTACGGGGTCGAACATGGCGGGGAAAAGCTCGTTTTTGCGGACGCTTGGGGTGAATTTGTGCCTCGCCTATGCGGGCGGGGTGGTATGTGCGGGGGCGCTGGAAACCGGGTTGTTCCGCTTGTTTAGCTGCATACGGGTGACGGATTCGCTGAATGACGGCATCTCGTATTTTTATGCCGAAGTCAAACGGCTCAAGGCGTTGTTGGATGCACTGCGGGTGGATGACCCACTACCGCTGTTTTTCTTAATTGACGAAATTTTCAGAGGGACAAATAACCGTGAACGCTTGATTGGCAGCCGATCTTATATCCAAGCGCTGGCGAATGGACATGGGTTGGGGTTGATTGCGACGCATGACCTTGAGTTGGTCAAGCTGGCGGACGAAAACCCACACATCTCCAATTATCATTTCCGTGAAGATGTACATGACGGGCGGATGGTGTTTGATTATCGGCTGCGCTCCGGCCCATCGCCGACGACGAATGCCCTGCGGATTATGGCGATGGAGGGGCTGCCTGTCGAAATTGGTTAGGGTCGGGACAGAGTGATTTGGATGGCGCAGAAGGATAATTCATAACCCTGATTGCTATAAATCATCAGACGTATCCAATAATTGCCGGGTGAATAGCGGCTCGGATCAATTTGACCCAACACCCCCTCAAATGGGGCAGGTGAGGTATTTTGCAATAGGGTCGTAAAGACATCTGTTGCTGCATCGGCGGGACGTATTTGCAATTCATAGCGGCCAAAGTTCGGGAAATCCGCAAGACCGCGCACCTCGAAGATACGAATAAACAATTGACCCGGACGTGGTTCGGTAATCACCACGCTTGGGAAATCGCAGCCAATCGCGGCTGGGACGCCGGGGGTCGTGTTCACAAGGCCCGTATTCGGTGGAATGTAGAGGGTCTGACCCGCTTGGATGTTTGACCCCGTAAGGCAGTTGGCCTCGCGCAAGACATCGGTACGCAGGCCGACACTCTGCGCAATTTCAAACAAGGTATCACCAATTTCCACGATATATGGCACCCAATCTTCGGGTGGGGTACAGGCCGTCGGTGTGGCGGTCAACACGGTAGGTGTGATGGTCGCGGAGGGGAACGGTGTAATGGTCAACGTCTGAGTTGATGTGGGTCGCCGGGTAGCGGGTGGCGGTACGGGTGGCCGGGGCGTGCGCGTCGCGGTTGGTGTATTGGTAGGCAGAGGCGTGCGGGTCGGACTCGGTGTAATGGTCGCGGTGGGGGTGCGGGATGGCCGGATGGTGCGGGTTGGACTTGGCGTAGGGGTAAAGGTTGCGGTTGCCGTCGAAGTACGAGTATTGGTTGCAGTAGCGGTAGGACTTGCCGAAATCCGCTTAGTTGGTATTGGGGTCGAGGTCGGTGAATTTGTTGCCGATGGAGTACGGGATGGTCTGGTCGTTGGTCGGTCAGTTGGCTCTACCGATGGACGGAGGGTCGAAGTCGGCGTCGGCGTCACGGTAGCCTCGGCTGTTTTAGTGTCCTCCGTTGTGGAGGGTTCAGGTGAATCGGTGACGGTGGGCGATGGCGTGTTGCTCGGTTCGGGCGATTCATCCTGCGCGATGGCGGTTGGGGCGGGCGTGGTTTCATTGCCATTGAGGTTATTCGAGACGGCGGTTAGGGTAATGGCAAGCGCGGTCTCGGTTTCATTGATAACCGAAACACTATCTGTGGTCGGCACATTCATCGGGGCGCGGGTATTGGTGATGGTGGCAGTATGGGTGGGTTCGGACGATTGTTTGTCCTCATTCTGACCACCCAGCGTCAAAATAATGCCAAAAGCCAGCGCCATTGCCATCGCGCCAACGACCACTACCGCTACCACCAGTTCATTTTGTCTGTCTCTGCGCCGCATCGCGTGTCCCAGAAACTCCTCAAATCGAAAATATCATTATGTGAAGCGTAGCACAAATTTTCGGCGGGTGAAAGTCCGGGCAAGAAGACAGTGGCGAATGGTATGGACGCCGTTAAATAAACCCCATCCCTTCCCCGAACACAGGGAAGGGCTATAAGACGATAGAGGTCAGAGGGATTTATTGATTTTCAGGGGTGATGACGGAACGGATGGTGTATGGCCCTTTGCCCTGTGATTCATAGTAGGTACGCATCAGCATTTCGATAATCAAGCCGAGCAGCACACATTGAACGCTGGCGACGAGCAAGACAATCCCGAAAAAGGGCAGGGGCGTGGAGACAAGGGCATCCCCGGTGATGAGGGTGTCCAGCAGCATCGCAATAAACGAGAGTGTACCGAGACCCCCAAAAATGAAGCCCGCGCCGCCAAAAATATACATAGGACGGGTGTTAAATTTGATGAGAAAGGTCACGGTCATCAGGTCGAGGGCCACTTTCGCCGTCCGCCACAGGCCATATTTGCTTTTGCCATGCAGACGGGCGCGGTGATTGACGACCATTTCATCAATTTTTGCGCCCGCCCCAAATGCCAAGACGGGGATAAAACGGTGCATCTCGCCATAGAGCCGGACATGATCTAATACCTCGCGGCGGTACATCTTGAGCGTGCAGCCATAATCGTGCAGATGGACTTTGGTGACTTTGGAAATCAGCCAATTGGCAGCGATGGAGGGCAGGCGACGTGTGACCATTTTATCTTTGCGATTTTTGCGCCAACCGCTAACCAGATCAAACCCCTCATCCATGCGGGCTTTCATGCGGGGGATTTCGTGGGGGTCGTTTTGCATGTCGGAGTCCATTAGGGTGATAATCGCACCCGTCGCTTGGTCAATGCCCGCTTGAATCGCGGCAGTTTGACCAAAATTGCGGCGCAGAAAAACCACTTTGACATGCGAGGATTGATGGGCGATTTCGGCAAGGCGTTCGGCACTTTTGTCGCGGCTGCCATCGTCCACATAGATGATTTCGTAGCGAAGGTTCATGCCAGACAACACACCTTCGAGTTCTTCATGGACTACTTTGATGTTATCTTCTTCATTATAGACGGGCAGTACGACGGACAGGTCGTAGGGATATTGTTTTGTGGGCATTCAGTAGAATTCCTTTCGGGCGAATCGGCGAGATTATAGCATGTAAAGGATGGGCATACTAAGGTTGAGATTGATGAGTACATGATAGGCCGATCTAAACTTAGTACGGATCAGTTCGGTGGTTTGTCGCCCGATTAGCATAGCCAAGAGAGGTTATTCTTCTTGTTTTTGGTCAAAATCACCTGTTATCAGGACGCGGGCCTGTTGTAGAATAACAACGTTCGCCAACTACCCATCTAATGACCGCGAGATAACCCTATGCTGCGATGGACAACCACTGACCTCGTGTTTTTCGATTGCGACAGCACTCTGACCACCATAGAGGGTATTGATGAATTGGCCCGGATGAAGGGTAAAGAGATGCGTGTGGGGGTGTTGACCGAAAAGGCCATGAACGGCGAGCTTGATCTGGCGGAAGTATATGGCAAGCGGTTGAAGGCCATTAATCCCACACGGGGTCAATTGGCGGTGGTTGAGCAGTTGTATTGGGAAAATCTCGTGCCAGATGCACAGGAAGTCATTAACACCCTGCAATTCTTGAAAAAGCATGTCTTTATTATCAGCGGCGGGCTAGCGGATGCGGTGAATGGATTTGGCACACGCTTAGGTGTTAAATCGGAGCATATTCGGGCCGTCTCGCTGGAATATAACGAATTGTCGGGCGAATGGTGGCGCTATTATGACCAAGCCTCCCAGCAAAAACAGCGCTATCTGGCCTATGAAGAAGGGCCGTTGACCGTCTCGGCGGGAAAACCGGAGATCGTGCGTCAGTTAGCTGGGAATTTATTTGGACGGCGCTTGCTGGTGGGGGACGGAGCCAGCGATTTGGCAACATGTGGCAATGGGGTTGATTTATTTGTCGGGTTTGGCGGGGTGGTCGTGCGCGAAAAAGTGGAACGCGACGCCGATGTATTTATCTATCCCAACACCCTCGCGCCGGTATTGCCATTGGTAGCCGGGGCAGCCGGATTTCATGCGGTAGTCGGGACGCCGCATGAAGAAGTGTATACACGTGGCCTGCGGTTGTGCCAAACCAGTAGTGTTAAATTCCGGGATACCGAATTAAAAGCGGCGTTCTATAAAGAATTTGAGGCCATGACCACCTAAGCCTATTCGCCCAGTGTTGCTATTGCGATTTCGGCGGCGGCACGCGGGGTGGTGCCTTGCAAGACGGATTCAAAAGCGACTTGAAGGGCAACCGCCGCAACATTTTGGCGTTGGGCCGGGGGGAGAAAATAGGCCGCGTTGATCAGGTTGCTTAACACGAGCAGGTCGCTGTCTTCGGCCATGACCCGCAAGGCCCGCTGCTGACCGGGGAGCATATTGAGGGCAAGGGCAGTATCAGTTAGGTTATCCGAGTTCATCATCCACGTCAGAAAATTCCGCGCTTGAATTTGGCGGGTCGCGTCATCGGCTAATAACACCCACATCCAACCATCGAGCAATGTAAAGGATTGACCATCGGCGGTAAGGGGTGGCACGATTTTGGCATCCCCAGCAAAACGATTACGATAGAGCAGGTAGTCGGTGGAATTGAGCAGGGCCAGAACAGGATCATCCCCTGATAATTGGGCGCGATAATCGGCAAGGGTTTGAAGTTGTAGGGTAGCTTCGAGCGGCTGCCTAAAGGGTTCTAATTGGACGGCGGTGGAATAAAATTCAAGCACTGTCAGCAGGGCATTTTCATCAAGGGCGGGGGTGTTTTCCTGATCTACTAAGTACCCTCCCTCGGCCAAATATTGGATTAATAGTAGCTCATTGATTACTTGGCTGGTGGCTGGTTTGGCGGCAAACAAGAGTGGGGTGTCCTGCTCCAAAAAATCACTGAAATTCCGGGGTGGGTTTGAAGCATCCCCTGTGTAGAGCATGTGGTCAATCGAAAGCAAATAGGGAATGCCATAAAATTCGCCAGCCACCTGACCCATTTCCAAAACGTTGTCGGTGAGGTCGTTTAGAGTAGAGGGGGGCAATAATCCTTCGACAGGCTGCAACAAACCACTGTTGACCGCAGCAATCATTTCTTCATAGCGCATCAGGGTTAGATCGGGCAGGGCATCCGGGGCGACATCACGGGTGAGGGTCAGGCGGCGGATGGTATCAATCGGCTGATATTCGAGGTAACGCAGATCGAGATTGACATTGACATAAGCACTGCGGAAGCTGTCGAACTGATTTTCAAGCGTGTCGGCGGCGTTTTCGGATAAGAGCGTGTCCGGCCACCATACGCGCAAATTGACGACTTCCTGCTGATTGACCCGCGCTGGGGCGTCGTCTTTTTGGCGTGCCAAAACAGGGTTGTGGGCTGCTAAAATAGCCAGTATCAAGCCGAAAATCGCTGTTAGGGCACGCATAGGCTTCCTCCGAAGTTGCAAAATAGGGCCGATTATCCTCTGTTTGGAGAGAAACACAAGGGGCGCGTGCTTGCCGGATTTTTTAGGGACGGTACTATATTAAGTTAAGCGCATGATATACAGAAGGATACACCCCTTGAAAAAATATATCCATATCCTAGCGATTCCTCTGTTGACCCTGTTGTTGGTCGCCAGTGTGATGGGATTAACCAGCGCCTCCTCGCCGAAGCAGGCGGTTGAAACGCTGAATATTGGCTTTATACAAACCCCCGGCTCGACAGGCGATTTTGGGGTGCGGCTGGCGATTGACCAGATTAATCGAGAAGGCGGCGTGATCGGGCCAGACGGAACGCTCTATCGCTTGCAAGTGGTGTATCCCAATCGTCCGCCGTTTGCCCCCGATGGTGTGCCGGATGCGGTGAATTCGTTGGTTTCACAAGGCGCTATCGCCATTATTGGCCCGGTGGATAATCGGCTGGCCCTGCCCAATATAGAAGTTTTGTCGCAGACATCCGTGCCGGTGCTGACATTGGCGACGGCTGATGTGTTGACTGAACAGGATACCCGCGACAATATCCTGCGGATGCGGGCGGCGGATCGGTTTTACAATGAGGCACTGGCGACGATCTTGATTGACGAGCGTACTATCACCAAGATTGCCTTGATTCAAACTGATGTGGATTCAACCGAGGCCCTGCTGAATTTTGAAGGAATTCTGGTGGCTCGTGGACTGACACCGACTGCGAAAATTCAAGAGATTGATAGCAGCAATTTGACGGCGAATGTATCACAGATTATGCAAAATCAGCCTGCCGCAGTGGTGTTTTGGGGGCCTGCCGCTGATGCGGGGTCGCTGATATTAAAATTGCGCGAGGCGGGCTTTTCGGGCGCGTTTGTGTATCGAGATGCTCAGGAAGGTGTACATTCCGGGGCGATCCCGATTTCATTGGCACGCGGCATAATCGGGGCGACTTCGTGGTCATATACCACGCCCACCGAGTTGGGGCGAGCATTTCTGGTGGACTATGTGACCAGTTTTAACAGCATCCCAACCGGGGTAGAGGCCGCTGCGTATGATGCAGTGTGGGTACTGCGCCGTCAGATTGAACAAACGGGTGCGGACATCACCGAATTGCGCGTAGGATTGCTGCAAACCCCAACCATTTACGCCGTACAGGGTCGCCTAGAGCCGAGTGTGTATGGCGGGGGCGATTTTTCGCGGGCCGTTACCGTCTATACGATTGGTGAATTGGGCGGACCACAGTTGGTGGCGCGATTTGCTAACAATATCCGATTGGGTGACGATGATTTGGTCGCGGTAGATGTGCGGGTAGTGGGTTTAGCTGGAACGCTGACCTATACGCCATCCCCATCGCCGACACCCAGCATTACGCCTAGCCCTTCCCCTACACCCAACGAAGTGACCCTGACTGTGCCACAGGATGTGGTGAATTTACGTGCTGGGCCGGGTACGGAATATGAAATTGTGGATCAACTGCGATTGGGCGACACGGCAACGGTGATCGGGGTTAATCCCGGAGCGACTTGGCTGGTCATTAACCATGAGGGCGAGACGGTGTGGGTCGCGGCGGAGATTGTGGAGGTGTTCGACCCCAGTAATTTGCTTGGTCAACTACCCATTGTTCAACCCAATACCAGTCCGGGTGTTGTGCCGGGGCAGTTGGTCGAAGGCATAGACTTGACGATTGAAGGAATTGTCTTAAATCCGCCACAAATCGCGCCGGGGCAACCCTTTACTTTGCAGGTGACGGTACGAAACTTAGGAACGATTGCCGCTGGATCATTCTCGGTAGCGATGATTTTGCAGCCGGGGAATACGACCATCACAGCGGGTTCGACGGGCTTGGGCGCGGGACAATCGGCGATTGTGACGCTCAGTGGGACGGTACAGAGTACAGGTGTTTATACCACCAGCCTCACGGTAGATGCGACCAATTCGGTATTGGAGAGCAATGAGAACAACAATATATTTCCCTTGACCTACACTGCGGATCGGCCCATTATGAGCCGAATTGATTTTGTGCAACTGCCGGTTGGGACAGCTTATGACCTCGCAGGTGGGACCGCCGATTTGATTTGGACGGGGGCGCAGATTGAAGGCCAGAACAATGCCCGCTTTGGGGTGATCTATGCGGGATCGTATGAGGCGATAGATTACGCGGCGATTGATCCAAATGTCGTCATTAACTATATTCTGCCCGCCAATATGATCGGGACGGGATCCATGATTGGGTTCATTACCGCAGAAGGGCGACGTGGTGTAATGCGTGTTGACACTCTCGCGGGAAACTTGCTCACGATTTCGTATCGGGTGTACAGCAATTAGTTGGATGTATGACACTTGATGAAACATATTGCGATTAACGCTCACTTGTTGGGGCGGGGGGCGGGGTATCGTTCGGCGGGGATTCATCGCTATATCTATGGCGTGCTGTCGAATCTGCCTGCGCTGGATCAGACGCTGCGGTATACAGTGCTGCTGAATCACCCCTTACAAACAAATTTGCCGAGAATGGAACAGCGGCGGGGGATGATTAACACCGATGATCCTAAACGGCGGATACTTTGGGAGCAGGTGGTGCAACCCTTTGCCCTGCGGCAGATCAAGCCCGATTTGTATCATGCGATGGCGTTTGTCGCGCCGCGTTTTGTACCCTGCCCATTGGTGGTAACGGTCTATGATTTGAGTTTTATCCGCTATCCACAAGTGCTTTCGGGGGCGAGGCGCAAGTATTTGCAGCTATTTACCCAGTCTACGTGTGAACGAGCGGCGCGGGTGATTGCCATTTCGGAAAGCACCGCGAGTGATCTGGTTGAATTGATGGGCATCCCACGCGGAAAAATTGATGTTGCCGTGCCGGGAATCTCGCGTGATTTTTGCCCACTGTCGGCGGATGAAGTGGAAACGTTTCGTCGGAAAAATAATCTGCCAGAGCGATTTTTGTTTTTTTTGGGCACACTTGAGCCACGCAAAAATCTGCCAATGCTGCTGCGGGCCTATGCCCAACTGCCCAAAAGTGACCGGGAGGCGGTACATCTGATTTTGGGCGGGGGTAAGGGCTGGATGTACGACGAAATATTTGCGACAATAGCACAACATGAATTGGCGGATACAGTGCATGTGCCCGGTTTTGTGGACGCGGAAGCATTGGTATGGTGGTATAACGCCGCTGAAGCATTTGTTTATCCGACCCTATTTGAGGGGTTTGGAATCCCAATTGTCGAGGCAATGGCGTGCGGAACGCCTGTGATTGCGTCCAATACATCATCGCTGCCAGAAGCAGCAGGGGAGGCGGGGGTGCTGCTGCCACCGGATGATGAAAGTGCATGGACACAAGCCTTGTCGCGTATGATTCATGACGCGGAATGGCGAGCCGAACGCAGCCGTCTAGGGCAAACATGGGCCGCAAATTTTTCATGGGAACGTACCGCCCAACAAACACTCGAAAGTTATCAACAAGTTTTAAGTCGGTAAACAATGGCAACGTCGAAAACAGACGCACCCCTTAATTTGTCCCCCAAAACGGCACAGGAATCTATCAGTGTTCGTCGTGACCGCCGCCTAACCAGTCATTATCGCTGGACGGGATGGCGGCTTTTGTTAATGGATGCGGGGTTAATCGTCGTCTCTTTTTTCTTGTCCTACTATTTGCGCTATACCGTGCAGCTTTTTGAGCCAGTGGATGAGGTCAACAGTGCTCCATTTGGGCCATATGTCCCGTATGCACTGATTTTTATGGTGTGGGTGCTCATCGCTAATCAGGGCGCGGGGTTATATGAAAATCGGCGCGGACGCACGTGGACAAATGAATTGTTTTCAATTGGCAACGCGGCGACCAATGGTGCGATTGTGATTATGGCCCTCAGTTTTTTGCTGCGGCCATTGGTTTTTTCACGGTTGATGATTGTACAGGCGGTGATCCTGACGATTGCGCTGCTGGGTTTTTCACGCTTGCTGCTGCGAAATGTCATCCGGCGATTGCAAAAACGTGGTATCGGGGTGGAACGGGTATTGATTGTTGGCGCGGGGGATTTGGCGCTGGCGGTGCTGCGAACGTTAGTGGCGCGGCCTGACCTCGGCTATCGGGCGATTGGGTTTGTGGATGATGACCCCCATCGTGGTGATTTGGGGCGAGTGACATCGTTTGGGGCGATTACGAATTTGCCGTCGGTGCTAGACGAGGAAGTAGTGGATTTGGTGATTGTCACCCTACCGTGGGAGCAGCATCGCCAAATTGTAAACATCGTCAAAGAGTGTGAACGGCGCAAAATTGAAGTGCGGACGGTGCCTGACCTCTATCAACTGAATTTGTCGCAGGTGCAGGTTGAAAATCTGGGTGGGATTCCGCTGCTGGGGCTGCACCGTGAAGTCAAATTCCATCCCGCCAATCGGGTGATTAAACGGACATTGGACGTGACGATTGTGGTGTTGGGACTGCCGTTTGTGCTGCCGATTATTGGCCTGATCGCGCTGGCGATTCGATTGGATACGCCCGGAGCACCATTTTTTACGCAGGAACGCATCGGCTTAAATGGCAAACCCTTCCGTATGATAAAATTCCGCTCGATGGTTGAAGGGGCGGACGCGATGTGGGAAAAATTGATGCGCGAGACCAATGAAGATATGCGGCGGCCCAAAATAATAAATGACCCACGTATCACCCGTGTGGGGCGATTTTTGCGGCGGGCCAGCTTGGATGAACTGCCGAATATTTTTAATGTACTCAAGGGCGAAATGAGCTTGGTCGGGCCACGCCCACAATTGGCACGGGAAGTGGCGTTGTATGAAACATGGCAGCATCAACGTCTGAAAGTGCAACCGGGGATGACGGGGCTGTGGCAGATCAGCGGACGGAGTGAAGTGCCGTTTGATGAGATGTGCCTGCTCGATATTTATTACATTGAAAATTGGTCATTGACGCTGGATTTACAGATTTTGCTGCAAACCGCGCCCAAGGTGTTGTTTAGAATTGGGGCGTATTGATTTATATTGAATTCGATTAACCACTGATGTTTCAGGAGGGGGTCTAGGACTCCTCTGGCTTTTTTGCCCATCAAACAAGCAAATTTAGTTCGCGTCGTTATAGAAAAAAGTGCCCATGTGACTAAGCTGCATGGGCACTTTTTGTGTTGCAGTTAGCTGCCGACCATCAAGCCTTCGAGGAATTCCTCGTTGTTTTCGGTGCGGCGGAGTTGACTGAGGAGGCGTTCGGTGGCTTCGACACTTTCGTCGCCATCCTCTTTGACCATCATGTCGAACATGCGGCGCATTGTCCAAACTCGTTGGGTGATGTCCGGCCCAAGCAGCAGTTCTTCACGACGGGTGGAGGATTGCAGAATATCGAAGGCCGGGAAGACACGGCGTTCTTGTAGTTCGCGGGAGAGATGGAGTTCCATGTTACCCGTACCCTTAAATTCTTCGTAAATTACGTCGTCCATGCGGCTGCCCGTCTTGACCAAACACGTCGCCACAATTGTCAAGCTGCCACCTTCTTCAACGTTACGAGCCGCTCCGAAGAACCGTTTGGGTGGATAGAGGGCGGAGGGGTCGAGACCACCGGTAAGCGTGCGACCACTTGGCGGGACAACGAGATTGTAGGCACGCGCCAGACGGGTAATGCTGTCCAACAAAATCGCCACATCGCGGCCACTTTCGACAAGGCGCTTGGCACGGGCGAGGGCCATTTCTGCTACCCGCACATGGCTTTGGGCCAGATCGTCAAAGGTGCTGCTGACCACTTCGGCATCTACCGAGCGATCCATATCGGTGACTTCTTCGGGGCGCTCACCGATGAGCACAACCATCAAATGGACACCGGGATAGTTGGTGCTGATGGCGTTGGCGACCTCTTTGAGCACGGTGGTCTTCCCTGCTTTGGGCGGACTCACAAATAGACCACGCTGGCCTTTGCCGATGGGGGCAATCAGGTTGAGTAAGCGGGTGGAAAGAACACGCCCGTTGGTTTCCAGATTAAAACGTTCTAGGGGGAAGATGGGCGTCAAATTTTCAAAATTGGGGCGATTTTTGATCAGTTCGGGATCCATGCCATTGACGGCTTCAACACGCAGCAGGCCGTAATATTTCTCGGAATCTTTGGGTGGCCGAATCTGCCCAATGACCATATCACCTGTGCGCAAATTAAAACGCCGAATTTGTGTTTGGCTGACATAGATGTCGTCTGAGCCGGGAAGATAGCTGGAGGAGCGCAAAAAGCCAATGCCATCTTCAATGATTTCTAAAATCCCGCCGCGCAGTTGATGGCCTTGTTTTTCAGCTTTGTCGCGGAGGATGCGGAGGATTAATTCTTCTTTCTTGAGGCGGCTGTACCCGGCGATTTCTGCTTCGCGTGCAATGGTGCGCAGTTCGACAAGGGTCATCCGTTCTAGTTCTGCTATATCCATGAAAGTTTACCTGTCTAGGGTGAATGGTAAAGGACACAGTGTGCTGATAAATGCCAAGAATATGACCATGTAGGTCAGGTGTGTGTTTTTCAATTAGTCCACAAACAGTGTAGAAACGATAATTGCTGGGGATAGGGTTACACTACTAGACCACCCATGAATCACAATATATCATACTCTGTTTGGCAGGGCAAGACTTTTTCATGCGATTATTCATGATTTACCAATTTCCCGCTGGTCACGATGGGCACGATATATCTCTAACCACTCGCGGTCATAATCGCGGATAAATTGATTGGCTTTGTTGACTAATTCGGAATTGCCGATAAACAACGGGACACGCTGTTGTAATTTATGGGGCACAATATCCAAAACAGGTACGTCCCCGTCGGAGGCCGCACCACCTGCTTGCTCGGCAATATAGCCCAATGGGATGGCCTCGAATAATAGTCGTAGTTTGCCACATGGGTCGTTGGGGTCGTTCAAATCGCCGGGATAAACATAGACACCACCGTTCAGCATATTACGATGAAAATCCGCCACCAGTGAGCCGATATACCGCTGGGATAGGGGCTTACTGCCTTCGCCATAAATGCCTTGCAGCCATTTGACATAATGCCGCACGCCGGGTGTCCAATATTTCTCGTTGCCCTGATTGACGCTGTAATATTTGGATTTGGCGGGGATTTTGATGTTCTCGTGGCTCAGGATAAATTCGCCGACGCTTGGATCGAGGGTGAAACCGTGAACACCATCGCCGACAGTGTAGACCATCATAGTGCTAGGCCCATAGACGATATACCCTGCCGCTGCGATTGACCTGCCTGCCTGTAAGACATCTTCTAGAGCACCGCGTGGGCCGTTGGATATTTTACGGAAGATGCCAAAGATCGTGCCGACGCTGACATTGACATCTACATTGGATGAGCCGTCGAGGGGGTCATAGACCAAGACGTATCTGCCGCATTCAAACCGTTCAGGAATAGGGATGATGTCTTCATTTTCTTCGGAGGCCATGACACACAATCGTCCAGTATGGTCGTTCATCCTAAAGATGACATCATTGGCAAAAATATCGAGTTTTTGTTGCTGCTCACCATAGACATTTTTGGAATCCGCCGAGCCGAGAATATTAACCAAACCAGCGCGGGTCGTTTCTCGGGCAATAATTTTGGCTGACAGGGCGATGTCATAGAGCAATTGGGTGAGAACACCCGTCGCTTGGGGCGCGGATTCTTTTTGCGCTTCAAGGATATGGCGTTCAATCGTCATTAAAGCAGCAGAAGGCATAGGCGAAACTCCTGTAAAAATAAAAAGGCCGAAACACTCGGCCCATTATCAATTTAATTTTAGGGTTCTTTGACCAATCCAAAGCGGCGATCACGTGCGCCGTAATATTCGATGGCCCGCAGAAGTTCGATACGGTTAAAGTCGGGCCAGAAGATCGGCGTCGAATAAAATTCCGAATAGGCGGCCTGCCACATTAAGAAATTACTGAGGCGCATGTCCCCACCGGTGCGGATGATTAAATCAGGGTCGGGTTGGCCTGCCGTGTAAAGATGTTGGCTGATGAGGTCTTCCGTAACAGCCTCTGGTGCAATGCCTTTGCGCATGATCTGGCGAACAGCCTGAACAATATCATCGCGCCCGCCATAGTTAAAGGCGATATTGAGTGTGATGGCCTCATTATTGCGGGTGAGTTCGAGTGCTTCATGAATACGTTTTTTCAGACGGGGATTGAGTCCATCCAGTTTACCAATATGGCGCAGTTTGACGCCTTTTTCGTGCAGAGCGTTTAATTCCCGGTCAATGAAGTAATCAATGATACTGAGCAAAAAACGGACCTCGGCGGGCGGGCGACCCCAATTTTCAGTCGAAAAGGCATAGATGGTGAGAATTTTTATCCCAAAATCGCCACAAGCCTCAAGGACACCGCGCAAATTTTCGACCCCCTGCCGATGTCCTTCGGTACGTGGGAGGCCGCGTTGTTTGGCCCAACGCCCATTCCCATCCATAATAATCCCGACATGATAGGGGATATTTGCGGGGAGTTCTGGCTCAAAATTCATCATAAGTGCTGTGCTACCTTTGTGAAACTGGGGGGCCTAGACCTGCATAATCTCGGCTTCTTTGCGTTTGCCCATCTCGTCTACTTGTTCGATATGCCGTGTGGTTAATTTTTCGAGACGTTCTTGACCATTGTGCAAATCGTCTTCGGAGATCATTTTTTCTTTCTCAAGCTCTTTTAGGTCTTCCATTGCTCCACGCCGAATATTGCGAATCGAGACTTTGGCTTCTTCAAGACGCTTGTGCATCATTTTGGCAAGGTCTTTGCGGCGTTCTTGGGTGAGCGGAGGAATGTTGAGCCGAATGTTAGTGCCGTCGTTGTTGGGTGTCAAGCCTAAGTCCGAAGCAAGGATGGCCTTTTCGATAATATTGGCGGTGGTGCGGTCAAAGGGACGAATTGAAATGGTTTGTGGTTCTGGGACACTCAAGCTGGCGAGTTGAAACAGAGGGGTGGGAGTGCCGTAATATTCAATTTCGAGTTTTTCAACCAACGCGGTGGAGGCACGCCCGGTACGCATGGAAGCAAGGTCGTGTTCCAAGACATGAAGGGTTGATTTCATGCGCTCTTCAGCGTCTTTTAGGACATCGTTCATCATGGCCGATTACTCCAAGCGATAGAGTTAAAAGTGTAGTTTAAACCGAATTGTAACATGTAAATTGTTGCTGATTCAGCGGCGCTTGTCAAACCGTATACACCAGTTGGGTGAGAAAAGCGTAGTCCAGTCCGTTATAATTATTCTGCACTATAAGGAGAAAGATTGTGATTGCTGATTTTTTGGAGTCCCGTATCCGCCAACACCGTCCACTGGAACTGCCTGCGAGATGGGCTGAAGAAGTAATATTTCCCTATTATAACGGCCTTTCAATTCGCAATATTCCGCATACTGTCGCGCAAGTGTTAGGGGTGAAACTGCCCGGCGATGCCCCACTCGATGCCATGATCTGGGGTGGGTATTCGCTAGACCATATTCAGCGGGTAGTGGTGTTTTTGTCGGATGGGTTGGGGTATTTGCGCCTTAAACAAGCGATTGAACAAGATGTTGAGTTACAAGAAACGGTTGCTCGTCTGACGGATGGACGTGGGCCAGTGCCCTTAACCTCGACCGCACCATCCACCACCTGCACCGCCTTGCCGACACTTTGGACTGGACGCGGCCCAATCGGGCATGGATTGATGGCGACCCGGCTGTATTTACGCGAAGTGGGGGCGTTGTCGCACATTTTGCATTATCGGCCCGTTGCCTCCAAAAAGAAAGATACCCTGTTGGAATGGGGGATTCTGCCGGAAACGCTTATTCCGGGCACAACTTTTGGCGAAATTTTGACCGAGGCGCATATCCCCAGTCAGGTGATTGTAACCGATGGCATTCAAGGCTCGAACCTATCGCAGATTATTTATCGTGGGGTGGGGGAGCGGATAATACACGGCGGCTACAGCGACACATGGCTGCGGATTCATCAGGTACTGGAAGCAACAGCAGGCCAGCGGTGTTATGTACATATTTATTGGGAGGCGGTGGATACCCTGTCGCATCTGCATGGCTCGCATCATGAATGGCTGACCCGCGAGATTAAACGGCAGTTGTCGGATATTCACGTCATTTTGAACAGCCCCAGCGTGCAAGACGGGCAGACTTTGGTGATGATAGTGGCCGATCACGGGCATCATAACGTATCGGAGAATATCATGCTACACCAAGATGAACGCGCCGCCCCGATTTGGAATGCCAGTCGTGGAGGATTGGGGGGTGAGACACGCTTGGGCTATTTGTATCTGCGCGATGGTTATAGACAGCAGGTGATGGATACGATTGAACGACATTTTAGTGACTGCCTGACGTGGATTGAACCGGAGGTTGCCATCCAAAGTGGATTATTTGGGCCAGAGACGCCCTATATCGAATCTGTCCACCGCTTAGGAGATTTGATCCTTGTGCCGCGTCTAAACTATCGGCTTGGCGATCACCTGCGTCCTTTGACCGCCCAAAGCCTGCACGGGGGGTTATCGGAATGGGAGATGCTGGTGCCGTTGATGTGGAAGGTGATCTAGGATTATTTATAGCGACATAACGTGAGTCGGCTCGTATAATGGTAAGCAGCACGCGACCCGGCATGGGTTAGCCTAAAAGAAAGTACATCTGATGCAAAAATTTACCTCGCGCTTCTGGGGGCGGCCCGAACAAAAGCCGCAGCCCTATTTTCATCCCCATGAGCAAGAAATGAACCGCCTTTCCGAAGCCGGAACAGCGGCCCAAGAGCAAGGCGCAACTGAACAGGCGATGCAATATTATCAACAAGGGTTGACGTTGGCTCGGCAGTATCATGATGCACGGGCCGAGCAGTTTTTCCTGAGCGGTATTGGGGCATTATTGGTGCAGTCACGCCAATATGAACAAGGCGAACAGTTTTTACGGGAGGCGCTTGAGGCAGCGCGTAAACAGCATCAGTCGGTGTTGATTGCCCGGAGTCTAAGCAATCTTGGTGAGTTATATGCTGCTCAAAAGGATTGGGCACAGGCGCAAACCCATCATCAACAAGCGCTGGATGTGGCCCGACCCACTGGGGATGCTGCCACGATTGTCTTGGCGCTGGAAAACTTAGCACGGGATTATGTCGAACAGAGCAACCCATCGTATGCGACACACTTGCTGAAAGAGGCTTTTCAGATCGCACAAAAGGCACAGAGTCCAGTTTTGGTGGCAGGTGTGTCGGGGCGAATGGGTGAGGCGATGCTGGCGATGGGAGATCGGGCAGGTGGGCGAAAATGGTTGGAACAGGGCCTGCATATGAGCTATCAAACGGGGCGGAATCGCTTAGTGCTGCGTTGGATGATGGACTTGGCGGGGGTTGACATCCAAGAGGGTCACTATCTGGATGCGATGCAGCGCTATGAAAAAGCTGAAGAATTGGCACGGCGCACCGGACAACAGCAACCTGAATTTTTCTTACAACTGGCGCTCAGTCTGGGGCAGGTCTATCAACGCTTGGGGGACTACACTCAAGCCTTGACGCAGGCCGAGCGTGCTCATCTTCATGCGAATGAATTGCACGATGTCAAAAGCGCGGCCTTAGCGGTAGGCCGACAGGGACTGGCCTTGCAGGGCTTAAAGCGCAATGAAGAAGCCGCTGTTAAGCTGCAAGAGGGGTTGGCCTTTTTTGAAGATGGGGTATTGTCGGATACGACTGAAAAAGCGGGTTTGCTGTTGGCATTGGGGCGTGCTCAACAACGTAGTGGGGCAATTGAAGAAGCAATCGCCACCTTCCAGACGGTGCTGGCCCAGACCGACAGCGAAAAAAATCCGGTGAAACGGGCTGAGGCCTTGCAGTTGTTGGCGTCGGTTTACACCTCTCACCTAGAACGGGAGGTCGCGCTGAAGACGTATCAAGAGGCATTGGCGCTGTTCGAAAATGCGGGAGAATTTGCAAGCGCGGCGCGAGTGTTGTGCGATATTGGCAATGTGCGGCGGTTGAATGGTGAATTTAATGGAGCGCTGACCGATTTTGAAAATGCCCAGAAGTTGTTGAGTAATGTGGATGACCGGGTGACACGGGGGTTGGTGCTTTCCAATGCCGCCAATCTCTATACCGATTTGGGTGATTTGGAAACGGCCCGATCCTTTTATGAAGAATCTATCCAGATTGCGCGAGATCGGCGGGATCGGCAGGCTGAGGGGGTGCGATTGGGTAATTTGGGATGGTTTTATGTGCTGTCGGGGAAAGTTTCCGTTGCGATTGAAACCCTTGAAAAAGCCCTACAAATCAGCCGTGAAATCAATGATCCGCTGCTGATTGCTATTCAGACCAATAATCTGGCGTGGGCCTATTTTGTCAAACATGATCGCGGGACGGCCAGCACGCTTTTTAAACAGGCGCTGGGAACAGTCGAAACCGCTCATTCCCCCCGCTGGCAGGCGGTCATTAAAAGTAATTGGGCCGCTCTGTATTTGGCCCAAGATGATTTAGTCCATGCGGAGGAATTGTTGAATCAGGCCCTTGCTGAAAGTCAGGCCGTTCAAGACCCAGAAAATATAGTACGTACACAAATTCGCCGGGCCGCCTTGTTGATGAAACGAGGGCTATTGGATGAGGCTGAGAGCCTTGCTAAGGAATCGGAATCCAGCAGCAAAAAGATGGGGTTTCGGCGGGGACAGGCCGAGGCGGTGCGGGTGCTGGCTGATATTTATACTCGCAAGGAAGAACAGACGGAAGCCAAACGCTACTATGAGCAGGCCCATCACCTTTACAAACGGTTGGGAGATCCAACAGCGAATGAACTTGCACTCCTGATTTAAGTTTATAAAAAGCCTATGAAAAAGCGCCCGTTTGCTTTGCGGTTGCTCATTCTGGAAGCAGGAATTTTGGCGGGGCGCAGTTGGGGGCGTGTCGGGGTGGTTGCCGGCAACCCTCGGCTTTACCACGATTTGCACACAGAACCACCCCTATGGTTGTATGTGAGTATCAGCGCCATTTGGGGTATCATTTTCTCACTTTTGACAATAGCCCTATGGCGGCGTCACTTATGGTCGTGGCGGGTGTTTTGGCCCGTGCTGCTGATTTACACTCTATTTAGCGCGGGGTGGTTTGCGGTGTTTGCCGCAAATCCCTATGACCATCAGCGGTTCGCGTTTTTGGTCGTTTTGGCAGGATTGGGTTTAATATTGAATCTTGTGCTGCTGCGTCGTCCAAAAGTTCGCCGTGCTTTTCAAGAATCTACTGATGTTGGAGAAATAAACTTATGACGAATACGACTAAGCCCCCTATGATCGCTGAAAATTCGGGAAATGAGTTATTGGATACGCTTAGTATTATGCGTGCCCGTAGTTTGCAGGGCGGGGGCAAAAAACGCATTGACGCACAGCACGAAGGTGGAAAATTGACGGCCCGCGAAAGGCTGGAGATGCTGCTTGACCCCGGTTCATTCCGTGAACTTGACCCCTTTGTGATTCATCGGGAACGTAACTTTGGCATGGATGAACCCGATAAAGAATTTGTGGGGGATAGCGTGGTGACGGGCTGGGGTACAGTCAACGGACGATTGGTATATGTGTTTTCGCAGGATTTTACGGTGATGGGTGGCAGTCTCAGCGAAGTCCATGCCGAAAAAATCTGCAAAATGATGGATATGGCGATGAAAACGGGTGCGCCGGTGATCGGCCTGAATGATTCCGGCGGGGCACGTATCCAAGAAGGTGTGATAAGCCTCGGCGGGTATGCGGATATTTTCCTGCGGAATACGATGGCAAGTGGGGTCATTCCCCAGATTAGTGTCATTATGGGGCCATGTGCTGGTGGGGCGGTGTATAGCCCTGCACTAACCGACTTCATTATCATGGTCAAAAACACGTCGTATATGTTTGTGACCGGGCCGGATGTAGTCAAGGCCGTCACCAAAGAGGATGTCACCAAAGAGGAGTTGGGTGGGGCCAATACCCATGCCAGTGTTTCCGGCGTGGCTCATTTGGTGGCAGAAAATGAAGACGACGCGCTGTTTTTGGTGCAGGAATTATTGAGCTATCTACCGCAGAATAATATGGAAGACCCGCAGTTCCAACCCTCGAAAGATGATCCACTGCGCACAGAGGAGGCCCTTGATACGATTGTGCCAGATAACCCCAATAAGCCGTATGACATCAAAGAAGTGATTCATTATTTGGTGGACGACGCACGATTTTTTGAGATTCAGCCCCATTTCGCCGCTAATATTGTGGTCGGGTTTGCGCGGATGGGTGGGCACAGCATTGGGATTATCGCCAATCAGCCAGCGGTATTGGCCGGGGTGTTGGATATTGATGCCAGCGAAAAAGCGGCGCGGTTTATCCGATTCTGTGACTGCTTCAATATCCCGATATTGACACTCGAAGATGTGCCCGGTTTTATGCCCGGTACGAAACAGGAATATGGCGGAATTATCCGTTCTGGCGCGAAACTGCTATATGCCTACTGTGAAGCGACGGTGCCCAAAATTACCATTGTCACCCGTAAAGCCTATGGTGGGGCGTACTGTGTAATGTCGTCCAAACACATTCGTGGCGATTTAAATCTGGCGTGGCCGACAGCCGAAATCGCGGTGATGGGGCCGGATGGCGCGGTGAATATTATCTTCCGGCGCGAATTGCAGGAAGCGATGGAACGCGGGGGTGAAGAAGAGATGCAGGCGGTCAAGACGCGCTTGGTCAATGAATACCGCGAGAAATTTGCCAATCCCTATGTGGCAGCGGCGCGTGGGTTTATTGATGATGTGATTATGCCGAGCGAGACCCGCCCCCGTGTCATCAATGCACTGGAGATGCTTTCCAATAAGCGCGACACGAATCCGCTGAAAAAACACGGCAATATCCCGCTGTAATTCATTTATTCTATGCCTTGAAAATACCCCCGAAACAGGGGTATTTTTTGTTACCGCTTTAATTAAAAGAACTTTTGTGCTATTTTGAAAATAACAAACAAAAAATTGAAAGGGGAGTTTTATGTTGAGTGTAGAGATTCGACATCGGGTTATAGGGGGGCGATCTAACGAGGCGCAGTTGCCGGATGTGGTGTTGGAGTTGTTAAACGAAGAAATCACTACGGCAGAACTGATTCGGCGTGGTGTGGAAGAACAAATTCGTGATCTGGTTCTGCATCACAAATTAGATGTCGAGCAGGCAAGGCAGACTTTTGATAGGCATTATCTGACCGATGCACAAGTTCGACAGCAAGCCCAAACGGGCGCAATTCGTTACCCCTCCAATAAAATCCCTGAACTTCCTGAGATTGATTTGGCGGTAGAGATTCAAAAAGCCATCATCGCATTTGAAAACCAAACCTACATGATTGTAGTAGATGGACGCCAGGTAGAAGGGCTGGATGAGGTATTGAGACTTGAGCCAACCAGCAAAATTACCTTTTTGCGTTTAACCCCCCTGCGCGGAGGTTGAGTTTATGTCCCTAGTTGATATTGAAAAGTGTTTGCGGAAAGGTCTGGTTGATGGACAGAAGGATGCACGCCGAGTCTATTCGTATGTCGGAGAACCCCTTGAATCTTTGCTGGCCCTACCTACTTCAACTGAACAACTGGATTTAATCACTCGTTTTATCAGAGGAGATTTGAATCCCCCCGGCAAGATTTATTTCACGGTCAGTCAGCCATCTGTATACGATGTTGGTCGCTGGATTCAGCTATTGAATCATCTGGAACGGCATGGGCAATTGACCTATGAACTTTTTTGCGCGGCGATTGACCAGATGCCGCATATTCTAGTTGCATTAGATATAAGGCGTGATCAACACAATATTGGTTTTCAAATATTCCATCACTCGACAAGAAATGTGATTTTGCCAGAATATCGCGCCAAATTTCTCCAATATGCTGACCGATTGGCATGGGAATGGGCGCAAGATATTTCGACTACGGACAAACAACAAAGATTGATAGGTATTGCACATCTCTATGGGAGTCGCTATTTGCTCCTCGCTGCACAGTATCATGTGGAATATCAACTGGGTAAGCTAACAGATGTTTACGGCTGGACTACGCCTGAACAAGCGGTTCGGCATTTGGCAGGTGCGGAGGCAGTTGAACCTACAACTGCGGTGGAACGCATTTGGCTAATCCAAGAACTGAGAAAATTCCCACGCGAAACCTTGTTGACTTTGTTTCCTGTGGCAACCCATTCGCGTAGCCTGTTAGCTGAGGCACTTGGTTGGCAAGACGCGATACCCGTGATTGAGTTGACTTTTCAACTTGCCGAGCAGGAATTTGAAACGGAGGGGTATAGGCATCAGGATATTCCCAATTCCATTGACCCAGCGAGTGGACTATTGGATTTTTGGGCCGTGCAGGGAGTGTTAGCTGGTTTTACAGTCCAGCGATTGGCAGAAATCTTTAAATTCTTGCGGCAATCCGGGGCCGATATCAAAAACACTTTGACACTATTGGAAGCTATAGTTGGGTTGAACACAGACAAAGTTAAAAAAGGCATGGATCATGATAGCCAAATCGCTATGAAGGCCTATGGATTGCTGCCACTGGAACGCGGTGATGAAGAAATAACGGAGCGATACGTCGCCCTAAAAACATCTGCCGCGAGTGCCAAACAATTTGGTCAGCGCCGACGCCTCACCCATGCCGCCGCCGCACAGACTGGATTGGCAAATCTGGCGCAGGTGGCAGGTTATGAGAATGTTCATCGGCTTGAATGGGCGATGGAAGCCAAAATTGGTCAGGAGATTGCCCCAGCAGGGCGCACATGGCAGATTGGTGAATATTGTGTGACGCTCAATCTGGATGGTGCTGATGCAAGTGTCGTTGTTCGCAAGGGGGAACGCACCCTAAAATCTGTGCCACTGGCGGTGCGGGGAACGGTGGAATATCTCGAAGTAAAGGAGGCCGTTAGCCAAATTCGCGCTCAGGGCAGTCGGTTGCGGAATGAACTAGAAACCTTGTTGGCAAGCGGGGAATGGATTGAGCCAGATCAACTTCAAAACTTTCTAAGTCTTTCGATAGGGCGCTCTTTTCTAGGAAAGCTCTTGTTGAGATTTGAGAATGGCACGATTGGCTTGCTAGAACCCGACGAATTCGCAGTTCGGGATTTACACGGCCAGTTTTTTCCAATTGATGCCCCAGTCATGTTGGCCCATCCCTATCATCTGTATCAGGCCGAGAGCCTTGCGGCTTGGCAGCGCGAAATTGTGCATCGCCGCATAGTGCAGCCTTTTAAACGGGTGTTTCGGGAATTGTATCTGCTTACCCCAGCCGAACAAGAGACCTATACCTTTTCAAGTCGTTTTGCGGGCCATGTTTTGGATGCACGAATCGCAGGGAAGTTGTTTGGCACGAGAGGCTGGCGGGTTACATCCGGGGACGTGGTTGTACCATATAAGGTATTTCGTGGGATGCGAGCCGTTTTTGAACTGCCAGACGCCTATCTTTATCTTGGCGGGGAGACACCAATTACGACTGACCGTATTTACTTTCAGTCATCCGAGCACCCTTCGCTGCGAGATTGGCAACATGATGAAGAATCTATGATACCGCTTGAAAATGTCCCACCGCTGATTTTTTCCGAAGTTATGCGGGATGCCGATTTGATTGTTTCAGTGGCGCAATGGGAACGCGACAACGCAGGAGCATTATCACCCGAAAGTTATCAGCGTCGGGGTGAATTGATCACCACCTTATTGGATGAACTAGGGTTGCCGGGGGTAACAGTCGAGGGACATTTCGCCTATATCACCGGGAAATTGGCAAAATATCGGGTGCATCTAGGAAGCGCAGTTATCCATATCGAGCCGGGTAATTATCTATGTATTGTGCCAGATCGGTGGGGCAAAAACCATGAAAAACTATTTTTGCCTTTTGCCGACGGATCTGACACAAAAGCGAGCGAGGTCATCAGCAAAATTTTGTTACTGGTCTCCGACGATAAAATCAAAGACCCTTCAATTTTGGCACAAATAAAAAGAGCCTAAAGCTGGCTCTTTTTTGAGATGACTCGATGGCATCAATTACTTGGGGAGGTTCTCCAATAGCTCCACCGCTGTGCCTAGCTTGTCCTCACTGGCAAGATAGGTATACATGCCGCTGAGATCACCATAATATCCCTGCTGCGTAATTGGGATACCGTGTTGGTTCAGAAAATCGGTGACACGCTTTGTATCCTTAACTGGGAACGCGATATGATGCGCCCGTTCGCCATATTGATTGAGAAAATCACGCCAGACGCTCGGCTTCTCATCTGGTTCAATCAGTTCAATTTGAAGCTGACCGACATTAAAAAAGCAGAGTTTAGCGGTGGCATCACAGGGTTGACCGTTATAGGTGGTTTTCACGACATCATAGCCGGGGGTGTTGAAAATGGGCGGTTTGGGCAGACCCAAAACATCCGAGATGCGTTGAGCCGTTTTTTCAATATCGCGCACCATAATGCCAACCTGACACACTATATCCGTGCCGATACCTTGATTGGGGCTGACAGGGGGCGAGCTAAAGGCCCGGTTGCCGCTGAAATGCTCCAATAATTCTATGACCACCGCCATGTCTTTGTCGGTATCGAGATAGGTATACATCCCGGCACGCTCACCAAAATAGCTTTGTTGGATAATTTCATAGCCATATTCGGCAAACGATGCGGCGGCTTTTTGGGTTTGGGAGGGGGAAAAGGCGATATGGTGAATGCCTTCGCCATGCTGATCCAGAAAATCATGCCATGCGTTGGGGGCATTCAGCGGTTGCAGCAGTTCAAATTGCACCTGACCCATTTGGATACAACAGATTTTGGTTTGGACATAGGTCTCTTGACCCTGATAATTGGCATGGGGGTCATCATGTAACAGGATGGTGGCGGGTGTGGGTAGCCCTAAAATCTCCGTGTAGTGGGCGGCGGTGCGTTCAATATCGCGGACGATAACGCCTATTTGGATCACGGTTTTTTGCTCGATACCAGACACAGGCATGATGAATTCTCCTTTATTGGGCGAAGTAGGCGGCTTCCATCAACAAGAAAAAGGCTTGGCCTTCGGTGGCGACCCCCGGACGGTCAAAATTGGGCGCACCACAGACAGGATTCACAAAACCATAGGCATGATGGGCGGCAGCACGCATCACATCGGCATGAGATTGATAGCTGGCATTGAGTATACCGAATTGCAGCCCACGATAGATCGAGTAGGCCAGCATTTGGGCTAAATTGGTCTCAACAAAGGTTTGGGGTTGATCTACAACGTTATGAAACAGACCATCCGCGCGGCGATAGGCCAAACAGCCATCCAAGACTTGGCGAAGGCTTTCGATTAACCACTGCCGTTCGTTGGTCATGGAAGGGGGTAGGGCGGCAATCACGCGCACCATACCAGCGGTAGCCCAACCATTACCTACACCCCAAAAATCCTCGCGGGTAAAGGTCTTGTTGCCAGCGTGCCAGATATGCGAAAAAAGCTGTTTTTCGGGATGCCAGAGGTAACGTTTTAGTCCTTTTAGCTGCTGGACGGCCTCGGCGGGATGACCAGCGGCGGCGAGGAATGGCGGGGCCATATACGCGGAATCAATCCACAGTTCGGGGGCAGGGGTGTTGTGGTGCAAGATGCCGTCGGGGGTACGTGGGGCGGTGTGCAATAGATAATCGGCCATACGTTGGGTTGCCCGTGCAAGTTCCGCATCCCCGGTCAGTTCAGCCGCTTTTAAAACGGCTGTGCCATTCACGGCAGGGTCGGTCACGGCATGGGTGGCATCGGGCATGGCGAGACGACCATCGGCAATTTGGAGATAGGCGGAATCTTTTGCCAACAAAATCATGGTGTCATAGTCGCCGAGTTCCAAAAGGGCTTGGGCGGCGATCCCCTGTTCCCATGGACGGCGCTGCATTGCCAGCATCGCCATTTTTACTTTTTGGATTTTTTCGTCATGAGCAAGCATGGGATAATATCTCATCTGGTTTCATAAAATTTACTAGAGCATACCATGTTCAGCCCGACAGGGGATACGCTTTGGGGTATAGACACTTATGATAAAAGTAGCAGTGATTACGGGTGGGCATCATTTTAATGTGGTGGCATTCCATCAGTTGTTTCGGAATATGGCAGGCATGGACGCCTATATTCAGCATATGGCGGATTTTGTGAACTCATCCCCAGAGGCGCGGGCGGGCTATGATGTGTTGGTTTTTTATACCCATCTCAAGCGGGAATTGGTGGATATTGGCCCGCCACCCGGTCAGCAAGATACCGTGCAGTCGGTCATGGAATCGCTTGGAAATGGGCCACAGGGAATCGTGATGCTGCATCATGCTTTGTTGTGCTTTCCAACGTGGCAGGTATGGGATGAGATTGTCGGGATTAACAATCGTCAATTAACGCATTATGCTCACCGTGAAGCAATTCCATTGGAGATTGTGGATACCCAACATCCGATTACGGCGGGATTGGGAAATTGGACAATTACAGATGAGACCTATGGTATGCCGAACGCCGAGGGTGATGCTAATCATGTGCTGTTGATTACCTCCCATCCCAAAAGCATGAGGACGATTGCTTGGACACGTCAGTATAAAGCCAGTCGTGTATTTTGTCTGCAATTGGGAGATGACCCAGTGGCGTGGCAGGACGAAGTTTTCTCTAAATTACTGAAGCAGGGTATCCAGTGGACTGCGCATTAGGACTGCGCTGAGATGCGCGAAAAAGCGGCTCGGATAGGTACTGGGATGGACGCAGGTCGGCGTGACGCTCGATCTACAAAGACATGCACAAAATAACCAAACGCGGCAATCGCCTCGTCGCCCTGCCGAAATAAACCCACTTCATAACGCACGCTGCTGGTGCCCAAGCGAGCGATTCTCAAGCCCACATCCACAACATCGGGGAAGCTGATTGGTTGGAAGAACCGACATTGGGTTTCCACTGCTAATCCAATGATTTCGCCAGCGTGGATGTCTAGGCCACCCTCGTTGATGAGAAAGTGGTTGATTACGGTATCAAAAAAGGCATAGTAGAGAGCGTTGTTGACATGTCCATAGATATCATTATCCATCCAGCGAGTGGGGATGGTGAGGTAATGTGGAAATTCATGGCGTGAGGGTCTAGGTGTTTCTGACATAGGGTTGTGCCTAAAAAGTAATGATCTGTCGCACCGCTTCGGCTTTTGCTAGGCGATCAAACCCCATGTTGATTTCGTCGAGGGACAGGGTATGGGTGAGGAGCCGCTCGACGGGAAGATGACCTGCTTGATACATCTGAATAAAGCGCGGAATGTCGCGGCGGGGGACAGCCGATCCCATATAGGAGCCTTTGATGGTGCGTTCTTCAACGACCATGCTCACCGCCGAAATGCTGAACTGCTTGCTTGGATGAGGTAAGCCCATTGTGACGGTCATGCCGCCGCGCCCAGTGGCTTCATAGGCTTGCAGCAACACTCGCTCGCTGCCTACACATTCGAAAGAATAGGCCGCACCGCCTTTCGTAATTTCACGGATTGCCTGTACGGGGTTATCAACAGCAGCATTGATGATATGGGACGCGCCAATTTTCTGTGCCAATAGCAGTTTGTCAGGGATTATGTCTACGGCGATGACCGGATATGTCCCAGCCGCCGCTGCACCCATCACGGCACTCAGTCCAACACCGCCCATGCCAAACACTGCAACAGCACTTCCCGGTTCGACCCTAGCTGTATTGACAACCGCCCCAACCCCCGTGAGGACGGCACAACCAAACAAAGCCGCCTTGTCCAAAGGAATTGTGGGGTCAATTTTAACGAGGCTTTCTTGACAGACGACGGTGAATTGAGTGAAAGCCGACACCCCTAAATGATGATGGCAGATTTGATGGTGATGGTTAGTAAACCGACATGCACCGGAAAGCAATGTCCCCGCAACATTGGCTCGTGCCCCATTTTCACAGAGGGGGGCGCGTCCGGTGGCGCAGTAGATACAAGTGCCGCAGGAAGGGACAAAACTAAATACCACATGATCGCCGTCACGGAATTCGGTCACGGCTGGCCCAACTTCGCGCACAATCCCTGCTGCTTCATGCCCCATTACCATTGGCATGACCCGAGGCCGTGAACCATCAATCACCGAAAGATCACTGTGGCACAATCCAGCCGCCGCTATTTCAACGAGGACTTCGCCCGTGCCGGGTGCATCAAGCTGTACATCTTCGATTTGAAGAGGCCTACTGGCGCTATAGGGGGCAGGCAATTCCATTTGATAAAGTAGGGCGGCTTTGGTTTTCATTAAATTAGCTAAAAGACCCTAAAAAATATAACTTTGCTGCATTGGTGAATAATTGTATTCTATCTCAATCTCAGAAGAATCTTAAACGAAATAGCGATAAAGCAACTTGCCTGCATTTTCAGTTACAGAATCCGGGACTTGGGGGTGTGTTAGCAGGTCTGTTAAATGACCAAGTGTCGAACTGGTTTCTTTATCTCGTGGGTGGTCAACATAACCTGTCGGCGTATATTTTAGGAAAGAAATCAGTTTTTCATTGTCGGCAAATTTGCGTTTATAGCGGATTAACCCCTCTTGGTCGAGATCGCTCGCCCCAAAGTCCATAAAACGGTAGCCATTTTCCTTTGCATATCGAATGCCTTCCCACACCAGTAAATCGGTGGGGCGCTTATCCAAAAAGTCGAAGTCTGAGGCGCTGAATTTGTAGGTGAGTGTGTCTTTCCATCCCAGATAAAGCACTGACCCGATCACTTGCCCTTCTAGTTCCGCTAGGAGTAGTGCGCCGCGTCCTTTATCGACAAATCTGACCTTTAAGGCTTCGAAAAAGGCAAATGGTTGCGCCAGCAGTTGATACTTCGATTTTCGTATTCTTAGGTGAAGGGTGAAAAACGCACGCCAATCACTCAGGGTCTCGGCAGGGCGTACCGTTACCCCCATGCGCTGTGCTTTCTTGATGGCACGACGGGCGGACGATTCAATGTTGTGCCAAAGCGTGTCTAAATCTGGCTCAACATTTAGCCCGTGCCACATGGTCTGTTTGGTGATGGTTAGGCGGGGGTCATCGAGGGGGATTTCGTTGTGAAGGCAGCGAATATGAAAGGGCACATTGTCGGCGAATACAGAGTCACTCAAGGTTTGCCAAGCCTTCGAATCGGCGACGATGGGGTCGGTAAAATCGCAGAAGGGGAAGGATACGAGCCGATGACCGCGAATGTCGGTAATGTTGCATAAATGGAGACCCGCTATTGGTGTCTCTGAACCGTTAAGCAAAATATAGGCAGTGGGTTGGAATCCATAACACTCGCTGACAGACTCGATCCAATCAATCGAATGAAAAACGCTGCCTAAGTCATGGCTGTGAACAAGGTTTTTCCAAGCTAAATCTGTTAAAGGATTTACACGTAACATTTGCATTTTGGTTATGTTTCCCGGCTACGAAGGCGTGCAATAAAGATCAATCCGTTATTAAAACTACCATTATATCATGACCCATACTTACCTGTTACTAAAGACAGAGTGGAGTTTTGCACCTAAAATGGCTTAACCCAATGGTTATTTGAAAAATCCTTTGAATTATTCCCACCAATGCAAGGAATTGTTACTTGATGAAGTGTTGAGAGCTTTAGTAAATACTTAAAATGTACGTTCGGCAGGCTGAGAAATCGGGCCGAGCACCTGCCATTGATTTTGTGGAGTTATTTGGGATTAATCTTCTGTCCGCATGAACACCACTTTATGATTTAAGCAGCCAAACACGCATTTCGCCGAGTTGACGATTTGCCCAAAAACAGTAGGGAATCGCTTTAAAGGTGAAAGGCGTTGGGGGAATTTTTCGCACGGATTCCGCTACATATAATTCGCTGCCCCATTGAGAAGGATCGGCCCGCAGCGCTTCACCGCTGATTGTCCCAACGCCACCAAACAGGTTGCTATCAAAGTCATAAGTAAGGCGAGCCTCGGACGGCAAAGCGACGTTTGCCAGTGCTGCGCCGTTATCCACTTCTTCCAGACAATACACAATTGGCCCACATTGGAGGGCAACACGCCCAGCATCTTGGCGCACCTGTGGATGCGACACTATCCGTTCGATAGGCATCGCAAATGTGACCGTCACCGTGTCCCCCGTCTGCCACTCCCGCTCAATGACGACATAGCCGCGTTCAGGTTCTCTTGATATGCCAACGCCGTTGAGTTCGATCCGAAAGTCATGGCACCAGCGTGGGATGCGTAGTGCCAGTTCAAAGCGTGTCGGGTGTGCCGTTGTGATAGTGAGATGAACATCGCCATTCCAAGGATAGTCCGTCTGCTGTTCAATTTGTACTGGGTTTCCACCAACCAATACTTGAGCACGATTTTGATTGTAGAGATGAACATACACTCTTGTTGGAGTCGCCGAATAGAAATATCCGCCAACGGATGCCACCAAGCGGGCCAGATTTGAGGGACAGCAAGCGACATCGAACCATTCCGTGCGATGGTGGTGGGGGCCAGTCGTGACGCTGTGCCAGTGCCCATAGGGACTCACATTTGGGTACGACGACAGTGGGTTAGCTTGGAAAAAAAGTGACCCTTCATAGGATACCCCACTCAGCATCGCGTTGTACAAAGCCCGTTCCATCACATCTATATAGCGACTGTCTGGGTCAAGAGTGAACATACGTTGTGCCCAATAGACCAATGCAATCGAGGCGCATGTTTCGCTATAGGCTGTCTCATTCGGCAGGTCATAGGGAAAGGTGAACCCTTCGTTGGTATGTGTTGATCCCACCCCGCCCGTAATGTATAACATGTGCTGAGTCAGGTCATCCCACAAGGTGTGCAAAACGTCCAGTAATGCATCATCCCCTGTCTCTAGGGCAATGTCGGCAACACCGGAGTATAGATAGAGCGCACGGACGGAGTGGCCTGTCACGGTGTTCTGCTCGCGGATTGGCTGATGGGCTTGGTAGTAGGCGAAAGTCTTGGCCCAAAAGTTGTATGGGTCTTCACCTCGTTCAAGCGCTTCTTGGTGATAGTAATGGGGCTGCTGTCCACGCTCGTCAATGAAATATTTGGATAGCTTGAGGTAACGCGGTTCGCCCGTCGCATGGAATAACCGCACCAGTGCCAACTCTAGTTCAGGATGACCGGGATAGCCGCGTTTTTGTCCTTCATTAGGGCCAAAGGTCGTGTCAATATGATCGGCATAGCGGCATAAGATGTCGAGCAGTTTGCGCTTACCTGTCGCTTGGGAATATGTGACTGCGGCTTCGATGAGATGACCAGCGCAGTACAATTCATGCTGGTCACGCAGATTGCACCAACGATTTTCTGGCTCGACTGCTATGAAATGACTGTTAGCATAACCATCCGGTAGTTGGGCTTTCTCAATCAGATTGACAACTTCATCCACTTGACGCTCGAATTCAGCATTAGGATGAGTCGCTAGGCTGTAACCGACGGCTTCCATCCATTTGGCTGTATCCGAATCCCAAAAAATATGCGGTTCAGGTTGTTTTCCCGGCTTCCAGTCGAGCTTCCAAGCATCGAGCCGTCCGGTGATTTTGGTCTGATGATAAACGGCTGGAATCGTCCGTTCGCGGTTGGTGGTCTGTCGTTCGCCCCAGAACCCGCCATCAATCTGAACATCATGCCAAGCAAGATTTTTGGGAGATTGCAGTTTATTAATCAACTTTCGAGGCCCTATCCGTTAAGCTAATAGATGGCGATATTGAGTGCAGCGTTTTTGAAGTATACAGATAGGGTTGGTTTAGGCCAATGTCAATAGTATTGAGGATGGGGTTTAGAGTGGGAGAAGCGTTTGGGGTGATGAATTGTGGACCTGAGGGGATTCGAACCCCTGACCTCTACAGTGCGATTGTAGCGCTCTCCCAGCTGAGCTACAGGCCCATTTATTTAGGATTGTATCAGTCTGCCGCGCCGCCTGTCAAGACGTGCGGGGTGGGCCGGGGAAAAAGGCATTCGTGGACTGCACATAGTCGCGGTATTGTGGTTTGGTCTCGACCAACGTTTTTTCGAGCATCGCCACGCCGGAAACTTTCATCAGCAAGAAAGTCATGAACGCGGGGGCGTAGACCGTCAAAAAGCCGTAGGGGGTGGTGAGGGCGATTAGAAAATAACCCCACCACAGGGTCGCATCGCCAAAATAATTGGGATGGCGGGTATAACGCCATAGGCCAGTGTTGAGTACCTTGCCTTTGTTGGCAGAGTTGGCTTTAAAGACCATCAACTGCCAATCGCCCACTGCCTCAAAGAAAAAGCCGATACCCCACACCGCCAGCCCTAAAAAGTCCAAAATTGTCAGATGGTCGGGGGTGTCGTGATATTGCGCGGCAAGGAGTGGGGTTGAGATGAGCCACAGAATTACACCTTGCAAGAGGAATACCTGCAAATAGCTACGCCACCACCATTTTTCGGCATATTGACGCCGCCAATTGGCATAACGGAAATCTTCACCCTTGCCGATGTTGCGTCGGCCAATATGGGCTGAGAGCCGAATGCCCCAAATGGAGACAAGGGCCAACACCAAAAATTGACGACCTGTGTAGCCATCATTGCTGGATAGGAAATAGACACTGGTCGCCAGCACAAAGCCCAGTCCCCAGAAAATATCAATGATGCTGGCGTTTTTGATGGCTAGGCTGACGAGCCACAGCAGGGTGACATAGACCCCAATGATAAGTCCGCCAAGTGCAAAAATCTCGAAAAAAGACATAGGTATCCTCTCCACTTAGGTGAAGGCATTATAACAAGCGTTTGGGCAAGGGCAAGCATGGTTGGGATTCTCAGATGCGGTTAATCTCCTGTAAGATAGAGTGTGCCGGGGAATATACCCCTGAATCGTCACGGGTTCGGTGGGGTTACTTTAAAACAAACAATAGAACAACCACACATGCAGCGGTTTGGAGTGTAATTTCGATATGTCAGATTTCATTTATGGACGTTGGCCCGTGTTAGAAACTTTGCGGGCAGGACGGCGGCAGTTTCAGCAAGTGCTGATTGCTGAGGGCACAGAAGAGAAAAATATCATCACCGACATCATCAACACAGCACAGGCCAAAGGGGTAGAAGTACGCCGTGTGCCCCGTCGGATTGTGGATGATTTGGCAACGAACGAGGGTAATCATCAAGGAGTGGTTTTGCGGACAGCGGGCTATCCTTATGTCGAGCTTGAAGATATTTTTGAGGTCGCCAAACAGCGGGATGAAAAGCCATTTATTCTGCTGCTGGATTTGCTCAAAGACCCGCAAAATGTTGGGGTGCTGCTGCGAGTGGCGGATGCGGTGGGGGTACATGGCGTGATTATGCAGGTCAAACGTAGCGTGGCGGTGACTCCGGCGGTGGTAGCGGCTTCATCCGGTGCGGTGGAGCATTTGCGGGTGTCACAGGTGACGAATCTGGTTAACACGATGAAAAAATTGCAGGAAGAAAATGTCTGGTTGGTCGGTCTTGATATTGGCCCGAATGTCAAACCACTCGATAAGGTGGATTTGGACATGAGTTTGGGGTTGGTGTTGGGTAGTGAGGGGGAAGGCTTACGCCGCTTGGTGCGGGAGACATGTGATTTGCTGGTGACACTACCAATGCGTGGTTCGGTTGAAAGCCTGAACGTGGCGACAGTGGGGGCAGTGGCGGTCTACGCGGCATGGCAGGCACGCGGTTGGCAAGGATGGAAGCAGCCACAAGCCGCTGAATAAATCCGTCAAAAGCCTCATTGGAACTTTTCATCACAAAGTGGCATCCTTATAGAGCAGATGGGAATGCCACTTTTTGTTTTTGAGGAAGGGAAACTATGCTACGCTCACTTCTATTGCTGTTAGCCAGTTTGTGCGGCTTAACAAGCCTTATTCCTACATTGACCCCTAATAATCCGACAGCCCCTCATCAAGTCACCACTCCGCCCATCTTGGAATTTGTGGAATATCAAAGACTAGATGAACTGGGTGACACCCGGAATATGACGATTTCGCCGGACGGGTCGAAATTGGTGTGGCCCGACGACACATCTTTTTGTATTTACGAAATTGCTTCGGCGACAACCGAGTGTGTTTCCACTGGTGACGTGACTGTGCGTGTGATGACGGGTTTTACTTGGTCGCCAGATAGCCGTTATCTCGCCTTTCACGAGGATCTATTTCTACGGTTTTACGAAAGTGACCTCTGGGTGTTTGATTTTGAAACGCGGCAGTTGGTCAACCTAACGGATGATGGGATCATTGACGATGCTCTTCCAGATGACGGTGTTACGTTGGAGTTGGACTATGCGCCTGTTTGGGGGGCAAACGATATTCTCTACTTCTTCCGTACCGCTTATGGGCAAGATGTCCCTGTACCCTTTAATCTCTATCGGTTCACTTTGGCGAATGGGCTGGAAAACGCTGATGATCCCATATTGTTGTCTAATTTGACTTATGTAAAAGATGAACCTTTTGCTGTCTACGGCGCTAGGGCGGATGTATTGGACGGCAGCGTGTCTCTATCCCCCGATGGTCAAAATCTGGCTTTTTTGGTGCGTCCATCTGATGCGAACAAAGACCAAAGTATTTGGGTTGTGGATGTTGTAAGTGGTGAGGCACGCCAAGTCGCTACTTTATCGGATTTAGTTCAGTTCGGCATTCCGGCATGGAGTGAAATTGATCTTTTTCTGAGTGGGCTTGGTTGGAGTGGGGATAGTCAATATTTGGTGGCAACCACATTTTCGCCCACTCAAATTGCATCGGCTGAACCGACCTATGCGATTCATGTAAATAGCGGTGAATCCATGACCTTGATTGATTTTAGTAGTGTGCCAGATCAACAGAGTTTTGTGGAGCGTGCTGGCATAACCGATCAGGTTGCAGGCCGATATGATACCATTCGGGCGGGGATAGTAACACCAGATGGTAGTTATATGATATATTTCAATTTTAATAGCAGTGATGCTGGCGTCTCGGCGTTGCCATTGCTGCCTCCCAATAATTCAAATACTCCACTGAGGTTGTTTAATTTTCCAGCGGGTGAATCTTCAGGGCCAATGCCGATGTTCCAATCCACAGCAGGGGACGACGGCGAGTATGTGCGTGTATTGATGTTTGGGTATATGTTCACTTTTGCTAAACGCTAACGGAAAGGACGGTTCGTGAAGAAAATTGTCTCACGTTCAAACGCGACTATGAGGGCACGCGGTTGGTTTATGATGAAGTGGTTGAGGGCGCTGAGTGGGTAATTGCAGGCGAAGGTACACCCACCCCTAAATGGGATGGGACGTCGTGCCTGATTCAAGATGGGGTGCTGTACAAACGCTATGATGCTAAAAAGGGCAAGAACCCACCGGAAGGATTTGTATCGGCCCAAGACCCCGACCCGATTACAGGTCATTGGCCCGGATGGTTGGCAGTTGACGCCCGTAAGCCCGATGATAAATGGCATTGGGAGGCGTGGAATCACTTGCTGGCGACGACATCACCCGATGAACGTGAGGGGACGTATGAATTAATTGGGCCAAAGGTGCAGGGCAATCCCTATAAATTGAATCAGCATCAATTGGTACGGCATGGCGACCCGCTGTTTGTGGTGTGGGAGACCGAGCCACCCCGCGATTTTGAGGGGCTGAAACTGTGGTTAGGGGAACACAAAGTTGAGGGGATTGTGTGGCATCACCCCGATGGTCGTATGGTCAAAATCAAGCGCCGCGATTTTGGCTATAAGTGGCCTGAATAGGTGCTAAAAGGGCAGACTATAAAAACCTGCCCTCTTCAAAAATATCCTCTAATCGGAATGACGACCTGTGGCGGCTTCCATCAAGGCTTGAATCCGGCTGACCATCTCAGCGGGATTGGGATGAAGGCCATCCAACAAGAGCGCATTTTCATAAATTTGCTCAACGGTGACCTCGACCAATGGATTTTCGGCATCAGCCTGCATCAAATTGGCTAAGTTGTGCATCAGGGTATGGCGTGGGTTGAGTTCCAAAATCTTGCGTGGAACTTCATAATCACGCTCTAACATGCGATAGACGCGCTGGGTGTGGCGGTCTAGCGTGCCTTCGGGGGATACCAAGCGGGCCGGATTGTTACCCGTCAACACCTTGCTAATGCGGACGGACTGTACTCGATCTCCTAGAATATCGGCAAAGCGACTGCGGACACCTTCCAGCGAATCCTCTTCTAACGGCTCATTGGCAGTTTCTGGTTCTTGGGGTGAGCCAATTGCGGAGAGGTCGAGGCTTTCATCATCCACATTGCGGAGTTTGTGACCGTTAAATTCGAAGAGCGAGTTAATCAAAAAGCTGTCTACTGTCTCGGTGAAATACAACACTTCGATACCCCGTTCACGGAAGGGGTCGAGGTGGGGGCTACGTGAAGCGACAGATTTGCTATCCCCTAGTACATAATAAATCTCCTGCTGATTTTCGACTTCCTGCATCCGTTCAACATAGTCTTGCAGGCTAGTGAGGGTATCTTCACTGCGGGTACTGTAGAAACGCAGGAGGGCCTGTAGACGATCACGGTTGTCGGGGTCGGCAATCATGCCCTGTTTCAAAAATGGGCCAAATTCTGCCCAAAATGCGGCGTATTTTTCGAGATCATTTTTGGCGAGGTCGTTCAGATAACGCAGGATACGTCCGGTGATGGCCTTCTTTAACCCAGCCATGAGCTTATTGGCCTGCACGGTTTCACGCGAGACATTCAGCGGTAGGTCTTCGCTATCTACCACCCCCTGCACAAAATAGAGATATTCGGGCAGCAAATCGGTGCAGTAGTCTTGGATCAGAACCTTGCGGGCGTATAGCTGCAAGCCGGGTTCTTTCCGCAGACTGAACATACTGCGTTCGGCTTTGGCGGGCAGATAGAGCAGGGCATAGTATTGCACCGGGGCATCGGTGGAGGTATGGATATGGGCCAATGGTGCTTCAAAATCCATCGTCAGGGCGCGATAGAAATTGTGGTAATCTTCGTCGCTGACTTCGCTGGCAGGTCGCCGCCAGATCGCTTGACGAGCATTGACAGGTTCTTCGCTCTCACCGATATAGATGGGGAAGGCGATGTAATTGGAATGGGTCTGGATGATTTTGCGGAGGGTGTATTCTTTCAAAAAGTCCTTCGCGTCGTCTTTTAGCTTGAGGACGACCTCTGTACCACGAACATCCTTGTCGCCTTCTTCGATTTCATAGGATTCTTCACCACGAGAAATCCAGCGATAGGCCTGTGAATCCGGTTGATAAGACAGGGTGTTGACGGTGACCTCATCCGCGACCATAAAAATACTGTAGAAGCCGACACCGAATTGCCCAATCAAATCCGTCGCAATGTGCCCGTTGGTGGATTTGGCCTGCTCCAAAAATGCCCGTACCCCGCTTTTAGAAATCGTACCCAGATTCTCGATCAGTTCTTGGCGGGTCATGCCGACACCCGTATCGCGGATGGTGAGTGTGCCCGCCTCTTCATTGGCTTCGATTTCAATAGCAAGTTGGGCGTCTACGTCGCGTACATCGCGGTTGGTCAATAATTCAAACTGCATCCGATTAAGTGCATCGGAAGCGTTTGAGACTAGTTCCCGCAGGAAGATTTCGCGTTCGGTATAGAGGGAATGCACCAGTGTATACAATAATTGGCGGATTTCCGCCTGAAAGGTAAATGACTCGGCCATAAAAACCCTACCTCTTGAATTGACATTCGCATTTTTGTTCAGGAATTTTCAGCCCAACACTGTACCGCATGAGTGTAGGAATTACGTTGGAGGCGAACAAAATTTTTGGCAGATTTCCTCAACGTCGGATCATGCGCCAGCCCATTCCCCCTAGCACAATGAGGCCCAAACTGGCAAATAATAGACCCAATATCCACCATGACACGGGTAAAATCGTTTTTTCATCGGCGGGTTTCATTTGGGCGGTTGCAAAGTTGGGTGGGGTGTTGGCCCAACCTTCTATCGGGGCATAGACGCGCCATGTCGGGCCGGGGGTACGGTTGCCTTGTGCGTCAATTGTCACCACTTGCCATTGAATATCGTGGGTCAGCGGGGCGGGCAGTAGCCAACGGGATTCGCTGGTTTGACCCATCAATTGACCATCAATCCAGACCTCAAAATTTAACTGCTGGCAGGGGTCAGGATTGGGCAGCCATGTCAGGGTTTGCACGGACATGGTGGTTTCAGTGGCGTTGGGGGGGGAGGGGCGATGGGGCATCGGCGGGGG
>JAJTXY010000036.1 GCA_021463865.1 Anaerolineae bacterium
GTTGGAAAAGCCGATTGCCCTTGAACAAGGCTCCAAGTTCGCCATCCGCGAAGGTGGTCTCACCGTCGGGGCCGGTGTCATCACTGAGATTATTGAATAACCCGATTTCGGGAAACATTCTGCGGGGGAGGAGCGTAAAACCTCCCTTGCGGATAATTAAATAAGGTCTGAGGGGTATGACAAACAAAGCAAAAAACAAAATCCGCATCCGGCTAAAAGCCTATGACCACCGGGTACTTGATCAATCGGCCCGGCGCATTGTCGAAACGGCAGAACGCACGGGAGCGCGGGTGGTCGGGCCAGTTCCACTGCCGACCAAACTCGAACGTTTTACGGTTCGTCGCTCGTCGTTTATCGACAAGGACTCGCAAGAGCATTTTGAAATAAGAACTCACAAGAGACTTATTGACGTGCTCGACCCGGACGCAAAAACGATTGACACGCTGATGCGCCTCAATCTGCCTGCCGGGGTAGATATTGAGATCAAGATTTAATCTCCCGGCAAGGTTCGGGGCAATTTCGGAAATACGGCAGTAGGGATGATGGGACGCGGCTGCCCTAGCACGTTCAGACGAGCAGCACGCCTACAGTCCCTTGGAGGCAAGAGACATGAAGGGAATCATCGGTAGAAAAGTCGGCATGACGCAAGTTTTCGACGATCAGGGAACGGCAATCCCGGTCACGGTCATCGAGGCAGGCCCATGCTATGTCACCCAGATTCGCACGCTGGAGCGCGATGGCTATACGGCCATTCAATTGGGATTTGATGAGGTGAAATCCCGGCGCAACAACACCTCGCGGTTGACTAAACCCGCTCAAGGCCATCTGCGACGTGAAGCTGTTGCAAGTGCCAACATCCCCGACGTGCGCGTTTTGCGCGAGTTCCGTGTCAAAAACGGACAAACGGTGGATGTTCAAGAAGGCGGCACTGTCCTCTGTGATGTATTTGAACGCGGCGATGTCGTAGATGTGGTTGGAATTAGCAAAGGTCGTGGGTTCGCTGGTACGATTAAACGTCATCATTTTAATCGCCAAAAGAAAACACACGGGCAATCTGACCGCGAACGCGCCCCCGGTTCAATCGGCTCTGGTACAACGCCGGGCCGCGTCTATAAAGGGACACGCATGGCGGGTCATATGGGCAGCGAACGTGTGACCGTGAAGAATTTGACGGTGGAAGTCGTAGACGCCTCGCGCAACCTGCTGGCGGTACGTGGGTCTGTTCCCGGCGCAAAAGGCGGCATCGTCATTATCAAAGAAGCTCATACGAGCCGCAAAAACGGCAAATAGTTAGCGGCTTGAAGGGCGAGGAGTGAAGAAGATGGAAGTTCCAGTTCGGAACATGTCGGGTCAGGAAGTCTCCAAAGTCACCCTGTCCCCAGACATTTTTGAAGTAGAAGTCAACGTGGGTCTGATGCACCAAGCGTATGTACGCCAAATGGCGAACGCACGTCAAGGGACGCACGCGACCAAAACCCGCAGCGATGTTAATCGCACCAAAGCGAAGTGGTTCCGTCAAAAGGGTACGGGCCGCGCACGTCACGGGTCTCGCAACGCCCCGATTTTCGTCGGGGGTGGTAAGGCACATGGCCCGCAACCGCGCAGCTATGAAAAAGACATGCCCAAAAAGATGCGCCGCGAAGCTTTGCGAAGTGCTCTGTCTGCACTGGCGAAAGACGGTCAGATTGTGGTAGTGGATGATTTCACGGTTTCGGAAGGCAAGACCAAAGAAGTCAAGCAGGTGTTGAGCCAATTGGTTGGGGATTCTACGGCGGTGATTCTGCTGGCGGATCGTAATGAGCCAGTCGAAAACGCGACCCGTAACCTTGACAACGCTATGGCGCTGCGGGCGATGTACCTAAATATCCGTGATCTGCTTTCGCATGATCGGCTGATTATCCCGCTGGGTGCATTGGAAGTCCTCAATGCTTGGCTCGGCAAGAATCAAGCAGAGTAATGGGAAGAGCATAAATCATGACCAAAGCACTAGATAAGTATGATGTCATTCTCCGCCCCATCGTCAGCGAGAAATCAAACATCGTGATGGACGAGTTGAACCAATACACATTCGAGGTTGCCCTCAACGCCAACAAGATTCAAATCAAAGAGGCGGTTGAAATTATCTTCGATGTGGACGTTCTACGTATCAACACGATGATTATACCGTTGAAGAGGGGTCGGCGCGGGCGCAAGTTGTATACGCGCAAGCAAGCATGGAAAAAAGCAATCGTCCAGATTGCCCCCGGTCAGAGCATTAATTTGTTCGGCCTATAGTTTTTCGAAAGTCGTTCACAAAGAATTGGTGTTCAGCAGAGAACCGAACCTCACGGAACATAATGCTGATACACAAGAAGGAACTGAGGTAGAAGAAAAATGCCACTGAAAGCCTACAAACCAACTTCGGCGGGTCGTCGGGGGATGACGGGCTTCACCTTTGAAGAACTGACCAAGACCAAGCCCGAAAAAGGCTTGACAACCCACCTGCATCGCAAGGCTGGCCGCAACCATACGGGGCGTGTCACCGTGCGTCATCAGGGCGGTGGTCACAAGCGGAAATATCGCATCATAGACTTCAAACGTGATAAGTTCGATGTCGCCGGAAAGGTCGTATCCCTTGAATATGACCCCAATCGCTCCGCCCGTATCGCCAAGATTGAATATGCTGATGGTGACAAAGCCTACATCATCGCCCCGCTCGATTTACAGGTGGGGGACACCGTGATGAACGGCCCCAATGCCGAACTGCGCGTTGGAAATGCTGTGCCCCTGAAGAATATCCCGGTGGGTACGGTGGTTCACAACATCGAACTGCAACCCGGCAAGGGCGGTCAGATGGCACGTGCAGCCGGTACCAGCGCCCAAGTGTTGGGTAAAGAAGGCCAATATTCCCTACTGCGTTTACCAAGCGGCGAAGTCCGTATGGTACACGAAGAATGTATGGCGACGATTGGTCAGGTCGGCAATACCGATCATGGCAATGTCAAGATCGGTAAGGCAGGACGCAAACGCTGGATGGGCTGGCGACCCGGGGTGCGTGGTATCGCAATGGACCCCCACAGCCATCCACATGGTGGTGGTGAAGGCCGTAGCGGTATCGGTATGTCTGCACCCAAGACACCTTGGGGCAAGCCTGCGTTGGGCGTTCGCACCCGTCGCAACAAGCGCACCGACCAGTTCATTGTCCGCCGTCGCTTCGAGCGATAATTGGTTTACTGGAGAAATCGCAATGTCAAGATCGCTTAAAAAAGGCCCTTATATTTCGCCCAGTCTGCTTAAGAAAATTGAGCGCATGAATGAGCGGAATGAGAAGGGGAAGGTTGTCCGCACTTGGAGTCGTGCCAGCACCATCTTCCCGCAGATGGTCGGCCACACGGTTGGCATCCACAATGGACGCTATCATGTGCCGATTTACATCACGGAAAACATGGTGGGTCACAAACTAGGTGAATTCGCACCGACCCGCACATTCCGGGGTCACGTTCCTGACGCTAAGAAGAAAGCCTAGCGGCAGGGTGGTTTGAGGAGTTCATGACGATGGATGTTAAAGCCAAAGCCCGCTACCTGCCCGTCTCTGCCCAAAAGATGCGCCTTGTGTGTGATCAGGTGCGGGGCATGGACGCAGAAGAAGCGGTCACAACCTTGCAGTTTATGCCACAGAAAGCCGCCGCCATGTTGCAGAAGATTATCAAATCGGCACTGGCGAATGCGGAAAATAACTTCGAGATGAATCCGGCGGATTTGTTTATCGCCGAGATTTCTGCCGACGAAGGCCCGCGCCAGATGCGCTATAAGGCTGGGGCGCGTGGTCGTTATAAGCCACGTGTCAAGCAATCGGCGCATGTACAACTGGTACTGCGCGAGTACGAGAACTAGGAGCAATGTATGGGGCGTAAAGTAAACCCGATTGGAATGCGGTTGAAGTTCAACCGTGACTGGGATGCCCGCTGGTATGCAGAAGGTCGGCGCTATCTCGATCTCCTGCAAGAGGACTTCCGTATCCGTCAGTTCGTTGATAAGGAACTGAACCGGGCCGGAATTGCCAAAGTGGAAATCGAACGCTATCCCAATTCTGTGCAAGTGACGCTGTTTACCGCCAAACCCGGTATCGTGATTGGTCGTAAAGGCGAAAACGTTAAGATCATTCGTCAGGGATTGGAAGCAATCGCTGGTGAAGGCAAAAAGGTCAAAATCGAAGTTGAGGAAGTCACCAAGCCGGACTTGGACGCCAAGCTGGTTGCCGAAAACATCGCGGGGCAGTTGGAACGTCGTATTAGCCACAGCCGTGCTATGAAACGGGCAATTGTTCAGGCGATGCGCCAAGGGGCCAAGGGAATTCGTATTGCCGTCGCTGGTCGTTTGGGGGGTTCAGAAATGGCTCGCCGTGAATGGCTAGTGGAAGGGCGCGTGCCACGCAATACCCTGCGGAGCGACCTCGACTATGGATTTGCTGAAGCGCTGACAACCTATGGACGTATCGGGGTAAAGGTCTGGATTTATAAGGGCGAGAAATTGCACGAAGAACCCAGAACCGAAGCCACCGAGGTCTATACAAGTTAGTCCGGCGCGGATGACACGCGGAAAGACTGAGGAGTCAAGTTTACGATGTTAATGCCAAAGCGCGTCAAGTACCGTAAGCAGATGCGTGGCCGTATGCGCGGCAACGCACAACGCGGCAACACGGTGACATTTGGGGACTATGGCCTGATGGCGCTGGAACCAGCATGGATTACCAGCCGCCAGATCGAAGCCTGTCGCCGTACCATCGTGCGCCATATCAAACGTCGTGGTAAGGTCTGGATTCGCATTTTCCCAGACAAGCCCGTCACCAAGAAACCAGCCGAAACCCGCATGGGTAAAGGTAAAGGTTCGGTAGATCAGTGGGTAGCAGTCATCAAACCCGGTCGTATCTTGTTTGAGATGCAGGGAATCGAAGAAGAAGTCGCCTATGAAGCGCTGCGTTTGGCAGGCTTCAAGCTGCCCATCAAAACCAAATTCGTCAAGCGCACCGACCCGATTTCTGGGCAGGAGGTCTAGGCGATGGCAAAATCACGCGAAATCCGCGATCTGACAGATAGCCAGATTTTGGAAGAAATTGATAAAGCCAAACAGGAAATGTTTAACTTGCGATTCCAATCCAGCACTGGTCAGTTGGAAAACCCCCAACGGATCAAGCTGGTGCAGCGCGACATCGCACGTTATAAGACCATCTTGCGCGAACGGGAACTGGCCCAACAGTTGGTTCAGCAAGAGGGCAAGGAGAACTAGTTCATGACAAACAACCGTCGTCGCATCAAGGGGACAGTCATTAGCAATAAGATGCAAAAGACTGTCGTAGTGCGGATTGACATCGTTCGCCGTCACCCCCTCTATGGCAAAATTATGCGTAGCTCCCAAAAATACATGGCCCATGATGAAAGTGGTCAGGTTCAGGTGGGTGACGTAGTGCAACTCGTTGAAACCCGCCCGATTAGCAAGAACAAACGTTGGGCAGTTGAAAAAGTGCTAGAACATCATCAGGTTCTGGCCCCAAGTGTGGATGAGGTGCAAAATGATTCAAACTGAGTCACGCCTCGTAGTAGCAGATAACACGGGCGCACGCGAATTACTCGTCATCCGAATCATGGGTGGTTCGCATCGCAAAACCGGATCCATTGGCGATACGGTGATTGCCACTGTGAAGTCAGCGGCTCCCCAAGGGGCTGTCAAAAAGAGTGAAATCGTCAAAGCCGTGATCGTGCGAGTGGCGAAAGAATACCGTCGTCCAGATGGCAGTTTCATCCGTTTCGATGACAATGCCGCCGTGATTTTGAAGAATGACGACAGTGGTGACCCGCTTGGCACGCGCATCTTTGGCCCAGTGGCCCGTGAACTGCGCGAGAGTGGGTTCATGAAAATTGTGTCGCTGGCCCCTGAGACGCTGTAATTCAGGTAGCCAGTCGAGCGAGGATGCGAGGATAAGTAGAGATGCAACGCATTAAATCAGGTGATACCGTTGAGGTCATCAGCGGAGTAGACAAAGGCAAACGTGGCGCGGTCGTGCGCGTTCTGCCCAAAGAAGATCGAGTGGTTGTTGAGCGAGTCAACATCCGCAAAAAGCACCAGCGCCCACAACAAGCAGGCCGCCGACAGGTGAACCCCGGCATCATTGAATTTGAAGCGCCGATTCACCTTTCGAAAGTGATGCTGGTTTGCACCCAATGTGGGGAATCCACGCGCGTCGGCTTCCGGGTGACGGAAGAAGGGCGCAAAGTGCGTACCTGCCACAAGTGCAGCTCGGATATTGACTAGGCGGAGAGGTAAAGCATGTCAACCAGAATGCGCGATAAGTATCGTGATGAAGTCGTTCCGGCCTTGCTGGAAGAATTCAAATATGACAATGTGATGATGGTGCCGCGAGTGGTCAAAGTCGTCATCAATGTTGGAGTCGGTGAAGCATTGGATAATGCCCGTGCTTTGGACGCCGCCGTTGAAGACATCACCAAAATTGCGGGCCAAAAACCAATTATCACCAAAGCCAAGAAAAGCGTGGCTGCCTTCAAACTGCGTGAAGGGCGCTCGATTGGGGTCAAGGTAACGCTACGTGGGGAACGGATGTGGGCAATGATTGACCGTCTGGTGAATATTGCACTGCCACGTACCCGTGACTTTCGTGGGATTAGTGCCGACTGCTTTGACGGACGTGGGAACTATACCCTCGGCCTGCGCGAACAGTTGATTTTCCCCGAAATCGAATATGACAAGATTGACAAACTGCGTGGTTTGGAAATCACTATTGTCACTACGGCACGGAACGACGAAGAAGGCCGTCGTCTGTTGAAACTTATTGGCTTTCCATTCAAAGAAAATTAGGACAACACGAGGTAATCAGAAACATGGCAAAAAAGTCTGTTACCGCACGCGAATCCAAGCGTAAGTACAAAGTCCGCGTCCGTAACCGCTGCCAGTATGTTGACCCACATTCTGGTAAGGTCTGTGGGCGTCCGCGTGGCTATATTCGCCGCTTTGGGCTTTGCCGCATTCACTTCCGTGAACTTGCTTTAGAAGGCAAGATTCCGGGCGTGGTGAAGTCTAGCTGGTAGACGCAGGAGAACATCAATGCACAGTGATCCAATTGCAGATATGCTCACCCGCGTTCGCAACGGTCTGATTGTTGGTCAGGGCACCGTCGAAATTCCCTTGTCCAAGATCAAGATCGAGATTGCACGGGTGCTAAAAGAAGAGGGCTACATCGAAGACTATTCAGTCGGCGATGAAAAACTAGCCCCGATGATTCAGATCAAGCTCAAATATCATGGCAAACGTCGTGAGCGCCAGCCTGTAATCTCAGGTCTGCGTCGCATCAGCACGCCCGGACGCCGGATTTATGTGGGCAAAGACGAAATCCCATGGGTGCTAAGTGGTATGGGCATTGCCATCCTCACAACCAATAAGGGTGTGATGACCGACCAACAGGCACGTCGTCAGGGTGTAGGAGGCGAGTTGCTCTGTTACGTTTGGTAGGCTACGGGCCGCCGTCCGCTCGGTAAGGTTGAATCCCTGCCCAGACAACTCTGCGACAACCCGCAGGTGGGTCTGTACAGGGATTGAACCAACATCGAGGTCATGAGATCGGTGGTCGCGGCCTGACCCAAATGGACTGAGCACTCTCCTGAATAGACGGAGGAAAACAACGTGTCTCGTATTGGTAAACAACCCATCGCGCTTCCCAAAGGGGTCACAGTCACCATCAATAAAAATGAGGTGACGGTCAAGGGGCCAAAGGGCGAACTTAAACAAACCTTTAACCCCGACCTGACCATTGAGCAACAAGATGGGCATGTGACGGTTGCGCGTCCAAGTGATGCGCGTCATCATCGTGCCCTGCATGGCCTAACCCGCGCCCTGTTGAACAACATGGTGGTCGGTGTTTCCAGTGGCTTTGAGAAAAAACTCATTATCACAGGTACCGGTTATCGTGCTGAAGCAGCGGGTAAAGACTTGACCTTCTATCTTGGATACTCCCACCCTATTACCGTTAAATCAACCCCGACCCTGAGCTTTGAAGTGCCACAGGAATCGCGTGGTACGGTGGTGATCGTCAAGGGTATCCGTAAAGATGAAGTCGGACAGGTCGCTTCGGAAATTCGCGGGCTACGTCCCCCCGAACCCTATTTGGGCAAGGGTGTGGCCTATGCGGATGAAACCATTCGTCGCAAAGCTGGTAAAGCCGGCAAGAGCGGTAAGAAGTAGTTGCGCGGGCAAGGGAACTGAGAAAACATGGCAAAGAAATCTCGTTACGAATCGCGTAAACGTCGTCAGGCAAGAGTCCGGGCCAAGATTTACGGCACAGCCGAACGCCCGCGTCTCAATGTCTATCGCAGCCTGACGGGGATTTATGCACAGGTGATTAATGATGAAGCGGGCCACACACTGGTTTCCGCTTCGACGATTGATAAAGAAATCGCCGCGAAGGTTGAAGGCAAAACCAAGAGCGAAGCAGCCAAGTTGGTCGGCATGGCGCTGGCCGAACGGGCGCAAAAAGCCGGGATTACCCAAGTTGTATTTGATCGTGGCGGGTATCGCTATCATGGGCGCATCAAGGCACTGGCCGATGGCGCTCGTGAGGGTGGCCTGAAGTTCTAAGCGGTTTTCAGGAGCAAAACGATGGCAAAAGAACAACGTGAACAACGGGATCGTGAACAACGGCGTGACCGACGTGACCGCGAGGAAGACCGTGAGGAACTTGATGAGCGCGTGATAGACATCACTCGCGTGGCGAAAGTGGTCAAAGGTGGGCGTCATTTTGCCTTCCGCACTGTCGTCATCGTGGGTGATGGCAAAGGCCGCGTCGGAATTGGTATCGGCAAGGCCCGCAGTGTACCGGATGCGATTCGCAAAGGTACCGAACGCGCCCGTCGCAATATGGAACGGGTAGCCCTGTCTGGAACAACCATTCCTCATCAAATTACGGCGGGGCATGGTGGTGCAGAGGTCATGCTGAAACCAGCCTCGCCCGGTACTGGTGTTATCGCAGGTGGCGGGGTGCGTGCCGTACTCGAAGCCGCCGGGGTGCGTGACATCCTGAGCAAGAGCATGGGCAGCAACAACAGCTTGAACATTGCCCACGCGACCATGGAGTGTCTGCGTCAACTGAAAGATGTTCAGACACTGGCAGCGATGCGCGGCAAAGACCCGAACGAAGTGCGGCCTTTCTGGGAGCGTAAGCGCAATGTCGAACAATAACAAGACTCTACGAATTACGATGACCAAAAGCCCGATCACCGCGCAGTGGCGTCAAAAGCGCACCCTCACGGCGTTGGGCCTGCGGAAAATGCACCAGACGGTTGAAAAACCCGATAACCTCGCCGTGCGTGGCATGATCCACAAGGTCGAGCATCTGGTGACGGTGGAAGAGGTGGAGAAGTAGTCATGAAATTACACGATCTGCAACCCGCACCGGGTTCGACCAAGAAAAAGACCCGCGTAGGGCGTGGTATTTCGGCTGGTAAGGGTAAAACCGCCGGACGTGGTACCAAAGGTCAAGGCGCACGCAGCGGCGGCGTCAAAGGCCCCTATTTCGAAGGGGGTCAGTTGCCCTTAGTGCGTCGTCTGCCCTTCAAGCGCGGCTTTACCAACGTGTTCCGCATTGAATATCAAGAAGTCAATGTGGATGTGCTGGAAGCCGTGTTCAACGCGGGCGATGTTGTCACCCCCGCTGCACTGGCCGAAAAACGGATTGTGCGCGAGGCCGATGCACCCGTCGTCATTTTGGGCGAGGGTGAATTGACCAAGAAGCTGACCGTACAGGCCCATCGCTTCTCGAAATCCGCTAAGGAAAAAATCGAGAAGGCGGGTGGTACAGCTGAAACACTGGAACTACTCCTGACCGGGGCACGCGCCACCGTGAAGAAATTGCCGAAGGAACAAGTCGAAGCTCTGCGTGCCGAAAAAGCGGCCAAGAAATAGTTCATCATACAGGGTAGGGGCAGGTTCAACATCTGCCCCTCTGTCGCATTATGCGGTATGCTAGGCCCTCGTTGCGGGACATGTTTCTGAAGAAGTGTCTTACAGGACAAGGATTTTTAAACCATGCTTGAAGCATTACAAAATGCCTTTCGGCTGCCGGATATTCGGCGAAAAATTTTGTTTACGCTGTTTATTCTGGTCATCTACCAATTTGCGGCGCATATCAGCGTCCCCGGCGTAGACCGTGACGTGCTAGAGGCCCTTTTTGATAATCAAGAGGGTGGTTTCCTCGGCGTGTTAGACCTGCTCTCCGGTGGGGCGGTCTCTAACTTTAGCATCATCGCCAACGGGGTGTATCCTTATATCACCGCTTCGATTATCTTGCAACTACTGGTGCCGATTATCCCGGCGCTGGAACGTATCGCACGCGAACCCGGTGGTCAGGACAAAATCACCCGCTACACCTACTACCTTGCAATTCCAATGGCGATCTTGCAGTCGGTTGGACAAATCAACATCTTTGAATCGCTTATTGAAGGCACAGGCGACCTACTCCCCGGTTTCGGTAGTGATACACTGCTTACCATCACCGTGATTGCAACCATGACCGCCGGGACGATGTTTGCGATTTGGCTGGGTGAACTCATCAGCGAGCAGGGCATTGGAAATGGTATCTCGATTATCATTTTCTCCGGGATTGTCTCCCGCGCCCCCTCATCTCTCTATAACCTATTGCAAAACAATTGGTTCTACAATGCGGTTCTGTTTATCCTCTTGGTTTTCATCACCGTCGTCGTAATTGTGTTGATTCAAGAGGGTACAAGGCGTATACCTGTCCAGTATGGCAAGCGGGTACGCGGTCGTAAAGTCTACGGCGGTGGAAGCACCCATATTCCGCTCAAAGTCAACACGGCGGGCATGATTCCGTTGATCTTCGCGCAGTCTATCATTACCTTCCCCGCGATTGTTGCCAGCTATTTCCCATCAGGCTCAGTTTCAGACTATCTGACCGAGAATTTTGGCAATGCACGCGGTACGCCCTATTGGGTCATCTACTTTATTTTGGTGGTGGGTTTTACCTACTTCTATACCGATGTGATGGTGCAGAACCAAAATCTAGCGGAAAACCTGCAAAAGAATGGTGGGTTTGTGCCGGGTCTGCGTCCGGGTAAACGCACTCAGGACTACATCACAACGGTTGTGCGTCGCATCACCTTTGTCGGGGCGCTGTTCCTCGGTGCAGTGGCAATTCTGCCCGCACTCGTACAAATCTTGGACAGTGTCGTCATCGGTTCAGCCGCGAGTTCAACGAGCTTAAACGCCGCCAACGTTATCGGCCCATCCGGGTTGATCATCGTTGTCGGTGTCGTCATTGATACCATGCGCCAACTCGAAGCCCAGTTGATGATGCGTAATTACGACGGATTCCTGCGCTAAGGATAAGGTTGGTACAACATGGGTATGTACATCATCATGATGGGTGTACAAGGGTCTGGAAAAGGGACGCAGGCGGCAATTCTTAAAGAAAAGCTGGGCCTGCCCCACGTTTCGACTGGCGATCTGTTCCGCGCTATGAAAACGTTGGATACCCCTCTGGCTCGGCGCGTCCAAGATCTGATGCGCGGGGGCAATCTCGTTCCAGACGATGTAACCAACGAGGTTGTGCGAGATCGGCTTTCGCAACCCGATGCCCAAAACGGCGTCATTTTGGATGGTTATCCACGCACCCGCGACCAAGCGGAGTTTTTGGATAAGCTGTTGGCCGAAAAACACGAGAAGGTCTCCTTTGTAGCACTCTTTAAACTGGATCGTGAAACCGCGATCCAGCGCAGCGAAGGCCGCCGCTATTCCCAAGATAAGCAGCGCGTCTACAACATTTATTTCAATCCGCCCAAGCGTGATGGAATAGACGATGTGGATGGGCAGCCACTCATTCAACGCGCCGACGATTATCGTGAGGCCGTTGAAAAACGCATTGACTTGTATTTTACGGAAACCGCGCCGCTGATCGAATACTATGCAGCCAAAGGTCTGGTGCGTGAATTTAATGCCGACCAACCCATTGAAAAAGTGGCGTCGGATGTGATGTCGGTAATCCAGTAGGCAGTTGCAGCATGGCTATCCAGACCAAGACCGTGCAAGAAATTCGGCTGATGCGTGAAGCAGGGCGGATTGTCGCACGGGCACACGAAGCGATGCGCGAAAAAATCCGACCCGGCATGAACACGCTGGAGTTCGATAAAATTGCGATGCGGGTGTTTGAGCAGCACAAAGCGTTTCCGGCCTTTTTGGGATATCCCTATGGCAGCAAGCATCCGTTTCCGGCCAGTGTGACGGTGAGCATCAATGATGAGTTGGTACATGGCATCCCCAGCAAAGACCGGATTTTGCACGAAGGGGATATTGTCTCACTCGATACGGGGTGCATCTATCAGGGGTTTGTGGGAGATGCGGCCTACAGCTATGGCGTCGGCAGTATTACCCCCGAAGCCCAACGGTTGCTAGATGTCACAGAGGCGGCCCTGATGGAAGCCATTCGCGCCTCGGTAGTTGGGCATGATGTTAGCCATGTCGCCAAAGCCATTCAGCATCATGCTGAAAGTCATGGCTATAACGTGGTGCGGGGTTATACCGGACATGGGGTGGGGCGCAAAATGCACGAAGACCCTCAAGTGCCGTGTTGGTGGCCTAATCGTCGCCAGCGCATGAAAAGCACCAAAGCGGCGCTGCTCAAACCGGGGATGACTATCGCCATCGAACCCATGATTATCGCTGGACATCCTGCAACACAGGTGTTAGATGATCACTGGACGGTGGTGATTGCCGATGGGTCGTTGTGTGCCCACTTTGAACACAGCATCGCTATTACCGAGGGTGAACCTGAAATCTTGACGCTACTGTGAAAATCCTCGGTAATTAGGTCTGGTCAGGCTAGTGGATTTCTGATAATATGGAATGTCGCCATGCGGCGCAAAGCTTTGAGGAGAATTTAGTAACAAATGGCACGTATTGAAGGGGTAGATTTACCCCGCAACAAGCGAGTTGGAATCGCGTTGCAGTACATTTACGGCATTGGTAAGACGCGCAGCAATGCAATCATGCAGAAAACGGGCATTAACCCGCAAACCCGCGTCTTTGACCTCACCGAAGATCAGGTCGCACTGCTGCGTGAAGCGGTGGGTGGTTATCTGGTCGAGGCTGATCTGCGCCGCGAAGTGCAATTGAACATTAAGCGGCTCATTGAAATTGGCAGCTATCGCGGTCTGCGTCATCGTCGCAGTTTACCCGTGCGCGGTCAACGTACTCGTACCAACGCCCGCACCCGCAAAGGGCCGAAAAAGACGGTCCCCGGTCGTGGTCGTCGTCGCGGCGCGAAGAAGAAGTAATCAGGCTGGTTGTATTGGCTGGCCTGTTGTTCCCGGCAAACAAACAAGCAATAGCAGTGGCGCGGGGAAGCATACGTACCTCGCGCTCAACTTATCTAGGAGTAAAGTATGGGAAAAACTCGTCGTGGAGCAACGACCAAAAAGACACGTCGCAGTGTTCCGTATGGTCAAGCACACATTCATGCTACCTTTAACAACACCATTGTTTCGATGACCGATCAGCAGGGCAATGTCATTTGCTGGTCAAGCGCCGGAACCAACGGGTTTAAGGGCAGCCGCAAGAGTACCCCGTATGCGGCCCGTGTCGCTGCGGCTCATGCGTCGGATGTGGCAAAAGAATTTGGGATGCAGGAAGTGGACATCTTTGTCAAAGGCCCCGGCCCCGGTCGTGAACAGGCAATTCGTGCTATTCAGGGCAGTGGCTTAAAGGTACGTTCGATTTCAGATGTGACGCCTGTACCACATAACGGGGTACGCCCGCCCAAAAAGCGCCGCGTCTAGCCCTGTTGGGGTAGTGATCTATCTCAATGCAGACCGTTCTTATAAGACAACTGAATATCATTATTCGGTGTAAACACACATTAGCTGTGGAGGAAGCCCAAAACTATGGCTCGTTATACTGGCCCAGTTTGTAAGCTGTGCCGCCGCGAAGGCGAAAAACTGTTTTTGAAAGGCTCTCGCTGCCTTTCACCCAAGTGCGCGATTGAACGTCGTGCCTATCCCCCCGGTCAACATGGACGTGATACCCAGTTTCGTCGGGGCCGCGCTTCCGACTTTGCGTTGCAACTGCGCGAGAAGCAGAAGGCCCGCCGGGTGTATGGTGTTTTGGAACGCCAATTCCGTCGTTATTTCCGTGAGGCGCTGCGTCGTCCCGGCCTAACCGGTGCCAATTTGTTGGTACTGCTCGAAAGCCGCCTCGACAATGTGGTCTATCGGATGGGTCTTGCCGATTCCCGCGCCCATGCCCGTCAGTTGGTGCAGCATGGACACTTTAGGGTCAATGGCATTGCAACCAACATTCCTTCCTATCTGGTTCGTCCGGGTGATGAACTGACCGTCCGCGATGGCAGCCGCAACCGCAAATATTTCCGTGAACTACCTGCCTTTGTGGAAACCCGCCCGACTGCCCCAGAATGGGTGAAGTTTGATTTGAATGGGATGAAAGGCACGGTCTTGCGCCTGCCCGAACGTCGTGAAATTGACCTGCCGCTGAACGAGCAGTTGATTGTCGAGTATTATTCCGCCCGCTAATGCTGGCAGAAATGGTTTCCGGCGGATTTCCGCAATTTGCCGGGAACCGCTAGTCAGACCTATCGCCCGTTTAGTCTAGGAGGCGGTTTGTGAGCATTAACAACATGGTGTTACCAAAAATTGAGCCGGATGCGACCACACGCAGCTATGGGCGGTTTATCGTCAGCCCATTGGAGCGTGGATTTGGGACGACCATCGGCAACGCGCTGCGTCGGATTCTGCTGTCTTCGTTGGAAGGCGCAGCTATCACGTCGCTGCGAGTGACAGGGGTGCCGCACGAGTTTTCGGCTATCCCGGATGTCAAAGAAGATATGACGCAGTTAATTTTGCAGGTCAAGAAACTGCGCCTCAAATTGATGGGTGAAGAATCGGCGCGGCTGTATCTAAACAAGCGCGGCCCTGCCGAAGTCACTGCGGCTGACTTGCAAGTGCCACCGTCGGTTGAAATCATCAACCCCGATCTGTTCCTGTTCACCATTGATACCCCTAATGCAACGGTGGAGATGGAATTTAAGGTCGAAAGTGGGCGGGGACACTCGCCTGCCGATGATCGCACCCGCCTACCAATTGGCGAAGTGCCGGTAGATGCGATTTTCAGCCCCATCCGCCGCGTCAATTTTGAAGTGGAACGCGCCCGTGTGGGTCAGAAAACCAACTATGACCGACTGGTGTTGGAAATTTGGACGGACGGGACGATCTCACCCGATGAAGCCATGAGCCAAGCGGCCCGCATTTTGATGGAACACTTGGCAACCATCGCACGGCTAAAGATCGAAGACTGGACGCTTCCCGGCACGAGTATGCCGCCTGTCGTCGAAGAAGGCAGCAAACGAGGGCCAGCGCCCGAATTTTATGAAATTCCGATTGAGCAGCTTGATTTGAGTGTTCGCGTGTTCAATTCACTGAAGCGTACTGGCATCACCACTGTGGGTGAAGTGCTAGAAATGCTGGAGCGTGGAACAGATGCGATGCTGGCGATCCGCAACTTTGGTGAGAAATCGTTGGAAGAACTCACGACCCTGCTCCGAGAAAAAGGTTTTCTCGCCAAAGAGGAATCGGATTCCTAGTACAAGAGTGTTTTAACGCGCAAGGAATAAGATCATGCGACATCGTGTAGCAGGCAAGAAACTGAGTCGGGATTACGATCATCGTCGGGCGCTGCGGCGTAACCTGATGGTTGCCCTGATTCAAAACGAAAAAATCAAGACCACCGAAGCCAAGGCCGATTTGATTCGTGCCGAAATGGAAAAACTGGTCACCAAAGCCAAGCAAGGGTTGGCTCATCCCGACCCAGCACGGACCGTTCATGCCCGTCGTATTGTGCTGGCACGCCTCGGCAACAACCGGGAGGCCATGCTCAAGCTGTTTGACGAACTGGCTCCGCGTTTTGCGGATCGGCCCGGCGGTTACACCCGCACCTATAAATTGGAGTTGCGTAAGGGTGATGCCGCGCCGATGGTACAAATAGAATTCCTTCCGTCGGAGGCCGACGAGGAAGCCTAGTTGCGACTGGCAGGCCGCTTGGCATATGATGGCACGTTGTACTGCGGTTTCCAACGGCAGCGTGCTGAATTGCCCAGTATCCAAGCGACGGTAGAACAAGCCTTGACCCAAGTGATGGACGAGAAAATCACCATCATCGGGGCAGGGCGCACTGACACGGGGGTACATGCCAGCGGTCAAGTGATTGCCTTTGATGTAGCGTGGAAACATACGGCTGAGGAGTTGCTCAAGGCAATCAATATTCATCTTCCAAACGATATTGCATTGCAATCGTTAAGGGAGGTCGCGGAGAGTTTCCATCCGCGTTATGCTGCCCTCAACCGCACGTACCTTTACAGACTCTATATCTCGCCAACCCGCGACCCTCTGCGTGAGCGGTATGCGTGGCATCGGCAGTTGCCTCTGAACGTGGAGGCGATGCAAGAAGCCATCCAGCTATTGCGCGGAGAACATGACTTTGCTACTTTTGGGATGCCTCCAAAAGGAGAAAATACCGTGAGGGTCATGACCTTGACCCAGATCGAAGCAGTGCGCGATGAGCTACATGTGACCTTGACCGCCAACGCCTTTCTCAAGCGCATGGTACGCAGTATCGTCGGCACGTTGGTCGAGGTTGGACGAGGCAAAATGAATGTGGCAGAATTTACTGTGGCATTCCGGTCTGCCAACCGTAAAATGGCTGGGACAAGTGCCCCGCCGCATGGATTAACCCTGACCCATGTGGTGTACAACAACTATCAATTTTGATAACAGGGCAAGCAGGATTCTCCGGCTGGTGGACACAGAAAGCCGATGATGCCGGAGGCTTTTTTGGAGGAAAAGATGCCATACAAGACCTATGCGCCCAAGCCGGAGGAAGCGCAAAAAGAATGGTGGGTGATTGATGCTCAGGGCCAAACTCTGGGACGCCTTGCCAGTCAAATTGCGTACATCCTGCGGGGCAAACACAAAGCCAATTATGCCCAGCACGTCGATATGGGCGATTTCGTGATTGTCATCAATTGCGAAAAAATCCATGTGACCGGGCGCCGCCTTGACCAGAAATATTATCACCGCCACAGCGGGTACCCGGGTGGGTTGACCTCGATTCGGCTACGTGACCAGATGAAACAACACCCTGAGCGCGTCATTGAAAAAGCAGTCAAGGGAATGATGCCCAACCACACACTGGGTCGTAAACAATTGGGCAAACTGAAAGTATACGTTGGCCCCAATCACCCACATGAAGCCCAACACCCCAAACCACTGACGGTGGACGGGATGTGGTCGGCTAACCTTGAGAAATAGTGAGGTAGAAAAATAGAACTATGACACTGCAATATTTTGAGGGCGTTGGTCGCCGCAAAACGTCAAGCGCACGGGTGCGACTCTATCCGGGTGGTAATGGAACATTCACCATCAACGACAAACCCGCCGAAGAATATCTAACACGTGGTGGCGATATGGAAATCGCACTGGCTCCGCTGAAAGCCGCCAATGTAGGCAGCCTTAGCGCCTATAACATCACGGTCAAGGTCAACGGTGGTGGTGTGACTGGTCAAACCGATGCGATTCAATTGGGCGTGGCCCGCGCTTTGCTGAAGATGGATGACAACCTGCGTGGAACGCTGCGCCGGGGTGGTTACTTGACCCGTGATGCACGGGCTAAGGAACGTAAGAAGCCCGGTCTCAAGCGTGCGCGTAAGGCCCCAACCTACACCAAGCGTTAATTTTGGGGCGCGGTTGAACTGCGCGATTCCCATGATACGATAAGGCAAAGTCGCCCGTGATTGCAGATCAGGGGATGGTTTTGCCTTTTTCTGCTTAAAAAATGAGGTCATCAAGATGAACATTACCATTGTCGGATTAGGGCCGGGTCAAGTAGAGCAGATGACGCTGCTGGCATGGCGCACATTGGAACATGCGTCGGAAGTCTATCTCCGCACCAAACATCATCCGCTGGTCGAATCACTACCCACCAAGCCCACCTATCACAGCTTTGATAATCTCTATGATAAAGCTGAAGACTTTGAGGCGCTTTATCAAACCATCGCCGAGCAAATTGTGACGCTTGGATTGCGAGAGGGTGGGGTGATTTATGCCGTGCCCGGCCATCCAATGGTCGGCGAGCAAACAACCCAATTAATTTTGGAGACGGCCCACACTCAAAATATCCCGGTCAAGATTGTGGATGGCATAAGTTTTATTGAACCGTCCCTGTCTGCGCTAAAAATTGACGGCATCACCGGGCTGCAAATTCACGACGCCACCGATTTTACTCACCTCTATCATCCACCCATCAATCCAGACCAGCCCGCGTTGATTGCACAGGTTTATAGTCAGGCCGTCGCATCGGATACCAAACTGACTCTGATGAACCAGTACCCCGATGATTATCCCGTCGTGCTGCTGCATGGCGCGGGCACGGCCAATGAAATGATCGAGCGCATCCCACTATTTGAACTGGATCGCAGTGAGCATATCAGCTATTTGACGACGCTGTATGTGCCGCCGATGCCCCACCCATCCAGTTTTCAATCACTGCTGAATATCATGGCTCATCTGCGTTCCCCAGAGGGTTGCCCGTGGGACATCAAACAAACCCATCAGAGCCTTCGGGCGCATTTTATCGAAGAAGCCTATGAGGTGATCGAAGCCCTTGACGCCGAAGACATGGAATCCCTGTCAGAAGAATTAGGCGATATTTTGCTGCATGTCGCTTTCCAAAGCCAGATTGCGGTAGATGAGGGTGAGTTCTATATCACCGATGTCGTTCGGCACATCATCGAAAAAATGGTGCGCCGCCACCCGCATATTTTTGGTGAGGTCGAGGTCGAGGACGCCGACCACGTGGTGCGAAATTGGGAAGCAATTAAGCAGCAAGAGCAAGCCCAAAAAGGCGAAAATGGGCGTAAGGCCCGTGAATCCCGATTGGATGGGATTCCAGCCGCTGTGCCCGCCTTGATTTATGCCTATCGGGTACAAGAAAAAGCCGCTCAATTCGGCTTCGATTGGCCTGACGTAGAGCCTGTGATTCAGAAAGTGGAAGAAGAAATCCGTGAGATCCGCGAGGCCAATGACCCGGAAAGTCGTGCCAAAGAAATGGGCGATTTGTTATTCGCAGTAGTGAATTGGGCACGCTGGATGAAAGTGGATGCTGAGGCCGCACTACGAGGCACTAATGAGCGTTTTAAGCGCCGCTTTGCTTATATCGAGGCCGTCGCCAAAGAAAATGGCAAGCAGATTGAAACAATGACCCTGCAAGAAATGGACAGTCTATGGGATGAGGCCAAACGTCAGGGTCTGTGAAATCCCATTTCCGGCGATAGGAGACTACTAAATAAGTCACAAGTTTTAGTGAGGTTTTACTTGGTAGGAGAGCCAACGGCGAGCTATACTACTTCAATTATTTCTCGCTACATCCATAAATATGATGCCAACATCGCCGAGGGTTTTTATCTCCCATACTACCCGTGACCGGCGTGACCGGAGATTAGCGCACGACCTAGCACAAGGCCTGCGTGATTTACATGTTGATGTTTGGATTGCGCCGGAGAGCATTCCTGCGGGTGCTCAGTGGGAAACCGAAATTGTCTCAGGCATCATGCAACAATGTACCCACTTCCTCGTCATACTTTCCCCCCTTTCTGTAAACTCCGAATGGGTACTCAAAGAAATTCACCTTGCCCATAACCGCTTTGAAAATGATCCATCTTTCAAAATCCTGCCGCTGGTCGTCGCACACCTCGATAACTACGATGGGCAAGCCTTCATTTCTCAATTCCAAGAACTTCCTTATTATCGTTCAGCAAACCGACAGCTACAGGCCGTCGCCGTCGCATTAGGCCTACAAAATATCCCGGATAAGGATGAGCGATCCATTCAAACGATAGTGCTGAACTATGTCACCAATCTCATCCAAGAACCAGACTTCGCAGATTGGACACAACAGCCCTATTTTGAGCTACAGGTCAATAGCAACCCATCCTATGATATTCGGGTTCGGCTACGAACAACATCAGAACCCGGAACCCAAACTCCTCATCAGAAATTCAGCGTGGAACAGGCCATTAAGCATTATCGCCGCATGGTACTGATTGGCGAACCCGGCTCTGGCAAAACCACCGCCCTTAAGCAATTGGCTCTCCGCTTTGCGCGTGAGTCCATCGCTGCGTCTCCTGCCAGCATCAATGAGCCGATACCTATTTTTGTTTGGCTGCCCCATTTTACAGCTATTGATGGCCGCAGTTCCTATGAACGCATTCTCGGTCTACTGGAAGATGCCGCTCAACGACATGGGGCGGAAATACGCCTCGATGATTTTGAACAGTTGCTGACCCAATATTCACTTGTCTTGCTCTTGGATGGCTTAAATGAATTAGGTGAGCAGCACCTCGTACAATTCCTAGATGGTCTGCGCGTGTTTGTACGTCAACATCCTAACCACCTGATTCTCATCAGTTCGCGTGCCTATAATTTTCAGATGGGTGGGGCGTCGTGGCCTGTTTTTGAATTAATGGAACTGACCTACCCACACGATGTCGAAGCATATTTGGCCTGTTATCTGGAAAAGGAATCTGAACGCCAAGCACTTCTCCAAATCCTTGCTGAAAATTTGCAACTCCGACAATTAGCCGTAAACCCGCTGCTGTTATTGATGATGATCATGGTCTACCAATATGCCAGCGGCAGATTTCCCTTTAGTCGAGGCCAACTTCTGGCACGCTTGGCACGTGGCTTGTTGGGGGAATGGGAACTGCCCACCACCGAAGATGTCCAACGCCAGTATTGGCTGGAGGACAAACACCGATTGTCGGAACACTTGGGATATGCGATGAAAGCTGAAGGTTTGGAACTGCCCATTCAAAGGGTTCGTGAAATTTTCCAAAGTGCCACAGCCGCCGACCCTCAGCACTTTGCGAGCAGCAATGCTAAACGACCACCCCATTATAAACTTATCAATCCAAATGATTTAACGCCTGTCGTTGCAGAATTATTGCGTGATCGTGTACTCGTCTCTGCCAGTAACCCTGATACCCTACGTTTTTGGCATCAGACTTTGCAGGAATATTTTGCGGCAGCCCTTCTCCTACGACAAAGTTGGTCGGTATTTGACCATGATGCTGCCCGCTTTGTTTCCCCAGCCACACGCAAGACTGCCCGACAAACACTAGAAAAACACATTGCCGATAGCCACTGGCACGAAATTATTGCTATTATGAGCGGTCTGGTGCAAGAGCAAGCCAATGAAGATCAACCCGCCACTCGGCGACAGGAAGTCAGCCGATTTGTTGATGAAGTGTGGCGGCAAGACAAGCAGCTTGGTGCGCTATGCCTAAGCAATATTGAAGGATTTCCAGCCCAGCAGTTGGATCGTTATGTCGTGCCATTACATCAAAGTATTTACCGATGGGGCATAGTGCTACCGCGCCTGCTGCCATGGTTGCTTCTGATGCTGATGCTCACGATTGTATGGTTAAGCCCATTGGGGATACTCGAACAATGGATTTCGTCAGATGAAACCACCGCATTGGGACTTGGAATTATGGTCTTACTTGGCGGAACAGCTACTGTGCTTTTTTTCCGTCTCTATGCCTTAACCATTCCACGAGTAGAGCGATTCATCAACCTACAAATTATCCAACCGAATATTACGGCCCTGCGGCATATCCGTAATGAGGCAGCCGAACGGATTTTGGCCCAATTATCTGGGCAAATAACCTACGATTTTTCCATTGGCGAACTGACTCGAACGACAATTGAAAATGGCTTGGTATTGCCAGTACGGGACGAATCCGAACTTATCCTCATGTTAAGGGCCGAGAATACCCGCCTTCAAGCAAGTCAAGCCTTAGCGGATCGTGGCAGCCCACAGGCAATTGAGCCTTTGCGGGCGATGCTGAACGATAGAGATTTGGCAGAAGTGGAATATCGAAGTGTCATTCGGGCGTTAGTACAAATAATGAAAGTCCAACCCGCCAATAGTTTTCAGCGCATAGAGGTAATCTCCCAATTGCGAAGCATCTTAGGGGATTATCAAATGGGCCTCGGCAAGCGGCAAGCGGCCTATCATGGTCTATGGGATTTGGGAATAACCGATGCTGTCCCACCAGAACGCGATATGTGGGCGACGGTAGAGCGATTGATAACCCCCCAGAGAACCCAGCGCCCCGAAGTTGTCATTTTCATTCTTACGGTACTCGCTATTCTCATTGGATTTGTATACCTTCTGACCCGTTAGAGGGGTGGGCCGTATGAGCATTTCGCCTGAATTAGCACTCAAGGTCTTTCTCTCCGCCACCATGACAGCGAGCATTGGCGATATGTTTGTACTGCAAGTGCTCAAGCGTTATTCGCTGGAATACCGTTCTGGTAGCTTCTTTCGGCAAAACCTTGAATGGGTGAACCGAGCACCTTTTCTCCAACAATTGTTGGGTGCTGAAACGCTAGACTTCATGAAATCCCGCACTTTATGGTTTCCTTTTCAAGAACTCCTTTTCGGAAGTCTGGCAGTCCTATGTCTTTTGACCTATGACCTTAGTTTTGCCTTGCTACGGGCGTTAGTGTTTATCTATTTAGCACTGCTTATGGGCGTGATCAACCTTCGCACCCCATCAGCAAACTATGTGGTTCCCGGACTGATTGTGCTACGGGGGATTGTCCTTGGTCTGCTAACCAGTCTGCTACCCGGTACAGGTGGCTTGTTAGAGGCAGCGCTTGGAGCGGGGCTTGGTTTTGGCATCTTTTTCTTGATGTATGCGGGTGGGTTGCTTTTTGCGGCGGTTGCTAATCAAAGGGCTGGGGATGCTTTTGGATGGGGCAATATCACGGCAGCCACAATGGTTGGTGCTTTTTGTGGCTGGCGCTTGATGATTTTTGCCACCATCATAGCCATTGAACTAGGCGCACTGGGTGCAGTTGCCTTTTTGATTTACCAACGATTACGTCGCCAATCAAGCCAACAATTTGCGGCTCTTCCCTATGCACACTATATCTCCATGGGGGGAGTGATTGCCATTACATTGGGTCTTGAGACGCTCCAAAAGCTACTTGGAGAATGAATAGCCAGAATACGAGAGTTAATGAGCGACGCCTCACCCCTTACGATGGGCGTTGTCAATTCGGTAAGACGGTGGGTTCGATTTTCTTTGGCATACCTCTCATCTACGAACCCTATAGAGCATTTCTCCCGCTTTGGGTACGTACAAAATACCTTCATCCTCCCGTCCCTGCCAATCCTCAACATTGATGGCGTGGGGATTCTGGTAGCCTAGCGATAAGATGGCACAATCCTCCGCTGGAATAGCGGTTGCTAAGGTAACGTCTATACGCGCCCTTTCAATACCGTTTTCATACACACCACTTCCGCGAAGATGCGTGCCATGTGCCAGCACCCCTAGTGGAATATGCCCATACTTATCCCACTGTTTAAGATAGAAGTCGCGCACATGATAGCCCGCTTCATAGATATACTTGCCATGTACATGGCTCACTACCGCCAGTTCAGGGGCATAGACAATCACCTCACCGCCATCCATAATGGCAGGCTCTAGCTTGTACATGGCTTTGGCGGCAGTCCACAATTCATCGTACATCGGCGGGGCAACCGACAGGACACGCTTAAATGGTTTATCTACCCAGATGATATGACGCTCGGACGATAAATCCGCCGCCGAACTCCACGCAGCGAGATGGTCACCAATAAATAATCCGGCAATCCCTTCTTTGACAACGACAGGGGCGACCAACGTAATCGGCTTGGGCACACAGGCTGCCGCGACGTTGATGACATCTCGCACTGGAGTATTTTTGACGCCAATGGTATCCAAAATGGTAATGAGCGCCCCAAGCCAATGGGTGACGTTAATCATCTCGGGCCCGGAAATCCCCGGAAACAAATATTTGGCGCCGCCGGAAAATCCGACAACTTCATGAGGAAAAACCGGGCCAAGAATTATCAGATGGTCGTAATCCAAAATGCGCTTGTTGATGCGGATATCTACATCCCCACCCAGTGACGGATGCCAGACCGCCCCTGCAATTTCCTGAATTTGGGCTTTTTGAATCGTGCCAAGCGTAGTCAGAACATTCGGATTGTCCCATTCGTGGTTTAGCAGACCAATATGTTTAAATTGATTGACCCGTTCTTCCGCTGTAATGCCGACCAGTTTGTTTAACGAGGCTTCACTCAACGCTGGATGTGTTCCGAGCGCCACCATAAAATCGAGTTGTCGGGCGTCATACAAGGCGGCAGTCACACCGCGAAACAAGAGTGGCAGGGGAATCGTGCGAGTGTGGTCAGGAATCAGCACCAGCACTCTTGCGTTGGTAAATTGCCCCGCCAAGCCACGCTGTAGGGTATTGAGAATTTCGTCATTTGCTAGGGTGGCACTTTGGGGAGCGATTGCGTGAATCATGATACTTTTACCCTATATATATCTAGAGTTCTATAATGACATGGCGTCTGTCGGACATCATCGAGTTGTCCCAAGATGGCCTTAATAGTCATCACTCCATATCAAACACCGATGTGGCTCAATGAGTTGTGATATCGCCCAAATCGTACCCAATATACCACTCCCACGCTAAGTTTGCCGCCACAAATAGGCTTACGGAGTGTTTGCTTTGATCGTGAGAATGATACTGATGAAGGAGATAAGGGAACGAACAAAAAACCCACACTACCCCCTAACCACTTGAGATTGATGGGTAATGCAGGTTGATTGACCCGAACCATTTATAGATGTAGGGCCAAAACACAAAAGTGCCTTCACAATCAGATAAGCTAGGGCAAATTTGGAACCCCTAACCGTGACAAAAGGCACTCACATACTGTAAAATTGGTCGGGGCGCCCGGATTCGAACCGGGGACCTCTGCGTCCCGAACACAGCGCGCTAACCGGGCTGCGCTACGCCCCGAATGGAGGTAGTGTAGCAAACTTCAATTACCCTGTAAAGGCTTACCTGAAAGAGCGAAGACCATGACGATTGAAACTCAAACCACCTCGCCTGTGACTTTAAGTGACCGGATGCGGAAGCTAACGGCAGGAATCGTGCAACCCATTGCCGAGTTATTGCACAAATTAGGCGTTAATCCCGATTTTATCACCTTATTGGGACTAATATTAGCCGCCATAGCTGCTTATTTCATCACCGACGATCAACTTTTAATTGCGGCAGTTTTGTTGCTTCTCAGCCTACCACTGGACGCGCTCGATGGTGCTGTAGCGCGGATGCTGCCCGGTCCACGTCCGTTCGGAGCCTTTTTGGATTCTACCCTTGACCGTTATGCGGATGGAGCGCTGTTTGCCGCTCTGGTGATTTATGGCGTGCGGAAAGACGATGACCTGATCGTGACATTGGCCCTCTTCGCCCTGATCGGCGCTTATCTGGTGAGCTATACACGGGCGCGTGCCGAAGGACTGGGGTTTGAATGCAAGATTGGCGTGTTCAGCCGCATGGAACGCACCATCGCTCTATTGGCCCTCCTCGCTGTCGGTGAATTTTGGGGTGACGCCGTGACGATTGGCTTGATAGTCCTAGCTTTTGGTACACAGTTCACCGCACTACAACGATTCTGGCACGTTTGGAATCTTTGCCAAGCGCAAAAAGTTGAGCAGCAAGAAGAAAGTCATTAGATAATCCGAAGAGTTCATGAAAAAAGTCCAAATCTGGTCGCATTAAAGCCATCTCATGCTATAATTCCAAAAAATAGAGATTGTATTAGGCAAGATGTGACCTTTATCGCGGAGGGCACGTATGGATGTTCAGCAGGTCATGACCGATTATCAAACTACTTATCTGGCATTGTATCGCCGGAACCCAAGTGAACTGAGCGATCTTGGTAATGATTGGGTTTTGGTGAATGGCGCACGAATGACATCCAAAGAGCTTGCCATGCTAACCACCCAACTGAAGCGTGAACTTGACCAGCAAACGGCTAAACGCAGCGTGGTCCAGCGCTTGATGAAGTGGTTTAGCACGGCCAATGCGTAGGTGACTCCCATATTTGCAGCAGCTACTGTGGGGCAGGCGATAGCGTCTTGCCCCTTTAAAGCCCCCCTTTCATGATTGACCTTCCCCTATTTTCCAAATCGGCGTTATAAAATAGAAACAATTTTTGTACGTCCTTTGGAGATTTCCCTTATGGATAAACATTGGTTACATCAACAATCTGCCCTGACCTATGATCGCTTGCTGCCCTCCATTCAGCAGGCAATCTACACCCTTTCCGACAAACAACAGCGCGTTTTTCTGGATCGCCTGCGAAGCCGTTTACCCGCCATCTTGGAACTGCTCATCCAGCTTTATGGACAACAATACGATTTTTTCTATCATCTGGAACAAATATTGCTGACCGCCGCAAGATATTATGTCGAGCGCCCCAATGATCTAAAACGGCTTGATGCGGAGCGACTCAAAAATCCTAATTGGTTTCACAGTGAACAGATGGTAGGCGGGGTATGTTATGTAGATTTATTCGCCGGAGACCTCGCAGGCATCCGCAGCAAAATTCCCTATTTCAAGGAGTTGGGTCTTACCTATCTCCATTTGATGCCTTTGTTCCGCTGCCCCGAAAAAAATAATGATGGGGGCTATGCCGTCAGCAGTTTTCGTGAAGTAGACCCCAAGCTAGGTACAATGGCAGAATTGGCAGAGTTGGCGCACGAATTCCGCAAGCATGGGATCAGCTTGGTGCTTGATTTTGTGTTTAATCACACCTCGGACGAGCACGAATGGGCATTAAAAGCCCTCACTGGTGACCCGTACTATCAAAATTACTATTTGATGTTCCCAGACCGTACCCTGCCTGATTTATATGAACGCAATCTGCGTGAAATCTTCCCAGAACAAGCACCGGGGAGTTATACCTATCGGCCCGAAATCGAAAAATGGGTGTGGACAACATTTAATACCTTCCAGTGGGATTTGAACTATCGCAACCCCGTCGTTTTCCGAGAGATGCTGGGTGAGATGATGTTTTTAGCCAATCAAGGCGTGGAAATTCTGCGCTTGGATGCGGTGGCGTTTACATGGAAGGAGATGGGAACAACCTGCGAAAATCTGCCGCAAGCCCATATGCTTATCCAAGCGTTCTACGCACTAATGCAAATCGCTGCCCCAGCAATGGAATTTAAATCGGAGGCCATTGTCCACCCCGATGATGTGGCAAAATATTTTGGAACAGGCGATTTTGTGGGGCAGGAATGTCGTATTTCCTACCACCCCCTGTTGATGGTGCTGCTGTGGGATGCGTTGGCAACCCGCAAGGTGAATATGCTGAATTATGCGCTGGCAAAACGCTTTGCAATCCCGGCTGGCTGTGCATGGGTCAATTATGTGCGGGTACATGACGACATTGGCTGGGGCTTTGCCGATGAAGACGCGGCGCAATTGGGGATGAATGGCTATGACCACCGCCGATTTTTGAATGCGTTTTATATGGGTCAATTTGAGGGCAGTTTTGCACGCGGCCTACCTTTTAATTACAACCCCCGTACCGGCGACTGTCGAATTAGCGGTATGGCGGCTTCGCTGTGTGGAATTGAGACGGCTCTTGATGAGAACGATGAAGTCAGCCTCGACCTTGCGATCCGACGACTGCTGCTCATTCATAGTGTGATTATCAGCATTGGTGGCATTCCGCTGATTTATCTCAATGATGAAATTGGCATGATTAACGACTATAGTTATGAAAACGACCCCTTTAAGGCGCTAGATAATCGCTGGGTGCATCGTCCCAAAGCCGATTGGAAACAGCGCGAAAAACGTCATGTGGCTGGAACACTGGAAGAACGGATTTATTCCCGCTTTTTGCAGATGATTCAACTGCGAAAATCCTTGCCATCGTTGGGTGGGGGCAAAATGAAATTAGTCTATACCGATAACCCGCATGTCATGGGGTATTTACGGGGGGTAGACACAGCCCAACGGGTGCTGGTATTAGCTAATTTTAGTGAACACCCACAGACCCTCACCTCTAACCTCTTAGCAGCAAACAGTGTCAGCCGTAATGTGGTGGACTTGATTAGCGGGGAAGTGCCGTCCAGTGACATCACCCTCGCGCCCTATCAATTCATGTGGATAGCCAAACGAAACTGACGCATCACCGTCTAGTCAACCGCGTATCCGCCACTGGTTCCAGCCGACCCTCTAGCCTGACAGCCTGTTGTCCTGTACAATGCGGCAGTCTTGTTAGGAGTCGTATTGGTTAATGGAGTCTTGCCGTCATGGGTTTAAAACAGGAAGCGATGACACCTATTGCAGAAAATGTCCTTGACGGCAATTCCACAACTGCACCTGTTAACCTACCCAGTTCCGATACATCTCACGAAACCTCCAGTGTTGCGCGTGCGACTGGATTGATTGCACTCGGCAACATCAGCAGTCGGGTGTTGGGACTGGCCCGCGAGATGATTCTGTCCTATTTGTTTGGGGCAGGTTCCGCTGTAGACGCTTTTAAAATTGCCATCATCGTGCCGCGTAGTTTGTACGACCTGCTGATTGGTGGACATGTCAATTCGGCCCTTGTACCAGTCCTCAGCGACTATGCCGGACGTGAAAATCGGCGCGAGTTATGGGAACTGGTCAATTTGTTGTTGGGCCTTGTGACCGTTGCCCTGCTGATTATGATTCTCGGCCTCGAAATTCTAGCCCCCTTGATTATCCGATTGGTCGGCGGGGAAGCCTCCGATCAAACCATACGTACAGCAACCAATTTGCTGCGTGTAACCGCCCCGGCCCTGCTATTTTTGAGCCTATTCGCTGTGGTGTCGGGGATGCTGTATGGCCTGAAACGTTTTCGGTTGCCTGCCTTTGCTGCGACGGTCTTTAATGGCACGATTGTGGCTTCGACCATTATTTTTGAGCGTCAACTGGGGATTACCGCTGCTGCGCTCGGATGGTTGATCGGGGCAGTGGTGCAGCTTGCCATTCAATACCCCGATTTACGGGATGCCCCGCTGCGGCCTAAATTACGTGGGGCATTGTCGCATCCGGGGGTACGCACCATTGGCCTGTTGTATATCCCGGTGTTAGCCTCGCTAGGACTAGATGTGCTAATTAACCGCCCCTTTAGCTATAACCTTGCCTCACGGACAGGCGAGGGCAATATTTCTTATATGGATTGGGCGACCACCCTCATTCAATTTCCACATGGCTTGGTGGCAACCGCCATCTCCATTGCCGTATTGCCAACCCTCTCGCAGCAAGCAGCACGCGCTATCAATGAAGGTCTGGACGCCTTTAAAAACACATTGGGGTTCGGGTTACGCCTCGCCATCACCCTAATTTTGCCTGCCACATTTGGCTTATTTGTGTTGGCAACCCCGGTGGTAGCGCTGTTGTTTCAACATGGGGCATTTACCGCCAGCGATACCGACGCGACTTCGTTAGCTCTGCGTCTATATCTGATTGGGCTACCATTCGCCGCAATAGACCTACTGCTGGTCTTTGCCTTCTATGCGCAACAGGATACTCTAACCCCGGCCCTGATCGGTCTGGTGAGTTTAATTGCCTATATGGTCACGGCCTTGTTACTATTAGATCAATATAGTTTTTACAGTTTGATGATCGCCGATTCGGTCAAACACATGGTGCATACTAGCATCTCATGGTGGTTACTGCGGCGGCGTATCAGGGGGTTGCATGGACAGCATCTGTTCCGCACTACGAGTCGCGCATTGGTGGCGGCAGGCATTATGGCACTGTGCAGCTTTGTTGTATTTTGGGGCATGGAAAAAATCATCGGCAGTGGCACTGTCTTTCACGAGTTATTATTGGTAGTAGGGCCGGGAACAGTTGGGATTCTGGTCTTTATCGCAGTCGGTTATCTAGGGGGATTGCAAGAACTGCGTTGGTTTATGCAGTTTGCGGGTCGGCGTCTAAAGCGAACCCAAGCAGGCTGACGCTATTTAGTTTTTTTATTTTAGGAGGGATTTTTGTGGACATTCAATCAGTGATTGCATTAGTAACGGGCGGCGCATCCGGTCTGGGGGAAGCGTGTGTGCGGCGTTTTATCGGTGCGGGGGGCAAGGCTGTGATTGCGGACGTGAATTATGAACGAGCCGAGGCCATCGCCAAAGAATTGGGCAGTGCGGCGCGGGCAGTCAAAACTGATGTCACCAGTGAAGACGACATTTTGAATGCGATTGAAGTCGCCAAAGAATTAGGTGGGATCACGGTTGCGGTCAACTGTGCCGGAATTGCTACTGCTGAACGTGCCGTTGGTAAAGAAGGCCCATTGGCCCTCGCCAAATTTGAACGGGTCATCCGTGTTAACCTGATCGGCACCTTCAATGTCATTCGGCTGGCAGGCGCAATCATGATGGAAAATATTCCGAATGCAGCAGGGGAACGCGGGGTCATTATCAACACGGCTTCCGTCGCGGCCTTTGATGGTCAAATCGGCCAAGCGGCCTACTCTGCCTCAAAAGGTGGGGTGGTTGGCATGACACTACCGATTGCACGGGAATTTGCGCGGGCGGGGATTCGGGTCTGCACGATTGCCCCCGGCATTTTTGACACGCCGATGATGGCGGGTTTGCCCGAAGCTGCCCGTACCTCGCTTGGTCAGCAAGTGCCATTCCCGCCGCGTTTGGGCCGCCCCGAAGAATATGCCCATCTCGCACAGGCCATCATCGAAAATGAAATGCTGAATGGCGAAGTCATCCGCTTAGATGGCGCGATTCGTATGGCTCCCAAATAAATCATCCACTTAAAAATTGGGGTGAGTTTCTCAACTTGCCCCCTTTCCCCCAAAATAGGCGTTTTTTATGACTGGCCCATTGACCTCGCTCAAAATTTTAGATTTTTCGACCCTGCTTCCCGGCCCTTTTGCCACCATGTTTTTAGGGGATATGGGAGCCGACATCATTCGTGTCGAAGCACCCAATCGCCCCGACATATTACGCGAAACCCCGCCGATGGTAGGCAAACATTCGGCTGCCCATGCCACACTGAACCGCAACAAACGCTCACTAGCGCTCAATCTGAAACACCCCGATGCGCCACCCCTCATCCAAAAATTGGTGCAAACCCATGACATTGTAGTGGAGCAATTTCGCCCCGGCGTCATGGACCGTCTGGGGATAGGCTACACTGCGTTAAAAGAAGCCAATCCCCACCTGATTTATTGTGCAATTACGGGTTATGGGCAGACCGGGCCATTTCGGGATCGAGCAGGGCATGACAACAATTATCTGGCACTGTCGGGCCTCATGAGCCATTCGGGGCGGATGGACACCGGGCCATTTCCACAGGGAACGCAAATCGCGGATATTGGCGGCGGCTCGTATGGTGCAATTGTAGCGATTCTAGGTGCGGTCATTCATCGCCTACATACGGGTGTGGGGCAATTTTTGGATGTCTCAATGCTGGATGGAGCGATTGCGTGGAATGCACTGGCAGGAGCGAATTTTTTAGGTGGAGGTGAACTACCGACCTATGAAAGTTGGCTGCTGAATGGTGGCACACATTACGGGTATTATCGTACAGCCGATGGACGCTATCTGTCTGTCAGTGCCCTAGAGCCACAGTTCTGGCAGGGATTTTGCAGGGCGATTGGACGGCCCGACCTTATTCCCCGCTATACCCATGCAGGGCCAGAGATGCGTCAGGTACGCGATGAAATTGCGGCAGTCATCCTTACGAAAACGGTAGATGAGTGGATGTTGATATTTGATCCATTGGATGTCTGCGTCGAATCCGTCCTAAATCTGGCCGAGATGACCGAGCATCCACAGGTGCAGGCACGGGAAATGCTTATCGAAGTGCCAGACGAGAATGGCCCAATCCGCCAAATTGCCCACCCCATTAGGTATTCAGCCACACCACCAGACTATCACTTCAGTGGGGCAACGTTAGGCCAGCATACTGCCGAAATCTTGGGTGAGATGGGTTATTCAAAAGCCGAGATTGAGCAAATGAAAATGGATGGCTTGTTCGGTTGATTATTGGGCCGTCCAACCACCATCTACCAACAGAATCGTTCCTGTGACAAGGGCCGCTGCTGGAGACGCCAGATAAATTACCGCGCCTGCCACGTCGGTAATTGTACCTACCTGACCGCTTGGAATACGTGCCACAACCCCTGCTCGATATTCGGGATTGTCCAACCGTTCTGCTGTGCCGGGGGTATAAATGAAGGTCGGGCCAACCGCGTTGACCGTCACGCCACGCGCCGACCACTCAAGAGCCAAGACACGAGTCAGTTGATTAACGCCGCCTTTGGAAGTGCAGTACACGGCATGATCCCGGATGCCAACTACACTGGCCTGCGAACTCATGTTGATGATGCGTCCATAGCCATTAGGCAGCATCAATCGTCCAGCCGCTTGGCAGCAGAAAAACAATCCTTTGAGATTGACATTCATCATGTCGTCCCAATCAGCCTCAGTGACATCCACAGCGGCTTGATTTGCGCCTAATCCGGCATTGTTGACCACGATGTCGAGTTTGCCAAAATGGGCCACCACACGCTCAAAAGCAGGCTGAATTTGGGCGACCTCCCGCACGTCCAATTCGAGTGGGTAAGCGATACCCCCTTCCTCCTCGATCTCCCATGCCAGTTTTTGCAGAGCAGGCAGATCACGGGCAGCAACGGCGACTTTTGCCCCAGCATGGGCTAATGCTTTTGCCAAGCCATAACCAATGCCTTTGCTCGCTCCGGTGACAATTGCCACTTGGTCGGTCAAGTCGAAACGGGGATAGTCCATTTTTTATGCTCCTAGCCGGACACGCAGCCTATAAATGAGACCTCGTAAGCCCTTGCGTTTGTGTGTTTCGGAAAAATCAAATGCGGCGTCCTGTACCATCACTTTGCCGCCATAACATTCACGCAGGTCACGCTGATGTTGGCTTATCCAAACATAAAAGTCAGCCGGGGTACGACGCGGAAACTGATCAAAGACCCCTGTTTTCTCGAGAATGCCAATGGTGGTTTCATACACCATGTCATACCATGCGACGACGGCCTCCTCATAGGGGATAGGCTGCTCATCTATCCGCGATAGCACTTGTTGATAGCGGCTGATCTGGCCCAAGAGTTCGGTATAGCCGCCGGGAAGGGTCAAGTAGATACCATGATCGGGACAAAGGGTATCCAATTGGGTGTGCTGCAAAAAGACCTCGCGTTCACTTTCCATTAGCACCCGTTCCACCGAGTCCTTGCCACCCGTCAGGGGCAGCACTGCCGGATATTCCCAAACATAGGCCTCAATATCGTGGATTTTTAGCTGACGTGCCACTGACACCCGATGATTACCATCGCGTACAAAATACAGATTGCCGACCTTAAACAGTTCGATAGGCGGCAGCCCACGACTGGAAGGATTCAGGTACATTATCGCCACTGCCTGCCAGCGTTCCTGCATCGCTTTTTTACGCGGCAAAAACGCACGGTTGAAATCGTTATAGCGGCCCACGCTCCCTACGATTTTTTCGAGCGGGACGACCTGTACGCCGCGATAGATGGAACTGGTGAGATGAAGACGATGTGAAATCTCATTGAAATCTAAGAGGTCTACCTGTCGTCCTTGCAAAGTGCGGAGCAGGTTGCCCCAATAAGCCTTACGATAGGCTTGATCCCATTCTTGACGGGCTTGTTGTCGGTATGGGGGTTGCATGAAAATCAAACTTCCTACTAGCGTCCATTGTTGATACCTTCACCGCCATCTACCGAAAGGATTGTGCCTGTAACAAAGTCGTTGGTGGCAAGGAAAATGCACGCACGGGCTACATCATCGGGGTCACCATTGCGCTTCAGCGGAGATTGCTCTGCAAGCTGCTGCCAAAGCTCCGGCCCACTACCGACAGGCGGGAGCACAGGCCCCGGCACAACACAATTGACTCGAATGTTATGCTCACCTAAAGACAGGGCACTGACTTTGGTCAGCATCATAACCCCTGCTTTAGAGATGCTGTGATGGGGTCGAGTCTTCCATGGTTGCTGACCCGCGACGTCTCCGATATTGATAATCGCCCCTCCCGCCCCGCCGTCAATCATTAAACGGGCAGCGTGTTGGGTGCAGAGGAATGGCCCAGTCAAATTGACACCCATGACCTCTTGCCATTCCTCATACGAGATGTCTAATAAATCTGTGCGTTTAAAATTCGCGGCACTGTTGACCATCACATCCAACCGACCATAGTGATCGCGGATGGTTTGAAACATCCGGGCCACTTGACCGGGTTGCGACTGGTCGGCCTTGACCACCAACGCCACAACCCCCATTGACCGTACCTCTCTAGCGGTGAGTTCAGCTTCGGCATCCGAGGCGCTGTGATGAATGACCACATGGGCACCCTCGGCAGCAAAGGCCAGCGCAATTGCTCGTCCTACTCGTCGGGCCGCTCCGGTGACACACACCACTTTATCTTGAAGGGTTGCTTGCATAAGACGTTCTACTTGGTAAAAAAGTTCTTGGCGATGAACCAGACGTTGGCAGGGCGTTCAGCTAACCGACGCATAAAGTAGGGATACCATTCTGTGCCATAAGGAACATAGATCCGCACCTGATAGCCCTGTTGAGCCAATTCCAATTGAGTTGCGGTACGAATCCCATAAAGCATCTGAAATTCAAACTTGTCCGCCGGAATGTTATGCTTGGTAACGTGCTGGCGAGCCGCATCAATCATTTTGGGGTCATGTGTGGCGACCTCCAAATAAGCCCCGTGTTGAATATTTTCAGCGGTCATGTATGCATGGACAAGTTTGACGTAATTGTCATCCACATCCGCTTTTTGCGGAAAGGCTCTGTCAGCAGGTTCTTTGTACGCCCCTTTGCACAGGCGCACCCGCGCACCCTCAGTGGCTAACTGCTCCATATCGGCTTCACTGCGATACAGATAGGCTTGAATGACTGTGCCAACATTATCAAATTCTTGGCGCAGCGTGCGGAAAATTTGAATGGTGCGGTCTGTATAGGCGGTGCTTTCCATATCAATCGTGACCGCCACACCGAGTTCTTTGGCTTTGGTCAACAGACGACGCATGTTATTCAGACACAGGTCGTCGCTGATGTCGAGGCCCAGTTGCGTTAGTTTGACCGAGGAACTCGCCCGCAGGTCATTGGCTTTGATAGCCTCCATTAGGCCAATATACTCGTCGGTGGCACGATTGGCTTGCTGCTCGTTATGCACACTTTCGCCAAGCTGGTCAAGGGATACCAGCAGGCCTTTTTTGTTTAATTCACGGGCAGCCTCAACCGCTTCTTGTAAGGTCTCGCCTGCCACAAAACGCCGCGCTGCTTTGCGTGCTAATCCCAAGTTGGTAACGAATTTCCGTGACCAGCCCGCATTTGAGAGGTAGAGAAAGGTAGTACGAAACATGATCTCCTAGGTTTCTTAGTTGGGCAGGACAAAAAACGCCAGCCCGATGATCGCATAAAGGGCAAGTAACATTGTCCCTTCTAACCAATTGGATTCCCCGTCTTGGGCCACATGTGCCGCGATAAACGAGGCCACCGCCAGTGAAATGAGTTCATAGGGGTTAAATACTAGCAGCAGGTTTTCGCTAAACAGCAGACTGATGAATACTAACACCGGGGCAACAAACAGCGAGATTTGCAGGCTTGACCCAAACGAGATGGCAAGGCTCAAATCCATTCTATTCTTAAAGGCCACCTGCACCGCCACCAAATGTTCCGCGACGTTACCAATCAGCGGCACAATGATAATACCCACGAAAAATTCCGAGAGGCCGAGTTCATGGGTTGCCCCCTCAACTGCCCCCACCAGCGTCTCACTCATCAGCACGATACCGAGTGTCGCAAGTCCTAATACAATCAATGCCGTCTGTTTTGACCATCGGGCATGATGCACCTCGGCGGGTTCATGTGTCACGGGTGTCGTTTTGTCTTTGCTGGCAAAGGTATAAAGTACATTCAGAGCATACAGAGCTATCAAAATGACAGCAATCCCCTCGGTAAACAGCAATTCACGCCCTGCGGCATCAGCGGCAGCAGGGGCTTCATGCACAATTAAGGGGTCTTTGCCAATAACCGCCCGGTCAAAAAACGAGGGGACAGCCATCGCCATAAACGCGAGAATGACCATTGTGGCATTGATCGAAGCGGCTTTACGATCAAAACTTTGGAGGCCATTCTTGATGCCACCCACCAAGAGAGAGAGACCCAAGACCAGCAGCAAGTTGCCAAGAATCGAGCCGACAATACTGGCCCGTACCAACTCGACCTTGCCCGCTTCTAATGCAAAAATCGTAATGATCAGTTCGGCTGCATTTCCCAATGTGGCGTTCAACAAACCGCCCCATGTTTCCCCCATATAATGGGCTAACTCTTCGGTGGCCTCCCCAACCAATTTGGCAAGGGGGATGATCGCCAATGCTGCCAAGATAAATACAGGGACATCATCTAAATCCAGAACATATTTCCCCAGCAGCGCGATGGGAAGAAAAATCAGCAGGCTTTGGATGTTGAGGAGTTGTGAGGTATTGAATTTCACGATTGTTCCCTAAGCATATACTGTAAATGACTAAGTGTTTAGCTCATGGCCGGCACGACAATGCCAAATTTACTACCGACGCCTTTTTCGCTTGAATAAAACAGACGCCCCCCACAGAGTTTAACACATTCCATCGCAATCGGAATGCCTAAGCCATAGCCTTTGGTGTTGAGGACAATCTCGTCATCCCCTCGGAAAAATAGCTCACCGAGACGGGCGAGTTCCTCCGGTTGCATCCCGACACCATTATCTTCCACTAACACCTGCAACCCTTCTGGGACAGCCGAGGCGGTAATCTTAATCGTGCCGCCGGGATTGGTGTATTTAATGGCGTTATCCACAATCTTGATGATTGCTTGGGTGTAGCGGGTTTTATCAATGTTCAATATCGGCAGCCCTTGTGGAATATCAAATTCGAAGGCGTGCTGACGTTGGGTGGCGAGTTCGGCCAGTTTCTTTTCGACTTCCAACAAAACATTTTTCGCCACATCCATCTTGGGTTCGGCTTTGAGACGCCCAGCCCGCAGCTTGCTAATATCGCTGATGTCGGTGACAAGTTGCTCCATGCTTAGGACGTTATTGCGGACGGTAGAGACGAACTGACCCTGCATGTCATTGAGTTCACCTACCAAGCGCTTATCCAGCATATCCACATAGCCGCGTATGCTGGTCATTGGCTTGCGGATTTCATGCACCATCACCGAAATAAACTTCATATACATATCTTCAACCGAGGCTACCGTTGGGGTATTCTCCGTTGTTTGGGCAGGCGGAGGGGTTTGGTCAGACATTGGTTAGCTTCTCCCTGTCTATTGGCTATTCGTATTTAAAATCCAAAGGCGCTCGCCAAATTCGATACCCGCACTACCACCCACAAAGCGGGCATATTCGCGCACATTTTGGCCCATTTCACTGGTGCTGTTCCAAAAACTACTGATCTGCGAGGCATAACAGGCCACTGCTTCAATTTTGGCGTTGAGTGCCGCTTCATCAAAAGCTCGCACAGTGGGTGAGGCAGGGCTGGGTAGAGTCTTAAGGGCGGTTTGAACAGCGGTACTGCCATACAAACGCGGCTTGTCGCCAGAATGGAAATGCAGCACTTCGTTGGTCTCAGCGGCATAGGGATATTCTTCATAGAAATAGACCTCGAAATGCGAGGGCGTCCCCTGCAAGCCGCGTATGGCTAAATTCCGTACCAGTTGATGATCCACATGATTGCCTGCCGCTAGGGGGATATATAAGGCCTTGAGATCGGCCCGTTCATGATAATCCAGCACCAACTTGAGTACGGGGTCATCGGGGTGAATTTCGGCAAACAGCGAATCATAGCTAGGGTAATAGGCTTGCCCATTGGCATCCAGCCGATAAATCGCGTCCAGCCAATCGCCAAAAACAATTTTTGCCCCCAAGCGCTCGACGGCGGCTTGATCTTCAGCCCGACGCACGATATAGGGATTATCACCCAAGCCCCAGCGTGGATGCAGGTCTAACACCACCGGACTGGCGGGTGGGGGATAGGGGACATCGGCAACGGTCAAGGTCAAGACTTCAACTGCTTCACCCTGCTGTTTTAGGGTATACATTAAGCCGCCACAACTTAAGACGGCGTCATCGGCATGAGGGGAAAGAATGAGATGAGTCATAATAGTTTCAACTAGCTTTCTCCGAGGGGGTCGCTGGTGTTTCTTCCGCGACGGGTAATGTAAAAGTAAAGGTGCTACCAACCCCCACCTGACTTTCGATGGTGAGTTCGCCCTTCATTAAATCAATCAAATTGCGGGTGATGGCAAATCCAAGTCCCCAACCCGGCTGCTCCAACGTATTCGACGTGCGGAAAAACTTCGTGCCGAGTTTTTGTAAGTCTTCGGGGGCGATACCCACCCCAGTATCCTTCACGCTAACACTCACTTTGTCGCCGTCTCGCCTAGCAGATAAGGTTATTTTCCCGCCGTTGGGGGTGTATTTATAGGCGTTGCTGAGAAGATTGAGCAAAATTTGCAGCACCCGACTGGAGTCCGCACTGATAGGAGGCAGATTCACATCAATTTCCTCAATAAAGGTGTGATTACGCTCGGTAATCTGAGCCATCACATCCGTTTTGACTTGCTCAACGACATCAGACAGTTTCACAGGTTCAATCGCCATTCGAAGCTGGCCGGTTTCAATACGAGTGATGTCATTGAGGTCATCTACCAACATCCGCATCCGCTGCACATTGTTTTGGATAGTTTTGACGAATTCCTGCTGCTTTTCGCTGAGTTGACCGACAATTCCCAACAGTGAGGCATAACCGCTGATACTGGTCATGGGTACTTTCAATTCATGCGCCACAAAACCGACAAATTCCGATTTTGTTTTGTCAGCAGCTTTGACGGCATCATACAAGCGGGCGTTTTCAATGGCAATGGCGGCACGGTCAGCCATGCGCGAAACCAATTCTTGTGCGTCCACATCAAAAGCATCGGCCCGATTAGCCGAGAACAGCACGACTCCGATAATATTATTTTCACGGCGCACCGGCACACATAAGGTGGTATGAGGGGGAGCGCCAGTCGGTGATAATTGCAGTGCTGCCGATTCCATTTCAAGTACCTGCGCGATAAGGGGATGGGTCAAAGGGAGTTGCGACGTCTGCGAAAATTCATTCTCCTCGCCATAATTTGCCACGAGGCTAATCACCCCGGCCTCCCGATCCAAAAAGCCCATACTCGCGCTTTGGGCATCACACAGGCGCGACGACCATTCGAGGGTCAGTTTCATCGCGGCCTGCAAATCGAGTTTTTCGTTTAGCTGGCGGTCAATCCATTGCAAAATACGCAGTTCTTCAAGGCGGGCCTGTAATTCGGCGTCTGTTTCGCTGTAGAGACGAGCATTATCAAGGGCGACGGCTGCTTGGGCCGCAAATGCCGCCAAAACTTCTAAATCTTCATCAGAAAACAGACCCGTCTTGATACGATTGTCCACATAGACCACCCCCGTACTTTTGCCACGTGCTCGCAGGGGGGTTGCCATAATACTCCGCATCCCATGAATCATGATGCTGACCTGTCCGGCGTAACGTGGGTCTTCTTGGGCATTGGTGGTGACGACGGGTTCGCCTGTTTCAAACACTTGGCGAGTGATGGTGCGGCTAAAGGCAATTTCATCACTTTGCAGGGTCTCTTGGTCAAAGTTGCGGGCTACGCGCACTGCCAAATTGCCATCATCATCGAGGAGCATCAAAAAACCACGCTCGGCCCCCGAAAGCTGGATAATGGCATCCATTACTTGGTCAAGTACCGTCTGTAAATTCAACGACGAGCCAATGACCTTGCCGACTTCATAGAGGGCCGCCACTCGTTTTTGTTGAATAGTGTTTTTGCGTTCCGCTTGTACCTGATCGAGTAATTCTTCCAATGAGCCAAGTCGCTGGTCAAAATATTGTGCATTAATCTTGCCCGTCCGAAGCTGGCTCCGCAGCAGGGTTACATTTTGGCGTGCCGTCGAAAGTGCGATCTCCAAATCTTTGCTAGTCAAGCCGTTGGTCGGGGTTCCTTGATTATCCATGTGGTTTCTCCACCACCTGCTGATAATAGCGACAATCGGATGTTAAGGGGCAGCGTTCGCACAAAGGCTTACGCGCCTTACAAATCTCGCGCCCATGCCGAATAATATTAAGATGGGCCGGATAAAATTCATCGGCGGGAATAATGGCCTCTAGTTCATCATGGGCGCGGTCGGCGTTGGTCTTTTCATCAATCAAGCCCAAACGTCCGGTCACACGATGCACGTGTGTATCCACCGGAAAGGCCGGGATGTTGAAGGCAAACAGCAAAATAATCGCGGTTGTCTTAGGGCCAATGCCGTTCATGGAGGTTAACCACGTTTTAGCCTCCGACACCGACAAATCTTTCAAAAAATCCAAAGACAGCCTACCCTGTTTTTCGGTGATATAGCGTAAGGCTGCTTGGATACGTGGGGCTTTTTGTTTAGACAATCCCGCAGGTCGGATGACGGCTTCAATCAGTTCAACTGGGGCATCCCGTACACTTTCCCAATCGGGGAATTTGGCTTTGAGCGCAAAAAATGCCTTGTCACGATTGGTGTCCGAGGTATTTTGACTCAGAATTGTGCTGACTAATTCATCCAATGGTGGTAACGCAGGACGCCATTCAGGATAGCCATACAACGTCTCCAATTGATCGGCAATGCGGTGATATTGAGCGCGACGAACGGCTCTTATTTTGTCGTTATTCGATGATTGCGTCATAGTCACTGAATAAGTTTCATATTAGACAATCAAATGCTCATAAAGCAAATCTGGTGTCAGTTCTGGTACCACCGATTCTCTGCTGCGGAGGGTCAAGGAAGCCGCTGTCACACCCAAACGCATGGCTTCATCCAAGCTGAGTTCGTTGGCAAGTCCAAAGATCACCCCGGCCGTCAACGCATCTCCCGCACCTGTAGAATCTACCACTTCAGACTTGCGTGCCGGAATATGTCCCGCTTCGTTGGGGTTCGCATAGGCTACCCCATTTTCGCCCAACGTGACAATGACAATTTCTGGCCCCGTGCTAACGATCTGTTTAGCAGCCTGCACCGAAAGGGCAATATCTTGCGACGGGTCAGGGATGTCGCAAAGGGGCACGGTCTCAGCCCCATTGGGTGTAATCAGATAGACCTTATCCAAAAATGGGCGGATTTTGCCAGCTCGTGCAGGCGAAGTCGGGTCTACTACCAGCGGCACATCATGTGCATCACACAGTTCCACAATTTTGGCGACAGCCTCTGCGCTGATGTTTAGATCCGTAACCACCATACTCGCATCCGCAAACAAGGCGGCTTTTTGCTGAATATATTCAGGGTCAAGTCGCTGCATAATGTCGTAATCGCTAACTGCTACCGACAAATCTCCTCTGTCGTCCATGATGGCGATATAACTACCAGAGCGTCCATCCGAGATTTGCAAGACATGAGTGACATCCACCCCAGCAGCGGCGGCATGGGCCATAATCAAATCGCCCTGTGAATCATCACCAACCACCGATAGCAAAACAACCCCAACCTCGAGGCGGGCCAAATTTTCCGCGATATTCCGTCCGACTCCACCAAAGCTGCTGCTCACCCGTCCGGGGTTCGAAGTTCCAGCTTGCGGCGGGGCATACGAATAGCCTTTGATGTCGAACCCGGCTGCACCGATTACCAGCACATGACCCTCGTCTTGCATGGCTGTCTCCACCTTCCCATCAAAGGAATGTTATACTTACAATGGCAATTGTGCATCAATGCAAGATTTACGTCAAAATTTAGCTGTCATTTCACAACACGCCAAACTTTAGTATCGTATAGGCTGTAAGATTTATCCAATCTGTGTTTTTCTCCCAACCCGGCAGGTTTGAGTTCTGAAACCGATGTAAGTATGCTCAATACAGCCCCTTTTCCCCAACTAGAAGTAATTGATCAGGCGCTTGAAGCCAATGATTTGCGTAAGGCCGAGCTAAACATTGCACGGTTGCTGCGTTCCGATGCCCAGCCCGATTTACGTGCCCAATTGTTACTGCGTCGCGCACGAGTACGGTTGCTCAATGGGCGCCCCGACGAAGCCCTTGAGGACAGCCAAGAAGTGATCGCCCTCGCGCCGTCATTGGGAGAGATGCCCGAAGTCAAAATGACGCTGGGGGATATTCACTTAGCGCGGTTTATGCTGGCGGAGTTGGGCTTTGCTGTTCGCAGCGATACTGACCGAGCACTCGAATATTACAATGAAGTTTTGACCCGCCACCCGCATTTTAAGCAGCGGGGGTGGGTATTTTATCAACGTGGACGGATTTATTTAAGCGAAAATCGCGTAGATGAAGCAATTGCCGATTTTGAAGAGAGCCTCCGCCGCGAACGCCGC
>JAJTXY010000037.1 GCA_021463865.1 Anaerolineae bacterium
TATGAGCGTTGGCCGCTTTGTAGTGAAGGCATGATTTATCTCGCCTCCATTTTCACCTTACTCAAACGCTTTCCTTGCTAATTTTCAGATGGATTCTTACACTTTTTTCAACGGCACACCCATTTTAGATAAGGGCGCTGCGGTTGCTGTGGGGGAACAATATCGGCTGGTGGATGCAGACGGTAAACGCATCGAAGGTCAACATGATCTTATCGCGGCTGGCCCCTACGATAACGGCTACAGCGATCTGCGCGAGATCATTGAAGTCACCGCGCCAGAAGATTACGAGGCCAATACCATCACCAGCGTTGAAGATTTATTGGCTCAAGACTGGCCTCAAGCCCGCACCGGTAAAAATCACAATATACCCATTGTCCGTACTGGCACTCAGCTTCAGGGCCACGATTACGACCCGATTTCGATTTGGATCAATGGGGACGAACGTCAGGCCTTTGATTTTGGGGAAACCCCGGCCCAAACTGCACCGATTTGGGTGTTGATTACAGGTTATGATGCTACTGGTTCAGCCATCCGCCTCCCCGGTCAGGATGGGCCAATTATCCGCCAACTGCATCACGACCCCGGTTACTCCGATTTCTGGCAAGTCTTTTTTGTAACCGTACCGGAAGATACTGCGCCAAACAGCATCCGTTCCTATGAACAGGTTATCGAAAGTGGCTATCCCATCGCAGAATCAGAGAACGTGATTAACTGCCCCGTGATTCGCGCCGAAAACATGACCATCGGCTACCTCAAGGATACCGCCTACTACATCACCCGTATGGATCGCCCCGACCTGCCGCTGGACACCACCCTCCCTCCCATCTACACCTACGTCTATGATGACGGGGTGCCGCTCGAAGATACCCCTTGGGTGTTAAGTGTGGGTGAAGGAGATGATGGCTATACAGGCTTCTGTATGCGTACCCATGTCCTGTTGGCCTCGACCTATCATACCAATGAAACCGATATTCTAGGGGATTCCAATGCCACAATTCAACCCGTTGGGGTTGTTTCAACTTGTGCTATACTGATGCCCGTAGACTAAATTGTTCGGCATTTGGTTAAACCGAATATGGCAAATCTTCAGCGAGTTGTATAAACTCGCCTAAACTTTTTTTTGTTTTTTGCGGGAATAATTGCCCAAGTTGGGGTTACAACTAGTCGAACAAGCACGCATTGGCAGTCAAGGATATACAAAGCTATGGATTTATTTGAACGCACCAAGAGTTTCACCATTGCCAAAGAAGCAATGGCCGCAGGATTTTACCCCTACTTTTTGCCATTTACTGACTCTGAGGGGTCGGTTGCCACCTTCAACGGGCGTAAAGTCATTATGCTCGGCTCAAACAACTACCTCGGTTTGACCACTCACCCCAAAGTTCGGGCCGCTGCCAAAGATGCCATTGACCGCTACGGCACAAGCTGCACGGGTAGCCGCTTTTTGAATGGCACACTTGAACTTCATCTCGAACTCGAACGACGCCTTGCCAATTTTGTCGGCAAGGAAGCCGCCCTTGTTTTCCCAACGGGCTACCAAACTAATTTGGGTGCTGTATCGGCCCTATTACATCGCGGCGATTATGCGGTTCTGGACAAACGCGCCCATGCCTGCGTGGTAGACGGTGTGATGATGTCCGAGGCCGAACTCAAGCGCTTTAATCATAATGATGTCAAGAGTTTGGAAAGCGTCCTCGCCAAAATTCCCGATAGCGCGGGCAAATTGGTCGTGATTGATGGTGTCTACAGCATGGATGGTGACGTAGCCCCCCTACCCGAAATCATCGAAATCTGCCGCCGTTACGAAGCCCGTTTGCTGATTGACGATGCGCACGGCATCGGCATAATGGGCGCAGGACGTGGAACAGCCGCGCATTTTGGGCTGACCAATCAAGCCGATTTGATTATGGGAACCTTTAGTAAATCATTTGCATCAGTGGGCGGATTCCTCGCCGGTAGTGCCGATATTATCCATTACATCCAACATCATGCCCGATCATTAATATTCTCCGCCGCCCTCCCCGCCGCCAATACCGCCACTGTTCTAGCTGCGCTTGACATTATTGAAAACGAACCCGAACACGTTCAGCGACTGTGGGATAACACCGAATATATGCGGGCTGGCCTAAAACGTCTCGGTTATAACACCGGCACCAGCACCACCCCCATCATTCCGCTAATTATCGGCGACGATGTGCGGATGGCGTTGGCGTGGCGGGCATTAGTGGATAATGGGGTCTATACTAACCCCGTTGTGCCCCCCGGCGTCCCCCAAAGCCTCCTGCGTACCAGCTATATCGCTACTCACACCTTTGAACAGCTTGAAAAAGCCCTTCAAGTCTTGGAGGTGGTCGGCGAGAACATGGACTTGATCCCCTCCAAAGCCGAACGTGAAGCGGCAATGGAAGTCTCCGCCGCAAATTAGCGGTTTCAACTAGCCAAACAAAAACAGGGTGACTCATAGGTGGTCGCCCTGTTTTTATTCCCCGATATTCCATCATCTGACCGGACGCATAAAGCGCACAATTAAAGTCAACTGCCCAACCCGTAACTCATCCCCATCTTGCAGCAAGCGCAATTCTTTCTCGTGCAAGCGATGACCATTGATATAGGTGCCGTTGCGACTGCCCATGTCGGCCACAAGCAGCGCATTGGCTTGATGTTTTAGGCTGGCATGAACACGCGAAACCCCTGCTGCCAATCCGCCGTAGGGTTCTAGGTCAACATGGGGTACAAGAATCGTGTTGGGTGCCAGCCGACCAATAAGGGCCTCGTCACCACTCTCAATGTTGACGGATAGCGGCTTGTCCGCATTTTGTGGATAGAGCAAGAGCACCGTTCCCACCCCAAAAAAGTGACGTGGTTCAAGTCCTGCTGGCACACCCTCGGCAACATCCGAAGCATCTGGGCTAGAGGCCTTGTCCTCTTGATAGGGGGGCTGCGCTGACGACGGGCGATTCAGTGTATCAAACGTATCTACGGTATCTTCACCGGGGCGGGCCGAACGCTGTTTGTATTCCCATTGCTGGGCCATCACCCCCAATTGCTGGCGATCAGACTTGGATAGCGTTTTGGTTTTTTCCAAAATTTGCTGCCATGCCTCCTCTGGTGAACGACCCGAACGGCGCAATTCTACAAACTCATTGAATAGAGTCTGTATCATTGGTTTATCGCCTTTTTGCACCATTACATGACTTCCTTTACATCAAACTCAGTCTTCAGTTTAAGGGAACGGGATTAAATTAGGATTTAAATTCAATCATAATCCGCAATATTCAGTTTTTTTTCATGGGTAATTCCAAAAAGGGCAGATTTTTAGGAATCTGCCCTTTGCACTTATAACCTAAGACCGATTTCCGGCCTAGTTTGTTTCTACCAACAGGCTGTAGTCCCCGTTATCGGGAATAAACAGCGCCGAAACCTCGATTACATAAGTCCCGTCAGACGGTAGGGTGAATTGGGCAATTTGGGAATCGAGGAAACCCAAACCCTCCACTACATCCGTCGCATCATCATTTTCGGCCAACAGATTACCATCGGCATCATACAACTTCAGGTAAGGATCAAGATTACTGGAATCATCGGTCTTCTTCATGGTGATCGTGACCGCCGTGCCCGCTGTTCCCTCAAAACGATAGAGATCGTTGGGATTGTCATCACTCAAAGCACCCGTTGATTCCTGACCCGCCGTAATGTCAAATTCAGCCGTATCCGCTGTCGGCACACTGGGTTCAGTATCCTCTCCACCCCCTAAAGAAACACCAGCATTTCCCAAAATATTGCTCAAATCGAAGTTGAGGCTACTGGTATCTAGTGGTTCAAATTCGGCAGGAGCTTCGACGGTAAAACTGCCATTGTGCTGATCCAAAACCGCTTGGAAATCCAATGCGAAGGTAATTGGGCCAGTGGAGGCGCTACCGCTATCCGTCGCACCGGGGGCAAGGCTGGTCAAAAAGCCCAGATCAAGGGTGACATCAACAACACTGGATAGGCCATAAATGAGGTTATCTTCCGGCGAAATCCACACGCTCAATTGGGCAGTCGAGGCGCTGAGTTGGTCACTCAATTGTGACAGCACCAAGCTGAGGATAAATGAGATGGTCGAGGGGTCACTAAACATATCACCCCCCTCACCGCCCATCTGAGCAACCAGCGGCAGGAGAGCTTCACTTAGGGCATTTACAAATTCTTGTGAACCGACCAATGAGGCAAGGTCAAGATCAAACGTAAAGACGGCTACCGTGCGACCATCTTCCAGCGTCATATCTTCACCGCGCGACCATGCGACCACCCCCGGCAACTCATTGAGGGCTTGGATGGCCTCCAGAAGCGGGAAATTTTGAATATCATTAATGTCGAGGCCAAGTTCATCCAATTGGGCTTCGGCCTCACCCGAATCTAGCTCGGTCCCCTGCCATTCAATCGCATCGCCCTCGCCCCTACCGAAATAAACGTCACCGTCTACAAAGCGGAAAGCACCCGGCCCAGTTTGGGTTTCGTCAGGGGTGGTCAGGGTAGCATCAGTAAAGGTCAGGTCAATGGCAAAAGTATCATTGCCTTCATCAAAGACAATGGGGCCAAAACCCGTCGCCGATAGGCTGGACTGTTGGTCGCCCATGCCACCTGCCAAATCTAAATTAAACGATTTGACGTTGACGGAGGTTTGTGCGCTGGCCGCCTCAGCAGCAGCAGCTAACAGCGCACAATCTTCGGGTGAGAGTGGACAGCCCCCACCTTGAGCACGAACAGTAGATAAACCAAACGGTGACACCGCGATGGTAACAAGCGTAACAACGAGCAGCAGGCTCAACAACCCGCGACTAACTGAGTTCTTCATGGTTTCCTTAACTTCCTCCTCCGAGTACGGATGTATATTGGTCGGAAACTCACTTTGCTGCAATGCAATTGATTATAACCGGGCATAACTTGTTTTACGCGGATTTTCAGAAAAAGTTGTCTAAGCGTTGTTTTTAGCGATAAACCCGATACATGATTTTTTCCAATAGGCGCGGGAACAATCGCCCCCCCCAAATAATCAGGCGGTCAAGTGGTCGCAAAATAATCACCCGCTGGCGGCGTTCCATTGCCCAAACGATCCGTGCCGCCACTTTTTCGGGCGTCATGGTGGGTAATTTGCTGGCGACTTTGCCGGGCGTCCCCAAGCGACGTTGAGCCAATTCGGTGTGGGTCTGCCCCAGCCAAACATTCGTCACCCAGATATTGTCATTTGCCAACTCGACCCTTAGGGCACGGGCAAGCGCATCTACCGCCGATTTGCTGGCGCTGTAAATCCCAGCGCCGGGGCCAGTCGCTACCGCTGTCACGCTGCTAATCGTGATGATATGTCCCCCACCGCTGGCCCGCATCGCAGGCACACAAGCGCGAACGCTGTGCAGCACCCCATCTATATTCGTCCGCAGCACGGTTTCCAAATCGGCCCAACTCGACTCGACCAGTGAGCCACGATGGGCTATCCCTGCATTAGCAATCAGCACATCCAATCGCCCAAAATGCGCGAGGCCCTGCGCCATCAATTGCAGCATTTTTTCGCCGTCGGTCACATCCCCTTGCAGGGTCATGATTTCGCCCAACATGCCCTTAGCCGCGGCCTGTAATTCTTGAAGCCGATCTTCGCGCCGTCCGATGGCAATGACCTTATGGCCCAACGATGCCAATAATAGCGTGGTGGCCCACCCGATGCCGCTGGTCGCCCCGGTAATCAGGGCGACTTTGGGATTTTCGACGGGTTTATCGGGTCGGGGGGTGTTTAAAATGCCGCGATAATTTTTCAAGGATGATCGCCCTGTCCATAGCCTGTGTAGATAATTAGCGCCAATGCAAACATCAACGGCCCCAGCAAGCAGGCTAACACAGCAAGGGCATTATTTCTGGCACGCCGTTCAACATAGGAATTATTCCGCGTGAATATACCATTCAAGCGTTGCCCAACCGCCGAATTTGGATTTTTGTTGGCGGCAAACGTGGCAAGCAGCAGCCCCAAACCACCCAATCCTATCCAGATGAGCAGTCCTATGGTTAAAGGATTCATCCTGTTTAGCCCGCGCCTTTCCGCACACTTTGGGGCAGAAGCTCTTTAATCGCCAATACCAGTTCCCGATGATGGCCGCGTGCGCTGGTGGGGCAGAGTACAATATCGTGATAAAAGCTGCCAGCCACCCGCTCAATCAGCCACATATCCACGCCAAAATAGGGCAAGTTCTCTTCGTCGTCCAATGTGTCAAATTTGGCTTGGCGGATGGCCTTTATGAGTTCCCGATAGGTATCCACCGCCACCTCAAATTCAAATTTGACGGGCTTGGGGACTTTATCATAGACCACCTGCAATTGGCAGTCGTCGCCATGCCCACGCCGCAATGTCGCTACACTGTTGGGGGCATCTTCCTCATGATAGTGAATGCTGACGCGCAGGGCCTCGCTGACGGTGGGTTCGTTGGTCAACTGCTTCAATTCGCCCTGCCCCAATCGGGTGGCGATCAAACGGATAGGGTCGGCTCTCCGGGACAGACTACTCATAGCTTGCCACCTTTCCTAACAATACTGCAAGGTGTTTTCTTTTTGAACTGATTGATTTTATCAAAACTTTAGTGAATAATATCACGCCAGCTATTTCCAGCACAGAAATTTCGCAACATCTAGGAGTAAAACACACAATGGGTCTTATTTGGGTAGTGCCGCTGTCGAGCCTGCTCACCATCGCGTTCTTGGTGTATTTGATCCGAGACGTCATGGGGCGGGATCGCGGTACAGAAAAAATGCAAGAAGTCGGCAGCGCCATTTATAAGGGGGCAGTTGCTTTTATTTCGCGTCAATATAGCACGATTGCGATATTGGCAATAGTGACCGCAGTCATTGTCGCCGCTATCGTTGGATCGTTTACACAAGGCTCAGAAACAGGCATTACAGGTTTTGATTTGGCGTGGCGCACCGCTTTGTCGTTCTTGGTGGGTGCGGCAGCCTCGGCGGTCAGTGGGATTATTGGCATGTACGTATCGGTACAGACCAACCAACGTGTGGCTTCAGCCGCTCGTGAAGGGGTTGAACCTGCGCTGCGGGTCGCGCTTAATGGGGGTGCGGTGGCTGGTTTTATCGTGGTCGCCCTGTCGTCCTTGAGCGTGTTCACCATGTTTGTCCTGTTCGGCGGCCTCACCGACAATGGGGTTAAAGATGCGCCGTTCTTGATTGCTGGCATGGGCTTTGGCGCGAGTTTTGTGGCACTGTTTGCCCAGTTGGGCGGCGGTATTTATACCAAAGCAGCCGACGTGGGCGCTGACCTTGTAGGTAAAGTGGAAGCGGGCATCCCCGAAGACGACCCCCGTAACGCGGGTGTGGTCGCCGACCTTGTGGGCGACAATGTGGGTGACTGCGCGGGTCGTGGTGCTGACCTGTTTGAATCTACCGTCGCAGAAAATATCGGTGCGATGATTTTGGGTGTCGGGTTGTATGTGGCAACCGGACGCGAAGAATGGATTATCTTCCCACTCGTCATTCGTGCATTTGGTCTCATCGCCAGCATCATTGGTGTCTGGGCCGCACTCAATGTCCCCGGCATCAAGCTAGACCCCGGTGAATCCCCCATGAACCCGATGTATCGTGGCTATGCCCTGACCGCTGGCATCTGCATTATTGCCATGTTCGCCATTGTCATGATTATGCTGGAAGATTTTTGGTTCTTCCTTGCCGGGTTAAGCGGTGTGCTGGTAAGTCTGGCCTTTGTCGCCATTACGATGTATTACACCGAGCATCGTTTCCGTCCCGTCAAGATGATCGCCAAGTCGAGCTTGCGCGGCAGTGGCCCCAACATCATCACCGGGTTAGCGATGGGCTTTGAAAACACGGCCCTGCCCGCCATTGCGGTGGCAATTGGGCTGCTGAGTTCCTACTGGTTAGGAACACAAGGCGCGGAAGCCCTTGACCTGCAAAGAGACTGGGCGCGAATGGAAGATAAGATTATTGCTGAAAGAGCCGCCGGAGAAGAACCCGAACTCCATGAGCAGTTGTTAGTCGCCCTTGATCCCGATTTTGTCGGCGGTATTTATGGGACGGCTGTCGCTGCGATGGGCATGTTGATGACCGCTGGTTTCGTGCTGGCGATGGACACCTTCGGCCCGATTGTGGACAACGCCGGTGGGATTGTGGAAATGTCCGGGGCGTCGGAGGAAATCCGAGCAGGGACGGACGCGCTGGACGCAGCAGGGAATACAACTAAAGCCCTCACCAAAGGTTATGCCATCGGATCGGCGGCATTGGCGGCTTTCCTTCTATTCAGCGCCTATCTGGATAAGGTGGCCCTTGTTCAGTTTGATAAATTTAAAGACGACCCCGAAAAACTGATTGAAAATGTCAAGATTGTAGATGGTGTTCATGCCGTCAATATGGGCAAGATGGAAGTCTTTGTTGGGGCGTTGTTGGGCGCGATGTTAGTTTACTTGTTCTCGTCCATCGCCATGCGTGCGGTGGCACAGGTCGCCGAAAAGGTCATTGAAGAAGTCCGCCGTCAATTCAAGGAAATCCCCGGCTTGCTGGCGGGTGATCCCAATGCGAAGGCCGATTATGGCAAGGCCGTAGACATCACCACGCAAGGCGCTTTGCGGGCAATGGTACTGCCCGGTATGTTGGCAGTTGGTACACCTGTGATCGTCGGTGTTTTGTTGGGGGCCGAAGCAACCGCTGGCTTCCTGATGAGCGCGACTATCTCTGGTATTTTGCTGGCGCTGGTCATGAACAATGGCGGTGGCGCTTGGGATAATGCCAAAAAGTACATCGAATCCGGTGAATTTACCGATGAAAACGGCGTGGTGCATAAGAAGAAATCCGAAGCCCACAAAGCGGCTGTCGTTGGCGACACAGTGGGTGATCCCTTCAAAGATACCGCTGGCCCCAGCTTGCACGTCTTGATTAAGCTGTTGGCAACGATCACGTTGGTGCTTGCGCCGCTGTTTGTATAAATCCATTTGCCATAGCACTGAGTAGAAATAGGGGAAGGGGTGAACACTCTCCCCTATTTTTAATTTCCTATCCGGGTCAACTGGCCTATAATCTTGGTAAATAGGATTTTTATTATTGGATTGGAGACTTCTTGTGAGCGACGCACCCACCCCAAACACCAGCGCCTCAAGTCCCCCTGCTACCCTTTTGACAAATCTAAAAAGACTAGCTCTTCCCATCATTACGATTGCCGTCGTCGGGATCAGTTGGACTGCGGTTGGTTATTATTTTGGCAGTTCCGCTGAGGAAAAAAATGCCGATGAAACGCTAAAAGCCATCACCCGCAGTGCGGAAGAAGCCAACAGCACAGGCACAGCGGTGGTGCAGGCTTTTACCGCCACCCCCTCAAATACCCCCGAAGCGACCAGCACCGCCACGCCCGACATCCCACAAGCACAAATTTTGCCTGTCACGGCAATGGTACGTTTGGGTCCGGGGGACGAATATCCGACGGTTGCGACCTTGCCCCAAGATACCCCGGTTGAAATCATTGGCTACAGTGAAGATGGCAACTGGCTGCAAATCAGCTTTGTGATCGACGATGAGGTGCAGACAGGCTTTGTCCGACCCGATTTGATTCAAATCACAGGTGGAAGTTTGGCGGGGGTAGCCGTTGCAGAAAATTACCCGACCCTGACCTCTACACCCACCCCTATTCCGCCAACAGCCACCTATACGCCGACATCGCTGCCCTCCCCCACCGCAACGGTAACGACCACATCCACCCCAGCGACTCCACAAGCACGGGTGCTACCAATCATCGCTACGGTGCGTCTGGGGCCGGGAGACGAATATCCGGTTGTGACCCTCGTGCGGCAGGATACCCCGGTAGAAATTATCTCAACCTCCGCCGATGGCCTGTGGTTTAGAGTCACCTACGAAGACCCTGATGGCAAGATTGTGGATGGCTTTGTGGAAGGGGCCGACCTGCAATTGACAGGTGGTGGATTGACGGGCATCGCGGTAGCCGTCGCGCCGACCCTCTCCCCCACCCCATCGCCCACCTTTACGCCAGAGATACCTACAATTGTCCCTAGCCCAACCTACACCCCCGGCCCACCATTGGCTTTTGCGGTAGGCTATTTGGGTGTGGTGCGGGAAGGGCCAGCCGAAGCCTTTGGCGCAGTCGGCGCGGTGGACAACAATACGCCGCTGGTCGTCACGGCGATTTCACCGGATGGCCTGTGGCTGCAAGTACGCTACGAAGGCAGTCCAACCGGATTGGGGTGGGTTTCCTTACAAGCCGTGCAAATTGTCGGCAGCATCAGTACCCTGCCAGTGGTGCAAGGGCCAATCCTGCCTACTCCCATCGCTTCCACAGGGGGGACAGGTGGTCTTGGCAGTGTTGGCAACAGTGCAACCCCGATTAGCCCCACACCCATCGCCGACAGCGGCACAGGAACGGATACAGGCACCACAGCCAGCGACGGAACCAGTTCGGCAGGCAGCAGCGGCCCAGTCACGCCATCGCCCCTGCCCAATCGTTTTGTGGTGAATTATGCCAATCTGCCGGATGTCACCGCTTATGCCTATGGCTTCAATATTGCAATCATCGGCACGGCGGATGGCAATCCCTATGAAAGCACACTGGTCATCTATTACGCCCAATCCTCCGATCCCGCGCAAAACCGCTTGACAATGGATTTGACGGGAGCATTTCTCGATCTGGTAGCAGGTGAGGACGATATTGCCACCCTGACGGATGCCCTGCCGATCACGTTAGGTGCTTATCAAGGCCGCAACTATGTCCATTCTGGCCTCGTGGATGTCTGCGTGGACGTGGGTGCCGATATGGGTGTCGAGGATATTGCGGATGATCTCGTCAACCTTGTAGACGATGGCAATACCGGCTTCTTTAACGAAATTCGAGAAGGCACGGTCTTCGGGATTGTGGATAACAATGGGGTGGCGGGTATCGCTGGTGTACATTATCAACTCTTAGGGGTGGGCACACCCGACAACTATGAACCGACGGGTGATCTCAAGGCGGATTTGTGGTGGACAAGCGACGAGTCCATGCTCATTGGCTATCGCATGACCTTTGCGATTGGCGAAAACCAGATCATTGATAATGAACTCATCAGCACCATTGACCCAGAAATCGCCAATTATGCTAATTTCGATGGCTCACTGACGATTGAACTGCTGCCAACCGCCATCAATGAAGGGGCTGTTGAATTTGCCATGCCGCCACAGGGCTGTTATGCGACGTTGGGAATTGAATAACATTTGATTTTCTCTGCTAAAAGGGACTTGTCATCGAGTTGGCAAGTCCCTTTCTTGCTTTATAATCTAAGTTATTAGCCGCCACAAAAAAGCCTGAGGTTACGGATGTCTAAAATCGAGATTCCGCCATATGACGCTTTTATGAACCCCATCATTCATGCTTTACAAACTCTCGGTGGGTCGGGAACGATTGAGGAAATCAATAACAAGGTATATGAAATCTACAACTTATCAAATGAGCAGCTTGAAGCCCTTCATGATGCCGAAAAGGGTTCTCAAACTGAGGTGGAATATCGGCTGGCATGGGCAAGAACTTACTTAAAAAAGTATGGAGTGCTTGAAAATTCGAGCAGGGGAGTTTGGGCACTCACAGCAAAAGGGTCTCAAATAGACGAAGTTAACCCACAACATGTCAAAAAATTCGTGCGAGACCAGCGCGAAGAATTTACACCTGTTGCTGCAATTATCCAAGATGAAGCAGAAGAAACCAGTTGGCGCACTGAATTATTGCGTGCCCTACTAGAAATGCACCCATCAGCATTTGAACGTCTCATCCAAAGATTACTCCGCGAATCCGGATTTATCCAAGTAGAAGTTACAGGCAGAAGTGGCGACGGTGGCATAGATGGTAAGGGTATCATGCGTCTAGGCGGCCTGCTAAGTTTTCATGTCATTTTTCAATGCAAACGTTATCAAGGCTCAGTCTCCTCAGGGCAAGTACGAGACTTTCGCGGCGCAATGGTTGGGAGAGCAGATAAAGGCCTCCTTATCACCACAGGCAATTTCACAAAAGATGCTATCAAAGAGGCGACCAGAGACGGTGCGCCTGCGATAGATTTGGTTGATGGCGATCAGCTCGTAGACAAGCTAAAAGAACTGAGCCTCGGTGTAAAAACTCAGCGAATCGAATATGAGCAGATTACAATTGATCGGGACTGGTTTCAGAGTATTTAGAAAAAGTTATTTCCGCCCCACCATCACCGCCTGCTGAATAAAAAACTGAATCTCCTCACCGCTGCCTGCGATGGGGAGGCGGATTTTCCACCATGACTGCACAGGCTCTGGTGCTTGGGTCAACATCACCCGCAACCGCATCGTGGTCGGGCCATCACAGCCCATACGCCGCGCCCAATCCGCTAAATTTTGCGGATTATCGCCGACCTCAGAATGCTCCATTTTTAAACCTGCCCCAGCAAAAAATCGTTTCCATTCCGCCAAGCTATAGGCCCATACATGTGACGGATCACGCAAAACATCTATCGCGTTGATATATTTGGCGACTTTTTCATCCGAGGGCGACAGCATATCGACAATCGCCACCATACCCCCCGGACGCACCACCCGCGCACATTCCGCCATGAATTCAGGCACATTTGGAAAATGATGGGCGGCGAAGCGACAGGTGACTAAATCAAAGGCGGCATCTGGGAAAGGTAGATGTTCGGCGTCGGTACGGGCATAATCCAACTTGCCCCCATTATCACCTAAAGTATTTTGCAAATGGGTGCGTGCCGCCACCAACATCGGTTCGGTCAGATCGGTAGCGATAACCTGCTGCACATGGGGCGCGAATGATCCAGCGGTGTGTCCCCCACCCGTCGCAATGTCCAAGACGCGCCAATCCGGTTGCGGTTGGACAATTTCAAGCAGACGGCGTAAATCCTCACCTTTGGAAAATGTGCCACTGCTGACATAGTTGGCGGCGGTTGCCCCAAATTGTGCTTGGGTACGCTGTTTTATATCGTCCATATTTCCTGTTTGCCTTTCCTGCGGTATAATTTTTCGCACAGGTGTTCGTTCTCATTACAGGGGAAGCCCATGTCTGAACAAAGTAATAAACGCCCACTGCTGGTCTTGGTAGATGGTCATGCCGTCGCATATCGTGCTTTTTTCTCGATTAAATTGGAAAATAGCCACTTCTTCACCACCAGCGGCGAACCCACCAATGCCACTTTCGGATTTACACGCACCATCTTGGATATTTTAGAAGATGCCCCTGAATATTTCGCCATCAGTTTTGACAAAGGGCTGAGTGAGCGCGATCAACTTTATCCCGATTACAAAGGCACACGCGAAAAAATGCCGGATGAACTCGCCATCCAGTTGAATCGCATTGAAGAAATCGTGCGAGCCTTTAATATCCCCGTTTTGGCATTAGAGGGGTATGAAGCCGATGACATCATTGGCACGATTACTCGACAGGCTGAAGATGCGGGCTGCGATGTGCTGATTGTGACAGGCGATAAGGACTTACTGCAATTGGTCAGTGAACACACCCATGTGCAGCTTCCTCAACGTGGTGGGCCGGGGAAAGGGCCAGCCGAAGATGTCATTTATGATCTGGATGCCTATGCAATCAAATATCCGGCGCTGCAACCCCACCAACTGGTGGATTTAAAAGCCTTTATGGGCGATAACTCCGATAATATCCCCGGTGTAGCAGGCATCGGCGAAAAAGGCGCATTGGCGTTGGTGCAAACCTACGGTTCCGTCGAGGGAGTGTATGAACACATCCATGAGCTAAAAGGCAGTCAGAAAGACAAACTCATCGCAGGCCGCGACATGGCTTTTTTGAGCAAAACGCTGGCGACCATCAAACGCGATGCACCGATTACCTTGAGTTTGCCCGCCTGTGTCACCCACGACTTTGACCCACAGGTGGTCAATGAGGTCTTCCGTCAGGTCGAATTTCGCACGATGCTCAGTCGGCTGCAAAAATTGACCAATCGGCAGGGCATGACCTCGGCCCACCCCAGTCCATCGGGTCAGCAAATGAGTATGTTTGGCGATGCTGTTGAAACTCCTGCGGCCCCCGAACCTGTAACCGTCGCGCCCTATGAAACCATCATTGTGACGACTGAGGCGCAATTGGCGCAATTGGCGGAGGCGCTCAACAACGCGACATTTATCGGATTTGATACCGAGACAACCGGCCTTGATAAGATGGCTGAAAGTCTGGTGGGCATTTCACTGGCAGTGGACGGCAATTGCGGTTATTACATCCCGGTTGGGCATGTCCCCGCCAATGCGCCAGCGGGAACAGCATTAGGGGTTGATCCGGTTGCCTTCCAAAACCGCTCCCAGAATGGCGGCCCACATCAAGAAGATTTGTTGGAAGGCTATACCCCCAACCAACTGCCCCTGCATCAAGTGATCGAGGCCATCCGCCCTGCTCTAACCAATCCCACTATCGGCAAGGTAGCCCATAATGCCAATTACGATTTTGTCATGCTGCGGCGTTATGGGTTGGAAGTCACCCCACTCATCTTTGACACCATGATCGCGGAATGGCTGACCAACACCTCCTCGCGTTTTTTGGGGTTAAAAGACTTGGCGGCCCAGCGCTTAAATGTGCAGATGCAAAAGATCGAGGAATTGATCGGCACGGGTAAAAATCAAATCTCGTTTGCGCGGGTGGCAATTGAAAAAGCAGCCCCGTATGCCGTCGCCGATGCGGTGGTCGTCTTGCCATTGAAGGAACAATTGGAGGAGGATTTAAAACAGCGGGATTTACGCGGCCTGCTTGACGAGATGGAGATGCCACTCGTGCCCCTACTGGCCGATATTGAAATGCACGGTGTTTTGCTGGATATACCCTTCCTGAAAACATTTGGCAATGAACTGGGTGAGCGGCTGGCTCAATTAGAGGACAATATCTATCTGACCTGTGGCTATGGTAAGTTTAATATCAACAGCCTGCCCCAGTTGAGTGATGTGCTGTTTGGCAAATTGGGATTGGACACCGCCGGACTGAAAAAAACCAAAAAGACCAAGAATTTCTCCTTAACCGCCGATGTGTTGGAAGATATGCGCGACCAGCATCCGGTGATTCCATTGATTTTGGAATATCGGCAAGTACAAAAACTACGCAGCACCTACGTGGATGCCCTGCCCGCACTGGTCAATCGCTATACAGGGCGTGTACATACGTCGTTTAACATTACGGGGACATCAACGGGGCGCGTCTCGTCGAATGACCCCAATCTGCAAAATATCCCGATTCGTAATGAAGAGGGTCGTAAGGTGCGCAAGGCATTCATCGCGCCTGAAGGTCACGTTTTGGTTTCCGCCGATTATTCACAGGTGGAACTTCGCATCTTGGCCCATTATTCTGGGGATACTGCGCTGTTGGAAGCGTTCCGACAGGGATTGGATATTCACGCCAGCACCGCCGCCGCCGTACACCGCATTGATATTAAAGATGTGACCTATGAACAGCGGGCTTTCGCCAAATCGGTCAATTTCGGGTTGATGTATGGCATGGGAGCGTTCCGCTTGGCCCGCGATTCCAACTTGACCCTTGCTGAGGCGACGGCATTTATCAATGAGTATTTCGCCCGTTTCCCCGGTGTCAAAGCCTATCTGGATGGCAGCAAAGAATTGGCCCGGCAGCAGGGCTATCTGACTACCCTGCTTGGTCGCAAACGTTATTTCCCCGGCCTACAAACCACTACGGATGCCGTGACCCGTCAGCGTATCGAGCGCGAGGCCATCAATATGCCGATTCAAGGGACAGCCGCTGACATCATGAAAATCGCCATGTTGAATCTGGGACGGGAGCTAAAAGCACGCAACTGCCACGCGGCCATGATTTTGCAGGTGCATGACGAACTGGTGCTGGAAGTGCCCGAAGATGAAATTGACATCGTAACGCCGCTGGTCGTTGAGGTGATGCAAAACGCCTACGAACTCAAAGCACCCCTCCGCGCCGACGCCCGCATTGGCAAAAATTGGTATGAGATGACGCCCTATAAACGATAGATAACAAAACCCATAACTCCGAGTGGGACGACTTGTAAAATCGGCCTGTTTGTTTTATTGGGGGGCGATGGTCGCTTCGGGGGTGGTTGCAACCGTTTCGGTGGTAGGTGTCACTTGGGGAGCGGCCTGCGGTTGGGCCAATCCGCAGTCGGTAAAGGCCCGGAGAAAATCGTCTTTTTTAACCAAATTGGTTTCGCCGTTTTCCAAAATCAGATTATAGCCATCACGCAGAGGCTTGGCGGCTTGTTCACATTGGGGTGGTTGCAAGCGGTAGTAGGAACGCGCCAACAAGAAATAATCATAGGGGTCGGACGAGGCGAGTTGGGTGGCTTTGCTCAAATATTCGATTGCCTTGCCATAATTGGCGTTGACAAAAAATTCCAGTTTGCCGAGGGCTGAGTAGCAGTCAATATAATTTTGATTAACGGTGATACATTGCTGAAATCGTTCATTGGCGCGGTCATAAACACCCTGACTGTAATACAACTGACCCAATTGAGACAGGACAGCCGCATCTCTGGGATTAGTATCGAGCGTTTCTTCCAATAGATTAATGGCGGTCTCGGTCTCAGAAGGGTCAATATAGACATAATTGGCAAGTTCGATGGTGATATAGGTTGCGCTCGGCATAGCTTGACGTGCTCGCTGATAAGCAACGGCGGCCCCCTCGTAATCCGCCTGACTCGACAGGTAGCGGCCATAGTTGCGATAAACTTGGGCGACGGTCTCATTATCCGCACCGTTCCGCTGGATTTGGGCAATCGCATCATCGAAGGTCACTTTCGATAGTCCCAAGTCCCCCAAATTGCGATAGATATTGCCCAAGACGGCCTTTGCAAAAATCGAGCTAGGGTCAATTTCCAGCGCCCGTTGAGCCGATGCGAGTGCCCGGTTGTGTTGCAAACCCCAATCCAGCGCCATCGCCTGAATCATCCACCCCAATGGAGATTCGGGATTGGCGGAAATAGTTGCTTGTGCCATCTCAAGCGCTTCGTTGACCTTAACGGTATCACTGCCCGAACCGGAGGTAATCAGCAACAGGTAGGCCAACCGAAAGTGAATCCCAACATCATTAGGTTTGCCTTTGACCACCTCACGGTAAAGTTCTATCGCCTGTTCATAATCCCCCAGCCGATAAGCATTTTCGGCTTCCACCAATTCATCCCGTACATCCGGCGTGGCGGTTGGCGGGTCAGGGAAATAACGGTTTTGAGCATCTCCAAGTTCGTTGCCGACATTCTCCCGAAAATTATCTACATAATCGCGGGCCAACACTGGATTTTGCAGAATCCAATAACCCGCATAGGCAATAATGAAGGTTACAGCCCAAAGCACCATCCAACGGCGCGAACGAAAGAGGCGACGGCGATGGCGCTTGGAGGCTTGGTATTTCTTGGGAACCCGTAATTGCATAATCGTCTATCAGTAAATTCCGATTGGCTCCGGCGGAATAGCAGTCGGCGGCACAGCAGTCGGCACTTGATAACCTGAGTAGTTGGTATCGCCTTTGATACAGTAATCCATGCCGATATAGATGTTATTTTTTAAGAAGTCGCTGGGGTCGGTTTGCAGTGCAATCTCAAAAACGGGCATCGCAAGGTCGCATTGGGCCAATATCTGGTAGGCCAACCCTTGATAGGTATAACATTCACCTAGCTGGTCTTCCAACTTCAATCCGGCTTGGTTCATGAGGTTAATACAAGTCTGGAAGGCTTCGACTGATCCTTCATAGTTGCGGCTGGTATAACGTACCATGCCTAGCTGCTTCCACGCATCGGGATAGGTCGGGTCAAGCGCCACCGCTTGTTCGCACGACTCGCGGGCGCTGATGTCATTACGTTGTTGGAAAAACGTCTCACATTTGCGTGTCCATGCCTTCACGTTGGAAGAATCGTTGGCTAATACACGGTCATAGGCTTGGATGGCGGCTTCAAAATTTTGTTTATTAATGTAGTAAGGTGCAAGTTCGAAATATAGCACATTGAGGCGTGGATGTGCTTGGATGGCCTGCTCAAATTGACCAATGGCAATATCAAATTGTCCGGTAAAGGCCATTGCCAGCGCCAATGCACGGCGGGCGTCTACGCTGTTGGGGTTTAAATCAACGGCTTTTTGTCCAGTTTCTTGGGCATTTAGCCAACGCTCTTGTTCCCGATAGGCCATCGAAAGATAGGCACGTGCTTCGGCCCAATCCGGCGCACGGTCTACCGCTTTAATTCCAACCGAAGCTGCTTCTTCGCCACGCCCCCCCACTGCGACCAGTGCCAGCGTATAGGCTGCTAGCGCACGTGGGTCATTGGGGTAATTATCCACTGCTTCTTCGGCAACTTCGAGGGCACGTTCTGAGCGGAAACCAAAACCACGTCCATCATAACTACCATAGACAAGATTTCGCACGTATTCAAACATGATGCCCATGTCATTGGGGGTCAGTTCATAGGCTTGGGAATAATAGAGGATGCTGTTATCCAGATCGCCCTGCCAATAGGCTTCTTCAGCAAGTTGGGCAAGGGTCACAGCATCAGTAGTCGGTGTAGGTGGCCCCATCACTACCGCCAGAACCTCCGGTTGGACACGATCCATCTGCCACATTACAATCAGTGCGGCAGCCATCGAAAAAAACCAGAATCCGAAAAACCAGCTAGGCCCTCGGCGGCGGGCGCGTCGGCCAAAATGAAGCGCGGAACGATCCCGGCGAATTTGCATAGCCCATTATCTCCAAAAACAACCCACTAACGATCCAGAACCTTGATGATTACTATAATGTGGGTTGTTATTTTACCAGAAAAACTTCCGATTCAACCCACGTTTCACCTGTTGATGGCTGTCAGAAAACACAGACGATCAGCAAGGGATTCGTTTAAAACAGGGCGAGTCTGAGACATCGCCCCTACAAATTCAATGGTCTTGAAGATGGGTGCGGAGGGCTTCGAGGGCAAGGAGATAACTACGCCAGCCAAAACCACAAATCTGCCCGATGCAGACCGGAGCGATAAGGGAGGTATGGCGGAATGGCTCACGCGCATGGATATTGGACAAATGACATTCGACGGTTGGTAGCCCTACTCCCGAAATAGCGTCCCGCAGGGCCACCGATGTATGGGTATAACCGCCGGGGTTGATAATTAGGCCCGCCGCCCATCCCCGTGCATCTTGAACCCAATCAATCAACTGCCCTTCGTGATTTGACTGGTGGATTTGCAGCGAGATGGCATGAGGCGCAGCGGCATCGTGCAAAGTGGCGTTGATGTGATCCAGTGTGATGTTGCCGTACACCTCCGGTTCGCGTGTGCCTAATAAATTGAGGTTGGGGCCATGCAGCACCAAAAACGTCATCGGTTGAATGTCAGTCATCACGCAGCATCTCCAAAATTTCGAGTACGGTTTCACGCGGCACATCCGACACCACCGCCGGATTACCGATACCTTTTAAAATGACAAAATGCGAACGACCACCCCGCCATTTTTTATCGAGTTTCATCGCTTCCCATAGGGCTTCGGGGGATAGCCCTTGATAGCGGATAGGCAACCCCGCCGATTTCACTTTATGTTCAATGAAGCCGACATCATCCCCATCGAGATAGCCCAATTTTTGCGAGAGCAGTGCCGCGCCGACCAATCCGACCCCCACCGCGAAGCCATGCCGCCACGCATAGCCGCTGACCTGTTCTATGGCATGGGCAAAGGTGTGGCCCAGATTTAAATGGGCGCGTTCACCTTGTTCATAGGGGTCACGCTGAACAATATCAATTTTGACCTGCACGGCGGCTTTGATTTTTTCGACCAGCGGCATGTTCTCATCTAACAGGACGGGGTTGGCTAAAAGGCCGTGTTTAATGACCTCCGCCATGCCCGCGCTCATTTCTTCAGGGGGGAGCGTTTTGAGAACTTCGGGATCAATAATCACTAAATCGGGTTGTTTGAAGGCTCCAACTAAATTTTTGCCCTGTGGAATATCCACCCCGACCTTGCCCCCAACTGAGGAATCCACCATCGCCAAGAGGGTCGTTGGGATTTGCACAGATCTGACGCCGCGCATGTAGGTCGCCGCCGCAAAACCGACAGTATCGCCTACTACCCCACCACCAAGCGCAATGACCACACCCATTCGATCTAGGCCGAGTCGGGCAAATTCATCGTAGAGAAATTTGACGGTATCGAGATTTTTATATTCTTCTCCGGCGGGGATTGTGATGAGGCCATCCCATCGGTCATAGGGCTGAAAGGTTTCATGCACAAGTTTTTTCCCTATCAAAGGGGCTGTATTGGAATCTGCCACTGTCACGACATGTTTGCCATCATAAATCTCAGCCAAGTCATAGGCCATCAATAGAATCGGTAATTTGTCAACCAACCCATTCTCAATATGCACGGGGTAACTGCCAGATGGTGACTCGACAAGCTGGCGGGTAGATTTCAACCAATCATCAAACTTCCAATGGCTAATCAGGTAATGATTCACCAGCTTATCAATATCTACCCAAGTTGTTTCAAGGATGTATGGAAAAGTCTTATAGACGACTTCACGCTGTCTAAACAATTCTTCAATCCGCTCTTTTTGGTTATCACCTTGCAAAAGGGGTCTATCGGTTGCCTCTTTAAGGCGTTGATAAATAATATCGGGCTGTGCGGTAAGGCACACAAGCGTATCTTTTTCAAATACCCGGCGATTTTCAGCATTTAGCAGCGCTCCCCCACCCGTCGCCACAACCATCACACGCGGGTCAGCAGCGACTTCGGCACACACGGCGGATTCCCATGCGCGGAAACCTGCCTCACCATATTTTTCAAAAATTTCGGGGATGCTGAGGCCGACTTTTTGCACGATGACATCATCAAGGTCAACAAAGGGCACGCCGACTTTTTCCGCGACGAGCTTGCCCAAGGTGGTTTTGCCTGTCCCCATGAAGCCAGTTAAGACGAGTTTGCGTTGGGGGGTATCAGACATAACCGAACCGCCAAGTCGTATTGTGCATCGCAAAATCGCTCAATTCGCCGCGTTTGAGCATTTCAAAGCGGGGACGCATTTCCGCCAGCGAATCGCCTCCCAATTTTTCGAGCAGGGCATCCGCCAGCACAATCGCCACCATCGCCTCAATCACGGGGACGGCACGGGGCGTGGCGCAAAAATCACTGCGTTCATAGGTCGTGCCTTCGGGTTCACCTGTCGCCAAATTGACCGAAGCCAATGGGGTCAGGGTCGTACTGATCGGCTTCATGGCAGCACGGACAATCAAGGGTTCGCCTGTCGTCATGCCGCCTTCCAAACCCCCGGAGCGATTGGTTTGGCGGGTCAGCTTGCCGTTTTGACCGAGCAAAATCTGGTCATGAACTTGCGTGCCGGGTTTGCGCGTATTGGCAAAGGCTGTGCCGATTTCCGCACCCTTGATGCTTTGGATGCTGCACACTGCCCCAACCAAACGACCACTCAGGCGGCGGTCATAATGGACGTGTGAGCCTAAGCCGGGGGGCAAATGCAGGGCGATGACCTCAATTACCCCACCCAGCGTATCCTTGTCAATTTTGCATTGACGGATGGCCTCCCGGATGCCTTCCGAAGCAATGGGGTCAGGGCAGCGCACATCCGATTCCTCGGCGGCGGCAAATCGGGCAGGATAGTCCGGCGGTTCAGGCATATCCGCGACCACCCCACCGATCTCGGTGACATAGCCGCCAATCACCACGCCAAATTCCCCCAAGAGGTGTTTGCAAATCGCCCCGACAGCTACCCGCACGGCGGTCTCCCGCGCACTAGAACGTTCCAGCGCAATCCGTAAATCATCATAGCCATATTTGAGCGTGCCTGTCAGATCGGCATGACCCGGACGCGGTGTGGTCATGGGAGGGATGTCTTTTTCCGCCCAATTTTTCCAATCGCGGTTTTCGATAATTAGGCTAATAGGGCCACCTGTGGTTTTGCCCGCCATCACCCCGCCGGTGATGCGTACCTCATCGCGTTCGATCTGCATTCTGCCGCCGCTGCCATACCCTTGCTGACGACGGGCGAGATCGAGATTGAGTTGTTCTTGGGTCAGGGATAACCCGGCGGGCATCCCCTCCAAAATTCCGGTTAAAAGCGGGCCGTGACTCTCCCCCGCTGTCAAAAATCGAATCATAAACCTTCTACACCATCCATCGTTGCGCCAGTAAAGTTAGGACTGCGGAGTTTGGCATCGGTAAAACGGGCGATACTGAGGTTGGCATAACTAAAATCCGTCTCCTCAATCGTCGCCCGTGAAAGCGTCGCCGCCGACAAATCAGCCTCCACAAAATTTGTATTCGACAGGTTCGCATCCGCCAGAATCGCGCCGACCAAATAACTGCGTTCACACCGTGCTCTGGTTAGGTTAGCGCCCTGAAGATTCACGGCCTCACCATCTACTTGTGCCAATATCGAGTCGGTGAGATTGGCGGAAACCAATGAAGCCTCTCGCAGACACCCCCCCGTCAAATCCACCCCAATCAAATAACAGCTATCCATACGGGCACGGGTGAAATCCGCGCCAGTCAAACGGGCATGGGTAAGATTGCAATAATCCAACACCGCCGTCTGAAAAATCGCTTGTATCAACGAGGTACGATAGAGGCGGGCATGGTTGAGCTTGGCCCCCGCAAGATAGGCATAATCCATCTTGGCTTCGGGCAAACGGGCGTTCATTAAATTGGCGTTTTGCATAATCGCACCCGTGAGATTGGTATTGGATAAGTCACAATAGAATAAGTTGGCTTCAGTTAAATTGGCCTCAGTCATATCTAGCCCATTCAGTTTGAGCATCGAGAGGTTGAGGCCTGTGAGATCGCGGTCACGTCCCAAAATTGCAATGACATCATCACGGGTGATACGGGCCATACATGCTCCTTAATCGCACTCTAGTCCATACCTTCCTAATGATACCTGAAGCTGTCTATTCGCACTATTTCAGTGCCTCGAGTGCCGCCGCCCACATGACATCTGCCGGGGCTTGTTGGCCCGTCCATAATTCAAAAGCGGCTGCGCCTTGATGTACCAACATCCCCAAGCCGCCAATTGCCCGTGCGCCAGCGGCTTCGGCCTGCTGCATAAACTTGGTTTGCATCGGGCGATAAATCAGATCGTAGATCACTACCCTGCTTGGAATTGGTACATTCTCCGGCCATGGGGACTCGTCCACATTGGGCCACATACCAACGGGGGTCGTATTGACGATCAGATCAACAGTAGGCGCAACTTTAGCGAGGGCCGATAAGGGCTGCACCTCAATTTCAAGCTGTTTCGAGACGCCGCGCCGCACAGCATTCCGCAATTCCCATGCTGCGTTATCGCGTCGAGCCACTACGGTGACATGCGCCCCACCGTTGGCGAGTCCTAACACCACCGCATGAGCCGAACCCCCTGCCCCCAGCACGAGCGCCCGTTTACCCGCTACCTCTACCCCCTGCGCGGCAAGGTCAAGCATGAAGCCGGGGCTGTCGGTGTTATAGCCCTCAGTGCGACCCTCCTCAATCACAATCGTGTTGACCGCGCCAATCCCCCGCGCCGCCAATGTGATATTATTCAGCAAGGGCATCACGGCTTGTTTATGCGGAACGGTGACATTCGCGCCAACAAATCCCTCCTGCATCAAACTCTCGACGCGGGTTGCTAGGGCTTCTTTAGGTGTCGGCAGTCGTTCATAATGCCAATCGGACAGGCCAAGCGCCGCAAATGCCGCGTTGTGCATAACAGGCGATAAGCTGTGTTCAACAGGCCAGCCAATGATTCCTATACGTTTCATGGTCAGCTTTCCCAAAATCGAACCCTATTCGTATACTATAGTAGTAATAATAAAATCAGCGATACACCCCTGTGGGTGAAGGACAAAACGCCATGTTAAAAAATCGTTGGCGCACTTCGTTGATCCTCATCGTTCTGTTTACAGTCGCCGCCTCAAATCTGCAAAATTTTGCTCTAGCCAATCCTGAACAACGACCCAATCGCTTTAACCCTCGTGAAGCCCAATATTTTGATCTTGTTGATGGCACTTTTAGCCTTTCTCCAGAAGAAATTGCGATGTTAGAGCAAAATGGTATCGTGATGAGTGATCGCCTTGCCTTCAACAGCTTCACCATCGCCTACGCTTATATCTACTGGAAAGATTTGCCCGTCCTCGTGACCACCGATTCCATTTTACAAGCGGTGCATGAGACCTACGATGATTTATTGCAAAATATGGAACGCAACATCCTAATGCCTCGCCTGCGGGTAATGTTGGAAAATTGCTTGGCTAAACTGCACTCCCAAGCCAATTCCAATACCGACCCCGCCATGACACCTCTATATGCTGATTTGGAAACCTATTTCACAACCGCCTTATTGCTGTTGAATGACGCTGCTCCTAGCCCTAATACGAATCGCTATCACGCGATGGCAACCGAGTCCGCTGGTATCGAAAAAATAGATTTGTTTGGGGTCGAAAGAGAAATTGATTTTACTCTCTTTAAACCACGCGGACATTATACAGAAGATTACTATTTGGGCCTGTATTTCCGTGCAATGACATGGTTAGCCCAGATAGACTTCCGTATGGTGAGTTTTGACCCAGCGACAGCCTTCCCGACGCTTAATTTGGAGGCCTTAGCAAGTGCCCTTTTGCTGCGCCAAACCATTCAAGATGCCCAACAGCGCTCCAATTGGGAAGCAATTGACACCCTTCTCACAGCCTTTGTGGGCCAAAGCGATAACATGACCCTTGATGACCTTGAGCGGCTTATGAGCGATGCGAGCTTAAATAGCGCCACCGATGTACTCAACTATTCCGACCCCGATCAGTTGCTAACCATGCTCACCACCACTGATTACGGTTGGCAGCGCATCTCCGGTCAAATTACTTGGGCCTATCTGGGCAGAAACGAAGCTGTCCCACAACCCGTCACCTTCATGCTCTTGGGGTCGCGCTACGCCATTGATTCCGAGATCATGAGCAATCTTGTATTTGACCGCCTCTATACTGACGATAACCAACAAATTCTACGGCCCTACCCTAACACATTGGATGTGATGTATGCACTTGGCAATAATCAAGCCATGACCCATTTGACCGATGAACTTGCCCTCTATGGTTATCAAAATCCTTTAGAGGCCGCCCGTACCCAAGTTACCACAACCGATAGCAATTTCTGGAACAGCAGCTTTTATAATCGCTGGTTAACCATGTTGCGTACCCTCAACAACCCAGTCAGTGCCAATGGCTTTTATGCGGATTCTATGCAAACCCCCGCATGGGCCGACAAAATGCTGCACACCCAACTCGCTTCTTGGGCACAACTCCGGCACGACAATATTTTGTATGTCAAGCAATCTGGTACCACTATGGGTGTTGCCTGCCAGTATCCCACAGGTTATGTTGAACCCTATCCGGCTTTTTATGCCGCTGTTGCCGATTATGCGCGGGCGGGTCGCAGTTTATTTGAGCAAATCCCCCCATCTGATAACGTGTTGAGCGATTACGATCTTGAAAACGAACAACGCACCCTAGAAACCGCATTAACCTACTTTAGCGACCTCGAAAATACCGCAGTCCAATTGCAGACCCTTGCCGAAAAAGAACTCCGCCTTGAACAGTTTACCGAAGATGAAGACCTTTTTCTGCGGAGCATTGTCGTCCGGCAATACCGCGAACAACAAATCTGCGGGGTGGATCCATGGGAATGGAATGGTTGGTATATGGAGCTTTTCCCGTGGGAAGACGATTCCCCAGCGTTAATTGCCGATGTCCACACCAATATCAACCACGACCCTGAAATCCCCGACCTTTTGCCCCCCGGTGTTTTGCATATTGGCACCGGGCCAGTTTCTACCACGATGATTGTGGGCAATACCGACGAAGTAAATACTATGTACGTCGGCCCGACCTTTACCTACTATGAATTCATTGAGCTAGGGTTTCCCCCAGTGCGGCTAACCGATGATGATTGGCGTGGTAGGTTAGCAACCACACCCCCTCCTGCGCCGCCTCTCTGGACAAACAGTTTTCGGCTGCCCATCTCAAATCCAACCGATTATGCGCCGCTTTATTTGCCACAAACACCTGACCAACAATAATGGCTAATCAGGCAGCCATTCCACCCCTGCGCCTAATGATTGCATAGTTTCCACAAAACCGGGGAACGAATCGTGGGCGCAGCGGGCATCTTTGACAATCGTTTCCCCCTCGGCCAGCAAACCCGCCACTGTCAGGCTCATGGCAACCCGATGATCGTCATGCCCATCCACCACCGCGCCCTTTAGCTGCTGGGGGCCTTCAATCACAAACCCGTCGGGTCGTTCTTCAATCACCGCACCGAGTTTGCGTAATTCGGCGGCCATGACCGCGATGCGATCTGTTTCTTTGACCCGCAGTTCTCGCGCCTCGCTGACTTCCGTGACACCGTTGGCAAGAAGCGCCGCAACCATCAAAATCGGGAATTCATCAATCATACGGACGACCAAATCACCTTTGATGCTCGTCCCGTGCAGGCGGGTGGAACGCACCAACAAATCGGCGACAGGTTCACCGCCTTCTACATGCACATTGGATTGATGCACCGTTGCGCCCATCATGACGAGGGCATCCAAAATGCCGGTGCGAGTATCGTTGACCCCTACCCTTTCAATGACCACCTCGGCGCCATCTACCAATAAACCTGCGACTAGGGGGAACGCAGCAGAAGAAATATCAGCGGGGATCGTCCAATTGAGGGGATGCAGACGCTCAACCGGGGTAATCGTCACGCGGTTGCCCGCTTTGCGAATATCCGCCCCCATTGCCCGCAACATGCCTTCGGTGTGGTCACGCGCCGGGCCGGGTTCAACAATCGTGGTCGGGCCATCGGCAAACAATCCCGCCAGCAACAAACAGCTTTTAACTTGGGCACTGGCGACAGGCATTTCATAGGTAATACCCTTGAGAAATGAACCGCCAAAATGCAGCGGGGCACGCCCTTCATTTTCCTCCACATTCGCCCCCATCAAGCGCAAGGGTTCAGTAATGCGTTTCATCGGACGGCGGCGCAGTTGTTCGCTACCATCCAACACGCTCGGAAAGGGTTGGCCCGCCATCACGCCTGCCAGCAATCGAATCCCCGTGCCCGCGTTCACACAATCGAGAGGTTGGGTTGGCGGTTGCAAACCGTGTAAGCCGCCTCCATGTACGGTCAGAGTCGTGTCGTCATGGCGATCCACCTGCACCCCCAAAGCGCGAATGCAACCGAGGGTCGCCAGTGTGTCACCGGCAGGTAAAAATCCACGAATTTCACTGATACCATCCGCCAGTGCGCCAAAAATCAGCGCCCGATGCGAAATGGATTTATCCCCCGGTACACGAATCACCCCGCGCAGGGATTGACCGGGGTGGACACGCACGCGGTTTGAAGTTTGGTTATGGGTGGTCATGAGATCGGGCGTTCTCCATAGGTCTTGGTGTAAAGGCGGCGGGCCTCGACTACCCGCGCAAGTTCTTCACGTAGTTCATCAGGATGGTCAAAAAGGGCATCGAGGGTATCGAGGTGATTGCGGAGGCGGGCCAAGAGGGGACGGATTTGGGCGGCGTTGGTCGTAAACATGCCCGTAATCATGTTTTCTTCGGTACGAGCCAAACGGGTCGCGCCGTCAAAACCACCTGCCGCCAACTGAAACAAGGCTTCATCTTCGGCTGAGGCTTCCATCGCCAAGCGCATTAGGGCGAAACTCAGCACATGGGGTAAATGGCTGGTCAACGCGGTGAGCGCATCGTGGCGATACCTATCCATCCACAGCGGGCTTGCGCCAATCGCCGTCACCAGATTTTCAGCAATGGCACGGGTGGCAGGAGTGGTCAACACCGTTTCACAGAGGACAAAACGTGCCCCTTTATATAGTGTGGGGATGGCATTGCGATAGCCATTCTCCGCCAAACCACACATTGGATGCCCTCCAATGGCCGCAACGGTCTTGGGCAGGGTATCGAGGGTGTCACAGATACGGCCTTTGGTACTGCCGATGTCCATGACCAACGCGCCATTTTTTAATTGACCAGTGGCGCAAAACTGGTGAATCAATTGGGGAATACGGTCAGAGGGAACGGCTAAAATCACAATATCAGCCTGATCTAGCCCTCCAACCCTATCAATCACCCCTGATTGTAAAGCCGATTCTAAATTGGCAGGGTTAGCATCTTGGGCGGTGATCCATTGAACATGACCACGCAGGGCCATCGCCAGCGACCCACCCATCAATCCTAAGCCAATAATATGGACCGTAAACCCATCAATTGCGTTATCAGACATTCATGCCTCAACAATGGTAGGGGCGAGTTGTGGTGGACTCGCCCGGAAATTCAGATAATTAGTGTGATGGAACAGGGGCGGGAATCGGTTCATGTACCCGCTTGCCGACCACTTCCGCCAGACGCCCGGCTTTTAGCACCAATTGCGCAAATTTATCAGGCCGCAGTGATTGGCGACCATCCGAGGCCGCATGGTCGGGGTCTTGATGCACTTCCAAAATGAGGCCATCCGCACCTGCCGCGACTGCCGCTAGAGATATGCTCTCGACATATTCCCATTTACCCGTGCCGTGACTGGGGTCAGCGATGACAGGCAGGTGTGACAAGTGCTTGAGGACAGGAATAGCGTTGATGTCGAAGGTGTTGCGGGTAGCGGTTTCATAGGTACGGATGCCGCGTTCGCAGAGCATAACCCGCATGTTGCCATGACTAAGAATGTATTCAGCAGCCATGAGCAGTTCTTCAATGGTGCTGCTCATGCCACGCTTGAGTAAAACGGGGAATTGGCTCTCCCCGACGGCGTTGAGCAGGGCGTAATTTTGCATATTACGAGCGCCGATTTGCAGCACATCGGCATATTGGCAGACCAGTGGCACAAGCGCGGGGTCCATCACCTCGGTGACAATGGGCAGTCCCGTTTGCTCACGCGCCTCAGCCAAATAGCGTAGCCCTTCTTCCCCCAATCCTTGGAAGGCGTAGGGGGAGGTACGCGGTTTGAACGCCCCACCCCGCAAGGCTGTCGCCCCGGCTTCGCGCACGATATGAGCGATTTCAATAATTTCGTTGCGGCCTTCAACGGAGCATGGGCCAGCGATCACCGCCAAATCCGGGCCACCGACGTTGATGCCATTCAATGGCACTTGGGTGTCATCGGGGTGATATTCGCGGCTGGCAATTTTGTAGGGGTGGGAGACGGGGATGACATCCTGAACACCAGACATGACACCAAGTTGGTCGCGGTCAACCGGACGACCTCGCCCAATGATGCCGATAATGGTGCGTTCTTTGCCCTCCGAAAGGTGGACTTCATAACCCATCGCACGGATACGGGCAATGACTTCAGAGATTTCACGGGCAGTTGCGGCACTAGACATGACTACGATCATTGCAAACTCTCCCTATCGGTATGGTGGTTGAATAATTTTTTCCCTAGCAAAAATCGGTTTCTAACTTTTGGCGGTCAGTTCCTCCGCCAGCACTTCGGTTAAATCTTTCATTTCAATCGAACGGTCTGGCCGTAAATGTTTCGCCCCGTTGATATAGACATGGTGGATTTCGTGAGCGGAAAGGGTCGTGTTCCACATAATCAAAATCCGCAAACACATTTTGAGGCCATGTGGTACAGCCATTTCGTGAGCGCACATGAGGGCCGCATCGTGCCAACCCAACTGTCGCGCTGCCACCGCCGGATATTCGGCATTTAAATCCATCGTCGTCGTAAAAATCACGCTGGCAACATCCTCCGGCACGATGCCATTATGCTTAATCATCAAAACTAGTAGTTCGCGGGTCGCCTCCAAAATGGCTTCGCGGGTATTGTCTTCGACGGTGGTCGCGCCGCGAATCCCCCGACAAATTTTGGGCTGCCACGCAGGTTCGGTTGGTGTACTGGTCATGGGTGTCTGTTTTATCTCCTTGTGGTTGCTGACTCATCATTTCCCACAAAGTTTTTTGTGACCTAGCCACGAGAACAGACCTAAAAACGAAAAAGGCCCGGAGTCCCTCTTGGGAACCCCGCGCCTGTGGTCGCTGCTCTCGTTTGTAGCGGCTAATCGTCGCTACGTGCGTTGTTCCCGTTGCTCCGTGCTGTTCCCAAAGTAATAATAAAAGTAAAAGCTGACAGTCGCATCGTAGGACGCGCTGTAAGCAGTGGGAATCGAGAACGAACGGGTATTGGTCACAATAAAACCCTTGTGTTTTGGTTAGTGATAGCAGCATAACACGGACACCCATGATTCGTCAACTCATTCGAAATTTGTTTTTTTGTCCAACCTGCACAAAACCTCTACCCCCACCCAACGCTTTGAGCGAGAGGGTATCAAGTGAGAGTAGGCAAATTACAAACGGCCCTCAAGGAAATTCTGCAAAATCCGCACGCCGTAGGTCGTCAAAATGCTTTCGGGGTGGAATTGCACACCAACTACCGGATACTCTTTGTGGCGTAGGGCCATGACTTCGCCCTCCTCGGTGAAAGCGGTCACACTCAGGCAATCCGGCAGGGGTTCTTCAACAATCAAGCTGTGATAGCGGGTGGCGACAAACGGACTCGGCACACCCGTAAACAACTTCTGATTGCGATGGTAAATCTGCGAGGTTTTGCCGTGCATCAAGCGTGGCGCACGAATCACCCGCCCGCCATAGGCCTGACCGATACACTGATGGCCCAAACAGACACCAAAAATCGGGATATGCTGGCCCAATTGACTGATGACATCCAGCGAAATCCCCCCATCGTTGGGATCACCGGGGCCGGGTGAAATGACAATCCGGCTGGGATTGAGAGCCGATACTTCTTGTAGGGTCAGGGCGTCATTGCGGACGACCTTTAAATCCGCGCCGAGGCTACCGAGCAATTGCACGAGGTTATAGGTAAAACTATCGTAGTTATCAATGACCAAAATCATGGTGTTTCTCCCCTAAGTGTTTATTCAAAACCGCGTTCAGCCATACGGATGGCGGAAGCTAAGGCACTGCCCTTATGAAGTGTCTCTTGGAATTCGGTGGCGGGATCGCTATCGGCAACCAAGCCAGCCCCAACCTGTAGGAAAATTTGATCGCCGCGCATGGTGATGGTGCGGATGGTGATGCAGGTATCCATCGAGCCGTTGAAGCTGAAATAGCCCACCGCGCCCGCATATGGCCCGCGACGATCCGGCTCTAGTTCGTCAATGATTTCCATCGCACGAATTTTGGGTGCGCCGCTAACCGTCCCCGCTGGGAAGGTCGCCCGTAACAAATCGAAGGCGTCTAACCCCTCGCGCAGTTTACCCTCGACATGCGAGACGATGTGCATAACGCGCGAATATTTCTCGATAGTCATCAATTCCGGCACATGCACCGAGCCGTATTCGCAGACCCGTCCCAAGTCGTTGCGGCCCAAATCCACCAGCATGACGTGTTCGGCGCGTTCTTTGGGATCGGTCAGCAAGCTGGCTTCCAATTCGGCGTCTTCTTCGGGGGTCGCGCCGCGTGGACGGGTTCCGGCAATGGGGCGGACGCTGGCAACACCATCTTCCAGACGCACCATCATTTCGGGGGACGCGCCAACGACATTGAAGTTTTCATCCGGGAAGTGGAAAAAATACATATAGGGGGCGGGGTTGAGCATCCGCAAGGCCCGATAGATGGTGAACGGCGGGGCGCTGGTTTTACAGGTCAGGCGCTGCGACAGCACAATCTGGAAGGCATCTCCGGCGGCGATATATTCTTTGGCACGGCGCACGCCTTCTTCAAAACCCGCCTGTGTGAAATTCGACACCAATGGGTCATCGAGAACGGTTGTCGCCATCGGGATTTCGCCAAGCGGTTGACGCAGGCGTTCCACAATCGCGGCGATACGATCCGCAGCATCGGCATAAGCAGCATCGGGATCGCCTGTGTTATGGGCATTGGAGAGCACAATAATCTGCGATTTGACGTGATCCACAATCACGATGGAGTCAAAAATCATGAATAACGCACCGGGGAGGTTCGTGACATCGGGAGCGTTGGCAGGCAGGCGTTCAAATTGACCCACGACGTCATAACCCAAAAAGCCCACCGCCCCACCGACAAAACGTGGCAAACCGGGGAGCGCAACCGGTTGGTAATGGGCGAGTTCGGCTTTGATTTCGGCAAGAGCATCACCGCCGGGGGTGGTATCGGGGGCTAAGACTTTGCGCGGGCCAACGCCGATAAAGGAATAACGTCCAACCTGCTCCCCACCCTGCACACTTTCAAGCAAGAAGGCGGGTTCATCGGCGCGGAACAGTTTTAGAAAGGCCGAGACAGGGGTTTCAAGATCAGCGGGTAAAACGCGATAGACCGGGACAAGATCGCCACGTTCAAATAGGGCGGGCATGTCCTCTGGCTTGGGCAGCAAACGGGACGTTGTGTCATGGGCAATTCGCAGCATAGTCTCCTCCGAGCAAACACCACAGGATTTTGGGAATCAAAAAGAGCCTCCTCAATCGTCAGGGCGAGAGAAGGCTCCCGTGGTGCCACCCGGCTTAGACGAGCGCCAGAACGCTGTGTCTCACTTAAATTCAGGTGCGGGCAGAGTTTTGGGAAATGCTCTGGTACTGCCGAGACCCTTCGCCTTGATAACGGTGGCTGTTCCGATGGGGGCTACTGATGATATTTTCGCCCGCACAACTCCCCGGCCCATTCAGCCCGCGCCTCTGTACCGCCTTCACACCCAACTGGCGGCTCTCTGCACATCGCGTTCGGACATACTCTTCCGGTTCAACGTCTTTGGAAAATTGCTATTCAGTTGATAGGCAATAAGGTAGCGCAGACTGTTTTGGAAGTCAAGAGGGGTAGCCGGGTAGAAACGACAAAAAATTAGATCGCCGAATAAATTCGGACGGCTGTGTGGCAAAATCGGCTCGAAGCCGATTGCAGATTGCCAAAATCTTAATTCTTGTGGAATCGCACCAAATGGGCATAAAGGTGAAGGGGGTATGAAGGGGTATGGTGGAGAAACATAAAAGCGTAACTGCCGTTACGGATATATGGATAGCAGTTATAGAACAATTGTTCTAAGATTGATTTTCTATTGAGGGGATTGGGGAGCGGTAGACGGTAGTCTATGAAATTTTTATTCGGGCAAGTTGATTTTGGCGACAAATAGGCCATTGTTTGGGTCTGCATGATAATAATCGTAGTAAGCAATATACTCGCCGTTCGGTGAAATCCAAGCATCGTACAAATAGTCCGCATCGATATTGTTATCTAAGATTGTCATTGATTTGGCAACAAGATCATATAAAACAATACCATCTCCAGTGATTACGAGTAACTGTTGATCACCCTCACCTACAAACGAGGCTTCTACTATATTGCCTTCCATTAAATATTTACTTTGTCTAGGGTGCAAGGAGTCCCAGACAACAAGCTGGTTACCGGATACGTTATCGGGCAAAATGACCAGATTCGATAGCAATAGACGATTACCATCATCTGAAATATCAAAGGAATCCCAAATATAGAGATTTTCATCTTCAGGGATAATCTCGCCCGATAGTAATGATCGGTAGGTGAGATTATTTATCCCGGCCTCCAAATTGGTGAAGTAAAACACTTGTTGTGCGCTACCATACGCACTAATCGTAAAAACAGTAAAACTCCGACTATCTTCAGCCCACCGGACGGCATAGGTTCTCCCAAAGTTTGTTAAATCTTCTGCATGAATATCCTCAAAAATACAATATTCCGAGGTCTGTAAATCTGCTAGGCCTAAAGGCCAAAAAGGTCTATCACCCCATGAAGCAGGTCTTGTCGCAGCATAGACAATAAAGCGGTTATCGGGCGAGGGCAAGATAAACGACATTTGACCGTTTTCATCAGTAGCAATGTCAAATTGAGCAATTTCATCAGGAGCTAGGCTTGGTTGATAGGGCCAAGTGTCTAACTCCGTAAGGATTTCAGTGTTAATCGTATACTCATACCATTTTGCCTGAACACCCTCCCATCCAAATCCGCCTTCTTGAAAAGCTAAACTACTGCTATCAGATGACCAACTCAGATTAGTAGGTATGCGGCTATAGATTTCTTGCGTGGGATTTTGAGCCTCAACAGAGTTTAGTCTACTAAATACCAACAAGGCAATTAATGTGAAAAAGCCATGCTTTAACAAATCCACTATCCTATTTCTACTTAACGAATTTGTTGACAAACCGCACCGATGTTCGTATCATTTTAGCATCTTGAGAAAAAGTGGCCCTAACTTTTCAGAGAAGTTAGAGCCGTTGTGAAAGTAGCTACTTCACTATCAGTCACTATTAGAAAGGATAATACAGAATGACCAGTCTTGAACAGTTCCAAGAATTTGATGGCACCATTCGCAAGGTTTTCATTAATGGAGAAATGCACTTTTCTGTTATTGATGTTTTCAAACATTATGGTTCACAAAGCGTAAACCCCCGAATGGAGTGGAATCGGGCACAGGAGCAATTAGAAAAACAAGGATTCGATGTTGTAACCGCCGTGTTACAACATAAATTTCCCGGTCAAGGACAGCGCCCCACCCCCGTTGCCAACTTCGATACCTTCCTGCGGATTGCGATGATTGTCAGCTTCAAAAATTGGGAGGGCATCCGCGAATATATGGTGACGGCGACCCATGAAAAAATCGAGGCGCAGATTGAAGCTCAACGCGAACGGGAAGCGCTTCGCCAGAAATCCAAACGTATCCGCCTATCCTATACTGAAACCCTGATCGAGACGCATGTTAACCGCCATCCCCATTTTGCGCGAGCCACCGACGCCGGATATAAGGGTTTGTTCAACATGGTCGCGTCAGAAATTATCAAATATCTAGGGCTAAATGAATCGCAGGCGAAATATTTGCGAGACCACATTGGAGATTTGGCATTGACGGGGATCACGGCGTATGAAGCCTTCGCCAAACATGACATGCTGGCATTTGGTAGCCAATTGAATGACGAACAACAGGCCCAATTGACCTATCAGGCGGCACAGGAGATTTTGCAAATCGTCAAACCGCGTGCTGAACGATTGAAAATAGATTTGGTATCTGGCAGGCCGTTGTTAGCGCCGCCAGATTATTCAGCGGGTGAAATCGAAAATTAGTCAGCTAAAAAACCACGTAGCCAGTTGATCCCGGCGTCCTCGTCATAAAAAACTTTGCCAATGACACGGGCGCTGGGGTCTTCATTTTGGAGTTGGATAGCCTTCTTAAAAATCACCTGCCCCGATAATTCACGCGAGACGATGATGGCAAGGCGGACATAGAGGTTGGGGCGGGAAACCAGCATTTCTTCAAATTCTTGTTGATTACGGGGAGTAATGGCGACCTTAAAAACATCGTAATGATTGCTGTGGGCATAGGTTAGGCCGACGCCTTTGGCATTCAGTTCATGCACGGCGAGATAGGGCTGGTTGTCGGGCCAATTTTCGAGGTTTTCCATGACCATCCGACCCCATTCATCCCATGTTTTTTCCATCACACTGGACAGGCGATAGATGACAATCCGTCCATCGTCTAACCAGTTTTGCTCAATATAGGCCATACTTCTTCCCCCGCAACAGAAAATCTATTTCCAGAGTAGCACAAGAATGGGCAATTTACAGAATCTCCATCAATATTTTACAACTTCGAGCAATTCAAAACATTAGGGTCAGGCCTAATATCACCAAAAGCACTAAAACGATTTTGCGAAAGGTGGTGGGGTTGAACCGTTTATCCAAAGCGATACCGACGACGATACCCATCAAAATAGCGGGGACAGCCAGCAGATAGTGGTTAAAAACAGTACGGGTGTAACTTTGGCTAAGGGCATGGGTCGCAATAACGGTGAGGCTGTTGAGCATAAAAAAGCCCTGTAAATTGCTCTTGAATTCGCGGGGTTCCCAGCGGCGACAATTGCCATAAATCACAACAGGTGGGCCAGCTAAATTATAGGCCCCACTCAGCAAGCCAGATAAAAAGCCAAAACCATAACCCCAACGCGGGTGTTCGACTTCGGGTAAATGGAAATTGGACAAGCCATAGATGCTGTATCCAATGACAATTGCACCGAGGGCTTTCAGAATCAGGTCACTATCTATTCGGTGGAGGGCCATAACACCTAAAGGGACGGCAATAATAGAAGCCACCGACAGTCGCCACACTGCACCGAAATCGAGGTCATCCCGATAGCGAATGAGCAACAACACCTCAGCGGTGATGGCGATCAACGCCACAAGGGGGGCAGCCATCCGAATGCCTAATAGCTGGGTGAGGAGGGGCATAGACACCAAACCTAGACCGAACCCGGCAACACTTTGGGTAAAAATGGCGAAAAATACAACCAGCAGCACGAGTAGTTCTGTCATACCAACCTATTGCGAATTATGCGAGAATGTGCAATTATTTGGGCGCGGAATCCTGCCTATTTGGAGAATTATTGCAATGAAAAAGAGTATGATCTGGCTTGGGCCAGCGTTCATGGGTGTTGTAGTTGCCATCGTCACGGTAGCCATCTTAATTGCCACGCTTGTTCTGTCGGATGACGATTCAACCCAACACACTGGCACTGAAGTTCCAGCCATTAGCGAGACCGTTGAAGCTAGTGAAGCACCAACAGAAGAAACGCCTACTGAAGCAGCACCGACCACCCCAGCAAGTGTTTTTGGGGGCTAGAAACTAGGCGCTTGGTTTCGCTTCTTCTTTTTTAAATGGCAACACAAAAGAGACCTGCGTTCCGGCGGGTCTTTTTTCGTCGGCGGCCACCGCTTCGACCCAAATTTTACCACCCAGCCCATGAATCAAATGATGCGCGAGATAGGTTTGCCATTGCATCCGACGCCAGCGATTATTGGCGAGCTTGCTGACCCAACCGGGGCTGAAAAAATAGGTTAGGTCGTCGTTGTTGCTGACCTGATAGGCATCACGGATTTCAACCAGCACCCCATCGTCGGATTTTTTGGCACGTATGACCAATGCCTGTTCGGGCGATTCTTGTACCCCGGCTTGAAGCAGACTCAGTAATATCTGGCGGAGTTTAAGTTCATCCCCCTCGACGACGGGCAAATCTTCCTCAACCTCAGATTGAAGCAAGCCGGTTTGATCGGGGCGGGCGCGGCTGAAATCGCGGATGACATCTTTGAGCAACTGGTTTGGATTTAGAGCATCTTTCTCATAGACCATTTCGCCGCTGATGAGATTCATCACATCCAAAACATCGTTCAATTGCCCCAATGCCTGCCAACCCGCTGTACGAACTGCTTCAATATCGCCACGCTGGGCATCATTAAGGACACCAGATAAACCCTCAAGAAGGGCTTCACTAAAGCCGATAATTGCGATAAACGGGGTACGATACGTGGCTGCCATCCGCACCACCGCCTCAGCAATTTCCTGTGAATCGGTGCTGCTCGGAGCATCAGGAACATATTTACTCATCAAATTGTTAGGCGCGGATACCCCTACTTTGAGGCATGGGACGGAGCGCCATTCTCCTTTCGTACTGAAATGATACCCTCCGGAGAGGAGCGCTTTTTTACGAGAGCGCCAACTCAAGTATTTAACGTCTCTACAGACTTTGCAACTGATCCCTTCGCCACTGACCATCACAAGGAAGACAGACTAGGGAGGCATCCGCCATATGTAGTGGACTGCCACGCCCAGACGGCTAGTTAAAGCTGGCTAGTCAACACTTACCTTGTGGGTCATAGATTGGCCTTCACTTCCCACAAACCCCTGCCGTGAGGCATTGGTTGTTGACAATAGGAAATTTCTCCTGTGTTGCAATACACGACCACCTCTTTATTTTGAGATGGATGTGAGTTTCCCGCAAGCCATAGTTTGGGATACAAACCAAATGTCATCGAATTGTTGTTATTTTCGTACCTTTTAATATTGTTTTTGCAAACTTCGCATATGATATAGATAAGTCAAAATAGTCAAAATATTTAGAGATGACCAAGAAAGAGGAAGGAGTTCATTAATTATGATCGCGCCACGCCCCCCTACCCCGAATCCACGTTCGACAGCGGTAGTCAGCCAAGTAAAGGCCAGCGCTGCCGTAAATCCGGAGGGAGAAACGGATATGAAGCCACAAATTACATTGCATGTGCTTTCAACACGTCAGCAATTGCACATTACGATTCAGGATAAACTTATTCTGGGACGTTGTGCTGAACCGGAAACCGACGGAACACCCAATATTGACCTTAGCCCGTTTCTTGGCTATCAATTAGGGGTTTCGCGTCGGCATTTGATGTTAGTGCGTCAGGAAAACGATGATATTTTTGCGTTTGACCTTTCTAGTAGCAACGGCAGCTTCATTAATGGTCAGCGCATGTCTGGTCACAAAGGTCACACTCTCCAAGATGGCGATGAACTCATGCTCGGCTCATTAGCAATCCGGGTATACTTCCGCAATGAGATTCCATTTGCCCATCTACAAACCCGCCAATTAATCCCCGTCCAGCTAGAGACCGAGGATGAATTCGAGACCTCCCCACTAGCAGGGCCTGTACCAAACATTCGGGAAACCTTAACTACGCAGACCCGTCAATTCTCAGATATCGAAGCTCTCGACATCGAACTTACCGCTAAAAAATAGGCCACCAAAGTAACATGAACCTACGAACTAGGTCGGTCTGACGGAAAGATCGAGCGCAGATCGGCCTATCTCACTCATTTTCACAAAGCCCACAAAATCAACAAGATCAAAACACAACAAACACTGCTGTGTTCGAGTGACGAGGGTTAGGAGCATCCGCAATCTCCTTATGATTAATTGGCAGATGTTGGTTTTAGATCGGGTAAAGGTTGTAATGTCCGATTGACCGTATTTAAGAGGAGATAATCGCCAGAATCAAATTGCAAAATGGCGGCTAATCCAGTAGGCAAGACTTTAACATCTATCAATTTTGACCCGGCTGGTACGCCATTTAAGTTAATTTCTGTCGAAAGGCCAGTGTCCACCCCTTGCACGGCTTGAATATAAAGATGTCCGTCGTTGGTTAGCCATAATAAACGGGTATCGCCTGCAACATAGTGAATTTGCGCGACCTGATAGGGCAAGATATTGGCAGGGACAGGAATTGGTGGAGAAATGCTGCGATCAGCCAGTTCCATACTCAGGGTATCGGGGCAACTATTGAGGGTATTGCAGACCAAAATCCGTGTGCCGTCGCTGGTCGAAGGTAGATGAACACCTGTAGAATCAAAAGCGGTTGGTACAAACTGGGCTCCAGTCGGCAAGCCAAGCTGAGTCACTTGGCCTTCACTTAACTGCCATAAATCTTCGCGCAAAACGTTATAGCCATTGTCCATTGTGCGGGTGAAATAATAAAGCTTGGCACCGCCATTGGCCCACACCGGACGACGCCCTTCGGCAATCGCATCCACCCGCCCCGAAAAAACATCTACAAGATAGATGAAATAAAAAGCACAGTTACGTCCGGCTGTGTCTTGATCTAGATAGCGTACTGTCAAAGCAACCGTATCCCCATCGGGCGCCCATGCAATTTCGCTAAGATCAGTCGTCCACGCGAGATTAGGCACGTCGGGCGATTGGCAGGCGGTCTTGGATCGTGCGCCGTTATGCTGTCCATAAGGGAACAGATCAGTTACCCCCTCTCGATTGAGAAGATGGACGGTACTGACTCCGTAATAGGGGCCGGGAGCGCCACCGCAAGTCGGAATGGATAACACTCGATGGCGCACAAGCAGAACATTCCCCCCATCAGGTGAAGGGGTGATGGTGAAATCGCCTTCGGGCACTATAACCTCGCCAGCGTTGCTGATGCCTTCCCATGCCGTTCCTTGCAAGACATCGGGGCAATTGACTAAGCGATCTGCGAGCGCAAGGTTTGCGGCATCAATATCTGGCTGCTGCCATAATTGACTGGCAGGCAGGGAATCATCTCCCGGTATTGCATAGGGGTCACGTGCAGAGGCAGTCCCAGAATAGCTTACATACCAGCGATTGAGTTGCCGGGGATTCGCGGCATCAAGGATATATACTTCAAGGCTGATTTCGTAGGGTTCTAAATAATATTGGCTGACATCTCCCTCTGCCGTCCAGCCTGAGCCACCGTTTGGCATTTCGACTGACCACCATACCATACCATCCAAACAAATCGGGCCTTGTGATATGGTAACAATCGCACCCTCCGGCAGGGCACTAATCACTCGACTGCCGCTCTGATCCTTGCCGGGGCCGTCACGTACCGTATTCCCCAAGCCATCTCCGTTTAATACCACCCGCGCAGTTTGACCCGAATGTAAACGGGTGGGAACCAGTCCACTACATGGGTCTTGGGCCATTGAGGATGATGTGTGCAGTAGCCCAACCAAAACCATCATTAAAGCCACTAATGCCAACCCAAATCGGCGCATGACGGCCTCCATTTTTCAAAGAATTAGATGCAGAAAGCAATTTTATGGATTATAACGGGAGTTCAAAAGCGAAAAAGTGGCGTAGGCCAAAAAACGAGGATACGGTTGTCAACAGTGGGTCAGACTTGACGGGCAGAAAGGCGCTTGATAGAATGTATTGAATAGTCCCATTCGTCTAGAGGCCTAGGACGCGGCCCTCTCAAGGCCAAAACACGGGTTCGAATCCCGTATGGGGCACATTACGCTTCTGTCCTTGCACTGAAGCGTTTTGCGTTTCAGTACCAGAACCTTCTTCATACAGAGCCGCCCGCAGCACCAAAAAA
>JAJTXY010000038.1 GCA_021463865.1 Anaerolineae bacterium
ATAGTTGTCATCCTGAGCCGCCTGTCTTAGATGTTTTCGGTTGCACCTCTACATCTAACTCCGCGGCTCTTCTTTTTCAACAACAGCCAAACTTCAGGGTGGGAGAGCTTAGCCTCTCCCACTCCCACTTTTAATATTCAAGTTTGAGTGAGGTAATACCAGTGGAACCGCAACCGGCCCTGCGCGTGGAAGGCATCACCAAAATCTTTCCGGGAGGGGTGCAGGCCCTAAAAGATGTTGATTTTGAGGTGTATCCCGGCGAAGTGTTGGCTTTGCTAGGAGAAAATGGCGCAGGCAAATCCACCTTGATGAAAATCCTTGCCGGGGTGTACCAGCGTGAGGCGGGGCACATCTTTCTGGGTAACCAAGAAATCCACCCTCAAAACCCAGCCCATTCTCAAAAGCTCGGTATTTCCATCATTTATCAAGAACTGGCCGTCACGCTGAATCAGACCGTCGCCGCCAATATCTTCATCGCCCGCGAACCACGTTATGGAGGGCTACTGACCCCTTTTCGGTTGGTAAATCGGCGCAAGATGGAGCAGGAGTCTGAAAGACTACTCAAGGTCGTGGGAGCTAATGTGGCTCCTTGGGACATAGTGGGCACGTTATCGGTGGCTGAACGCCAACAGGTCGAAATCGCCAAAGCACTGTCGGTGGATGCCCGAGTGATCATTATGGATGAATCAACCTCGGCGCTCGGTCAGGACGAAACTCATACACTCTTTGAAATTGTTCGTAGCCTGCGTGCGCGGGGACTGGCGGTGATCTTCATTACGCATCGCCTTGAAGAAGTGATGGAGATCACAGACCGGATTATCGTGCTGCGCGATGGCGAGCGCGTTGGTATGCTCAAAACCGCAGAAACCAGCATTGATGAAATCGTGCGGATGATGGTAGGGCGCGATATATCAGACATCTTCCAAAAAGAAGCTGTCGAAATCGGCGAACCGATCTTACGTGCAGAAAATCTGACCCGACAAGGGCGGGTTAAAAACGTCTCATTCAATTTACACCGGGGCGAAATCCTCGGTTTTGCCGGGCTGGTGGGGGCAGGACGCACCGAGACTATGCGTCTGATTTTTGGAGCAGATCGCCGTGACGCAGGTACCATTTGGATTGACGGTAAACCTATCCGCCTATCATCCCCCAGCCAAGCATTGCGAGCAGGGATCGGGCTAGTGCCTGAAGATCGTGCCGAGCAGGGGTTGGTGTTAGAAAATACCGTCTTATTTAATATCATGTTACCCACCTTGCGCCGCTTTTCCCGACTTGGTTGGGTCAATCGGCGAGCCTCGCGTCAGGCCGCCATGAATTATATAGAGCGACTACGAGTACGCACTCCCAGCGTAGAGCAATTCATCAAGAATCTATCGGGCGGCAATCAGCAAAAAATAGTGCTGGCTAAATGGCTTATGGTAAACCCGCGCGTCCTGATTTTGGACGAGCCGACGCGCGGCATTGATGTTGCTACAAAAGCCGAAATCCAAGCATTGATGGTTGAACTGGCGCGACAGGGCATAGGGATCATCATGATTTCTTCTGAAATGCCTGAAATATTGGCGATGAGTGACCGGATTGTCGTCATGCACGAAGGCCGTGTCGCCGGCATTTTAAGCCGCGAAGAAGCCACCCAAGAACGAATTATGGCGTATGCCAGTGGGCAGAGCGATGTGATGGAGAATAATAATCTGAAAGAGGATTTAGCAGTATGAACACTCAACGATCAACCGTTTCCACCAATCGTCAGGTATCTCGCCTTTGGTTGCGCAGTATCATATCTGGTCAGGAAGCCGGTGTCTTTGTTATCCTAGTTTTGATGTGTGTATATCTGTGGCGTTCAACCGATACCTTTACTGGGCCTCAAAATGTTAGTAATGTCATCCTCGCTTTCTCATGGATTGCCATTGCCGCGTTTGGTCAGTCGCTAGTGATTATTGCTGGTGGCATTGACCTGTCTACCGGCTCGGTTATGGCACTGTCGGGTTTAGCTGCTGCCTATTTTATCAGCGGTGACCAGTCCCCTTGGGCCGTCAAAACGATTACTGAAACAGGTCGAGAGATCATGGTGGTAGACAGTCAGTACGTCCCAGTGGCACTTTTGGCGGGCTGCGCCATGGGGGCATTTATTGGCTTAGTGAACGGTTTATTGGTAGCTCGGGGTGGGCTGCCCCCGTTTATTGCCACCTTAGGCATGATGAGTATCGCACGCGGGGTGTGTTATGGATGGGCAAAGGGATGGCCCTTTCGCGGTTTCAATAGCGATTTCCGCGAGATTGGTCAAGGAGAATTGGAGCTTCCCTTCGTAGATTATAATTTACCCTATCCTACCATTATCATGATCATAATTGTGGTTGTCATGACTATTTTCCTGTCGCGTACCATTTGGGGTTATCGAATCTACGCTCTGGGAGGCAATGAACAGGCTGCACAGCTTTCAGGGATTAATACACGGCGCGTAAAACTGCTGGCGTTTACCCTCTCTGGTTTGATGGCTGGTATCGGCGGAACCTTGATGACCGCTCGCCTCGGTGTTGCTATGCCTACAGCAGCACAGGGTTACGAACTTGATGCTATCGCGGCTGTGTTTATCGGCGGAGCCAGTGTCAAGGGGGGTAAAGGAACCATGATCGGAACTCTAATTGGCGCGGCCACCATGCAGGTTTTACGCAATGGTATGAATCTGCGCGGCGTTGATGCCTATTGGCAACCAGCGGCGATTGGCTTTGTGATTATTATGGCTATCGTCCTTGACCGTGCTCGCCAAGACCCCCGTACTGGTGCATTTTTCAAGAAGCTATTCAGGCTGGCACGCCATCCAAGAATCTTCCTCAAATCCAGCGAAGCCCTGCGCTGAAGGCGAATCGCCACCACAGGACAACCTTAACTATCAATCCAGCCCAACAGCTATAGTGGGCTGGATGTTTAGGGTAAAATGGCTGGTATGGATAAAACAGGGCAGCCTTTTTTAAAGGCAATCGGGCTATGTAAGCGATACGGCGGTATTGAGGCGCTGCGCGACCTTGATCTGGATATTTATCCGGGCGAAGTGATAGGGGTCGTGGGTGATACAGATTCTGGTAAATCAACCCTGCTTGGGCTGATCTCCGGTACGCTCAAACCCGATACCGGGCGTTTTTATCTGCGGGGTAGACGGGTAGGATTATCGCCCTCTTACCGTGCGGCCCGTCAAGGTATACGGGTGGTACATCAAGACATCAACATGGCCGAGTATATGAGCGCTCTGACCTATATTTTTGCCGGACAACCTCCGCCGGCACACCACCTGCTGTCCCGCTGGATTGGTTGGTGGAACAATCAGCAGTTGCGGGCCTATGCTGAAAAGGAATTCTTGCGTCTCGATTTTGAAATTCCGCCTCTCGATTGTCCGCTTAATGATTTGACCAGTGCCCAACGTAAGATGGTGGCATTTGTCCGGGCGACCATCTGGATGCCCGATTTATTGCTGCTTGATGAGCCAATTAATGGACTTGAGGCCTATAAACCCCATATTTTGCGACTGATTCGGGAGACACGTGATCGGCAGGGATCGGTACTGCTGGTCACCCAAAATCTGGATGATGTATTTTTGATTGCCGACCGGATTTTAATCTTGAGAGCGGGCCGCAAAGTAACGGAGTGTCGTACCGCCTCGACCACTGTTGAAGCGGTTGTCCGAGTGATTTTGGAATCTGCCGAGGAAAAACTTACCCCGGCGGTATGGGCACTAAGCAATTATTTTGAGGTACAACGGCAAGCGCAAGAACTTGATCGTCTGAACAGAACACTCCAGCAGCGTGCCATTCAGTTGCAAGCCCATGCCGAAGTCGCACGAAGTGTCACATCCATTCTGGATCGTAACGAGCTACTTACCCAAATCGCCCAGATTATTCATCAGCGATTTGGCTATTACCACACAGGGATATTTTTGATTAATTCTGAGGCCAATGAAGTTGTCCTACGCAGCAGCGCCCCTCAGAACCACGCCCAACTCACAGTTCCAGAAATTAGACTGCCAATGGATGAAATCAGTCTAGTGGGATGGTGTGCGCTGCATGGTGACGCACGACTAGCCAACGATGTTTCAAAAGACCCAATGTATGTTCCCGATCACGGCTTGCCTGATACACGCTCTGAACTTGTGCTGCCGCTACGCATCGGTAAGAAGATTGTGGGTATCCTAGACTTGCAAAGCAATCAATTAGACGCTTTTAGTGAAGATGATATGGTGGTGATGCAAAGCCTAGCCGATCAACTTGCGATTGCCATTCGGAATGCGGATTTATTTGACACAGCAGAGATGGCCCGCGAACAGGCGGATAAGGCCAACCGACTCAAAAGCGTGTTTTTATCGAACATGTCGCATGAACTATGCACCCCCCTCACTGCAATCATTGGTCTGACTCAGGCGATGCTAGATTCCAACCTCAATATTTATCCCGTTCCCCTGCCCACTGAATATCAACGCGATTTACACACGATCAGCAAAAGCGGTGAGCATCTGTTAGGGTTGATTAATGATATTCTGGATCAGAGTAAGATTGAGGCGGGCCAAATCAAACTCAACCAAACAGCTTTTGATTTGGGGAGTGTTCTTTATGAAGTTATTTCTACGACCCAAGCACTATTACATGGGCGGCCTCTCGAACTCCAACAGGACATCCCGGCTAATCTACCGCTCGTATGGGCGGACAGCATCTATGTACGCCAAGTGGTGCTCAACCTGCTTTCGAACGCTGCCAAATTTACAGAGCAGGGCTGTATCTGGGTGAAGGTTTCTTCCGCCGAGAATGAGTTAGTCGTTTGTGTCGCAGATACGGGTGTGGGAATTCCTGAACATGCCCGACAGAATATTTTTGATCGTTTTCACCGGGGCGACCTGACTGTATCACGCAAATATCACGGCAGTGGGCTGGGGCTGAGCATCAGCAAGCAGTTAGTTGAATTGCAAGGGGGCCGTATCTGGGTGGAAAGCGAGGTGGGTATAGGCAGTAAGTTCTATTTTACGTTGCCAATTGCTACCCCTCAACAAAGTGTACTAAAAACCCCAGTTTCGAATGAACCCCCCTTACATACCGCACGACGTTCGGTGATTTTTGACGCTTCCCATGATGACTCTACCAATCTCAATGTTCGGTTTGTCCTGCTAGCGTGTTCTGAATCGGAGCTTACACTCTCTTGGCAAAAGGCACTTGAACGTGAAGGGTATATTGTCGAAATGGTTGCAGCGAATAAGATGTTTGTTGAAATAGCTGATTTAATGCTGCCTGACCTGTTGATTCTAGACGCGACCGATCCCCAAGGGGCAGAGTCTGAGCGGTTACTGCTCGATAATGTCGCACTTGGGCACATTCCATTAATTCTGGTTACCGCCGGATACACTACTAATGAGACGACAAATCTTGGCAACCGTCGCGCCCCACTGTTTTATCTAAAGAAAGAAAATGCCTCTGCTCAAGAAATGAACAGAATAGCCGGGTCTTGTTTCGCCTAGTGGTACCGCAAATCTGAATGTATTTCTCGGCTTCATTGTTTGAATAGTTTCCTATCTTCGAGAGCCAATGGTATGTATGTCACCATACAGCTCCGTTGCATGTTGCTGGCGTTCGTGCCCCTGCCGTTCATCCAACGTGGTATGAACCACCACGAATACGACTACCGGATTCTAGTTGAGAGGAATGGGTTAAGCTACCAATCGAACGTCGTGGACATGATTTCAGACAAATATACCTACTTTGTGGTAATTTTAGTGGTTGAATCCATTACCAGAAGAGGCATATACGCTACTGCCAAATGAGTCGGTTTGGGGTTTTGATCTATCAGCCATTCAGGGTTCACCTTAGGGTAAATAGTTCTTACCCTTTCCAACGAAACTATTTGCCAAGCCTTCGATTCGATGTCTGGGGAACCTCACCCAGTTCCATCGACTTTAAGCCGTTACGCATTCGGGGGTGATTGCGTTCGCCTCGACCAAGAGGGCATCACGAATCAGCAAGAGGGCACGCTGTACATTTTCATGTTCATCGGCTGGAATGAAGTCCATAATGCGATTAACATGGGCATTAAGAACCAGATTGAGCTGCTCAAAGCGTGCTCTTCCGGCAGCCGTTAACTGGAGCAGATAGCTGCGGCCATCTTCCTTATTCGGGGATTTGGCAACCAGTCCTTCGGCCTCAAGTTGCCCCACGACTCTTCCCATCCAGCTTTTTTCATATCCCAGTCGTGCGGCGAGAGCTAGGGGGGTGAGCGGTTCATGACGCCCTAGCTCGGTAATCACCATACACTGCGTTTGAGATTTGACATCACAACAGGCAATGGTGTCCTGCTGGGCTTGTACATACAGATTGGCGACCTCGCGGAGCAGGGCATCGGTCTCGGACATGGTAGACCCCCAAATATAGTTGCTATTGACAACTATTTTACTTTGCATACAATTTAGTTGTCAATAGTTTTGGCTGACCTATGGGGGATATGATGGAGATTACACCGGATACGTGGGAACACTATCGCCATGAACTCAAGCGCTTTATTCATCGCCGCATTGAAAATCCGATGGACGCGGAAGATCTATTGCAGGATGTCCTCATTAAGGCTTATCAAAAGCAAAGCCAACTTACCGATACAGGGAAATTGCGTAGCTGGCTCTATCAAATTGCCCGCCATGCCATTACGGACTACTATCGCCTCAATCGCAATAGGCAGGTTGCGCTGGATGATTGGTCGTCCATTTTGATGACCGCGATAGAAGAACCTGACCATGAAGCGGCATTGTTGGCCTGTATATCCTGTCTCATCGAGGAACTCCCCGACAAATACCGTGACCCACTCATGGCCTCAGACATCCACGAGATTCCGCAGCACGTGTTAAGCCAACAACTGGGTCTCTCGTATTCCGGCCTCAAATCGAGAGTACAGCGTGGGCGTGAAAAACTGAAACAATCGCTCGAATCCATTTGTGGAAGTGAAGTGAGCCAATATCGCCAAATCACCTGTGGTTCTCAATCCAGCGCTTGTAATTGCTCGATCTGATTTTGCGTCTTTTTGGAATGACCTCCGTCTTCATAAGCAAAGAATCTTCAATTTCAACGCTGAGGAGTGAGACCATGAGTAGCAATCTTCCTGTCGCCGTGATTGGTGCAGGCCCGGTCGGTTTAGCCGCTGCCGCTCATCTAATGGAACGTGAGGAAACCCCGCTGATATTTGAGGCTGGCCCTGAAGTGGGAGCCAATATCCGCAGTTGGCAGCATGTGCGGATGTTCTCGCCGTGGGAATTTACGGTGGATCAAGCATCCGTTCGGTTGCTTGAAAAACACGGTTGGGAAATGCCCCCCAAGCAGGATCTGCCTACCGGTTATGATCTGATCGAAAACTATTTGATTCCGTTGGCGGAACTGCCCGAGGTCAAAAAACATCTGCGGCTCAATGCCAAAGTGGTTGCCATTAGTCGGCGTGACATTGATAAGATGCTCGATGCCAAACGCGAGAATGCACCGTTTATCCTCCATGTTGCCTACACCGATGGCCGAGAAGAACTGGTTGAGGCTCGTGCGGTTATTGACGCATCCGGCACATGGCATCAACCAAACCCAGCTGGGTCGGGTGGTCTGTTTGCCATGGGGGAACAACGGAATGCGGAGCATATCGCTTATGGCATCCCCGATATTTTAGGAGCTGCTCGTAGTCGTTATCTCAATCAGCGAGTGATGGTGCTGGGGAGTGGGCATTCGGCCATCAACGCGCTGTTGGAATTGGTGGAACTTCAGGCGGATTACCCCGATACGCAGCTTTTCTGGGCCATGCGGAGTACCAACTTGACGCAGGTCTTTGGAGGTGGGGAAGATGATGCCTTACCTGCGCGTGGGAAATTGGGATTGCGGATTAAAGCCGCTGTTGAGAATGGGGCTTTGAGTATTGTCGCTCCATTCCGGGTACGCGAAATACAAGCGCTACCCGATGGGATGGAGGTCATTGGTGAGACCCCCGATGGTCTCATGTCTGTTCAGGTAGATGAACTGATTGTCTCAACCGGCGCACGCCCCGATCTCAATATGCTGCGTGAATTGCGACTTGAACTTGACCCATCGCTTGAAAGTACCCGTGCACTTGGCCCGATGATTGACCCCAATATCCATAGCTGTGGCACGGTGCGCCCACATGGCGAAGCCGAACTGCGTCATCCCGAAAAAGACTTCTATATTGTAGGGATGAAAAGCTATGGCCGTGCGCCAACCTTCCTGCTTGCAACGGGCTATGAGCAGGTACGCTCGGTAGTGGCGGCATTGGTAGGCGATTGGGAATCCGCCCGTGATGTCCAACTCAACCTACCTGAGACTGGAGTATGCAGCACGGATTCAGGCGGGGAGGGCGCGGCGTGCTGTGGGACTTCAAACACAGCTACATCGCAAGCCAGTGTTGTTTCATTAGCCTCGATACCCGTTCGAGGTGAGCGTCTGCAACTGGTGAGTATCCCAACCGCCGCCAGCCGTGATTGTGGCTGTGATGATACCTGCTGCGGTGATGGGGTTCGCTCCGCTTCTTGCGGCTGTGAGACGTCGTGCTGCTCATAGCAGTTTACAAGACCGCACCAGTATCTGGGTCTACTTTTATCGCTGAGTAGACCCTCGTTTTTTAAATCTATCTACCAATAGAGGCCCAATAGATGCCAAAAACGCGGCATTATTACGGTTGGTATATCACGCTTGCATTGGCAATCACCGAAACCATTTCGTGGGGGATTGTCTATTATGCGTTTTCCGTTTTTATGACGCCTATGCAAACGGATTTGGGTTGGTCGCGTGCTGAGATTACCGGTGGATTCTCTCTGGCTCTGCTAGTGACAGGGGCGATGGCCTATCCCGTTGGCTGGTGGGTGGATCGGCATGGCGCACGCTGGCTCATGACGATTGGTTCGATTGTGGCGACCCTGTTGGTGATGGCATGGTCACAAGTCACCACCCTGACCGGATTTTATGTGATTTGGACTGGTTTGGGGGTTTGTTCGGCGAGTATCTTATATGAACCCGCTTTTGCAGTCATGTCCACATGGTTTGTGAGGCGACGCAGCACAGCCCTCGCCATTGTGACCTTTGCAGCCGGGTTAGCCAGCACGATTTTTCTGCCGCTCTCGGATATGCTGCTGAATACCTTTGGTTGGCGGGATGCCATACTGGGATTAGGCGTTTTCCTCGGTGTCACAACCATCCCTTTACACGCCTTAGTTTTGCGTCACCGTCCGCAAGACGTTGGATATTTACCCGATGGGGATATCTATATCAGCCCTGAATCATCGGGCAAAATGGTATCGGGAGTTTCACTATCAGAAGCACTCCACAACCGTTATTTTTGGCTACTTACACTGGCTTTTAGCTTGTCTTATCTTTCGGCTGCGGCCATCCGGGTACACTTTATTCCCTTTTTGATTGATGAGGGGATTGATGCGAGTATTGCCGCCTATACCAGTGGGGCGATTGGGCTGATGCAGGTTGCGGGCCGCGTGGTTTTTGCCCCACTCGATAGCCGATGGTCAACGCGGGTGATGGTTACAGGTGTGTTTGCATTGCAGTCAGTTGCCATGCTGATTCTACTGATAGGGGTCTCTTTATGGAGCATCGGCCTTTTTATCCTCATTTTTGGAGCGGCTTACGGGGCAAGAACCCTTGCGCGACCCTCGCTGTTAGCCGAAGTATTTGGTGTCTCCTACTATGGACGAATTTCCAGCGTTATGGTGATTTTTCTGACATTGGCCTCGACGCTTGCGCCTGTTGGGGCAGGGTGGTTCTATGATGCTTTTGGCAGCTACGACCTCATGTTATGGGTGATTTTTGTGTTGGCTATCGCTGCATCCGGCGTGATTCTTTTTGCGACGCCCCAATCCGCATATCTACCGCTTGAAATACCTTCCGTGCCTCAAGACATAGAATTGGAATCCTACGCCACTACCCTCACATGACCCATGCAACCAGAAAACTTAGCAAGTAGCATCCGTCGTCACCTATGATTGGGTACGCAGTGTAGACTAACTTATTTGAGATACGGGGCACTGATGACTGCAATAGGATGAGGACACCCAGAACGATGTCGGTGACAATCTAGTTGTTGGTGAAACTGGCATCGAGTTCCCAACGATGGGTATGGCCGTAATTGCGCTATCGGAAATTAGTGGTTCTTCTTATGAACTTGGCTAGAATAAATGGAACATCAAGGTTCTTTTCATTCAGCGTTGCTGGCATCACGTAGCTTAATTGCTGGATGAACCGCTAGACCGACCCACGCTCTACTAACATCCATTTGCTTTGAAAAAAACGTCCGGGGCCAGATACCTCTCCATCAATCCGTTCAAACAAAATTTCGGCCAATTGCACCCCAATCTCCGGCAAATTGCGCACGACAGTGGTTAAGTGAGGGTGAATAATGGTTGCCTCTGGGATGTCATCGAAACCCATGATCGCAAAATCTTGGGGCACACGATAACCCAAAGCCTGTGCCTCGGAGATAGCCCCTATCGCCATTAACGCATTCGCCCCAAAAATGGCGGTGGGCGGGTTGGGCTGGGCGAGATATTCGTGCATCGCGTGTCGCCCTCCATCGAGGGTAAAAGCGTGTTTTAGGATATATCCCGGTTCGATAGACAGTCCAGCATCCAACATCGCCCGCTGATAGCCCTTGCAGCGTGCCGGGCCGGGGGGCATATCATCAATGGTGCTGATAAAACCGATGCGCCGATGTCCTTTTTCTTGAATCAGCCATGCAACCGCCTCATAGGTGGCCGGTTCACTGGTACCGCCGACTACATCCATCAATGTATGTTCAACCTGAGCGCCGAGCGCAATCACCGGAATATGGCTGCGTAGGATAAACTGGTCTAGTTCTTCGGTTGAAAGACGATGGGGAGCCATTACAATGCCATCTACCGGACGGCGCAGCACGGTGTCGAGAAAGCGCCGCTCGTTTTCATAAACATGGTCGCTGTTGGAAATCAACACATCATAGTCACGGGCACGGGCCACATCTTGAATGGCACGGACGATGGGGTGATAAAACGCATTGGAAATATCCCCGATCATGATGGCAATCATTTGCGAACGTTGGGTGCGCAAACTCCGCGCCGTCATATTCGGTTGATAACCCAATTCTTGTACCGCGTTTAAAATCTTCTGGCGGGTTTCTTCGCTAATAGGTACCTGCGAGGTACTGGTACTCAATACTCGTGAAACGGTGCTTTGTGATACCCCCGCCAACCGCGCAACGTCGTGCATGGTCGGGTAAGTTGGTCTAGGTTTGTCGTTCTTTTTTGCCATAATTTCTGCCGTCTGTAAGTTTGCTACCTCAATTATCTAAGAACATGCAGCGCTAAAAAAGACCGATTTTTTGTATATGCCTTAGATAGTGATGCGTTTATTTTCAATCAACCAACTCACGGCTTCATACACGGCCTGTAAGGAGCTATAACGCGGGCGATAATCAATTACCCGCTGAGCCTTAGCTATGCTGGCATTGGGGCTGTGGGCGATATGGTCCCAAGTCGCAAGGGCGTCCACTGCCGAAACGGTTTTGCGCCACTCCTCCCACCCCAAAAACTTGAGATTGGCGGGCTGACCAAACCATGCTGCCATCCCCTCGGCATAACCACGCAGTGTAATGGCCTGTGGAGAGACCACATGGAAGTTCTCGCCAATGCTGTTATTCCAATAGGCAATGGCTTGCATAAAGGCATGGGCGACATCCGCCGCATGGACATGATGCACTGTTTCCAAACCGAGATTGGGCAAGATAAGTTCTTCCCCACGTGCCAAACAGCCAAACACTGCTGGATTGAAATTCCCCGCCGGATTCAGCGGGTTATAGCCCGGCCCAACAATGTGCCCCGGATGCAGCATCGTCGCCGGAAACCCATGCTGGCGTGATTGCTTGAGCAGATATGCTTCAATCGCCGCTTTTTGGATACCATATTCACCAAACGGGTGGCGCGGTTGATCTTCGGTGGCGGGGGCGTGGGTCGTATGCCCATGGACCCAAACTGTGCCACAGTGTAAAAAATGATGGATATGGCCGCGCAAGGCTTCGACAAGATGTTTGGCGCTGTCCTCGGTAAAACAAATGAGATCAATCACGATGTCCGGTTTTAGATCGAGGATCGTCTGACCAAAAGTACCTGCCTGTTCTGCCACCTCGCGGTCAATATGGACGGACTCGACTGCATTCCAAGCGGCATGAGGTAGATATGGCCCGCGCTGTCCCCGCGTAACATTCACCACTGTATGGTCTTTTTCGACCAGCATGGGGATTAGATAAGTGCCAATGTGTCCACTGCCGCCAATGACAATAACACGCATAAGCGTTTTCCTTTTTCTGAAGTTTTTTGAAAACCCCTCCTTTTTAGGGGAGGGATTCGCAAGGAGAATTTGGGAATTAGCTTGTTAATCGGTGTCGAATTTATAGATGGTGGTCGTCAGCTTTGGCCCGTCTGGATTCAACACCGTCGTTTCAAGTGTGTCCTTATTTTATTCGATGCGCTACAAAAACGAGGCAGAGGTTTTAGGGTAGGGCTTAAAATCTCTGCCCGGCCACTACTAGCTGGCACGCCAGTATTGACTGTTGGATTGATTGACAACAACCACGCCCGTATCCACATTGGGAGGCAAGGGGGAAATGCCAGCGGCTTGCCAATCGGCCACTGATTTGATGTTGCCATGTTTTACCATGTACAAGAACATCATACCCCAGAAGCCCATTTGCCAAGTACCCTGCGCCAGTGACGCACCCAGTTCACCCCGGTCAATCAGGTCGAGTGTGCCTTCATCCGTATCGAAACCGATATGGTGAATATCACTCAACATGCCTGCCTCGCGGATGGCTTGGGCGGCACCCACAGCAGCGGGGGCATTGGTACTAAAAACGCCTTTGATGTCGGATTCGGCTTGGAGGAGGGCCGAGAGTTTGGTGGCGCTGACGGTGGTATTGTTTTCGTTGTCAATAATCAGGTCTTCACCCACTTCAATGTCGGGGAATTCGGCACGGAGGGTATCAATGAAACCATTGGTGCGCTCCAGCAGGTTGCCCTGCGACGGCACGGTTAACACAGCGGCCTTGCCCGATCCCATCAGCGGCCCTAAATAGCGGGCAGCCATTACCCCAGCGGCATAGTTGCCCGTACCGAGGAAGGCATAACGTTTGCTCAAGGGAGAATCAGCATCAAATGTAATCAGCGGCAGGCCGCTATCAATGGCACTGTTAATCGGTGCGACAAGGGCTTCCGGATTGATGACCGTTAGGGCGATCCCAGCAGGCTGTTGGGCAATAGTTTCTTCCAACACGCGCACTTCCGCCGTGATGTCATATTCGGGTGTTCCCGTGTAGATGGCTTCTACACCTAGAAAAGCCGCTGCGTCTTGCATTCCCCGATAGCAGCCTTTCCAATAATCAATTCCGGATACAAAACTGACCATATAATAGGTTTCGCCATCTTGCGCCTTTGCGGGTTTCAGGCCGTGCATCGCCAAAACACCCGCTGCCGTTGTAAGCGTTGAAGCCTTAAGAAAATCTCGTCTGTCCACTTTTGAACCCTTTCCTTTTAAGTTGTTGTTTTTCTGCTTTGTTAACGCTACGAAAGGTGTTCAGCCGGCTTGATCTCCTCTCGTGAACGCACCACCTATGGACTGGCGTATTTTGCCAGCGACTCTAGCCAAATCCTCTTGCGTAGAAGGTGAAACGGTCTGTTCCCCCCACGACGCGCTAGGAGAATTTAAGAAGATTTCATTGTTCAATGGACCTCAAGACGGCTTTGATTTGCTGTCTGTAAAAAGGTCGCCGCTTGCCAAGTGGTTCACCAAGTTTTTGGATCTGAACCACCAATGGCGCACAGTCGTTTTGATTTCCGCCCAATGTTGACCCAGCGTATCGAGTCCTACTGCCAACAAGAGCACTACGCCCATCGTCAGTTGTTGATAATAAACGGGCACTTTGGTCAGAATCATGGCATTGTTGATGAGCGCCACAAAAATCAAACCCAGCAACCCACCTAACACCGTGCCTTTGCCGCCACGTAGACTGCAACCACCGATGATGCAGGCCGCAATCACGCGCAGTTCTTCGCCTGTTGCTGCGCCGGGGTCGGCCACCGTAAACCGCGACACCGAAAGGACGCCCGCCAATGCTGCCAGCATCCCGGAAAGGACATAGACCCCGATTTTCACGCGCCGCACATTAATGCCGGAGAGCCGCGCCGCTTCTTCATTGCCCCCCACATAATAAATTTGGCGGAATCGGGCTGAGTGCCGCATCAAAATATCGCCAATGATGATGGTGCCAATGCCGATGATAATGAGGTTGGGAAACCCTTTGGTCACACCTTGTCCCAGCGGATCTACAAAGGAGGGAAAATCTTCAAAAGCGACGGTGACGGGTGTGCCTTTGGTTAAGACAAGACCTAACCCACGTGCAATGCCCAACATGCCAAGTGTGGCGATAAACGGATTGATCTTGGCCCATGTAATCAGCAGACCATTCACCGCACCTGCCAAGACCCCCACGCCAACCCCGTAAATAATTGCTGTGCCCACGCTGTGTCCATCTCGCAGCGCCATTGCTACGACGACGCCACCCAGCGCGTAAACCGACCCTACCGAGAGATCAAACCCGCCGGATACCAATGCCGCCGTCATGCCAAAAACCATAATCGCGGAGGCCGCGAATCCCAAGCCGACAGCTCGTAAATTGGCTTCAGTAAAAAATCGCCCTTCGTCTATCGCATACGAGAGGCGCGAATCCAGTTCGCTGATGAGTCGCCCATTTTTGGCAGCACGTTCCATTTCCTTGCCAAAACTATGAAAAAACTCACCTGTATAAAGATGTAACCCGCACCCAATTAAAATAAGCATGATGACCAAAGAAAATTCCCTAGCCCGCGCAATCTGTAATAACAATTGGAGCAGGCTACCTGTAATATTTTTTAGCGAAAAGCGTTCCATTAGAGGTTTACGCATCAGCGTCGTGGTCTCCACCGATTTATGACTCCCGTTTGTTAATTGACTTCAATCTTTGAAATTTCAGTGTCAACCTCAATTTTCGCCGGTTGTCCGCTTGCCGAACGCACAATCTTTTCTTCCGTCGCCTCGGCTGCGCTGTATTCCGCTACGATTGATCCTTCGTGCATCACGAGCACGTGATCACTCATCCCCAAAATTTCCGGCAACTCCGATGAAATCATGATGACACCAACGCCACTTTCGGCCAGCGACCTGAGCAAGAAGTGAATTTCACGCTTTGCCCCCACATCAATGCCCCGCGTGGGTTCATCCACAATCAAGATTTTGGGCTGAATAGAGAGCCACTTGGCGACAAGCGCTTTTTGTTGATTGCCACCGCTTAAGCGCTGCACTTCTTGTTCAATGCTCGGTGTACTGATATTCAATGTGCGAATATATTGCTCGGCTAATTCACGCTCTTTGGGGGCGGAGACAAACCCAATCGCACTCACGTCTTGAATGACAGTGGCTTCCACGTTCCACTTGAGGCTCATTTCAAGAAATAAGCCCGCTGCTTTACGGTCTTCTGGTAAATAACCAATGCCCAACTTGATGGCTTTTTTGGGGGACTGAATATGGACAGGCGACCCGTTTAGGATGACCCTGCCCTCCGCATGGGGTTCTGCCCCAAACACGGCACGGGCCAATTCTGTGCGCCCCGATCCAATCAGGCCCGCGAAGCCAAGAATTTCACCTTTGTGCAGCTTGAAACTGTTACATTGCGACGCACCATGCAGTCGAAAGTTCTGTACCTCTAAAAGGACATCCCCCACCTGTTGGCTTTTTGGGGGATACATATGACCGAGGTCGCGTCCGACCATCATACGCACGATTTCGTCGGGTGTTACGTCACTTGTATTTTTTGTACCCACGTATTTGCCATCGCGCAGCACCGTAATGCGATCTGCCAGTGCAAAAATTTCATTCAGTTTATGGCTGATGTATAAAATGCCGACGCCATTGTCTGCTAGTCGTCGCAAAAACGCCAATAGAATATCCGCCTCATAATCAGTTAGGGCGGAAGTCGGCTCATCTAAAATCAAGACTTTGCAGTTGGAGGAAATCGCTTTCGTAATTTCGACGAGTTGTTGATTGGCAATCGAAAGCGCCTCCACCCGCGTCCTTGCCTCCACCGCGACGTTCAGTTGGCTTAACATCTGGGTGGTGTTCCGAAACAGGGTTGGGTAGCGTACCATGCCAAAAATGTTGGTAGGGAGCCGCCCCGGATAGATATTTTCGGCTACCGTCAACGCGGGCACTAGGCTTAATTCCTGATAGACGATGTTGATGCCATATTGCAAGGCTTCGTGGGGATTAGCGATGGTGATTGGGCGACCCTCAAAACGGATTTCGCCTGCATCGGGGCTATGCACACCCGCGAGGATTTTCATGAGAGTGCTTTTACCCGCGCCATTTTCCCCCATAATGGCGTGAATTTCACCCGCTTTCAACTCCACATTGACATGGTCGAGTGCAAGTGTACCCGGGAACTGCTTCGTGATGTTCACGGCCTCGAGCAGCGCAGTCATATAAATTTTCCGTAAGTATTTTTGAGCAAGTCTGCTGTGTAAATTCTGGCTCTAATGATTTATGCAATCGTATGCACGCAATCGTATGCACGCAATCGTATTCACTTTAACATACGGAATATTTTTTTGTCAAGAGAATTGCTTTTTTTGTTAGACAAAATATCAACCGGGAGGGCCGAACACCCGAAATCCTCCAAGTAGAACTTTCGAAATTTTTCGGTTAATCATACTCGTCTATCTAATTCCGATGACGGGTCTTCTTAGGCGGGTGGGTTTGATCACGTGGTGGTTTCAGTTCTTATGCAAAACCCAAAATGTCATTCGATTGGTAAGCGACTTATCAAAAGCGTTAAACTATAGGGATGAGAGGCAAGAGGGGGATTATGAAAATAAAAAACTGGGCCGGAAATTACGAATATAATGCGCGTAATGTGCTTTACCCCACGACGATTGAGCAAATTCAATCCCTTGTAAAGCAACACAAGAAAATCAGGGTCATCGGGACACGGCATTCGTTCAATGGGATTGCAGATTCGCCCGATACCCTTATTTCGCTTGAACAGTATCCATCGTCTATCAGCATCCATCACGAGCAAACCAAGGTGTCGTTTGGGGCGAGTGTGACGTATGCTGAATTGTCTCGCACGCTTCATGCCGAGGGACTGGCGTTGCCCAATCTTGCCTCATTACCCCATATCTCAGTTGTGGGAGCTTGCGCGACTGCAACACATGGTTCAGGGGATGGTAATCAGAATTTAGCGGCATCGGTATCCGGCCTAGAATTTGTCACTGCCGATGGGGAACTAGTTAGATTATCACGGGAACAATATCCCGAATTTTTTGAAGGGGTAATAGTTCATTTGGGCGGATTGGGCGTGATCGTGGGGCTTACCCTAGATGTTCTCCCTGCCTTTGAAATAACTCAAGTCGTCTACGAGCATCTTCTTCTAGCGCAATTAGAGACATATTTCGATGAAATTATGTCGAGTGCCTATAGTGTTAGCCTATTCACCGATTGGCGCGGAGATCATATCAATCAAGTCTGGTTAAAGGATCGTTCTGGTGGTCGTGCTTCATTCAGTCACACATCTGACTTCTATGGCGCGACGCCTGCCACCCATCAGAAACACCCCATCGCTGGTTTTTCGGCTGAGGCCTGTACGGATCAACTTGGAATCCCGGGCGCATGGCATGAACGCCTGCCTCACTTCCGCATGGATGCAGTTCCAAGCGCTGGCAATGAGTTGCAGTCCGAATATTTTGTCCCGCGTGACCATGCAATTAAGGCGATTCAGGCCGTTGGGACACTGAGGAGTCAGATAGCGCCCCACTTATTGGTGTCCGAAATACGCAGCATTGCTGCTGACACACTGTGGATGAGTCCCTGTTATCAACAAGATGCTGTTGCCATCCACTTTACATGGAAACCAGATTGGCCGGCTGTAAGCCAATTGTTGCCCCTCCTAGAAGCTCAACTGGCAGCGTTTGATGCCCGACCCCATTGGGGCAAACTGTTTTCCATGACGCCACACCGTATCCAAGCGTTTTATCCAAAGCTGCCGCAGTTTCGAGAACTGCTTCAACACTATGATCCACAGGGTAAATTCCGCAATTCTTTTCTAGAAGCCATCCTTTGGGGAGAATAAAATGAGCCATTCGAGGCACAACACCTCCCTCCCATAATGCCCGACATAATCGCATAATACATGTGAATAATCCGAGTGGTCGGCATATCAGCACGGATCCACCTGTTTTGGTGAACCGTTTTCGCACGGCAGGTGGTTTGAACTGGATACCCCGTAACCCCCAGCATATCATAAACAACACAAATCTGATGACATATATCGTTGTCGTCTGCCATGCCAAAGGGATACAATCTAATTGTGAAAAAATTCTCAAACTAATTTCGAATTAGGAGTGTGAATTGGATAAGTTGGGTCTACTGCTGGGTGCAGCCTTCTGTGCAATCCAAGCGATCCGAACCACGAACTTGCTACTCTCTGTCCTCTGGTTAGCCAGTGTAAGTGCGTTAACATCCATCGTTCTCTTTACACTAGATGCACCAAACGCAGCCGTCATCGAAATCAGCGTTGGGGCGGGTTTGGTCGCTGTATTACTCGTATTCGCCATTAGTATCGCGGGCGAAGAAACGCTTCACAATCACGATACCCTCTGGAAGAAGATTCTACGCCATTTCCCTCTCATCACAGTCCTGTTGTTACTCCTCTGGATTCTCCTGCCACTGCCAGAAACACAGCCCGGTCTAAAGGATACTGCCACATTTAGCACAATCCTGTGGGAAGACCGTGCCCTTGATGTGTTGCTGCAAATCGTCATCATTTTCAGCGCGGTGTTAAGTCTATTGGGGCTGCTGGCCGATCAAAAATTGCCTGCTGCGGTGCAACATTATGCCGCGTCGCGTCCACTAGATGAAGCAACATCGCTAACGGAGCATGTGGCAATAGCGGAGGACGAGGAGCCGATTTTAGAGGTGGAAAGGGAACTGGCATGAACGATGAAGAACTGACCCTACTAGGGGTGGTAATCTTGTTCAGTGTGGGTGTATATGGACTGCTGCTGACACATCACCTGATCAAGATTGTGATCGCGCTTCAAATTATCGGCAAGGCCGTGATTATCGCGTTTGCGGTTGCCGGAACGATGAGCGAACGGGTTCAATTGGCACAAAGCTTGATTGTAACTATCATCGTCGCCGACACGATGGTGGCGGTGATCAGCCTAGCATTGGTCATTCAAGTGAAACAGCGCCTCGGCACATTAGATGCTAGGGAACTGTCGAATCTGCGGAGGTGAGCGATGACAGCATGGTTGGTCGGTCTCACCATTGGGCTGCCGTGGCTAGGAGCATTGATCGTCTGGCAAGTACCAGACCATTACCCACAACGGCAGCATGGAATCGCGGTGATAGCATCCCTCCTCACCGCAGTCGTTTCGATTGGACTGCTAACCACTTATTCACCCGAGGTGGCGCTGCGTCTGCACATCGGCGGCGTGTTTGGTGACTTTATTTTGGTACCGGATGGCCTAGGTGTATTGTTGGCGGCTATTGCGGCCATCATTGGTAGTCTGACCGTAATCTTCTCCGTCGCTTACATGGAGCATGAGTCCTGCCTGAGTCGCTATTATGCGCTGGTGCTCATTTTTATTGGCACGATGGCGGGTTTGGTGCTGGCGGGTAATTTGCTGCTGATGTTCTTCTTCTGGGAAATCACCGCCCTATGTTCCTATGCCCTTATCGCCTTCGACCATGATAATCCGGCAGCGGTGGCGGGCGGCTTAAAGGCACTGGTCATCACCCAGTTAGGCGGTATTGGCTTACTGATTGGGGCACTGACGGCCTATGGACGCTTCGGCACAGATGAAATCGCGGTGTTGTTGGCACGGGCGGAAACCCTGCCCAAGACCGAATTAAGCCTGATCGCGTTCAGTTTTTTGATCGCGGCGATGGCAAAGTCGGCCCAAGTGCCTTTTCATAGTTGGCTCCCCGGCGCAATGGAAGCTCCTACCCCCATCAGTGCCCTGATTCACGCGGCCACGATGGTGAACGCGGGCGTGTATCTGCTGGCGCGTTTTTATCCGGCCTTTGAAGATGTGACGGGCTGGACAACTGCGGTCATGACGGTGGGGATCGTATCGGCACTTCTAGCGGCGCTCATGGCGTTGGTTGCCAATGATCTCAAGCGCGTCCTCGCCTATTCCACCATCAGCCAGTTAGGGTATATGGTTTTTGCCGTGGGAGCAGGTGGAATCTTTGCCAGTCAACTTCATTTACTCAGTCATGCCGTATTTAAAGCACTCCTATTTCTTGGCGCTGGAGCCGTTATTCATAGCGTCGGCACACGTGATATGCGGCAGATGGGAGGGCTGTGGCGAGCTATGCCGCAAGCCACAATCGCCTTTGTCATCGGCGCGATGGCGCTGGTCGGCATTCCCGGCACGAACGGCTTTTGGAGCAAAGAACTGATTCTGGAACGCGGAGTAGAAGATGCATCGCCCGTCTTTGTCGTTGGGCTGCTGATTGGCGTGGGCCTTACCGCCTTATACACGCTCCGACTGGTCTGGCTCGTCTTTGCCGGCACACCCCGATTTTCTGCTCAGGTACATGAAGCGCCCTCTACCATGCGAATTTCATTGGGCATCTTGGCGGTTGGTTCACTGGTGACATGGCTGATGGTTTCGCCCCTAAGCAAGATGTTGGCAGAAACCCTGCCCACTCACCATCTCCACTCCGAAACGACCCGTGATGTGATCTCGGACGTAATGACCGCCCCGATAACGGTGCTGGCACTTGTTTGTGTGGCGCTTGGCTTCCTACTGTGGGGCTTTCACCATCGGCTCGGTTGGCTCACTGCCCGATTGCAGTTTCTTAACCGGATTGCCAGTCAAGATTTTGGCTTTGAGGCCCTCAATCGTATGGTCATGCGGAGTACCAGCACCCTTGCCGAACACCTGCGCTCGACCCAGACTGGTGAACTCAACTGGAATATCTGGGGAATTGTGGCGGGGTTGGTGGCGATCTTAATTTATGTGGTGGTGGAGGTCTGATATGGAGACGAACTCGGTAGCGACTTTGATTGCCCTGCCGCTGGCACTTTCTCTGGCAGCGTACATCGTTGCGCGCCTAAATCGCAAAATTCATCCGGGGTGGCTGTCACTGCTGATTTTGGCGCTGGCGTGGGGCGTTTTTGGCGTAGCGGCCAATGAATTTGACCGGGAAGGTACACTGACCTATCGCGTGGGCATGATGCAGCTACAACTCGACGGCCTTAGCCTGTTGACGTGCGGCGCAATTCTGACACTGGGTACGCTGACGGTCATCTACTCGCTGGATTATATGGCTGAGGAAAGCGCGGCGGACAAATATTATGCCCTCGTGTTGCTACTGCTTGGCACCATGATGGGGTTGGTTTGCACCCGCGATTTGTTTAATGTGTGGGTTTGGTTCGAGGCGATGGCGATTTCGACCTTATTTTTGGTGGCGTTTTATCGTGAACAGCTGGCCTCGCTGGAAGCTGGGGTCAAGTATATTGTACAAAGTGCGCTTGGGTCGGCGTTTATCCTGTTGGGCATTGCCCTCGTACTGGCCGAAACAGGTACTTTGGATTTACAAGAAATCGCCCAATTGAACCAAGATTCGGCGGTGTTGTGGGCGGCGGGGGGACTGTTTATCGCCGGATTTGGGGTCAAGATGGCGCTCGTGCCGTTCCATACGTGGCTGCCGGATGCCCATGCCCAAGCCCCCAGTGGCATCAGTGCCTTGCTGTCCGGGTTGGTCATCGAAGTGGCACTCATCGCCTTGCTCCGCGCCCTAACCTGTGTCGCATTTTCGTGGGGAACGCTCCTGATTGTCTTTGGTGCAGTCAACATGCTGGTCGGGAATTTGCTGGCCCTCCGCCAGACCCAGATAAAACGCCTGTTGGCCTATTCTAGCCTTAGCCAGATGGGGTATATGGTGTTCGGGATTGGCATCGGTATTTATGCACAAACACTCAATGGGTTTGAGGGCGGGTTGTTCCATTTCTTCAACCACGCCCTGATGAAAGGCCTCGCATTTTTGGCGGTTGGCGCTTTTATCTACAGCCTCGAAACGCATCAGCCTCTCCAAATCAGTGATTTGCGTGGTGCATCGCGGCGCTATCCGTATATAGCATTGGCGCTCAGTTTAGCCTTGTTGGGTCTAGGTGGGCTACCACCGCTGGCCGGGTTTATGTCAAAATGGCAGATTTTTGCAGCGGGCATCGCGGTCCATGAGCCATTGATTACCTTGCTGGTCATCTTTGCAGCGCTGAACAGTGTTTTGTCGCTGGCCTACTATGCCCCCATTATCAATGTGCTCTATTCCCGGCAGGCCCAAGTTGAAATGGCGCAGGGTCGTACTGTCCCACCCATGATGGGGCTGTCTTTGTTGGTGTTGTCGGTGGCGATTGTGGTCATCGGTGTGTATCCGGGGCTACTGCATGGTGCGCTTGAACCAGCCGCCCGCGTCCTGTTAACCGCGTTTGGAGAGTGAGATGAACGATTTGTTGTTGCTACCGCCGATTGCGTTTCTGCTTTATCTTGGTCTGGTATGGGGTCTATCAACGCTTGGGCGCTGGCTGGCTCCTGAAAAAGCGTCCGTCAATAAATCGAGCAGCTATGCCAGCGGGGAAGCACCCGCCACCCGTCCGGCGGTTCCCGGTTATCGCCCCTTTTTTGTGGTGGCACTGTTTTTTGCTATCGTGCATTTGGGGGTATTGGTAGCAGGTACAAGCACGCTGACCCCGATGGCGGGCATTTTTCTGACTGGGGTGATGGTGTCGTTATTGGCGCTGATTTTAGAGTCGAGGGAGGCCGCTTGAGATGACATGGCAGCATATGGTAGATGAGTTTAGAACATGGGCAAGAGTCAATTCGCCTTGGGTGGTGCATTTTAACACGGGGTCGTGCAACGGGTGTGATATTGAAATCTTGGCAACCCTGACCCCACGTTATGACGCTGAGCGTTTTGGGGTCAAGCTGGAAGGCAGCCCACGCCACGCCGATGTGTTGATTTGCACCGGGCCTGTTACGCGGCAAGCACGGGATCGCCTGCTGCGCGTGTATGAACAGATGCCGGAGCCAAAATTTGTGATTGCAGTGGGGTCATGTGCGATTTCCGGTGGAGTTTTTCAGGGGTGCTACAACGTCATCGGGCATATTGATGAGGTGATCCCGGTAGATGTGTATATTCCCGGTTGTCCCCCCCGCCCCGAAGCCATCCTCGACGGCGTAGTAAAGCTGTTGAGCCACCTCAAAGACCCCGTGCTTGAAACCATGCAGGAGGCAGGTTGATGGATACACAAGAGGCATTAAAAAGCGCCGAAACATTGCTGACCGACTATCCCAGCACGCGCCCTGAAGAGAACCGTCTGGATGTGACGCTTGCGCCGGAAAACCTGAGCGCGGTGGTCAGTAATCTAGTCGCCGCACGCTGGGGCTATCTGATAGCGATTACAGGGCTGGATCAGGTTGCGCTGGGTCAACTGGAAATTCTATACCATTTTGGCGCGGGGGCGGCAGTCCTAACGCTGCGAATCCCGCTGCCGCGAATTCCAATTCCAAGCGTGGAAAGCATTTGTCCCATCATCCCCTATGCCAATGTCTATGAGCGCGAATTGGGCGAAATGTTTGGGGTGGAATTCAGGAACAGCCCTAATACAGATCGGCTGTTTTTGCCAGATGACTGGTGCAGCGATGTTTATCCGCTCCGTAAGGACGCCGTACTAAACGAGGAGTGAAATGGATATGGATACTACTGTACCGCAACGTTTTGTCGTACCAATTGGGCCGCAGCATCCCGCCCTCAAAGAACCCGGTCATTTTGAATTTACGGTGGATGGTGAACAAGTCACAGGGGCATCCGTCCGGTTGGGGTATGCCCATCGCGGCATCGAAAAAGCCACTGAGGGGCGTAACTGGGTACAAAATCTTTACCTCTTGGAGCGTATTTGCGGCATTTGTTCACATGTCCACGCCACCGCCTATTGTTTGGGCGTGGAAAAATTAGCTGGCGTGACAGCCCCGCCCCGCGCCCAAGCGATTCGCCTGCTGGTGGCTGAATTGGAGCGCATTCACAGCCATTTGTTGTGGTTAGGCGTGGCCGCGCATGAAGCGGGTTTCGATACCCTCTTTATGTATTCGTGGCGTGACCGCGAAACCGTGATGGATATTTTGGAAGCCCTGACGGGTAATCGGGTGAATTATTCAGCCAATCTGCTCGGCGGAGTCAAATTTGATCTCACCCCTGAATTAACCGATCAGATTTACGCGGGGCTTGAGCTTTTGGAGGAGCGTACCCATCAATATGTGGATGTGGTCACGTCGGACGCAACCCTGCTGCAACGCACTCGTGGCGTGGGCGTTACCACTCGTGAGCAGGCGGAGGAGTTGGGTCTGGTGGGACCAACCGCGCGGGCATCGGGGGTGGAACGGGATATTCGTGCCGAAGCGCCCTATGCCGCTTACTCTGACTTTCCGGTGAAGGTCGTGACAGCAACCGCAGGCGATTTGGAAGCGCGTTTTGTGGTGCGGTTGCAAGAGTTATTTGAAGCGTATCGCCTCATTCGTGCCGTACTGGAAAAATTACCCCCCGGTGATTTGCAGGCCCGAATGCCACGTAAAATTAAGCCTGCCGAGACCATTAGCCGCGTCGAAGCGCCACGTGGGGAACTGTTCTATTTTATCAAAAGCAATGGCACCGATCAGCCAGAACGCATCAAAGTGCGAACCCCGACCTTGTGTAATCTAGCCTCGGTCTGTGTGCTGGCGATAGGCAGCCAACTGGCGGATGTGCCAATGATCCTAGCGGGGGTTGATCCGTGTTTTTCCTGTAATGATCGCATGGTGACGGTGTATTCCGGCGACACGGATCATACCCAGTGGACATGGAAACAGTTGCGACAATATGGCATTGATTATTATCGAAGGTGAAGATGAACGCCATTCAAGATTTGCTCACCCTAATGTTTTTCCCCGGTGGCTTGTTCGTGCTGGCGCTGGGTATGAGTTATGAGTGGATAGACCGCAAACTAATGGCACGGGTACAAAATCGTGTTGGCCCACGCTGGTTTCAGCCCTATGCCGATATTGCCAAACTCCTTGTCAAAGAGGAAGTGATTCCGGCAGACAGCAACCGCCTGCTATTCATTGCCTTGCCCATCTTGGCACTGGCAGGGGCATTGACCGCCGCACTCTATGTGCCGCTGGCGGGGTTCGACCCATTGTACAGCTTTAAAGGTGATTTGATTGTGACGCTCTACCTGTTGAGCCTGCTTACCGTTTGCACCGGGCTGGCGGGAGCAAACACGACTGATCGCTTTTCATTGGTGGGGGCGACCCGCACGTTGACCCAATTGTTTTCGTATGAAGCTCCCTTCCTGTTGGCGATGCTTGGCCCAGCGGTGGCGGCACGCAGTTGGCAGATCAACGAGATTATTGCGGACGCTGATGGGCAATGGCTGTTGATTGTCCAGCCCGTTGGTTTTGTGGTGGCCTTGATTGGGCTGCTCGGCAAGCTGGAAATCGCGCCATTTAACGCGCCGGAAGCCGAAACCGAAATCGTCGCGGGGGCACTGACCGAATACAGCGGACGAGGCTTGGCCTTGTTTCGATTGGGCCGGCATGTTGAACTGGTCGTGGGGCTAACGATGGTCGCGGCGTTTTACATGGGCGGGGTCAATGGACTGCCGTTGTTTATTCTAAAAACCCTGCTGCTGCTCCTGATCCTAGTGGGGATTCAATCACTGGTAGCCCGATTACGGATTGATCAGACGGTTGGGTTATGGTGGCGCTGGGGTGTGCTGTTGGTGCTGGCTCAATGGCTGGCGCTGGTCATTTGGGAAGGAGTACAGGCATGAAACGTCATACCCTATTGCAATATGCCATTCGGTCACTCTTTCGGCGGACAGCAACACAGCGCTATCCTGCGGAACGGACACCCACACCCGAACGCTTACGTGGTACACTCCATTGGAACCCCGACGGCTGTACCGGATGCTGTTTATGTAGCAAAGAATGTCCCGCCAACGCGATTGAGATTATCACCATTGACAAGGCCGCCAAGCAGTTTGTCGCACGTTATCACGCGGATCGCTGCATTTATTGTGGGCAGTGTGTGATCAATTGTCGTTTTGGCTGCCTAACGATGTCGTCTGAGGAATGGGAGAATGCCGCGCTCCAAAAACAGGCTTTCACAGTCTATTATGGAGATGTACCCAATGTCGAACGAGTCTTGGAAGGATTTGTTACACAAGATTCTGCATCCAACTCCCCCGCCTGACCGTCCCCTAAGAACCGCGATTGTGGGGATTGGGAATGTAATGTGCCGCGATGACGGGGTGGGGGAACTAATTGCCACACGCCTATCAGTGCGGTTGGCGGGATGCTACACTGTTCAGGTTATCGCCGCCGGAATAGCTCCTGAAAACTGTACTGGGTTATTACGGCGGTTTGAACCTGATCTGGTCATTCTCATTGATAGTGCGCGTTTTGATGCACTGCCGGGCACAGTGCGCTGGATAGTGCCTGAAGACATTGAGGGCGTAAGCGCTTCTACCCATACCCTGCCGCTTTCCGTGTTGGCAAATTATCTCGAAACAACCCTCCACTGCCACATCGGATTACTAGCTATCCAACCCCTTGATGTATCATGGGGGGAGGGTATTTCGTTGCCTGTTCAGATTGCGGCAGATGCACTTATTGAAGAACTTGTGGAGACTTTGTATCAAGACACGCTCGGTTAGAAAGTAGCCTGCTCATAACAGGGCTGGTGGCGGTTGGCAGCATCGTTGCAGCGTAGATCACCGGTAGTCAAATTCATCACATCAACGACCCTGCCAACGTCTTTTCACCACTCACCACTCGGAAGCCATGCTCCTCGATCATAGGTATATTGATAATCTGCTCGATTTGTTCCAGATCAAACTCCATTTTCCTCCTATGCAATCTACAAAATTTGCCTCTTATTGACAAAAATAAGTGCTGTGGCACAATATTAGTACGACTATCGTACTATTTGAAGATCGCACAATCCGTACTTCGTATTTGTGAAAGAGTGAGGTGAACAATGCCCACCGGAGAAGAGATATTACCTTCGTCTACCCAAGTAGAAGTGATCAGTGATTTATTGCACCAAATCACTTGGGGTATTCGGTTGGATCAACTTGGCACATGGTCAAAAGCGTTGCGTGGCATGGCGCAACTTGACTTACATATTCTCAAACTCATCGCAGAACGGCCCGATATTATTTTGAAGGAAATATGCAGTGAACTTCATATTCCCAATAGTACCCTTACCAGCGCAATCAATCGTTTGGAGGAGCGAGGATTGCTGAACCGCGTTATTAGTCGCCGGGATCGCCGTTCCTATGGTTTGGCACTGACGACCAAAGGCTGGGAAATTAAGGCCGAACATGATCGGGTGGATCAAATGATTGCGACTAAGGTGATTAAGGCTTTAGAAGGGGACGAAGAAGTGACCACCCTGACCACCCTCCTAAGCAAAATTGTGCAGCATTTTGAGTAAAGCAGTTTTCATTTAGCCAAAAAATCCCCACATCGCCGCTATCTCAACTGCCACCGGGGAGTATCCAGATGGAGGTAGTGCAATGATAGTGCTAAAGCATGTGTCCAAGAAATATCAGATGGGCGCGGTGACCGTTATAGCCCTGAATGATGTGTCATTGAATATCGAAGAGGGCGAATTTGTAGTGGTCTTGGGGCCATCAGGCAGTGGCAAGACAACCCTTCTTAATATGATCAGCGCCCTAGACACCCCCACTGAGGGTACTATTACCGTCGCTGATCAAGACATCATCGCCATGAGTCGCTTAAAGCAATTTGACTTCCGACGTAATACGGTCAGTTTTATCTTCCAAAGTTTCAATCTCTTTCCCAGTCTAACCGCCGAGGAAAATGTCCAATTTGTGCTCGATATGCACTACAAGCGAGGTATACAGCCTACTGCACGGGCGGTGCTCGATAGTGTGGGCCTCGGTCTCCGCTATCACCATTTTCCCCATGAATTATCGGGTGGTGAGCAGCAACGGGTGGCAATCGCACGGGCGTTGGCAACCGGCAATCCAGTCTTACTAGCCGATGAGCCAACGGGTGAATTGGATTTCAAGACGGGCGTCCAAATTTTGCAGCTCTTACGATCCCAAGCAGGCAACGGACGAACGGTGCTGGTTGTGACGCACAATCGGGAAATCTCACGGATTGCTGATCGTGTGATTGAATTGAGCAGCGGTGAAATTGTGCGAGATGGTGCGCCAGAAGCGGGTAGAGCGCCCATTGCTGAGTTGCATTGGTAAAGGGGGTGAAATGATGAACCTCAAATTTTGGCTTAAGTGGTCTTATCGTGACGCCAGAGAACACTGGTTACAAGTGCTGGCGATTGCCGTGATTCTCGCCTTGGGAATTGGAGTCTATAGCGCTTTTGGCAAGCAAAAAGAATGGCGCATCGAATCACTGGATAAAAGTATGGCGATACTTGCCATGTACGATCTCCAAATGGAATTGACAGAAGGGAGCTATCTCGATAGTACCGCGCTCGAATCCGCTTTGGTTGATATTGAAGGGGTCGAGGTGGTTGAAACTCGCTTAATGGTTCCAACCCTTGTGGACGCTTCCAAAGAGGGCGAAACGATCCTCTATCCGGGTCGGCTCATTGGTGTGGACTTGTCGGACGGTGGCCCGCATATCAGCAAATTGAATATCAGGGAAGGGTCAGGGTTAACCGAAGCCGATGCGGGTACGAACAAAGTCATTATGGACTATCTATTCACCAACTACCGAGACCTGTCGCCGGGGGATAGGGTCAAAATCACCGGAGATATCGAACTGGATTTCGTTGGACGTGGTCAAATCCCCGAAAACATGATGATTATACCGGGTACGGGCGGCTTCATGGAAAACGAAAATACGTTTGCCGTGATGTATATGTCGCGTGACACAGTTCAACAGATTAGCGGACGAGAGGGGCTAATCAACAATGCCGTCTTTCTATTGGATGAGGATGCCAATCCTGATGCTGTTATCCACGACATTAAGCAGGTAATGGCTACCCAATTTGCCGATACGGGCTTCAACCTGACCCAAAAGGAGGATGATAAGGTTTACAACGCGATGTATGCTGACGCGCGAGGTGACCAGCGCTTTTGGAATATCGTCGCTGGGTTGTTCCTTATCGGGGCGGCAATGGCAACGTTTAATCTCGCGGGTCGTATTGTAGAATCGCAGCGCCGCCAAATTGGAATTGGCATGGCATTGGGCATCAAGCGGCATTGGCTGGCTTTGCGCCCAATCCTATTGGGTCTGCAAATCGCGGTGGTGGGAACCCTTTTCGGGTTGGGATTTAGCTTTCTATTCGGGCAAGCGCTTCTTGGAATCTTCAAGGACTTTTACCCGCTTCCCTATTGGGGCAGGCTCTTCTATGTTGAGAGCTATCTCAGAGCGTCTGTTCTGGGGGTGATGGTGCCCATTATTGCCACGCTGTTTCCGGTTTGGCGGGCTGTGCGTGTCCAGCCAGTGGACGCCATTCAAACAGGCTATCTGGTTGCAAAAGGGGGCGGCCTGTCCTATTTAATGGAATATGTTCCCCTTCCCGGCAAGGGTTATATGCAAATGCCATTCCGCAATATCCTGCGTTCCCCGTGGCGCAGTTTGATGACGATACTCGGCGTCTCGATTGCTATTATGCTCTTGGTGGCGATGGCGGGCCTGCTGGATACCTTCAACCGCACCATTCACCGCGGCAGCGACTTTTATATGGAGTCCTATCCTGATCGGCTGGATGTGGTGCTGGATAATTTCTATCCGATCAATAGCCAACATATCTCCGACTTGCAGCGGCTTGAACAAGACGGGCGGCCTCTATTTAGTAAAGTGGATGTGGGCCTCGTCATAGCGGGTGAATACGTCAATTCGGATGATGAGGAGATGTTGGCGGTGATTGAGTTGTACGATCCCGCTACAGCCTTGTGGCAGCCGACGCTGGAGGAGGGTAATTTACCTGATGGTGAACGTGGTATCGTCATTTCCGAAAAAGCAGCCAAAGACCTCGGTGTAGAGGTGGGTGAAACAGTTCGGATTTCGCTCCCTGTACGAGAGGGCCTGCTGTCCTACCGCATGGAAGAAATGAATATTCCGGTGATCGGTATTCACGACAATCCGTTACGGATGCAGGCCTATATGAGCCTGAATCAAGCCGAATTGATGAATATGGCAGGTTTGTCAAACACCCTAACCCTCTATCCAGCCGATGGCGTCACGACTGCACAAATGCGGCGCGTGATGTTTGCCCAGCCGGGTGTTGTATCCGTTCAGGCCGTTAAGGATATTGCCCAAAGTTTTGAGGAGTCTATCGAAATCTTTAATACGGTACTCATCATGATTCAAGGGGTCGTCGTGATACTCGCCTTTCTCATCGCCTTCAATTCCACCACCATCAATGTGGATGAACGGATGCGCGAGATCGCCACTATGTTTGCCTTTGGGTTGCGTATCCGCACCGTCACCCGGATGCAAGTGGTCGAAAATATCGTTACCGGGCTATTCGGTACTATTTTGGGCGTTATTTTCGGCTACATGGTGATCGTCTGGATGATGGAAAGTCAGATCAAAGACATGGTGCCAGACTTCCAGTTCAATGTCTATATTGCCTCTGGGACACTGTTGACGGCGGCAGTGTTAGGTATTCTCGTGGTGGGGCTAACCCCCTTGTTAAGCATTCGTAAGATGCTCCGAATGGATATTCCTTCCACACTGCGGGTTATGGAATAGTTTTTATGGGGGAGACAACCTCCCCCAATAGTTCTATCTACTCTGTTTTCGCGCCGATTTATGCCCCTACTTGGTAACTTGCCATCAAAATGCGGCTGACTTCTGGACGTGTAAATTCTGTGGGCAGCATCTCACCGCGCGACAACATCTCCCGTACCTGTGTACCACTTAAGGCGATATGGTCGTCTTTACCATGTGGACAGGATTTGAGGCTGACCACACCGCCACACTTTTTACAGTAAAAGGTATGTTCAAAAAACAGCGGGGTAATGCCGATTTCCTCTGGTGTGAATTGGTCAAAGATGTGATGGGCATCATAGCTGCCATAATAATTGCCAACCCCCGCATGATCCCGCCCCACAATAAAATGAGAACAGCCATAATTCTTGCGGGCAATGGCGTGGAAAATGGCCTCACGTGGGCCAGCATACCGCATCGCAGCCGGGAATGCGCTCAAGACCACGCGATTCAGCGGATAGTAGTGGTTGACAATCGCCTGATAACTTGCGACACGCACCGCTGCCGGAATATCATCCGATTTGGTTTCCCCTACCAGTGGATGAATCAATAGACCGTCCACGATTTCCAGTGCCGTCTTTTGAATATATTCATGAGCACGATGAATCGGATTACGGGTTTGGAAACCGACTACCCGCCGCCAGCCCCGTTCGCTGAAGATGGCCCGTGTTTCCGAGGGTGTGAACCGAATATCAGGAAATTCTTCATTAACACGCTGGGGTAAATTGATGACATGCACATCACCTCCCAACAGCACCGATCCTTGTTTATACAGACGTGCTACGCCGGGATGGGCCACTTCCGTTGTACGATAGACCTGCTGTGCCTCGACCTGTGGGTCATAGGTGTATTTATCGCTGATGTCCAAAATCGCCAGCAGACGGGTTGCCCCATGTACCTGCTCAGTCAGTGCGGCAGATTGCCCAATCTTCAAATTTTCGGCAAGGGTCTCATCTACGGCCAGCGTCACCGGGATTGACCACGCCAGCCCATTCGCAAGGTGCATGGTCTGAACCACTGATTGATAATCAGCCTGATTCATGTATCCCGATAGCGGACTCAGTGCCCCCACTGCGATCATTTCGAGGTCAGCCAAATTTAGATCATTGAGTGGAATTTGGGGCAGGGTGGCGGCGCGTTCAAGGGCGACTTCACGTTCAGCCCCATCCAAAAGACGATTGACGAGTGTGCCTCCGTGCGGGGCAATGAGTTTAGACATGATAAGCGGCCTCCTTGACCGGAATCAACTGGCGAGTTTCCAGATAGGCCAAAATCTCCCCAATACTTTCTTGTAGGCTCTGGCGATCCGTATTCACCTCAATTTCGGGGTTAACGGGGGCTTCATAAGGGTCATCAATTCCGGTGAAATTTTTGATTTGCCCGGTCATCGCTTTGGCGTACATACCCTTTACATCACGGTCAATACACGTTTGCAGCGGGGCATTGACATACACCTCAATAAAATTGGTCGTCTCTTGGCGCACTTTGTCGCGGGTGGCTTGATAGGGCGAGATAAACGAGGCCAGCACCCCAACGCCGTTCCGCGAAAGCAGTTTAGCGACAAATGTCACCCGTTCGATGTTTTTGTCGCGGTCTTCTTTGCTAAAACCCAAATCGCGCGTTAGGCCTTCGCGCACCGTATCGCCATCCAGCCGTTCAATGTGTAGACCCCGCTGCCGCAATTCTTGTTCCAACGCAACGGCGATGGTTGTCTTACCCGCGCCGGATAGCCCTGTTAGCCACAATGTAAAACCTTGCTTACTCATGATTCTTGTTTAGCTCCTGTTGATGTATGAATACCACATTCAGTTTTGGCGCTGCTCACCCAACGCCCAGAACGACCATCCGCACCAGCCGTGACGGGTTGAGTACAGGTCGGGGTGTGGCAGCCAATACTGGGATAACTCTGGTCGTGTAAAGCGTTATAGGGCAGGTCATAGGTATGGATGTACAGCCAAATCATCTCCTCTGTCCATGTGGCAAAAGGGGAAAGTTTGACATTTTGATGTTTGGTGTCCCATGAAATAATGGGGGTTGAACCGCGTCCAGTTTGGTCACGCCGTAAACCTGTAATCCACGCCGGGTAATTGCCCAAAACAGCATCGAGCGGGGCGACCTTGCGTATGTGACAGCATTGATCCGGGTCGCGTTCCCACAGCCCCTCCCCATATTCAGCCGCCTGCTGCTCAACCGTTAGCGCAGGGCGTATACGGGTCAAGTTGAGATTAAAACGCTGCTCGACCTCATCCATCAAAGCATAGGTTTCTGGGAATAACAAACCCGTATCGAGCGTGAGCACTGGCGTTTGGGGAGCAATTTCAATCAGCATATGCAGTGTGGCGATCCCCGTTGGCTGAAAACTGGTCACGACGGATAAACCTGCGCCAAATTCTTCTACAGCCCATTTGAGGATGTGTTGAGGTGCGGCGGTCTCAAAATCTTGGTTTAGGTGTTCAAAATCGAGCATGGTTAGTTCTCCTGAAATGGCAGCAAGTGAAAATCTTGGATGCCGACGAATACTTCTTGACCGGGTATCGCACCCAATGAACGAACTTTTTCGGGACTCAACAGCACATGCAGTGGCTTGGCAGCGGAAATATCCATCAGTTGCACGGTAGCTCGTTCCAACGACCCAGCAAAAGTGATATTCGAGATACGCCCCCGCCCGATCAACGATCCGCTAATTAGCTCTTGCTCAAGGGCCAAATCAATTTCTTCAGGGCGGCATACCAGATGCACGTCCTGATTTTGCAGGTGTTCGGTTTCCGACGGTGCAGGTAGCGACACCTGACCCACATAGACGGTTTTCCCGTTGCGTCGTGCATTTAATACGTTGGCAGTACCCAAGAAATTGGCCGTATAGAGGTGTTTGGGGCGGCGATACAGTTGGGCAGGTGTCCCAACTTCAAGCAGTACCCCCCGGTCAATAATGCCAATCCGGTCAGCCAGTTCAAAGGCTTCCTCTTGATCGTGCGTCACCAAAATGGTTGTGATCTGGAGTTGTTGCTGAATCTCGCGTAGGCTGTGGCGCAGTTGACCACGAATTTTGACATCCAAGGCGCCGAACGGCTCATCTAGTAATAATACGCTTGGATTTGGAGCGAGGGCGCGTGCAAGGGCCACCCGCTGCTGTTGACCGCCGGAAAGTTGCGCTGGCATCCGCCCACCTAAGCCATCCAGCCCAATCATGTTCAATAATTCCGTTACACGTGCCTGACGATCTTTGCGATGGGCTTTGCGAACCTTCAGGCCAAATTCGATATTGGCGGCGGCATTCAAGTGGCGGAACAGCGAATAATTTTGGAAGACAAAACCTGTATCCCGTTGCTGTGGCGACAGGCGGGTGACATCCCGCCCATTGAGTTGAACACTGCCACTGTCTAACGAAGTTAGCCCCGCGATAATCCGCAAAATGGTGCTTTTGCCGCTGCCACTCGCCCCCAAAAGCACAAACAACTCCCCCTGCTCAATTTCCAAACTCACATCATTGACGACAGTCTGCCGTCCATATTTTTTTACCAGATGATCCAGTTGAATGGTCATTTCACCCTCGTTGACGATCAAGACGCCATTTTAGTAGACTCATGACGAGTAAAATCAAGACAGAGACAGCCCCCAAGACTAATGAAATGCTGTAGGCTCCGATGCGGTTGCGGTCATGCAAAGCGCGATAGACGTACATCGTGGCGGTTTCGGTTTTGCCCTCAATCCCGCCGCTGACAACGGCCACCGCGCCGAACTCACCCAATGAACGAGCCAATGTCAGCACCACGCCATAAATCACCCCGACCCAAATCCCCGGCATGACGATCTGCCAGAAGGTACTCCATCTGCTTGCCCCCAACGTATAGGCCGCTTCTTCGGGTTCAATCGGCAGGCTTTCCAGAACGGGTCCAACTTCACGTGAGACAAACGGCAGGGCGACAAATGTTTTGGCAAGGATGATGCCGGGGTAGGCGAATACAATCGCAAATGTGGTTGGCTCCAGCCAGCCATTGCGCCCAAACAGCACAATCATGGTATAACCCGCGATGACGGGTGAGAATACAAATGGAATATCCACCAATGCGTTGACGAGTGTGCGGCCATAAAAACGCTGCCGGGCCAGCACCCACGCGATAATCACCCCAAAAACCGTGTTCAAGAGGGTCGCAATAATCGAAAATTCAAAGGTGATGCGCAGGGCGTGTTGAACACCGTCATCTTGTAGGGTGTCTTTGATTGGCTGCCACCCGCGCTCAATGGCCCCGTCGGAAATTGCATAAATCGGGGCGATAATCAGCGCCGCTGCATAGGCCAGCACGAGCAAAATCAACAGGATTTGCAGAGGATTTTTCGGCCCAATTTCACGCATGTTTCCGCCCTCGCAAAAAGTCAATGGATACCGTAATCGTGAAGGCCACCGCCAATAACACCAATGAAATTCCACTGGCGGCCTGCATATTGCCGGATTCGACTTTGGTATAGATATAAACCGTCGCGGTCTGTGATTTCATCGGAATGTTGCCTGCCACAATGATGATTGAGCCAAATTCACCCAAACCCCGTGCAAAACTGAGCAGTGCCCCGGCGATGATGGCAGGTCGGATAGCCGGAAAAATGATGCGCCAGAACGTTTCCCAATTGGATGCCCCCAACGTTTGAGCAGCTTCTTCTTGATTCAAATCCAACTGCATCAAAACGGGCTGCACCGTGCGGATGACAAATGGGTAGCCGACAAACAACAGCGCCAACATAATGCCGGGCGGCGCGAATAAGATGCGATGCCCCGTATTTTCCTCAATAAAACTGCCGACAATCGTTTGTGGGCCATACAGCAGCACCAGCATAACCCCTGTAACCAGCGTCGGTAGCGCAAAGGGTAAATCAATAAAGGCATTAAAAATAGCCTTGCCGGGGAAACGATATTTGACCAGCACATAAGCGGTCAGCGTTCCCATTATCGTGTTTATCACTGCCGCCGTAGCCGCCGTCCGCAGCGATAATTTGAGGGCACTATAGGCGATGCGGTTGTTGATGCTCTCCCAAAAAACGGTCAACCCGTGCTCAAAGCCTTTATAGCTGACGACGATAATCGGTACGGCGATGAGGAGGAACAAATAGCTGACGGCCAGCAAACGCAGACTCCATTTGCCCCATGCAATGGCTGGGAAAGAAAAGGGACGGTCCCAAAGTCCACCCTTATTCAACGTTTTAACGGTCATTCACCCGCAACCTCGGCAATTAATCCAGTGAAACGACCTTCATCACCAAACAGTTCCTTACGAACCACGCTCCATCCACCAAATTCCTCAATCGTGAACAGGTCTTCAATTTCTGGGAATTTCGCGGCCAATTCTTCATCGGCGGCGACTTCTGCCATCACTTCTTTATTGACCGGACGGAAGCCATTTTTAACAAAAATACGTTGGGCTTCGGCGCTCTGGGCAAAAACTACAAACGCCTCGGCCACTTCCCGCGTACCATGTTCATCTACGTAGGCATCTACGACGGCGATGGGGTTTTCAATCAGGATGGTCGAAGTGGGATAAATGACGCTATACGTGTTGCCCGCTGCTTCACCCGCAAAGATTTCGTTTTCATAGGTGATGGCGACATCCCCAATCCCATATTCGAAGGTCAAAATGCTCTCACGTCCATCACGGTCAAAAACAACCACATGCTTCAATAATTTGGTCAAAAATTCCGTCGCGCCCTCGTCATCCACCGCGTAACCTTCCACGAATCCACGTCTGGCCGCACCATAGGCCGCCAAAATATTCCATTGAGCGCCTCCGCTCGTCGCAGGATCAGGCGTAATGACTTCCACATCCCCTGCGAGGTCGTCCCAATCTTCAATTTCCAATGGATTGCCTTCCCGCGTCGCCAATATCACCACTGAATTGGTCACAAAACCGTTATAGTTCGCTTTCCAGTCGTGGGTGATGAGTCCTGCATCTACCAGACGGGTCACGTCGCTTTCGACGGATAGGGCTACGATGTCGGCTTCAAAACCACCCGCTACGGCCCGCGATTGAGCGCCGGATGCTTGGTAGGATTCTTGCACGATAACGGTCTGTCCGGTTTTTTCTTTCCAATAGGCTTGGAAGGCGGGAATGATATCCTCATAGGCTTCGCGGGGAACGGCATAGGCCGCAAGGGTAATCGTAACGGTCTCTGGTTGATCTTGCGCTTGAGTCGGCACGCCAAACGGAATTAAGCTGAGAAACAGGGCCAGAATAAGCAGGGTCTTACGGGTTTTCATGTTGTTTTATCCTCTTTTTTCGTCTAGGGTCAAAATAGCGGCAACCATCGCAACAACAGCCAGTCGTCGTTTGGCTGCTACACATACAGTTACAGGGTTGACACATCTCGTAAGAACGCATGAATCCCTATCCTTTCAAAAAAGAGTGATTGATGAGCCAGACAACAAAAAAGCCGCCCCAGATTTGGGAACGGCTTGGTGATTTCCTCACTTGTGCGCTGCCAATTAAATCAAGGCAGCTTTAGCCCTCCAACATCCGGGTACGTCAACAGACTGTTGTTAGGACAACAACACATGGCGCAATGGGTGGAGGTAAATAATGTTCGACTCATAAAATTTAAGTTACCCTGCCTATGGAAAAAACACAAGAGTTGCTTTGGTGAAATTTGACAATCAAAACACTAGGCGGTTAATTGCTTATTCCTTCAGATAGCTCTCAAAACCTAGTTTCTTTAAGGCTTTGAGTGTCAATTCCTCCATATCGTCACGGGCATAATAAAAGCGGACAGAGTTTTTGAAATCTCGGTTTTCGGTCATGTTATACAAATTGCCACGTTGATTTTCTTCAACACAAAGCAGGGGGTCTACCTCAAACACATAGCGCGTTCTGTAGAGTAAACAGCGGCGGTCATCAGGATTTTTGGGCCTCCCAAACATCTGCTCATAAAAGGCAAAAATCCCATCCTCTTGGGTCAACTTGGTGGTGAAATCAGGCAAATCACGTATCTTCCCTTTCTTATAGGGATGATATTCAGCGAGTTTGGTAAGGGAGATTTCGGCTTGTGTATCAGTAAGGGGTGAAATCGTGAGGCGTCCCTTTACTGTTGCGTTGACGACCTGCCCTCCGCCATCTACCATTTTCAGAGAACCATTTGCATTGATGTCGAGGAAATGCAGATAATCATACCAGTGCGGGTTTGCACTAAGTACGGTGGGCAATTTTAGGAATGTCATTTCGCTGAATCCCCTTGTATTGTCAACTGTCTAGATGAATCAGTATACTATGGCAGGAGATATAGGCTGTGATATGGTTGAGGCAAGTCAAAACCAATCCAATCCCATATGACGCAGGCGCGTAACCTCCCCCATCACCGTAATCGCTGGACTGGATAAGCCTGCCTCCATCACTCGACCCGCTATGGATTCAAGTGTACCCCCTACTGTGCACTGATTAGCTGTCGTGCCCCATTGGATGCACACGGCTGGCGTTTCGGCAGAAATGCCTTCCTGTATCAATTCTCGGCAAATCTTTTCCAGATGATTGACCCCCATCATCAACACCAAAGTCCCCAAACGAACCGCAGCGGCAAGGGCAGGGTAATCAATGCTGTTCCCTTCTTTCGTTGGGTCTTCATGCCCAGTAAAAACGGTAAAAGCGCTGGCGACATGCCGATGTGTGACCGGAATTCCGGCATAGGCAGGCACGGCAATCGCACTGGATACCCCCGGCACAACTTCAAACGGGATATTGAAAGCATAACAGGCCAAGCCTTCCTCCCCGCCCCGCCCAAATACAAATGGATCACCGCCCTTAAGCCGCACTACCCTACACCCCTTGCTGGCCCGGTCAATCAAAATTTGATTGATCTCCGACTGGTCAAGCCGATGTTTTTGCGGCAGTTTACCCGCGTAAATCAGTTCGGCGTCAGATCGGGTTTCCTTGAGTAATTCCATTGGGATAAGCCGATCATAAACCACGACATCGGCTTGGCGAACTAGGCGCAGCCCTTTGACCGTAATCAAATCAGGGTCGCCGGGGCCAGCCCCCACCAAATAAACTTTCCCTACTGCTGCCGATGGCTGATTACTCATTTTCTAACGCCTTTTCCAGTGTCTCCAATGCACGGCTCATCCAGAAATTGCAGGCTTCCCGACAAGGGAGGGTGGTGTAGGTGGGGGCAGCATTATCCGCCCATGTCGGCTGACAAACACACTGACCGCAAATGCGCGTGACCAAAGCTGCTTGGGTCGCTGCATCTAAACGGGTCAATTGGCGATAGTTTCCTGTTTGCCGTTCAAGTGTTGCCGCTAATGGAATGGCCTCAAAGTTGCCATTTTTATGATTAGCCCAATCCGCCAATACCCCCGGATAAATGGTCTCGACAACGGCTGGCAAATCGGAAAAATGAGGTGGCTCAATCCGCCATCCGCGCGGCAAATCCCTTGAGGTCGCCAATGGCCGGAACGGATTTTCCCGCACGATGCGGCGCAGGATTGGCAAATCGGGGATGAGTTGATAGGGGGTATCGCCCCAAACCTGTACCCCATCCAGTGTAATTTCTAACTCTCCCAATTTCGCCCGTTTTTCGTAGGCCACCCAATCCAAAAATGCGGCATGACCGACCTTTG
>JAJTXY010000039.1 GCA_021463865.1 Anaerolineae bacterium
AAAAAAGTGGTGCAAATGCCTGCTTTAAAGGGCAGTTTCCACAATCGCTAGAACGCCCGTTCGGAACACCACATGAGAGTCTTAGAACGGGGGATTAGAAGTGCTTGCCCCCTCCTATCATATGTTCTGATTATCTTGGATAAGAAGTAATAAATGGACGGTAAAGATCGTCTGGGTTAGTGTACGTACCCTTCCTCACATTACATCCAGCAATATCCAGTGACCGCGTAACGTTTTGTTTTAAACGTGGACAAATCTTTTTAACTTCGCATCATGGGAGAGATAATCATGACAATGAATCACACGACTAATGGACACAACGGCTCTCATGGGCAAAAGGGTCATCAAGGGAACGGCTATCGCAACTTGTTGTCGGAACACCTGCTCGAAAGTTTTGAGATTGATTTAGATTATGAGCAAGATGACCACGCCATTGAAGCGGCGGTACGTTCCATCCTTGAGGGCGTTGGCGAAGACCCAGAACGCGAAGGATTATTGCGTACTCCCAATCGGGTAGCGCGTATGTACAAAGAACTGCTGGAAGGGTATCATATCAATCCGGAGAAGCTGGTCAATGACGCCCTATTTGATGTCGAATATCAGGAAATGATTGTGGTGCGCGACATCGAATACTACAGCCTGTGTGAACACCATATGCTGCCATTTATTGGCAAAGCGCATGTGGCCTATGTGCCGAATGATAAGGTAATCGGCTTGTCCAAAATTCCGCGCGTCGTGGATATGTTCGCGCGACGTTTGCAGGTGCAAGAACGTATGACACAACAGATTGCCGATTTCTTGATGCAAGTATTGCATCCGCAAGGCGTGGCCGTTGTATGTGAAGGTGTCCATATGTGCTCGATGATGCGTGGTGTCAAGAAGGCCCATTCAAGTATGACCACCAGCGCCATGATGGGCATCTTCCGCGAGAATGAGAAGACCCGTGCTGAATTTATGGGCCATATCGGACGTTCGTCCAGTAGTGTGTTCTGAATGAGGATATAAGATTTAAGTGAAACAGAGGGTTCGAGGGGGATCCTTGCCGCATCCATCAGGTTATCATAGTCGGCACGCTGAAGAGCCGACCACGACCATTACCGTGCGTGAGGTCGTTTATGACCCACTGGAAGTTGAAGTAAATTCTGAACATCGCTCTGGGAGTCCATTTCTCAGGGCGAGTTGTGCTACCTTTCTCGTGTTTTTTATCTGTGGGCTTGCCGGATTTTTGGGGGTGTTTATCGGACGCTCATTGTACATGTCCTTGCCCCCCAAAGTGACCTATGTGGTCGTAGATCGGCGTGATCCATCGCATATTGCCACCACTATTTCACCCCTGTTTACGCCAGAAGTACAATATTGGGCACCCCAAATCGCACAATGGGCACAGGAATATAACCTTGACCCCAATCTGATTGCGACGGTTATCCAAATTGAAAGTTGTGGTGATCCGACGGTTGGTTCATCGGCAGGGGCGCAGGGGTTGTTCCAAGTCATGCCATTCCATTTTGCCGTTGGGGAGAACATGACTGATGTGCAAACCAATGCCATGCGTGGCCTTACCTATCTAGCACAAGGTCTACAAAAAGCCGATGGCAATGCAGGGCTGGCACTGGCAGGGTATAACGGTGGACATGGTGTCATCTCATGGGGGTGGGCGCGTTGGCCCGACGAAACTCGGCGTTATTTCTATTGGGGCATAGGAATTTATGAAGATGCCACCAACGGCAAAATCACCAGTGCCCGTTTGCAGGAGTGGTTGCAAGCAGGGGGTAGTTCGTTGTGCCAGCGTGCCTCCGCAACACAGCAGACATTACATGCAAGCTAATTGAGGAAATAGGACGGGGATATGGTAGAACGATTATCAGAATCCGAGATCAATGTCCAACTTGCCAAAATGGATGGGTGGGCACGGCAGGGCGACGAGATATTCAAAACCTATACCCTAACCTCTTTTCCGGCGGCGTTGGCCTTTGTCAGCACCGTTGGACATCTAGCGGAGGCTGCCGACCATCACCCGGATATTCTGGTGAAGTATAAAAAGGTGACGCTGACCCTTTCGACCCATTCCGCAGGTGGCCTAACGGAAAAAGATTTCGCTCTGGCGAATCAGATTGATGCCTTGCCGATGAAGTCCCCAAAAATCTGAATACAATCTCTGTGCTAAAACACAAATCCCCGTGAAGGCGTTATCCTCAGCGGGGATTTTTTGTTAACTGACGTAGATTAGGGTTCAGATCGCACTGAACACCACACTCGCGTTTTGACCACCGAGGCCGAGATTATTGGACATGGCATGGCGAATTTTGGCGTCGCGTGCTTCATTTGGCACGTAATCCAAATCGCAATTCGGATCAGGCGTAGTGTAGTTAATGGTCGGGTGGATAATCTGGTTAAAGATCATCAAAATCGTCGCCACCGCTTCGACTGCCCCTGCGCCACCAAAGGCATGACCAATCATACTCTTGGTTGAACTCACTGCGATTTCATAGGCCCTTTCGCCCAACAATTTCTTGATGGCAAGGGTTTCAATCGCGTCATTCGGCAGGGTGGATGTGCCGTGTGCGTTGATATAATCGAGGTCTTCAGGATTTAACCCCGCATCTTCCATTGCCCAACGCATCGAACGCAGTGCCCCCGCGCCGTCCGGGTCAATCGCCGCGACATGGAAGGCGTCCGACGATGAACCATACCCCAATACTTCGGCATAAATCCGAGCGCCGCGTCTGTCGGCATGTTCCATTGATTCTAAGACTAAGATGCCACATCCTTCCGCATAGACAAAGCCGTTACGGTCTTTGTCAAAGGGACGGCTGGCGGCGGTGGGGTTATCATTATAATCACGGGTCAATACGGTCATGGAGTCGAACGCGGCAACGGAATAGTCTTGCATAATGGTTTCCACGCCACCCGTAAATGCGACATCCGAACGTCCGCGTCGAATGAGTTCAAAGGCTTCCCCAATTGCCTGTGTTCCCGCAGCGCAGGCGGTGGTAACAGCATTGAGTGGGCCTTTGGCGCGGCTCGTCATGCTCACGTAATGGGCGGGCATATTGGTCAAGGCCGCCGTCAGCGCCATTGGGCCGGGGCGTGCGCCTTTGACGCGGAAATTTGAAAACGCCGAAAACGCCGAATCGAACCCGGCCATGCCCGTTGCCATGACAACCCCGGTGCGTTCGCTGTTGCGCTCCAAATCCTCATCCGTTAGTCCAGCATCGGCAATCGCCATTTTTGTGGCGGCCACAGAGTATTGCGACGATGGTTCGAGCCGACGGGCTTCTTTTGGCTCCAGATAGTCGGTGGCGACGAAATCCGTCACTTCACCTGCAATTTGAACATTGAGATGGTTGGGGTCAAATTTTGAAATCCGCTTAATACCAGAAACGCCATTTTTAAGGCCGTGCCAATACTTTTCCAGCGTCGAACCAAGCGGCGAAATAATGCCCATTCCAGTGACAACCACTCGTGGCCTTCCATTGCGCGTATAGTCCATGAAGGCACTACTCCTTACTCATAAGATATACGGGTTTTAGTGATTCGTTGCATGATCGCTCGTTTGGGACTGACGGGCCAACCCTTGTCGGATAGTATTCACAATATCGCCCGCCACTGCTAAACGCGCCTGCCTAATCGCATTTTTCACAGCGTAGGCATTACTTCGACCATGACCTACAATTACAACACCATTCACGCCCAAAAGAGGCGCACCGCCAATCTCAAAAGGGTCAAATTTTTTGCGGATTTTGCCTACAACGGATTTCATCAACAAACCACCGATTATACCGCGTATATCCTGCTTGGCAGCATTCCGCATTTGGGCAAAGGCCATGCTGCTGGTCGCTTCCAATGTCTTGACGACCATATTGCCCACAAACCCATCCGATACAATCACATCCGCGTGGCCTTGCAGCATCTCTTTGGGTTCAATATTGCCGATGAAGTTGAGGCCCGAAGCCATAAGTAATGGCAGGGTGCTTTTGGTAAGCTCGTTCCCTTTACCTTCTTCTTCCCCATTCGACAGCAGAGCAACTGAGGGTTTTTGAGTGCCGAGGGCTTTTTCGGCATAAACACTGCCCATTAGCGCAAACTGCACCAGATATTCGGGTTTACAATCGGCGTTCGCACCAATATCAATCAGCACCACATGGCGTTCACCAAATGGGACAATCGAACTGAGAGCGGGGCGATGGATGCCTTGAATCCGGCGGACTTTGGCGGTGGTCGCTACTGCTAGAACGGCTCCCGTATTGCCACAGGTCACAAACGCATCCGCTTTGCCATCTTCAAGCAATTGCAGCCCGACGTGAATAGAGGAATCGGGTTTGCCTTTGACAATTTTGGAAGGGGTGTCTTCCATCGTGACGGCTTGGCTGGCATGAACCACTTCAATTGGCAGGCCTGTTGTGGGATATTTGGCGAGTTCGGCTTGGATACGGGTTTCATCACCGACCAGAATAATCGTGTCCCCAAATTCACGGGCGGCCTGAACCGCACCTTCTACATCGGGGACAGGGCAGGTGTCGCTGCCCATTGCATCAAGAACAATACGCATTGTTTTACTTGCTCCATAAACAAAATAAGTAGAGACGCTCGATAAACAGCGTCCCTACAAAGATAACGTATCTGTGGATACAGGGATAGTTTTAGTTCAGTGAGAACGATGACGTGGGGTGGGTCGGCGACTGGGGTTCATCCGCTAAAATTTGCGTCATATGGGTTTCGTAACGCATCAATTGGAATTCCTCCCGCAGCAGTTCGGGAATATCCACCACACTCAATAGCGATTGTTTATCATCATTGGAGACAGGCAGCATAATCGCGGTCAAAAAGGCCAATGTAATCGGGTCAGTTGGCACTTGGTCAATCCGAAACGGCAGTTTGCCGATTCTGCGGAATGCCTCCAGATATTTTTCAATCAGATGCAGCAGTCGCAGCGAACCAGAAATGGCTTCGGGCGAATTTCCATTAGTAAGGGGATAATCTTCTACAATGCCGCTGAGATAGGGGTGGGTTTGATAGGCTTCGATCAAGCGAAATCGTTTCATGCCCAATGTCAAAATGTTATACGTCTCATCCGCCATCGGATTGACTTGGGTGATCTGCGCCGTTGTCCCGATGTTATAGATTTGACCATTAAAAGCGCCCTCCGCTCGACCTGCCTTGAGCAGTACCACTCCAAACGGTTTGGACTCGGCAATACACTGCTTCAGCATGAGCTTATAACGTTCCTCGAAAATGCGGAGGGGAAGGATCATGCCGGGGAAAAGCACCGTATTTAAAGGAAAAAGTGGAATCTCATATTGTTCCGCCACAAGTCACCTCGCAGACTTTCCCCCTCAAACCGAACACGACCCATTGTACAATAGCAGCGCACCGAAAAGCCAGATTCAGACTACCGCAGTACCCCAACAAATGGGCCGTTGCCAGAATTTTCCACCAGTTGGGTAAAACTTCCGCCTCCTTGCCAAACGCCGATGACTGACCCATACGCGCCGACCTTCATCAGCACGGTACTGGCATCCAACCAATCCCCATCTACAAAATATAGGGAGTAGATTTCGGTTTCGATCTCACTTGCCAAGTCGCGTAAAAAGGTCTTGGATTCTTTTTCGCCAATCGCTTGTGTGCCGTCCGGTGAGAAGATCGCCCGCCGCAGCAAATTCATATTGAACTGGGTGTTATCGGCGACCCGAATCACGGTGTCATTGCCGACTGCCAGCAAACCAGATTGGATGAAATAGACCCCATAGAGATTATCGGCGGCGAAGACCTGTGTCGGCTGTCCGTCCGACCCAATGATATACGCCCCCGGTGTAAGTCCGGTTTGTGGGGTACTGCCATCTACACTGAGATTGGGCACAGCAAAGGCGATGGTCTGGGTGCTGGTGTCCACAGCGGCGCGTGACATTGGCTGTGAGGTGGGGATAATTTCAGTGTCCGTGCCAGCGGTGAGGTCGTAACGATACAGTCCCGTCGCGCCCGCCTCCACCCCAAATGGCGACCAGAGCAGGCTGTTGTCTGTATCCCAGCCCAAAAACCAATACGATGCGCCATTATTACCGACTTCGACGGTTGTGCTGGTGTCATCCGCAAGCGAATAGGTGTAGATGCCGTTTGTTTGAGGACTGCCATCTGCGCTTACGAAACTGGTTACACTGGCATAGGCCAATTGTGTGCCATCCGGCGACCAGCGTAAGGTGCTGAGTTGACCCACACTGTCCTCACTGGCAATCAGATTTTGGGTGGGTTCGTTTGCCGTACTGCTTGGAAAAACATGTACCGTGTTCCAGCCGGGGTTATTTGTAATCCATGCGATTTGGCTGCCATCGGGCGACCATACCACAAAATCGCTGATACTCATGGGTGGGAATTCGTCTTCATTCACGCCAATCCCCAAAATATTGGGCAGCATCAAAACCTCGGTCAGCAGATTTTCACCATCGGGCAGACTAAAAATCTGTAGGGTATCTTGAACGGTGCTGGTATCACCCGAACGGACAGCCGCCCCATCATAGTTATAGGCATAGATGGCGACTTTTGTTTTGTCAGGCGAAAGGAGTATCCGATAATCCACACTCCGACCCGCCTGCGCTGCAATTAGTGTCTGGGCCGCGCCAGTGGATGAATCGAACAACACCATGTTGTCCTCAAAGTCGGTATAGACAACCACCACCGCCGGGGTTTGGGCATGGGCAGGTGTGGGCGGGAAAAAAGCGCCAACCAGCAGGGCCAGCACCATCATGACGATCAGAGATTTTGCTTGTTTCATTCGTTTGTTGACCATGTAACAGATACTGGAACATCAGGACTTTCATAGACCAATACCCAAGGAGCCTTGTCTGGGTTGTCTACAAAAAATGTATCAGAGCCGCTGGGATGCCATTCGTCGGCGGTCTGTTCAAAGAAATTCCAGACCCATTCAGCGTCACCGGGGGATAGATTGACACAACCGTGACTGCGTTTCATACCGAAATAATTGTGATAATAGGCCCCGTGCAGTGCTTCATCATGGTTAAAAAATTGCACCCAAGGGGTCGCAGGCAGCACATATTCAGGCGGGTTCGCGCCGGGCGGGCCGGACATGGTGGTTGAAAGTGTCCGGGCATACACTTGGAAAAGGCCGGTCTCAGTCAAAATCCAATAACCTGTCGAAACTAGGGTGGCGTAGACCGGGGTATCATCCACAAATGCTACCAATGTTTGCTGAGTAACATCAATGGCGACCCACGGCCCGGAGACCTCTTCAGGTCGCTCTGGGATTTGCAGTACCGATACAAATTCATCTTTCATCCACTGACCGGGGCCGATCAGATACCACAACGCATTGTCCGCTTCCACAACGGCATAGGCATAATACATGGCGTAATGCCCAATCAGCCTAGCATTTGTCCAATCATTATCGGCGGGCAGCACACCGGGGGCATCACTGAAATACCAAGGGCGTTTTTGCCACGCGATAGGGAAAGGCAGGGGTTTTTCCGGTAACATGATACTGCGGGGATGACCCTGACCATCGCGTTTCTCATCATATTCGACGGGGTGTACCAATTCGGGTAACGGATTGGCTTCGATTTCCGCATCACATTCGGGAGTGCGGGGAGTTTCTTGGGTCAATTTCGAACATGCACCCATTCCAAAGAGATTATTGCCATCTGCACGCACAACCGTCGGAACCGATTTGGAAAAAAGACGACTTAGAGAGGTATTGGTAAAACTTAAACTGATGAGGGCCAAGACGGTAACTGCGAAGATAATTCTTCTCATCGCCCAAACGACTCCACAAAGTAATAGGTTTCCATTAAAAGACATCCTAGAATCGTAAACACCTTGCCGGGTAATGTCAACCTCTGGCAAGCTGTTAAATTGATGACGGCAAGTTGATGAATGATAAGGAAATTAGCTGGCAGGCAGTTTACGAATGGCATCCAACCAATCGCGCAGATAAAGCACCATAAATAACCAGCGGGGTGCGGTACTTTTTAATGGGTTGAGCTTACCCATCATCATCTGCCCAAATGTATCGGCGAAATCTTCATTGGGGCCACCGACTGCACGCGGAAACAGGGCCTCATTGCCGATATACCCCTTGCCGGGAATCCAGTTGACCGCTCCCCATTCCCCCCCCAATACCTCAACATGCTGGGTATGGGGCAAGTCAGTTAGGAGGCTGTCTAACACATGCCCCAATTCATGGGCGAGAGTAAAAGGTTGGCGCATTCCCTCCCCCGTGAGTTGAACGGAATATCCAATAATCACACCCTCCCCATACAGTGGATTGGTCTTGCCCGCGAAATTGTCCCCTAACTGGATGGTGCGGTCAATCACAATATGGGCGCGGTCAAAATGCAACCGGAAATAATCAGCGGGGGTGATACGTAGGGGGTCATCTGGCGCTCGTCCGAGTTGATAGAAGGTCTCGGAGACTCGCGCTAATGATTCCAAAATGATGGTCAAATATTCGTTGAATTGAATGACCTCATTGGCGCTGGTTGCCTGCCATTCAGAGGGATAGGCAAACCCAACTCCATAGGTGTTTTCGATTTCCGCCATGAGTTCATACACACGGTCTTGGGTGGGGACTTCTTGAGCGTTGCCAGTGTGGGGACATACCAGAGCCGATAGCCCCATTAACAAAGCCAATCCCCAACACAGGCTATTCTTCACGTAGATTAAGGTCTTCAAGTACCGTACTCACTGATTGAAGTAATTGGGAGGTCGTCACAGGTTTGGATAACGTTGCCGCGACGATATTGCGCTCACCTTGTTTCAGATAGCGGGAAAAGCCAGTAGCGATTATGACGGGAATCACTTTGGGGCTGGTCTCCAAGAAATCCAAAATCTGTGTTCCCGCGCCGTCCGGCAATGTCATATCCAGAATAATCAAATCCACCCACGTGCTGTCCAAGATTTCAAGCCCTTGTTGGATGCTGGGGGCGATTAACACTTCATGCCCCTGTGATTCTAAGGCGCGTGCGTATAATCCTGCCATTGGGGCGTCATCTTCGACCATCAAAAGGGTTGCCATTGTTCGCTCCTCACCATACCAATAATTCAAAATCCCTTCTTCCCAAGTGTAACATTGGAAAGACACTAAGGCTGCTGAAAAATGTAAAAAACTGTGGTGAGTTCTTAATCAAAAACCCCTCACCAGCAAGAGCCAGTAAGGGGCGTTTGTTCATTTCAGAAATTTTGAGAACTACCGATCCTTGTTCCGGCGCAGGAAGGCTGGAATATCCAAGTCTTCCGACGATTCATAGCCACGCACGGGCAGTTCTTCTTTGCGCGGTGGCTGTTGGGTCGGCGGTTGAGTCGGTTGCTGCTGCGCAGGCGCTTGATATTGTGGCGGTGGTGCCGCGGGTGGCTCGACAGCAGGCGGTGGGGGCTGTGGTGGTTGATATTGGGCCGGAGGCGGGGCTTGATGCTGCGCAGGTGGCTGTTGATAGTAGGTCGGTTGTGACTGATATTGCGGTTGTTGGGGTTGTTGATATTGCTGGCGTGGTTGTACCCAATCATTGGCAGGCTGATTCGGACGGCGTACCCCGACCCGTGTACCCTGTTCAAAACCCGTCGCAATAACCGTGATGCGGATTTCATCACCCATATTTTCATCAATGACCGCGCCGAAGATGAGGTTGACATCGGGATGGGCCGTCTCTTTGATGATGGCCGCCGCTTCATTGACCTCAAACAAGCTCATGTTCGGGCCGCCTGTCACATTAAACAGGATGCCCCGTGCGCCGTCAATGGTGACATCGAGCAGATTGCTGGAAATGGCAGCTTCGGCAGCTTGGCGGGCACGGTCTTCGCCTTTGGCACGTCCAACGGCCATCAATGCCGCGCCACCTTCGCTCATAATCGCTCGCACGTCGTTGAAGTCGAGGTTAATCAGACCGGGCACGGTAATTAATTCGGAAATGCCTTGAATACCCTGCCGCAGCACATCATCCGCCATCGCAAAGGCTTGTTGTAGACTGGCTTTCTTGTCCACAATTTGGAGCAGGCGGTCATTGGGAATGACAATTAACGTGTCTACCTGACCCTTGAGGGCTTCAATCCCAGATTCAGACGATTGCTGACGCCGCGCACCTTCAAAAGTAAAGGGACGGGTCACAACGCCAATGGTCAACGCACCCAATTCGCGGGCGGCTTGGGCCACAATTGGAGCAGCCCCCGTGCCCGTTCCACCACCCATCCCACAGGTGATAAAGACCATATCCGCCCCGCGTAGGACTTCGTAAATTTCGTCAGCGCTTTCTTCAGCGGCTTTACGCCCGATTTCGGGGTTGCCGCCTGCTCCAAGCCCACGTGTGAGTTTGTCTCCAATACGGACGCGCGTTTTGGCCTTGCTCAAAATAAGTGCCTGAGAATCGGTGTTGATTGCAATAAATTCAACGCCGCCCATGCCTTCGTCAATCATGCGGTTAACGGCATTACCACCGCCGCCCCCCACACCGACTACTTTAATATGTGCGAAATTATCTTCGGCGGCTGAGTGCAAAAAGTCTGTTGACATAAAAATTCTCTACTTCCCCCTAAGGCAGACTGCTGCCTTTTTAGGATTCAGGGCGTTACCATTACCAGTTTATGAAATTTGTGAAGGACGCGCAAACGGCCTTCTTGACTATGAAAAGTTGGGGCATGGTTTGTTTTTTGCCACGCGCCATGTTTGCAATGTATGAATATCAGATTAAACCAGAATTCATTTCAAGGCAAATTTTCATCTTCCGGCAAGAATCTTTTTACAATTTTCCCGAAAATTTTGCCAATCCCCGCGCTGTTATCAGTTGCTTGCCGGGTGCGCCCATTTTTTCGTAAATTAGCGCGGCGGGTATCTTCAATATCCATGATAAGACCCAGTCTTAGCAATCCTACGGATGTACTATAGGCTGGACTCCGCAGCATGTCCGACATGCCTGTCACATTATCTGGTTGGGCCAATCGCGCTGGAACTTTCAAAATGCGATTGGCAACGGTTTTCATGCCGGGGAGCAAACTGGCCCCGCCCGTCAGCACCACTCCTGCGGGAAGCATCCCATCAAACCCACTTTTTTGAACCTCTTGTTCAATCAATTCAAATAATTCGGTGACACGCGCATTGATAATCATCACCAGATCGCTGCGTTTGACTTTGCTGAGATGTTCTTCGCCAAAGGGCTGCACCGGGAAGGTTTCCAGCGGATTAATTTCACGTGGGTCGGCGTGCCCATATTCCAATTTGACCGCTTCCGCTAACTCAAATGGCAGATTTAAACCATGTGCAATGTCATTGGTGACATGCTGTCCGCCAACTGAAATTGCAGCGGTATGCCAGATCGTGCCTTCATTAAAAATAGCGATGTCGGTTGTGCCGCCGCCAATATCTAGCACCATCACACCCGATTCACGCTCGGTGGGGGTAACGGTAACATCCCCGGCGGCCAGTGGATTTAAGATAAAGCGATCCACATAGACCCCGGCATTTTCGACACATTTTTCCAGATTACGCAGGCTGGAACTAGACGCCATGATGATGTGCGATTCGACCTCAAGGCGGAAACCGTGCATTCCCAACGGGCTACGGATGCCTTGATGTTCATCCAAATTGTAGCGGCGAGGGATGACATGCAAAATTTCGCGTCCGTGTGGGATTGGAAACGCCCGTGCCGCATCCATCGCCCGTTCCACATCCGCCAGTTCAACTTCGCGCGTCCCGGAGATGCCTGTCACGCCCATATTATTGGTGCTTTGGATATGGTTGGCAGAAAGCGATACAAACGCCCGCCCGATTTCATACCCACTGGCGCGTTCGGCCTTATGCACCGATGACGAAATGCTGGCGCTGAGTTGGTCAACATCCGTGACCATGCCCTTTCGCATCCCACGTGCGGGTTCGACGCCCACGCCCAAAATATATGTGTCGTTGGTGCGGACTTCGCCGACGATGGTACAAATTTTGGTCGTACCTATATCAATACCGACAACTAGCTCACCCATTCAACCTCAACCTGTGGTGGGTTCTTATTGGTCTGTTGGAAAACGATCTATAAAACTCGGATGGTCGGGGTCAGAGACATCCACTTCGAGGAATTGGATGGCAGGATTATAGGCCCGCACGATGGCATCATAGACCAATACTTTCATTTCCATGTTCGTGCCAACCCCAAACCAGACAATCCAGTTGCGCCCATCCTGATAACCAAGCCCTTTTACGGGATCATATAATAGCTCTTCTATATTAGGGAATTTAGCCTTTAATTGCAACGCTCCGGCAATCACCTCGCGGTCAATCGTTGAGCCAACGCCTAGCGGTTCGGCGTTTTGTTCGCGGCTGACAATCCGCAGGAGTTCGGTCCGTTCCTCGCGCTGAAACATCACAATGCCATTGACGTCTACCCACACGCGGAAATTGCCCTGTTCCCAGATGAGGGCGGGTTCGCGCTCACTAATCAAAATCGAGACCATATTGGGCGGCCAGCCGACAAAAACTTGGGCATCGGCAATGCTTGGATTGGATTCTAAGCGTTTTTCGACATCCAGCGGATCCACCCAAAAAAGATGTTTATTGGCAATCCCCGCCGCCTCAAAAATTTGCTCGGCAGTTAGGTATTTTTCGCCCCCCACCGCCACTGAATTGACCACAAAAACATTTGTGCCCAGCATGGCGTAGAGGACAAACACCAGTGTCAGACTCAATGCGCCCGAAAACCAGCGCCATGAGACCCACACGACCCCCTGTGGCCGAACCCGTGCTTCGGGTCGGGCCGGGTCAAGCCCCTGACGGCGTAAATGTTCACGCTGCCGGGCACTGCGCCGTTTGCTGAGAGATGCGGGTTTGCTCTCAGCTTTGGCCCCCACACTAAAAAACATGCGCGAGGGTTGGGCAGGTCGGGTTTCATTAGCGACCCGAACTTCTTGGCTTTGGGTGCGGGCCTCGCGGCGTGCTTCCAACCGGCGGCGGCGTGCATTCCGTCCCGGCGCTTTAAGGACATGCCCATCCGGGGAAGGATTGACGGAACGGGAACGCGCAATAGCCTCGCCTTCAATCTCATCCACCTGATCGAGAGGAGATTGAGAACTGGCAACATAACGGGCTGCCTGTTTTGCTCGAATGCGTTCGCGCCGACGTTTATCTACCGAGGCCACAGCCTTACCGTTCCAAACTTCACAAGTTATATCCACTGCATTGTATCACAACCGGGCAGGCTATTCATCGAAGCCTTCGCCGATGCGCTCAATTTCTAATTCTAATAGTACCCCTGTTTTCTCATGAACGGTCTGACGGACATGCTGAATCAGGGTGTAATAATCACTGGCCGTGCCATTGCCCAGATTGACAATAAAATTAGCGTGGACGGGGGACACCTGTACGCCGCCGATTTGATAGCCCTTCAACCCAGATGTCTCGATCAAGCGTCCAGCATAATCACCGGGGGGGTTCTTAAAGATGCTGCCCAAACTTGCCCCCGGCGGTTGGGTCTTTTTGCGATGCGCCACAAATCCATCGGCGGCGGTGGTGAGTTCAACAGGGTCATGGTGTGGCTCAAGCTGCAAAACACCCTGTAAAACCAGATACCGCTGGCGCTGGCCTTTAAGGGCGCTGTGCCGATAATCATAGGCCATTTTTTCAACGGACCAGATTTCCGGTGTGAGGACATCGGATGCTAAATCAAGGATGGTGGCCTGCACCAAATGGTGGGCCATATCGCCGCCATGTGCCCCCGCATTATTCACAATCGCCCCGCCGAGTGTTCCCGGCACACTGACCGCCCATTCCAATCCTTTAAGGCCCTGTGCCATACACCGACGGGCTAAGGGGGTTAGGGTAACGCCGCTGTCGGCTTCCACCCCTCCGGTTTCTGCATCAATACTCGAATTTTTGCTGTGGTTGACGATAACCAAGCCGCGAAATCCCGCATCTGAGACCAGCACATTCGCCCCACCGCCAATCACTACCCATGCAATGTTGGCCTGCTGTGCCCACTGCGCCGCTTGGACAAGGGCCTCGGTGCTGTGCGCCACCACCAGTGCATCGGCAGGGCCACCCAAACGTGCTGCTGTATAACGGGCAATCGGCTCCTGTTCGGATAAAGTGAGGTCGGCGATAGCCTTAAGGGGTTCAAAGATCATTTTTTACCGCCTAGTGTTTTCAGCAGTATCGTACCAATTCTCGGTGCATCCCCCGCACTGAAGATGAGAACACAATCGCCGCGCTGGACTTCATTTCCCAATAATTCGGCGGTCTGTTCAAGGCTACCCGCATAACGCGCATTGGGTTGACCCGCAGCTTGAATCATCTTGACCAAATCAGGCGGTGCTAGGCCGGGCGTCACGGTCTCGCGTACCGAATAGACATCCGTCACCAGCACTTGATGAGCTTGTTGAAACGAGGCAGCGAATTCAGGAGCAAGAGCACGCAAGCGGTTATAGGTATGTGGCTGCCACACCGCCCATAAACGATTAAGGCCGGGACGATTGGCCCATGCTTCCAAATTAACCTGAATGGCAGTGGGGTGATGGGCATAATCGCTGATCACTGTGACCCCTGCCGCCTCTCCCATTATTTCCGAGCGCCGCCCCGTCCCGCCAAATGTCTGCAAGGCTTTAGTAATGGTTGCAAAGGGGATTTTTAGATGGCGGGCCGTTGCAATGACCGCCAGCGCATTTTGTATATTATGTTTTCCCGCTAATGGCACGGTGACTTCACCCAAGCGCCCCCCGGCCTGCTTGACCACAAACGTCGTGCTGCCATCCTGATTAGCAGTGATGTGGGTGGCCGTCCAATCAGCGGAGGTCGTTTGCACCCCATACGTCACAACGGGCAGCATTTGGGCTTGTCGGTCTTGCGCCATTGTATAGGCGGTGGGATTATCCGCGCAGGCCACCAACAAACCGTCTTCAGGCAGGCGGGCCACAAATTGACGGAATATCTCCACCACGTCCTCAAACGTCGGGAAAATATCGGGGTGGTCAAATTCAATATTGGTCACGATTGCCACCGCTGGATTAAGCCCTAAAAACATGCCCTGATATTCATCGGCCTCAATCACAAAATAATCGCCGCTGCCTGCTCCGGCATTCGTTCCGGTGTTTTTCAGCACCCCCCCGATAATATAGGACGGTTCTAAGCCTGCTTCCATTAGGATGTGAGTCATCAGGGCTGTTGTCGTTGTTTTGCCATGTGTGCCGGAAATGGCGATAGTACGCAGATTATTCGTAATTAGGCTAATGGCTTCACGACGGCGCAGCACAGGGATATTGAAGGCGCGGGCCGCTTGAAGTTCCACATTGCTATCCGGGATGGCGCTGCTGGCAATCACCAATTCCGCCCCCATGACGTTTGGGCCGTCATGTCTGGCAAAAATGGTCGCACCGTCGGCTTGCAGTGAATCGGTGATGGCGTTGGTATGTTCGTCTGAACCGCTGATAAGATAGCCTGTTTCCAAAAGGACACGGGCAATTGCCGACATGCCGGAACCGCCGATTCCAACAATGTGAATCCGCTGACCGGGAATGAGTAAAAAGTCCAAAACCATGCTCCCTGTTGATTAGAAAGGGCGTGATTCAAAATTTGCGATGGGGATAAACAATTTCCACCCATCCTTGTAAGGAAAGGTGGAGGCGATAAGATGTTGTTTTCAAAAGCGTTGTTTTTAGATGATGGCAATCAGGATAAACAGGAACATCACGATGACTACGATGGTCAATAAGTTGCCCTCCTGTAGCCAAACCAACGGGAGGCTTGATACCATGTTTGCGCTGGATGAATTAGGAACAGGTGTAGACACCGAAGGGGACAAAGGATAGGCGAGTTGATCCATAAAATACCACAATGACCCCAATACCAAATAGGCATTGATGCCGCCGCAAATTGCGCCCAAAATTTTATTTTGCCATGCGTCTCGCCCCGATGATTTCTTCGTCAGGCTAAAGCGATCTGGTGGTGTTTGGTAGGAGAAGAAAGCCACCGCCAGCAAGAAGAACGCTTTGACATAAAAAATCTGGTCAATATTTGTCCCTGCGCCGAGACTGTTAAAAAACGTCTCAAACTGGACGAGGGTAAACAGCGCCAAAACAATGCCAGCGAGGGCGATAAATTCTTTGGTAAAACCGCGCAGGTAGCCAATAATGGCGAACATCACAATTGTAGACCAAAGCGTTGTGCTTAATTGAACCATTGGTTGTTTGCCTTAACTTAAAATGCTGCCAGATTAAGAATTTCTTGTGCAATATTAGCCGCACCATCGGTATAAGCGAGCTTGCGGGCGGCCTCTTTCATCACATTCAGGCGGGCTGGGTCATTGAACAAGGCATTGACCAGCGGAACCAATTCTTCCGCCATGCGTTCTTCTTCCAAATGAATGGCGGCTCCACGTTCGGCCAACCAATCGGCGTTCACTTTTTGATAGCGCCATGTGTTGGCAAGCGGCACCAAAATGGCGGGCAGCCCAAAAAACGTGTCTTCGCCCAATGTGCTGGCCCCAGCGCGGCTAATGGCTAAATCAGCGGCGGCCAGTGCATAGCCAAATTCATGTACATAATCACGCACATGATACCGTGATTGCAGTTCGGCTGGCAATTCGTCGTGGGCCGACTGCACTGCTGCTGCATCCAATTTGCCCGAAACATGAAAAATCTGCAACTCGGTATTTTTAAGGAGTTCCGGTAGACCACTCATCACGGCTCGATTAATCGCCCGCGAACCTTGACTTCCCCCAAAAACCAGTAGCGTCTTTTTGGTCGGGTCAAGTCCCAGTTCCTTGATACTTTGTTCTCGTGTGACCGTCAGCAGCGATGAACGCAGTGGATACCCGGTCTCGACCACCTGCTTGTTTTTGCCGTAATAGCGGGCGGTGTCACGACTGGTAGCGGTAATCACTTTGGCAAAGCGTCCCAATAATTTTAAGGTGCGCCCCGGCTCAATATCTGGTACAAAAATCACCATCGGGATGCGGTAGAGCCATGCCGCAATCGCCACCGGAATCCCAACCCACCCGCCTGTCAAAAAAACAACAGCAGGTTTTTTACGCCGCAGTAGAGCCAGTGATTGTCCGATACCAATAAACAATCGAAAAACGCTGCGGATAAGTTTGATTGGATTCACACGATGTAATGGGCCAGCTTGTACCTTATCCCATTCATCCAAACGAATACCCGCTTTGGTCAATAAATCATTTTCAAGCCCAGTAGCGCTACTGACAAAATGCAGCACCACGTCGGGCTGTTGGCGGAGCACTTCAGCGACAGCTAATGCGGGATACACGCCCCCGCCGGTTCCCCCCGCCGAGATTAGAATTCGGGTCACTTTCTGTTCCTTCAGTTCCTTCTACAGGTGTGGTCGGCTCAGTTGGCACGCTTGACTGCACAGGGGCAGGTGACGTGGAGGCGGTTAACTCTTTGGCAGAAATATTGTCCAACGGGTTAATGGGTGGTGCCTCTGGCCCGACATGTTTGCGCTGTTCGAGGCGTTCACGTACTTTGTCAATTTCTTCTTGGCGCATCTTCTGGCGGGCTTTGCGTGCGTCTCGCACCAACTTTTCTTCGGCTTTTTTCTGTTTCAATTCACGTTTGAGTTCGGCTTTATTTGGTTGGGCGGCTTCTTCGGGAGCACCTTTGTCCAAAACCTCGCGCACTTGGCGACGTTCAGGCGCTTGTGGTTGGGCCGAGACCCGCGAGACCGATAACATCAAGCCTACACTTGCCATCGCCGCCACCAAACTTGATCCCCCAAAGCTAATAAACGGCAGTGGTACACCCGTTGGCGGCGCAAGAGCCGTCATGACCGAGATATTCAACAGGGCATCATAGACCAACCAGCAGGTAATTCCCGCCGCCAGCAGTGCTCCAAAGCTATCACGGGCGTTGCGGGCCACGTTAAAGCCGCGATAGACCAAAATGACGTATAGCGCGATCACTACGGCACAGCCAACCAGACCCAATTCCTCGCCAATAACCGCAAATACGCTGTCGGTGTGTGGGAATGGCAGTGCTCCGAATTTTTGACGCCCTTGCCCCAACCCGACCCCGAATAAGCCGCCGTTCAAAAAGGCAGCGATGGCGGCCTGCACATGGTCATTGGCTTGCGTGAGGTCGTTGATGGCGTTCAAATGGGCTTCAATACGTTGATTGGCGTAAGGCAGTTTAAGCGCGATGGTAACACCGAGGGCGGTGGCACTTCCCATCACAATAGTAATCTGCGGCCAACTGGCACCGGCGAGAAAAAACATCGTCATCGCCGTAGCGAGAATACTGGCCGCAGTGGATAGGTCGGGTTGCAAAACGACCAAAAATGCCACCACCCCGACCATAATGCTAAATGGAATAATGCCATAGGTGACTTGGCGAATTTTATGTCGTTTGGAGGCCAGCCATGCCGCCATGTAAATCACGACAATCAACTTGGCAGCTTCACCGGGTTGGAACGACCCTTGAAACAGAGCGCGTTGTGCCTCCAGACGCCGATCTCCATATTCCAACACAAACACCAGCATCATGATGGTGCCGAGCATCATCCAGATACTTAGTCGCCGCCAAATACGATAATCCAACCGCATCAGCACATACATGATAACCAAGCCGATAAAGAAATTACGCAGTTGGCGCTGGAAAAAATAGGTAGTGCTGGCATCTTCGGTTGCCAAAAATGAGGCGTCAATACTGGCGGAATAGACCATCAGCAGGCCGATGGCACAGAGCACACCGACCACCGATAACAAATAGAGGTCAAAATTGGGGGCGAACAGCCGCCGCCGTTGTTCGGCTCGTGTTTTATCAAGCTTAGGGAGAGGTGGCGCAGCCGGGGCGATGACCCCGTAACCTTCCTCATCCACAAAAGTTGGAACTGCTTGTTCTGCCATGCACCCAATTCCTTACTGACTACCATTGCATCCATTATGCTGAATTTGTGCCTGATATGCCAATCCCATTATAACAAAACGGCAACTTTGCGATTAGAGGCAATGTATAGTCTGACCTATGCTAAATACCCCACAAAGCCAGTATAATCCTCGGCTTGATAATTCTTGGCTTGCTATCCCATCAAGGAATTTTAATTCATGCGTCGTTTGTTGCCTGTAATTATGCTCCTCTTGCTGCATTTTTTTATCCGTTCTCATCATATTTTGAGTATTGAAGCCTATCTTGATGAGGGATTTCATATCTCACGCGGCGCATTCATTTGGGATTTTAGCGTCAATCCGGGACGCATCTCCGAAGGTAAATTGCTGCTCTATTATTGGCTGGGCCTTTTTGAAGCACCCTCCACCCAAGCCTTAGCTCCGGCCCGTCTTTCAATGGCCCTTTTCTCACTGTTAACCGGGTCGGTCATTTTTTTGTTGGGTCGTTGGCTGGTAAATTATAGGACAGGTCTTGTAGCGTTGGGTTTTTATGCCATTTTCCCATTTGCCTATTTCTTAGAACGGATGGCAATGTCTGACCCTTTTGCCGCCACAGTCGCTACTCTGGTGGTCTGGCGCGGGTTGGTTTTTGCAAAACACCCTACTTGGAAACAGGCCGTCATCGTCGGGACTTTGATGGCCGCTGTAACGATGGCAAAATTAACGATGGGACTTGTTCCGGGGATGCCAATTGCGGCCTCAATACTGTATTGGCAGTGGGGCAAAGGTAATTTCTTCCGACAGTGGATCGCTTGGCTAAAGACGTATACACTGCCGCTAGCTCTAGCGGGTGGGATCGCCTTTGCCTTGTGGTCACCGATTCTCATTCCGGCTTACCTCCAGCGGGATGAGGACCCGCCTTTTCAAATTGTGGATACACATAACGTCAAAACCACTAATGCCGATGAGCATACTATCGCCGAATATTTCTGGACGGTATTGCCGATTGTGAGTGAATTTGTAACCCGTGAAATGATGCTCATCGGATTATTGGCAGCCGGTTATTGGTTGGGTGTGGGGCGGGGGAATGCACAGCAAATGCGGCATGGTCTCTATCTCATCGGGTGGCTGTTGGCGATGTCCCTGCCAACCTTACACGCAGCGACGATCATCACTTCCCGCTATTTTATGCCTCTATCCGCCCCGTTCGTTTTGATTGTTGCCCATATGCTGGTTGGTTTGTGGGAGGGCCGATTGCTGACCCCCATCACGCGAACAGCAGTGGCTGGGGTTTCGGTATTTTGGATTGTCAGCTTTGCCTATCCTTTTACCCGCGATACGACCAACGACCCACTAGCTTTACCGTTGACTAAAACCAGTTGGATTGAGTATTTAAGCGGCTATATTTCGGCGGATAATGCGATTCATCAGGCCGGTGCTGCGCTTGATGAAATGTCGCCTAAGCCAGAGCGCATTTATGTGAGTTGGTCGCTCTGCCCGATGTTATATCTGTATACGCACCAAGAGTTGACATGTCTTGACCGTAATTTGATTATGAGTGATTTGACGAAGCACCTCAATGCCGAAATACCAGATTGTGGGGATGCTATCTTTGCATATAGTGGTTATCCCGATTCCGTGTTGAATATCTATGGGGTGCAATGGGAATTCATCACCAGCTATCAACGCGAGCGGGTTGACCGTCCGGTGAAGATTTATCGAGGCACATGGCAAAATAAATGTGAATCTCAGTAGGGAGGACGACGCACATATTTAAGGGTATTCGCCAGCATCGGCATCCATAGGCCGTAGATACAGATCAACAGAAAGATGCTCTGGCAGAAGCCGAGCAAGTATGGATTACCGAAAGACAGCAGAACAATCAAGTTAAAACCGCCTGCCACTACCGCCAAGCTAAAAACCGACCAGCCAATCGCCAATGCACTTGCCAAGATTGCGTTTTTCCAATGCAGGGCTATCACCACACCGATCGCTGCCGAGGGCAAACTAAAGCTAAGTGCTACAAAAACGAAGATTATGCTGACGATGGCTAACCATGTGATTTCAAGGGTGGTTGGGGCGATGATTTGTTCCGGTCTGGGCCGATAAAAACCGCTCATCGCTTCAATCGCTGCTTCATAACGTATTCCCAAATAAACGGTTCCAATGGTGACCATCGGCATGAACCCCACTCCAACAGCCATTAGCAAGCGCAGTCGGGTGAGTACCCCCCAAATATACCCAGCAACCAGCGTTTCATCTGAAAGCGAGGTGAGATACAACAGTTGATATTGGTCACTATTTAAATCACGTCGGGTCAATAGCGCGGTAATCGGGGCCATCAGCACTGGGCCAGCTAATACAGCACCCCACCCACCGATCAGCAGCCATTCCAGATAGGTTTCCGGTACATGCAATAAGGCCCATACACTCACCCCCAGTGTGAGCAGGCCCAGTCCAAAAGCCAGCCAAAAGCTAAGGCGTGTGGAAGGCCAGTGTGATGGGCGGCTGATACGGCGGGCTATTGGGTTTTGGGTGAATGTCGAAAGGGTATATTTAGCCACGAATCTATTCCGTCTAATAAACAGCATGACAAGCGTACCCGCCACGTTGAATTTTCGCACCCTCAAAGTGTGCTATAAACTAATATAGAGGTCTCATTTAATTCTGTTGCACTCTATTGTGTTCTGTATTCACCTGTTTATTATTGACTGCATTGCTACCTGTACTCGTTTTCTACTTTTTCGTTTGCTACTTTCCTGAGGGGAAAAGTTTCATGAAAAAAAGCCGATGGTTTTTGATGCTACTCCTAGCGAGCCTGCTCCTCATCGCTGTACCGATTGTGGTGGGGCAGGAAGGCAGCAGCAATATTTCTGCGCCAAAAGTAATAGACACCAATCCACTCCCCGGCGAAGAATTATTGCTCGATAGCCCTGTGACCTTCACCTTTGATCGGGTGATGAACACAGAAGCCCCTGAGAATGCGTTTTCAGTCGAACCTGCCTTAGAGGGTGGGGCATTTACGTGGGATGAAAATGGCCGAATCCTCACCTTTGCTCCCCCTGCCACTGGTTATGCCCGTGACACCGAATATACCTTTAGTCTGTTCGCGGTGGGGGCAGACCAGCGGGTCATGGATGAACCCTACGAACTGAAATTGACGACTGTCGGTTATATTGAAATTGCCGATGTGCTGCCTGCCCCCAATTCCACCGAAATTGAAGTGGACGCTGCCATCACGATTATTTTTAGCCGACCCATTGTGCCGTTGGTTAGCATTGCCGATCAAGCAAACTTGCCCAGCCCCATTACCCTCGAACCAGCGGCAGAGGGGAAGGGCGAATGGCTCAATACCTCCATTTATATCTTCCGTCCCGATCCACCCTTAAGCGGTGGCACCACCTATACTGTAACGGTGAATGCGGGCATAGAAGACGTCAATGGCGCGATTCTAAACGAGCCATATATTTGGGATTTCACCACTCAAGTACCCGAAGTTCAATCTGTGTCACCGCGCAACTCAACTTCCAGTTACGCCGCGAATCGCAATCAAGATTTGCCCTTGATGCCGCTTGAGCCTGAATATGTGGTGACGTTTACCCAACCCATGGACCCCGCCACCCAAAATGGGATTCGTATCGAAGGCCCACAGGTTCCCACACTGGACTATGAATGGAGCGAAGATCATCGTTCTGTCACGGTAACAACCAGCGACGGCCTGCTTCAATTGGATACCCTTTACGACGTGATCGTAGATTCCACGATCATTCGCAGTAAAAGTGGCGCATCCATCCCTGAAGATTATCTGGTCAGTTTTATCACCGTGCCTTACCCCTCGATTGTGCGTACCTATCCCGAAGACGGTGCCGAAGGGTCAGACCCCTATGGTGGGATGCGGATTTATTTCAGCGCCCCAATTGATCAAGACACGCTGGAAGGCAAATTCACCATTGAGCCGGAGCCATGGCGCGAATACGAAACCTACTATTACACCTATGACAACAGCTATGCCCTCTATTTTGATACCGAGCCTAGCACTGACTACACCGTGACGATTGCCCCCGGCATTGCTGATCCCTATGGTAATGTCATCAATGAAACCACCATCATTCAATATCGTACCGCCCCCTATTCCCCAGAATTGACGCTGAATACCCCCGGTTTTGTCGGTCTCTATAATGCCTATCTGCCCCAAACGCGCCTGTTTATCACCCACCGCAACATCGAGCAATTGGAGATGCAGCTTTATGGGATTGATGTGCCCACACTGGCGATGCTCACGGGGCCAAATGGATGGGAACGGCGACAAGACTATACGCCTGATCCAACCTACCTGCTGCGCTCATGGCAGTTCCCGGTTGAGTCGCAATTGAACCAGCGGCGTTATGATCTGGCCCTGCTCTCATTGGAAGGGACAAGTGGCATCGAAAATATCGTTTGTGTGGGCGCTCCCCCCACCCGCCTCAATATTGGTTATCTGGCACGAGTCAGCGAAGATGACCCCACACCGCTGCGGGTACGCTCCGAACCCAATCTAGGCGGAACGGTTGTAACCGAGTATGCACCGGGAACCGAGGTGGTTATTGAGGGTGGCCCGATTTGTGCCGATAACTATCTGTGGTGGCAAATTCTAAATCCCGCCGATGGGGTAACAGGCTGGATGGCCGAAGGCAATACCAGCGTCTACTTTATCGAACCCGTTACGACCCCTTCCCCGATTCATAACCCTGACGGAACGAATGCCGATCAATTACCCCCCTTACCACCCGGAGTCTATTATTTGCGGGTAGAGTCGCCGCAGACCCGTGCGTTGGATTACGAGCCTAGCCGACATATTTTGGTGGTTGCTACCGCCAACATCACCATGAAATTCACCCCCAAACAGGCAATGGCTTGGGTCACAGATATGAGCAGTGGTCAGCCAATTGAGGGCGTCCCTGTCACCTTCTATTATGTTAATCCGGCCACCAATGCCTTTGAAGAAATTGGTATGGCAACTTCCAACGCTGATGGGATCGCTCAAATCAACATCCCACGCCTACAAGACCTCTATCAAACGATCTACTCGGTGATTGATACACCGGAGCATTTTGGTTATGTCATCAGTGATTTTTCGAGCGGGGTGGAACCATGGTCGTTTGGCTTAAATGGCAATTACCAACCCAGCCAGATGAGTATCTATCTGAACACAGATCGTCCACTTTACCGCCCCGGTCAGCCTGTCTATTTCCGGGGAATTATCCGTGACCGCGACGATGTAACCTACACCCTACCAGATGGTATTGGCAGTGTGCCCATCAAAGTCTACGACAATCAATCGCAGATTATCTATGAGACCGAAGCCCGCCTCACTGAATTTGGTACATTTTCCGGTCAATTCGATTTGGATGAGGGCGCTGGCCTCGGTTACTATCGCATTGCTGTCGAGTTTGACCCCGAAGACCCTCGCTTTAGTTATAACAGCAATTTCAGCATCGGCTTTAGTGTGGCGGAATATCGTGCCCCTGAATTCCAAACACTTGTGACGCCTGCCGCCAGCGAAGTGGCACAGGGCGAGACGATTCGGGTCGAGGTCGAAGGCCGCTATTTCTTCGGTGCGCCTGTCTCTAATGCGAAAATCACATGGGCTGTCGTGGGTGAAAATTACTATTTCCCCTATGACGGGCCGGGTCGCTGGCAGTTTATTGACTACAGCTTCGATGAGGGCGCACGCGAGTATTACAGTCAAGAGAAAGAGCGAATTGCCAACGGTGAAGGCACAACCGACGATCAAGGCCGTTTTATGATCGAACTGCCTGCCGATTTGGGCGAAAAGACCCAGAGCCAAGCCTATACCCTAGAGGCAGTCATCACCGATGAAAGTGACCAAGCCGTCGCGGGGCGCACCCAGATTATTGTTCATCAGGGGCGGGTCTATGTCGGCCTGTCACCGGATGAATATGTCGCCACTGCGGGGGACGAAACGGGCTTCCAAGTCCTGACTGTTGATTGGGACAGCGAACCCGTTGCCGGACAGGTGGTGGATTACAAGGTTGTCGAGCGTCACTGGTCGAGTGTGCAAGAAAAAGATTCACGCGGGCAAACCGTGTGGACATATGAAGTTGAAGAAATCGAGGCCGATAGCGGCAGCGTTACTACCGATGCCGATGGTCTGGCCCATATCACCTTTGTTCCTCCGAACGGCGGTGTGTTTAAGATTTACGCTGTGACAAATGATGCCGATGGCAATCGGGTCAATAGCAGCGCCTATATGTGGGTAGCGGGGTCGGATTATGTGCCATGGCGCCAGCAGAACAGCAACCGCATTGATCTGATTTCCGACAAAGACAATTACGAGGTGGATGAAGTTGCCGAAATTCTCATTGCCAGCCCCTTCCAAGGTGAATCTGTCGCCCTTGTGACCGTTGAGCGCGGGGATATTTTGCAGACCGAAGTCATCCACATGGACACCAATTCCTATGTCTACCGCCTGCCCATCACTGAAAATTTTGCGCCGAATATTTATGTCTCGGTGATTGTCGTCAAGGGTCTTGATGAAAATACGCCCTATACTCAATTCCGCGCCGGATTAATTCAACTGGGTGTCGAAACCGAACGCCTAGCCATGAATGTCCAAGTCACGCCCGACCTACCCGAAGGCGCAACCGCTGGGCCGGGGGACACCGTGATGTTGAATGTCAAAACCACCGATTGGCAGGGCAACCCCGTCAGCGCGGAAGTTGGGGTCGGTGTGACCGATTTGGCCGTGTTGAGTATCGCCTCTCCCAATTCCGGGCCACTGATGCAGTATTTCTATGGTGAGCAGGGTCTCAGCACCCGCACCTCGACTTCGCTGACTGTCTCGGTAGATCAATTAACCCAAGAAATCATTGATACCATCAAAGGCGGTGGTGGCGGTGGCGACGAAGCTGGGATTTTTGAAGTCCGCCAAGAATTTGTAGACACCCCCCTCTGGAATCCCACCGTCGTGACGGATGCCAATGGCGAGGCTCAAATCGAAGTAACCCTGCCCGATAATCTGACCACATGGCGCATTGATGCACGCGGGGTCACGTCTGGCGAAAATGGCCCGATGCTGGTGGGACAGGTCTTGGAAGATTTTATCAGCACCAAACCGCTACTCGTCCGACCCATCACACCACGTTTCATGGTCGTGGGTGATAAATTGACCCTCGGTGTGATTGTCAACAACAACACCCAGCAAGATCAAGAAGTCGAAGTCTTGATGCAGGGGACAGGATTCAACGTTTTGGAAGATACGCCCCTTTCCAGCACGGTCACGATTCCGGCGGGTGGACGGGTACGTGTGGATTGGCCCGTGCAGGCCTTAGATGTCAGCAACGTAGATGTGACCTTTGCCGCCCGCACGACTGATGGCAGCCTGAGCGACGCCAGTAAACCACCCGTCGGTCAGGGGGATGATCGTCTGCTGCCCGTCTACAAATATGTCGTGCCGGAAAATGTGGGCACAGCAGGTACACTCGAAGGCCCGGAGGCCCTCAGTTTTACCGAAGTGATTGCCCTGCCGGATCGTATTGATACCGAGCAAGGTCAACTCGACATCCGCCTAGACCGTTCTTTGGCCGGCCCAATGCTCGACGGCTTGGATTTCCTGCGCAACTATCCCTATCAATGTATTGAGCAGACTGTCAGCAAATTCCTGCCTAACGTTATGACCATGCGGGCATTGGTATCGCTTAACCAATCCAATCCGGAATTGGAAGCGAACCTGCAAACACAGGTCAACTATGGCCTACAGCGCCTCTATGCCGAGCAAAAATACGATGGGGGATGGGGTTGGTTCCCGCGTGATGATTCCAATCCGCTGACAACGGCCTATGCCTTGATCGCATTGGTTGAAGCCCAAAACAGCGGTTTCACGGTGGATGAGACGGTCATCAATCGTGCCAAGAATTTCCTGCGCGATTATCTGCTACTGACCGATCAAGATGTGATGGCCCAAAGCGCCCCAAATTGGCAGTTGAATCGCCGTGCCTTCATCCTCTATGCCTTTACACGAGCGGGCGAAGCCAATGCCTCACGTATCTCCCGCGTCTATGATTTGCGCGAACGACTGAATCTGGATGCGAAAGCCTTCCTCGCCATGTCCATGATGACGCTTGACCCCACCGACCCACGCATCGAAACCTTGATGAGTAACTTTGCCAATGCCGCTACCCTCAGCGCGACGGGTACACATTGGGAAGACCGCCCCGATTATTACAACTGGACAACCCATACCCGCACGACTGCCCTCATTTTGATGGCGATGGTCATGCACGACCCCTCCAACGATTTGCTGCCGGGGGCGGTGCGCTGGATTATGGTCGCGCGTAAAGCCGATGCGTGGGAAACCACCCAAGAAACCGCGTGGGCCGTCATGTCCTTGACCAATTGGATGGTGACGACGGGTGAACTTAACCCCGATTACACTTTCAATGTTCGGCTGAATGATGGCTTACTCGAAATTCCTGATAATGTGGCCTCCCCCGAAAACGCCAAAGAACATGAGGTGCTGTCGGTAGCCGTCGCGGAATTGCTCACCGATGAAGCCAACCGCCTAACGCTCATCAAAGATGAAGGGCCGGGCAATCTCTATTACACTGCTCAACTTCGCACATTTTTGGATGTGCCGTCGGTTGAACCTGCCTCACGCGGGATCATCATCGAACGCCGCTACTATCGCGCCAATGACCCCGACAAGACGCCGATTACCAGCGCACAGGTGGGGGAAGAAATCGTGGTCGAATTGACCATCATCGCGCCGCGTAATTTGCATTACGTGGTGATCGAAGACCCCATCCCCGCTGGCTCGGACGCGGTTGACCCGAATCTGCTGACCACCAGCATTTTGTCGGATGGGCCAGAACTCGAACGGGATGACCCGCTGAGTCGAGGTTGGGGCTGGTGGTGGTTCTCGCAGACCGAGTTCCGTGATGAAAAGGTCGTGATGTACGCCACCTATCTGCCGCCGGGGACGTATACCTATAGCTACACCCTGCGCATGGGCTTGGCTGGCGAATATAACGTTATCCCGCCGACGGGCTTTGAATTCTACTTCCCGGAGGTGTATGGACGTGGCGCGGGCCTGCTGTTTACGATTGAGGTGGCTGATCCCAACGAATAGAAATCACGTCGGTAATTCAATTCAATAAGCAGTACACTATGTAGCAGGGTCGAGTGGCTCTGCTACATTTTTTGAGGGAGGGCAAATGAATATTTTGGATGAGGTAGCCATTCGTTATTATCAATGGGCTAAAGACGATTTTCAGCGCGAAATTCGAGAAGATTTTCCGTTTCTTCAACGGATAAAAGACCGTTATATATCCTTGCGTGTGTTACCAATTTTGAAGTCGCTGAATTCTCTCGAACAACAAATTCTAGCATCAGCCCTATTGAAACACTTTCATCCTAGAGCGCTTCGTCTACTTGATGGAAGTTTCACCTCTGAAGAGCAGGCCATGCTCGATTGGTACAGTGAAGTGAGGCGGGCAATACCATCTGAGGAATTACAACATCGTGAATTGGAAGTGGCGGGGAAAATTCACTATAAGGTGGATCGGAAGGTCTTTCGTCAACAATTGAAGGAAAGCCTAGAATCAATTTTAGGTACAAATGTCGAGTATTGGGGAAGAAACGAGTGGAATTATCAAACAAAAGTGGGGAAGCTCAATCTCATGACATTCGTGGATATTGGCGGCGATTACCACCAACTCACTTATGGACATTGTTTGGATTATAAGCATGATATTACCGATGCCGAACGGCTAATCTTTACCAATCCACCAAATAGAGCTTTTGGATATACCTCTATACTCGCTTGGTTGGGCCTCTCAAGTCAGACTACGTGGGATATGCTTACTGATGGCGATATTGAAGAAACTACCCAAACACTGGCGTTGTTTTGTTCACATTTCCTAAAGTCTTTGGAAACCATTTTGAGAGATTTAGAGGGTGGCGAATAATTTCAGCACACCCTCCACAAACGCAATTTTATTGCTGGCGATTCTGGTCTTTGGAGGCCGCGTCAAATGCCGCGAGGGTCGTGCTGGATTGATTATTTTGGAAAAAGGCCGCCATTGTCACCATTGCAAAGGTCAACCCGATGCCAACCACAATCCCGCCGATCACCGAAAGGGCCGTATCCGCGTCACGCCCCAAGCCGACAATCGTCAGCGATGACACATTAATCGCGCCTGAAATGAGGCCGACATTCATAATGGTCGCAAGATTGCGCCGAATCGCCACATAGCCCCCGACCAGACTTGCAAAAAATACCACCAAAAAAATGATTGATAGGCCGTTCATTGGATGTATTACCCTTTCTGGCTCACCGTTTCTTGCGATTCATCAAACCGCTTGCTCAAAATATTACGCGCTTCCCACAATTCAGGGAATAGCTGCCATTGTAAAGTCGAAACAAGATAATCATGGGTCGTGCCGCCTGTCCCCATCACCCCTGCCCCAATCGTGCGTTGCACCAGATGAATATGGCTGTAGCGCCATCGCTGCACCGTCTGATCTAAAATTGAGAGCATATCGGCAAGGGCATAAAATTCAGGGTAGGTCGGCGGATCGGCATAGATGCTGGCGATGTCCGGTACTTGGTGACGGGCCAGCAGTTCGATAAACACATCATGGATAGATGGCTCATCTAGGCGGCGATGCACCGTTTCCCAATGGCTGTCTTTGGCAAGCTGGCGGCGCACCCATTCGACATGCCGTTTATCGCGCAACCCCGCCAGAAATTCGATCTCGCGGAATTGATAGGATTGTAACCCCGACCCCGGTGCAAGGAGTTGCCTAAATTGATGGAAGGCCATCGGCGGAAGGGTGTGTAGATGTTCGGCGGTGTGTTGGGCATTCTCAAAAATCGCGCTGACCTGCCCAATCAACCGAACCGCCTCCAAAATTTCATCCTGCTGCATGGCGGTGCGGGCGCGTTCCAGATGATGCAGCGCCAACTTAAACCACAGTTCATGAATCTGGTGAACCAAAATGAAATGCAGTTCATCGGGATGGTCGGACAGGGGTTGTTGAGCCACCAACAGCGTCTCTAAATGTAAATAATCGGCGTAATTGGTCATACGCTTCTCGGACATCAGCTCCCCCTTAAAATGGCGCGTACCGGACTGCCACACACATCCGCAATTTTCAGCGGCAGGGCCACCAATTCATATTTGCCATCCGGTACACCGCGAAAAATCATCGTTTCGAGGTTCAGAATTCCATAATGGCGCAGGCGGTGATGACACACCAATTGGGTGTCGTCAAACCGATCTACCGAAGGCATATCCACCCCCAACAGCACGACCCCTTGCGCCCCTAGCCAATCAATCAATTCCGGCGTGGGGTAAGGAAAATCTTCGGGCCATTGGTCATCGGGCAAATCGCTGACCCATGTGTGAATCAATAACCGCTGCAATCCGGTCAAGTCATGCCCATCGAAATCAGCAGGCACGATACCCCCATTGCGCCGTGTAATCGTGACCAAATGGGCTGGCCCGATGTATTTTTCCAGCGGTAGTTCGGCGGGATGTGGGCCATCATCGGCATAATGATAGGGTGCGTCGGCGTGGGTTCCGGTGTGGGCGCTCATCGTTAGGGTCGTCAGATTGACCGATGCCCCTTTTTGAATATCTAGCACCTGTTGATACGAAAAATTCGCATCACCGGGCCACACGGCTAGGCTATTTTTGATGGTTCGCGTTACGTCGTAGATCATGGCTTACGTCACAAATGCCTTGCTGGTCGCATGTTTTTCCCACGACCCGCTGCTGAGAATTTCGGCAATCGCGTCCATCGCCTGCTGCACTTCTTCATCCGTGTTGTAGAAATGGGGCGAAATGCGAATCCCGGCTTTGGGACGATAATCAATCACGATATTGCGGGCCAGTAATTCCCGCGACACTTCATAGGCGTGCGGCGGATTCAAGGCCACTGCGCCCCCCCTGCGTTCTGGGTCGCGTGGCGCCGTTACTTCATAACCAGCGGCATCGGCCATTTCGATGAGTTTGGCGGTCTGACGCATGGATTTGCGCCGGATATTTTCGACGCCCACCTGCGCGATGATGTCAATGCCGGGTTGGATAGCGTGCAGATTGGGAATCGCGGGTGTGCCATTCAAAAAGCGGAAAGCATCGTCGCGGAAATCAATCTCGTCCACCTCAAATTCAAAGGGGCGTTTGTGGGCCATCCATCCGGTCAATTTTGGCTCGAATTTGTTGATGAGATCAGGCCGCACATACAGGAATACCCCTCCCGGCCCACCACACATCCATTTCAAGACGCCACCAAGATAAAAATCCACATTGAGGTTGGTCACATTAAACGGCACAATTCCGCCCGCGTGATAGCCGTCTAAGATCACCGTCGCGCCAACCTTGTGTGCTTTTTCGATAATCGGCTTCACATCCAAAATATAGGCGCTGCGGAACAGCACATGGCTAATCGGCACAAGCAGAGTGCGCTCATCAATCGCGTCTACAATGCGTTGAACCGATACCGAGATGCCATCCTCGCTTGGAATCATTTCGAGTTCGATATGTGGCGGCAGCATCCCGCGTAGGACATAATAGACCGATGGGAAAATGCCCGCTTCAATCACGACTTTGTTACGGGGGCCGTTAAAATCGAAACAGGTCAGCAGCATCCCTTGAGCCAGCGAGATATTTTGGTGGATGGTCACAGTATTGGGCGGCGCACCGATGATTTCACCAACGCGATTGCCCAGCCGAATGTTTAAATCCCACCAGCCTTCGGCCCATGCCCGGACGCCACGACTGGCCCATATATCGGCATATTCGCGCAGGCTGCCATAGACACCACGCGGCATTGCCCCCAACGAATTGCTGACAAGATAGTTGCTTTGTTGCAAAATGGGAAACTGGTCGCGCCAGTTCAAAAGAGGATCATTCATAATGGTCATGCGGTTACTCAAAGTAAATAGAGTGTAAATTTTCGCTAGTGTAGACTATATTTTTCTTTGTTACCAGCGGCGAAACCCTAAAATGTTTTCTTCAACAGGAGTGATTTCATGACCCATGTACATATCGGATTAGCGCAGACCTACCCCAAATTTGGGGATGTGCCCCACAATGTCAATCGGCATGTGGAATTGATGGAGCAGGCCGCTGAACAACAGGTAGACTTGCTGATTTTTCCTGAGTTATCCTTGACAGGCTATGCGCTAAAAGACCTTGTGGCGGAAGTAGCCCTAACCCCGACCAGCCCTGAATTTGAGAAGCTACGTGAAGCGAGCGAACGGTTTAATATAGACATTATGGTCGGATTTGTAAATGTAGACCCCCGCAGTCGTTTTTATGTGGCGGCGGCCTATATCGGGCAAGGTGAGTTATTGCATGTGCATCACAAAGTCTATTTGCCGACCTATCATTTGTTTGAAGAAGGGCGGTTCTTCGCATGGGGCGATCATATCCGCGCCTTTGATACACGCTTTGGGCGAATTGGCATGTTGATTTGTGAAGATTTTTGGCACATCTCGCCACCCTATCTATTATGGCTGGATGGAGCAGATATTATCCTGTTGCATAGTGCTAGTCCGGGGCGTGGGTTGGACGAAAGTGAGCGCTTGGGCAGTTCGCGCTGGGTGGAAATCGCCAATCAAGCCTATGGCAATTTCTTTACCAATTACATCGTACATTGCAGCCGGGTGGGGTTTGAGGATGGCTTTAATTTTTCAGGTGGCAGCAGTATTGTTGACCCAAATGGCGAGTTTTTGATCAAGGCTCCCTATTTTGAGGAAACCCTCGTCACCCACACGATTGATCTGAACGAGATTCGGCGGACTCGTGCGCGACTGCCCGTGCTGCGAGATGAACGGACTGGGCTAGTTGCTAACGAACTCGCGCGTATCCTAAAACGAAATTCGTAAAGAAAACATTAAGATTTCTCAATCTATGTCTGACAAAATCAAGACAAAAAGGGTTGCAAAAGAATTGAGAAATAATTTAGAATGTAACTATCAACAAAGAATTATCCATTCTATTGAGGAGACTCAACATGCTGTATCTTCCACGTGAAAAAGGCCAAGGTTTGGTTGAATATGCACTCATTCTAGTGCTGGTCGCCGTAGTCGTGATCATCATCCTCATCGTGCTTGGCCCAGCCATCGGGAACATCTTCTCGTCAATTATTCGCTCGCTCTAATTGCAACCGCGAATACAAAAACAAAGCCCCCTTCAACGGGGGTTTTTGTTTTAATAACCTGCCGACTCCTCCTCCACAAAAAATTCTTGAGCCACCTGCAGCAGTTCATCAATGCGCTCTGGCAGCACTTCTTTGCTTTGGAAATAGCGTTCCATCAATTCTAGCGGGCTTAATCCTTCGGGTGTTGGGCCAAGCCGCATTCGGGCCGGATGCTGCACATCACGTTGGATGGCGGCGACAATACTAGCCCCACTATCCCGAATGGCTTGCTCAATGGCTTTCATTTGGATGAGACTATGAGTTTCAGGGTCAGTTTTGATGATGACCCGCACCACCGCGTCCTCAATATCCGTTCGGGCGATTTCCTCCAACACCACTTGGGTGGGGTTGCCGGCATGACGCACATCGGCCCGCACTGTTAGGAAGCGTCGAGAGTTGGGTAGGGGCACAAATTCCCATTGGGTATAGCCGCGTTCAATCTCGGCATAAATAAACCCTTTTTCATCGCCTTCCTCACTAAAATCAATACGTTCCATACTGCCACTATAGATAACGGGGGGGGCATCATTGCGCCCGGCGGTCAAATTTTGATGCCGATGTACATGGCCCAATGCTACATAATCCCATGCGGGGTCAGCAATTTCGGCAAGGCCAATCGCCACATCCCGCCCAATCATGACTTGGCGTTCACTGCCCGTCATGGCCCCATCTACCCAAAAATGTCCGGTCAAAATGCGTGGTGCATCCGATTTATCCGCTTGATGGGCAAGTTCGCGGATGACCAATTCAAGCTGACGACGCAGGGCCGAATCTAAATCTGCTATAGTGCGGCGGGTGCTGAGTTCATCATCGCCTTCCAACAAACGGGCACGAACCGGATAGGGCGCGGTAGCCACTTGGACTATCCCGCTTTTGGTTTCGACGAGATGCAGTTTATATTGATCGCCAAGTGTGACGTTTGGGACACGCAGGGTATCATAAATTTCGAGGCTCGAAGCCTTCTTGATGTTGATGGGCAAATCGTGGTTGCCAACCAAGAGGACGACAGGGCAAATTTTGGCTAAATCCAGAATCCGCCACGCAAATTCACGTTGAAAAGTGGGATTGGGGTTACGGGTTTTAAAGGCGTCTCCGGCGAAGATCGCAAGGTCAATGGCCTGTTGTTCGGCAAACTCCACCATCTCATCCATGCGGCGCAGAAAATCCATCACACGAGTGGACAGACCTGTCGAAGGATCGGTGCGTCCATAATTCTCCATTCCGATATGCACATCGGCGAAATGTAGGAGTTTAATCAATGTGACCTCTCCTTATGAAAAAAAGCAAACAATTTCTTGTGAGATAGTTACAGGATCACTATAATCGCATTGAACTGCTTAAACATACCATAAATTCAATTGCGAGGGCAGGTATGGCTACAAAAATTACATGGCTGGGCCATTCAGGGTTTAAGATTGAGACGGGTACACATACACTCCTTATTGACCCCTTTATCAGTGGAAACCCTTTAGCACCCATGAGGGCAGATGAACTGCACGCCGATTTTATCCTCTTGTCACATGGACACGGCGACCACGTGGGAGACACCGTGAGTATCGCCAAACGTTCCAACGCCACCGTCATTGGTAATTTTGAGGTGGGCGGGTGGATTGCCAAACAAGGCGTAAAAAATGTTAGTCAGCAGAATACAGGCGGCACCGGCAAATACGATTTTGGCACTGTGAAATTAACGATTGCTTTCCATAGTTCTTCCATGCCCGATGGGAGCTATGGCGGAAATCCTAACGGGATGATTATTACCCTCAATAATGATTTAAGAATCTATCATGCAGGCGATACGGCTCTTTTTTCAGATATGCAGTTGATCGGCGAGTTCGGCATTGATGTTGCGATGCTGCCTATCGGGGATTTTTTCACGATGGGGCCAGAAGAATGTGTGCGGGCAGTGCGATTGGTACGTCCACGTTATGTGATGCCGACTCACTACAATACATTCCCACCGATTGTACAAGACGCCGCTGACTGGGCCAATATGGTGACACGGCGCACCGAAGCGGCTGCGATTGTGCTCGACCCCGGTGGCAGCCACGATTTTTAAGGTTTTAGCAAAATAGCAAACAAAGAGCCTATCTTCCATCGTGCGAGATAGGCTCTTTTATTCGTGTTGATAAAAAATGTTGCCGTCGGGAATTAGTCCCCCGACTCAACGGGAGTCGGACTACCGGCTAGGCGTGAACCCATCTTGTGACCAATCAATTTTTCGAGTGCCATTGTATGGCTGCACACGCCGCGTGTGTGGAAAAAGCTGCATGTGCATGACCACTGCCCATTGTCATAGGCGATGTGGTGTTGATCGTTTTCACCATGAAATGTCACTTGAAATTGAGTGAACTCAACCCGATCCGGTTGTTCGGCATAACGTTTGGCTTTTTCAATTTTGCCGATCATTGCGTTGTCCATTGGGGAGCCTCCTAAGACTAATCATTCGGTTGATACAAAAATACGGGCTTAAACAGAAAATAAAAAAGACACGCTTGACGCAGGCGTGTCTTGTTCATCCAACAGGACGATTTTTGATGTAGATTTTTGAGGGGATTTTCAGCATACCCCGCAATCCTTTAAACAGCTTTTAAAATTATTTAAAGTATAGGGAGATTCAACCCCAATGTCAAATGATGGCTGACATCAGAATTGGATGCAAAATCCACCTGCGAAAATTGCGTTAACGTTGCTGTTGGCGAATATCCGCAAGTGTTTTGGATACCTTCTGGGTAAGCCTAGTTTCAGCACGGCGGCTTTAGCCCCGTGTCCCCAAAAATCGGTTCGCCAACAA
>JAJTXY010000004.1 GCA_021463865.1 Anaerolineae bacterium
TATGAGCGTTGGCCGCTTTGTAGTGAAGGCATGATTTATCTCGCCTCCATTTTCACCTTACTCAAACGCTTTCCTTGCTAATTTTCAGATGGATTCTTAGGCGTCTTTGCACTTGGGTACGGTTTTGCATCGTCGTTGCTCCTTAAGTGACTACTCGTGAACCCAACACAAGGGCACCGATGAACAATACCAAGAAGATCACAAATATGAGTTGTGCTCCCGCTGCGGCTGTACCAGCAATACCCCCAAAGCCTAAGAGGGCCGCTATGACAGCAATAACCAACAACAATAGAGCTAGTTCTAACATTCGGACACCTCCATGATAACTGTACAGAAAACTCGAATTCGCAGTTATTTACAAGGAAGTATAGAAAAGGCATTCTGAGGCGACATGAGTAAGCGGTCTAGTTTTAAAAGGGGTCACTTGGGAAATGTACGGTAGGCCACTTGTCTATGGAGAGAGAAATTCAAAGGGGCAGCCGATGTGACCACCCCATTAAACTTAGGCCTTTTGCGCTTGTTTCGATTTCTGAGCCTTATTGGTAGAGGTGCCAGTTTTTTCAACCAATTTTCCAAAGGGGGGATAAACGGCGGCCATGAACCGGCCAAAACGATGACGCATCAGAAAAATCCACAGGGCTAGGACAAAAGTGATGGCCGTGACGACCTGCGAAACATTCAACTCACCCACTTTGGGAATTTCCACCCGGATGAATTCCAATAAGAAGCGCACCAACGAATAACCCATTAAGTACATCAACAGAAAATCCCAACGCTGAAATTTGTCGCGCCGACGGGTATAGAGATAAAACAGCAGGCCGAATAGTACCCATGAAGCAAGGGATTCATAGAGAAACAAAGGATGGAAACGGTCTGCATTGGTGTACGGTGATTCGGGATAGTCAATTTTGATGCCCCACGGCAAGTCGGTTGGACGCCCATACAATTCTTGATTGACATAATTGCCCCAACGCCCAATCGCCTGCCCAATCGGGACCGTAAGGGCGGCGCGGTCAATCCAGACTGGCAGGGCTAACTTTTTGCGATAGGCGACCCACAGCACCCCAAGCGCCCCACCGAGTACCGCCCCAAAAATCGAGAGGCCGCCGCTCCAAATAGCGAATGGGCCATCGTTAAAATCCAGCAGATAATCGAGACTGAGTTCACGATTCTGGCCCGCGTCCCCCGCCGGGAAAATCACCGACCACAGCCGCGCTCCCAATACAGCGATAAGTACGACCCAGATGACGCCATCCCATACCAAATCGGGATTATCGCCATCCCGTTTTGCCAGCCATGCCACTATTGAGGTCGCGGTCAAGATGCCGATCACAATAATTAACCCATACCAATGAATGGTCGGGTGAATGGTCATGCCCAAAATATCAAATGGGCCGATTTCTAAGGCCCGCTGTGTAATTTCCACGCTGCACTCCCCACAAGTTTTAAACAGGAACTTCGCCCCAAGAGTGTAGCGCCCCGCCTTGCTGCTGGTCAACCCATTTGCAAATTTCGCCAGCGGTCTGCACAATTCAGGGTAGACACTCTTGATTACCTATAGGAAAGCCTCATGACCGAAAACTTGATTTTGACGAAGCCCAAAGGCCCCATTTTTGAAATCACCCTGAATCGGCCCGATAAACGCAACGCCATTCACGCCCAACTATTAAGTGATCTTGCTGAGGCAGTGGGAGAGGCCGAAAATCACCCGGATGCTCGGCTGATTGTGCTGCGAGGCGCGGGCAAAGCCTTTAGTGCTGGATTGGATTTGATGGCGATGGGGGGCAATGTGGAGATGTTTGGCCCGGATTGGATTGAACATCCACATCTCATTACCCGCCATTGGCAGCGCACCATCAGCCGACTAACTGAATCTACGCTTCCAACGATTGCCCTCATTCATGGCTACTGCTTGGGAGCAGGTTTGGAATTGGCGCTGGCGTGCGATTTCCGCTATGCCGCTGAAGGCAGCAAACTCAGTCTCGAAGAAACGCGCTTGGGTTTGATTCCTGATGCTGGTGGCACGACACGCTTGGTTGGGTTAATCGGCATTGCACGCGCCAAAGAATTGATCTTTACGGCCAAACGCATTGACACCACCACCGCTGAACGCTGGGGCTTGGTGCATTATGTGATGCCAGAAGCGGATTTGGATAATGCAGCGGCGGCACTGGCGGAACAAATCGCTGGATGTGCTCCCCTCGCGGTGGCGGCAGCAAAACGGGTCATTCAAGGGATTGCCGATGAAGCAGCCGGGTTACAATTGGAGGCCATTGAACAAGCGCCTCTCTTTAAGACACGCGACCTTCAAGAAGGGGTACAAGCCGCGATTGAACGGCGACCTGCTGAATGGAAACGGCGCTAGTTCATAACGCTTCTTCAAGCCATTCGAGGGCCTTCGCTTCTTCAAAAAAGAATTCAAAGGTGATGTTGGGGATCAAGGCCTTTAGACGGTTAGCGCCAAACATACGAATACCATAGCCGAGCACCCCTCGGCTAATTACCACTGCCACCCGTCCGTCCATGTGGTCGGGGATGAGGGTCGCTAATTCTTCGGCACGCTGGCGATTATAAGGGGTTAGGCCCAAATTGGTAAACCGTTCAAGGATCAAATAGGGTTTTGTTTCCGGCCAATTTTGGATGACCTCGCGCGAGGCTTCATACCAAGTATCTATCGCTGTGGGGGAGGTATTTTCCAGACAAAATGCAGCAATTCGGCCATCATATAACCATTCCAACTTGGCCCCATTGCTGTTGATTTCACCAATTTCTGCCATAAGTGACAAACCTTAGCCCATCGTTATTATATAAATATTATTCTCAACTCTAGGGCAGGGCAATTTAAATTCGGTTTGAATTCCCATAACCGCAAGCCAACCCGGAAATGGTCATTTCACTCATCGTGATGGGCTTCTCTTCCATATTTGCACCTCCCAACACCTCATGAATTTTTCGTAAATGGTCATGCAATGGACATCTCAAAGCCATATTCGAGCGATTGATTGGAATCTTGGCAGTCACGAAACCCTGTTTGTTGAAAACCGAGTTTGCGATAGAGATGGTGCGCTGTTGTAAAACGGGTATCCGACCATAACGTCATATGATTTTTACCCGCCACCACCGCATGATCTATCGCTTTACGAATCAGGATTGGGGCAATACCCTGACCCCGCAGTGAGGTATGGACGTAGAGACATTTTAGCTCACACGACTGGTCAGGATGCAGCTTTACCGCGCCCATTGCCTTGACCATACCCTCTACCTCTACGACCCAAAATTCACCCCCATCGGCTCGAAAATAGGTGCAGGGGTCTATCCAATGCGGCTCTTCATCCAAATAAAGGCTAAGGCCATATTCTCCATATACCTGACTCACCAACGCTTGAATCATCGGCGTGTCTTCGGGTCGCGCTAGTCGAAGTGTTCCTATCATGTTGTTCCCTATCACAAGATTGAAACTTGTTGAGATTGTATCACCCCTGAAATGAGGGGGTTTTAGGCACTTTTACGATTCGACCAAAATTTCAGTCGTAAAATCTGCTATGATGTTTTTGGCATACCCATAGGAGAATATTATATAAATGGAAAACTACTATCTGATTGCCATCCCATTGGCCTTTCTCTATTTGTTGGTGATGGCCTATTTTGTCCGTAAAATGAACAAACGCAATAGTTCCAAATGGGCCGATTTTGCCAATCAGCTTGGCCTCAACTATCGCCCCGGCAAATATTCGGTGAAGGTGGATTTTGTGGATTTTAGCAGCACCCTGCCCTACATGGATGGTAATTATCGTGGTCGTCCGGTGCGCTTGGGTTTCGTTATTGACCAAAAAGCCAAAGGGCGTGGGTATTATCTGCGGGTGGATGTTGGGGTGAATGACCCGGCTGGTCGTTTATTGGGGCTAGTCAATGGGCGTAAATTTAGCGATACGGTTAAAAATGCCAACGCGCCAGATGTCAAAACCGGACATCGAGGAATTGATAAACGCTTCAAGATTAAAGCCATCCCCGAACCATTCGCAGGGCAACTTTTTTCAACGCACTCTGTCATGGGGGATCGGTTGGCCGAAGCCAAAGTCAACAACAACTCGATTGAGGCATTTGGCGGCATGATTTATTATGTTGAAGAACCCAAGAGTCCACGCAGTTTTGGTAAACCGGAAGAAGCGCTCATTCGGCTCAATCTAGTCTGTGATCTAGCCGAAGCGATTGAACAGACCCGTTAATCAGCGGCGGGGGAAAACATCTCTCCCGCCTGCTCCACTTCAAACCCACTGACTAGATTGTAGGCTTTCAGCGACTCCTCAAAACGGTGTAGGGTACGGCTGCCATAATCAAAAAAATGGCCTTTGACATGCTCGGCGTCTAACACCGTATCGGTTGACTGGGCGGCTTGGCTGTGAAATTTGCTCATCTTGCGGCGGCGCTCCCACTCTTCCAAGCGATGACCCACTGGGCCGGATAAAAGCAGTTCCAATGCAGTCTGTATCCAGCGCCCCACCCGACGCGGCGCAGCATCTATTTCGGAGTAAAACGGCGCTTGGGCATTCGGCAACATGGCATCGGCCCATTGGTTGAGGGCACGCATTTCTTGATAGATGCCTTGCCCGGTCAGTGGAATCATTTGCGTCAGTTCATGGGCCATAAACAAATCATGGCGATTTTGCTCAAGGGCCGTGTCCGCCAGCACATAATTGGGGCAGAGCGTCACGCCGAGCACTTTGCAAACCCTAACCAGCACCACCGCCCCCAAACGGGCCAGCCACACCCGGCCCTGTTTGACGACCAACAGATAATCCAAGTCATCTTGCGGGCTGCCTGCGTTGCGCATCGCTAGCGCCCCAGTAATCGCCACCATCCGCACAAAAGGGAGATGACCCAGCAATACCCCGTAACGCCGCGCTTTGGGCCAGAGTTCAGTCGAGGCAATATCACGCTGCTGGCGTGTTGCAAAAACCGGGGTGTTATCGGCTTTGCGAATGGTGTAAATGGGTTGTTGGTTGAGCGTGCCAACTTCAATATATTGGGTTAACCATGCCGAGGGGTTAGCAATTGCGCATGTGATTTCTTCCGCTGAGGCCGCACAGCCTATCAGAAAATGATGAATTTCGCGGGCCGTCATGGGAAAACTGAACACATCGGCATACAAGAGGGTCATTAAAATGGCTTGGTCAAGAGGTGAAGGGATACCGGGTTCCATACCTGCTCCTGCATTTGATCTATCTCAAAATGAACCACATTTCCCCACCTACGCTATACATAATACAACGATGTTTAAGGCCAACGCCAGACCCACAGATCGTCAAACCGACAACTGGGGTTATCGGTGGCATAATTTAGCAAAATTACGCCGATATTCCCAATGGCAGGCGGCATAAATTCGGTGGTGAAAAGCTGCCCATTGACGTACATTGTCACCAAATCACCGCGCAGCAGTACCAGAATGCGGGTCGTATTGGGCAGCACAGGGTCATCTATTTCGGGCAACAAATCGTAGGTATGGCGTTCGACTACCCCATCACGAGCATACAACAGACCCGCCCCACCGTCGGAATCCGTATAGGCGACGACCTGATTGCCTTCATCTATAGTACGAAGGGCCAACCCACACGCGACATTTTGCCCCGCCAATACTCGCACATCCACGCTGACCAACATGTCGGTAAAAAGGTCATCCTCTTCACCTTGCAGAAAAACACGGGTATAGCGCGGGATGATTTCGTAATTTTGCGTCTCCACTGTCAGCACCCGTTCGCCGCCAGAAGGAATGAGGCGCAGACGTTCAAATTCGCCCGCAATTTCACTGGGCTGGGACGACTGCCATGTGTTGACCTCGGCAGGGAAACGCGGCGTTTGGGTATCGGGGACGGTCAACAGTACATGGTCAAATGCCACCTGTGCCGGAGCCGTATCCCCCCGCACCTGAAAGCCCCAAGTCCCTTCGGCAAAGGTGCTGTCATTCAACTCGCCCAGTAGTTCACCATTGCCATAAAACCGCAACGTATCGGCCTCCAGCCATGCGCCCAATGTGACCCGTTTTTCCGTGAGAGCCTCGACGGTGGTTGGCGGCTGCAATTCCACAAAGGTATCGTTTTGGCGGATCAGTACCTGCCATGTGCCATCCGGTGTAATCAAAAAATAATAACCGGGGGGGCGGCGAGTGCCATCTTCGTTCACCCGCAGGACAAAGCCCGTTGTCGCACCGCTGTCCGCCATATCCGACTGCCATTCAAAATCGGCTTGGAGATAAAAATCACTCAGCGGGAGGCGGCCTGTGACGGTTGAATAGACGGCGAACTCAATATCGCCCCGGATTTGCAGACGGCCCGACTCGACTTGGGCATAACGATTGACCCAGCGCGAGGTGTTCTCCTCAAAATCCTCGTCTTCCCAGACGCGACTATAACCCGGAATGAGCCACATTCGATAATCGCCGCTGCCGCCCTTTTGACCAACTTCAATCATATAAGTGGCGGTGGCTGGAAATGTCACGGCTAGGCTGCTGTCCACCACCAACGGTGTGAGGCGGTCATCATTTTCAGCAACTACATCCCCCCCAACATCCAACACCCGCACTAGAGGGTCAAGATCACCAGAAACCCGATTCACCAAAATCGTAATTTGCTCGTTGGCAACGGCGGCATATTCCCATAGCTGCACCGGATTATCGGCGGAAATGTTGCCCATCACAGGCGCACCCATGTAAATTTGGGGCGATTGGGCAGTCGTCGGTTGAGCAGTCGGTTGCCATAACAAACCACTCCACAGGCAGATTATCAGAAAGGCCCCCCAATAGAAACTTTTTCTGGGGGTAGGAATTCGCATCATACTCTCTCGCTTCATCACACAGTCAACCGCCCCTTATCTTACCGCAGAACGGTGCAAATTCGGGCTACGTTCGTCTGACAGTCGCCTGTTAAAAGGTTTACAAAAATCTTGGAACTTATTCAAGATGGTGTACGTCATAGGAAGGCGCGGGTTTATGATATTCTAAGATCATCTCCGCTGATTTCATTCGATAGGCTCAATTCGAAAGGAATTCATGATGAAAATTCGTAATCTCTTCCTCCTCACCCTTGTACTTACCCTGCCTCTGTTATTGGCGGCCTGCGGTGGCAACAAGGTTGACAATGCTGAGAAGTTTATGAAGGCCGTTGCCGATAACGACTCTGATGAAGCCAAGAAATATGTTTGTGATGATAAAAAGGACGAACTCACGGGAGATTCCTCCGGGATGCCCGAAGGCACTGAAATGAAAGATATTTCCTGTGAGGAAGATGGTGGCGATGTTAAATGCAGCTTTAAAATTGCAACAGAAGGCATCCCAGAACAATCCATGACGTGGACGCTTGTGATGGATGGCGACAAAGTTTGTGATATGAAGTTCGAATAAGCACCCATCAATCTAGGTAAACCCTGACAGCATCGTGCTCCCACCAGTACGGTGCTGTTTTTATTTCACGAACCGTAGCGCCAGAATAAGCGGAATTTTGCCGCCCTGCACTTTGGGATGACAGGGTTCTCGCACAGCATCCAATGTCAATCCGGCGGCCTGACCAGCGTCAAAATAATCGGCATAGCTGTGAATATAATGTTCAACGGCATAGGTGCGCCCATCATCCCCGGTAAAGGTGCGCTGCCCCCCCTGCCATGCCTGAAATGGGTGGAAATCACTAATGAGCGCCACCCCACCCGATTTTAAGACCCGCCCCATTTCTAAGATGGCCCGTTGCATCGCAATCGGTGTTAGATGCCCCGACGCCAACCCGCAAATAATTACATCTAGCGAGTTGGACGCCAAAGGAAGATTGGTCATCTCGGCCTGTGCAATGTTTTCTAATACACCCGCCCGCAGCATCGGTAAACTGTTATCAAGACCAATCACGACGGCTGCCCCATTGGATAGTGCCAACTTGCCCCAGCGCCCTGTGCCACAGCCTAAATCGAGGACACGTTTACCTTGCAGAGACGGCATCAAATCCAGCAGGATCGCTTGTTCCACCTGCATCAATACATTATGGGCTTCGGCGGGATAGGATTTGGCCCACTGAGCATAAGCCTTTTGGCTCGGTAGGCTTTGAAATGAAGATTTGCGGAGACGGCTCAATAAATTCATGATTTAGGGCAGCGGCGTCAAGGTTGGGAAAGGCGTGGAAGTTAGGAAGGGCGTTGGTGAGCCATTCCATTCGGCAAATTGGGTCGAGGTGGCAACCCACACTGCCGTGCCTGTCGCCGAAACGACCTCAGCGGTGGCCTGTGCATCTACCAGTTCATCGCTGACGGTCACGCTAAACATCGGGCCCTCGGTGACATAGGGGTCAAATTTTCGCACAATTTCAAACCACGTATTACCCGGTTTGAGGTGCATGGGGTTGTTACGGTCATTATAGTTAAAGCGCAATTGGATTGACCCATACTCCCGATTGCGATACCACCAGCCCTGATACCACTGCCCATCGCGGAAGAGCCATGCCCGTGAATAACCCCAGAGTTGATGCTCCAGCGCGATCCCCCCGACCTCGCTCTCATAGACATCAGGCCGATCCGTATGCCAAACCTCCAAAATCACGAGGTTATCGGTGGTAATCTGCTCACCCGTGCCTAAATCAATATGGGGCAGACCGGAATCCCAACGATAATATTTGCCATCGGCGGGGTTGTACTGCCAACGCACATCGGATTGGGGGCTGTACCAGTCAATATAAATATCACTGGCGGTGTCCCCATCAGGGTCAGGAGTTTCGGAAAAAGCCAATCCTACGGCCTGCATCCCCTGATTCACGTCAATGCGTTCGGCCTCAGCCCAAATGCCATCGGTATCACCAAACAGGGTGTGTTCAAAGGCTTTGCCCGGTTCGGGATAGCGGCAAAAGGTTGGGCAGGGGTAGTTGGCAAAATGGGGGGTAATGGCCCGCCAGCGCCAATCGGATTCTAAAATATAGTTGCGAATCCAGTCGTTTGAGCCGCTGTAGGCTAACAACGCTTGAAACATATCTACCAATTCGAGGTCAATCAGACGCGCTGAACGTATACTGCCTACCCGTCCGGGGCTGTGACTGCGGAAAATGGCGGCAAACCGAGTGACGCCCCCTTCGGCTTCATATTCAAATACAATATCAGCAGCACTCAGGCCATATTGGGGGCGCACAATCGGCGGGTAGTTGCTGATTTTGACAATCAGGTTACGCCGATCACGGGCATCTTCATTGGGATAAGGTAAACCGGTTAGAGAATTAATATTTTCGGGATATTCAAAAGGGCCAAGCGCTACCACCGTAGATTCCGGTGTCGGGGTCAGGCTGGGCGCAGGGGTGTTTTGGGTCGACCCTACTGGGAAATCTTCACTGCCTTCAATGGTATTGGTCGGAAAGGCCGTAACCGTTGACCCTTGTCGGGCACTGGTCACGCCGCTGTTGAGGCTGAACACGACCAGCGTTACGAAAATCAACAAGCCAGCCGTTGCAAAAATCTGAGACCGCTTCATGGACAAATTCCCTATAATTCGCCGAAAAAACAGCAAGGAATTATCCGGTGGTCAGTTCGATTTGTAAACTACGACTTCTCTGCGTTTCCTACGTTCACCAGAATCCGGCGAGTCGGGCAAACAAGCGGCGGCGTTTGGCACGATTGGCCCGGCTGGGGGGTCGCAAGAGGGTTGTGCGTTCAGAATCATAAGCGATTTTGCTTTGGACAGTCGGTTCGAAGGCAGCCGTGTGATAATTCATCTGCGGCGGACGATCCACCAATGTCTGTTCATATTCGCCTTTTCGCAGCACCCCCGGACGCAAACGGGTATGGTCTAGATCAGGTGGGCGTGAGGCAGGGCGTTTGGTTTCAACCGAAAGGGTCTTAAAAATGAAGTCCCCACCGCCATCGCCAACCAGACGGCCTACTTGGGGAATTTGCCGCCCGTGTGTATAGCTGCTGACTTGATCTTGCAGATACATGCCAAGATGAGAAGCCCGCAAGATGCCATCTTTGGCAGCGTGGCCCATTAATCCCCGCAGTAAAAAATAGGTAAAAATTGAATGGCCCTCACCGGTAAGACGATCAGAAATCATTTGGTCGGCTGTACCCGCTGTGATGATTTGGCGGGCCGAGCGCCGCAAAAATTCGTCATAGGGATCACTTGAACCACGCATCAGCGCCAAACCGCTAAAACAGGCGTCCAATAAAAACAGTACATGCTTGGCGGGCATAAAAGCGGTCTGACGGATGAACTCATCCATCTCGATGAAGGTGCTCCACAAGCCCTGTTCCGCGTCGTAGGGCGCGATATACCCAACGTTGCCCATCGCCGTCCGCGCACGGGTGATGCCATGTCCAGCATAATAAATCAACAGGCGATCATCCTTGCCAATACGGTTGGGGTCGGTCAGGTGATCTTCAACCACCGATTCAATAACAGCTTTGGTGGCTTGTTGGCCCGTCAATAAAACAATATGATCAGCAGGGAAACTGAGTTCTTTGATAAGAAAATCCACCAATGTCACCGCGCCAGATTCAGCAGTTTCTAACGGTGGCAGGCTATCATTTTTGTAGCGATCAATGCCGATCACCAGCGCCCAGCTTTTGGCATAAGAAGTCGAGAATTGTTTTTGATTTGTCATAGTTAATAGCTGTAACGCTCACTTTAGATTACAGACAGCGCCTTGTGTTAGACTGAGATATAATAATTGGAATGATCCATCCTAATCATTGGAGAAAAATGAAAACCGAATCCAAACGATACACCTACTCTTTACTATCTTAACTCAACTTTCTAAAATTTGTGAAACATTTATACTTTTTTCAGATTTAGCTTGAGGGTCGAGAATTGTATCCGGCAAATAGCGCTCTATGACAGCAACGCCGCCATCTCTAAAAATCCGCCATTTAACGCGCCCGGCTGTCGGCTGGCAGATGGGTGATCCCTCAACCTATGCGGTGCCGTTTCACAATCTCAAAGTCATCCGCTTGGCCCTGCACGATACCGTTGCTTTCCATCTCCGCCAGATTCAGCCAACCGTTACCCATGCGGAAATCATTGCTGCCCAAACCGCCGCCGAGGGTGAATGGCTGCGGTTGCTCAATGCCTCACTTCCACCAGACAGTGCCCCTTTAACATTGGAACACGTGGTCAATTCACGATTGCGCTATAGTTATGAATTTCATTGGTTGGCCGAACATTATGCAAGCCAATTGAGCGGCGACGCGGCCCAGTTTTGGAAGATGCTGACCAAACGATTGATTGGCACAGAAAAGCGGTGGTTGGCTCGGCTGCTGCCAACCGCGTTTTTGTATCGCCAACTCCCTACCCTGCTGCGACCCGCAACGATCAACCTTCTCAATTTCAACTACGTGGGATTACGCACGCTTGAGGCCATGTGGACTGCCGACGAAGCCCTTATTCCGATTGAGCAAGAATATGAAGACCTTTATCTGCGAGATATGGAGTCGCTGCTGCGAACTGTCCTCAAGGAAGTCCCCAATATCACGGGGCGTAATACCAGCTTATTTGCCCAACAAGACCCAACTGACCGACACATCACCTACCAATGGACAGTCGGTTGGCAAGAAAAATCTCAACATACTTCACGGGCCATCGCCATTGGCCTCCTATTGAGTGTTTTGTTAAGCCTGCTAGATGTCCAATTTGGTAACAATTTTATCTTGTCACAATTGGTCATTGCACCATTTTTCTTCGCGGTCATTTGGGTCGTTATCTTGCAGATGCGGCGGGCACTCGGCGAACAGGAATACGCCCGACGTGAAGCCGATTTACGGGCTGATGAGCAGGTCGAAATGCTCGAAAATGCCCAACGAATAGACCGCGAACTGCACAGTGTCTTAAGTGTGGAGCGTGTCTTATCATTGATTTTGGATTGGGCTATCCGCTTTACCTTTGCTGATACCGCCGCTGTCATGCTGGTGGACGCTCAACACGGCACTTTGCACACCGGCAAACATCAAGGCTACCCCCGCGAACTCGTCACTATTGACCTCAATATGCCCATTTCTTGGCAGCAAGGCGTCACCGGACGTGCCGCACGCACGGGGCAGATCTGCTATGTACCGGATGTGCTGCAAGACCCAGATTACCTGCCACTGGTGAAGGGGATTCGTTCACAACTAGTCGTCCCGATCAAACGTGGGGCCGAGGTCATTGCCATTCTCAATCTTGAAAAAACAGTGGCCGATGGGTTTTCAGTTGAAGAACACCGCCGTATCGAATTGTTGTGCAGCCGCGCCGCCATTGCGATTATCAATGCCCAACTTTTTGCCGAAACGCAGCGTGAACGCGAAAAACTACGCACACTGTTGGCCGCCGTCAGCGAAGGGGTCATTGTCACAGATCGGGATGACAAACTTATTTTGGTCAATCAGATGGTGATTGATTTGTTCAATTTGGAAGAACACAGAGACTATACCCGTCTGAATTTTGCTGAGACCTTTGGGCACACACCCCTCAATGACATCTACTATCAAGAAAACGGCCTGCGCGATACTATCGTTCGTGCTGAAATCAGTTTGCAAGGGCGCAATTTTGAGGTGTCACGGGTGCCGGTTCAGCATGTGGGCTACACGTTGGTGCTGCACGACATCACACCCTTTAAGGAGCTTGACCAACTTAAGACCGATTTTGTGCAGATGTTTTCGCACGACATCAAAAATCCCATTAGTACAATTATTGGCAGTCTCGGCTATCTGGAGATGTCCCAAGAGTTAAATCAGCGGGGCAAAGATAATCTTAGTCGGGCAGAACGGGCCGCTTTCTACATCAACCAATTGATTGATGACCTGTTGCATTTGACCAGATTAGAAGCGGGTATTGCGCTCGATCTAAAACCCATCCGCCTTGCAACGGTGATCGCGGAGGCGGAAGACGCCAACCGAATGCGCCTTGATGAGAAACAGCTTACCCTTGAGATTGTCCTTGCGCCCCATCTCCCCCTTGTTTTGATTGACCCATCACGCATCAATCAGGTGTTAAATAATTTGCTTGGTAACGCGATCAAATACACACCCACTGGGGGTAAAATCACCCTGACCGCCTTTGTATGGGGCGGCAATTTTGTTGAGGTGCGGATACAAGATACGGGCATTGGCATCCCGCCAGAATATCTCAATACGATCTTTGATAAATTTGTGCGCGTCAAAAGCGACGAAAACGTGCGAATTAAGGGCACTGGCTTGGGCTTGGCGATTGTCCGTAAATTGATCGAGGCACACGGCGGCAGCATCCGGGTCGAGAGTGTACTGGGTCAAGGGGCAACCTTTGTTTTCACTCTGCCCTGTGCCTAACCACCCACTTGGCCTATTTTTCCCCAATTCATTGGTGATTAAGCTAGAATCAAATGACAAGTATTTGTATTCATAACTTAGAGGCGGGGTAAATCTATGATCCGTTCGCTATTGGCCCCTCGCGCCAATGCTCAAACTAAAGCTACTGATGAGGAAACTGCCGAAGCGCCAGTCATTAAACGCAACCTCACGCGCGAAAATCTTGAAGCGGCGTTAGGGGATGAAATTTTGGTCTGGCTCGATTTTGTTGACGCGGATACAGAGGAAATTCAGTGGCTTCAACAAACATTTAAATTGCATCCGATTGTGGTGACGGATTTACAACGGGAAGATCGCCGACCAACATTGGTGGTCTACCCAGAATATATGTTTTTATCGCTCTTTCAGCCCCAGATGGTAATAGGGCAAGTGAAGGGGGAGGAAATTCACTGCATTATCGGGACCGCGTTCTTTCTTACCATCCGAAAAGCCAACAGCACCGCCATAGAGGGCGTTTATAATCGTGTAGCACAAAACGAAGAGGCATGGGGGCGGGGCACGATTTATTTTCTCTATCTGGTCATTCAGGCGGTCATTGACTCTTATTATCCGCTGTTGGATCGTATCAGTGTTCTGCTATTTGAGCTAGAAGAAAAGACTTTAAGCAATGGGGAAGGCAAAGCCGCCCAAAAATCTGTCTATCGTATCAAACAACAGCTTATTGCCTTGCGTCAGATGATTTCGCCCCAACGCGAAGTGCTGTCGAATGTGATCGGGGAGCACCGTATTAGCCAGAGTCCTTCTAATCGGGATTTGTTTGCCCATCTCTATGAGCGCCTGCTGCGAATTTATGATGTGATTGATGCCCAACGAGACTTATCGAATAACGTCTTGGATTTGCTGCAAAATCAGGAATCTATTCACCTGACTGAAGCAGTCAACCGCCTCACCATCATTTCGATTATTTTTCTGCCGCTGACCTTTTTGGTAAGCCTCTTTAGCCTCAATTTCATTACGACAGAGCCGGAACTAGAAATTCCAATGCCGGGGTGGGTATTTTTCACCTTATTGACTGGCATTATGATGTTATGTGGGCTGTTATTGGCGCGATTTTTCCGAAAACAGGGTTGGTTATAACGGGAGTGACCTGCCACACGGTCAGCCAGAGTCCATTTTTGGGGCGGCGGAAAATGGCAAGGCGTTCCCACGTCAGGCCGTCGAGTTGGACGGGGGTATCTTCAAGGGGTTCGGTTTCGCCAAAGGCTTGCTCAACAATGACATAAATCGGCGCTGTGGTGGCGCTGTGTTCGATTAAGGGTATCCACAGGTCGGGGGTAACGGTTGGCCTGTGCAATTCTGGCCCCAAACAAGTAAGTTGAATGGGTTCAATAGCATATAGTTCGAGGCGATCACAGAGATAGGCCACCATCATGACATGAATCTGTCCATCCACCCGCTGGCCCGTTTGCTGCACATACCCCAATGCAGGTAATAGGCCATAAGCATTCAAGCGGCTTTGGAAATAATCGCGATTATCAAAATAGGGCATTTTGAGGGCGGGTGCATCGTTGGAAGCGTTGACCGCGAAAGGCCAAGCAAACGTGATCGCCCAAATCGCCAAAATCAGCCCGACAGCGGCCCGCCACACTTGCTCTTGCGGCTTGGATGGAATAGATGGCAAGCGGAGTTGGGTAAACGTCGCCAATCCACCCCCCACGAGCATCGCCACCGGAAACATGCCCGGCATCAGATAGCGGCTGTGGATACGCACCACCAAAATCAAGATAGGTATCCAAATAATTAGCAACCATGCAATCCCAAACAGGGTCGCCCGGCGGGTTTTCCATAAACCAAGCGCTACAACCAGCAAGCCGATAATCGTCATTGGTTCAGAAATCAATAGTTCGGCCTTATTCCACGTTTCCTCAAGTTTGCCCGTGTCTTCGTTGGAAAAGACGCTTTCATCGAGCAAGGATTGATCTACCAAGACATATTCAACGTCCTGTGTTTTGGCAATTGCCGCCGGAATCAGGACAGGCACAATCCATAGAAGCAAGGTCGCACTACCAGCGACCACCAGAAATTTGAAATAGTGCTTCATTTGAGTACGAATTTTATCCTGCCCCCACTGGCCGAGGCACACAATCGCCGCGACGGGGATTAATGCACTAAACATCATGGTCAGTTTCGCCATTGAAGCCAGCGCGACCAACAAACCGACTATCCCCGCCCGCTGATAGGTGGGTTTTTGCGCCAGATAGACACTCTGCCACGCCGTCAGCGCCCCCAATGCCGCCGCGATGCCATCGGCCAGCACCATGCGCTCATAAAACAGGGCATAGGGCAGCAGGGCATAAAAAATGATGGCAATGAGGGCCGCGCGTCTGTTAAATAATCGGCGAGTAGTGGCATACAGCGCCGCACTCCCCAACAACGTGAACAAGGCGACGGCAGAACGCGACATATGCAGGGCATGGGTGGGATCGGTGGCATGAAACGGCGCGATCCAGACATATAGCAAGAATTTACCGAGGCTTTTTTCGGCGGGGTGGGTCTCAAAATTGGCGATACCCGCCGCACGTTCGATATGGCGGTGTTCATCAATAAAAAAGGGTTGATGCGTGGGCCGATGGGCGCGGAAAAAGAAATGGAGCAGCAGGACGAGGACAATTAAGCCGTAGGTCGAAAATTTTCGCTTTGCCATCGGTATTCTTTCAGGTTATTGGGGTGAATCGGCGTCAGAAGTGGACATCGGTGCTTGAACATTGTCTCCACACACGCTGACTTGGCTGTTGAGCGGGCAGACTTCCCACACCGTCACCCATACGCCGTCTTTGGGACGCTGAATGGAGCGCAACCGCTGCCATGTCAGGTCACGCTCACTGGTTGGAATATCGCGGTAATCTTCCACAATCAGATAGAGCGGCTGTTCTTGTTGAGCGCGTTCGGTTAATTTTTGCCATGCTTCGTTAATGGTTTTATTGGTATAGCCATCACTTAGACAGGTCAAATCCACTTTGGGATAGGCATATAGATCCATGCTCTCGCACAAAAACATCACGCCCATGACTTCGATCTGCTCATCAACAGGTTTGCCTTTGGATTCTAGATAATCCAGCGCATCCAAGAGGCCATAGGCACTATAGCGCGTTTGATAATACTGCTTCTCGTCGCGGTCAGGCAGTTCGATTTTTGGTGCATTATAGGCGGCGTTATAGGCAAAAGGTAGCGCATAGACCACGCCCCACACCAGCACCAATCCCGTCAATGTGGCTGGCAATAGGCGTGGATATTTCGGTGAGACTTTGGGAATACGAATCTCTTTGGCCGCCACTATCCCCGCCCCCAGCAGCATCGCCAGCGGGAAAATGCCCGGTGTGAAATAGCGCGTTTGCACCCACCCCACCAGCAGAATGGTGGGTAAATAGGCCAAGACTAACCAGAGCAGAGCATAACTGGCACGACGCGGCGCTTGCCAAATCGCCAATCCAACACACAGTAGCATAAGCGTGACCATCAGTGGCGACAACAGCATCGGGAAGGTGTCCCAGATACCAACCAGCTTATCCCAATTGCCTTGTTTAATGAGGTTATCACCGGCTAGATAGCGGTCTACCAGCACATATTTTTCGCCCGTGACCACCGCCGTGCCTACCGGAATCAGAACGGGCAACCACACCCCGATACATACCACCCCCGCCACGACCAAATAGCGGAAATGGGCCATGAATTGTTTATAAAAAACAGCCAGTATCTGGCGCAAATTGGCAAATTTCAGTTCTGGCAGGGGGGCGCGATTTTGATTAAAGAAGAAAATCGCCATCACAGGCAGGATGGCAATAAACATCATGGTCAATTTTGCCAGTGCTGCCAAGCCGACCAACAATCCAACCACCGCCGCCCGCCGATAATTGGGTCTTTGGGCAAAGGTTAGGCTGTAGAGCGCGGTCAAAGTTGCCATGACCCCTGCTGGTCCATCCGCCAAAGCCATGCGCTCATAAAACAGGGCATAGGGGGCAATGGCATAAAATCCAATGGCAATAAACGCCGCCGGACGCCCAAAAAACTTTTCAGTCAGGCGATAGAGTGCTGCCAATCCGACTAGCGAGAATAAGGCAACCGCCACCCGTGAAGCCCACAGTGCCTCGGATCGTTCGGTATTAAACGGCGCAATCAAAATATAGAGCAGATATTTGCCGTGACTGTTCAGCCCCAGCGTCCACAAATCTTCCACATTGGCGGCGCGGCGGAGATGGCGATCTTCATCAATAAACAGGGGAAGATGGGTAGGCCGATGCGCACGTAAGCCAAAATGCAGCAGACATACCATCACAAACAGGAACAAGAGGGCAGCAGTTCGACGCGACATCATTCCATACCAATACAAACTACGTTGACTTAAAGCTGATTACCATGTGTTAGCGGCTTGGGGCGCTTCAGATATTTGCGCTGCCATTTGGCGAGTGTGCTGAAGCCATGCACCCACGCCGGACTCAACTGCACTTTTTGTTGGGCGGTTCGCAGCGATTCGGCAAAACTGCTCACTCCTTCAAACGGCGGCATCAGCAAATTCGCTTGCCCCAATTCATAGGGAATATGGGCATCGGAGCCAACTGTGCCCAAAACGTTATGTTGGGCAGCGTACTCAGCAGATTTTTCGTTGTCTTCCATATGCAGACAGCGGGCGTTAAATACTTCAATCGCATCCACGAGGCCAATAATCTGATCTAGCCACACTTTTTCCCATGCCCCTTTACGATGGCGGTCAAACGGATGCGACACACTGATAAATGCCCCTTGATCGCGCAGGCGTTTAATTGTCTCTTGCGGTGTCAATTTGGGCGGGATGGTCTCTTGAACGAAAAACGCCAAAATCTCGCCCTCGGTGGTCATGATTTCTTCACCGGGGATAATCAAATCCGGCTCCAATTTGGCAAAGGCCAGCGCACCTTCGGCGGTATCGTGGTCGGTAATCACAATTTTATCAATACTCTTGGCCCGACACACCTTCACCACCTGCTTGAAATGCGTTACACAGTCACGGCTGTAGTGGGTGTGGGAGTGGGTTTCGACTCGCCAAAGTTCGGCAGACGGAGATGTTGTCCCCATGCAATTGATTTCCTATCACTGGGCAAATGGACGCGAGGGAATGTTAGCCGAAAGCCCGCCCCGCGACAAGGGACATCAAGGAATATCCGTCTAAATGAACAGTCGGCGAATAACTTGCCAATTCCACCATCCGACAGGACAATAGAATATATAGAGAAAATTTGACCTGCGTAGGGAGCAGCGCCCTGTTATGTATAAAGTCACCGTGACCGTCCCCGCCACTACGACCACACTTGGCCCCGGCCTCGGCGTTTTGGGAATGGCCCTTGCGCTGCACACGACTATCGAAATGCAGGTGCGGGCCGATGACCGCCTGCATATCAGCGTATTGGGTGAAAGCCGCGATATGTTCCCCACCACCCTTGATAATCCGGTGCTGCGAGCGGCCATGCACGTCTTTCAACATTTTGAGGTCGCACCCGCTGGCTTACAAATTGATATTCTCAGCCAAATCCCGTGGCACATGGGTTTGGGGGCACATCCTGCTGCGATATTGGGGGGCATCCTTGCGGCCAATAATCTGGTCAATGGCAACCTGACCAACGACCAAATTCTGGATATCGCATACAGCATGGGGGCAGGGTATGAAAATACGACCAGTGCCATGCGCGGCGGGGTCAGCATCTCGAGCCGGATTGACGCTCATCATGTGGCCCATCGCAGTGTGGATACTGTGCCATTGCGGGTGGTGATTGTTGCGCCAGAAGTGCCCAACTATCCGACACGATTGGATAACCTGCCCCCCTATACCCTCATCCACGATGAAATTTCGCATATCGGGCAGACGGCCCTATTGATTGAGGCGTTACGGGCAGGTGATTATCGTCTGATGAAGCAGGTCATGAAAAATCATGTCCACCAGACTGCCCGCACCGCCCATATCCCCGGTTATGCCGCCGCCGCCGAAGCCGCCCATTCCGCCGGGGCCGTCGCGGTGATTCTGGCCGGAAGCGGGCCAGCCGTGCTCGCCGTTGCCGAATCGCACCACACCCAAATCGCGGAAGTGATGGTCTCGGCGTTTCAGGAGGAAGGGTTGGAGGCGCGGCAGTGGATTCTTGGCGTGGATCGGCAGGGTGTGACAATTAGCGTGGTGGAATGAGAAAGCGTGCAAAAAAACATCCCCACCCCCAACCCCTCCCCACTGAGTGGAGAGGGGTTTTAATAGGCCGTTTTGCTCCCCCTCTCCAACAGGCGAGGGGGTTGGGGGGTGAGGTAAATAAAATCATCTTTCTCGCCGTGCTTTTCCTCCTCACCCTGACCGCCTGCCAGACGGAAAATCCACCCCCCACCCTGAATGTGCAGGCCGTGACCGCCAGCCGTATCACACCGACACCTGCTACCCCGACGCCGACCATCGAACCTTTGCCTACACCCAATCTGCCGACCTGTGACCCCACGCAAGTGGCGGAATTATTGGCGGGGATGCCAGCTTATGAACCAAGCGAAGGGGCATTTATCGAACTGGCGGATCATCAATTGATATTGGATAAGACCCCCTTTGTCATACGCGGTGTCAGTTATTACCCTGCCGAATACCCCTTTTGGCGATTTTTGCAGGCCGACAGCGCCACCATTGAAGCCGATTTGGATACGATTGCCGCCGCTGGCCTCAATACCATTCGTATTTTCATCTGGAACGAGCCGCTGTTTACCTGTCCGGGTAATGGGGCTGTGCCACTCGCGCCGCAATTTGAACGCCTAGACCAGATTATCCGGGCCGCTGCCAATCGTGGCCTGCATGTAATTGTCACCCTACATGAACAACCCGACATCACCGCCCCACCCCTCTATGACAATCCGCCCCCCATTCCCGCGCAAACGGCTTATATTGTGCAAAGGTATAAAGATGAACCCGCGATTCTGGCGTGGGATGTGCGCGATGCCGGGGATGCCGATTATCAAGGCGGCACGATTGGCGGGGTTCCGCGTGAAGCCCAATTTGAACGGGCGGCGGTGTTGGATTGGCTGTTCCGTGCCTCAACTGCGATTCGGGCGATTGACGAAAATCATCTCATTACGGCGGGCTGGTATACCGATAATGTGGCGACGGCGGCGGCGGTGGATTTTGTGAGTTTTCAATTTTGGGGCGAACCCGGCACGCTGGAAGACCGCATTACCCAACTGCGCCAGCAAACCGATAAACCCCTGCTGCTGATGGGCATCGGCTATGAATCGCAGACGCGCAACGAAAGCCAACAATCTTCGGCCCTGCGCGAAGGCTTGCAATCAGCCGAACGGGGGGTCGAATTTGCGGGGCTGATTGGGTGGGTGATCTGGACGGCATTTGATTTTGAGCCGGGAAGCGCCTGTGATGTCGCGGCGTGTGTGGAAAATGAGGAAGGGCAGCCGGATGCACGGCATTTTTATGGCATTTGGCGGCAAGACCGTTCACGCAAGCCCGCCGCCAATGTGATTGAGGTGATGAGTCAGCCTACTCCAAAAGAAAACCCATAGGAGAATTTAGGAGAATTTGTTGTGGGGTATATCAAAGACGAAGTTCTTGCAGCGGCAAATCGAATAGATGCTGAAATTTCGGAGTTATCTGAATTGGAGGGAAGGCTTATTCGTCAACAAATCATCACGAAATATGTTTCCCACGAAAATCCTCATTGGCTTTGGGAATACTTTATAGGTCATTCTTTAGTAAGGAATCGGGATGCTTGGAAATGGATTTCGGAGTTCATTGATGACCAAATCTGTATCCTGTTCTTCAATGAAATTGATGATACTGCAATGTTTCGTTTATCTAGTGGACACCTGCTCGTCAAGTTACTTAGTGAATGCTTTCTCTTTGAGTTCTATGTAACTAACGAGCATCTTGATTACCTACTCTGTGAAAATCACCATGATATTTTTTACGCACTTGGAACTGCGAAAGAATGGCTAGACAAAAAGTAATGGAGATGAAAAACAGTCAATCATAGGGACGTTCTTCATCTCCGAAAATCAAGCTCTTATTCAATCCTCCGGCACGATCCTCAAAATCGCCATGCGCGGCATTTTTATGGCATTTGGCGGCAAGACCGTTCCCGCAAGCCTGCCGCCAATGTGATTGAGGTGATGAGTCAGTCTATTTCTAATTGACCAGCCAATGCGATTGGCTTATGAAGTAGTGTAGGGTGTGGAGAAGCAAAAAGCATCGTATTGAATTTGCCTCCGTTCCGTAGTTCAAATCTTCTTCATGCAAAACAAGATGCCTGTTAAGAATAGGTCTCCTCGGTGTCCGGCGAGTATTGAGAAAGACATATTCTTGGATCAGATAACTCGTCAGCCTCAACAGAACAAAATCGAGCTTATGTCCGATATAACGTTCTTCAAGCCGCTGGAAGGCACCCCAAGCACTTAGCTCCTGTTTGGGACTTATACTGTTAGCAAATCCAAAACTTATGGCATCTATCATTGAAAGCATTCTATGAACGCTAAGATCATACCAACCCATTTTATGGGCTTCAACAACCTGTTGTATAGCTTGTTTTCGACGAGTAAAGTAAGGGTTGTTCCATCCATCAATCAACTCACATAGTCGTTGGAAATTGTTCTCCCTAAACCAGTTACAATAAAATTCATCAATCTGTGCTTGTGATGGGTTCTGATCGAGCAAAAGAGCCAAAGAGTCTTCAAATTCCTGTGGCAAACTTGGCACGAGAAACCATTCATACATACGAATAAGATATCCGCCCTCAGCGGAGATGGTATGGGATATGAGTTCATCAAGGTTTTCAACCCCAAGAATAGATGGAATTTGATTTCTTAAAACATCAAACGCCCCTGTCACATTTTGGAGTGCGTTGTGCGCCGAAAAGATGTTGGCAAATATACTTAGATTTGAACCCAAAGATTTCTCAAAGCCTGAAGTAAATAGCCCAGCAACAGATGACAATGTTGTGTCATAACCCCATTCAACCAAACCTATCAGAGTTGGCGAGTAACCAAAATCTATACTTGGAGGATTGACCCAAGCTGATCCAACAGAAGTATCTATCCCTACCAGAGCATTTATCCCCCAATTAGGAACCTCTCCAAGACAGGTTGAGAAACTAGACATTTCCGCGAAAACACTGGACACACCAGATATTGCTTTTAGTGTCTCACTGTCAATATTTGCGAAAAATTCGTCGTTCATAGAAATTTTCCCAATACTCTAAAGAGAACATGCGCTCTATTTTATCATAGAATATTGGGAAATCTCAATCTTATTCTTCTGGCACGATCCTCAAAATCGCCATGTCGCCATGCACGCCGACCAGCGACACATCAAAACGGCCCAAGTCGAAAATTTGCCCATGCCGCAACGTCACCGTTTTGACTTTGGGGGAGAGGAACATCACCTGCACTTCGCCGGGGCGCATCTTTAACAATTTCACCCCCACCGGGCCATGATTTTTCGATTCCCCGACCTTGATAATCACCTCATGCGGGTCGGCTTTGGCTTGGTCAAGGCGCGTCTGTGAAATCTGGACATCGCCGGACACATGGGCATCCACCGGAATGCCATCAGCGACGACCTGTGGGGTTTCGTCAATAATTTCTTTGGGTTTGCCTTCGACCAAGCTGATGCCATAGGCCTGATACCAGCCGTTATAGAGATCATAGCTGGTCACGATGACGCGGTAATCTTCCCAACGTTCATAATCGCCATCCAGCTTGACCTGCCATTCTTCCTCCTCGCCATTGCCAATCTTGCCGACCAGCATGGCGTGACGTGGTTTTTTATAAGCCCGTGTGCCTTCCTCAATGCGTTCGCCTATCCGTAGGCGCAGCTTGCCAAATTGCACCACGTCTTGGTTGTTGTAGACCAGCGGACGGTCATTCACGATGTCGTATTGGCGCACCAGCATAAAATCATAGACCTTATCACGTTCCGGTTGGCTCACTTCTAGCGATTGATCGCCCCAGCGCACATCAAACACGGCTTCCATAATGCCATCTTCGGGGGTCTTATCTTTGCCACGTCCAAATATCCCCCGACGGCGTTTTTCATCTTTGACGTTGACATCCACATAGCGGTTGATGAAGGTATAGCCCTCAACGGTGGCAGCGGCGGCAACCGGCACTTTGAGATATTTCATGCCATCTGGTGCTTGAATTTCGATTTCCGCCACATCGCCTTTGATGGTCTGCAAACCCACTTGAAGATGCCCGACCTTGACGGGTTGATAATTCTTGGCGAGATCAAGGCTGCGGGTCAGTGAAATCACAGCGTATTCCATGAGAATTGCTCCCTATTCCAGTTGTTTTGAGATCGAGACAGAGCAGCGGCCCAGCCTACATGTATTAACTATACAGGACAGCCGTTTTTGGGGGCAAGCGGAGCAGGTCTATACAAAGTTCACAATGACCGGAATTTGCTGTATTTACCCTGCGTAGAGCTATTGCATGGCGTCCAAAAATTATGATACTATTATCAAGTCTTTGTTTTACGTTTTGGTTTTGGCTCGTATGAGCAGAAAGATAAGCACTAAAGTATGTCGCAAAATACAGTGACGGGTGTTGTGAAGTGGTTCAACAGCACCAAAGGCTACGGGTTTATTCAGGCCGATGGGCAGGAAAAAGATATTTTCGTGCACTATTCGGGCATCACAGGCTCTGGCTACCGTAACCTCGAAGAGGGGGATAAAGTCGAATTTATCATTACTCAAGGTGAACGCGGCCTTCAAGCCCAAGACGTCCGCAAAGTCTAAATTATAATTGAACATAAAGACGGGGGCCTCCAACACCCCCGTTTTTTTCTCGGCATCTCCCTCACCCCCACGCCAGACAATCATCAGCCAATCGTACCCTGCATAATTCTCAAGTCTGTGCGATAATTCACGCCCTAAACCGGAGGAGACTGTACTGGTATGTTGAACCTGAAATTGAAATTAAGTGTGCTGAGTTTTGCTGCATTGGTGGTTTTATTGGTCATCAGTTCGATATTTTTTAGTCTACCCAAGCGCACCAATGCCCAAGATGGCAGCACCCCGACCCCATCTATGACCCCGGTGCTCGATCCCGATCTGCCCACCAGCTATCGCGTCGAAAAGGTCTTGGATGCAAGCTGGCCGATTGCACTGGCATGGGCACCGGACGGTACGCTGTTTTTCACCGAGCGCTTTACGGGTTATTTGCGCCGTGTGTCTCCCGACGGCCTCCTGCAATCCGACCCAGTGTGGACGTTCCCCGTTTCTACCGATGGTGAACGTGGGTTGCTGGGGGTGGCGGTCTCACCCGATTACGAGACCAGCGGATATGTGTATGTTTATTACACCCGTGTCCCCGGCGATGGCTTCAATGTCCCGGTTAATCGCATTGCCCGTCTCAAAGTGGATGCGGATGGCAAAGGGAGTACCCCGGAAGTGATGCTGAATATCCCGCTGACCACCAACAATCTATGGCATCAAGGCGGCAATATTCATTTTGGGCCGGATGGAATGCTCTATCTGGCAATTGGCGAATATTACATCCCCTCCAATGCTCAAAATGTGGATGTCATCCCCGGCAAAATCAACCGTTTCCAAGTCACCGATGAGGGCCTCATTGCTGCCCCCGGTAATCCTTTTGGGACGGCGACCTATGCCTATGGGATTCGCAACACCTTCGATTTCGACTTTGACCCCTATATGTTTGAGGTAACGGGGCAGATTTTTGGGGCGGACAATGGGCCGGATTGTGATGATGAACTCAATTTGATTGTGCCGGGGGGCAATTATGGCTGGCGCGATGGTTATCCCTGTGATGATACCAACCCGCTGAATCCCGAAAAATACATTTATCCCATCTGGTCTATCACGCCGACTGAGGCTCCAACGGGGGTCGCCGTGTATACCGGATGGCAAATTCCCGAATGGCGCGGTCAGGTGTTCTTCTGCGCATGGAAAACAGGCAAGATGCGCCGTGTGATTTTGGATGCAGGGCGTTCGCGCCTTTCCGCCGTTCGTGATGTAGATTTACAAGGGCAGTCCTGCACCATTGAGGTCGAAAATGGGCCAGATGGCGCATTGTATTTCACAAATCAATACGGCATATTCCGAATTGTGCTACAGTAAGCAAGACGTAATGTTTGATGGCTATGCTTAAGGGACAACGTTTTAGTTGAGTGGGTATTTTTATGAGCAATCCAAATCAACCGCGCCGTACCGATCCTAATTATGACCCTCGCGCCACTCGTTTGGCCCAAAGCCAACAGCGGCAGGCCCCCAATTTCTATCCCGAAACGGGCACCTATCGCCGTCGCAAACCCCGCCGTCGGGCAGGTTGCCTAAAAATTGGGCTAGTCTTATTGGGGGTCTTTATCCTATTTGGGATGGTAGGCGTCGTGGTTGCCGCGATTGTGTTACCCCCTACCTATCGTGATTTAAAACCCGAACAGCAGGCCATTTGGTGCAATCGTGCCGAACGGGTAGCAATGGATTTTGTCTGCGATTGGAAACCCACCCCGCCCTTCCAAGTTCTGCCCACTTTAGCAGGTGGAGCGACGGTCAGTGGGCCAGATTTGTTATTGACCCTCGACGCGATGAATGCCGCATTGACTGGAACGCCGAGTGAGCAAGGTGGGGGTGGTTCTCAGGGAACGGGGCTTGGCACACTGCCTCCGCCGCCTGTTTCCGGCACCATGACCCCCACGCCGACGGCGACGAGCACCGTTCCAGCAACGGCGACCCTGTTGCCAACGGCAATTGTCTTGCCTTCGCCGACCCTTGCACCACTTCCAATAAGTGCCAGTTTGAATTTGGGCCAACTACGACCCGAAGGCCAATGGTGGAACAACTGTGGCCCGACCAATTTGACAATGGGCCTCAGCTACTTTGGCTACGCCAACGACCAAGGGCCAGCCGCGAATTTCCTAAAGCCCAACCGCGAAGATAAAAACGTCAGCCCTTGGCAGATGGCCCGCTACGTCAATGAATTTGCCAGTCAGCAGGTCGCCGTGAATGCGCTGTGGCGGGTCGGCGGCAATCAAGAATTACTCAAACGGCTACTCGCCAATAATTTCCCGGTCATCATCGAAAAAGGCTATGAACTCCCCGCCGAACCGGAACTCGGTTGGATGGGTCACTACCTGCTGATGGTGGGCTATAACGATGACCCCGGCTATTTCCTTGTGTTCGACAGCTATCAGGGCACCAATCGTGGACAGGGCCGCCAAGAAACCTATGCTTATATCGAACAATATTGGCAGCAGTTTAACTACACCTTCATAGTTCTCTATTCACCTGACCGCCAAGCGGAATTGATGACGGTGTTGGGTGAACACGCCGATGAATCGCAAGCGGTCAATAAAGCCCTCGAAACCGCCCGCGCACAAGCCACCGCCAACCCCAATGACAAATGGGCATGGCTGAATATGGGCGAATCGTATACCATGCTCCGGCAGTATCAAGAGGCAGCCTCGGCCTTTGACCAAGCCCTGCAACTCCAACTGCCGTGGCGAACCCTGTGGTATCGTTTCAGCCCGTTTGAGGCCTATTACAACGTAGGCCGTTATGAAGATGTCATCCGCTTGGCAAATGATGTGGATCGCTCATCTGGCAACTACGTCGAAGAGGCTTCGTATTATCGCGGGTTGGCCTATGCTGCCCAGAACGATTTCACCCGTGCGATCACGCAATTTGAAAATGTGCTGCGGTTTAATCCCAATTTCACACCCGCCGCCGAAGCCATCACCGCCGTACAATCAGGAACGTATACACCGCCAGTCATCAGCTAGGCGGAGTCGGAAAAGCAATGTCTGAACAAACACACGAAATTTTACGCACGCCGCTACCCCCGAAGGAAACGCCCGACAATTCTGACCTAGATTTGTTTCGAGCGCCCACGACAGACGAGGATACAGATCGCGTCCGGCCTATTCACCCGCGCCGTAAACGACACAGCCCCTTTGGGTTATTCGCCCGGACGTTGGTCAGTGTTGCAGCAGGCACGGTTGGATTTGTGCTGGTTGCGGGGGTCGTCTTAGCGATTATCGTGCCGCCGTGGTATCGCAGTTTGCAACCGCGTTATCAGGAAATTTGGTGTCATCGCATCTCGGCCCTTTGTGAACTGAAGAAGAAGGCTCCCGAAGGGGATGTTCTGGTCTATCAAGGCGACACCGATGCCGCCCTAGCATTACTCGATGATGCGACCTCTACGCCAACATCAACCACCCTACCGGATATTGCGCTGGCCTCCAATGAACCAACTTTTACGCCGATGCCGCCCAAATCTGCTGGGGGGGGGAGTAACCCTGAAGATCTGGCTACCCCGACGGTGTTTGTGCCACCCCCAACGGTTGCCCCAAGCCCTACTCCAACGGCCACCCCGATTCCAATTCCGCTGTCTGCCCAATTAGACTTGACCCAAATCAAATGGGAGCAGCAAAGCTGGAATAATTGTGGGCCAGCGACCATTACGATTGCCCTCAGTTATTTCGGCTACAGTGAAACTCAAACCCGCGCCGCCAATTTCTTGAAGCCTAATATCGAAGATAAAAACGTCAGTCCCGGTCAATTGGTGGAATTTGTCAATACCGATGCGGCTAATGATGTTGGGGTACGTGCCCTCTATCGCGTAGGCGGCACACTGGATATGCTCAAACGCTTTATTGCGGCGGGTTTTCCGGTGATTGTGGAACGCGGCATCAACGTGAGGGATACGGGTTGGATGGGCCATTATTCGCTCATTGTGGGCTACGACGATACGACGGGTGATTTTCTGTTGTTTGATAGCTATTTGGGATCCAACAAAAATCAGGGCCGCCCCGAACGCCAAGACGCGATTGATTTAGGCTGGAAGCAGTTTAACTATACCTATATCGTGCTGTACGACCCTACCCGCGAAGCCGAACTACGCGAGGTCTTGGGTAACTTCGCGGACCCGGCTTTTGCCGCCAGTGACGCCCTTGAACGGGCCAGAGCCGCCGCCACCCTCGATCCCGATGACAAATATGCGTGGTTTAACATGGGCACGGCATTAACACTGTTGGGACGTTACGATGAAGCAGTCTTGGCCTATAATCGTGCCCGCACGCTCGACCTACCCTATCGCATTTGGTGGTATCAATTTGGGCCGTATATCGCGTATTATCAGGCGGGCCAATATAATGAGGTCGTCACGATTGCCGATACCACCGAAAGCAATCAGTCGTATATCGAGGAAATTTATTACTATCGCGGTCTGGCCTATGCCGCCCAAAATAAACCGGAGGAAGCCATCAAGGAATTTGACAAGGCCCTCCGCTATAATAAAAACTTCACGAAGGCTTCCGAGGCCAAACAAGAAGTTTTGGAAGGGCGCTTTGTCGCACCGCGTTAGACCTATTCAAGCATAGAGAGATTTGACTACATGGCACAGATTCAAGAATCCCCCGTTATCAAGGGATTATCTATTGTTCAATTAAAGGTTTTTGAAGACCCACGTGGACGTTTTATGGAGACGTTCCGCAAAGAGTGGTTTCCACAGCGATCATGGGACATCATCCAGAACAATCGCTCAGACTCCCAAAAGGGCGTGCTGCGTGGTCTGCACTTCCATCATCATCAGGTAGATTATTGGTACTGCCCGTTTGGTCGCATCCGGGCTGGATTGGTTGATCTACGCCCCGATTCCCCGACCTTCCGCAAGGCTACTACCGTCGAAATGGGGGAGGAAAATAACATTGGGCTGTTTGTCCCCATCGGCGTCGCGCATGGTTTCGCCGCCCTAACGGACTGCACGCTGATGTATGTGGTGGATAATTATTATGATTCCACCGATGAATTTGGCGTGGCGTGGAATGACCCCGAACTCGGTCTGGATTGGGGTATCGAAAACCCGATTATCTCTGACCGCGATGCCAAAAATCCACTGCTGAAAGACGTGCTGGCGACACGAGTCACAGGATAAATTTACGGCAAAACCCACCACCCCGGCGGCAGCCAAACCGGGGTGAGATCATTCCCCTCGGTGATGCGTTTTTCAAATCCGGTCTCCAAATCAAACAGCATCAATCCAGCGTCTTGAGCCACCACTAACCGAGCGCCGGATGGCCCCCATGAAATACTCTCCCAAGCATTCGGTAAAAGACGATTTTGTGGCGTATCGGTCTGAAACAAGGCTAGGCTATCTCCAGCGGGCCGGATTGTCCAATCCAAGCCCTCATTCACCAGTGCCAATCCATTAGGGCGCGGCGCAAGTTGACCTGTCTGGGGATCCATCACATACCACAAGGTCGCACCGCTCGGATCGGCTATGGCAAAGGCAATCGCAGGTGGCCCGTTATCCCCCTCTAAGGGAACCCAGTATGGCCCGCCCCGATACTCAAAATTGCTGGCATAAGGTTGAACCATCAAATCCTCGGTGTTAATGATTTGCAGCGATGCCATCCCTATATCATCCCATGTGACATAAGCCAACAGTTTGCCATCAGGCGACAGGGCAGGCGGAATCGGATTCAGACCATCGGGGGGGACAAAATCGCCAGTAGTCAGCACATAACGCTGTGTGCCATCCTCATTAATCCGTACCAGCGACCCAAACAAGCCGCCCTGCTCTGCAAAAAACACCTGACTGCCATCCCATGACCACACCGCGTCACTGCGATAGAGAGCATCGGCTGGCCCTTGATCTACCAAACGGTGCAGATTTGTGCCATCGGAGTTAACAATCCAAATGTCATTCGGCAGAGCGTCGAGTGATTCTGGTGCAGATTCAGGCACATGAAAAGGGGACACGACCCGAAATGCCACTGTAACCAAACTAGCATCTCGCACGGGTCGCCCGACCACATACCCCGATTCAGTGAGTTGGCGGAGGGTCGTCCCATCGCTTTTCACCGCCCACAAATTGCGCTGTCCAAACCCACCATCGCGCACAAAAACAATCAAACTCTCGATACCCGTTTCGCTGGCGGCAATATCTATCGAAAAGGCATTGGGCACAAGTAAGACCTGCCCCACCTGCAATAAATCCCGATCTGTGAGGCAGTTGGCGTCTTGCACAGCTTTGATGGTCGTCCCAGCGGCAATCGCAATTGCGCCGAGTGTATCATCCGCCCGCACGGTATAGGTTTCTGTCCATTCGGTAGAGAGTACACATAGCGTCGGGGAAGGTGTGATATTGGGGTCAATCGTAGGGGTAGGAGTTTCAGTACCAACAATTTGAGGGGATGCGGTTGGCGAGGGGTTACTGACTTGGCGCTTGTCCGATTCATCGTTTCCGCCGCATCCAGCTAACAGAATCAACAAACCGATGAGGGGCAGTCGAATGGCTACCCCTCGTATGCCGCGTCGCATCTTAATTCACCAGTGCGTCCACCGTTGCCTTGATTTGCGCCGATTTGATGCGGTCTTCTTTGAGATAATCACGGCTCATAATTTGATACAGCAAGTGCAGTTCGGCAATCGGAATGACCGGCCCTTCGCCACGCAGGGTCAGACGTTCCGGCGGGGTGGTGAACACCACAATGCCATATACAGGAATATCCACGAGATTATTCTTAGCAAAATACGCCCGCAGCGCATACACATCCCGCGCACATTCACGGGTCGGGTTATTGGAGGCTTTGCGCAAATTGCCATTTTTTGACCGGACGCGCCATTCCGCTTTTTCGTTAATCCACTCCCCGCTGTAATTGACCACGCGAAGCACCAACGCACCGGGTGGGCCGACCAGTACCGCATCAATATACCCCAAGCGGCGTCGGCTGATATTGCGCACGAAGGTGTAGCGCGAATCCTGCCCCAAAAACGAGCGCATAGACTCCCCAACCTCATAGGCCAGCGGGTTATCTTTTTGCAACGTTAGGCCACGCACGACCCCACCCAAACCGGCAATCGCCAGAGGGATGCCGATTACATTTAGGCATACCCCCCCCGGCGTGGAATAGGTATTCCCCAAGAGCGGGAGTAGGAAAAACAGGATGCCCATCGCTGAGGCCAGTGCCCCCATGAAAAAGACCAAAATACCCATGATGGCGTAAAAACGCCCCCGGCGATTGACATTGTTAGAAGGATTAATATTCTGCATAAAGTTCAGATTCCTGAAGCGATAGATTAAGTTCAGACTTATAAATCGCGTACTTTTTCCGCCACAATGACCACCCGTCCGTGTGGGTCTTTATCGGGGTCAAAGGGATTCAAATTTAAATCCAGCGAGTGTTTGACCTCAAAACCAGAACGGGTCAGCATGGTCGTCACGGCGCGGAATGGATAACCACGCAAAACATGGTTCTCCTCGGCCCGTACATAATGGGGATTGTCCTCATCTCGATAAAAGAAGGTGAAGTGCTGGCCTAAGGTTTGCGTTTCATAATCATAGTGATTCCGCACTACAACATATAAATCTTCATTATTGACTAGTTCCTGTGTTTTCTGCCCAAAATCCTCAGCTAGGCTGCGCAGCGTCCGTAGATCGAACAAAAACGTTCGACCTAAATCGAGGGCGTAATTCACCTTCTGAAAGATGGCCTCAAGATCGCGCACACTGGAAATGTAATTCATGACATCGCCGATTGAGAGAACTAGATCGAAGGACTTTTCGACGGGGGTATAGCGGCGCACATCTTCACAAACCAGTGTGGCGTCTACCGAAGCAGCCTCCAAACGCTGGCGAGTAATGTCAATCATCCCCTCGCTGACATCTACCCCCGTCGTCATCATGCGCTGGGTGCTAAAAAATTCGAGCGAAATACCCGTCCCGCAGCCTAAATCTAAAATACGCCGCCCGATCCAGCCGTTTTTCTGCAAAAAATTGAGGTAAATCGGGGTATATTCCAACGCATAGGCCGAAAAACCCGCATCATCATAGACATATGGCAGATTGTTATAAACATTTTGCGGGACAAGCTGGTCTGTCATGAATATTTTTCCCTAAGCGATGCTGAGAACTATAGAGAAGTTATAACATGCCAACGCAGGCAAGGCAATTCGCTGGCAATTTCGGTAGAATGATACCGCTTTTATTCGGTACACCATGAATGAGTCTCACTTGGAAAACGCAGTCAACGCCTCACCCACCTCCAAACACCTGACCGGATGGCGTATGGGGCTGTGGTTATGGCTCGGTTGGTACATCATCCTGATTCTTTTTCAGCATATGGTCTGGGCACGCTTCGATTTACAGAAGCCCGATTACGCCTATACATGGACAAGCGAAATGACCACTGGCGAAGTGGATGGCCCAGCAACAGGTGGTTGGTTTCATGCCCGCTGGGATAGTTGGCGCTATGTTGCGATTGCCCAACACGGCTACAGCGACATCAAATTAGCAACTTTTTTCCCCGGCTACCCCATCATGATGCGGATTTGGGATGAGGCGACCCTGCGCTGGATATTCCCCAACATGAATTGGGATGACCGCATGGCCCTTTCCGGTGTAATGGTCTCGGCGATTACGGGGGCGGTGTCGTGTGTACTGATGTATCAATTGGTGGCGGAGCGCCTCGGTCAAGAAGATGCCCTGCGCGGCGTGTTCTATCTACTGATTTTCCCCACCGCGATGTTTATGGCCCAGTTGTATACCGAATCGGCCTATCTTGCTGTCAGTTTGGCGGCTTTATTGGCGACCTATCGCAAAAAATTATGGCTGGCGGGTCTAGTGGCAGCCTATGCAGCGATTACCCGCCCCACTGGATTATTGCTGTTTTTCCCGATGGGCACGGTTTGGTTGGATCATTGGTGGCGCGGCAAAGATTTACCCCGCCATCTGCTCATCCCGATTACCTTCCCGATTATCGCGTTTTTTGGTTTTAATACATGGCTCGGCAATCAGGGATTAGACACGTTTCAGGCCCAGCAAGATTTTGGACGTTATTTCATGCAGCCGCTAACCCTGTGTATTTTCGCCCAGCAGATCGCATGGATGGGAACAGACGCGGCAGGACTGGTGCATGTCGGCCTCGATTTGGGCCTCACCCTTTTTGCGACGGCGCTGTGTTTACGAGAATGGAAATGGCATCCGGGCTTGGCGCTCTATGGTTTGGCGGCGATTTGGCTGCCCCTCGGTACAGGCCAATTGGTGAGCCAAAATCGCTATGTCTTGATTGTGATTCCGATGCTGTTTGTGTTGATACGTTGGGGACGCAATCCGCTTTTTGACCGATTGTGGACATTCGCCAGTTTGCTGCTCTTTGCGATGTATGCCGTTCTGTATACTCAGGGCTTCTGGACGGGATGAGTAGAAAGTTTCTCTTACAAAAAAGGATGGTTATATGAACACTCGAAATCCCAATTTGAGTGACCATACACATGAGGCAAAAATTTATCTCCAACAAGATAACACAGACCTCTATAAATTAGTCCTTAGATACAGTAAATGGAAACACGCCAAACTTTGGATTGTTTTTATTGGAGTCTTGGTAGCTTTTGGATTTTCAACGATGTTGGTCCTTTCAAAAGACCCCATAAATGCATTTGGAACTGCGGGTTTGGAAGATGAAGAAATTAGCAATGAAGAGACAGTAGAAGAGACCATACCCAAACCTATAGCGATTTTCGTGTTCACCTCAATCTTATCTGTGATAATGATTTTTACATTATGGACTGTCTTCATTAGGGAAATTGCAGGAAGACAAGGCAAAAAACTTTTTTACTCTTGGCAAACCCCTATTCGAGAACTTCTATGCAACCAAGCAAAACTCTGCGATAGGATTGATGATCCATCCCTAAACGATAATGTAAACTTGGTTATTGTAGTAGCAGATATTATAACAGTTAGTCAATTAAAAATTCCTGCTCCCCCTGTGCTTATAGGAACACTAGTCGTAAGAATTGGAATACGAAGTTTCTGTGGATGCAAAGACAGCGAGTAAAGGTTAGAGCATGAATGTTCTACGACCCGGCGAAAACACGATTTTTTAAAGACACACTGCTCAAAGTAGTAGGTCAAGCCATGACCGCCGCCAATCTGCAATTGGAAGATAATGAAATGCAGCAGGCACGCGGCCTCATACGCTTCCATAAACCCCTGCCCGCGTTGGGGGAGGATATATATGGCTTTGTGGAGTGGCAATTACTCGCCTTTGAGCAAAGTCCATTGGCCCGATTTAACATCACCCTCCTTCGCAATCAGGGACTTGATGCACGCGCCATCAGCGAGTATGCTCACCGCGAAGCACGCACCCTTGCATGGATTATCCGCCACGCCTATCAATCCGAAGTCGTGCCGACTGATGACCATTGGTGGACGTTCCGCGATGGCACAGAATTGGCCTATGCGCTGGTGGAGGCGGGTAAATTATTATTCGGCTACGGGATGCCCTATCTCGAAATGCGACAGGATTAAATGACCATGCCGCCCTATCTTTCGCATGACGCATTGGTGAAGGGACTGGAAATGCCCAAACCGAGCGTTCCCAGATCCCGCCCTCCCGCCACGCCATTATTTCGAGCCGAACCCGCGCTGGTGCTGTTTGAATTTTCCAGTATCGCACGGGGCATGGTCGCGGCGGATGCAATGGTCAAGCGATCAGCCGTCGAGTTAATTCATGCTGGAACAGTTCAGCCGGGGCGTTATTTGGTGCTGCTGGGGGGTGAGGTCGCCGAAGTCGAAGAAGCCATGAAAGCCGGAAAATCGGTGGGTGGCCCCGCGATTGAAGATGTGACCTGGCTGCCGGGGGTACATCCTGATGTAATGGTCGCTCTCCACCCTGCCAATCAACCACCGCGCACCTCACCCACCGAAAAAGATGCGCTTGGTATTATCGAAACTCGCACCGCCCCCGCCGCTATCCATGCTGGGGATATTGCCGTCAAAGGCGCACAAATTCTGTTATTGAGCATTCGGCTATCCGATGGTTTGGGCGGTAAAGGCTTGGTGCTGCTGACGGGTCTGGTGTCGGATGTAGAGGCTGCCCTTGAATTGGTTCGCAATCGCTTGGACAGCCTCACCTTGCTGCACAGCGAGGTTATTTCGCAGCTACACCCCGACTTCGTGCAAAATATCGTAGGGCAGTCGCGCTTTTTTCGCTAATCATCCTCGTCCGAGTTCATTAACCAACGGGGCAGGTTTGCATCATTGTGTTTGCCCCGTCGCCCGCCTTTTGGATGCCGCCCCTGTGTTTGAGTAGGACGTTTGGGCCGATCTTTATGGGCTTCTTCACGTTCGACCCGTTTGCGTTTTTTCTCCTCAATGGCATCCTCAAGTGGAACACTACGGCGATATTCCGATTTACCCTCCTGCCGAATCCCGCGTAGGGTCTGGTCCGACACATCCTTATACAAACCCTGTGTCTCGCGGCGCAGATATTCATTCAGACGGTGGCGATGTTGGCGGCGGCGCAGTTTGGGCTGTTCGCTTTGGTTGCGGCGGCTGGCACCCTTGCCTGTCGGCATGGAATAGTGGTCGCGTTCATACGAGAGGCGTTTTTTCTCTTGGGGGGTCAGGCGGCGGGCTGGTTTATATTGTCCGGTTTCGGCATTGGCATCTAATGTAAATCCATGATGCGTCAGGGATTCAATGGCGTCTTGATAAAGCGCAAACGTCACAGGGTCATCGTCGCTTTGGGGGTCAATGATTTCATAACTCATCTTGTCCCCCTGCTGGACACATACCAATAGGCACAGGTCATCATCGTCGGAGCGCCAAACCTGTTCCCAGATTTCCACACGTTTGCTCATGTCGGTGGCTACCCCTTTCTATGTCATTGCACGCTAGGTCGCATGTTCTATCATCATAATACACCCCTGCCCCAAAATCAGCGTACCCAATTGTACTATTAAGATAGCCTGCACAGCATCGTTTCAATCGTCTTGGAAATCGGTTAAGTTTTTCACCCTCCCCATAGCCAAATGCCCCTATTCAAGCCATTAATTTCATCGTTATAACACAAACTCATGCGTAACCAAGGTTACGGATTCAACTTCGGCGCATATAACTCGCAGTTATAGAACGCTCGTTCTAACTATTCAAACCGATCCATTCGCCCCTACCAAGTAAATCCTTTAGGTGGGGCTTCGTGTTCGAGAAAATACAGGGTGATTTCTAATGCCTGTTCACTTGGGATAGTTCGACAAATAGGTTCAGGGGTCGTTTCAGTTCCGTAGTTCACTCTGATTTTTCGCTTATCATTAGCCAACGAGGGATCAAGCACGACTCCCCAGTGGTATTGATGGGTATTTTCAGGGGTATGATCAATGTCCATATAATGCAGACTCACCCTATTAGTACCAGTTTCCCCGATAGTAAGAACGCCCTTATTTCCAATCAAATCCAAGTAAGCCACAGTTCCATCAATTAGTCCTATCATAGCCTTATGAACATGTTCTGCTATGGGGTTTTCTACTCTAGGCGAAGTGTTTTCCCCATTTTTGACGATCCTCATAAACATATTCAAGCGCCTCCTGTTGATTCTGAATCCATCCACCCGAACCAATTTTATGCCGAAATGAATAATGCAGCATATAATAGTCCCCACCTTAGTTCCAAATTTTTGCTAGGAGAACCGCCCGTGAGCGTAGACTTACGCACTTACGTTTTTCTGGACAGCCTACAACCCCAACACGCCGCGTTTTTGGGGACAGTCGCAGGTGGATTTTTGCCCCTGCCCTATGACGCCAGCCTGTGGATTGAAATTTCACCCGGCATCGAAATCAACCGTATAACCGACATCGCATTAAAGGCCACTTCGGTTAAACCGGGGATGCAGATTATTGAACGTCTGTATGGCCTGCTCGAAGTTCACTCCGACAGTCAGGCCGAAGTCCGCGCCGCCGGGGCCGCCATTTTGGAGGCGTTGGAAGTTAGAGAAGATCAGCGCAAAAAACCAAAGGTCATTTCTAGCCAGATTATCCGCAATCTCGACCCCCATCAGGTGCAGTTGATTAACCGCACCCGGCATGGACATATGATCTTGGCGGGGCAGACCTTGTACATTCTAGAAGTCGAACCCGCTGGTTATGCCGCCCTTGCCGCCAACGAAGCCGAAAAAGCCGCCAACATCAACATTTTGGAAGTGCGGGCTTTCGGCAGCTTTGGTCGTATCTATCTCGGGGGAGAAGAACAAGACATCATGGCGGGATATGGCGCGGCACTCGGCGCGATTGAAGGCCTGAGCGGACGCGACGATTAAATTAATTAAATTAAATTGATATTATGACCAATCCGTACCCCATTTACGAATACGCCCCCCGTCCCAACGACAGCCGTCCGGTGCTGCATTTGGCGCACGCCAATGGCTTCCCACCGGAGAGCTATCGTCCATTGGCACAGTATCTAGCGCATAAATTTCGCGTGGTGATGCTGCCTGCTCGTCCCCTGTGGCCCCACCCACCCGCGCCGGAAACGCTAGAATCATGGCATGTCATGGCGGACGATTTGATCGCCGGGATTGAGCAGCATCGGCTTGGGCCAGTTGTTGGGGCGGGCCACAGCATGGGGGGAACGGCCTCGATGTTCGCCAGCATCAAACGGCCCGATCTGTTCCACGCTCTGATTCTGATTGACCCGGTGATTTTGCCGCGTCCTCTGCTGCGAATGTTGGAGGCTGCCCTTGCCGCCGACCCAACTGTCAATTCGCCGTTAGCGGATATGGCCCTGCGTCGCCGCCGCCAATGGGACAGCCATGAAGATGCTTTCCAGCGATTTCGGGAGCGCAAATTATTCGCCCGTTGGCCGGATGACACCATCCGAGCTTATGTCGAGGGTTTGACCCGTTCCATTCCCAATGCCAATGGCGCGATTGAACTGTGCTACAGCCCTGAATGGGAAGCCCATATCTACAACCATGTGCCGATTGATGCGTGGCATATGGCCCTAAAAATCCAACACCCGACCCTCGTCTTGCAGGGGGCAGAAACTGACACCTTCACCGACAAATCCAAACGATTGCTGCAACGTATACGACCGGATATACCCATCATCACACTGGCTCAGACAGGTCATTTACTGCCGATGGAGAATCCCCAACAGGTTGCTGAAGAAATGTTAACCTTTGTCGAGAATCGGCTGCGAATCACCTAACCTGTTATACAATAGCAACAAGTCGTTGGTGGGCACAAAAAATTAGTATCGGAGGGATTCCATTGGATACTTTTAGCACCCGACATATGGATATTCAGGATTCTGGTTCGGCCATGCCGGATCACCTACCCCCATTGGAATCTGACCAGCATATATTGTTGGTATTCACAGATCAAAATCAACATATCCAGTTTCCCCTTGACCATCAAATGGTATTAGGGCGTCGCTGTCCCGACAATTCGCAGCCCCCGGATGTTGATTTAGCCACATTTGGGGCATATCCCGCCGGGGTCTCACGTCGGCATTGCGTTCTGCGCCGCGAAGCCAGTAAACTAATGGTCATGGATTTAGGTTCAAGCAACGGTACAAAAATCAATGATTATCGCCTAACCCCCCACTCACCGTTTCAACTCGCCAGTGGTGACACGCTTTGGTTGGGGCGTTTGCAGGCGTGGATTTATTTTAAGGCTTAATTTTCTTGAAAATTAGAGGGAATAATGGTTGAACAACCGGTACAACCAGACAACTCACCGGATTTAACCCGCACTGAGGAACTTTCGATTGCCCATTTGAAAGCCGCCCTCAAAAAACCGACATTTCATGTCAACGTGCGTCGTGACCGCATCGTCGTGACCACATTTGACAATCTTAGCCGTGAAGTGTTGATTCAGTGGGTGGATTATGTTCGGGCGCAAGACGGCAAAATGAGAGCACCCGTGCGGATTCTATTTGATTTTCGCGGCGCGGGCGCACCCAGTCGTTTTGTGTTTGACCGCCTGCCGGGAATTCTGGCCGAACTTCATTTACCAGATGATACGCGCTGTGGTTTTTTGTTTGATGATGGCACCATTGCGCGTTTTACTCGCCGCGCGTTAACCCAACTTCCGTCAAATATCGGGGTGACTCGTGACTTTTTGAATCTGGGGCCAGCGATTAAATGGCTGCGTGAAGGCGTTGAACTGCCGCCGGATATTGATGAACAGGAAAAGAAATAAGCTGGTGCTGAGAGGTGGGCCAGATGCCAGACCCACCCCCTCACTCAGATGTCTACTAATTAAAATCGAGCGTATAGACCCCGTCAAACTCGGCGGTAGCGAGCACCTGACCACTGGGTAATGTCACCCCACCAACTGTCCAAGTATCCAAACTGATGGTACTACTCCAATGGGTCAACAACCGGATGGTGTGAATATTACCACCCAGATCTGTTGTTTCGGCTACTTCGGCACTAGCAGTATCACCCAACACAATGGACGGCTGACCGTTATACAACACATCGGTAGCGGTCAAAATCCAATGGAAATTGCGCGAGATTTCACCCGTCGTGAGGTTTACGGTCAGGGTGCTCGGTTGGCTTGGGTCGAGTTTAATTGTTTGAGGGCCAATCGCTAACCCACCCGGTAGCTGCATGGGAGCGACATCATAGGTAATCTCGGTGAACGTGAAAATTAAGTCATCGCCTGTCCGATTGACCTCGCCGATTTGTCCTGCCGCGCCGCTGACCACTTGGCCCGAAAGCTGAGTGCCATCTGGCAAGGTCATCACCAGTGTTCCGTGTTCAGCACCCTCACCCCGGCTGACTTTGGCGGGTAGGGTATCCAGCGGCAGGGCTTCAATGGCGGTCAAGTTGCCATCGCTTGGCGCACCACCCGTATTAAAATCAATGAAATTAGCAGGGGTCAAAACTGCGGGACTGCTAGCGGTAGCTCGTTGGAGAACCGCCCCACGTATCGAGCCATCTGACAAAATAATCCACCCCCCCAAAAAGTGGCTGTCGCCAAAAGAAAATTCAGACCGAAAAAGGCCCGCATCTTGCCCTTCGACCAGTGCCACTGTAAAAGTTTTCACCGAGCCATCCGCAAAAGTGAACGTGCCTTCGCCAGTGCTGCCGGTGAGGGATGCTTGCACACGATTATTGGATTCGTTGAGGATTTCGATTTGATTTCGCAAGACTGGCCCAATAAACCACTCGGCGATACTCACCGAGTTCTGGTCGTTTTGGCCGTCACAGATATAAATGGTGACCTCTTCACCGACAATGCCCACCCCAACAAAAACATCTTCTTCACCGGTGATTGTGCCCACATAGGTGACAGCCGTTTCTGCACGGGAGGGCGTGGCTTGAGCAATGTAGCGATTAAACGGGGTAAAAGTTGAGAGGATAGCGACAACAACGATCATGATAAACAATAACCCAACAGATGATCTGGTACGCATGGCAGCTTCCCTTCTAATAAGCTGACTATAAAGCAGGTTTTGTGTTTTTGAATGGCGCAATTTTCAGCGTATTACAAAACCCTAGCTCGCGCACCTGTCGTTGGTTAGGTTTGTCTACTGGCTTTAGTAGGGAAATTAAGACACGGGGCCGAAGCCGCCGTGCTGAATCTAGCTAAAATGTGGACAACATGAAGTGGGTGGTAAAGGAAGGCACTGATTTTTAGCTGCCATTCTCGCCTTTTACATAGGCGACTTCCCCGCCGACTTCCCATGTATCCACGACTGCCATAATGACGGCATCACAAGGCCGAGCGGCGGTCATTTTGGTTTGGCGGGCGGCGCTGCCACTGGTAAACATGACCACCTCCCCCGGCCCAACGCCGAGCGCATCTACCGCCACTGTGAATTTTCCAGTCGGCTGATTTTGCACATCCAAATGTTCGACCAGCAGCAAACTCCAGCCCTGTGTAGAGGGGTCACGTTGAGTCGAAACGACAGTACCCATTACTCGCGCAATTTGCATGATTTTTAGCACCTTTTCCGCCAAGACCAGATGGCACGGTGTATAATGAAAGGGTTGTTGGTTTATCCCCATTTTGGAGAAAGAATAACAAAAACGCGCATGACTACACAAGTAGGTACTCCAACTCACCCTCTGCGTGTGGCGATTATTGGCTCTGGCCCTTCCGGTTTTTATGCCGCCGAACATCTGCAAAAACAGCAAGCCCTGACTATCGAAATTGATATGTTTGACCGACTGCCCACCCCCTATGGTTTGGTGCGCGGTGGTGTCGCCCCCGACCACGCCAAAATTAAATCGGTCACGAAGGTCTATGACAAAATCGCTGCCCACCCCAATTTCCGGTTCTATGGCAATGTAGAAATCGGCAAGGATATTGCGCACGCCGAATTGGTTGACCATTATCACATGATTATTTATGCAGTTGGGGCACAAACCGATAAACGGTTGGACATCCCCGGCGAAGATTTGGCAGGCAGCCACGCCGCAACCGAATTTGTGGCTTGGTACAACGGCCACCCGGATTACCGCGATTGTCAATTTGACCTGACCCAAGAGGCCGCCGCTGTTGTTGGGGTGGGGAATGTGGCGATGGACGTTTGCCGCATCTTGGCCCGTTCGCACAACGAACTTTATCAAACGGATATTGCTGATTATGCGTTGGAAGCGCTCAAGAACAGCAGTATCAAGACCATTTATGTCTTGGGGCGACGTGGGCCAGCGCAGGCCGCCTATACCAACACGGAAATTAAAGAACTAGGTGAAATGGAAGAAGCCACGATTGTCGTATCGCCTGCTGAAGCCGAACTTGATCCCCTCAGCCAACAGGCCCTCGACGCCTCGAATGATCGGGCCATGCAGCGTAATGTCGAAATCGTGAAAAACTACACCCAGCATCAGGCAGGCACGAAAAAACGCACGATTGTAATGCGCTTTTTGGTATCCCCTGTTGAAATTATCGGCACGGATAAGGTCGAGGCCATCAAAATCGTCAAAAACAAACTGGTGCAAAAAGGCGATGGTTCGCTACGTCCAGTTGCTACTGAAGAAACCGAAATTTTGCCCGTCGGTCTCGTGTTCCGCTCGGTGGGTTATCGCGGTGTTCCGGTTGAAGGTGTCCCCTTCCGTGAGGACTGGGGAACCATTCCCAACGAAGAGGGTCGGATTATCCACCTTGATACCCAAGAGCAGGTGATTGGCGAATATGTGGTGGGCTGGATTAAACGCGGGCCAAGCGGGATTATCGGTACAAATAAACCCGATTCGCAGGCTACCGTCAATGAGCTATTGGAAGATTTGGCGGCGGGCAAGACCTTGAATCCGAAACACCCGGCCCGTACTGAATTGGAACATCTGCTGGAAACGCGCCAAACTCCCTATGTCACCTACGCCGATTGGCAACTGCTGGATCAGTTGGAGCAGGAACGAGGCGCGGCCATCGGACGACCCCGTTTGAAATTCACCAGCATTCCGGCTATGCTTGAGGCCCTTGCCGAACGCAAAAAATCGGCAGAACCACAGTAGCCATCGGCTCAGAGATTAGGAGGCATGATGTCTGAGCGCATTGACAATATCAAAAAGGCATTGGCAGAATCCCGCGAACGGGTCAATTATGTATTTGACCGTATGGGCGACGGATGGGACACGCCAATTTATTCCGACGGAGCAGCTTGGAATGCCCATCAACTGGCAATCCATATGGCGATTTCGGATCGCGGTCTAAGCAATCAGGCCATCGGTATCGCCGCCGACAAAGAGATCATCCCCGCCGACTTTGAACTTGAACGTTTTAATCGGCGCTCGGTAGAGAAATCTGCCGAACGTACCATCGAACAAGTCCGTGAGGATATGGCAACCTCGCGGGCGGAACTCTTGCAATGGTTGGATAACCTAGCCGATGAATCGGTGCTCGATAAAGAGGGCCGGATGGCGGCATTGCATATTTGGTCGGTAGAGCGCATCCTCTATTGGGTTGCCAACCATGAAAAAACCCATGCGGACGACATAGCACGGGTTGTTGGCATTCAATAATGGCGTAGTGGGCCTCAAATCATTTTGGGGCCTGCTGATTTAAACCGATATTTCTAAACTATTTTGACAAAAATAAAAATAAACTGGTCAGACTGCTTGCGCGTTTGCCTATATAAATGCTAAACTCATCATATCGCAATCATTAGACATGCAGTTGGGTTATACCGGCTAGAAACCTGCCCAAAAAAGGGAGCTTGTATCCGATGAAGCGGATTTTAGTTGTGGATGACGAAATCGGCGCCCTGACGTTGATCGGCATCATGCTGGAACGTGGTGGCTTTGAAGTGCTCAAGGCGCAAAATGCTGATGAAGCGCTGACGATGCTCGAAAGTGATGTTCCAGATTTATTTATTCTGGACGTGATGATGCCGCGCATTGATGGCATCGAACTCTGCCGGATGCTGCGTGAACGGGACGACACCAAAGATCGTCCGGTGCTCATCCTTTCGGCGCGGGGCGATGCAAAAAGCGTCATTCAAGGGATGGAAGCAGGCGCAACCGATTATATTTTGAAGCCGATTTTTCATCATAATCTGGTGGCAAAAGTACGCAGCTTGCTCAATATGGACGCGGCAACAGAATAGCCACCCGCTCCAACTCATTTCGTTTGGAAGAAAACCCATGAGGCCTTCAGGTGGAATCATGGGTTAACTGCTGAATAGTGCCACCCCAACGCCGAAAAAAGTCATGACCAAAATTCAAATTAGTTTAATTGATATGGCGGGCAATATCAGCCTGCTGCCTCTGCCAGACGATAAGCCATTACAACAGTTGGTTCCGTCCATTGTCACGCTGCTTGATCTCACCGAGGCGGATATGGGAGGGCGTCTGCTGGACTATCGTTTGTTTTCTCGACGGCTTCAGCGCGTACTCTCTTATGAAGGCACCCTTTTTTCCAATGGCGTTTTAGAAGACGACCAATTACGCATTGTACCAGCCCCTTTTACGGAAAAACTCGAACTGGTCATGATGAGTGAGCCAGAACCGGACACTCGTTTGATCTTGGAGCCGCGTGTGCGCATCACGATTGGACGTGGGTCGGATAACGATATTTTGATTCGACATGTGGCGGTTAGCCGGAATCATGGTGAATTTACATGGCAAGACGGCCTACACATTTATCGTGATTTAGGGTCGGCCAATGGCAGCACCATCAACAATCAAATTGTCTCCGAACCCATGCCGATTTCGGTAGGGTCCATTCTGACACTCTCCGATACGGTGCGGATGCGGTATCAAGAAGGCAAATCCGATGTCCTTGAGTGGCTTGCTGCACCCCGCCCGCAGGTTGCAATGGATGAAAATGAGATCACGGCCAGCAGCCTGAATACTGACCGCCTGCGAACCACCCTCTCCCCATTACCACGTGGCAGTGTGTTTGTGAGTTATGCTCCTGAACAAGGCAGCATCGCCGAGCAACTTGCCAATCAACTCCGCCGCTCCAATTTCCAGATTTTTTGGGATCGGGAAATTCCCCCCGGCAGCAACGCCGATGAAGCCATTTCGAGCGGGTTACGTTTGGCTGACGCGATGGTAGTGGTACTCTCGCCGGAGGCCATTTTGTCCACGACGATGGCGCAGCAGTGGAATCACTTTATGCTCAATCGCAAACCGATTGTGCCCGTGATTTATGAAGAGTGCGTCCTGCCCCGCACTCTCCAAGAATTTACCCCGATTAAATATGTGGGTAGTTTTAATCGGATGGTTAATGATATTGTGGTGGCCCTGTTCCGAGCCATGCGTGCCTAAAATCTCACGATACTCCCGCAAATTCGCGTGCTTTGTTCAATAACTCCCCGACGGTTTCTTCGGAGGTCGCTTCAGCATAGAGGCGCAGGACAGGCTCGGTGCCGCTGGGCCGAATCAACAACCAGCTTTCATCCGCCAAAACATATTTCACGCCATCACGGGTCTGCACATCTTTGACTGTTTGGCCTGCCATCTTCGCGGGCGCATTGTCGCTCAAACGTTTGGTCATTTCTTTCTTGGGAACAGGGTTATTTAAGTGCAGATCAATGCGCTTGTAATGGGTCGGGCCAAATTCCTTCTGAACTTCGGTAACGATTTCGTGCAGCGGGGTTGAGCGTCCGGCGTCCCCCATAATTTCCAACAGCAGCAGGCCCATCAAAATGCCATCGCCTTCAGGGATATGGCCTTTGATACTCATCCCGCCGGATTCCTCACCGCCAATCAACACATCTCCGGTCAGCATTAAATCCGCGATGTGGTTGAATCCCACTGGGGTCTCATGCACTTTGAGGCCATGTTTGGCAGCGATACGGTTAATCATGGCGGTGGTACTGACGGTCTTGACTACATCGCCACGCAAGCCGCGTCTTTCAACCAGATAACGTAGGGCCAACGCCATAATTTGATGGGGATCCACAAAATTGCCTCGGCTGTCCATTGCGCCAATGCGATCCGCATCACCATCCGTCACAATGCCTATGTCGGCGTGCCCTTGCTGAATTGCCGCCGCCAAGACTCCCAAATGTTTGAGAATCGGCTCGGGGTGGATGCCCTCAAAGCCGGGGTTCATATAACCGCGAATCTCACGCACACTGCACCGCGTCCGGCCTAGAAAATCCCGAATCACGCCGCGCCCTGCTCCAAACATCGGGTCAGCAATGATGCGGAGTTCGCCATTGGAGACCACATTTAAATCCACCAGTGTGCCGAGATGTTCATAATACGTCCATGAGGGGTCAAAGCGGCGAATGACCTCCTTTTTATAGCCCTCCTCCAAATCCATCATCTGGGGTTCACGCCCATCGGCGATGATTTTTTCGAGATAGGCTTCAACCTTGAGGCAGTCCTCTGGTGAGGCCGAACCGCCATAGGCCGCTTTTAATTTAAAGCCATTGTATCGAGGGGGGTTGTGGCTGGCGGTAATCATGACCCCGGCGATTGCGCCTTTGGCTTTGACGTTATACGAGACAGCGGGTGTGGGGGCATCGGTGCGCGTTAGCCATGCGATGATGCCATTGCCAGCCACGACACGGGCGACATCCCACGCAAAACGATCCGAGAGGAAACGGGTGTCATAGCCAATCACGACTTCCGGCGTACCGTTCTCGTGATAAAGTTCGTTCTTGATAAAATCGGCGACGGCCTGCGCCACCAAGCGCACATTGGCGAAGGTGAAATCCTCGGCGATAATCGCCCGCCAGCCATCGGTTCCAAATCGTACAGCCATAAATTTCCTACCTATCTTGCTATTTTAATGTTAAAACCACCGCAGTGGCATCATCATGCAACTTAAAACGGGGGTATTTTTCACGCCCCGCATCGGCCCGTTCTTCAGCACGCAACGCTGCTAAATAACGGGCTGCTCCTTCACGCCGAATCCGTTGACCCATCATTTCCAAACGGGCTTTGCGTTCGGGAGGGGATTCATGCAATGCGGCGGGCCAGCTAAATCCATCTGAGGCGACCACCACCACCGCTACCCCGTCCAACGGAAGTGTCCCAGTGACAATGTAATCGGCCAATTCGGGCAGGCCATCAATCACCCCCACCCCACTGCTGGGCATGGTCTGACCATTTTCATCCACATAATTGTGATAAACCCGATGGTCACGGTCTAGGGAACGCACCACAGGATCATTGACGGCTTCGAGCATGGAACGTTTTTGGGTGGACATGCTGCGCGAGGCCATAAAAAGGGCCGATTCGTAATTCATCCGTGCTTCGCGTTCGGTGGGGACTTCGACCCGCCCATCCTCATAAATCAGCATCAACGAGGTATCCCCAGCGTGGGCAAATTGCAGCACATGATGTTGGGTATCAATCGTCGCTAGGGTGATGACGGCGGCGGGTAGAAATAGGCGAATCTTGCGCGGATCGGTCAGTAGTGCGGCGTGTTGCGGCTCACGGGCCAAAATCTTCTCGGCGGAAAAAATATCGGAGGTGACGTGCTCCAATAACTCGCGCAGCACACCATTAGCGTCCAAAATCAAATCGCGTGGACTGATTTCACCCTGCGAAATAGCGAGACGGGTCAGGATGGCATCCCGCGCCACGTTCGCCGCCAAACCCGCCGGGGTGATGCTGCTGCGTTCGCGCCGCAGATATTCATCTAATGGGCCAAAACGTGCTACCGAGGTCGCCCCATCAATCGCGGCAATCGTAAAACGCGGCTGACCATCATCCCGCTGATACAACACAAAGGCATCTTCGTTGGCCCGTTCGGGTTGATCGGGAGCAGGCTGACAAATGACCTCAAACATCTAAAAATCCTCAACCTGTGGATAAACCTCTTTTAATAACCCCACCAGATGATTTTTATAGGCCCATGCGTCGGCTTCAGTGCGGGCTTCAAACCGCAGGCTCAAAACGGGTTCTGTCCCCGATGCCCGCAGCAAGCCCCAACCGTTGGGATACAAAACACGGATGCCATCCACATCCACGCAGGGCAAATCGCCAAGATGGGCCTTTACACCGTCAATCACACTGGATTTTTGCTCATCGGGGCAGTGGGGGCGATATTCAGGGGTGGTGACATAATCGGGCAGGGCGGCAATGATTACAGATAGGGGGCGGGAGTCCTCCGCCAATAATTCCACAATCCGACCTGCGGCATAAATGCCATCATCGAAGCCGTAATAGCGATCTGCGAAGAACATATGCCCGCTGCTTTCGCCACCTAAAATCGCGCCCTCGGCCTGCATCTTGGCTTTGACCCGCGCATGACCGGACTGCCACAAAATCGGCTGACCGCCTGCATTTTGTACGGCATCAAACACCACCTGACTGCTGAGGACATCGCCGACAAATTTGCCAGCGGGGTTGCGCGTGATGACATCGTTTGCCAACCACGCCATGATTTTGTCGGCACTGATAAACTGGCCTTTTTCATCCACCACGCCAACACGATCCGCATCCCCATCAAAAGCAAGGCCAACATCCGCGCCAACCTCGACTACTTTAGCGGCAAGGTCGCGCATATTTTCGGCTTTTTCGGGGTTGGGGTGATGATTGGGGAAATTACCATCGGGGTCGCAAAAAAGCGCGGTGACGGTATGCCCTAGTTCGTCCAAGAGGCGTGGGGCATAGGGGCCACCCATGCCATTCCCCGCATCCGCCACAATTTTCAGCGAGCGGGTTGGGCGAAACGAGGTAGCGAGGTATTGGATGTAGGCATCGTTAACCCCTGAACTGGCAGTATAACCACCCCCGGGGGTTAAATCGGACGGGGCATATTGCATATCGCGCAGGATACGGAGATCATCGCCCCAGATGGGACAACTGCCGACCAATATCTTGAAGCCATTGTATTCCTTCCCAAGATGGCTGGCGGTAATCATCACCCCCGCCACACCCAAACGATAGGCCACCCAATAGAGTACCGGCGTCGCCACCAAACCAATATCGAGCACATCCATGCCATTTTGTTTGAGGCCATCCGCCAATCCGTTGCGGAGGTCATGTGAACTGTGGCGGATGTCGTAACCAACAACCATTTGACCTATCTGATAATTTCGACGCAAAAACAGCCCCAAGCGTGTGCCAATCTCTTGAGCCGTCTCACGGGTGATGTCTATCCCCGTCTTACCCCGAATATCATAGGTCTTGAAGATGCTTGGATTCATCACGGTTGCACCTTACCCGTTGCCTCAACCCGCCGTGCCTCTTGGGGGACATAGAAGCGCTCACCTTCACGTACATCTTCGGTCACATTGGTGAAGGGGCCGATTTCCGCGCCTGCCCCAATCTTAATCCCCGGCATCGTACCTGACTGGATGCCAATAAATGCTCCTACACCGACCATCGCGCCGAGTTTATCCCGTCCACTGTCTAGCCGATCCCCTTTGACGGTACTTTTGACCGTGCCGTGATCTATGCGGAGATTGGCGGTAATACACCCTGCCGAAAAATTGACATAATCTTCAAAAACCGAATCCAACACAACAGCACGGTGTAGATTGACATTTTGACCAAGATAGCTGCGGGCGACTTCGCTGACATGCCCGACCATACACTTTGGCCCAACCATGCTCTCACGTACCAATGCGCCATTGCCGATAATCGCGCCGGGGCCGATGTAGGCAGGGCCGACCACCGCCGCCCCATGAAACAACCGTGCCCCTGCTTCAATCATGACATCGCCCGTGATGGATACCTGCCCGTTGATCTTGGCGTCGGGGTGTATCTGCTGCCCTTCGATCTTCGACAAATAAAATTTCATGACATTCAAGACGTGCCAAGGATATTTGATGGGATACCACTCGCCATCGTAACGCACACATTCAAAACGGGTGGCTTCCATCATGGCTGCCATCGCCATTTCGTAATGATCGTCGCGGGGGTGTTTGGCATCATACAGGGCCTGAATCCGCTGTAACAACTGGCGGCTGTCGGTATGGATATGCGCGACCACACTCACCAAATCCGAGGGTTCGTTGCCTGCCCCCGGTTTTTCGATAATCCCTGTAATACGTCCGTCAGATTCTACCGATAGATAACCACCGGGGAAATAACTTTCGACCTGATAGCCTGTGACATACGACACGGCTCGACCACTGCGATAGGCCATCATCAAATCTTCGTGCAAATCCGGCTCGACCACATCGTTGACTTGGCAGATGTAGACGGGTGGATAACCCATACCTTCCAGCAAAGGGGCGGCTTGCATAATGGCGTGGCCCATGCCTAACGGTTCGCGCTGCACCACAATCCCGGCATCCATCCCCACGTTGAGGCCACCCAAGACACTTTCGATTAATGGACGGTTATCGGGATTAGCGATGATAATAGCGTGGTCAAAACCTGCGGCGTGATAAACTTTCAGTTGTTTTTCGAGGAGGGTTTCCCCCATAAAGGGATATAGAGATTTTTCGCGCAGGGGCCAAAACCGCGAATTTGCACCCCCAGCAAGGATAACCATGGTTGGGTTATTCGACATGCGAAGCAATATCCTTTAATAAAAAGCTAAGTTAAATAACAAGTGTACCGAATTTACACCGCAACGGCTTTTGTGACAACAGGCGAATTATAGATGGGCTTATAATTAGAGAAAATAAGGAGGAGGGAAATGACTCTATCTAGCCAATTAAAAGACAAAAACAGCCCGGTCTCAAAATGGTTTAGAACTCACATGGATGCAAGCCTTTACAGAAAATTTGCCCAAGCAGTCAACTACGAGGCTACAGAATACCCTGTCGAGATAATGCCAAACCACTCTGAATATGGAATGGCAGGGACAGCCTTCGACTATAGCTTTCGCTGGCTGATTGGCCCACTACATGAAGAAATTGTAGCGGCACACGCGGCACTTTTTCTTTTTCTAACACATAAATGGACAGAGGCACCCAAATTTGTTTCAAAAATCATTCAAATAGGCAATGCTTCTCAGGAAATCGAGAAAAAAGCTACTCTTTCTATCATACTCGCTTGGTTCGACACATATGGTCGTTCCGGTAAAATCACTCCTGCTTTGCAATTCCTTTTAGAGAATCAGAATAGCATTGATTGGGAATCAGTTAATTCCCTCATTTCCAAGGAACTTGCTGAGGATGTAACCCGACTGACCTATGCCGCTTTGACAACATGGGGCAAAGACTTAGACAAGGCATTTATCCTTAATCCGACTTTCGCTGGAAGTAGAAGCGTTGGTGGAGCAGACGCCGACTGGATTACTGAAGAGGTACTATACGACTGCAAAACCACTAAAATAGATCGCCCTTTCGGTAGAGAGACACTACTTCAAACATTGGCATATGCCTTCCTCGACTACGATAATCAGTATAATATCCATAGCTTAGGCTGGTACTATGCACGCCGAAATCTACGCATAGTTTATCCGTTAGATGAAATTCTACCCCGTTTAGGATTCGATCTAACTTTGGCTGGATTGCGTCAAAGCTTTGCCAATCGGGACCAAACCATCAGTATAGCTCCAGCTATCAATCAAAAAGAAGGTAAACGTGGTAAAAAGAGCGAACACGAAAATACGAAGATTGAAGTCATTTCGCTTGGGGCATTTGACGACTGGTGTAAGGCTCACGAGGGTAGATTTAAATATACTTCAGTTGAGCGGCAGCCTGACAACAGGCGTCTTATAACTGTTTATATGGACGACAATTCGATGGAGAAATTTCTAATCACCTTTTGAAACGATATGAGACACCCCAAAGGATGTCTCATAAATCAAAGTCCATTCGCTACACTTTTACAGAAGCAAGTTGTCCGAGTATCTACTTCAGCGCATGGCCGCGCCTAATGTGTTGCAGGCGGGGCAGCTTCCATCAGGCCGGACAATCGCGTAACCGCCTTGTGGGTCAGCGCCAAAAACGCCCGTGAAGTCCACATTCCACACGATCATCAAACGCACTCGACCACTGGAACGCGACAAGGCAGCCGCGCGGCCCACCCATTCGGCATGTTGACCGACTGTTGTGCCCTGTGCCCATGCGAAATTCGAGGGCAACGTGCCATAGCCTTCGGGCGAGAGATAGCCAAGTTCTGTCCAACAGACTTTTCGCGCCCCGCCAAAAGTATTGTAGTAGAGATCGAGCATCCCATAGAAGTACCGTGAATAGTGACCACCACGCGGGTCGCCGCTGCGGTTATCGGGCGAAATGATGCCTTCATTGTAATGAGCGCCGATGCAGTCCATATAGTTGACCGCACCCGACTGAGCCATCTGTTGCAGGAAAATGTTGTCGTCGCAGCCTTCATTACGACAGCCGCCTCCAAAATAACCTGTTGGGGCAGGCGCGGCGCTAATCACCAACACATTCGCATTAGCCGCTTTGATGGCATTATAGGCTTTGGAAAGCATGGTGGTATACCGTCCGCCATTGACCGTGCCATTGGGCCATTCGCGGTCAATATTGGGTTCGTTCCAGACTTCAATCGCGTCCGGGCCAAGCGCGGCGACCTGACCGAGATAAGCGGCGAATTGATTAGTGTAATTATCAAAATCGCCCATCTGATCTTTGTTGCCGACGATGCCCAACAAAATGCGGAAGCCGTTGCTGCGGGCTTCATTGATGGCGGCCTGTGCTGCACCTGTGCCTTCACCCAGATTCCAGCGAATCTGCTTCTTAGCCCATGTCATGCCAGCGGTACGCATTTCGTTGACACGCCCAAAGCCTGCCACATGCCCGCCGAGTTCAAACGCGCCACCAGTATTGGGCGGAACCACTGGCGGTTGGGTTGGATTGGTGGGTGGTTGAGTGGGGTTCGTGGGATTACTGGGGGGTTGGGTCGGAACAGGTGTGGATGGATTAGAGGGTGGCGTGGTCGCCCCCGGAATGGTCAGCACCTGCCCCACATAAATCAAATTCGGGTTGGCAATGTTGTTGGCGGAGGCAATCGCTTGAACCGTCACCCCAAAACGGCGAGCTATAGAAGAAAGCGTGTCCCCGCGCACCACCGTATACTGCCCTCCGGTTGTGGGTGGTACAGGGGTTGTTGGATTGGTCGGCGGGACGGGTGTGGTTGGATTGGTTGGGGGCTGGGTGGGTGGAGTTGTCCCGCGAACTGGAATAATCAACACTTGACCCACATAAATGATATTGGGATTGGCAATATTATTGGCAGTGACAATATCTTGAACAGAAATGCCATAACGCAGGGAAATACGGTATAAATTCTCGCCGGGTTGTACTACGTGAGTAATGGTATTGCCGTCTTGGGCACTGGCACGATCCAGCGGCCCAGAAACGGCCACCAGCATCAAGACAAGTGCCAGCAACAAAATCCCACGCAGATGCCGCTTATTGAGGGGCATTGATATAACTCCTTTAAACTTACCAACCGAATTTAAACATATAGTTCCTTGATGATAATACGATAGTGGATTTTGGGGCAACTTTGCACGATGCGACTACCACGCGCTGCTGACGGTAGTGTCTGAAATCCGATAGGATGGGCGTTGAGACATCGTTGAGCAGCCTACCCATGACATCCTACCTAAATCGGCTATAATGCTTGGTCGCATCTCGCCATTATCCCGGAGAGAATTTTTATGTCTTCACACTATGATGATTCCAATCAGGAAACACGCCCCAGTCGTCCGGTAGGCAAGACCGGGCCATTGCGTGATCCACAGGAAACATTGCCCAAAGTGGATTGGGAAATTAGTCATGAACGTCGCCCTTTAAGTTTTCCCCGTCCTGATACCGTCACGGTGGGCATGGTGCAGTTTCCAGCCGGGGATGACAAACAGGCCAATATCCAACGGGCGCTCGGTTTGGCATGGCAGGCCGCCGATGCTGGGGCCGAAATTATTGCTTTTCCAGAAATGTTTATGCTGCCGTGGGTGTTTGGCGAACCAGAAGCGCACTATCAACATCTAGCCGAGTCAGCCGACAGCGGCGTGTGGGAGCCGTTTAAGACGCTGGCCCATGACAAACAGGTCGTACTGGTGTGCTCATTTTTTGAACGGGGCATGGAAGGCCGTTTTTATAATAGTGCCCTTGTGGTAGATACCGACGGCACGATTGTGGGCAAATATCGCAAACACCACCTGCCACCCGACAATGAACGCCATCATTGGATGCCAGACAGCAGCCCCTTTTCGGCTTTCCCCACCCGCAAAGGACGTGTCGGGGTCTATATCTGTTGGGATAATTTTTTCCCCGAAGGCGCACGAGCATTGGCACTTGACCATGCCGATATTGTGATCGCCCCTTCCGCTGCTACCGAACTAGATGCTGCCTATAAATGGAAGATCGTCTATCAACACAACGCGATGATTAACGGCATCCCGTGGGTGCGGATTAATCGTAGCGAGCCACCCTGTTACCCCGCGTGTTATGTGGTGGATGCGGAGGGACAGATTATTCATGAAACCAATTCCGCCGAAGAAGGCTTTTCGCTGGCGACGGTTGACCTGACCTTAACGGATCGTGTCCGCCAAAAATGGACGTTTATGGCAGACCGCCGCCCTGAAATGTATCGTGTCATTACCGAACGTTAAAGTAGTTGGAGTCCATATGCGTAAAGTAGTTATCGTTTTAGCTGTTTTCGTCGGACTGATAAGCTTATCCCTATCTGTCCTGCCCACCCAAAACTCGCATCTCACCCTCGCGCCCGTCAATGCCCAAGATACCGCCTGCTCAACCCAATTGGAAGCCGCTGTCAGCCAGACCCTTGAACTTTGCGGTGCGGCCTCACGCGGTCAACTGTGTTGGGGGGCGGGGGCGTTTGATTACAGCCCTAAAGAAGTCGAAATTAGTGCGCCGGGGGGCATTGTACCGCTGGCAGGCATCAGTACGGTTATCAATAATTCATCGGCTGACCAACCCTCGATTACCCGTCTCAATTTTGAGGATATTTTCACCGAAGGAGGATTTGCGTCGGCCTTTTTGATTGGCCCGGTTTCGGCGAGTGCTGATACTGAAAAAACCCCTTTATGGTCGGGCCTAACCCTCAGCCGCACCGAAAGCCAACTCAGCGAATGTGAGGTGGCAGGCACATCCGGCATGTTGATGCAAGCACCGGCCGGACAATTACTGGTATTAACCGTCAATGGCGTGACCTTGACCATGAATAATACGGCCTATGTTGTCATCAGCGAAGCAGACGAGACCGTCATAGATGTGCTGCGCGGCAATGCCATCGCCCAAATCGGGAATAATGTGCAGGTCGTGTTTGCAGGTTTCAGCATTACCGTGGCTGCCGACGCCGATACCCTGCCCACGCCGATGCCCTATGACCCAACACCGCTGACGGGCCTTCCGACCCAGCTTTTGCCAAGTATTGTGACGGTGCCGCTGCCGGGGAATGTCTCCGCAATGGCCTCTACGCCGCTATATGCCTCACCAGATTTGGGCGCACCCCAATTGGCCCAAGTGCTGCCGGGGACGGTCTTGAATTTGCTTGGTGAAGACCCCACCGCCCAATGGTGGAACGTGGTGCAAGAAGACGGGCAAAGTGGCTGGGTTCCGGCGACAGCGATTGGCGGTATCTTCCCGGCAACCGCACCCCAATACAGCGCCACACCACAGCCCCCCACCCGTCCCTATGGCTTAGTCTTGGGTCGTGGGGCTGCGCCGGGGAACGAAATCAATATGCGGGCCGCACCGAGTACCGACGCCGAAATTTTGGCGAAGCTACTCCCGCTCACCGAATTTAATATTTTGGGGCGGAATGCGGCAGCAGATTGGATTCAAATCCGCTTGGATGCCCCTGATCCAACCACTGGAGCAACGGATGGATGGGTCGCGGTTCGCATTGTCACTTTGCCGAACAGTCTTCGAGTTGCTGATTTACCTGTCGTGCCGTAAGGATTTGTACATCACCATCGTCCAGTTTTATGAAGATTACCAGTTTGGGGGAGTAACCAATAACTACTTATGAGTAATCCAGCATCTTTGGTCATTCAGGCCAATGACGAACAATTAGAAAAAGCATTACAAGGTGACAAACCTGTGCTCATCTGGTTTTCGGCTGGGCAAACCGCCGGGATTGATTTACGCAAGGCGCTCGAAAAAGCGGCTGCGGATTTTCAACAAGAATTGGCGGTGGTGATGGTGGATACCAATGCCTGTCCTATGGCAAAGACGCGCTTCGACGTAGAAAAACATCCGGTCTTGGTCGGCTGGCATAATGGCGAATCAGTCAAGCGTCGCGCACGGCCTTGGGCCAGTGACGTGGTTGGTTTTGCCGATGTATTGAAGACACTCGCCCCCGCACCTGCGAATCCGAATGGTAATGTCAGCAAGACTGAAGAAAGCAAAAAGGAATTGAAAGTGATCAACAAACCCGTACATGTAACCGACGCGACCTTTGAACAAGAAGTGCTGCAAAGTGAACTACCCGTCTTGGTAGACTTCTGGGCAGCGTGGTGTGGGCCATGCCGCATGGTCGCCCCCATTTTGGACAAGCTGGCTGGTGAATTTGCTGGCAAAGTTAAGATTGCCAAAGTGGATGTGGATGCCAACCCCGGTGTATCTGGTGCGTTCCAGATTATGAGCATCCCCACCCTGATGTTTGTGAAACAGGGCAAGATTGTCGGTCAGGCCGCTGGTGCCGCACCTGAAGCCGCCCTACGTGACGCGCTCAATCAATTGGTGAATTTGCAAATTCCCGCCTAGTTGTCACAAAACCGACCTCTGAGTCGTCTATAACGAAAGATAGCGCCTATATCCAACTAACGACGGATACGGGCGCTTTTAATTTCCGTTATGATGATTTTGCAAACCCAACCTTGCAAACTTCATCGCATTAGACCGCACTTAAGGGGACACTATGCAAACCCATCGGCGTAAAATTTTCGGCGATATTTTGGCGCGTAAAGCTCGCAGCGCCCTTGTCTCAATTAGCATTTTTATCGGCGTGCTTGGCGTCGTCACACTATTTTCAATGGGCAATATCCTCGTCAATCGCATGGAAGAAACCGTGCAAGAGGATAAACTCGCCATGACCCGTTCGTATGTCACCCTGACAGGTAGCCAAGCCCCGGATACACAAGCTGACCTAGATGCCCTCCGGCAACTGCCCGATGTTACGGAAGTGCAAGGCATGGCCCTCTATCCATTCTATTGGAAGATAGCAGGCGACACCGAATTTGAAGAAGGGCGTATTTTCAGCTATTCCGCTCCCTTCGACCAACTGGCCCTTGAACCGACCAGTCTGGTAGATGGGCGTTATCCGATTGCCGGACAGCACGAAATCGCGGTTGAACGCCGATTCGCAGAAGAACACGGTGTCGGCATTGGCGACACGATTGTGCTGCGTATCCTGACCGAAGCATCGGGCAATCAAACAAGCGAAGAAACATGGACGATTGTCGGCACGATTTACCAAGCCTATCAATACCCCGTCGCGTTGGGTGCGCCTGCCGTCGTGCGTGGCGAAACAATGGTCTTTGCCGCGCATGAAGATGCCCAATACATCGGCGGTTTTCGCGGCTTTAGTGTGTTGATGGGGCGCTATACCAGCTTTAAGGCGGCGGACGAAGGCAAAGGCGCGTGGGATGTAGCCCTCGCCAGCGCCACCCCCTACAGCCCATCCAGCACCGTCGCGGAAGACCCTGCCAAGAACTCCTTCATCGAACAGACCCGGTCTTTCACCAGTGTGTTGGGCCTATTAGCCATCGTAGCCCTCTTGGTGTCTGGCTTCCTCGTGTTCAATGTCATCAACTCAATTGTGTTGGAACAGCGCCGCCAAATTGGGGTGATGAAATCGCTCGGCGCGACAGGCGGGGATAGTTTTGGCATCTACGCAGGCATGGCCCTTGTTTATGGCATCATCGGCGTGATTCCGGGTGTGCTGCTCGGCATTCCATTGGGCTATTCAGCAGCAGTAGGCATAGGCAAGCAGTACAATATTTTCCTTGATGAATTTACCATGTCACCCCCGGCCATTGTCATTGGCATCATTTTGGGCCTGCTCATACCCGTACTGGCAGCCGTTATCCCTGTCCTGATGGGTATCCGTGTTACCATCCTGCAAGCGATGACCGACCTCGGTATTCAGGGCAAATATGGGGCAGGCCGCTTTGCCAAATGGATGGATAAATTCCCACTGCCTTTGGGAATGCGTCAATCCACCCGCAACGTCATTCAGAAAAAGGGTCGTCTGGCGCTGACCATCTTCACATTGGCGCTGGCTGCCGGGGCGTTCATGGGCATTTACGCCATGCTGACCTCGCTCAACCAGACGGTAGACGAAATTTATGATACCTTCGGCAATGAAATCACGATGCTGCCGACCTCGACCCAAGATGAAGAGGCCATCCGCGAAATCATCATGACCAACGTCGAAGGCGTGAAGGCCGTCGAACCCGCCACGCAGGTGTCTATCGAGATTGATGGCTTCACCCCCACCCCGGTTGGCAACGCCCCACCCGTGTTGTATGCCATTGGGACGGAAGCCACCAACCGCGACTTGCTTAATTTCCAACTGCGCGATGGTCAAGATTGGGACGATAACCCCGAATCCGACGGCATAGTGGTGACGGCAGGCATCGCGGACACGCTCGGCAAAGAAGTTGGCGACACCATCACAGTACACATCGGGGCCAACACCGCCGAACTTGAAATTATCGGCATCACCACCTATCCGTTTGATACCGTGTGGGCCAGATGGGAGACATTGGCAGAATTGGGCGGATTAAAAAATGCCGAGGGTGAACTGCAACCCAATGGCTTCTCGATTATGCTGAACAATCCCGACCCGACCACGCAGGAAGTCGCTGATGTGATTGCTGACATCAACGAAGTGCTGTTGGCGCGTGGCATCAATGCCAGCTATATCAACTGGACGGAAAACGCCGAAGAAACGGGCAAGTTTATTGCGACCTTCGGGGTGATTATGAACACCGCCGCCGCGTTGATTGCCGCTGTCGGGGCGATTGGTCTGCTGTCCACCTTGGCGATGAGTGTGTTTGAACGCCAGAAGGAAATCGGCGTGATGCGTTCCATCGGGGCGACCTCAGTGACGGTGGCGCTGCAATTCCTGATCGAAGGCTTGATTGTCGGTTTGATGGCGTGGGTGATCGGGGTGCCGATTGGTTATATGCTCAATCAATCGCTGGCGGAGAGTCTCAATTTTGGTGACGCCTTTGCCCCCGATTATCCGGTGCTGGTCACGATTATCGGCCTGACCGGAACGCTGCTGGTCGCTACGTTTGCTAGTCTGTGGCCCTCAGCGGGTGCGGCGCGTAAGACCGTCTCCGACATCCTGCGCTATCAATAATTTCCCAGATTTTTCTCTCATCATCGAAAACACCCTTATTTTAGCCAATAGGGGTGTTTTTGATTGCCTTCATTTTATTCACATATCTCAGCCAATTTTCTTTCTATGGCGGTTTTTTCAGGAGCATTTGGAACTAATTCCAAGTATTGCTTAAGATCACTTTCCGCAAGGGTACAATTCAAGAATCTTTCGGCAGTTAAATACAAATATCCACGATTAAAGTATGCTTGAGCGTAACTAGGGTCAAGCCGAATAGTTTCCGTATAATCAGCGATTGCCAACTCAACCTGATTAATTAGAAGATAGATATTTCCCCTATCCCAATAGATATTCGGATTTGTGGGATCAATTTGCAAAGCCGCATTGAAATCTTGCAAGGCAAGTTCGTATTCTTCCAGTTGAGTGTATGTTTCTCCACGATTGAGATAGGCTAATGAAAATTCTGAATCAAGCTGAATAGCAGTAGTATAGTCAAGCACCGCTTGATTAAGGTCGCCTAATTTGAAATATGCAGCCCCACGTCCATTGTATGCCTTAGCATAATCGGGATTAATTTCGATAGCTTGGTTGAATTCATCAATAGCTTCGTTAAATCTCCCCATCGAAAAATATACCCAACCCCGATTATGATAACGATCTACTGTCGGACTTAATGTAAGAGCTTGATTATAGTCGCTGAATGCCTTATCAAAATTCCCCAACTGATAATACATTGTGCCGCGAGCATCAAAGGCATTGGCGTTAGACGGGTCAATTTCGAGGGCCTTATTGAAATCATTGAGAGCTAGGTCATGCTCCCCCATTTTCAAATAGAAATCGGCGCGGAATAAGAGAAACTCTGCATTATTCGGATACATGGAAATAGCATGATTGTAGTTTTCTAATGCTTTATCATACTCATCCAATTCCTCATAAACCAAACCTTGCAAGGCGTAACTTTCGCCCAAATCAGGGTCAATCTCTATAGCAATCTCAGCGTTCCCCAAAGCTGAGTCATAATCCAATAGAACCGTATACACATTACCGAGGGCAACATAAGCAGGAGCAAAATTCGGGTCTATTTCGATTGCCTGATTAAAAACGTCAATGGCCTCGTCATATTTTTCTTGTTTTGCCAAATCCACGCCATTTTGCATGATTTCTGCCAATGCGGGGTTATCAAATGGGATATAAATCAATGTCGGTGTGGGTGTCGGGTCACTTCCTGCGACTGTGGCATAACTGAGTGAGTTATTGAGGTTCAAAATCACCGTCAGGGCGATAGTTGCTATGGCAAGTATAAAAAAGGCTTTGATTTTCATGTGACTACTCGAATCCAATTATCCAAATTCGCGTGAAAGAATACTCCATAATTATAAACCGCTTCGTTTTAGCACGAAATCAGGTTATTCCGTCACTTCTAGCGTCCGTCAAAATCATGCTACAATCAGCAAGGTTGTGAATTTTTCCACCAATCGAATACCTCTTACGGGAGGACACATGCAAACGCATCGGCGCAAAATACTCCGCGATCTTTGGACACGCAAAGCCCGGACTGCCCTTGTTTCGGCCAGCATCTTTATCGGCGTGTTGGGGGTCGTCGCCCTGTTTTCGATGGGGGATATCATGGTGGATCGGCTTGAAAAAACCATCCAAGCCGAAAAACTTTCGATGACCCATGCTTATGTCATCCGCGCTTCGAGTGATGACCCCGACAATGCCGCCGATTTAGCCGTCGTCCGCAATTTGTCCAATGTGACAGCGGTGCAGGGGTTCGCGCTTTATCCGATTTATTGGAAAAAAGCTGGCGACACCCGTTTCACCGATGCCCGCATGTACAGCTACACTGCGCCGATTGATGAACTCACCCTTGAACCCCCATCGCTGGTCAAAGGACGCTATCCCGTCGCAGGTAAAAATGAAATCGCCGTCGAGCGCCGTTTCGCCACCGAAAATAACGTGGATATTGGCGACACACTGGTGATTCGTATTCTCAGCGGTGCGGGTGGCAGGAGCGAAATTAAAGAGGAAACGTGGACGATTGTTGGCACGGTTTTCCAGCCTTATCAATATCCCGTCGCCCCCGGTGCGCCCGAAATGGTACGTGGCGAGGTGATGCTGTTTCCCGCTTATGAGGATGCCCAATACATCGGCGGCTTCAAAGGCTTCAATATGTTTCAGGTGCGCTACACCAGTTATCAGGCCGCGCTGGATGGCGAAACTGATCTAAAAACTGCCCTCACCACCAACACCAATTATCGCTCGACCAGTGTTCTGATTGAAGACCCCCAAGACAACACCTTTTTGCAACAGACCCGCAGTCTGGCGAATGTCATGGCGATTCTGGCAGTGGTCGCGCTGATTGTGTCGGGCTTTCTGGTATTTAATGTGATTAATTCGATTGTGGTAGAACAACGCCGCCAAATTGGAGTTATGAAGTCACTGGGGGCGATGCCGCAAGATAATTTTGCCATCTACAGCGGCCTATCGTTCATCTACGGCGTAATTGGCGTAATTCCGGGAGTGCTGTTGGGCATTCCAGCCGGATTCCAAGCCGCCAAAACTGTTGGTCTGCAATTTAATGTTTTTATTGAAGATTTCCAAATATCCTCAACGGGCATTATTTTGGGTATCGTATTGGGTCTATTTGTGCCCGTATTGGCCTCGCTGCTGCCCGTTGCAATCGGTATCCGCGTAACCATCCTACAAGCGATGACTGACCTCGGTATTCAGGTCAATTATGGCGAGGGACGGCTGGCGAAATTGATTGATCGCCTACCCCTGCCAATTAGCATTCGCCAAGCCTTACGCAATGTGGCGCAGAAAAAGGCACGCTTGGCCCTGACCATAATTACCCTCAGTTTGGCGTCTGGCGCGTTTATGGGGGTGTACGCCATGCTGTCGCAGTTGACTGAAACGATAGATACGATTTATGGCACGTTCGGCAATCAAATCACCTTTTACCCTACCCCGATACAAGACCGCGAGAAAATTGAGGCACTGATACGGGACAATGTGCATGGCGTCAAAATGATTGAGCCGGGGTCGGTCATGGCAATTGAAATTGAAGGCTACAAACCCAAGCAGCTTGCGGGTGCGCCACCGATTCTGTATGCACTCGGTAATAACCCCAACAACCGCGAAATCCTCAATTTCAATTTCCGATCAGGCACGGGTTGGGAAAATGACCCAAATCGTGAAGGGGTGGTCATCAACACGGGGATTGCTGACGCGACGGGCAAAGATACAGGGGACATTATCAACATCCGGGTTGGCAATACCAACACCCAGATGGAAGTGATCGGTGTCGCCATTTATCCTTTTGATACGGTGTGGTTTCGCTGGGATACGCTTGCCAAATATGGGGGAATGCTGGACTTGCAGGGGAATGCCCGCCCCAATTCCTACCATGTCATCATGACCGCTGATGATCCCACCGTCAAGCAAGTGGACGACAAAATTGACGAAATCAACGAACTGCTTCTGAAACAGGGTATCACTGCCACCTATAACAATTGGGTACAGAGCGCGGAATATACAGGTCAGGTCGTCAACACCGCCGGAGGGATTTTGAATACCGCCGCCGCGTTGATTGCTGCTGTCGGGGCGATTGGCCTGCTGTCTACCCTTTCGATGAGTGTGTTTGAGCGCCAAAAGGAAATCGGCGTGATGCGCTCGGTTGGGGCGACCTCGTTCACCGTCGCCGTCCAATTTTTGGTGGAGGGGTTAATTGTCGGTCTGATTGCATGGTTGATTGGCATTCCGATTAGCTATTGGCTCAATGGGGTGCTGGCGAATGCCTTCAATTTTGGCGACGCATTTGTCAAATCATATCCGCTTTCGACATTAGTTATCGGCTTTGTGGGCACAATGGGGATTGCGACTATCGCCAGTCTGTGGCCCTCTATCGGCGCGGCCCGCAAGACGGTCTCAGACATCCTACGCTACCAATAGGAACATTTCGCGGCGTCCTGCCGTCCTTTGAGAGAATCGAGTGGTCACACCTACAACCATGTGATTATCTCCGTTGTTTTATACGAGGAGCTTTGCCATGCGTCGCCGCCTACCCAAAAAATTCCTAATTCCCTTGCTTGCGGCGGTTATCATTATTGTCGGCTTTGTGGTGATTTATGCGCTGACGGGTTTCCCAGATGACAATGTTTGCTGTGCCCTCCCACCTACCCCTACTTCCGAAGTTTCATTAGAGGTCAGTCCAGCGACGCCGCGTCCACCCTTTTCACCAACCACTCCAAACAAAATGGGAGTACATCTGTTATTGGATGACGGGCGACATCAATGGCCCGAAAGCATATGGCGGGAACATCTTGAAGCGGCGCGGCAGGTAGTTGGCGAATGGGGCTATGTCACACAACTGGTGCGGTTAGATGATTTGAATGTGGGACGCTGGCAGAAATTCATGGACATCTGCGCGGAACTACACCTTACGCCGCTTTTGCGCCTCGCCACGACCATGAATTTCACCACTTATGACGGCCTGAAATATTTGGGATGGGCCGCACCGCGTCGGGATGGTGATGGCACCTATCGCAGCACAGCGAACCGTTATGCCGATTTTGTGGCGAAATTGGAGTGGCCCACCAACCAACATTTTGTCATTGTGGGGAACGAACCCAATCACGGCGCGGAATGGGGTGGCAGCTTACCCGACCCAGCGGGCTATGCGCGATTTTTGATTGATGTCGCCGATGCCCTGCACGCACGCGATGAACATGCGGTGGTCATGAACGCCGGATTTGACCCCTATGCCCCCACCACCACACGCTATGTCCCCATCGCCTATCAGGAATTCATGGACGAAGAAACTTTTCTCGACCAGATGGTAGCGGCCTATCCTGATGTCTTTCTACGAATTGATGTTTGGGCCAGCCACAGCTACCCCCTCGGCCCATTTTCACAGCCCCCGTGGGAACAGACTTTTCAAATTGATGTGGTGAATGAGACCAGTGGCGATGATCCCATTAATCCCGATCATCAAGACCCACCCGAAGGCATTTTTAATCGCGGGGTGAATGGATATGAATGGGAGCTATGGAAATTGAGTACCTATGGTGTGCCGCCGCTGCCTGTGATGATTACCGAAACGGGTTGGCGTCATGTCGAAACCAGCGATCCCAACGCTACCGATACAGGTGATAATCTACCCGATGCTGCGACAGCCGCTGTCTATTTTGATTTGACTTTCAATGGCAACAATGGGCGCTACTCTGAATATCCCGCAATCGGCTGGACGGCATGGCAGGATGACCCGCACGTGATTGGGGTCACGACTTTCGCCTTCAATGGCGATCCGGCTGAATGGGGACATACCAATTGGCTAGAATTGGACGGAGATGGCAAAATCTTGGCGACCTATCCGATAGTTGATTTGTTAATGCCAACTGAGTAACTATGCACATCCGCAAAATTGCACCAGATAAGTTGGAGGCAGTGGTTGATTTAATTGCCCGTCTGCAACCCGATGAAGAACACCACATTGGCTATTTTGGCATGGAAGCCGATGACATCCGCCAATATTTGCTGGAATTTACACATGGATGGGAAAACTCAATTGTGGTTGCCCTACATCGGGAGCAGTTGGTGGGATGTTTGGCGGTGGAGTGGGATGCGGAAATCGGGCGAACATGACTGCATGGCCCGTGTATTGACCATGTGGCGTGGCATATTATCGCGGATAAGCTCTATGCGGAGGCACAAGAATTAGGCGTGCTGCCAAAGGGACTGGTAGAGGAGCTTTTTGGCGATGTGGTCAATGTCAAATTAGGGGCATTTGCGCGGCGACATCATTTCCGCAAAATGGAAGGCTATCAGGCTGTTCTTCGTTTTAGGAAAGAACAACTGGAATCCCTCCCCGCTTTAGAAGCCGATTTATTAGAAGGCCAATATCACAGCGCGTTCATCGCATTACATGAAAAAACCTTCCCATGTGCCTATTATAAAGGGCAGCAAATCCTTGACCGACTCAATGAGCAAAATCGGGTGTTGGTTGTAATGGAGAACAACACCTTACTTGGCTATATCTACGCTCAAATAGATACAGGTGGGGACGGCTATCTTGATTTTGTTGGAGTGGCAGAACACGCTCGACGGCAAGGCATCGGTAGGCGCTTGGTAGTAGCCGCCACCCGTTGGTTATTGTCATATGAAAATGTTCCGCAGGTCAATTTGACCGTCAGCAGCACCAACCGCGCCGCCATCGAGCTATATCTCAAGATTGGGTATGAGCATTTGTGGACGCTGACGGCCTAGCGCAAACGGCCTAGCGTTGTAGAATGACCTTACGGAATGTCACGGATACCCGCCGACCCCGTTTAATGACTTGCCCATGCAATACATCACTTTTTCGTGCCGGAATCCCGTGCATCCATTTGTAGCGCGATTCGCCTTGCATCACGATTAGCGTTCCCGGTGTCAACAAAATTGGGATTTCGCGCTGGGTGGCAATTTCGGTGTAGACCATCACGCAGGCCGACCCTAAGCTAATTGAGATAATCGTATCGGTAAAACAGGGGATGCAGTCCACATGCCGCGCAATGCCCTGCCCCGCTTCGTATTCGTTGAGGATGGCTTGATCGGGTACATCGGCGATATAGCCCTCGGCATGAAGGCGCTTGGCAATTGGGGTTAACCATTCCGGCAGCGGCCCCAGATAGAAATTCTCATCCACTTTGCGCGTTTTGTAATCATAGCGATAGCCGTAATGCTGCACGCGGCGTTTTAGATCGGTCACCCATGTTTGTTGGTCAATTTGGAGCAACAATCGGGCTTGTTCGTCGGGATTTAGGTAATCGAGGCGATAGGTTAAACCGGGGATTTCGGCAATCACGGAGGTCATGGAGGAGTATCCTTTCCAATTGAGCATCGGTGTAGATAGTATACAGTAGAATATTTGTTCTATCAATTCCTCTTTTTTGAAATCCCTCACGAGATTTTTCCATGTAGCAGTTTCCCATCAGGCCCATTATCATTAACAAGTGTACTCCGATACATGTTTAACGATGGGAAGCCGCATGGGGTCACTCAATCCAAATCTGATTTCTGCCGATTTGACGGTCATCATAAATGAAGCTGTGGAATTGGCCCGCCGCTATATGAAACGCAATATCTATCCCGAACTGGTGCTGTTCGTGATGATACAGCATCCCGAAATTGCTGCTCGTCGGTTAATGGACGTATTCATCGAAAAACGTGGGACTGATCTTGAAAAATTGGAACGCCAAACCCGCAACGCCATGGAATCGCGCAACGATGCCAATGGTGACCTCGATTTTTTGATGACCACCGGGCAAAAATTCCCCCTCAGCAAACAAATGCTAGTGGCCCTCGATGAAGCCCTCAGCATCGCGCAGTCCATCGGCGAGGTGTACATTGACAGCGATCATCTACTTGCCAGCCTGACGGATCGGCGCTTGGGGACGGGGGCACTGTTGCAGCAAAATGGCATCACCGAAGGGCCTGTTTTGGATTTATTGGGAGGGCAGCCTGCCAGCAAACGCCGCCGTGAAGCATCCGGTACATCCATAGATGTTGTGGCGGAGGCCAGAGTTGGCAATTTACGCGCCGTGCATTTCCGCGAAGACCTGCTGCGCGATATGCTCAATATTTTGTCGCAGGCCGTCCACAAACATATTGTGCTGGTTGGGCCGGACGGAGTGGGCAAACGCACATTGGCTTATTCATTGGCACTGTTGATTACCGAAGGCAAAGGGCCGGTTGGATTGGAAAAATTCGTCCAGATTGATGAAAAAGCCTATCTCGATAATTCGGTGGAGGCTATGCAAAGCGGCATCATGCGGGCACAAGGCGGGATTTTGTTTGTGCCGCACATTCATCGTTTTTTTGGTGGCCCGGCCAAAGCTGAATTCCCCAAAGCAGGCCAAAATCTGCAAAAAGCCTTTTTGGGCTATGACCCAATCATCATCTGCACGACCACACAGGCTGAATGGGAGGGTCGCGTCAACAAGGTCAGCGCGATTGGGGAACATGCTCAAGTTTTGCGAGTGCCAGAGCCAACCCGCGAAGAAACATTGGAAATATTGGAGGTCATGCGCCCCCATTTGGCAGGCGATTACGCAATAGATGTGGATGAAAGTGCCCTCAACACAGCGGTAGATTTAGCCAAGCGCTATATCGGCAATATGCCCCTGCCCCGCAGCGCCGAACATCTGCTGCATCGGGCTGCCGCGCTGGTCAGCATGAACAGTCAGCAGCATCTCGCCTTCCGACCCCAGTTGCAAGACAACGTGCTGGATGCCGAAGATGTCACCCTTGCTGCCGCGCAGATGACGGGTATCCCGGTCAGTAAATTGGACGCCGATGAACGCACCAAATATGCCCGTATGGTGGAACATCTGCATGAACGCATTGTGGGCCAAAATGATGCGGTGCTGGCGGTCAGTCGGGCGGTGAAAACGGCAAGGGTCGGCCTACGTGACCCCAAACGTCCTATCGGGTCATTTTTGTTTCTGGGGCCAAGCGGGGTTGGCAAAACGGAATTGGCACGGGCGCTGGCGGAATTTCTCTTTGGTAGTGAAGACGCCATGCTGCAAATTGATATGTCCGAATATATGGAAGAAAACACGGTCAGCCGTTTGGTGGGTGCGCCTCCGGGTTATGTCGGCTATGAAGGCGGCGGTCAATTGACAGATCGTGTGCGCGAACAGCCGTATATTGTCGTGTTGTTTGATGAGGTCGAAAAAGCCCACACCCGTATTCTGGACATTCTATTGCAGGTCTTGGAAGAAGGTCGCCTGACCGATGCACAGGGCAAAACCGCCAATTTCAGCGAGAGCGTGGTCATCCTCACCAGCAATCTCGGCGCAAAGAATTTACAGACCTCGGTGGTTGATGAAGCGGTACGTGAATTGGTCATGGACGATGTACGCGATCACTTCCGGCCTGAATTTTTGAACCGCCTCGACGATATTATCATTTTCCACGCACTGGACGATGAACATCTACGCGAGATTATGGAGCTTCTTTTGGCGCGAGAAATTAAGATTGCCCGTGAGCGTGGGTTAAACTTGCAATTTACCGACAAAGCCGTCGCGTGGATGCTGGCCCAGAATGATAACCCTGAATTGGGGGCACGTCCGCTGAAGCGCATTATTCAACGGTATGTACGGGAGACATTAGCTGATTTTCTGTTGGGTGATACCTTGCCCCCCAATGCCACGATTGTGATTGATGCCAAGCGCGACGGCTTAAAATTCGCGGTGAAATAATGCACAGCCATATAGATAAGTATTTACAGTTCAAATATGAGTTGATGAGTTAAGTATCAACTCATATTTCGCGTTTTTGATCAAATCAACTAAAAGTCAAAGTCATTTATTTTCAAACCAAGAATGCACAACCCCAATAGATATTATAAATGATAATATAAAAATTATAGCCAATATTATATCATTTCTAGCGACTATAGAGCCAATAACAACAACAATTGAGGAAATAAATAATGGTATGCCAATGTATACAAACGCTAAAATAGGGAGCGAAATTATCGTCAATAGCACGTTCTTTCTTTGGTGGCTTTGTAAAGATTCACCAACTTGACTGAAGGTCAGAATTCTCCCCTGCTGCCACAGTGTCGCTAAATCTTTTTTCAAACCATCAATCGAAGTCGAATAGACCTGTTGACCGTAGGACATATTGTTAGGTTGTATTTCAAATATAGCTTTTGTTCCATCCATCTTAATAGAAACGCCACCACTTTCAGCCCCATAGATTGGTTTATACCTATCTCCTGTCCAAAAACTTATTTTTATGACTCCATGCCGCCATCCACTTCCACGACTATCACTATCATGATGATAGTAAGGTGCAGTCGAGTTTATACTATATTTTTTGGGGTTCCCCGATAACGTGGCCTTATCAGCGTCAGTCCCACCCCAAGCATTTCCCATATCTCGAAGCAAATATTCAACAGTGGACTGGTATTGCGACCAAAAATTCTGATCTCTTGTACGTTCATCATCTTCTTGGCGTTTAGAAAGACTCGCCTCTGATTCAACTTTTTTTCTCTTGCTTTCGGCTTCGTTCATCCAAGACATATGGCTTTTCCTTTTAGAAGTTTAATAAGTATATCTATTTTAATCCAATCACCTCATACAGGCTATGCACACCCTGTTTGCCTTTGAGAAAAAGCTCAAAGCGGTGGTTGCAGACCACAAAATTCTGCACTTCGGCGTAGGTATCTTCAGAAATCAGCAAGTGCGTGCCAGACTCTTTGTTGGCTGATTCAATCCGCGCCGCAAAATTGACCGCATCACCAATCGCGGTGTATTTTTTGTTGATTGACCCCAACGCGCCCACAATGGCTTCCCCAAAATGAATGCCTACCCCGATTTGAAAATCCCATGTGTAGAGATTTTCGATATAAGGCCGCAGTTGACTGACCGCCTCTAACATTTCTAGGCCTGCTTTGACGGCTTTTAAAGCGGCACGGTGGGAATTTTCCGTTCCAAACAGCGCCATGATGCCGTCGCCCATATGATTATCCACATAGCCGTCGTTGCGCTCGATGATATGATCCATCGTATGGAAATAACGGTTCAGGATATGGATGACATCATAGGGCAGCAGAGTTTCGGCAAAGGTGGTGAAATTGCGAACATCGGCAAACAGAATAGCGAGTTTGCGCTCATCCCCGACCTGCCCATAATGGAGACCTTCTTTGGGCTGCTCGTCTACTTCAATGTCTTCTTGATCGAGTACCAAGCGGCGCACCACCACATCGCCCGTGACTCCAGTTTGGCAGGCTAGACGAATATCCGTGCCAAAACATAGGCGCTCGGCAAGGGCAGTTTCGCGGTCATTACGGGGTAGGCAGTTTTCCAAACCCTCCATAACCATAATCCGGCAGGTCGAGCAGCGGGCATTGCCACCACAGACATGAATATGTGGGATGTTGTGCATCTGCGAGGCGTTGAGAATACGGGTGCGATTCTCGACTTCAACTTCGCGGCGATCCGGGAAATAATAGATATGGGGCATGGGGTTACACCTTTAAATTGGGAATCAGGACTCGTCCCGCCAATTGCTACTTAACCATTGTAACAAAAATGGATTGCTCTGGCGTTCCTCACCAATCGTTGTAGTAGGGCCGTGTCCTGAACAAACGGTATATTCATCGCCCAACACGACCAATTTATCAAATATGCTGTACATGAGAGTCGGGTAATCACCACCGGGCAGATCGGTGCGCCCGATGCCGCCCGCAAACAAACAATCGCCACTGAAAACGACCTGTTCCGAGCGCAGCACATAGCTGACATGCCCCGGCGAATGGCCCGGCGTGAAAAAGGTCTCCAATTTGATCGCCCCGACCTCAATCACTGTCCCTTCATCCACTGTACCATCATGGGTGGCGGGTTCAGGGGCGGTAATGCCATACATCGCGGCGATTTGTTGGGCGTGGCGCAATTGAGGTACATCGGCGGCATGAAGGCGAAACGGTGCTTGGGTCGCCTCTTTGACAGGTTTGGAGGCCAATACGTGGTCAAAATGGGCGTGGGTTGCCAAAATCTCGCGCACCTGATAGCCCTCACGCTGGACGACCTCTAAAATTTTCGGCGCTTCATCGGAGGGATCAATGATAACCGCCTCGTGCGTATCAGTATCCGCCACAACGTAACAGTTGGTTTGCAGAGCGCCGAGGGGCAGCAGATGAATTTTGATGGGCATCGGGTTTCCTCAGTGAATCCATAAACAAAAAACGCGGGAAGGCGTTCATCACCAACCCGCGTTGATTATAGTCGAGTTTAGGCTATTGGGCCGCTTCGCCAATTGAGACAGTTACGGGGACTTCCGTCGTCTCCAAACCGAATGAGAAGAAAGCCTTTTGCACCAACAGGAGATAAATTTGTCCACCCGTGAGGTTGACATTGAGGGTGGCACTGGTCAGGCCAGCGGTGCTATCAAGGTCGAATAGAGTGGTTGTAAAACCAAATTCGTCCTCCCCACCCTGCAAAATGAAATTGGCATACAAATCCGGGCCGGGGACTTGCGTCAGCGTGATAGCCCATGTGACATCCGTATCTGGCTTCAAAACCGATACACTGGGATAATTCAGGGTATCGTCGGAATAGATGGTCATCTGGGTCGTCGAGCCAACAGTCATCGGAGTGATTTGACTGGCGCGGAGGATATAATCCCCTATGCTTGAGCCATCTGCCCCCAAAGCGCGAGTTGCCAATATTGTGTAATCTCCATCGGCAGGTGCTTCAAAAACAATGACCGCCCCCAACCCGACAGTATCATCATCTTCAACCAGCAGTGCCCCGGAGCTATCGCTCAATTTGAGGGCCGGGTCAGCATCAAATGTGCCCAACGCCGGATACATTTCAATCAGAACAATATCGCTTGCGGCCAAAGTAACCGTATAGGGTTGTTCATATGAATCGGCAGTCAACGTACCCTCAACCCATTCATTTAACGGCAATGCCCCGCCCTGTGCATGGGCCACAGGTGTCCGCATGACCGCGATTCCACTTACCGCTACGACCACTATCATCAACAGTAAAGGCAACTTACGCATGATGGAATTGCTCCTCCAATAGAGCGACTGACTATGAATACCTTTTACAGAACTTAAGCTGGAACAATGGGTAGACTGTTACAATCGCCTTGTGTTTCTAACCACTGCGGATTGCTAACCACCCAGCCTTCCTGACCATTGGCACGCCGTATTTTTAGCCAAGTTCGATTTTGGCTGTCCACATTGCGGCCACTGGCACTCAGCGGTTCATTTAAGTTGAAACTCCCCAATTTGTCGAAATTTTCGCCGGGGCCGCTGCGGATATTGAGATTGCCAATCATCACGCGGGCGTTGCATGTGCCCACCTGCGGGGTTGGTTGGGCAGCCTGACCACTGGCGGGGTTATTGGCAATCGCCCCCTCCTCCAACACCTCTAGGCTGACGTTGGCAATTGGGCTGGCGACATTACGATAGTAGGCGACCACTTCGAGGGTATAGGTTCCAGTACGGTCTGGCAGCCACCCCAACACCACATCGGCGACGGTTGAATTGGCGGGGAGCGATTTGCTACTGCTAATGCGCCCATTCACCGACATCTGAATCCGGCTCACCGTGACGGGGTGTTCGGAATGAACAATCACATCCACCGCCTGTCCCACCGTTACCTGCTGACCATTTTGGGGCTGAATGACTTGGATGGTAGGGGGCGTATTGCTAGAAGGGTCGTTCGCCACCGCGTTCAACGTTTGTTGGGCCGATTCAGCGGCGGCGGTAGGTTTTTCCTCACCCTCCCCTTTACGTTGCAGCGACAAACATCCCAGACTTGCCAACATCAAGCCTATCAAGACTAGTGTCGGCATCACCCATAAACTATTTTTCCGGCGGAGGGCAACCATCCCAATGCTCCTAAAATTTCCAACATCAATAAGGTCTAAGGGGGATTATAGGGTTTTGGTCAAAAATCGCCAACGGACTGCCGAGATATCCACCGATGTTTGGGAGGGCAGGGTTTTTATATTTGGGGGTATGATGGAATATGGATTAGGAGTGTATGGAAGCAATAAATTATGGGTTTTCTTGGTCGTGATCCTAAAACAGTAGATTGGCACAAACGTGGTCAGCCTGAATCTATCAAGAGTAAAATGGCTTACATTCGACGTCTTTGTGGGGGTGTAATAATTATGGGGTTACTTCCACTTGGCCTAGGAATTTACGCTAAAGAGGTGGCTTTTATCGCAATGGGGCTTGTAATGAGTGGAGGGGCACTTACCATTCTAATCCAATGGGAACTCATCAAAAAAGACTATGCCAAGAACTATAAAAAGAACCTCCGGCAGTGGAAAAAAACGAGAAAATTCGATAGGAGGAGAAATTAATCTAAAAAGGCGACCATTTGATTAAGCCGCCCTTTGTTAATTCGCTTATTCCAGCCAGACCCCCGGCATATTCTTGGGGACTTCAATGGCTTTGAAGGTTGGGGTTTTGCGTGCGCCATGCGATTGCACCCACGGCCACATGCGGTCTAGCCCAGCCGCCAATGGGGTTTCATAATCCAGCGGCAAATCAAACGCCTCACGCACTTTGCGATGGATAGCATAGGCATGAACCACTTCATGTCGGGCAGGCAGGTAACGCACTTCGGGTTGTACACCCATCACACGGCCCACTTCTTTGACCAGTTGATTTACGGTGACCGGGGTATCCGCACCCAGATTAAAAATCTCGTTACGGGCATCGGGGTTCACAGGCGCATGAGCCAAAACAGGCGCAACGTCACCAATATAGGTAAAACCACGACTCTGCTCCCCATCCCCAAACACGGTGACAGGCTTCTCCTGCATAATCTGGTTCATGAATATGCCGATCACGTTGCGATAGCGATCCGCGATATTTTGCCGTTCGCCATAGACGTTGTGGGGGCGGAAGATGGTATAGGGTAGGCCAAACATCTCATAGGCCAAGCGCAAATCCTGTTCTACCGCTGCTTTCGCTACGCCATAGGGATCTTCAGGAGAAGGCTTCATATCCTCGGTCATGGGGGGTGGTGCACTGCCATACACCGCAATAGAGGAGGTAAAAACAAAATGCTCCGCGCCATAATTGACGGCAGCATTTAGCAAATTCACGCTGCCAATCAGGTTATTGGTGTAATTGAAGCGCCGAATAAAATGGCTGAGGCCCTCCGCCGCATATGCCGCCAGATGGTAGACATATTTGGGGCGGTGTTCGGCAAAAATCTTGTTAATCAGGTCGTGGTCTACGATGCTGCCTTGAATGAAAGTGGCATTGGAATTGACATTATCTTGATAGCCGCCGCTTAGGTCGTCCATCGCCAAGACGTGAAAGCCCATCTTGACCAGTTCATCTACGAGATGCGAACCGATAAACCCGGCAGCACCCGTTACAATTACGGTGTCTGACATAGACATCCTCGCTCAAAATCGAAATGTTGAATTAACGCCGCGCTAGATTACACAAATGTGCGGCAGGTGACAAGGGCTACTCAAACCAAAACTAATCCTCGGTTGGATTTGCAGGGCGAATACGTACATAGCCGGGTTCAGCGGTAACAATTGATCCGGCCTGCAATTCTTGGCTATATAACTCAATGACTTGAATACACGTTGGGCCTTGTTGGGCTACTCGTAAATTGACCAGTCTGATAAGACCAGAATGAGGCAGTCCTTGCCGAACAGTAAGTTCTCCAAAATCCTTATCAATTGTCACGACAACACGATTTTCATCAAATGCAAGATTGAGGATTTCGTCGTCGCCGGGATCTTTGGGCCAATAGTCGGGCGCATAGAGCACCTCATGACCCGCTTCAGTTAGTTCATTAACGGCCTGACGTGAGACACACGAATCGAGCAGCAACTTCATCATTTAGCCCGAAGTGTGAGAGGCTCAATCCGCTCATGAGCGACAAGGCGACGGGCATAAACTAGGCAGGCCTGCAAATCTTCCAATTCAAGCCAATCATAGACTTGCATAATGCTCTCAAAGGTGTCCCCAGCCGCTAACATCCCAAGAACATGTTCGACGGCCAATCGGTGGTCACGAACAATGGGCTTTCCGCCAAAGATTTTCGGGTCTACTGTAATTCTCTCAAGTAGCTGCTTCTCGTCCAATTGAACCTCCAATACCCACTATATTGCCATTATACCTTACCTACCCATCCAGCGGCCTGTCGTCCTCATTGAGTGCCGCCAGTTCTTCCGGCAAAATCCGCACTTCCCGCGCCACCGCCCGCGCAAAAATCAGAAAACCGGAATGGCCGATCATCTCGTCATTCGGGCGCACCCGGTCGGGAATGGTGATCCAAGGGCGCATGATTAATTCCTCGGCTTGCAGCAGATACCACGCGCCATGATAAAGTTCACGCAGCACCGTCACCATTTGATTGACCGTCGGCACAAACACACCCAAAAATCCGCCGCCCCGCAAGACTTCCCGCGCCTGCCCCAAAAATGCTTCGGGGTTATGCAGGTCAAGGAATACGGCGTGGACATCGGTTTGCTCAAACCCTTCGGTGATGTCTTTTTCGATAAATGTCACCCGATGGTCGAGGCCCAACATGCGTAGATTTTTGATGGCCCGGTCAAGGTGTTTGGATTTGCGCTCATAGCTGTACACATGGCCCGATTCGCCGATCATCAAAGCCAAGACACTGGTGAGTGCGCCGCTGCCAGCCCCGGCCTCAATCACGTGCATTCCTTCGCGCAGGCCCAATTTCAGAGCGATATAGCCGAGGTCTTTGGGATAGATAATCTGCGTTTCGCGCTTGAGTTCGTTAATCACATCATCCAAACTCGGCGGCAAAATATACATGCCCATGCCTGTGTTGGTGCGGGCCTGAGTGCCATAGGGCAGGCCGATAATATCATCGAGCAGAATCTGGCCTAGATGGGTCTGTAATTTTTCACCCGTGCGGATGGTACGCAAAAAAACACGGCGATCTTTACCTACAAACATCACCGTGTCGCCGTATTGAACGTAAGGAGTATTGGGAAGGCTCACATAAATTCCAGTTAGGGATTCACTAAATAAATGGTCTCGGTGCCAAGCAGGCTATAAACGACACGCCGTAAAAACGAATCATCCCAAGCAAGTTTTTCGCCAATTTGACGGATGGTACGCTGTTCATCCACCTGCCAGATAAAAGCCCACTGCTCTGGCGAAAGGGTGTCTTCGGCATTAAAACGGTCTGCTTCACTATTGGAAAACACCACCACCATATCCAGATTGGGCACAAAATTAGCGGCGAATTGATCGGCATGACTTTGCAGCATCTCCTTAGCGGTTTGGGCGTTGCGGAAATCTGCCGAATTCGGCTTGTTTTGAAAACTACGAATGATACGGTCAAAAGCGCGTTCGGTACGATTATAATCTGTTGGTTTCATAGAACGCCGCAATCCTTGATAAAACTCAGATAAAGATGTTTTTATCTTACCGCAGTTATCAAGGCATAGTCAAAACCACAAACCGCATCAAAACCTATTCATCACGCAGCCATAACTCGCGGGTATCATAGGGGTCAGATGCGCTAGGCAGAGTCAATAGTGCCTGACCATGCAGCGCCGAACGCAGAGCCTCGCGGTCATCCCACGCATGTTCAATTTTGCCAAAACACATACTTTGTTCATGCCCTTTGCCACACGCCAATACCACATCGCCCGCTTTTGCCATCTGGCAGGCCAGCAAAATCGCCCGTCCGCGATCCGGCTCAATAAAGAGGGTTTCGCCATCCACTGCGCCTTTGCTACGAGCGCCCTCCGCCATTTCCGCCAAAATGCCCAAAAGGGATTCGGTGCGGGGGTCTTCGGCGGTTAGGATAGAAATGTCAGCATGTTCTCCGGCGATTTCGGCCATGAGACGACGTTTTTCACGGTCACGTAGACCCGCACTACCAAAGACTACAATCACCCTACCCCCCTCAGGTAAAATCAAACGGGCCGTTTCGAGCGTTTTTAAGAGGGCGTTTGGTGTGTGGGCAAAATCCACAAAGGCATTAAAAGCCTGCCCCTCATCAATCCGTTCCATGCGACCCGGAATCAACGGCAAATCGGCGATGCCCTGCGGGATGGCGTTAATCATGCGCTGCTGATGGGTGAGTTGGGGCATGGCGGAAATCGCGGCGATGATTCCAGCCAATGCGTTCGACACATTGTAGGCCCCTAACATCGGGAGGCGCACTGCAATATCGCCCGCATTGCCCCGCAGCATAAATGAGGTGTGGGTCGGGGTATAGTGAATCCGGTCAGCATAAAAGTCGGCATCTGTGTCGGTCAGACTGTAGAGCAACATATAATCCGCCCCAATGCTGGATTCCGCAAAATCTGGTGCAGATGGATCATCAGCATTAATTACGGCGATTTTCGGCTGTTGGCCTTTACGATAGGAATTTTTCATCAAGGTAAACAATTTGCGCTTGGCATCCCGATAGTTTTCCCAACTGCCATGCCAATCGAGATGTTCATGGGTCACATTGGTCATGATTGCCACATCTATATCCACGCCATTGATGCGCCCTTGATCTATGCCGAATGACGTAGTCTCCAAAACGCAATGGGTCACGCCCGCTTCGACCATTTGACGTAGGTAATGCTGGACTTCATGGGCTGGGGGAGTCGTCACATGTAAGCCAGTTGGGATTTCGGTAGCGCCGATGACCGCGCTGACCGTCGAAATTAGGCCGACCTTAACACCAGCCGCTTTGAGAATGTGATAGGCAATGGTTGAGGTCGTGGTTTTGCCATCCGTCCCCGTAATTGCTATGACGACTAAACGCCGCGATGGGAAGCCCTCATAGGCCGCCGCTAGATAGCCAAAGGCTTGATAGCCATCCGCGACCTGTGCATAGGGTATGCCCTGTAGATCGGCCTGTACCTGATCTATAGGCAGTTCCCCCACAATCGCTGCCGCACCATTGGCAACCGCCTGTGTGATATAGTGATGGCCGTCGGTGCTGCGGCCTTTGCGTGCGACAAACACTCCGCCGGGTTTCACTTCGCGGGCGTTTTCCGTGACGGGAGCCGCAATGGTGGGATTGTCAGCAGAGACAGAAAATTCAAATGGCAATGCACTTAACAAATCTGAAAATGTACGGGACATCTCAACCTCATCCGATGCAAAAGAAAGCGGCGGGAATTGTAACGACGATGATGATTGGAAGCAATAAAAGTAGACGGCAAAAAACAAAGCAAGTACAATTTGAATATTGTCCTTGTCATCGTTCATCCCATCACGAAAAAACATTTTCTCTCCGAGAGGCCAGACTTAGATTAAACTATGTCTCCAAACGTTGTAACACTCTATGGTCTGCTGAGTAATGCGCTTGCGGCCATATTGGGGTTGTCGGTGATGTTTATCGCCTTGTGGCAAAACGCCCGTGCCCGCCTCAACCAATATCTAGCAATCAGCATGGGCATGTTAGCAGGCTGGGCATTTTTTACTTCGTTAACGTATGTGGGGCAATTTTTGGAACTGGAGGGGCAAGACCTCGTTCACATCACCACCAGTTTTTATATGCTCGCCATTGCGGGGTTGTTTTTTTTCATTACGGAATTTGAAAGCGAAAATCGGCGGCGGTTATTCGAGGGGCGGATACTGGCAATCTTCTGGCTCGTAGTCATTTTAGGGACGACATGGGGCAATGAGTTTTGGCAAGATGCCATAGCCGGAAATCACGGGGAATATCGTTTTCAACCGACCACTTGGGGTATCGCCCTATGGGTGTTGGCGACCCCCTCATTAGCGTTTGTAGCCTTTGTGCGCGACCCACAACCCAAAGATGCCTTTTCACCGATCCGTCGGGCTATGGTGCCCATTGTGATTGGCAGCGGGTTTTCAGTATTAAATCTTCCATTGGGTGAGCTTATCGAAATCACTTTGGTTCAAATCAGCACGGTCTGGATTGCCCGGTTGATTTTGAATGACCAGCTATTTAACCCACTCGTCCAGCTGTATAACCAGCTTGCCAGCAAAAATGCACAACTGGAAGAAGCGACCCGCCGCAAAAGCGAATTTCTTGCCAATATGAGTCATGAACTCCGCACCCCACTCAACAGTATTATTGGCTATACGGAGTTGGTGACAGGCGGAACTTATGGCCCGCTTAACAAAGTCCAAACGGATCGCATTGATAAGGTCAACCAGAATGGCAAACGGCTGTTGGCTTTGATTAACAATGTGCTGGATTTGAGCAAAATAGATGCAGGCCGGTTGGACATTTTCCCAACACGGGTCTCACCCACCTTATTGATTGATGAAATTATGAATACCCTGCAACCCCTTGCCGATCAAAAGGGCCTACATATATCGCGGGGCTATTATGGCCTGCCAGCGATTTTTGTAGACGAAATCCGTGCCCGCCAAATCATCCTCAATGTCATTGCTAACGCCATCAAATTTACACCAGCCGGGGGAGTCACCATCGGGGGGTATCTGGATGCGACCCGCAATCAGGTGGTCGTTAGTGTACGCGATACAGGGATCGGGATTCAACCCACCGATGCCGAAAAAATCTTTAAGGCTTTTGAGTATTGGAAATCCCCCCAAGAAAATGAAGGTACAGGTCTTGGCTTGGCGGTAGCGCGACGTTTGGTCGAACTGCATGGAGGTCGTTTGTGGTTTGAAAGCACCCCCCAACGTGGCAGCACCTTTTTTATTGCCTTTCCAGCGGCGGTTGAACGCGATGAACAAAACAAAATCCAGCAAATCATCGCGCAAAATACCATCTTGGTAGATGGGCGGCGGCCTTTGGTGCTAGCAATTGATGATGACCCCGAATCTATTGAGGTCATTCAAGGTTATTTGAGTCGAGACGGATTTCAAGTCTATGCGGCTTTTTCGGGTCGAGAGGGCCTGCTGCGGGCACGTGAACTAAATCCTTCGGTCATCGTGCTCGATATTTTTATGCCGGGAATGGACGGTTGGGGTGTTTTGGAGACGCTAAAATCCGACCCTGACCTCAAAAACATCCCAGTGATTATCCTCAGCATGGCCGAACACGGCGGCATCGCCAAAGATTTGGGCGCGTTTGCATCGTTGAGCAAACCCGTCAGTCGTCGAACTTTAGTGAGTGTCGTGCAGTCGGCCTCTTTACAAGGGGCACAAGCCTCTTCCCCTCTGTTGCAGGAGGCTTAATGGAGCAGGTCTCAACCGTTTCGCTAATTGTTACGGGCGTCAACAGCATCACTGCGCTGGTGAGCGCTACTATGATGCTCTTGGTGTATTGGCAAAACCCACACAATCGGCTCAATCAGATTTTTTCGGCGATGGTCTTCTCTTTGTTGATTTACAGCCTATCGCTGATTATGGCTCGCTACATAGACATCTTTAACATTGACCCCGAAATTACCTTTTATATCAATACCAGCCTATATGGGATCTTTCTGATTCTGCTGCTAGCTTTTACACTGGCCTTCACCAATAGTTGGAAACGCGGTATTCATCCCCTGCTTATTACGGCCCTCGCAGTGTTCGCCGTCACCAACTATCTCTCATGGTCGGGTCAAGCCCACGCCAGTATGAAGCCTTCCATCCAACAAGGGGGAAGTTATGTCATTCTGCTGACGCCCATCGGATTGGCATCTTCAGGCATCTTCCTAATCTTCCCGGTAATCAGTGCTGTGCTGTTGTGGAGAACCCGTGAACACAATGGCCGGGTTCGGCATCTTTGGGTCGCGCCGGTGCTCATTTTGTTTGGCATTATCTGGACGATTGTCATCTGGCCGATTTTGCTTATTCCAGTCAATGGCATCACCTTAGCAGTCGCCACCTTTATTTTAGGGCGGGCTGTCCTAATGGATCAATTGTTTAATCCATTGGCCCAACTCAGTGCCGAACTTGCGGTCAAAAATAGCCAACTGCGCGAGGCTGACCGACTGAAAAGTCAGTTTTTAGCCAATATGAGTCATGAGCTTCGTACCCCGCTCAACAGCATCATTGGTTATACCGATCTTGTAGCAGAGGGAGTCTATGGCGAAGTCACCCCACAGCAAGTGGATCGCCTTGAAAAAGTGACGCGCAACGCTCGCAGTCTGCTTACGTTGATTAATGATATTCTCGACCTCAGCCGGATTGAGGCAGGCAGCATTACCCTAAACACCGAACCCATCCACACCCGCGAAATGCTCGATAGTGTCCTGACCATCCTTGACCCACAAATCAACGGGAAAAATTTGAATGTCTTACGTGAATACGCGGAGGATGTGCCCCCCGTACTTGCTGACCCGATGCGGGCGCGACAAATCCTGCTGAACATCCTCAGCAATGCCGTTAAATTTACAGCAGTTGGACATATTCGGGTCAAAGCTGTCCCCAAAGGTGAGATGGTTCAGTTTGAAATTGAGGATACGGGTATTGGTATTCCTCAAGAAAAGCAAAATCTTGTCTTTGAGGAGTTTCGCCAAGTGGACAGCACTTCTACCCGCCAATATGGGGGCACAGGACTCGGCATGAGCATTACCAAACGGCTCATCGAGATGTCAAAGGGTAAGATTTGGCTGCAAAGTCAGCCGGGAGTGGGCACAACCTTTTTTTTCACCCTGCCGATTGCCGAAAACTTTTCCCCTGCCCCTTCTATGTCTACTCCAAGTCCCTACCCGGTCTCGCGTTCGGCCGCTGGGAGCGGGCAACAACTCCGTGCCCTGATTATTGACGACAGCCATGATTCCCAATTATTCCTCAAGGATGCGCTACTGGCAGATAACCGCGTATGGCAGGTGTACGCTGCCAATTCTGGACGCGAGGGCCTACGCTTTGCCCAACAAGTTCATCCTCACGTGATTTTACTGGATGTCATGATGCCGAGTATGGATGGATGGCAGGTTCTGAAAAACCTTAAAGAAGATAACACTCTCGCCGTCATCCCCGTTGTGATTGTGAGTGCAATTGACAACTATTTCCTCGCCAAAGAAATGGGGGCGAGTGCGGTGCTGAATAAGCCCATTGATCGGGCCAAATTACAAGAGGTTTTGGAACAAATCCTAACGCCAGCCTAACAAAAACTTGCACAAACGTAGCGTTAATTCCCTGTGTTGGCGTTAATTCTCTTATAGTATAATCATTTCTCACACAACTTTGGGGGAATTTCGAAATAGAGCATAATGCCCAAACACCCTCCCCAAATTTAGGAGACAAGGTATGGCAAAACGGATTTTAGTGGTTGAGGATAACCCTGACAATCGCATTTTGATTACCGATGTGCTGACAGCACTCGATTATGAAGTTCTTGTGGCAGTGGATGGGGAAGCAGGCGTTCAAGTGGCAATTTCAGATATACCCGATCTCATTTTGATGGACTTATCTTTGCCCAAAATGGATGGTTGGACGGCGACGGGTCAGATCAAGGCTAATCCGAACCTCAATCATATTCCTGTTATTGCCCTGACAGCTCACGCGATGGTCGGTGACCGCGAAAAAGCACTGCAAGCAGGCTGCAACGATTACATTAGCAAACCGATTGATTTCCGTGAACTGGCTGATAAATTGGAGAAATTTTTAGGCTAACAGGGCAGCATGAATGAAGGTTCTGGTCGCAGAAGACAATGTAGACAGTCGCCACATGATATTGGATGTTTTGGCAGCGGCTGGGTATGACACAATTGCTTCAGTAGATGGTGCGGATGCCTTATCCAAAACCCGCCATTATCTGCCGGATATTGTGTTACTGGATATCAATATGCCCGTGATGGACGGATGGGAGGTGTGTGCTGAACTGCGGAAAAACCCGGATACCACCCAAATTCCCATCATTATCTTAACCGCCCAATCCGATATTGACAGCCGCATTAAGGGGCTAGGCTTAGGGGCTGATGATTTTTTAAGCAAGCCCTTTAGCCCGCGTGAACTGTTGGCTCGCATTAATACACGCCTTCGCGCCAAAGCCGAAACCGATAGCATTCGGCAGCAGCGCCAACACATCCGCAAAACGTTTGAACGTTTCCTCTCGCCTGATGTCGTAGAAACGCTGATACAAAATCCTGAATCAACCCAATTAGGGGGGGCGATCCGTGACCTCACCATTTTGTTTGCTGACCTTGAGGGATTCACTGCCCTATCCGAACGGCTTGACCCGGTGGAACTGCTACATATCCTCAATGAATATCATGGCCTGATGGTGGAAATCGTGCGGCGCAATGGGGGATTGGTCAACAAATTTCTAGGTGATGGCATCCTTGCACTCTATAATGCCCCACTTGATCTCCCTAACCATGCCTTAAAAGCCGTAACGACGGCCATTGAAATCCGCGACGCCCTTGTCGAATTTCAGCAGTATTTTCCGGGCGACCTGCGGATGAACATTAATTTTGGGATCAACAGTGGGCAAGCAGTGGTTGGCAACATCGGGAGTCGAGATTTAATGGACTATACGGCGGTTGGCGATAATGTCAATCTGGCTCAACGCCTGCAAAGTATGAGTCGGGGCGGCGAGATCATGATTAGCGAGGCGACCTATCAACTGGTTGCACCTTATATAGCAGTTGAGGAAGCTGGTCTGCGCCATATCCGAGGACGCGAAGAACCTGTGCGCGTTTATCTCGTACAAAGTCTGTGGTAACAAATTATTCAAAAGGCATTTATCTGGAATGAATACTATAAAAATTTTAGGTTTCACTTCGCCATCCAGCATAGAATATACCCTTAATCCTGAGCTTTTTGATTTCGAGATGACCCATCTGCCTAATACCCTGATTGATCTGGCGCATCGTCGTTGCCCGCACGCGGTTTTAGTAGATGCCACGTCGCTCGAAAACGGTCTTGAAGCCATTCATGCCTTGCGCGATGACCCCCTAACCACTTATCTACCCATTGTCGCACTTATCCATAAAGATAAAGCAGCGATGGATACGATTCTGGCGGCAGGGGCCGATGATTTTGTTTGCCCGCCTCTTGAAAGTCGTGAAATCGAAACACGCCTTCGTTCCGTCATTCAAAGCGGCCACTCCACCCAAATGGATACCAGTGAAATTCTACACATCACCGCACGTCGTATGAGCGGGATTGTTGATTTGCTGACCCATGATTTCCGCAATCCTTCCGGGATTACAATCAGCAGCCTCCAATTGGTATTGGAAATTCTTCACGATACCCCCGACGCCTATCCGCCGGAAGTGCTCGTCTTAATGCGTCATTCACTGTTCGCGGCCCAGCGACAGGCTTTTTTGACCGAAGATTTGCTGGATGTCTTTCGACTGGATATGAATGAATTACCGTTGACGATTGAGGCTATTAGCCTTCTGCCGCTGTTAGAAAAAGCAGGCGAATATATTCGTGAGGCAGGTAAATATAACAATATCACCATTGAGGTACGCCCAGCCGATCAAATTCCCCCTGTCTTGGCTGACAGCGCATTGTTAGGTCGGGTCTTAAATGCCGCATTGGATACATCGCTCAAATTTTGTATGCCGGGGAAAATGATTGCGTTGGAAGCGGCAGCAGAAAATGACGGGGTAGCGATTCGGATTATTGATCCGGGTCGGCCTGTTCTGCCACCTTATGACCAAGACCGCTTTTTTCAGTTGGAATATCAGAATGAGGCCCGAATGAAAAGCAGTCGCAGTTCGGTTGCAATGGGAATGCCATTTTGTTACCTCGCCCTCCAACGCATGAACGGTACGATTGAAATTAGCACCGACCAATCCAGCGGCCTCACGACCCTGCGTATGTGGTTGCCTAGCGGGACTTAAGGCCAGAGCCAAACAGGATACAGTGTCTACACGATTCAAGGCCATCTTTACCCTGCGGTATAGACGAGTGTTCCTTCTAATAACTGACAACTCCATCTCAATTGAAACAACTACTCCTAATGAAAGGCCATTATGACAACCCCCAAATGGTGGACAAACGCTGTGTGCTATCAGGTTTACCCCCGTTCTTTTGCAGACGGGAATGGTGATGGCATCGGCGATTTGCTTGGTATTATCGAAAAACTGGACTATCTTCAATGGCTGGGAGTCACAGTAATTTGGATATCTCCCTTCTACCCCTCCCCCCAATTTGATGTTGGTTATGACATCTCGAATTATCATGACATAGACCCAGATTATGGCACACTGGCCGATTTTGACCGTCTGATCGCAGAAGCGCATAAACGGGGTATTCGCGTGCTGCTCGATCTGGTACTCAATCATACCTCCGATCAGCATGACTGGTTTCAACAATCACGTTTGGGCAAAGACAATCCCTACCATGATTGGTACGTATGGCGGAGCGGTAAAAATGGCGGGCCACCCAACGACTGGGAGTCTATTTTTGGTGGTTCGGCGTGGGAATATGATGAAACGCTGGATCAATACTACTATCACTATTTTTTCAAAGAGCAGCCTGATCTCAATTGGCGCAATCCCGAAGTCAAACAGCGTATGTTTGATGAGGTGCGTTTCTGGCTGGATCGCAGTGTGGATGGCTTCCGCTTGGACGCAATTGGCGCGATTTATGAAGACCCCGGCCTACCCGATGCCCATGTAGATGTAGGTCTCGAAGAATTGTTCCTCAATTGGACGATGGGGGTATCGGAAGACACAACCAAGCAATTCCGTGCCAAAATTCGCTATCAAGATGATCTACCGGAAAATCATGGCTTGATGAAAGCCCTGCGTGCATTGATTGACACCTATGATGACCGCATTTTGCTGGGGGAAACCGACGATCCACGTTACTACGGGGATGGCACAAATGAACTCCATTCCGTGTTTAATTTTGACATCCTGCGCTTCCAAAAGCACGAAAATTTACAGGCCAGCCAGATTCGGCAAAAATTGGCAGACCGCGCCAAATTGCTGCCGAAGGGAGCGTGGGAATGCAACACGGTGGGCAATCATGACATAACACGCTCATTTACCTTTTATGGGGATGATCGCAATCGGCATCAGGTTGCGCTGGCAATGGTGACACTGCTGCGCGGGACACCCGTATTTTATTATGGCGAAGAAATCGGTATGGCCGATTATCTGATGCAGGAGATCGAATGGTTCAAGGACAACCTTGGTATATGGATTTATGGGGTGTTACAGCTCAAACGCCAGCTTTCGTCCGAAAAAGCACTGACCTTTGCGAATATTATGGGGCGCGATAAATGCCGCACCCCCATGCAGTGGCGAAACGCACCTAACGCTGGTTTTTCGCCTGCCGACATCACCACATGGTTGCCCGTCAATCCCAACTATACAGAGGGTATCAATGTGGAAGAACAGCGCGAAAATCCTGATTCGACGCTAAATTATCTACGCCGTCTTATCCAAGTGCGACAAGCCCATGAAGCGCTGCGTGATGGAGAACTCGTCATGCTAGATACCGAGGATGTTTTGTCGTTCTGGCGCAAAACTCCTCACCAAAGTTGTTTCATCGCCCTCAATATGTCCAACCAACCCACCACGCTGCAACTTGAAAATCAGGCCGTGCGCCCAATTTTCTCGACTCACGCACGTAGTAGTGAATCCGATCATTTGGCTGCGTTCAAACTTCATCCCTATGAGGTTTATATCGGCATCCAAGAATAGGCAATATAAAAGGGTAGTGGTTTTGGGGTCACTACCCTTCTGATATTTGACCTAAAAGCTCGGTATAATTAGCCCTTGACCGAGCCGAGCGTCAGCCCGCCAACCAACCAGCGGGAGCTATAGAGAAACAAGATCAACACCGGAATGGTGATGAGTACGGAACCCGCCGCAAACGTCCCCCATTGTGTTTGAAATTGAAGGATAAGCGAGTTCAACCCAAGCGGCCATGTTTGCATAACCTCCGCTTTCAGAATGACATTGGCGACCATGTATTCATTCCACGCGCTGAGGAAGTTGAACAAAAAGATGATGGCGAGCGCAGGGGTAGACAGTGGCAAAATTACGCGCCAGAAAGCCATCATACGGGTTGCACCATCCACCATCGCGGCTTCCTCAAGGTCAAAGGGAATCGTGTCATAGTAGCCACGCAAAATCCAGATGGATAATGGAATGGCGGTGGTAGTATAGGCCAGCGCCAAACCCAAGACATTGTTTGTTAGATTTAAGCGGGCAACAATGATGTAAATCGGAATCAGCAGCATCCCGGCGGGAATCATCTGCGTGGAAAGCAGCAGGAACAGGCCCAAATTACGTCCGGGGAACTTCCAGCGCGAGAAGGCATAGGCACTGGTCGCAGCAACTACCACACCGAGCAGCGCCACTGAAACCGTAATGATAAGGCTGTTCCACACCCATAGACCAAAATCATGTTCGTCGAAGAGGTTTTTGTAGGAATCTAAATTCGCGCCGTCTGGAATAATCGCCAGCGAGGTCGAAAGGAGATTTTGGGCAGGACGTAGTGAAATCGTCACCACACGCGAGATGGGGTACAAGGTGAGAATGCAGTAGAAAATCAGGAAACCATGCGTTGGGTAGGCCACTGCAATCGCTAACCAAACGGCGCCACCCGCTATAAACAGATTACTGTTGATTAGCGCCAGCACCAGTCCCAAGATAAGGATAACGATGCTGCCAATCCCACGCCCGCGCCGATACCACAAGGTCGAGGGTGTTTCGAATTCACGGGTTTCCCAAAAGCGTTTTTTCCAATCTTGCGATATTGTGGTCATTTTTCATAGATTCCTTTCAATGCGCCGCTTTGAGTGATCCAGACCGAAGCGAACAATATGAGGACGACAAAAATCACCAGTGAGAAGGCCGCCGCAAAACCAAGTTGGAATTGCCCATTGGCGCCGAATGCTGCGTTGTAGAGTGCCGTCACCAAAATATTGGTGCTTTCGTTTGGCTCACCCCCCGTAATCAAAAAGATGACATTGAAGTTATTGAAAGTCCATATCACGTCCAACGTGACGATAGGCACTGCCACCGGACGGATGAGTGGAACCGTGATATGCCTAAAACGCTCAAAGGCATTCGCCCCGTCCATCGAGGCCGCTTCATAATAATCCGGCGCAATGGATTGCAGCCCACCCAACAGCGTCACCAGATAGAAGGGGACGCCCAGCCAGATATTGACAAATGTCACCGCGACCAATGCCGGAGTAGGCCTAAAGAGCCACTGGACAGGTTCAAAGCCAAGCTCTTGTACAAGGGCATTGACAAAGCCAAATTGGAAGTTGAACTCCCCCCGCCATGCCAGTGCGATAATCACCTGTGGGATCGCCCAAGGTAGGATAATAATGGCGCGATAGATACCTGTAAATTTCAGGTCTTTTTGATTGAGGATTAGCGCCAAAATCATACCGAAAAGCAGATGGAACAGGACATTAAAGGATGTCCAAATCAACGTAGTGCGCATCAAGCGCGGGAAGGTTGAATTTTCGGTTTGCAGCAAGCGCCCCCAGCCCAAAATCTCACCTGTTGCGGGGTCTTCATCTACAAACACCCGTTTAAGATTGTTCCAGCCATATTCTAAGCTGTAGAGGACAATTTCACGGTCAGTCGTCACGCGCTGTTCCGGCACGGCTTCGACCCAACCTACAAGGCCAGCTTCAGTACGGATTTGATGCCAATAGCGCTGTTCTTCATCTCGCGGGGTAATGGTAGCGCCGCTGGCGACCTCACTCAATGTTTCAGAGAGACGCGAGGGTTCAGTGTGTAGTGACCCATCTTCAGAATTTGTAAAAATGGAACGCACATCCGCAGGTTCAGCGTTCACCCATCCAAGCAAGCGAGCCTCGTCACGAGTTTGAACTTGATACCAAGGGGCGTCTTGGGTACTGAGAACATTTAGGTCAGTATCTTCGGCAAAGGTCGTTACGATTTCACTAGTATCGTTAAAGGCGGCATAGGCGTTGATTTCGGTAGGGGCCGCATAACGTTCAATCACGCTGTCTGGTTCGATATTGGTGAAACCAGAGGTGCCATCTTCTAGGCGCAGTTCATACCAAGTCAATTCACCTGTGTCGAATTCTTCAACCTGTGTACCGCCGGGTAGCGTGGCAACGACCAGATTGCTCTCCAAATCGGCAATCAAGGTGGTGGTGTCGGGGACGATCACAATATCCGTAAATGCTTCAGGGGTCGCTTGTATCCATCCTTTGACATTTTGATCGGTCTGAATGTAGTACCAGATGGTGTCCTCAACCGTCGTGCTGCTGAGGTTGACCACCAATTCACCGGTTTCAACACTGCCAAGTATCTGTATATCCTCGCCTTCAGTGGCGCTCAAGATGTCCTGCGATTCTAAAATTTCGAAGGCCTCGACAGTCTCCGGTTGTATATTAACCCAACCACGTTGGCCGACGAGATCACTGACCTCGTACCACGTTTCGGTTTGGCGGCTAGCGATACGCGCATTTTGATCGGCAGGGAGAGTGGCGGCCTGTTCCGACAAATAGTTGGCTTCGCTAAAAAGTAGAACATCTTCCGACGGATGATATAGCTCAGTAACGGTTAACTCCGCATTTACCCAAGCTGTGCCTTCGGGTGTCTCAACTTCGTACCAAGTGAGGGGTTGATTACGCAGCATGTTAACTTCTTGGGCAGCGCTGATTTCGCCAACCACCTCACTGTCAGTGCTCTGATCATCGTACAGCGTCAAAGTCTCAGTCGGGATATAGAGATTGACCTGACGGGGTTCCGCTGTCACCCAGCCAACCGTGCCATCGGTGGTTTCGATTTGATACCACATTTCACTTTCGCGTTTGACCAAGCGGACTTGTTCGCCTGAAGCCACGCTTCCGATCACCTCACCACCCGCCGCTGATTCCTCATACAGGTCGCCACCTGCCGACATGAAAAAGGTGCTGTCTGGAATCCAACCTACCTCACCGTCGGACGTTTTGATTTCCCACCAGTCACGCTCATCTTGAACTTTGAGAGCAGCTTCGGCCTCGCGTTGACGTTGAACACAAGCAGCATCCAATGGATTACAGACTGTGCCCGTTTCAGTGGTCGCAAAACCCGTTATGGTCGTATACCCTACTGCTTTGGAACGCCCCGTCACACGCACTTCGTCGCCGTTCTGCAATGTAAAAGCGACCTCAGATGTTTCGGATGGTTCGACCCGTACCGGAATTTCATCCAGATTGATATTGACATCCGCGTTGAGTGCCGCCTGTCCCAGTGAACAGGGTGCATTGGTAATATTCTCGTCCGGTATATAACAGGAAATGGTCTTGAGCCGCAAATCCGAAAAAGCTAGCTGAATGTTGAAAATAAAAGGATAAACCGTAAAGATCGCCAATGCAATGACCGCTGGAGCCACCAATGTAAAGGGCAGTGCATACTTCGTTTTGAAAACTTTAGTGAGTAAGAAGTAGAGTGCAGGCTCAAGAATAATAATTCCGAGGACGGTTATACCTATCAGCGGCAGCAGATCAAGCAAGCGCTCTACGGCGATGTCAAATGTTAAGCCTTGCATCACAAATTCCCTATTCTATAGTTCCCTTAACTCGAAACTCGAAAAAACAACGAGTAGGACGAAAAAGGCTGTCCTGCTCGTTGCTTTTCCAACTATTCAATTACAGTTGCTGATGAACTTACTGCAAGTCGGCAATGCAGGTTTCAGCAAAAGCCTGTGCGTTAGCACCAGCATCTGTTGGCGTTTCACTACCACTCATCACAGCCTGATATTCCTGCGTAATAGCATCGAAAATGCAGCGCATTTCAACATTAACGGGTTGAGGCACGCCTGTTGAAAGGGCGGCGGCACTTTCACCAACCAAACGGTCTTCCGCAATCGAGGGGTCATCAAACGCAGCGAGCAATCCGGGCAGACGGCCTTGAGTAACGGTGTAGCCGAGTACGGTGGGGACATCGGTGGTGTACCACTTGAGGAATTCAACCACCACATCCAGCTTATCGCCTTCGGTCGCGGCAGGAATCATCGCATAGGTACCAGCCACTAGTGGGGCGGGTTGACCACCCTCGAACATTGGGAAGGGTGCCAAACCAACATTTTCTTCACCGAGGGTTGCAATCATACCGGTCTCACCACCGAGGCTCCAGTCACCATTAACAGTCATGGCGGCTTTGCCTTCTTTGAACAGACCATCAAGGCAGTTGTAATCGCATTCGCTGGAAGTCACACCCAGTTCTTTGAAGCTCGCCAAGAGTTCGAGGGTCTTGATGAGGGAATCGTTATTGAGGTCGGGGGTCACACCATCGGCGGCGAAACCAACAAAGGGAACGCCATCGGGGTTAATCGCCTGCATCCATGGGAGAACCCAGAAGCTCTCACCGTGATTGAACAGGAAGGGGGTGAAGCCTTCAACGTCGGCATTGTCGGCGACCAGTTGAGCGCTCATTTCGATCAGTTCTTCAACAGTCGCGGGTGGGGTTTCAACATATTGCTTGTTGTAGATCAGCATCAGATGATTGCCTGCGCTGAAGGGGATACCCCATGTCTGACCATCGAGCACGACAGTGTTCAGATAGACTTCCATATCAAACAATTCGTCAAGAGGTTGGACCAAACCAGCCTCGGTGAAGGGTCCAGCATGGTCAGCAACTGTCCATAGGAAATCTGGCAAACCTTCGCCCGCTAGCGCTGCGGATTGCATATTTTGACGCAGTTCTTCCACATCTAATGTTTCAATGGTCAGGGTTGAACCGGGAGCATTTTCAGCCGCCCAAGCATCAAATGCCTCTATCATTGCGGTATCGGTGTGATAGGTCTCAGATTCTTTTGACCACATCAACAGGTCAACCGCGGGAAGTTGAGCATGATTAGAATTAGTGGAAGGGACTGAATCGGCAGCCATTGAGGGGGCAATGGCCGTAACAAGAATGATCACAACCAATGTTGCGATGCCTAAATACTTAAAAGATTTATTCATTTGAGATGTCCTTTTACATGGTTGTAGACAACTGGCCTACGAGATACACCAAGAGATTACCACACCCTCGGCAATTCTGCACGGACAATTGGCATCAATTTTTGGTGTCATTTATGCACTTGAAGCAGCCTCTATTGAGGGTAAAACGTTTCCCATAATCCACTATCCAAGAGAGCCTAGCCTCATCTCTTTAACTAAATTTTTGATCTGGCGGTGGGGCGGCTATAATCGGCCTATCCATGAAAGGGATAGGTCTATGTCGCATGAACGTAGCTTGTATTTTCAAGGGGGCACCCTAGTTCTCAATGGTGTCGGGGCAGCGGAGGCCATGCCAGAGGTGTTCCGATGGGTAAAGGGTCATTGGCGGTCTGAGGCTTATCATTATGCGCGGCTACGGCCTATGCTCTCAAGTCTGGACATTCGGGATACCGTCCCGCGCTGGCAAAGCCTCGATCTCCATCTACATGACACACGCGAACCCCATGACTATCAGCTTGCCGCCCTCTCAGCGTGGGAGCAGGCCGGACAGCAGGGCAGCATCGTTCTGCCCACCGGGGCGGGCAAGACTTTTGTGGCGATTCATGCTATCCATAACGTCAAACGTTCGGCACTGGTAGTCGCCCCAACATTAGATTTGCTGCATCAATGGTATGCACGACTGGTCAATGCCTTTCAAATGGAAGTCGGGGTCTATTATGGGGCGGAAAAAAGCGTCCATCCCTTGACCGTCACCACCTATCATTCAGCCGGGGATTTAATCGCCAATCAGGGGAATAGCTTTAAATTGGTGATCTATGATGAGGTGCATCATCTCCCCGCGCCAAGTTGGGGTGAAACGGCTTTGATGACCCCCGCCCCACTGCGATTGGGCCTGACTGCGACCTACCCCGAAGCGCATGAGCAGACCGATGGCCGCTGGCAAATTAATGAGCTTATTGGGCCAATTGTCTACGAAGTACCCATAAACGATCTGACTGGACAGCAGTTGGCGGAATATCGTACCGAACGTATCCGCATTGACTTGACCGAGCCAGAACGCACCGCTTATGACACTGACTACGCGATTTACGCTGGATTTTTCCGCACTCGCAATTTGCGCCGGACACACGGCAAAAATTGGTTGATGGAGTTGATGCGACTAAGTGCCTTTGATGCCGAGGCCCGCCGCGCTTTGTTAGCACGCCAGCGGATTTTGCGTTTATTGGCAGGAGCAGAAGGCAAATTTGCCATTTTGGACAGCTTGCTGCGCGAATATTCGCATGAACAAACTTTGATTTTTACCGAAAATAACGCGGTGGCCTATGCGATTGCTCGCCGCCATCTGATTCCGGTCATTACCCATGAAACGACTGCCGCCGAGCGCAAACATATATTGGAGGCCTATCAGCTTGGCGAATATCGGGCGATTGTAACCTCGCGGGTGTTGAATGAGGGGGTGGATGTGCCGGAAGCCAAAGTTGCCATCGTGTTAGGTGGAACCGCGAGCGCCCGCGAATATATTCAGCGCTTAGGGCGGGTGCTACGTAAGGTAGGCAATCGCCAAGCCGTGCTATTTGAAGTTATCGCCCGCCAAACGACTGAAGAAGGCAAAGCCCAGCGTCGCAAACCCCGTAAAAACGCCCATGCTCACCGCTGATCTCATTCGACCACGCCTGCGAATTCGGGGCGATACACTGCATGTGGAACTGCTGCCGCCACAAAATCTTCACTGGCAAGCCACCGCCGCCGCCCTAATTGACCTCTTTCAAAACCTGTCCGGTCACACATCAGGGGAATGGGAGACGGCTGTTGAGCAGTTGGAAGGTGAACGGCTCGATTATGTCGTGCTGCGTGGTCTAGCAAAAGTCTTATCCGATGGGGCGACATGGGTCACTCGTTCAACGCCGCTGCCACCCGCCGACCTACGCCGATTGGTGTTTGGACGGGGGCCGGTTCTGGATGAGACTGATTTATTCCATCCCCAGAGCCGCGCCACGCTGTTGCAAAACATTGCCGATGAACTGGGGACGGACACCACTACCCTTGAACAAAGCCTGTTTGCCGACCTTGCCAGCGAATCCGTGTTGGTCGAGGTTGGCCCAACATGGACACCCGAAAGCCTCATCACCCGTTATAACCTCGAACTCACCCGAGGTGTGTTGTATTGGGCACGGCTGATGGAAGTCGAAATTTATGATGGCTATCAAGATTTCTGGCGTTATCTGAAATTGTTCAAGTTGATGTTTGAGGCCAAGCCCTATCAAGGCGGCTATTGGGTGACGTTGGATGGGCCGATTTCGCCCTTTGTCAATACGACCACCCGTTATGGACGCCAGTTCGCAGCGTTTTTGCCCGCCCTTTTGTTGGGGGAGCGCTGGCAGATGCGGGCAACGGTCAAATCTCCATTTGGGGAGGACTGGTTGCGTTACGAACTCAATTCGACCTCCCCACTCACGTCACATTTTAAGCGCAGCGGGGAATTTGACAGCCGAATGGAAGCCGATTTTGCGGCAGAGTTCATCGAGAAATTTGGCGAAGGACGCGGACAATGGCAGTTGAGCCGGGAAGATGAAGTGCTGCTACTGGAGGATACGGTCATGATTCCCGACTTTGCCTTTACCCATCAAAAAGATGGACGACGGGCATTGCTGGAAATTATGGGGTTTTGGCATCCTGACTATCTGCGCCGCAAACTTGCCAAAGTACGAGCGGCAGGACGTTCGGATTTGATTCTGCTCGTTTATGAAGGGGTCAATCTGACCGCCGAACAACTGACCGATGTCCCCGGCGAAATCCTCTATTTTAAGAACAAGCCCGTTCTCAAGGATGTGATGGCGCTAGTCGAACGTATTGCCAAATGAGCCTGAGACGACCCAAAGCAACCCTCCCTAGTCTGTCCTTTAGGGATGGCCGCAGTGGGTTTGGCCTTATAAGGAGGGATAATATCAAGCGGGTAGGATGATTTCGACGGATTGCGTAGTGCCCGACTTGGCTATTGGCAAAAATTCGCCCTGCCAATCCGCGCCATTGACCCGACAGCCTTCTTTTTCCGAATCGTATGCACGCCGCACCGTGATGTCATAGACCGCGCCGCGATACTGGCGTTTCACGCGGTATTGTTTCCATGTGGGAGGCAATTCGGCTTTGACCCGCAGTCCTTCCAAACGGCCTTCGATTCCCAACACGCCATCTGTCAGTGCCCGCAAATACCAAGCCGCCGATCCGGTATACCACGACCACCCACCCTGTCCCGGTTGGGAGGCTAATGGCCCAGCCACATTCCCCGGCATGACATACGGTTCCACCGAGTATGCATCGGGGTCTTCACCACGCACGGGTGGACAAAAACTGCGCCAGACCTGATAGGCCGACACCATGCCGTTTTGTTTACGCTCCGCCAATACTGCCCAACACGCGGCATGACAATAGACACCGCCATTTTCACGAGTGCCGGGGGCATAACGCGACAAATAGCCAATGTGGGGGTCGGGGATGGAATAGGCCGGAGCAAGCAGTAGCGGGCCATAGGGGGAATAGAGGTGATCGCGGGTCGAGGCCATTGCCAGCCGTGCCCGATCCTTGTCCGCAGTGCCCGCCAAGACCGCCCATGTTTGGGCATTCAGGAAAATTTGGCCTTCCGGCGATTGACACGACCCGACCAATTCCCCGGCATCGGTAGTGGCCCGCCAATACCATGCCCCATCCCAAGCGTGCTGATTAACGGCGGCGCGGACAGCCTCAGCCTCTTTTTCAAAGCGGGTTTTGGTGGCGGCGTCTACAATGGGAAGATCGGCCCATTCGCGCAGCAGATAATGGAGGAAATGGCCCATCCAGACGCTTTCGCCCTTGCCCTCCGCGCCTACCGCATTGAGGCCATCATTCCAATCCGCTTTGAGAATATAGGGCAAACCGCGTGGGCTGCGCCGATTCAACGCCATGTCAAATGAGCGCATACAGTGTTCTTTGAGCGTACCCACGCCACCATCATAATAGGGGATTTCCGCATCCAAGCAGGCAAAATCACCCGTTTCGTGCATATAGTAAAGGGTGGCAAAGGGTATCCAGAGCAGGTCGTCGCTGTAATCAGAACGCATTCCGGTATCGGCGATGGGATGCCACCAATGCAGCACAATGCCATCCTGATATTGGTGGGTGGCGTGCAGATGAATCTGAGCCAATGTTTTTTCTGGTTGACCCAACAGCAACCAAATGAGACTGTCTTGCAATTGGTCACGGAAACCATACGCCCCACCCGTTTGATAGTAGGCCGTGCGAGCCTTGATACGTCCCGAAATCGCTTGGTATTGCAACCAACCATTGGCGATCACATTTAGGGCTGGGTCGGGGGTTTCGACGATCAGAGCTTGGGTAATGCCGCGCCAATATTTTTTGACCGTCTCTAAAGCGTTGTGGACAATCGCTGCATCCCGATATTTTTGGCTGAGGGCTAGGGCTTGTTCGGGATTATCCGCCGCGCCGAGGGCATAGACGATTTCGCGTTCCTCACCGGGGGCAAGGGTAAGGTCATGCCGCAAGCTGCTAATCGCATCCCCCCAACGGCCTGTGTGCTGACAGGATTGGCCGGAGCGCACGGCGGCGGGATTATGTGGGCTGCCATGCCGTCCCAAAAAATCTCGTTTGTCAGCGTCATAACCACTCGGCATCAGTGAGGCGCTGTGGAAGGCCATATACGGCCATGAGAGATTCCAATGTGTTTTAGATGGGACGGGCAGTTCCCACATCACTTTAGTCGCCAGCAGCACACCCTGTTCGTGATAGCTGGTTTCGATAAAGGTGCGGTGAAATTCTCGATGCCAGTCGGGAGCATTGCCTAACAACCACTCAAAATAGGTAAATAGTTGCAATTGGCGGGGCATATTGCCTTCATTTTTCAGTCGCAACACCCAAATTTCACACGGATCATCTTCCGGCACAAAATAGGTGACAGTGCTGGCGATACCCATCTGCCGTCCTTCAATAATGCTGTAGCCCATGCCATGCCGCACGCGATAATCCTGTAACTTTTCGCCACAGGGCTGAAAGGTTGGCGACCAAAACTCGCCGGAGACCGCGTCCCGGATATACAAATATTTGCCCCATTCATCGCGGATTAAATCTTGATCCCAGCGGGTAATACGATTCAGGCTGGCATGGGTGCACCAACTATACCCGCTGCCCGCCTGTGAGATGACGAAGCCGTAATCGCCGTTCGACAACACATTGACCCAAGGCATGGGTGTTTCGGCACAGGTAATGACATATTCAAGGCCGTCATCACTGAAATAGCCATATTTGTTCGGCAGTTGGGTCACATTACGCTCCTACAAAAGTTTCGTTTTTTAGAATATTACGCCGATATTTTGCCAAGTCATCGGCAGCACGGGCTTGCAACGCTTTATCATTGGGAAACAGGTCAGGGATAGATTCATAAATATCTTCGGCGTCGCGCAGTTGACCATCGGCTTCATACAATTCCCCCAAGCGCAGATAAATCATGCCGAGATAGGGGTTGGTACGTCCGATATTTTCTTGAACAAATCGTTCGGCGTCTTCAATCGTCAGGCGCTCATAGACAATCTCATGGATACGGTCTTTGGCACGTTGGACACCATCGGGGATAGGATAGGAGTAGTCGTTTTCCCAAATGCGCTGCACCTGCATATACCCGCCGTATTCAATATATTTTTTCTCTTGGGTGTCATATTTTTCGTAGCCTGTCAGCGCATCCAGATAGTTGCCTGCCTCAAAACTGGCGTCGGCATCGTCCAAATAATCTCCGGTTAGGCGATAGGCGTTCCACCACGCCAGCCCATAAGTACCGATAAAGACCGCAATCAGGCCAGCAAACAGCAACACCCAACGATAGCGCTTTATCCAACTTTGGGTGGGCTTGACTTCAACGATGGCCTCGACAAGAGGTTGTTGAGCAAGGGTTGTTTGAGCCATTAATTTATCCCCCTATTTACTCAACGATACGTTGGCAAAGGCTTTAACAAACTGCTCTTGGATGAAAAAGTACACCACCACAATCGGCACGGTGATAATTGTGGTGAGCGCCCAAATTTGCTGGGCATTTTCACCCGGTACAGTGCCACGAAATTGCAACAGACCCAATTGCAGTGTCCATTGTTCGGGCCGATTGAGATAGAGCAGCGGGCCAAAAAAGTCGTTCCAACTACCCATAAATGTGAGAATGGCAACCGTCGCTAGTGCAGGACGGGCCAACGGCAAAATGATGCGGGTGAAGATGACCATTTCACCTGCCCCATCAATCCGCGCCGCCTCGACCAACTCATCCGGGATGCCCGACATAAATTGGCGAATCAGGAAAATGTTAAACACCGATACAATCGAAGGGACAATTAGCGCCTCAAAGTGGCCCACCCAGCCAATGCGATACATCAACACATAGGTCGGGATGAGGAACAACACACCGGGAATCATCATCGTCAGCAGCATAAAGCCAAAAATTTTGTCGCGCCCCGGAAAGGGGATTTTGGCAAAGGCATAGGCCGCCAATGCACTAAAAATGGTATTCAGAACGGTGATTGACCCCGCTAGAAACACGGAGTTTTTAAACAGCAGCATCACATCCAGTTCATCAAACACGCCCGTGTAACCTGTAAAGACAATTTTTTCAGGTAAAGCGGTTGGGGAGTGCATAATCTCTTGCCCGGTCTTCACCGAGTTGTTAATCATGTAGAAGAACGGGTAGATCACGAAGAAAGCACCCAGTAGCAGAACGGCATAACTCAGAATGATAGTGGGGGAAAATGCTTTTGCGCGTCTCATCATGCTCTCCCTAATTCTCATTGGTGCGGAAGAACTTAAATTGCAGGAAAGTTAGCGCGGCGATGATATAGGCCAGCAGCAGCCCCAACGTGGACGCAAATCCCACATTAGATCGGTCAAAGGCTTGGGCATACAGGTACAACACAGGCGTCAAGGCTTGGTTGTTGATCCCGCCATAGACATTAAAGCCGATACTAAAGACCTCGCCGAACATTTGCAGGCCATTGATGACATCCACCACCAATAGGAAAAACAATTGCGGCTTGAGGGTAGGCAGGGTGATATAGGTAAACATTTGCCACCCGTTTGCCCCGTCAACCGCTGCCGCTTCATACAGGCGTGCGTCAATCGAATACATGCCCGCCAGCAAAATGACCGTGCTGATGCCAAACCATTTCCATGTGTTAATAAGCGCGATCACAATCATCGGCCATGTTTCTTCGGACTTCCAGAAAAACGGCCCATCGAGCAGGTGCAGATCAATGAGGTATTTTTGGATTGGCCCGCCCGGACTGGCAAGATTGTCCCCAATCGTCATCAAAACCACCGTCGAGGTAATAACGGGCAAGAAATAGATCGTTCGCAGCAACCGTCCACCAAATTTGATATTAAACAGCAGCGAGGCAATCAGCAGGCCCAAGCCATTTTTAAGGAAAATAAACACCGACTGGTTGAGGACGATGTTAAAAATGGCTTTCCAAAATAGGGGGTCTTCAATGCCGCGTACCCAGTTGCCGATGCCGACAAATTGACGATTTTCGGGGTTCACAAAAGAATAATTAAAAAAGGTCAAAAAGAATGAGAGAATCAGTGGATAGATTCCAAAAACAATGTATAAGATGATCCAAGGCGAGACAAACACATAACCCCACCAATTGCGGCGCATCCGATGTAAAAGCGTGGTATGTCGTTTTGCCGAAACACTGGCGATACTTTGTTGGCCTTCGGCAGCAATCGCGCTCATAAGGTTTAATTCCCCTTCAACTTCTTTTCCTGATAAGGATGGGTCACAGACGACCCATCCCTACAAACGAAAACTGCAAGGGCGATTATTTATCTATGGCCCTTTTCTGATTTGGATTATTCGGTAGCAATGGCCTCGCGTGCTTTTTCAGCAGCATAACCCACTGCCTCATCTAGTGAAACCGAGCCTTCAACCACAATTTCCTGATATGCCCCTTGTACAGCCACCGCAACTCGTTCAGCCGTTGCAAATTGTTCGGGCACATACCCATGTTCCAGCACCTGCACAAACGGCAACCGGCTGGGGTCTTGGAAATAGGGGTCAGCCTTTAGGCTCGTCAACACAGGCAGATAGCCCAATTCGGTGATGAATTGATAGTTGTTCTCGTCTTCCATAATGAATTTCAAGAAATCCCATGCGCGGGCTTCGCGTTCGGGGTTGGTCTTGAGAATCATCATCGAGCGGCCACCATAGGTCGTAAAGCTGGTATCGCCCTCTTCGGGAACGGGCACGGGCGCAACGCCGACATCTTCACCAATGACCATCTCACCACCCACCGCGTTTTCGAGGTTGGGTTTCCAAGAATAGCCATACTGCATCCACATGCCGATGGCGCGGCCAAAGAAGTTCTTTTCCATTGTGGGTGGGGCATATTGTTGGGCTTCTTTGAGGAAGGCAAAGAATTTGTCCAGCGCACATTCTTCGCGGTCAAACACGATGTCCGTCGCCAGATTATTCAACAATTGGCATTCACCCTGATTGGCATTGAGATAGATGGGTTGGAGCATGTTCCAATACCAACCACCCCATTGCAGGGCTTCATTCCACAGCACCGTGCCATAGACCTCGTCGCCGTTTTCACGGTTGGGAAGGGCATCAATCGCGGCGGCAGCGGCTAGGAATTCCTCCCAAGTGACCGGGGGGGCTTCGGGGTCGAGGCCTGCTTCTTCAAATAGGGCTTTGTTGTAGATCATCAGGGTCACGTCTGCGCCAACAGGGACATAATATTGATGACCATACAGTTTTTGCAGAGAAGCGGGTTCGATGCGGGCAAACAGTTCATCCGCGCCGGGTAGTTCATCCAATACCACAGCGGCATCTTGTTCTGCCAATGTACCCAATTGAGGGCCAAAGGAGGTGATGATGAGGTCAGGTTGGTTGCCAGCGGCAATCAGCGCTTGGAACTGACCGCCTTCCGGTTCCAGTTCGAGGGTGATGTTTACATCGGGATTGGCTTCATTATATTTGGCGACAAGGCGGGTCATGGTGTCTTGCATCGCACCAGCAACAACCGACACACGCAGTTCATCTGCCATTGGGGGTTCATCTTGGGCACGCGACATGCCCAAGTTCGGGGCAACAATAGCGGCGACAACGACAAGGACAATCAACGAACGCACAAAAAAACGTGACATGGTATTTTTTATCTCCTCAACTCTTTAGTGGTCTTCAGTTAGGATAAACTGGGTAGTGTTTGCTCTAAATTCGACCTGCCTCCTTCTTGTAAAAGCGCTTTTACAATGGGTGAAAATTTTTTAGGGAGCGCTTTCCCCTTTCATATCTAACAAGGTGTTTAATCGCCTTATTAGGGACTTACAACATCAGCAACCGCAGGATTTACGAACCACCAGCGACGCGGGCAGCAGCATGACACGCGGCGAGGCCAATGTCCGTACTTCAACGTTCTCCTGTGGCCCGATCATGGCAATCGCTCGTTTGGCGGCGTGCCAGCCCATTTCATAGACAGGCTGTTGAATCGTGGTTAGTGGGGGTGAGATATAACTGGACATCGGAATATCATCAAAACCCACCACGGCAATATCTTCCGGGACACGCAGGCCACTTTCTTGGATAGCGCGAATCGCATCAATCGCCATTTGGTCATTGGCGGCAAACACGGCTTCTGGCAAAACAGGCCGCTGCAATAATTCCAACATGGCACGATAACCACTGTCTTGCAAATAATCCCCCGGCACAATATATTCCGGCCCAACGCTTAGGCCATGTTCGGCTAGAACATCCTGCATCGCCCGTAACCGTTCACGGCTGTCAGGGGTGTAATTCGTACCTGCGATATAGGCCAGACGCCGATAACCATGTCCCAATAAATGCTCGGTCATCGCACGGCTGCCACTGTAATTATCGGCCAAAAATGCCGGAATATTTTTCCCAACGTCTTGTTGGGCCAATACAATCGGTACTCCACGCGCAGCGATTTGCTGAATTTCATGGATGTAGACATCAATCGCTACCAGCACCATCGCGTCCACATTACCGCGACGAAACAAATCTAAATAACGGTGTTCGTGGGCGGGGCGGGGCTGACTGGCAATAAGCAAACTATAGCCCTCGTCCGTTGCTGCGTCCTCCACCCCCCGCACGATCTGGAAAAAAAACGGGTCGTTCACTTGGGGGATGACCAATCCCAGCGTATTGCTTTCTTGGCTGGCAAGCCCGCGTGCAAACGCATTGGCATGATAGTCGAGTTCTCGAACGGCCTTCAATACTCGTTCTCGTGTTGCTGGACTCACCCGGTCTTTATTATTGAGGACTCTGGAAACCGTACCGATTGAGACCCCGGCATGTTTTGCAACATCAAAAATCGTAGCCGCCATGATCTTCCTGCCCAACTGTTTGTTAAAACGTTTTTATTCTAGCAAGCGCCTCCAAAATGTGCAAATCGTTTTTTTGCCCCCCCTAATTTCGAGAGTTTTCGACATTTTTGTAAAAGCGCTTTGACAGATTTTTTCTCCCGATTTATACTCATCCTCAAAATAGATTTTTTTCCGCTAGATCAGCGGCAAGTGCTTAAAAGGAGCTAGAAGCTATATGTTAAAAAAGCTAGTACAGATTGTGCTGTGCGGGATCATGATTGCCACACTTGCAATCAGCATCCATCCCCCCGTCTCTGTAGCACAGGATGACAGCGTTGTCTGGGCGGCGTGGGATGCCAAAGACGCTGCTACCATCGGAGACGATAATTCTGGTTCCAGCGTGACCGTGACAGATGCGGTCACTACCCCGGCTGGTGCCCCAAGTTTGGAAGTCACCCCTAGCGGCACTTCCGAAGAAACCAAGATGGCCGTACCGTTCACAGGTGCAGATTTAGCCGATTTTGCGACCTACAGCACCCTATCCATCGAAGTCTATTTGCCCGAAGGTAACACCATAAATCCCAATTCATTCTTCTTAGGGATGGCGGATGTTGGTGGGGAATGGACATGGGTAGGCGGTATTTTTGGCACGGCAGAAGCCCTAACCACTGGCTGGAATACCATTGTATATCCACTTGACCCCGCCATGCGTGCCCCGGTAGCCGACCACAGCTATATGCTGTACTTCTCTTTCTTCAGCGCCGATGAAGCAGGCACCAAGACCCCGATGTTTGAACCCATCTATGTCGGGAGCGCGACCTTGAGCGGTTCAGAAGCTGCTGGTGGTGGTGAAGGCGAAGGTACAACCGCTGGCTCGGCGGAAGGCAGTCTGGCATGGGCCGCGTGGGATGCCAAAGATGTTGCTGCGATTGGTGATGATAACTCCGGCTCAACCGTCGCCATCAGCGAAGACATTCAGACCCCTGCTGGCACCCCCAGTTTACAGGTAACCCCCAGCGGTACCTCCGAAGAAACCAAAGTCGCCATTCCTTTCACAGGCGCGGATTTGGCGGATTGGGCTGCTTACGATCAGGTCGTTATCGAAGTCTACCTGCCCGAAGGCAATGCTCTCAATCCCAATAACTTCTTTATGGGCATGGCCGATGTGGGGGGTGAATGGACTTGGGTTGGTGGCATTTTTGGTGAAGCCACTGAACTGACCACTGGCTGGAATAACATTGTCTATAAACCCGATAATGTCATGCGTGCGCCTGTCGCGGATCACAGCTATATGCTGTATATGTCGTTCTTTAGTGCCGACGAAGCTGGCAACAAGACTGTCTTAACTGAACCCTTCTATCTGGGTGGCGCGATGCTCGTTTCAAGTGCCGCTGTATCTCCGCCTGCCCCCGAAAGAATTCTGTGGGCGGCATGGGAAAGCAAGAACGCTGGCATGATCGGCCATGACAACACGGGTTCTTCGTTTGCAGAAGGCAAAGACATCCTGACCGCGACGGGTATTTCCTCACTACAGGTTATTCCTTCCGGCACAACGGAAGAAACCAAACTGGCTTTCCCTGTTAGCGGGGCGAACCTGCAAACATGGTCGCTAGGACGGGTTGAACTAGAAATCTACCTGCCCTCCACCAATGCCTTTAATCCCAATCAGGTGTTTATGGGTATGGCAGACATCACAGGTGAATGGGCATGGGTCGGCGGCGTCTGGGGCGTTTTTGAAGGCGATACCGAATGGGCCAAAGTCATTTTTGATCTTGACCCCAACATGCGCAAGCCCAATCCCAACGGCGCGTATTTCATTTACTTCGCGTTCATGTATGCCGATGAAAATGGCAATAAGACTGTCTTGACCGAACCGTTCTATCTGGGCAGCATGTACGCCATGCCTGTCCCCGGTGAAGCCGACCAAACCTTGACTTGGGCACCATGGGAGAACAAGGATATTGCGATGCTGGGCGATGATAACAGCGGCTCGACCTTTGCGGTCAGCAATGATGTGTTAACCCCTGACGGCACTCCTTCGCTCCAAATTATGCCCAGTGGCGATGCCGCAGAGACCAAACTGGCCTTCCCCATTACCGCAGCAGATTTGGCGGATTGGGCCACTTACACACAGGTCGAACTAGATGTCTATCTGCCCGAAGGTAATGCCATGAACCCCAACAAATTCTTCATGGGCATGGGTGATACGACGGGCGAATGGGCATGGGTCGGCGGGATGTTCGGCGGAGCGCTCCAACTGACCACTGGATGGAATCGCATTGTCTATGTGCCCCTCCAACCGATGCGTAACCCCAAAGAAGGCGGCACTTATGAGCTATACCTGTCTTTCTTCTTTGAAGATGCCAGCGGCAAAGTTCCGTTAACCGAACCGATCTATCTCGGCGGGGCTTATCTATCCGCCCCCGAAAAAGTAGCCGCGCCAGGTGAATTTTCGCAAGACAGCGTCTATCAATCCGAGGTGGATTTGCTGCTCTCCTTTGATGATGTGGCCCTGCTCGATTCCGTCGGCAGCGAAACTTTCAGCTTCTTTTGGGAACAAGCTAATCCCGCCAACGGTCTGGTCAAAGACCGCAACACCCCCGATTCCCCTGCCAGTATTGCCTCCGTCGGCTTTGCGCTGGCTGGCATTCCAATTGCGGTGGATCGTGGCTGGATTAACTACAATCAAGGCTATGAACGCGCCCTTGTCACCCTACAAACCTTTGCCAATGGCGGTGTGCAAGGTGATCACGGTTTCTTCTATCATTTTGTGGATATGGAAACCGGGGAGCGCGTGTGGAGCAGCGAAATTTCTTCGATTGACTCTGCCCTGTTTATCGCAGGGGCGCTAACCGCCGGGGCATACTTTAAAGACACTGAAGTCGCAGCCCTCGCTCAACAACTTTATGAAAATATGGATTGGGAATGGATGATGGCGGGCGGCAACATGGTCTCGATGGGTTGGAAACCAGACATTGGCTTCCTCTCCGCCACATGGGATCACTTCGATGAAAGTTTACTGCTCTATATCTTGGGCATCGGTTCACCCACCCACCCCATCCCCGCCGAATCATGGGATAATTGGGATCGTCCGATCAACCTACAGGGTGAATTTATCTATCTAGGCGGAGAACCCCTGTTTGTATATCAATATCCGCTGGCTTTCTTTGACCTGCGTGGCAAAGAAGACGCCTACGCCAACTATTTCAACAACACCACCCGCGCCTGTGAACGCAGCATTCAGTTCGCCGCCGATAATGCCGATGCCTATGCCACTTATCAGGGCGGAATTTGGGGTATCAGCGCCTCCGATGGCCCACGCGGTTACAAGGCATATGGCGCGACAGGTGGCAACCACGACGGTACAATTGCCCCGTATGCCTCGATTGCCTGCTTGCCCTTCACCCCCGAAGCATCTATGGCGGCGATTCGGGCCATGTTGACCAAATGGGGTACGAAGGTGTGGCGTGAACACGGCTTTGTCAGCGCGGTCAATGATGTAGATCAATGGTATTCGGTAGACCACATCGGCATTGATCAGGGTGACATCCTGCTGATGATTGCCAACTATCAAGACGGCTTTGTGTGGAATCTGCTGTCGCAAAACCCGAACATCCAAAATGCGATCAACGCGATGGGTTTTGTCGAAAGCACAGGCGACTATGCCGTGACCCCGGCTTATCTGGAAGCCTTCAAGAGCGGGACGAATTAAACTGGAATCACCCCTGCTCCGGTAGGGGTGAGGCATGACATTCAACGGGGGTGGTCACATGCGGCCACCCTCTTTATTTCTCAAAAGTATCACGGGAGTTTTTATTTATGGGCTTTCCAAAGGACTTTCTATGGGGAGCAACCACCTCCAGCTATCAAATCGAAGGGGCATGGAACGCCGATGGGCGCGGCGAAACGGTCTGGGATCGTTTTTGCCATACCGTCCCCAACAAAGTCGCCAACCGCGATTCTGGGGATGTAGCCTGCGACCATTATCATCGCTACCGAGAAGATGTGGCCTTGATGTGTCAAATAGGGTTACAAGCCTATCGTTTTTCGGTGGCGTGGTCGCGGGTGCTGCCAGCAGGAATTGGCTCGGTTAACACAAAAGGTCTCGATTTTTACAGTCGCTTGGTAGATGAACTTTTGGCGTCGGGCATCCAGCCCTATCTGACCCTTTATCATTGGGATACCCCTCAAGCCTTACAAGATCGAGGGGGTTGGGCCAATTCCGCCAGTGTGCAGTGGTTCGCCGAATATACTGAAGTTATGACACGCCATTTAGGGGATCGTGTGCAAAACTGGACAACGCACAACGAGCCGTGGATCGTCGCATTTGTGGGTTATTTTTATGGTGGACACCCACCGGGCATGACCGATCTCACCACCGCCTATCAAGTGGCCCATCATTTGTTGCTGGCACATGGCGCGGCAGCCCCCATCATCCGTCAGAATGTGCCCAATTCACGACTGGGTATCTCGCTCAATCTCAACCCGATTTACCCCGGTGCACCGGAAACTGAGCACATGTCAGCCGCCTATCGCCAAGATGGATTCCTGAATCGCTGGATGCTCGACCCCTTGTTTAAGGGGGTCTATCCGGCGGATATGGTCACGCTTGTCGAACCGTATTTGCCCCCAATTGACCTTGCCGCCATCCAATCCGCCGCCGTGCCGCTCGACTTTTTGGGGGTGAACTATTATCTCCGCAATGTAGTGCTGCACGACGACAACGAACTGCCACTGCGCCTGCGCCACATGATGCCGGAAGATGCCCAAAAGACAGCGATGGGGTGGGAAATTTTCCCCGAAGGCTTAACGGCCCTCTTGGTACGTTTACAGCAAGATTATGCCCCTGCCGCGATTTATATAACCGAAAATGGCTCGGCTTTTGAGGATACTGTTTCTGCCGATGGCACTATCCACGACCCGCAACGCATCGCCTATTTTGAATCGCACCTCGCCGCCCTTGAACAGGCGATTGAACAGGGGGCAGCCGTCAAAGGCTATTTTGTGTGGAGTCTGATGGATAACTTTGAATGGTCACATGGTTATGACAAACGATTCGGTTTGATTTACGTAGATTACACAACCCAAAAACGCATCCTCAAAAAAAGCGCGTTGTACTATCGGGATAAGATTCGAGGCTAACCTATGCAAGACACGATCTATGACCACTTGATTTTTGATAACAGCCGCACACCTGACACTTACTTTTTTAGTCATGTCACATTTTCGGGGGATAGTTCAATACACCATATCAACCATCACCTGCCCGTGAGCCATGCCCATTTTATCACCCCACCCAACAGCCTTGAATTGACGTGGTGTTCCAAAGCAGGGGGTCATTGGCAGGCCGAAATTTTGGTCGAGTATTGGCGGGGACGATCCACTGCGCTCAAAGGGGATACACTCTCATTTTGGTGCTACGCCCCTGCTCCCATTCCGCCAGAATCACTGCCGCTGGTGTGGTTGGAAGTGCGCGGCGAGATTAGGCCCTTTTTCCATTTGAGACTGGCGGTTAAAGATTTGCCTGTCCGACAGTGGACGCATGTCCAAATTCCACTCAGCGCCCATTTTGACCTGACCTTTAAGCAGAAGGATGGGCCGGAAATCACCAAAGTTATTTTTTCGCAGGGCAATCTAAGCGACGAAACCTATACCCTCTACCTTGATGACATCAAAATTGGCAACGTCCCTCAAAATCAACCTGTCACACCGCCTACGGGATTTTCTGCCGTCGCCTATGATCGCCATGTAGAATTGGCATGGGCCAAAATCACTGATCCCGCCGTGCAGTATGTCCAAATTGAGCGGGCCGAAGTAGGGCAAGATTTTCAACCTGTTGGCATTCAATATCCACACTATTCGCGGTTTGTGGATTACATCGGTCTGTCCCATCGTACCGTCCGTTATCGCCTCACCGCCGTCAATTATGCCTATCAAGCCTCCATGCCAACACCGAGCATCGAAGCCACTACCCGCCCATTTAGCGATGATGAATTATTGACGATGGTGCAAGAAGCGCATTTTCGCTACTACTGGGATCATGCCCACCCCGACGCAGGCTTGGCGCTAGAATGTATCCCCGGTGACACCAACATGATTGCATTAGGCGCATCCGGTTTTGGCCTCATGGCGTTAATCGTGGGGGCAGCGCGCGGATTCATCAGTCGGGCTGAATTGACAGAGCATATCCAAAAAGTGCTGCTCTTCTTGAGCACAGCGGATCGGTTTCATGGGGTCTGGCCGCATTTTCTGGATGGGCGCACGGGCAAAACCGTTCCCTTTTTTGGCGATCACGATGATGGTGGGGATTTGGTCGAGACCGCCTTTATGTTGCAGGCCCTGTTAACCCTGCGCCAATATTTTGACCGCCCCACGCCGGAGGAAGAGCAAATCCGTGCCACCATCACCCACCTCTGGGAAACCACTGAATGGGATTGGTACCGCTTCCCCGATGACCCCCATTTTTTAATCTGGCACTGGTCGCCCAAACATGGCTGGTTGATTAATCACCCCCTCATTGGCTGGAACGAGGTCATGATTGTCTACCTGCTGGCGATTGCCTCCCCAACCCATCCCGTCCCTGCCGAGATGTTCCATAACGGGTGGGCCTCGCAAAACGAACGCGCCCAACAATATCGCAGCGGATGGGGGCAGACGACGGCGGGCAGTCTCTATACCAACGGTACAGAATATTATGACATCGAGCTTCCGGTAGGTGTTGGGTCAGGTGGCCCATTGTTCTTTACCCATTACTCGTTTTTGGGCTTTGACCCTCGCCACAAACGTGATCGCTATGCCAATTATTTCGACAACAACCGCCGCATCAGCCTGATTAACTATCGTCATTGTGTCGCCAATCCGGGGGGCTTTGTCGGCTATGGCGAAAATTTCTGGGGATTGACCGCCAGCGACGACCATACAGGGTATGTGCCGCACGACCCCCAAAACGACAACGGTACAATTACGCCCACCGGAGCACTAGCGGCTTTTCCCTATACCCCCACTGAATCCATGCAGGCCCTCAAGCATTTTTATTTTGATCGTGGGGCGGAGCTTTGGGATATTTACGGTTTCCGCGACGCCTGCAATCCCACTGTCGGGTACGTTTCCAATATTTATATGGGATTGAACCAAGCGCCGATTGTGGGCATGATTGAAAATCACCGCACAGGGCTATTGTGGCGGCTGTTTATGTCCAATCCTGAGATACAGGGGATGTTGGACAAAATTGGATTTGTGCCGGATTAAGATGTTGATTATTTTTGACAATCTATCCTGCTGCTACAATGGAGGGAGGCTAATATTGGCAGTAGACCTTGTAGTTTTGGTAGAGAGTAACTATGGCAGACAATCGAAATGGACGAGCCATTACCCAAGATGATGTAGCCCATCACGCCGGAGTGACGCGTTCCATCGTGTCCTATGTCATCAATAACGGGCCACGCAAGGTCTCGGAGGAAACCCGCAACCGTGTCCTCGCCGCCATCAAAGAACTCGGCTACCGCCCCAACAAACACGCCCGAATGCTTTCCAGCGTAGATAACACCATTGCCGAGAAATATCTTGGCATCATCTTGGCAGGCAATTACATGTTCAAGCGACCCTATTATGGCGCGATCCTCGCTAGTATTCACGAACATGCCCATGAACATGACTGCCATATTCGCTTTATCCGCGTGTTTGACGATTTCAGTAATCCGGCTTTGTTTAATGAATTGATTCACCCCAATGAAATTAGTGGCCTGATTTTATTGGGCCTCGATCAAGTTTTGGACACCATTGAGGACGAAACGCTGATTGATGAGATTGTGCATCGGGTAGATCGGGCCGTGTGTGTGGAGTGGGAATGGCCGGGTGTGCCTTCCATCCAATTTGATCGCCAATTCGCCGCATTTCAATCCACCCAACATTTGATTACGTTAGGTCGTCGCCAAATCGCCTATATTGGCCCAGAAGATAAGCGTGTACAAGGGTATCGCCAAGCCCTTTGGGAAAATAATCTGCCGATTGATGAAAGCCTTATACGCCCTGCTGTGAATGCCAGTTCTGGCTTTGAATCCTGTGACCAATTGTTGGCAAGCGGGGTTCCGGTAGATGCCATCTGCTCCGGCACGGATGAGGTGTCCATCGGCATCCTTAACTGTTTACATCGGCGCGGCTTTGCAGTGCCAAAAGATATTGCTCTCGCCAGCATTGACAACCTCGATATTGCGGCCTATACCGTTCCGCCGCTGACAACCGTCGAAGTCCCCAAACGTGAAATCGGCTATCATGCGGTGGATATTTTGACCTCCGACAAAGCCACTTATGATGTCGCGGGTTATGCTATTACCCTGCCTACTCGTTTAATCGTCCGCGAATCCAGTGTGATGCCATAAGCTCAACTTAATCTATGTTTCTCTAATCGAATCAGGATTTGGGCTGCACTTTTTTAAGTACAGTTGACAATTTGCTGTTGTCTATGTTACGATCAACATGAGTTGTCAACGCGCGTTGATTGATGAGTATTTTTATACTTTTATTGAAAGAACATATTCTGATGTACCTCGGTGCTGATCTTTCTTTCGTCAATGAACTAGACGATTTAGGCGGCGTTTTTTATCATCAGCAACAACCCCGCGATGCCTTTGCACTATTTCATGAGTTCGGGGCCAATATCGTGCGGGTTCGATTGTGGCACACCCCCACCGTCACCAACTACAGCAATCTACCCGATGTTAAACGTACCATCCAGCGAGCCAAAGCACTTGGTATGGCTGTGATGCTGGATTTCCACTATTCCGATCATTGGGCCGATCCCGCCAAACAAATCATCCCGGCAGCATGGGCACATCTCACCGACTTATCCGCCCTCGAAAACGCCCTCTATGATTACACCCATCATGTATTGGTTGAATTGAATACAGCAGGCCTATCCCCTGAATTTGTGCAGGTCGGCAACGAAATCAATACGGAGATATTGCTCGACGCTCCACCTACTGACGCGCCTATCCGCTGGCCCAGAAATGCCCAACTCATCAACGCGGGTATCGAGGCGGTACGGGATGCTGCCCCCCAAGCGCGGGTCATCCTGCATATCGCCCAACCGGAAAACATCGTCTGGTGGTTTGATGCAGCCATCACAGCAGGCGTGGTGGATTTCGACGTTATTGGCCTGTCTTATTATCCCAAATGGAGCCAATGCAGGCTGGATGAAGCAGCCCAAACCATCGGTCAAGCACGCGAACGGTATCAAAAAGATGTCATGCTGGTCGAGACCGCCTATCCTTGGACATTAACCCCCGGTAGTGAAAACGACCACCTCTTGGGAGCCGATGCGCTCCTGCCCGAATATCCCGCGACGCCGCAAGGCCAGCGTCAATTTTTGACCGATTTAACACAAGCCACCCTGAATCATGGCGGCCTTGGGGTTGTCTATTGGGAACCTGCTTGGATTTCCATCCCCGCCAAGCCGTCACATTGGGAAAACGCCACCTTTTTTGATTATCAGGGCAGAGTTCATGAGGGTATTCAATTCCTAACACACCGCTATGAGCAGCGGACGTTGGAGTAAACCGAAACTTTTTATTTAGAAAGGACATTCGTATGAAGCGTTTCGTTTTTTTAGTTGTACTTGTTGTATTGGCAGTTAATCTGCCGCTGTCCGCATCCCCCAAAGCGGTAGCCCAAACCCCTACCTTAACCATTTGGACAGATGATCAGCGCCTGCCGGTCCTCACCGAATTGTCGAAGGCATTCACCGAAGAATACGGGGTGGAAGTGGTTGTCGAGCCACAGGGCACCGAAAACACCATGAACACCATGACGCAGGGCGCTGCCACTGGCGAAGGCCCCGACCTTTTCACTATTCCGCATGACAATATGGGACGGTTGGTAGATACAGGGGTGGTCGCTCCGATTGATCTGGGTGACAAAGCCGAATTTTTCCTGCCAAATTCGCTAGAAGCCTTCACCTATAATGGTGAACTCTACGGTGTGCCGTTCGCGGTGGAAAATGACGCGCTGTTCCGTAATGTTGACCTCGTGCCGGAAGCCCCCAAGACATGGGCCGAAGCCGCTGAAATTGGACGGCAGTTGGTGGATGAGGGTAAGGTTGAATATGCCTTTGCCTTCCCCGATCTCGGTTACAACTACTATCCGGTCTACACCGCGTTTGGTGGCTACGTTTTTGGTCGGGACGAAGAGGGCAACTACACCGCTGATGATCTCGGCATGGACAACGAAGGCATGGTTGCTGGTGCGGAATGGGCCAACTCCCTCATCCGCGATGGCTATGCCTCTGAGAATCTGGACTGGGAAGCCGCCCACGTTCTGTTTGAAAGCGGACAGGCCCCCTTCATCATCACTGGCCCTTGGGCGGTGGATCGTTTCAAGACCAATGAAGTGCCATATGCCATTAGTGCTTTCCCCGCCGCTACCGAAGACGGCGAACCCGGTGGGCCGTTCATCGGCGTGCAGGGTTTTATGGTCAACGCAGGCAGCGAAAATCTGCTGTTGGCCCAGACCTATCTGACCGAATTCATCGCCACCGATGAATCCATGCAATACATCTTCGACAATGACCCACGTCCTTCCGCGTGGGTGGCTGTTTTTGAAGCGACCGAAGACCCCGATATGCGCGGTTTTTCTGAGGCAGGGGTAACTGGTCAGGCTATGCCTGCCATTCCGGCGATGGGCTTTGTGTGGGATGCGTGGGAAAGCGCCGGCCTGCTGATTACGCAGGGCGAATTGACCCCCAGCGAGGCCCTTAGCCAAGCGGCTGAACAGATTCGCACACAAATCACCGAATCTGAATAATTAGAGACACCGCAGGCATTCCTTTCCATACTTGAGGAGTGCCTGCCCTCCTTCCATTTATTGGTTTCAACGGTTTTTTCTATGAACAAAAAAAACGCCTTTCCTGTGACCCCTTCAACCATCATCCGCCTAGTATTGGTAGGCGTGTTTGATGTGGCGGTGCTGTCGCTCATCCGTCAATTATTGAATGACGGCAACTATCCACTTTCCGGCATTCTCGGTGTGGTGATTGTCATTATTACCCTCTGTTTTTCGCTGGAAAAATTGCGGTACTATCGCTGGTTGGGGGTTAGCCTTGCCGCGACCACGCTTTTTGTCCTATACCCGATTCTATACACCATCTACCTCTCCACCACCAATGCAGGTTATGGGCATATTCTCACCAAGCAGGAGGCGGTGGATTTCTTGGAGAGCCAGCAATACGTTCCTGAATCGGGTCAGCAGTATAAATGGACAGCCTATCGCTCCCTTGAATCCATCGATGATTATGTACTGTGGTTGCAGGCCGAAGATGACGCCACCTTTCTCACTGGTATAGGAACTGCTACCCAACCCGCCAGCATTGGGGAGGATGGCGTAGGGATCGCTGATGACAAGGGTATTCCGACCAGCATTCAAGGCTATCAGCGCCTTGAAAAGCGCGATACGGTTGCCATGATTGATCAATTGGGCGAACTTGAATTTGGCGTCGCACCCGATATTATCCGTATTACCAGCCTGACGGCTGCTGCCACCACCCAACAGCGGTATCGCTACCATTCCGACAGCGATACCCTCACCGATGCCGAGACGGGCCTTGTCTATCATCCTGACGAAGGCGTTTTTACCACCGATGATGGTCAAGAACTGCCCCCCGGTTTTAGGGTTGGGGTGGGGCTGGATAACTTCGAGCGTTTTTTCTCAAGTTCGGCGCTGCGTGGGCCGCTGGTGCGTATTATCTCGTGGAACTTCGCCTATGCCATTTTGAGCGTGTTATGCAGTTTTGCGCTGGGTCTGTTTATCGCAGTTTTGTTCGAAACTCTGCCCGGCAGGCAAATTATCCGTGCCTTGCTGATTATCCCCTATCCCATTCCAGCACTGGTTTCGATTCTTATCTGGCGCAATCTGCTTAATCCAGACTTTGGCGCACTCGTCAGCCTGCAAAACTCTATTTTCGGCACCGCCCCCAACTGGCTTACCGATCCGAAATGGACACGCATCGCCATTATCATTATCAATATGTGGCTCTCCTATCCCTATTTTTATATTGTCTCCAGTGGCGCATTACAAGCCATTCCCACCGATATGATGGACGCGGCGGCGGTGGATGGGGCGAACGCATGGCAGCGCTTTTCCAAGATTACGCTACCCCTGCTGCTAAAGATTGTCAGTCCGTTGTTGGTGGCGTCTTTTGCTTTTAACTTTAACAACTTCAACCTGATATACATCTTCAATCAGGGCAATCCACCCATCGCGGGGTCACCGATTCCAGCCGGTCACACCGATATTTTGATCTCATTTGTCTATCGCCTTGCTTTCAATTCAGCCATAAGCGATTACGGCTTAGGGGCCAGCATCTCGATTGTATTGTTCCTCTTTATCGCGGCGATCACATGGGGTCAATTCCGTTACACGCGCGTTTTGGAGGATCAAACCGTATGACCGACATCCAAACTCATTCCAAGCCAATAGCCACGACCAGCTACAATAAACCCAATTTCTCGCTGAATTATCAGCAGCGACGTTGGCTAGGATATATCATCCGTTACATCATCGCGGCGATTCTGATTGTGTTCGCCTTTGTACCCGTTGTATGGGTGTTGTCGGCTTCGTTTAATCCATCGGGGTCGCTGGTCTCGATAGAAGTGATCCCCCAAAACCCCGGCTTCGGGAATTATCGCGGTCTGTTTGAGAACCAATACTATCCATACCTGACATGGCTCAGGAATTCATTTGTGGTGGCCTCCGTCTCAACATTTTTGAGTGTCAGCAGCACCACCGTCTCCGCCTATGGCCTGTCGCGCTTCCGCTTTTATGGGCGCAAAACCTTGATGCGAGCCATTTTGATTATCAGTATTTTCCCGGCGGCCCTCTCGATTATCGCGCTGTATACGACCTTTCAACAGGTCGGCAACCATATCGGTATCTTGGGTCTCGATTCCCATGCCTCGCTGATTTTGATTTATGCGTCCGGCGCACTCAGCATCAACGTGTTTTTGGTGAAGGGCTATATAGATTCCATTCCGCTCGAAATTGAGGAATCAGCACTGGTGGATGGTGCGACCCATGCCCAGATTTTCCGTATGATTACCCTGCCCCTTGCCAAGCCGATTCTCATCACCATCTCGGTGCTCACCTTTATGGCGATTTATGGCGATTTTGTGCTGCCGCGTGTCTTGATGCAAAGCTCTGACAAATATACGGTCATGGTCGGCCTCTATTTGTTCCAGTCAGCGGACTATGCCCAAAACTGGGGCGTTTTTACGGCGGGGGCGGTCATCGCGGCCTTGCCGATTCTTGGACTCTATATGCTGCTCCAACGCTACATTATTGGTGGTCTGACGGCTGGCGCAGTCAAACTTTAAGTCAAGACTTTTGGAGAATATTCGGCGGGCTAACCGCTGGTATAACAAACGCTAGGTTAGGCAACTCATGAAACTTTTTGAAAAACTGTGGCACGGGGCCGATTATAACTATGAGCAGTGGCTCGACCGTCCTGACATTCTGGCGGAAGATTTCCGGCTGATGCGCTTGACCCATTGCAATGTCATGAGCATCGGCATCTTTGCATGGTCAATGCTTGAACCCACCGAAGGCCACTATACCTTTGATTGGCTCGATCAATTGATGGACAGCCTTGCCGAAAACGGCCTCAGCGCGATTTTAGCCACCCCCAGCGCCGCCCCACCCGCGTGGTTATCGCAAAAATATCCCGAAACCCGCCGCGTCAATGAGCATGGCATTCGTCAACCCCATCGCCGCCGCCAAAATTTCTGTTATTCCTCACCTATCTATCGAGAAAAAATCGTCGCACTCAATACCCGCCTTGCCGAACGCTATCAACATCATCCAGCCCTTGTATTGTGGCATGTTTCCAATGAATACGTAGCGACCCAGTGCCATTGCGATTTGTGTTATCAGGGTTTTAGAGCATGGCTGCAACGGCGCTATGGCGACCTTGATACGCTAAATCGGGCATGGTGGTCAACCTTTTGGAGCCATCGTTTTACCGATTGGTCACAAATCGAACCCGTTGACCCTTCTATGCACAGCCTGATGTTGGATTGGCAGCGCTTTACCAGTGACCAAGCCCTAGATTTTTTCCTTGCCGAATCCGCTCCCCTCCGCCAGATAACTCCCAACATTCCTATCACCACCAATTTTATGCAGCCGGATGTCGGCCTTAATTATTGGAATTTCGCCCTGCATGTAGATGTGGCGTGTTGGGACAGCTATCCGCGCTGGCATCAAACCGATGACCTGCAAACCGCGATGCAAACCGCCTTTTATCATGATCTACACCGTTCCTATAAACAGGGGCAGCCGTTTTTGTTGATGGAATCCACGCCGAGTGTCACCAATTGGCAGGGCATCAGTCGGCTGAAGAAACCGGGAATGCACAAACTCTCCTCTTTGCAGGCCGTCGCACATGGGGCCAACAGCGTCCAATATTTTCAGTGGCGCCAAAGTCGAGGCGGGGAGGAGAAATTTCATGGAGCGGTGGTCAGCCATCTTGCTTCAACCGACACCCGCGTTTTTCAGGATGTGCAGGCCCTCGGCAGTACATTGGAAAAACTCGCTCCCGTCACCGAAACAACCATCCAAGCGCCTGTCGCCCTGATCTATGACTTTGAAAACGAATGGGCTTTGAATCATGCTCAACTCCCGCGCAGCATCGGCAAGAACTATCAGGAGACCTGCCGACAGCACTATCGCCCATTCTGGCAGCAGGGTATCGCGGTGGACATTATCAACGCCGAGGCTGATTTCAATGGTTATCGGCTGGTTATTGCCCCGATGCTATATATGTTCACGCCCGGTTTGGCTGAACGTATTGAAGCCTATGTCAAGGGCGGGGGAACATTCGTGACGACCTATTTATCGGGTTTGGTCAATCAATCCGACCTAGTTTTTTTGAATGGCTATCCGCCTGCCCTACGTCGCACATTGGGGCTGTATGCTGAAGAAATGGATACTCTAACCGACCACCAATTAGGGCAACTGCGGGCCTGTCCAGAAAATCCCCTGAATCTGAATGGGGACTATGAATTCCATCATTACGCCGAACTCGTTCATCCCGAAACGGCCCAAGTCTTGGCGACCTATCATTCTGAATTTTATGCAGGCTATCCCGTATTAACCGCCAATTCCTATGGTAGCGGCCAAGCCTATTTCATTGCGGCGCGTACTGAAAATCGCTTCTTGACCGATTTTTACACCTACCTTACCAAGTGTATGGGTATAGAAAATCCACTACGCCAACCGCTGCCCGCTGGACTCTCCATGCAGGTACGCGCGAATGAAAGCCAGCGATTCGCGTTTATCATGAATTTCACCGACCATGCCATTTCAATGGAAATCGGGCAGGGGTGGCAGGATACTTTGACGGGATTGCAGTCAACATCTTCGATTACCGTACCACCGTATGATGTAGTGATTGTGGGGCAAGTCCTGTGAAAGGGAGGGGTTGATGAAATTTCGGAAAATATGCCGGATAGAAGGATTTCGTAGGGGCGGGTCGCCGTGCCCGCCCGTTTTTGAGATGGCACAGGGCCGTCCCCTACGCAGATCGGGCGGTTTCAAAATCGCGCTACTACTTGTCTTATTGGCGATTGGGCTGCCGCGTCAAGGCTTGGCAGGCACAAATCCGCCCCAATACTATCTAGGCGTTGATCTATCCTACGTCAATGAGATGGAAGACTGTGGCGCGATATACCAAGTGGATGGCGAGCCGCGTGACCCCTATCAGATTTTTTATGATTATGGTGCAAATCTAGTGCGGATTCGCCTGTGGCATACCCCCACTTGGACGGACTACAGTACGTTTGACGATGTGGTGCGTTCGCTGCAACGGGCCAATGCACTTGGCATGAATGTCCTGTTAGACTTTCATTATTCCGACACATGGGCCGACCCCAGCCATCAAACCATTCCGGCGGCGTGGGCCACAATCACGGATGTAAACGAATTAGGGCAGGCGCTCTATCAATATACCTATGACACCCTGATGCAGTTGGATGCACTTGGTCTCATGCCAGAAATGGTGCAGGTGGGTAATGAAATCAACACTGAAATTTTACGGGCCGAAGATGCCGCTGGTTATCCGATTGATTGGGATCGTAATGCCCTGCTGCTTAACCGCGCTATTCAAGCGGTGCGTGATGCCGATGCCCAATCCGCCGAAACGCCGCGTGTCCTGTTGCACATCGCCAAACCGGAAGCCGTCGAGGGCTGGTTATTGGCCGCGACCAATGCAGGCGTAATGGATTATGACATCATCGGGATTTCCTACTACCCCGGTTGGTCAACCCACACCGTCACCACTGTTGGCAATGTCATAAGCCAACTGCGCTATAAATTTGGCAAAGAGGTTATGATCGTCGAGACGGCCTATCCTTGGACGTTGGACGCTGTTCCGGATGCTTCTAATATTCTCGGCAGAGATTTCCTCGCCCCTGATTACCCCGCCACTCCCGAAGGTCAGAAGCAGTTCCTGACCGATTTGGCCCAAGCGGTGTTTGCGAACGGCGGGCTTGGCATTGTCTATTGGGAGCCAGCGTGGGTCTCCACCTCCTGCCGGACGCTGTGGGGACAGGGGTCACATTGGGAAAACGCCACCTTCTTTGATTTTCAAAATAGTAACGAGATTTTGGAAGGCATCGAATTCCTTCAGCATTCTTATCAATATCCGGTCAATATCACCCTGCAATTCAAGTTCACAGATGAATCCCTGCCGGATAAGATTTTCTTTTGGGGAGATTTCACCGGGCTTGGCAAGCGTCCGATGCTGCTGCCGCTGGTAGATGGTTCATACAGTCTTGAGGCGCGACTGATGCCGGGGACGGAAATTCGCTATCAATTTTATGGCGTGACCCCTGCCTCACCAGAAAATGCCCTGCTTTCCACCGACTGCATGGACGAAGAAGGCCATACGTCCCTCACTATCCCGGCTGAGGATGTAGTGATTGAGCATACCGCCGAGACTTGCCCTGTAATTCCTTAGAATTCAAAAGACCAGTTATGTTCACCGCTTATAGTCGCTTTCCAACACAGGGCGGTGAACGTTTTTATTGCTTTAGACCGGCGAAATAGTCAAGCAGCATCCGGTGTACGAAGATATAACCACCGCCAACCTTACGCAAAAGAAATAGTTCTCTGGCTGCATAATCCAGAAAATGGGCATAATTACGAGGGATTGCGCCATCCCGATGAAGGACATAGCGCAGTACGGCATGGCGAATGATTGACCTAATTCCATAAGAAAGGGCTAGAAAAATCCCAAAGCCTAAGCCGGAGATAATGCCAACCGCAATTCCCGACCCAAGATTTAGAACGACGCCAATCACCACCAAACTAATCAGGCCGATAGAAAGCGCAACCATAACCCCTGCCCGGAGCGCATTCCAAAAACTGATTCTTAAACCTTGATTCGGGTGACTTCGCATTTCGAGGCGTTCGGCGGATTTTAGCCCTGCCTCCATAAACCCGACTGTGCCAGCGGCAACGGCTACCATACCTCCCATTGTCAGCATTTCCATAAACCAAGCCACTACTGCAATTACCGCGCCAATAATGAGGGCATTGATAATCCCCCACACAATATCGCCTTTTGACCAGCGGAAATTGATGGTGTCCCCTACTTCGATTTCGGTCATTTTAACGGGCAAGCCAGCGGCGATCCCTAGAACAATGAGAATGGTCAGTGTCACGACCAAGCCATAGAGAAGGCCATCGGTTAAATTGGTTGCCATACTGTAGGTAATTGCCGTCAGCACCCCATATGTCAATCCAAAAATCAACCCATACGTGGCTCCCATTGCCACCTTCACCAAAATACGATGGAGGCGCTGCTGACTTGAGGTTTCTAACCAATAGGGCTGCATGGATTCGATATAAAAAATGGTTTGTTGGCGCTCCACCATCTTGCTTGCCAGAAAACTTAAGTAGTGGCGGGTCTGTCGCGGGATATAGTCTCCATGCCCAGAGCCGGTTTTCAAGCGCTGTTTAATATAGCTATCAAAAAGATGATTGCGCCGTGCCGCTTCGCTATTTTCATTGATGGGCAATACAAGATTGACACTTGACGCTTTGCGATAGGAGAACGCAATGGTATTGAGTAGAAAAGGGATACTCGCCATTTCGCGTAAAACAGCATCACGTTCCAAAAATGCCCGCAGATCAGCAAAATCTTCGCCCTGAAGATAACCTTCAATCTGCTGATGCGTCAGGGATTGGAGCATAATAGCACTTTCCAAATCGAGCTTATGCGCCAACAGGTTGTAATCAGTCGTCCGACTGCAAACCACCATATCTACGGCCTGATATTCGCGCCGAAAATCGTTAATGGCTTCAACGCAGGCATCTCGATAAACATCCATCACCTCGTCGAGACCATCCAAAAGTAGAAGCAGTTGTTCGCCCTCAATCCAATTCACTGCAACTTTTTTGGGCACTTGGTAGCGAGTACGTAACTCCTCTTTCAGCCATTCTGTGAGTGTTTTGCGTTCGACGGCCCAAGAGGACAAGTTAAATACTGCCGGGATAGGTTGTTTCTCATCCACTTTGGCTTGCTGGATAAGTTCCCGCGCCAACTGCAACAGCAAAACGGTTTTTCCACTGCCGGGAACACCTAAGATGAGCAGTTCACGATTCATGTCCCGGAACAAATCCACAATGTTGGTGCTGCTCGGCAGTTTGTAATCGCCATAATCTTTGTGCTTTAGAACTGCTTCTGGGCTAATGGCTAGGCCAAGATCGAATGCCCGGTCTTCATGCAGAGCTTTTTCCAAGACACCTGTGACCCAAAAGCTGTGAACCTTCTCCAACATCCGTTCACGATTACCCGCAGCAAGTCGGGTGGGCGCAAAATCAGCAAGTGATTCTGAGTGCCTCGGTGCGAAGGTTTTTTGGTAGGGTGCAAGCAGCGTTTCCCGCAATTCGCCAAATCCCTTTTGCTCGTCACGGGTGAAATCAATATATTGCAGTCCGGCAAGGTGATAGGGCAATTGGGCGTCTTGATATTTGATCAACAGCAGACGTCTTTGAGGGTTATTTAAGGCATAGTCCCACTCAGCCATCACTTCACGGGAGGCAATGGCTTCTGGCGTAACTACTCCGATAATAACCTGCGCGGTCTCCAATCCCTTTTGGATTTCATGGCGAAAATAGGCCCCTCGCGGGATATTGTCTTCATCGAGCCAAGTCCGGTGTCCCCAGTTTTGTAGGTGATCCCGTAGTTTTCGAGCAAAAGGGCGATATTCGCTTTTATAGCTGATAAAGACTTCCATCGTCCAACGCCTTCAGTGCGAATCTGGCTCTTGAATAGCAACCGGAATAAGTAAATTTTCCCACGCTGTTTTTCAATGGGATGTCCCTGAGTTTATATCAGATGATGGTACTTACAAAATTTGAAGAGGGGAGTGCCGTATTTTCCGGTTCATCCGTGTGGAAAGGGAATACCCCCCAAAAACACCAGTATTCCCTTTTTTGTTATATCGAAGCACGTGTTTAGCGGATTCTGAGAGGTCGCATCCCGTTTAGTGTGACCAGCAGCGAGACACCCATATCGGCGGCAATCGCTAACCACAACGACGTGATGCCAAAGACCGCCAGCGCCATAAATAGGAGCTTGGTGGCAAAGCTAAAGCCGATATTCTGGCTAATCAAGCGGCGGGCAAAGCGTGACAGGCGGATGGCCGAGGGCAGCTTTGCCAGTTCATCCCCCATCAAAACAATATCGGCGGTTTCCATCGCTTGGGCGCTGCCTGCCCCACCCATCGCAACACCAACCGTTGCAGTCGCTAAGGCTGGGGCATCATTAATGCCGTCACCAATCATCACCACACTTTGATAGGTGGACATCAATTCGTGAATTGCGGTGGCTTTGTCCTCTGGCAGCAGATTGGCCTTGATTTCGCGTACACCAACCTGCTGACCCACCGCCTGCGCAACGGTGGCATTATCTCCCGTCAGCATCACCGTTGTCATTCCAAGCATATGCAGATCTTGAATCATCTTTTGGCTTTCGGGGCGAACCGTATCCGCTACTCCGATAAAGCCGCGCACTTGGTCGCCTGCGCTGACCAACAAGGTCGTTTGACCAGCCGCCTCCGCCGATTGCACCGTCACACAAAAATCGGGATGATGGGTAAACTGCTCATCAAACAAGCGGTGATTGCCGAGTGTCACCATCTGCTCATTCACTCGACCCTGTACACCCCGCCCCGCTAGAGTAGCTACGCTTTCAGCAGGCACATAGGTATTGGCTAAACCACGCTGTTCGGCTGCATTGACCACTGCCCGTGCCAGCGGATGAGTGCTGCGTTTTTCAACCGCCGCCGCCAATGCCAACACATCGTCACATAATTCGCAGTCATTTCCGGTGACACAATCAATGGAACGGGCCGTCATCACCATCGGTTGGCCCTGTGTCAATGTGCCTGTTTTATCAAAGGCCACCGCTTTGACCTGCCCTAACGCTTCCAAATGTGCCCCGCCCTTAATCAACACCCCTTGTCGGGCCGCTGCTGTGATAGCGCTAATCACCGTTACCGGAGCACTGATGACCAACGCACAGGGACATGAGATTACCAACAACGACAGAGCACGATAGAACCAGCCATGTGTGCCGTCTGCTGTGTTCCAAAATGGCCCACCCAACAACAGGGGCGGAATAGTTGCCACCAGCAAAGCCAAGATCACCACCGCCGGGGTATACCAGCGCGAAAATTGGTCAATCAGGCGCTGGCTGGGCGCACGAACGCCCTGTGCCTCCTCGACCAGTTGGATAATGCGATTCAGCGTATTATCCTGTGCCAGCCGAGTCACACGCACATGCAGCAAGCCTTCGCCGTTGACCGTGCCAGCAAACACCTCCGACCCGGCCTCTTTAAAGACGGGCACACTCTCGCCAGTAATCGGCGCTTGGTTGACGTGGCTTGTCCCATTCAACACTTCGCCATCCATCGCCACCCGTTCACCCGGCTTAATCAGGATCACATCGCCGATTTTGAGCGCTTCCACCGGTACGACCTCTTCCAAAATGCCGAGGGTGCGGATGGCCTGTGGTGGTGTCAAATCCAACAAACTGCGGATGCTCTGTCGGGCACGATCCGTCGTATATCCCTCAAGGGCTTCGCCAATCGCAAACAGGAAAATCACAGTGGCACTTTCCATATACTCGCCAATGATGACTGCCCCAATCGCTGCAATCGTCATCAGCAAATTGATATTAAAATCACGGTTGATAATGAGGGTATTGAGGCCGCTGCGGGCAATCGGATAGGCAGCAACCGCCATTGCTACGATAAATAACGCATTCGTAAGGGTATCGGGCAGGCCGATAAGTGCCAATATCGCCGTTACGACAATCAGCCCGCCCCCAATCAGCGATAGTTGGGTAGCCCGTCGGCTGACCAGATAATCCCAAAATCCCAACACACCCCCGCGATTTTGGGGGTTTTGGCTGGTTGGTGCTTCGACATCCGCTAATTCATAACCCAGCGACTTGACGCGCTGTTCCAAAACGGGCTGGGGCACGGCCCCGGTTAGATGCAGTTTCCCCGTCGCAAAATCCACCTGTACCGCCTGCACCCCTTCGAGTTGACCGACCCCTTTTTGCAGTTTTTCCGCACAGTGGGCACAATCCATCCCCTGTACTTTATAGGTCTTCGATGCTAGTGTGGTCATGTTCCATCCAACTTTCGTCCTAATTGATACTTCATATCAAAGATACAACGTATCAATTAGCAGAATATCTATCATATTCTTATTCTAGCGCAAATTCTTTTCTGATGCAACCTAGAATCGTCTATAATCTAACTTGGCTCTACAAAATCAGACGCGCAACCCACCCCGGAATTCTACGTAATGATGGTTGAGAACAAGAGATGAATAGGGACTATGCAAACCGGAGATCACAACCCCATGCAAACGACACATAACGTTCAACAACGGAACAGCAGCGGCTTTGTTGGGCTGTTTTTGGCCGCCGTGATGGTCTGTTTTGTACTCATGCTTGGCCTGTTCTTGGTCGGCTTCCTGCTAAAGATCGCCCCTCTGCTTGGCTTCTTCGTCGCAATCGGGAGTGGAGTATGGTACTTCAATGCCAAGACGGATCATTTCAAACTGCGTGCGATGACTACCGTTGCCTTTGGCTTGCTGTTGATGGTGCTTGGCTTCATCTTCTAAGCCAATTCTAACCCCTCTACGCTGGCAGGTGTCTGATGAATAGGTTATGCTAATGTGCAGTAGTCTTACCTGAACAAGCATAACCTATGGCAAAATTTTGGTTCGTTTCCGCGCCCCTGTTTGGACACCTAGACTGGGGTGGTTTTCTCAAAACAGCCCTTGCACTGCAATCAGTGGGACACCAAGTTACTTGGATTAGCCAACCCGCAATTGGGGCATACCTAGCCGAAAAAGGCCTTGAGTTTAGCCCAATTGCCACCACAGGCTGGTTATGGCCTCCACCCCCTCCCCCTGACCCCAAAACCTTAACTCCGCAGCAAGCCGTCTTTATCCGCTATAAACGTGCTTTGGATACATGGCTGAGTGAGGAACTAATTCCAGCGGCGGTTCAGCACCTGCTCGATCTTGCTGAGGCCAATGGTGTGCCGGATGTACTCGTCACCGACCCCTTCTTAACGGCCTCGGCGATTGCCGCTGAAAAAATGGGCACCAAGTTGGCGGTCTGTGGCTGGCCTGCCACCACCGATCTGGATGAAGATCATCTTTTTGCCGTACAGCGTGAACTCGCCGAAGACAGCCGAGGACGCCTCCAGAGATTATGCGAGCAGTTCAATGTGCAGGGTGAGAATTTTTCGCAAGGGCCAACACCATCCATTCAATCGCCGCATCTGCATATCAGCTACTTCAACGATTATTGGCATCAAGGCGACCCACCAGTTCTGCCCCAAACCCATTTTGTAGGGGGCACACCGGACATCCCCACGACACCCCCTCCGCAATGGATGGAACATTTACCGGATGCCCCCATTGCCCTGATTACATTGGGCAGTGTTTTTACCGGTGATCTCGGCTTTTTTGCATGGGCCGCCCAAGCCGCGCATCACCTCGGTTGGGTTCCGGTGGTGGTGATTGGCCGTAATCCTATCGCGCCCGAAGAGAAGGCCCAATTAAAAGCGGCGCTTCCCCCCGGAGCATTTCTATTAAACTGGATTGACTATGACCATCTTTTCCCACGCCTCAAGGTGATTGTGCATCATGGCGGGATGGGAACAACACACGCAGCCATTTTGCACGGCGTCCCACAAGTTGTTGTACCCCATGCAGCCGACCAACGTGGACAAGCCAAGCGTGTTTCGCAAGCCAAAGTCGGGCTGCATCTGACGGCTCATGAGGTCAAAAATGGGCAACTGCTTCCGGCAATCCGAGCCGTTGGCACAGACGAAAAAGTGTGGCAGCAATGTCAGTGGTTGGCCCAGAGTTTCGCAGCATTAGGCGGAGCAGCACAGGCCGGAAATTTGCTGGCGGGGTTGGTAAATGAGACAGGTATTGGTTTATAAACGAATTTGAAACCGTTTTCAATCCATCTCTACACCCCACAAGTATTGATTTTCCATTAAGATTGTAAGTAGATGTCTCTTAAATTTAACGATAAGATCGAGTCAAATGCACATTCGTTGGTACGAACCAGAGGACGAACCCCACTTAATGGAGTTGGAAAGGCTTTCGCCACGCGGCGAACCCCGTCCCTTTGTGCATTTCCGCCGCCGTTTTATAGATCGCGCCGCCATGTATGACAATTACTATCTATTTGTCGCCGAAGAGGATCATCGCCCTATCGGTGTCACCTCCATCACCATCAAAGATACATGGATCGGCAATGAGCCTGTTCGCATCGCCTACAGCTTTGATACACGGGTACACCCCAATTATCGGCGGATGGGGGTTGCCAACGCCATGCAAGAAGCCAAGCTCAATTTCCTGTTCCAAGAAGGTATACACGGCATGTATGCCTATGTCGTGGCGACCAATTATCCGGCTCTCAATATGTTGGAAAAAATCGGCCATTACCGCGCCCGTCTGGTTTTACATCTCACCTATTCGCCCTACCCTCTGATTGTTCCCCCCGTACAAGCACCCCATTTTCTCAATGGCATCTCCGATTCCGGCATAGTAGATGCGGTCTACAGCAGCCGCGATATGTATGTGCAAGATGTGGATATTGCGGTATCGGAGTTTAACTTTGAACGCCTCTTTTATGACTATGGGGGGCCAAACTTTGCGGGGTTGAGTATTTTTGATCAGAGTTTGGTCTATCAACAAATTTCGGCGGACGAACCCTGGCCCACCGAAGAAGAAGTGATGAAACGCGCCCGAACGCTACGGCTGTTCGACCCCACTGGATTGCACAATGGGACATCCCTCCGTAACATCTTTGATTATGTACGCGACCTTGCAGTTACTTCGAATGTTGCCAAGTTGAGCATGATTTTAGATCGTAATGACACCGTGCCGGGGTTCTTTTTTCAAGAGGCCACCAACCAAACAGATTATTGGTTAATGTTCCGTCCCTTGATTCCCGATTGGGAACCGCAGTGGAATGGTGGCCCGATCTATATAGACCCGCGTGATTTCTGACTAGCGCCGCCGTTGACGCCGTTGGGCTTGGCGCTGACGCCGACGCTCGGCTCCGCGATTCACCCCTCGCTCAAATAAGAAACCGAATATCTCACCCGCAAACGGCAATTGGCTTAACGCACCCAACACACCAAGCACCCCACCCGCGATACTCATATTCGGAATCGTCAATGGGCCAAGCACTTCTTGGACTTCAGTCTGCACAGCCTGTCCCCAAATTGGATAGGGGCCTTGCACAGGTGCTGTCGTCGGGTCACGCGGCTGCCACAGTACCTCAATCCCAAAAGTAATGACAAATGTACCAGTGTCTTTGGGCTTCAACGTCCAACGCCATGTCACCTCTTGCCCACGTTCCATTTGAAATGTATCCGTTGAGTTGGCGCTCTCAATCTCAAATTCAGGCGCGATCACCCGACCCGTCACTTGCGCAATATGGGTATTGTAGTAGTCGGTCATGACAATCGGGGTCGCCAATACAGTATTGGATTGAATCTCAGCAGCGGAGACTTGGAAACCTCCACCCCCCAACGCTTTTAGGGTGACTTTGACCGTGCGGGATTCACCATTGCGAAATTCTTGCGGCCATTCAAGCTCAACCACACGCTGCTCGAACAGGCCGCCACCGCCGCCACCTTGTCCATCACCACCAGCACCACCACCATCACCACCACCAGCTAAACCCACCACCGAAACTTCGGTATCGGAGGTCAAAATTTGATTGTTCTGGGCAGGATTTCCTAATGAGACATTCTGCTCGGCTTCGGGCGAAAAAACACTAGTGGCCTGAGTGTTCCATTGAGTAATGACTTCGCCTTCAACGGTGGGGACTTCCCCTCCCATCGCGCCACCCTCAACGATACCCTCGGCGACGACCCCGCCTTGTACATTCGAGGAGGATGACGAACCATCGGCGGTCACGGGTAAATCCAAGTTATTCAAATCATTGCCTGCCCGCGACACCGCATTAACGGCTAATTCGCTGGCGCCCCCAAGCGTCTGTTTTAATAGCTCAGGCTTGTCGAGAAAGGAGACGTAAAGAAAATATCCGGCGGCGATCAACATCAGCCATCCAAAAAGTGAACTAAAGGTCGAAAAACAGCAACGCATCGCACCCTCCGGCAATTAACGAAAATGTGTAAATTCACTATACATTGAAATGCTAATTAAGAAAAAGCCCCAAGTCGGGCATCACCCGCCTATCGCTCATCAGCCAGCGGCAAAATGAACGTGAAAGTCGAGCCTTCATTCAATTTACTTTCCACCGAGATGGTACCGCCGTGCCGTTGAATAATCGTGCGGACATAGGTCAAACCAATCCCGCCACCCGAAATGGCCCGTACTCGCTCATCCGGCGAACGCCACATACGATCCCAAATCTGGGTAAGGTCATCTGCCGAAATACCAAAGCCCCGATCAATCACGGCGCAATAAACACGATCCTGCTGCTGCCATGCGTGAATTCCCACATTGGAGCCGCTGTGTGAATAGAATATCGCGTTTTCTAGCAGATGATGAATCGCCTGTTTCAAACGGGCCGGGTCGCCCATAATCAAGGGCATAGGGTCTTGGGTGCTAATCACGATGGCGATTTGTTTACGCCGCGCCTCGCTCTTGAGGGCATCTACGGTCTGATGAATCAGCTTTGGCAGGTCAATTGGCTGATATTCCAGCGGCATCCCCGCTTCAATCCATGCCAAATCCACCAAACTGGCGGTGAGTTCCCACAATTTGGCACTGGTTTGCTGGATACGGGTCAAAAAGAGTGTTTGTTTTTCATTCAGCGTGCCCTGCTTGGAAATCAAATCGGCGTACCCGTTGAGGGCGCTAATCGGATTGCGCAAATCGTGGGAAATGGCTTTAATCAGGGCCTCTCGGCGCGATTCCAGTTGACGGCGTTCGGTCACATCATGCAGCAGAACAATGCGCCCCCCCTCTGGCAAGTCTTGGGCAATCCCCTGTGCCAAACGATCACGCGGGAGTTTAATATCTAGCAATTCAGGGCCAGCAGGTTTGAGCAAGCGGATGAGATTGAGATTGCCTGTAAAAGCGTCTTTGGGGATTTGGCCCAGCACATCCGCCGAGGAAAGTTGCAACATGGCAGCGGCGGCGGGATTAAACAAAATAATAGAATCAGCAGCATCGGTTTGAATGAGGGCTTCGGCAGCGCGGTGCAGCACGAAATCATAAATATTCTGCGAAAACGAACTGGCGTTTGTTTCAGTCATGCCAATAATTTTGAACCCGGATTGCGATCCGGTCAATGAGAAGAATCGGTAGGGGCAACAAATCTACCCCTACCATCAAATCAGTCTATTTATTTATAGGGTGGGAAGATCACCGGGATGTTGAAGAAATACCCCCGGAACGAACCCGCCGAAGCAGGAATCCACACCAAGCCAAATTCATCGCTCAACAGCAATAGCCAAGCGCCTGATAAAGTACGTCCGACTACCGGATAATCATAACGACCCGGTAGGTAGCCTAGTCGCTCTCCATTCGGCTCGTCATAAACAGGCTGGAAGATATGCAGGAAGAATAGACCGCCCTGCAAATCACCATACAGTTCCGTTTCCTCATCTGGTAGCACCAACGGCACATCTTCAAGCTCGCCGCGGAAGAGGGTGTACTTGCCACGTACCCAGCCCACGCCAAATTCGGTATCAATCAAGAACCAGATGGCATCCGGGGAATGCCCCAGCACTTCATAGGCATCGCCGCCTTCCAAGACCGCGATGATGGCATATTCCACACCCGGCCCGGTTCGCAAATTGAGCGCATAGATGTTAATGAATAAATATGGCTCTTCAGGAACAGGTGATGCCGTTGCGGTCGCACGGGAACCCACCACGCGCGTCTCATCAATCGCAATGGCAGAAGGTGTGCCACTCACCAAAAGACTGGAAAAAACCATCACAAAAGCTAGTAAAGCAAAGACCGTAACTAATAACGCATTCCGTCGGAATTTTTGCATAAGAAGCCCCCTTCTAAGAGTGCTCGGATGGAGTATTGATGCTATTAAATTTAGCAGAGAGACCCCAACAACGCCAACTGGCCCTGCTTTCTAAATTTTCTAATCCCCCGACGACGGAACAGGTTGGATTTCGGCCATTTTTCGTTGGGTGGTGGTTCGAGTTTGATTCCATATCACCAACACCATGATAACGCCAAAAACAGGCAAAATCGCCATGACCTGCAAGGTTTCTTTTAATCCTATCACGTCCGACAGCACGCTGGCGGTAAATGTACCGATGGTACTCGACATAAACATCCACCCAAACGCCAAACCACTGGACCCACTCGCGCCGCCGGGGAATACCTCTTGCCCCATCATCAACAAAAGGGGCAAGCTGGCTTTTAACATCAACCCCAACACCGTCCCAAAAATGAAAATCCCTACTCCGTTCGATTCCAGCAGCAAAAGCAGTAAGGGTGGAATCAACGCCAGTGATACCCCAATGATCAGTAAACGCGAGACGGTATCCGAGAGGCGCGACCCTGCATATGACCCCACCGCCGACGCAAATAAAACCGCCCCTGTCGCCACCCCTGCAAAAGATAATGACCGCCCCGACTGTTCATAATAGGTCGGCAGATACGTACCCAATACCTGATCCACCGTCCCACGCACCAAAACCATGACCAGATAGGCCAGCAGCATCCACACTCCGACTTTGTTCCAGCGGGTGGTGCGTTTAGAGGTTGTATTTGGGGGAATATGCACGGCTTTTTCGGCAGCAATCAATTGCACTGAGAGCGCAGGCCGCAGTCGCCCCAAAATATAGGGGACAACCAATAGGCTCACCAAAAATGGAATGACAATCCCGCGTGGGCCATTGGCTTCCAAAATAAACCCGACAATAAACGGTGCAATCGCATACCCACTATTGCCCCCCAGCATAAATAAGGCCACCGTTTTGCCCTTGCCCGCCTCATGCCCCAAATGAGGGGCCGTCGCCAATCCTACTGGATGGAACATGGCACTGCCCAAGCCAGCCAAAAACGCCGCCAGCATAATCCACCCAAACGATGGCGCGAATCCGCACAGAAAAATGCCTACCCCGGTCAAAAACGCCCCACTGACCATCAAAAAGGCCCGTCCGGTGCGATCCACCAGCCAGCCAAACGTCGGCTGAAACAATGACAACGCATAATACGCCGTCGAAATTAACCCGATTTGCCCGTTGCTAAGATCAAGTTTTTCGGCCTGTGCCGCCAGCAAAATACCGAGGGAGCCAGCGAAAAAATCATTGGCAAAATGCACTAATGATAACAATCGTATCGCCAGCAAAGCAGGAACCTTATGAATAGACATCAACGAAAACCAACCCGTTTCAACTTACCGAATTTTTGGTAGGATTATGGCAAACACCCTGATGAATGTAACGCCGAGTCATAATGTTGACAAGTAACACCGCCAATCTCAATGCCGAACCCCTGCTGAAGCCAATACAAATCGGCCCAATTCAGATAGACACGCCGCTGACCCTCGCCCCGATGGATGGCATGACCAATTATGCCTTCCGCCGCCTAGTACGAGAACATTCTGGCAGCGATTGTGGCTTGGTCTGCACCGAACTTCTCAGCAGCAATATTTTGACTAGCGCCGACCCGCGTGCCCGCCATAAATTTGATTGGCAGGCGCATGAATACCCTTTTGCAGTGCAGATTTTTGGCAACGACCCACCCAAAATGGCCCAAGCTGCCAAAATTTTGGTAGATGCGGGGGCGGCGATTATTGACATCAATATGGGCTGCTGGGTTCCCAAAGTCGCGCGGAAAGGCGGTGGGGCGGGTCTATTACGCGATATTTGCACCGCGACTAGTGTGGTGGAAGCGGTGGTAAAGGCGGTGGATGTGCCCGTCACCGTTAAAGTTCGGGCGGGCTACACCGAAGGCGAACCCACCGCGATTCCTTTTGCGCGTGCCGCCGAGGATGCCGGGGTCAAATTGATTGCTGTGCATTGGCGTTTCGCCTCACAGGGATTCCGCCCCGACCCACCCAATTGGGATGTGATTGCCGAGGTCAAAAACGCCGTCCGTTCGATTCCGGTCTTGGGTAATGGGGATATTCGCACCACCGCCGATGCCCAACGCATGATGACCGAAACGGGGTGTGACGGGGTGATGATTGGTCGAGCCGCCACCGGACACCCTTGGCTGTTTCGCCATATCGCCCACCTGCTCCGTACAGGCGAGGTGTTGCCCGAACCACCCATCCATATCCGTGCCCAAGCCGCCCTTGACCACGCACGGGTCATGGTCGAAACCTCCGATTATGGCGAGGAGCGTTCGGTCATGGAATTACGCGGACGCCTACACCAATATTTTGATGAATTTATAGACACCGATCCCATCTTGGCGGATTTGCGCTATCAACTGGTACGTGTCACCCGCCTCGATCAAATTGAAGCACTGCTGCATCCTTTAATCACAATGCAATTTGAGGAGATGGCCTCTTGAACAATTGGCGCGAAATCGGCCCAGTCGTTTTATTACAAATCCAGCGTGAACCGATGAAGGAAGGCACGACCACTCGCGTTTATAAACCGGATCGCTTGGCCCAAGTCGAACGCATTTGGTTAACCCCCGCTGGTGTGACCGCAGAATTGGATGGCGAACGGGTTTTTGATGCCCATAATGCCCACCATCCGCGCACCCGTAACAGTGGTAGCAACCCGCTGTCGTTTGGATTGACTGGCTATTATGCTCAAATGACAGCGCGTTTTGGCGAGCACATGACGTTCGGCATCGCTGGCGAAAACATCCTCGTAAAAACCGATATACTGCTGACCGAAGCTGACGTACAAGGGGAAATAGCCTTGCGCGGCACAGATGGACGACTGATTATTTTGAAAGATATTTTGGTGGCCCCACCCTGTAAACCCTTTTCGGCGTTTTGTTTGGGCAGCAGCGAGGATAAGGTCGAACCTCACACCATCGCCGAAACCCTGCGCTTTTTGAATGATGGCACACGCGGTTTCTATGCCGCCCCTGCTTCAAGTGATGAAACTGAAATCCGACTAGGGGATATGATGCTGGTATCGGTTGAGTAGAGGAGTATTGTCATGGGCATCAATATACGCCAAGAAATTCATAAGGCGGTGAATGATCTGCCAGACCAACACTTGTCAGATGTTTTGCATCTGATTGAGTTGTTGATTCAACACGCCGACCAACCCGATGTCGAACCCGAAGAAATGTGGCTATTGGCGTTTGGCAACTTGAAAAAGATGGTAGATGAAATGGTGTCTGCCCCAGCCCCGACAGGAGATTAACACAGCCATCTGGCAAACTGATACCTGCCCCCTTGACGGAAAAGCGACTTAGGGTTAGCTTTTTGACGTGCAATTTTTTACACGAAACTAAACGTCCCGGCGGACGATCTTTGATATTTGAACACCCATGAGGAGAAATTCAATGCGTTATTTGCTGATCCTATTGACGCTGTTGGCGATGCTGTTTGTGGCAGGCTGTGGCGAACCCAAGATTCAGGCAGAAGTTTCACATGGCGAAGAAGCAGAAGGCGAAGAAACCCACGCTGAGGGTGAGGCCGTTGAAGGCGAGGATGCCCATGTTGAAGGTGAGACAGTCGAAGGCGAAAGCACAACAGGGGAAGAAACTCACACTGAAGAAGGCACGGCTGCTGAAGGTGAAACAACTACCAGCGACGAACCCGCTGCTCCCTCTATTACTGAATCATTAGCCGCTTCGGGTGTCGAAGTTGAAGAAGGCGAAACAGTAGCCGAACCACTCTTTGAAGTCGAAGGCCATGCTTTGACAGTCAACGGTCAGGAAGTACAACTCTATGAATTTGCCGATGCCGCCGCCGCTGAGGAACAGGCCGCGCTCGTCGCCCCCGATGGCACATCCATTGGCACAACCCCGGTCTCCGTCGAAACAACACCCCATTTCTATCACAAAGACAACACCATCGCCTTCTATGCCGGGGATGATGCAGCGGTCTTAGCAGCGTTGGAAGTCGTTTTTGGGGCACCATTCGCGGGCGGCACGGCTGAATAATTGGCCCATTTAACCCGAAATAAAAAGGACGGTCAACTATCTGCCGTCCTTTTTTGATCTCTATTTTCAGTCTATATGGCTAAAATGAGGTCAATGGAATGACATTCCCGGCAAATTCGCTGGCAGGAATGGCATCAGATTGAATCGGTTGCACCTCCTGACCGGGGAGGCGGGCCTGCATACTATATGGCCCTGTCCAAATGACCTCGACCTGCGCCAACTGCCCTCGCCAATCGCGGCTGTCATCCTCAAAAAAGACCAGTTTGTTTTGGGGGATACGTCCGCGCCACTTGCCTTTGACCTTCTCCTCCACCAATACTTCAACCGTCTGACCGAGGAAGCGCGTGTTGACTTCCGCCATGACCTGTTCCTGCAAATTTTCGAGGGCGGTGTGGCGGCGTTTCTTTTCGGCTTTTGGCACATCATCCACCATACGCCGATCTGATACTGTGCCGGGGCGGGGGCTGTACATCGCCAGATGCGCCTTGTCGAGTTTCAATTCCGCCAGCACATCATAGGTCTGTTGGAATTGCGCATCGGTCTCGCCGGGGAAGCCGACAATAATATCGGTGTGGATGGCAACCTCTGGAATAATCCGGCGGATTTTATGAATCAAATCACGGTATTGTTGGGCCGTGTAGCCGCGTTTCATGTTTTGCAGCACTTCATCATCCCCAGCCTGAATCGGCACTTCGATATGGGGCATCAAACGTGGGAGTTCCGCCACCGTCTCCAACAGTTCATCGGTCATCCAATTGGGGTGGCTGGTCAAAAACCGGATACGATAAAGGTCTTCTTCTTCGGCTACCTGATGAATTACCCGCAAGAGTTGGGCTAGATTCGGGCCATCGGCAATATCCTTGCCATAGCGGTCTACAATCTGCCCCAACAGGGTAATTTCTTTAACCCCCTGTCGCGCCAGACTTCGCACTTCCCGCACGATCTCACCCACTGGACGTGAGCGTTCAATTCCGCGTCGGAAGGGGATAATACAAAAGGTACAGGCGTGCGAGCAGCCATAGACCACCGGAAGATGGGCGCTGACCAAAATCCCTTGTTCATGGGCGGGCAGCACAATTTCGTTGTCTTCGTGTGGCTGCATCTCATCCATGATCTGGTTGAGTTTGGCGCGTTTGGCGACCTGCGCGGTAATCGCATCGGCTTCAACCGTGCGGTCTTGCAAAAAGGCAATCAACGGTTCAGTTTCGCTGGGGGGGATAAACACATCCACAAACGGCACTTGTTTACGCAGACGCAGCGGGTCTTGCACGCCAACCAAGCACCCCATCAAACTAATCACCATCTTGGGGTTTTGCTCTTTCAGCTTTTTCAACTGCTGCAAACGACCCCACGCCTTATCTTCAGCCTGTTGGCGCACCACACAGGTGTTGATGACGTGAATATCCGCGCCATCGGGGTTGGCCTCATCCGCTGCCCGATACCCCAACTGTTCAAGGGCCGAAGCCAAGCGTTGTGAATCCGCGACGTTCATTTGGCAGCCAAGTGTTTGAATGTTGTACTTCATTGTCATTGTGCTTCTACCCCATCCAACAAAAAGTTCCGGTGGGATTGCCGGGAATTTTTTTAACCGTTATGTAGTTTATTGTAGCGGGTTGCAAACAAACAGGTCAAGGTGGTTAATTAAACATCCGCGTCAGGCTTGGCTGGGTAACAGGCACATAACCACGTTGGGTCGCTCGCAAATTTTGGATACTCACAAATGAATCGGCATCAATAGATTGAATGATCTCATTACATTTTGTTAGATCATGGCGCTCAATAATGGATTCCACAATCGAGACCTCGCCCTCACCACCTCGCCCAGAGACTTCCGTCGCCCCAAAGCCCGCCGCACGAATAGCCTTTGCAATTGCCTCGCCTTTCTCCCGCTGACGGGTCACAACCATCACCATGATATAGCCGCGTGTCCATTTATCTTCCAACCACTGCCCAAAATATCCCCCAACGGCAAAGCCGCCACAGTAGGCTATCAAATTGACGATCGAATTAAGATTGTTAACCACCGCCCCCAACACCACCACAAAAATCAGGGACTCAAAAAAGGCCAAAATAGTCGAATATAGTTTATTGCCACGTGTGATTAAGATGAGGCGAATTGTGGTAATCGTGTTGCCCAGCACCCGTACCAAAAAAATGCCGACTGCGAAGGCGATTGCTTCTAACTCCATTAACTCTTATGCTCCATGAAATTTGAGTCTGACGCTTGCTTCCGTCCATCCGGCACAGGATAATACCACAAATCAGGGTGGCACTACATGATCCCAGATGATTATCGGCCCGCTGAAAAGGACACGCACATCAATGCTCAAACGCTGGCGACTGCCACAGGATAATTTCCCCGATGACACCGAAACCCGTGCGTTTCAGCATTACAAAGACGGCAAACAACTCCCGCATTTTCATGTACCGGGCTGGCGGCTTGGCAATTGGAAAGTCATCTTAGCCGCGACCCTCTTTGTAGCCATCGTCATCGTAACGGCCCTCTTGGTATTTCTCTGGTCAGAGCCGCGTGAACGATTTGTAGTGGTCACTAGTGCCTCAACCGCGCCCGCTGATCTACCCTCCATTCCTGTTGGGGGCGATTTTCCAACCGACGCCGCGCAGCAGTTTATCCGCATCCCGGCCCGCATTGAAGATACCTTGCAAGCAGGCCAACGGCGGGGGTACACATTCGTGGTTAAACCCGGCTTCACATGGCAGATCACTGCCGTCGCCAATGACAGCCTGCTTGACCCGGTGCTCAGTCTTTACGGGCCAGATGGCATCATTATGGACTTTAATGACAACGCAACCGATACTGAAACAACGGCTCAAATTACTTTGACCGTACAGCAAGAGGGGGTTTATGCGGTGCTGCTGGAGGGAGCGAATGGATCATCGGGAGATTACATATTATATGTGCCTATACCGGATTAGCCTGCTCCCGAAATGCGGAGGATACGGGCAGTCAAAATATCCACCATATCCACGAGCAAAATCGCTAGTGTAATCAGGTTAAATAGATGCAACCACGCAATGGATCGCCCAAAGGCTTGTACAGTGGGTTGCCGCTGATGAAAATAGGTGAGTAGCGCCCCGATTACAAAGACAAACGGCAGGAACATCGCCAACATAAACCGATGCCCCATCGCAATCGGCACATACCACGCATATAACAGGGTATACGCGCCAAAATAACTGAGACAAAACAACACCACAACCCAATATTTTTTCAGAAGCGCCTTCAGATGGGTGTGCCAAAATACCACGCAGGCCCATAACGCAAACACGCCGTACAGTTGAATGTATTTGGCATACCCATAGGCACATGGACAAAGGGTATGACGATCAAATGACTTAATCAGTCCTGAATTAATCCGATAAACAATATCCTCCGCCGTATGTTCCCGTAGATATTTGCGCATCGAGGGGATTTCATCGGCTGGCATATTGGGATATTGCGTCACATCCTGATACTTGCGTGTTCCATAGCGCACCTCATCCCATGAGTCATACCAAATATAAAAGGTGGTATTGACGTTGTAAAACCAATGCCCAAAATGAATCCGCATATAGATCAAGAAGGGCGAAATCAGCAGCAAAAACACCACCCCCACCAATAGGCCTTTTTTAAGGTGAGCAGGTGCGGTGCGATTCTTCCAAAATTCATAGCCCCATTGGATGACATACAATCCTATAAACAGTACCAACGCAGGCAGCACCGAGGCTTTGGCAAGATAGGCTAGTCCGGTTATCACCCCTGTCCAAATAGCTAATTTTCGTGTCGGGGCCACTAGCATCCGCAGCATTAACAAGAAGCTGATGAAGGTCAGGAAATAATACAACACCTCGACCTGAAAATAGCCCGCCTTGAACATGAACACCGTGAACATGCTAATCAATTGCAGATTCAGGGCCAGCAGCGGTGGAAATCGGTGAAACAATATCCACGCCACGCCCGCTAGTACCAACACGGATAGGCCGATATTCAACCAGCGCCCCCGCCGAAAAAATTCGAGTTCACTGCCATTTGGAGTGTAGTGCAGCGACTGTATAAGGGGATACAACGGCATTTGATTGCCATTGCGAAAATCCGTGAAAGCGGATTCACGCAGCCTCTCGGCATAATCCATATACGAGCTTTGGTCAATCAGACGCGGGGAAGTATTTTTTTCAACCGATTGGACTATCGCGCCATAGAGATAAAGACTCAATACCACCACTGTGAGAATGGCAAATCCCACACGGCGCTGTCGAGTCGAAAATTTTGGGGAGAGGGTGGGCATCATTCAATTAATGACGGGCCGGTTTGGTCGCACGCCACGCCGCAAACAGCACCAAGCCGTTCGCAATTGCCGCCTCAACTAACACAATGGCGAGCAGGACACCCCCCACATAAACGGTATAATCCACATCCGCCCAAACCTGACCAAGCGTTTCCAAATGGAGCAATTTAAGCGCCATGTCACCTTCAAGCGCCGAAAAAAGCAAGCGTGCCCATGCCTCGGTGCGTTCCATATCCAACGCGCCCTCAAACAGGCGATCATCCAGCGATATGGCGAAGATGCTCTGCAAAATACGCAACCCGATCAAGGTCAACAACCCCAAAATCACCACTGACCGCGCACGGGTATAGACCGCCAGCACAATACCGATAGCCGCCGCCAATCCTACCGCGATAAATGGCATCATAATAAATGCGGTCATCAGGGCTGTCATCAACAAAATGGCAACATTAAGGGATATTTCAGGAGTGATGCCGCTGATGTACAAATCCAGCGCCCGTCCCTGAAAATCCACAATATCTTTCATCAATAGGCCTATATAAACCAACCGCCCGATCAAAATCGCCAGCAGCAGCCATTTCAGCCGGAAAAATACGGAAATCCAGCGTGCTCGCAGGCTTAAGGATGCCCCAACGGTTGTCAGCTTTAGGCTGTCCCACGTCTGTTTCTGCCGTTCAACCGCCACTACATTCGAGGTCATCGCCAGCGCCAAGACAAGGGCTATCGTCTGCGCTCCAACCAATGGGCCATAGAGCACATCGCGCAGGGCAGGTTCATCGTCACCGGAATCCTGCTTCGCCGTCACATAACCAAGTCCAACCACCAATGCAATCAAGGCTACTCCAATCAGCAGCCGTAGGAACCCACGCAGGCGGCTGGATCGTTCTATCGGGCCAAGAATGCTCCGCATAATGGGGTGAGTAGGTCGCGCCCATTGGGGTAGCTGGCTATAAGCAATTTTTTCGATCATGCAACACGCTCCACTAAAAATTTGTCTAAACACCTTGAGGAGGATTGCTAGTATTTTAAAGCATTTATCAAAGTTGCAAATTGTCAAAAAATTAAAGTCTGGGCATGATTCCCCACCGACATTCTGACTCTATCATAAGTTCTTTTATGCTAATTTCATGGAGAATTCACAAAAATCTTTATAAGAGCACTATCTAACCGCTCCAAAAATGTTGCATTAGCAGATTCATTCATCTATAATTGTTATAGTGTAAATTCTCGAAATGGATAAACAATACTATGTCAACCAATCCTGAGGATGCCTTAATCCTTGTCGTGGATGATGAGGGTGCAATTCGCTACTCGGTAACTAAAACTTTGGAAAGAGTGGGTTATCAAGTAATGACCGCCTCGAGCGGTGAAGAAGCACTTGATATTATGGCACAACACGACTTTGATGTTGTCGTGACTGATATTCGGATGCCGGGTATCAGCGGGGTTGACCTATTGGCACGTATCAAAGAACAATCGCCAGATGCCATCGTCATTCTGATGACAGGTTATGCCAGCTTAGGAACAGCAGTGGAAAGTTTGCGACTGGGTGCCCACGATTATCTTATCAAACCCAGCACCAGTGAAGACATACGCGATAGTGTTTCACGCGGGGTCGAACGCGCCCGTAATCTGCGCCGCCGCCGCGAACTGTTGACGACCATTAAGTCAAACGTTTCGGCCCTCAGCGAAGAAAAAGCTGCCCCGCGTAATATCATGGTTCCGCCTGCCGCCAAACCTCGGATTGACTATAGCCCAACCGCCATCCCTACCCCGACTGCGCCTGCCATCTCCACCACCATGACGGCAATGAATCTTGGCCCGCTAACCATCTACCCCGGGCGTTATCAAATTGAGGTCGAGGGGACCATGATTGACCTGACCCCCACCGAATTTGACCTACTGCTGTATCTCGCAGCACATCGGGGACGGGTCGTGCCCTGCTCCGAACTTGTCCGTGAAGTGCGTGGATATGGGGTAGAAGAACGTGAAGCGCGTGAAGTCATCCGGCCGCATGTCAGCAATTTACGCCGCAAATTGAAGAATGCTTCGCAAAACCCCAACATTTTGGTAAATGTGCGCGGCATTGGTTACCGCTTAAATGATGTAGAGTTGTCCTAGTTTATAAATTAGCATAAGGGGGAATTTACGATCTGTTCCCCCTTTTTGCATCTTAATACAAACTCTCCATTGTAATTCCACATGATTTATGTCCTCATTTTCAGTTATTTAGCTCGTTAACTAATATTTCCATCATAGCCAAATTTTGGTAGGCAGGTTACACTGAAGTAAAATTAGGTTTTTTTGGGGAAACGGTTAAAAGTTGGTATGATATAATGTAAGGGTGTGTGCTCACTTAATAACAAAAAGGTCATTTTGGGGAGATTTTGTCTAAATATACGAATTGAAGGTGTTTTTTAGTCATCATGGAACTAGAAAAACAGGGTCTAGGATTTTCGCTCAAAACAGTTCTGCGTGGTCACACCAACGAAATCTATCAACTAGACTGGGCTACCAATCCCCAACTATTGGCAAGCCCATCTTCTGACGGCACAATTCGTATTTGGAATCCGCTGGAAGGGCGTATCCAAACGGTTCTCGCTGACCAAATGCAGATTGTTTACAGCGCGTCTTGGTCACCTGATAGCAAGCGGCTCGTCTCGGTCTCCAACGATGGTCTGCTCCGCATTTGGAATGTGGCAAGTGGAACTGTTCAACAGCGGATTGAAACAAACGAAAAATCGCTTACCTACGCTGTATGGTCGCCATTGGGAGACCGGATTGCGACGGCACCCCATCACCACTCCGTTTGGCTTTGGGATGCTGAATCCGGCGAAGTCCGCCTGAAATTAACCGAACATACCGATGCCGTAAGCAGCCTCGCGTGGTCACCCGACAGCCGTATATTGGCCTCCGGTGGACACGACACGGCAATTGTGTTGTGGGATACCGTCTCTGGCAAGTGCCTGCGAAAATTGGAGGGGCATCAAGGTCGAATTTATACCCTCGCTTTTTCACCTGATGGCAAGACACTCGTTTCTGGTTCAGAGGACAAAACCATCCGTGTCTGGGAAATTGAAACGAGTAAGCAGCGATTTTTGATTGAGGCGCATACTCGCGCGGTACATGGTGTTGCCTATTCACCCGACGGTACACTGCTGGCCTCCAAATCTGCCGACAATACGACCCGCTTGTGGCGTACAGACACATGGGAAACCTTTGCCTTTTTGGAAACTACCCGCAACACACCAAGTTCCCATCTGGGTGGGATTACCTTTCACCCTACTCAGTCTATGCTGGCGCTCCCCTGCGAGGAGGATACGGTTGTGCAAATTTGGGAGTTAGATACCAAGAACCTACTCACCAAGCCTACCATTACCCCGGCGGTTCGATATACCAATGCCAAAGTGGTCTTAGTGGGCGATACCGGGGTTGGCAAGTCGGCCCTCACGCTGGTGCTAACGGGCAATCGTTACCAAGAAACCGAATCCACTCACAGCCGCCAAGTTCACGTCCTCGATAGCCAAACCATCCGGGTTTCTTCCAATGTGGAGGAAATTCATGAGGTATTACTGTGGGACTTGGCTGGACAACCCGGCTATCGCCTTATTCACCAACTGCATCTACACGAGGTCACCGTCGCGCTCGTCGTATTTGATGCCCGCAATGAAGTAGACCCCTTCAGTGGTGTCCTCCACTGGGTTCGCGCTTTACGACAGGCCCAGCAATTTAACCGGAACGGTAAATCTCAGCCGATGAAGATTTATCTCGTGGCAGCCCGCGTAGATCGCGGTGGAATCGGCATTACACAAGGCCGCATCAAACAGATGATGGATACCTTCAAACTGGATGGCTATTTTGAAACCAGCGCCCGTGAAGGTTTCCGTATTGATGATGTTCGCAAGGCCGTCCTAAAAGCGATTGATTGGGACGCATTACCCAAAGTCAGTTCAAGCCATCTCTTTAAAGCGATCAAAGAATATCTGGATTCTGAAAGTGATGCGGGCCATCAACTCTCCGGCGTAGATGACCTGTATTTCGGCTTCCTCCGTACCATCGGCGCACCCGAAGCCTCCGACGAAGTCCGCGCCCAATTTGACACGTGTATTGGCCTATTGGAGTCCAAGGGCCTCATCAAGCGCCTCAGTTTTGGCGATATGGTGCTGCTGAAGCCAGAGATGTTGGATTCCTATGCGTCGGCACTTGTCAATGCTGCCCGCAACGAACCTGACGGCATGGGCGTGATTAGTGAAGAAGACGCCCGCAGTGGCAACTTCGCCGTGCCTCAAGGGGAGCGCCTTAAGAACCGCGAACGCGAAAATATCCTGCTCATTGCCACCATTGAAACCCTGCTGCGGCATGAAATTGCCCTGCGTACCCCGGCTGCCGAGGGAACGTATCTTGTTTTCCCGTCGCAAATCACCCGTGATATGACCAACCCCCCCGAACTGGACGGGCCAAGCGTCGTCTTTCAGTTTGAAGGCCCCATCGCCAACATCTATGCCATGCTGGTCGTGCGGCTATCCCGTAGTGGGTTCTTTAAGTTAAAAGAAACATGGCGCAATGTCGCTACCTTTGCGCCCTTAATCGGCGGCACTTGCGGCATCAGCTTAGAAAATCTAGGTGAGGGACAAGCCAAACTAAGTGTATTTTTCGACAGAACCACCACCGAATACAGCCGCATCCAGTTTGAGGAGTTCATCAACACCCATCTCTACAAACACGCCTTGCCTGATACCCTCAAGCGCGAAGTCATGCTCGTCTGCCCGGAATGCGGCTATCATGTACCGCAGGATGTTTTGCACAAGCGCAAAGCCCGTAAAGATGAATCCATGCCCTGCCCCATCTGCACAACCCTCCTGATTTTCCCGGATGTCAAGAAACTCTCGGTGACGCAGACGTTGGATGTGGTGTCCGGTATGGATAAAAACGCCAACACCTATCGGGACTTGGCAACAGCCAGCGCGATTGTGAATGGCAAGACCGAATTGGGCGAATTTGACGTCTTTATGTGCCACAACAACCAAAATAAAGCCGAGGTGATCCGCATTGCCACCAAGCTCAAGGAAAAAGGCATTCGTCCTTGGCTTGATGAATGGGAACTCCGTCCGGGTCTGCCTTGGCAGCGCCTTTTGGAACAACAAATAGAAAATATCAAGTCCGTAGCGATATTTGTCGGCAAAAATGGGATCGGCCCTTGGCAAGACTTGGAATTAGGGGCGTTTATTCGAGAATTTATTAAGCGTTCCATGCCCGTAATTCCCGTCATTCTGCCAGATTGCCAACAACCGCCAGCACTGCCCATTTTTCTTACGAGTATGACATGGGTAGATTTTCGGAAGGAATCCCCCGATCCTTTTGAACATCTCATATGGGGAATTACAGGCAAACGCGAATAGGGATAACCGTTTTAGTGTAATCTTCAAAATCCAGTTTTGGGTGGGACATGAATCAGAGGCCATCATCACTGTAATCGAGCAGGGAGGGATGAATGTTAACGCCTGTGCGGACGTAAGAAAGAGGCATGTACAATGGAAAGCTCATCAGATGGCAAAGGAAAATCCCGCCTTCAGGGGCGCAAAAGGGGGCGCTCTGCCGACCGTGCCCGCGAAAGGATTGCGAACACCCAGTTTGACAATGAGCCAGCGGCCATTGACCACCTGCTTGATTTATTGAATGACCTCGACCCCAAAGCACGCTATCGAGCGGTGACAGCCCTCGGTCGAATGCGTGCCGTCCAAGCCGTTCCTAAGCTGATGGACATGCTCGACGACCCCGTTCCACAGGTAGCCCAAGTCTGTATACAAGCACTTGGTATGATTGGTGATACCCAAGCAATTCCTGCACTTATTCCCTTGATAGTTCATCCAGAATTGGGTATGTTTGCGCTAAATTCGCTCCGCAAACTGGGCTACGAACCCAACGAAAACCCGGCTCCCCAATTAGACACTTTTTTCGGGGCATCTCGACCACAAGAACCAGTACGGAACGGCATGAACGGCAATAATAACCACTACGGACGCTCTCAAAACGCAAATAATCATAATCACAACTCTCGTTCGCGTCAGCCAACCCCGGAAGAAAACGAAATGGACTGGCTGATTACGTCGCTGCGCAGTGATGATCCTGTCGAACGGGCACGGGCCGCTAAAGCACTTGGCAAACGCGGGGATTGGCGTGCAACAGAACCGCTGATTCGCGCCCTACATGAATCAAAATATGACCCTGACCAAGAAGACCCGCTTGACCAACTGGGTGATCCGGCGGTTGAGCCACTCATTGAATCGTTGCAAGACGCTGACGCCAGTGTGCGTGTATTGGCGGTAATGGCCCTTGCGAAAATCGGTGATGGTCGTGCTGCCGAACCACTGGTTGCCGCCCTCAAAGATAGCGATGAATTAGTGCAAATGGCGGTCTGGACAGCCTTGGTAGATATGGGTAAGCCCGCCGTTGAGCCACTAATTTCGGCCCTCCGCGATAACAACCCAGACGTACAGCGCAGTGCGGCCCTTGCGCTTGGCGAACTGGGTGATGACTTGGCCGTTGAATCCCTGATCGAAGTGCTGACCGATCTTGACTATCGTGCCCGCAGTGCCGCCGCCAAAGCCCTCGGTCAAATTGGCGATTATCGAGGTGTCCAAGCCTTGACCATCGCCCTGCGCGACAAAGATGTCACCGTGCGCCGCCGTGCGGCCACCGCACTAGGCGATATTGGTGATCCGCGTGCCATTGAAGCCCTTGTTTGGGCTATGGACGACCAAGATCATATCGTCGGTCACAGTTCCATTATCGCCCTGCACAATATCATGCGAAAACAAGTGGACCGCTCAATGGAGCGCTTGATTAATGATTTGTATCAAGCCAATATGAAAGTCCGGGCCAGTGCCATTGTTGCACTTGGTTCATTGGGTGACAAACGCGCCCTCCAACCCTTAATCGAAACGTTGAGTGATCCCAGCACCGAACCCAAGCTGCAATCCCTCATCATTGAATCCATGCGTAAACTACGCCAAGGCCCCGATGCAAGCTAATAGACTCCTCCGGTGAAGCGATTCCAAACCACCACATCATCGCTTCACCCTAACTCATACAATTCTTACCCAACTCGCCTGTTTTCTATCTTGACTCCGACCTGTTAACGGGAGTACAATCGCACATCTGTTCGCTGTCAGGTCAAAGGGTCAACCTGAGGGTGAAATGTTGTCTCCCCTGCCCATCACTACCTTATGATGAACCACAAGAGGAATCATGCAAGACAAGATTATTGTGCGCGGTGCGCGGGAACACAATCTGAAAAATATTGATGTCGAGATTCCGCGTGATAAGCTGGTTGTGATTACCGGTCTGTCTGGAAGTGGTAAAAGTTCACTAGCGTTTGACACCATCTTTGCCGAGGGTCAGCGCCGCTATGTCGAAAGCCTCTCCGCCTATGCCCGTCAGTTTTTGGGTCAGATGGAAAAGCCCGATGTAGATCAAATTGAGGGCCTCAGCCCCGCCGTCTCCATTGACCAAAAGGGTGTGAGCCACAACCCCCGGTCAACGGTTGGGACGGTAACAGAAATATACGACTATCTCCGTTTGCTCTACGCGCGTGTCGGCAAACCCCACTGCCCGACCTGTGGCACACCGCTAGAGGCCCAATCTGCCCAGCAAATTGTAGATACCGTCGCCGCCTTGCCGGATGGGACTCGTATCCAAGTGCTTGCCCCGATTATCAAAGATCGTAAGGGTAAACATGAAAAAGTCTTCAAAGATATTCAAGAAGCGGGATTCGTCCGAGCACGGGTCAATGGTGAGGTTTATGAAGTAGATAATCCGCCCGACCTTGACCGTTACAAGATGCATACGGTTGAAATTGTAGTAGACCGTCTGGTAGTGCGCCATTATGATGACCCCACCAGCGAAGAAGCTCGTAGCGCTATCACCCGCCTGACCGACTCCATTGAGACCTCACTTGAACTAGGCGACGGCTTTGTCATCATCAATGATCTCACCGACAGCAGCAACCCGGTAGATCATGTTTTTAGTGAGCAGTTGGCCTGTCCGTTTGGGCATGGCAGCTTCCCCGAAGTCGAGCCGCGCACCTTCTCATTTAACAGTCCACATGGCGCGTGTACGGCTTGTCAGGGGTTAGGCGTCAAGCTCGAAATTGATCCCATACTGGTCATTCCCGATCCTGAATTGAGCCTTGCCGAAGGGGCGATTCAAGCCCAAGCGTGGCCGCAGGGCAAAGATAGCTATACCATGCAGATTATCGCCAGCGTGTGTAAGCAGTACGGGATCAACTACAACGCCGCATGGAGCAAACTCACCCCCGACCAGCAGCAGATTATTTTGTATGGCACCGATTCAGAAAAGGTCGCGGTTGAATATGTCAGCCATGAAGGCGATCGGCGGGTCTATAAGACTCAATTTGAAGGCATCATCCCCAATCTCGCCCGGCGCTACAACGAAACCACCTCGGATTGGATGCGTGCCCGTATTGAAGAAGTCATGTCGGAACGGCCCTGCCCCACTTGCAATGGCCGCCGCCTCAATCCTTGGGCGCTCGCCGTCACGATTGCTGGCTTGTCCATCAACGATGTCACGGCCCTGCCCGTCAAACGGCTGGCCGAATGGGTTCATTCATTGTCAGGTGAAAATAATGGGCATGTTGCTATCCTCAGTGCCCGCGATGCTGAAATCGCCAAGCAGGTCTTAAAAGAAATCAGCAGTCGCGTCAGTTTTATGGTCAATGTCGGCCTCGACTATCTAACCCTCAACCGTTCGGCAGGCACGCTCTCCGGTGGTGAGGCCCAGCGTATCCGACTGGCGACACAAATTGGCTCACGGTTGACGGGCGTCCTATACGTCTTGGATGAACCCTCCATCGGTCTGCATCAGCGGGACAACGAACGCCTGATTAACACCCTCAAAGGGATGCGTGATCTCGGTAACACCCTCTTGGTCGTCGAACACGACGATGAGACCATGCGGGCCGCCGATTGGCTAATTGATATGGGGCCGGGGGCAGGTGAGCATGGCGGTCAGATTATCTCAACGGGTACGCCCGAACAAGTGATGGATGACCCCAATAGTATCACGGGCGCATTTCTGAGTGGTCGCCGCCGCATCGCCATCCCGCCAACCCGTCGTCCGGGCAATGGGCGCAACATCGTCATTCGGGGCGCACGTGAGAACAACCTCAAAAATGTAGACGTCGAGATTCCACTGGGCAAGCTGGTTGTGATTACAGGCGTCAGTGGGTCGGGCAAATCCTCCTTGATGGTGGACGTGCTGTATCGGAAATTGGCCCAACGGCTCTATGGCAGCCGCGAACGCCCCGGCGACCACGACACGATTGATGGCATCGAGACGATTGATAAGGTCATCAACATTGACCAAAGCCCAATTGGTCGCACACCGCGTTCCAACCCCGCCACCTATACCAAGATGTTTGACGACATCCGTAAGCTGTTTGCCGACCTGCCCGAAAGCAATATTCGTGGCTATTCTCAGGGCCGTTTCTCCTTTAATGTAAAGGGGGGGCGCTGTGAAAACTGCGAAGGTCAAGGGATGCTACAAATTGAAATGCAGTTTTTGCCGGACGTCTATGTCGTCTGTGATGTCTGTCACGGCAAACGTTATAACCGCGAAACCTTGCAGGTCAAATATAAAGGCAAGAGCATCGCGGATGTCTTGGATATGACCGTCACTGAGGGCTTGGAATATTTCGAGAATATCCCAACCATCTTCCGTCGCCTCGAAACGTTAGAATCCGTTGGTTTGGGTTATATCCGCATTGGGCAACCTGCGACCACCCTCTCTGGCGGGGAAGCCCAGCGTGTCAAACTCAGCCGTGAACTCTCGAAAAAGGGCACAGGGGACACGCTCTATGTCCTCGACGAACCCAGCACGGGGCTGCACGCCGCCGACGTGGAACGCCTGATTAATGTGCTGCAAACATTGGTAGATCGTGGCAACAGTGTCCTCATCATCGAACACAACCCCGACATCATCAAGGTCGCCGATTGGCTGATTGATATGGGGCCAGAAGGTGGCGAAGACGGAGGCGAGGTGATAGCAGTCGGCACACCTGAAGAAATTGTCGCCTGTGAACACAGCTACACTGGGCAGTATATCAAGCCCTATCTAGTTGGCGAACGTTAGGTCAATCGGCACAAAGTTTGATAGCCCCTTTTGTGCCGACTGGCGCTAAAATTCGTCCAATGATTAAATAAATTGCGTAAAGTTGGCACAAAAGAGTTCGATCATGAAGAAAATCGCAGTCCTCACCAGCGGTGGCGATGCCCCCGGCATGAACGCTGCCATTCGCGCTGTCGTCCGTACTGCGCTTGATATGGGTATCGAAGTTTACGGCATCCGACGTGGGTATACCGGGATGCTGGCGGGTGATTTTGAACGCATGACCAATCGTGAAGTCAGCGGCATTTTGCAGCGCGGCGGCACGATTCTCCAAACAGCCCGTAATGAACAATTCAAAACCCCTGAAGGCCAAAAACGCGGCCTCCGTCGGCTCAATGAAGTCGGTGTAGATGGCCTAGTGGTCATTGGGGGTGACGGCAGCCTACGGGGTGCCCAAGCCCTTCATAGTCTCAATTTTCCGGTTGTGGGTATCCCCGGCAGCATTGACAATGACATCTGGGGCACCAACATGAGTATCGGGGTGGATACCGCCCTCAATACCATCTTGGATGCGATTGACAAACTGCGTGACACCGCTACCAGCCACGAACGTGCTTTCTTGGTCGAGGCGATGGGGCGCAATTGTGGTTATCTGGCCTTAATGAGCGGCATTTTGGGTGGAGCGGAATTGGTCGTTACCCCCGAAAAACCGCTTGAACTTGACGAAATCGCCAAAGCCCTTGACGATGCGTATACACGCGGCAAATCGCACGCCATCGGGGTGATCGCTGAAGGTGCAAAATATAACATCACGGAAGTTGCCAAATATCTTGAAGACCGCACCGTTGGTTTTGAAGTCCGCATGACCATTTTGGGCCATGTCCAGCGCGGAGGCAGTCCATCGGCTTTTGACCGTCTACTTGCTACCCGGTTGGGTGTGGCCGCTGTTGAACAATTGGTCGCAGGTAATTCAGGCATCATGGTTGGTCTTGATGGACGCGATATTAGCTGCGCACAAATTTCCGATGTCATCAGCAAGCAGCGTGGCATCAGTGACCACTATTTTAAGATGGCTGAGGTCTTATCCCGTTGATGCGTCGGATCACATTCGCTATTGTACTAGCCGGCCTGTTTATTCTATTGGCAGGCATCCACCAACCCACCCTTGCCCGCCAAAACGCGGATAAGGTGGTGCTGGCCTATGTCCACGAAAACACGGTGAAATTAGCGGACGCACAGGGCAACCCCATCACCACTGTTGGGCCAGAATTTCAAACGGGTCAAGCCGCCAGTTTGCTCTGGACACCCGACGGTGAACGGCTCTATATTGCGCGGCGTGATGGCCTCTATGAAACCAGTGCCGAAGGTGGCGCAGCGGTGCGTCTCCCCGGTGATTTCAGCATCACGATGGCGCTAGATCGGGGTGGCAACTCCATCTACTACATCGAATCCAGCAACCCTGCCGAGGCCGATCAACCCGGTTTTATCACCTTCCCCTTGCGTGAAACCAGTTTGCTCAACATGGGGGGGACGGGGCGCTTGGTGAATTACATTGGCAACTATTCGCTCGGTTCGTCCGATGTGGCGTTGGGCGGGGCGGCTTTTCAATATGCCCGGGATGGTGGCATTTTGGGAGGTGGTCGTCCGCGTTTAATCCCCACCTATGGCACAACTCTATTTTATTCCTGTTGTTTTCCCGATGCTGGCTTAAATGCCATTGATATTTCATCCGGCGAGATTCGCGCTTACGACAGTACGTTTATCCCCGGCCCATCCGCCATCAATTCCAGCCTATCCCGCTTGGCAGGCCCAACCATCAACGGCACAATCCGCGTCATTGATTTGATTACCGCTGGCACACGCGATTATCCCATCAATTTTGGCGATGTGGAGCGCATCGCATGGGCATTGGATGACAGTGCCCTCTATTTAGCCGTGCGGGGCACTCCCAAAGACCCCCTGCCCCTCAGTCCATTGGTGACATCCCCAATTGATGACCGTGAGGCCGATATTTTCGTCTGGCGTTTGGATTTGGTGACGGGTGGTTTAGTGCAATTGGCGGAGTTAGGGGATTTTTACGGGGTGTCTTCGATTGCCGCCACCGATGAGTATGTATTTTTGACCGTTGTGGAGCGTAATGTCGCCCTCATTAACGACCTCAATTCAGGCCGCCTCCCTGCTGATCTCAGCCCTGCCGACCCCCGCCTAACGAGTGATTATCTGACAGGCAGTATCTTGTTCCGCATCCGCACCGATGGCCGCGAAGCCCTCTCAATTTTAGCGGATGTATGGGGTGTCGTCGCCAAACCGAGACATTAAAAAAGATTGTTCAGATATGTGGAAAGTTGGGCAATTGCTGTAATAACTGTAGCAGCGTTAGCTCCATGTTCTAGACAATGACCTAATTCACCTATGACTTTTCCTATACGAGACTTTTTATTACTTTCGTCGGAATATCTTAATTCTTCGATAGACTCTCGAAGCGCGGCGTGGTCTTCTAAAAATGGCCGTCCAAGAACTTCAACCAAATTATCAGCAAACTGCTGAATATTCAAAGTAACATTTCCTGTGTTTGAAGCAACACTTTGAAGATATCCACCGGGATGTATTGTCAGATTCCCTTGTACAATTGTTCCCACAGCATTCATTGTCAGAAAATAGTCTGAAACCTCAAAATCGCTTTCAACAGCATTCCGAAGCTCTTGAAGCAATAATATTTCGATTCTAGCCATTCTACCTTCAGAGGTATATTGGCAGTTAATATCAATAAGCCCATATCTCGACAGTTCAAAAAGAACTCCTGCAAGTGGGTATCCCCACTTTTCAAGAACACGTTCTCGGGAAAGCGTTACGATGTCAAATTTTCCCTCTCCTACCACCGAAGGACTGATAGTCATATATTGTTCGAGATTTCTGGCGTTCCATCTCTCAGCAACTGCTTTGCGCCGTCTTTAGCTTCTTTGGTCAAGGGATACTTCACATCCACATTCCTTACAATAATATAAAGGGCTAAAGCAATTCAATGAACTCTTCAGCGGTCAGGCCCGCTTGATCGATAATGCTTTTTAGGGTGCGACGGTCAATTTCCTTATGATTTGGAACAACAACTGTACGTGTCGGGGGTGGGGACTCTCGGCGCAAGATAATATGACTACCCCTTTGACGATCTACTACGAAACCAACCGCTTCAAGGGCCTTCACACATTCTCTCGCCGAAAGTAACGGAGGCTTGGTCATACCGTCACAACAAAAGAATCATAGGTTTCTGCTGGTACAGGGTCGCCATGCGCTTCTAGGGATTCAATATATAGAGCAATCGCCTCTTTGATATTTTCAATGGCCTCTTCGCGTGTTATACCCTGACTGATACATCCCGGCAGGCTAGGGCATTCAATCACCCAATACCCATCCTCACCGGGATAGAGAATCACACGTCTCTCCATCACTTCTCCTCCATCAACCTAATCCGAATTTTCGCCTTGAGCATCGCCATTAAATGATCCATGTACTCCATCTCATCTAATTCGGCGTTTTCTTCAGAAGTCAAAGTCCGTTCTTTATTCTGTTGGAGCAAATAACGCAAACGCTCCTGAAGCCCTTCAGAAGCGCGAAAATCAAGAACTTGTTGTGCAGAGGGACAAGTCGAAAGAAAGTCCAAAACCTCGATTTTGATACTCGGAATTTCGGAGTCTGACATTTTTCCTTGCCCCAACAATAACTATCAATGCTGAGTCGAGCCGCGCTCCAAACCAGCCAGTAGGCTTCGCAAGTTGTCGTAATCTTCCAACACACGCCCTGCCCCACGTGCTACACACGTCATGGCATCTTCCGCCAGCCACACCCGCACATTGACTTCATCCGCCACGCGCTCGGTTAGCCCTTTCAATTGCGACCCACCCCCGGCGAGACAAATACCGGATTCCATTAGGTCGGCTACCAATTCCGGCGGCGTCTCATCAAGGGCATCCCGAATCGTATCTACCAGAATCCCCACCGAGCCAGAGAGGGCCTCGCGGATTTCAATCGACGATACTTCCCGCGCTTCCGGCAACCCGCTAATCAGATTACGACCCCGCACCAGCATGGTACGTTCTTCCAACAACGGAAAGGCCGAGCCGATTTCAATTTTGACTTTTTCGGCGGTGCGCTCCCCGATCAGCAAGTTATATTTGGAGCGCATATATTGGACAATATCTTCGTCCATTTCGTCGCCTGCCACGCGAATACTGCGGCTGATGACAATGCCCCCCAACGAAAACACCGCCACTTCGGTTGTCCCGCCGCCGATGTCCACAATCATGCTGCCGCGCGTTTCCTGAATCGGCAGACCCGCCCCGATTGCCGCCGCGACGGGTTCTTCAATCAAAAAGGCTTCGCGTGCCCCAGCGCTCATGGTGGCATCATAGACGGCCCGTTTTTCCACTTCCGTCACACCGGAGGGAATCCCAACCACCACACGCGGACGGGGAATCGGCACCCAGCTTTGTTGGTGGGCCTTACCAATAAAATATTCAAGCATCCCCTCAGTAATTTCAAATTCGCTGATGACGCCATCCCGTAAAGGGCGCACCACCAAAATTTTATTGGGTACTTTGCCGGACATTTCTTTGGCTTCCTGCCCAAATGAAAGGGGTCGCCGCGTTTTCTTTTCGATGGCGACATAAGAGGGTTCGTTAATCACAATCCCTTTACCGCGCACACTCACCAATGTGTTCGCCGTACCGAGATCAATGCCAATGTCTAGGGAAAACAGGCCAAGCAGCCAGTCTAAAGGACTAACCACGCTGTTTGCGCCTCCTTATTTCAGGGTTTATAGTCTTAAGAGCGCGGCTATTGTACAGCCGAGCCGTTGTTTATCCAAGAAAGAAATGTACTAGAGATGAATCCTACCCAAAATCCAAAAGACGACCACTCCTATCACTACACGCCATCCTCACAAATGGCTGAAAAATTAGCAACGAATCGGCAAGGTAAATTGACCAAATTGCAGCGATCCCCCATCGTGATAGCAGCCCTTGTCTCTAGCATCGGTTTCATCTGCCCCGCCACTATGCTGGCAACCGGGGTCGGCCTTATATTACGTGGGCCTAGCGGCGGAATCCTGAGTTACTTCTTCTATTTCATGATGTTTCTCAGTTTTTTCTTCCTTGCCGGGGTCTTATGGACAAATGCCAGCATGTTCTTGCCCGAAACATTCTCCAAAAAACCTGTCCTGTGGCAACGCGGCCCATTGGAAATCAAAATGGCATCCCGGAATCGGCCCGAAATGCCATTCTCATTCATCATTGGCAGCTATAGTTTTGCCCCATTTGTCGTCCCATCCGAAGTCCCTATGAACACAGGCCGTGAATACATCGTCTATTATTCGGCCCGCAGTCGCTTATTGTTAAGCATCGCCCCCACTGATCAGCCTGAATCCAAAGATTGGCTACCTCTCAAATCCTAACTGACCCCTGGAGTGGGCCATTGAGGTTGAATCTTCTGCCACTCAAACAACAGCAAATCGAACGCTTGTTGAATGGCAGCAAGGGTACTGGTCACTTGGGCCTGTGTATCCCCAATCGCCCAATCCGTGCTATTTAATTGATCTTTCCCGGAACACGCCGTCTCAATTTGACTGCGTGTTTTATATAAACCCTCTTCAACCTCTTCCATCAAGTTAAAAATTGGGTCTAGCCCTTCTTGATGATACTCGTTGACATCTCCGACCCATTTCGGGCGTTCTGGCACGGTATATGCGTCTGCGGAGGGCACTATCTTACAATCCAGCGTCGCCCCGTTTAAAGCGGTTTGATACGCCAGCGCAGTCTGAGCGTTATCTTGCACCCATTCATTTAACTTATACAGTGCATCCGCCCGATTAATCGCGGCGTCTTCGGGGGTATTGATTTCATTATAGGCCACAATGGTCGCACCGAGCAGCGCGAAACACGCCGCCATCCACATAAACACGCGAAAACAGCCGGATACCCGACCACGTGAACGTTCACGCCGAGCGGCTTTCTCTTTCGCTTTCTTGGCCCGTCTGCCTTCTTTTTCGGGTGCGGGGGTGAGTGCTTCATCCGGTTCTGGGGGCAGATCTAAAATATCTTCGTCATCCCACTTAATTTCTGTGACCACGGGCCCAGCTTGTCGGCTAATATCGCCAGAAAGCATCTGCCATTCATAATCATCATCAGCGGCCTTCATTAATTTCTGGCGGGCATCGGCCTCTTGACGCTGACGCAATACTGATAGGGCACGTACCGCTTTATAGGCGAGATCGCGCACCTTTGGATTTTGATCCAGCGTAGCGACCTTATCTAATTCATCAATCAGCGAAATATCACCTGTTTTGCCAAGTGCCATGACTGCGTTATAGCGCACTTTCGGGTCGGCGTCAGCGAGTTTTTGAATGAGTTTTTTTGTTTGCTTATCCACGACACGACTCCGGATTTAGAGAATGTCAAAATCAATTTTCTATGCGAAGATTGTAGACATTATCACCCCACCCTGAATTCAGGTCAAATCGTCATGGGAACGCCGCTCGTGTTTATTGGTATGCTGGTTTCAATCGGGTTAGTGGGTCTACTCTTTTGGTGGCTCATCAACACGACGGAAGGCGTCTATTTAGGTCGCCGCGTGGTCATTTGGCTCTATGATCGTTATGCCCATCGGTATGACCGCACCAAAGAATTTGAAACCGCCTATGAAACCGCCTATCTAAGTCGCCCTCTATTACAATTACTGGACACACCCAACGCCTTAATTTTGGACGTCGCCACTGGGACGGGTCGTCTGCCTGTCACATTATTTCAACGCCCCGCCTTTACGGGCAAAATCGTCGCCGTTGACCTCAGCCGTCAGATGTTGACCCGTGCCGCCGCCAAGTTGCAATACGAACTCCACACCAACCGCGCCTATCTCCTGCACTGCCCCGCCGATCACCTCCCTTTCCCCGACCACACCTTCGAGGCCGTCACCATCCTAGAAGCCCTTGAATTTATGCCCTCCCCCGAAGCCGTCCTGCGCGAAATCCAACGTGTCACCCGTCCCGGCGGTGTCGTCTTGATATCCAATCGGCAGGGGCGTGAGGCCAAACTGCTCCCCGGCAAAACCATGACCAACGAACGCTTTGAGCGCTATTTAACCGAGACGCTTGGTTTTGAATTTGTGGAGATTCAACGCTGGCAGGTCGGGTATGCGTTGGTCTGGGCTTTCAAGGCAGGGGATGCTCCACCCACTACCGCCAAGCCACTAGGGGAAATTTGGCGCTGCCCTGCCTGTGACCAAACCGCCCTCACCCCCCAAAATAATCAATGGGTCTGCGAAAATTGCGGACAGGTCATCTTGGTTGGATCAGATGGTGTTATTGAACTTTTTTCAGCAAAAGTGGACAGACCAATGGCAAAATATTAAACTTTCCACCACTTTTTTCGCCTTAACCCTATAGGCTAGAACACTCTCCCCTCTCTCAAAGCGTTGGGAGAGGGGCCGGGGGTGAGGGCTTTACAATGGATTGGAGCAACTTTATGGCGACGGCCCTTCTTCGTTATTACACCGATAGTGGCATTCAACTAGGCATGATTCAAAATGGCATTGTGTATCGCGTTGAAGGCGATTTACAAGGCAATTATCGCGCCGGGGCCGAAATCAGCGCGTTAGATAACATCCAACTTGCCCCGCCCATCCAACCGAGCAAGATCGTGTGTGTGGCCCGCAACTATGCCGCCCATGCCGCCGAACATGCCGTCGAAGTCCCCAAAACGCCCATGCTTTTCCTAAAACCCCCTAGCTCTCTGATTGCCTACGGTGAAAATATCGAACTTCCCGCCGATATTGGTCGAGTAGATTTAGAGGCCGAACTTGCGGTTATCATCGGCAAACGTGCCAAACGGATTAAAAAAGAGGATGCCCTCGATTATGTACTGGGTTATACCTGCGCCAACGATGTCTCGGCCCGTGTGTTGCAAAAAGCCGATGGTCAATGGGGACGTGCCAAAGGATTTGACACCTTCTGTCCGCTTGGCCCATTTATCGTGACTGATATTGAAAACCCCAACAATCTCGGCATCAAAGCGCGGCTGAATGGCGAGGAGATTATCAATTCCAACACCTCCTACATGGTCTTTGATGTCGCCACCCTCATCGAATTCACCACGCATGTCATGACCCTCGAACCCGGCGACGTGATCTTGACGGGTACCCCCGAAGGTGTCACCGAAATTAAACCGGGCGATACCGTTGAAATCGAAATTGAGGGGGTCGGCAGTTTGAGCAATCCGGTGGTCGCGGTGGAATGATTATTCGACGCAAGGCCTTTGCCTATATCACCCATCAAAATCGCCTGTTGGTCTTTGAACACGCCGATTATCCCGATGCGGGGATTCAAGTTCCGGCGGGTTCGATTGAACCAGATGAGACCCCCGAACAAGGGGTAGTGCGCGAGGCCTTTGAGGAAACAGGCTTAGAGGGCCTTGTTATGGTGGAGTTTCTAGGCATGGTCGAATACCACTATAACTATGAGGAAATCGCCCACCGCTATTTTTTCCATCTGACTTGTGACCATAAACCACCCGAAACATGGTCACATATGGAAATTAATCGCAGCGACGGCAACCCCGAACCGCTGGAATTTTGCTTCTCTTGGGCCACCCTACCCGATGGTGCCCCCCAAATGGTTGCCGATCATGATATTTTGGTAGGTGAACTCTGTCGGTGTCTGGGTCTGTGAAAATTTTCCTGTCCATTTACTGAACATCGTTATCGTAGCCGGAGAACTTTATTCCTCGGCGCTATTTGCCAGAAACGACGCGAATAAACTCCGGTGGGACAAAATCCGCCAGCCACACATTTTCATTCCCCACATAAAACGCCACCCCATTGCGATAAGCGTCACCCGCCAGTATCTCCAAAACGACCACCTTACCCCCTTTTCGACTCGCCACCTCACCCGCCAGCTTGCGATCCGTCGCAAAATGCACATATTGGCGTTTCATCGGTTTGAGGCCCTTTTTCAAAATCACATCCAGCACTGTATCCGTCGTGCCATGATAGAGCATTTGTGGAGGGGCAGAGGATGTTTTTTGGATTTTATGCTTGGTGGAGTGTCCATATAAGGCGCGAATCCGCCCATCTGCAATTTCATAGCGTTTTTTGCTGGCCTGCTCATTCATTTGCAGAAGGTCGGCCTCGGTAAGATGCTCCCATTCTGGCCTCAGCTTACGAAGTGACTGCAACAAATCCTCCACCGCAACCCAACCATTTTCATCCAATGTGAGTGAATATAGTTTAGGTCGGTGTCGCAAAGCTAGAGAAGTGGTTCGGCTCAAATGGGTATAATTAAGACTCAATTGAAAAATCCTCTCACTATAGGGGTTCAAGGGATGTATAACCGGATTCCCGATTGGCTGCCGGGATGGGCGCACCCGCGTTTCCCGCTTGTGGCAAATGAACTACGCAAATTGAGCATTTTTGATTACCGGATCGCTGCCACCAGCCGTCGCTTGGTTCGGCTGTTTTCGATCCTCAATCCCGTATTATTGATTATATCGTTCATCCTGCTGATTTCGCATGAAGTCACTGTCGGTTTCATGGTTTATATCCCCCTGCTCTTTATCGCCCCCCTATTGATGCTCCTTTCCGAAAGTTTTTACCTGCGCCTATTAACCAATGCCCGCTGGATGGCGGCCCATGCGATTGCCGGCGAGGTCGAACACGGCACATGGGATATCATCCGCACCGCGCCCCTGCCACGCTATCAATTGATTTTTAGCAAATTTGCCGCCTTGCTGTGGACGGCCCGCCCCGTGCTGCTGCAAATTTTCGTCTCCCGCCTTGTGATTGCCCTGTTCGTCGCTCTGCTGCGCTACAACCTCAATAATGTCACCCTCACAATCGCCGACGCCCTCCCTCTAGCGCTATTGGGATTGATAATTGTCCTGATGCCCCTTTTGGAATTATTTGTCACCATGAGCGGCGGGTTATTGATTTCCGCCACTACGCCCAATATCCGCCAAGCCAATCTATGGATGTTGATTATGCAGGGCCTGTTTCGTCTGCTGTCCGGGATGCTCTTTTTTGTGCTGCATTATGACGCCGCCGACTTTAGCCTGATTCGCTTTTTTCCCCTGCTAATTTTTCCGCATTGGGAATTGATGCTGTTGTGGATGTGGCTGCCTGTTCCCCTATCCGAAGCCGATCAACTCAACCATTTCGCTACACCACTGATACTGGCCTATGTATTGCTGCCGTTGATTGTTGGGGGGTTGTCCCTGTGGAGTGCCATTCGCCGTGTGCAAAATACCTGAATCAGCCTCACTGCCCCCCCCTGACTATGCTACAATAAAAAACTTAATTTCTATGGACTGACATTAGGAGCTACCGCGTTGACCTTTACGCCGATTCCCCAACGCATTGAAGGCTTTGTCCGCGATGCCATTGTCGCCGCGCAACAAGCCGGAAAACTGCCCGCCGCCGATGCCATTGCCGTGCCAGTTAATCGCCCCAAAAAAGCCGATCAGGGCGATTATGCCTGCCCTGCGCCGATGGCCCTTGCCAAAACCTTTGGTCTCAAGCCACTGGATATTGCCCAAATCATCGCCGACCACATGCCAAAAAATGACCTATTGCATGAGGTGATTGTTGCCCCACCCGGCTTCCTCAATTTTTGGCTCAATCGTGACTGGGTGCGTGAACAAATCCACACCATCATCAAGGCTGATGACAAGATTTTTCAGCAAGATATTGGCAAGAACCGCCGTGTGAATGTGGAATTTCTCAGCGCCAACCCAACCGGCCCGCTGCATGTCGGACGCACACGCGGGGCAGTCGTGGGGGACGGTATTGCCCGTTTGATGGAAATGTGCGGCTGGAATGTCTACCGCGAATATTATTTCAACAACGGGGGTCGCCAAATGATGATGCTGGGCCAAAGTTTGCAGGCCCGCTATTTGCAAGCACTCGGTATTGAAGCCGAACTCCCCAAAGGTGGATATGAAGGGGAGTATCATAGTGACATGGGCCAAAAATTGGCGGGTGAAAAAGGCGATGAATGGAAAAACGCCGATTGGTCGGTCTTTAAAGAATATGCCGAGCAAGAAATCTTCCGCAACATCGAAAACACCCTTGACCGTCTTGGCATTCACTTTGATCTATTTTTCCCAGAACTCAGTTTGTATGGGGAACCTGTTGAGCAAGTACGCGCTGAACTTGAAAAACGCGGCTATCTGTATTATTCGCCGACCCGTCATGGCGCATCGGAAGAAGATGTAGCTGCCGCCAAAGCCAAAAATCTCGCTCCAGCCCTCTGGTTCAAGAGTACCGAATTTGGTGACGACGAAGACCGTATTATCTTGCGAAGCACGGGTGAACCCACCTATGTGCTGCCGGACATCGCCTATCATGTCAACAAATTAGGGCGCGGCTTCGACCTGTGTATTGATATTTTTGGCTCTGACCACTTCACCGAGGCCCAAACCGTCAATCGCGGCTTGCAAGCACTAGGCTACGACGCTAATAAGGTCAAGGTCGTCTTGACGCAGTGGGTACAGTTGATGCGCGAAGGCCAGCCCGTCGGCATGAGTACCCGCAAAGGCGAGGTCGTCAATTTGGATGACCTGATCAATGAAATCGGGCCGGATGCCGTGCGCTATTTCATGCTCAACCGCAGCACCGATGCCACCATCAATTTTGATTTGGATTTGGCGGTCAAGGCATCGAATGAAAATCCGGTGTTTTATATCCAGAATGCCCATGTGCGCTGTGCCGGAATTTTGCGCCAAGTTGAGGAACGCGGTTATCCCAATGATTGGGACAAAGACGCCGATTTATCGCTGCTTGGGGAATCGGAAACGGCCTTCATTTTGAAAATGCTGGAATTCCCTGACCAATTGGTATTCGCCCATGACAACCTTGCCCCGCATCAAATGGCATTTTGGGCATTGGATTTGGCGCGGGCCTTCCATCCCCTCTATGACGAAATTCGCGTGCTGCACAGCGAAGTGCCGGAAGATGTAGCGAAGGCGCGACTGAAAATGTATCGCGCCGCCAAGATTGTCTTCAAGCGTGTCCTGACCCTGATGGGCATGACCGCCCCCGAACGCATGTAGCCAACAAAAAAGGGCGATTCCAAATGGGTCGCCCTCACCACTTTCACCTAGGTATTTTAGAAATCGCAGTAAGCCTTAAACCCAAAGTTGGTCTTCAACCGCTACCGTGCGTTCGGTTTCAATATCTCCGGTATGGGTGGTTTGTTTGGGTTCAATCAGCATGATATGGGTTTCCACAGGTGCATACGGGTTATGTTCGACACCCTTCGGTACCACAAACAATTCCCCCGGATTGAGTTCGACAGTGCGATCCCGCATTTGAATGATGAGCTTACCGCTGATGACAAAAAATATCTCATCTTCGTGTTCATGGGCGTGCCAAACAAACTCGCCTTCCAACTTGGCTAATTTGACGTACTGCCCGTTCGCTTCGGCAATGATACGCGGCGACCAATGGTCGTTAAACAACGTGAATTTTTCTACCAGATTGGCTTTGTCCATTGATAGGATGTCCTTTGTTGATGAAGCCGTCTTGGAATTTGTCATCTAAGGCACAGCGGATTACTCCGCCGCGTCGGGGTCTTCAATCGTCACCGCTTCGTTAATCGCAAAATATAACACAGAGCTTTCAAAACTCAGCGCCAGCGTAAAATCAGCAGATGTGCCGCGTGTCACATTGAGTCCGTCCGTCTCCGAAAGATTGATTTCGACCTCTAGTAGCAACTGCTCCCCCACCAATCCGCCGTCCTCCGCGTCCAAAAATACGGTGATGGTTAGACTGCTGTCGGTAGCCAGATGATCAAAAAAGGCTGCCCGGTCAAGATTGGATAAGCGGGGATTGGCAAGAATGCTTTCGACATCAATATCCAACACCTCAATCCCTACCAGCGGGTCAACCGTAATCGTATAAACCTGTACGGGATTGGCATATTGCCGCAGAGTAACTTGACCCAAATCTTCTACTGCCATCGCTGTTTCCAACAGTTCATTAGTGGCTCGCAGCGCAATCAATTCTTTGGCGTCTACGTGCGATTCCAAATTTGCTACTTCTGCCGAGGCCAAATCCGCCGTCACCGCTGCGTTGATGGGAGTGAAGTCGTTGAGTTCAACATCGCGTCCATCATCCGGGGAGGATGTGCGATCCCCCTGCACATACACAATGCCGCTAATCCCTACAATCTCAAAATCGGCCTGCACCGTGACATTGTTAATGGTCTGGCGGCCCTCCGATTCGCGGATGGTGCGCGTCTGGCCCAATTCCGTTTGCACGGCGCTGTTGGGCACATCATAGACCGAATCCACAGTGCGGCGTGTATTGTCGTTCAGCGTATACGGGTCGGCATCCCCTACCGCCAAACTCAAGGCCAATTGGCTGTTTTCGCCTGACTGTGCCGAATAGGTATTCCAATTGCGTGTCCGCTCATAGGCCGCGAGAATTTCACGTAGGGCCGCCTGTTCTTGGCGCGATAGGCCGTCGTCCTGTGCCAGCCCAATCATATGCGGTGCATTCAACAAACCGAGAGCAATCAGACCTAGCATGAGGGGGCGAAATAATTGACGCATCAGGCTATCCCATTCCTTCCTCAACGGATGGCATCTGGATGTCAAACTTGGCATTGAGGTCACTCAGCGTCAGAGTTTCGGATTGATAATGGGTAATCGTGACTGCCGCCCCGCCCAAATCGCTGCCGAAGGTTTTGCTATCTAAAGCACTTTCGAGACTGAGGGTCATCGTTTGGCGATGGACGGTCTGGTCATCTGCCCCGACCCACACCTCCAGTGTATAGACCGCCTCATCGAGCAAGGCACTTACTGCCTCCTCGGATAATTCCAAATCGCCTAGCATTGCCGAGGCGTCTTGCCCCAATGCTGCCATTGCTTCCGCCGCATTGAGAGTTAGCAAATAATGGTTCATAGTCTGCCCGTCTAGTTCATCCGGAAGCGACTCGACTGACTGGACAATGGTCGTATTCAGCAACGCAGGCATCATATCCAGCCGCACATGCTCAAGCAAAGATGCCACCTCGGTCAGCGACACTGTACCATTGTCTGCCAGCGCTAGTCCCTCTTGGATTTCCTGCCACCCCTCCGGCAGCCCAGCCCGATATTCTGGTGCGGTCTCATCCAAATTGATAAACACCCGTCCATCAATGGAAACAAGCGCGGCGGTCAATTCCAGTTGGGGGATCATCTCAATTTCAGGTAGGGGCGCTCCCGATTCCAGCGGGCCGGGTACAACAAGCTGGCCTTGCGCCACACGCTGATTTATGGACGAGCCTGAACTCGCTCCATCAATTTGTGCCGTTTGGGATTCCACAATTTCCATCGAAATGATATAAACTGTATCGCCCTGCACCAATTGGGTACTCTGCGAAGTTGTGCTGTCCCACTGCGCCGCATAACTTGAAAGAGTCGCTGAATTTTGATAAGCCGTTGTCAGCATATCCAACGTGGTCTGCAAATCATCTTGGGCCTGCACACGCAGCATAGGTATTCCTAAAAGCAGGATAACGATGATCCAAACAAACTGTTTTTTACCCATTAGGTTATCTGCTCCACCAAGATTCAAGATTGGGGACCGGGGGGAAGCTGCTCATGAAAATATTCAACCAGCGCCAGTTGAATTGTGTTAAAAATCTGGTTGATCTTTCGTAGTAGTCGAATTTGGGCCTCGTGGTCAAGTTGGGCCACCTGTGGCATTTGCATCGCGGCTTCGGTCAGGCTATCACGGAAAAACATCACGATTTCCAAGCCATCACGCACCGAAAGATGATTGGCGATACTATTTTGGGCGTAACGTACCGCGATGCTTTGGGCCTCAATTAGCAGGCTGTCATCATCCGTCGGCATGGCGATATGCTGCATAATCAAGCCCAACAGCCGTTTGCCCAGTTCGCGCTGTTCTTCGCGCTGTTCGCCATCAAACGCCGTCAGCCCGGAGGGGGGTAAGCTGGTTTGCAGGCGATGGCGCGTCTCGACCAACGCATAACTCACCCACGCCTGCTGGTTATTGGGCGTAATCTGCTGTTCCTGATGTTTGACAAACACCGCCACGTCCGATTCCAAAAATCGGCGGTGTCCACCGGGCGTGATATACACTGGGATGCTGCCATTATCGGCCCAACGTCGCAGGGTCGTCGGATGGATACCGAGCATTTCTGCCGCCTGTGCCAATGTCAGCCATTTTTTTGCCGTTGCGTCCGTCATGAATTCTGACCGTGTATCATTTCGCTATTGGTTTGATTCTAACAGGTGTTCGCCAATGCTGAAAGTTGGCAGCCATCCCGATACCTGTCTAAGCCTTGCTCCCCTTCACGCGAACACGCGGCCCTTGTGCGGTATCCTCAATTTCATACCCCGCCCCTGTCACCGCATCACGCAAGGCATCGGCATCTTTCCAGCGTTTTTCGGCGCGGGCCATTTGACGTTGTTCGACCATCGCCAAAATTTCATCAGGGATGATTTCCACAGCAGGCTGCCATGTCGCCAATTGCAAGCCCATCACGCGGTCAAAGTCGAGCAACGTGGCTTTTTTGATTTGGGGTGGCAAATCGCTTTTGACCATTTCCCAAACCAGCGCCAGCACACGCGGCATATTCAAGTCGTTGTTGATATGCTCCAAAAACCGCGCCTGATAGTCGGGGTCAACCGTATCGCCGGGTTCACCCCATTCATACGAGGCTTGGCGCAACCGCTGCAAAGCCGTCACCGCCGCATCAAGGCTATCCCAACTAAACGTCAATTTGGCCCGATAGTGAGCGCCGAGGCAGAAAAATCGGTAGGCCAGTGGATCATAGCCCTTATCAATCAGGGTCTGAATCCGCAAAAATTCGCCGCTGGATTTCGACATTTTGCTGTCATCTAGTTGCAAGAAATAGCCGTGCATCCAGAAGTTCGCCAGACGGGTATTAAAACACGCCTCTGATTGGGCGATTTCATTGGGATGATGAACCGTGATATGGTCTTCCCCACCGCAGTGAATATCAAAATATTCACCTAGATACTTCGCCGCCATCGCCGTGCATTCAATATGCCACCCCGGAAAACCGACGCCCCAAGGACTGTCCCATTCCATCTGGCGTTTGACATCCGGCGTGCTGAATTTCCATAGGGCAAAGTCGGTGGGGTTGCGCTTTTCACCCACGTCTACCCGTGCCCCGGCCTTTTGCCCCTCAATATCCAATCGCCCAATATAGCCATAATCCGACTGTTTGGAGGTATCAAAATAGATGCCATCAGACGTGCGATAGGTATAGCCATTGGCGGCAATCGTCTCAATCACCTCAATCTGCTCCTCAATATGGTCGGTGGCCCGGCACCAAATCGAAGGGTCTTCGATATTGAGATGCTTCAGGTCGCTCTGAAAAGCGCGAGTATATTCGGCAGCGATGTCCCACGCGGTTTTGCCTGTGCGTCGTGAGCCTTTTTCCATCTTATCTTCGCCCGTATCGGCGTCTGAGGTCAGATGGCCTACGTCAGTAATGTTCATCACATGCCGCACTTTATAGCCGTTATATTCCAACACCCGCTTGAGAATATCCTCAAAAATATAGGTGCGGAGGTTGCCGATATGGGCATAGTCGTACACCGTCGGGCCGCATGTATACAGGCCGACTTCTGGTGGATGAAGGGGTTCAAAAGGGCGTACCGTGCGGGTATAGGTATCAAAGAGTTGCAGTTCCATAGTTTGTAGATCGTCCTAAGCATCAAAGCCGTTGCTAAATATGCTGATTTCCCACAGCAAACTCCATCTTGATTGGTCTGCTTTTACCCTAGATTCAGCACGGCGGCTTTAGCCCCGTGTGATAAGAAGCCAACCAACTTGAAAGCTGCTGTAAATACACCAACTCAAAGCCATATGTTGAAGGTTCTAACCTATCGCTGTTTACTTCCATGTTACCTTAGCGCAGGCCAATCGTCTATCGGGCAATCCTCCCAACGAAACCACTACCTTCCTTTGACGCCATCATGATTTGGGTTGACCCAAGCGCCTGCCTACGTCATAATCTGCCATTATGCGAGTGAAAACACCTTCCCCCTACCCACTGATATTGATCGCCCTTGCAGCGGCACTGGGATGCAGCCTAACCGGGACACCCGAACCGATTATTGTCACCGCCACCCCGGAAGGCACAGGTGGCCCAATTTACATCACCGCCACACCCAATTTTACGCCGACCCCCGAACCTGTTGCTTTGCCCACCCTACCGCCCGAAGACGCCATTACCGCCGCCGAAAGCGCCCTGTTTAATGGCAATTATGAGGAAGCGGTCAAGCAGTACCAAACGGTGGTCAATCAGGAATTTGTCGCCAGTGACCTCCGCGCCTCGGCCTATTATGGGTTAGGACAGGCCAATCTGCGGGAAGGCTATTTCGACCAAGCCTTTATCGCCTTTAGTGAATTTATTCAACAGTTCCCCGACGACCCCCGTATCGCCCAAGCCTATTTTCAACGTGGGGACGCCAATTTGGGCATCGGCAGTTGGGAAGCCGCCATTACCGATTTTCAAAAATACTTGTCCCTGCGCCCCGGCCTAATAGATAGCTACGCCTATGAGCGTATCGGGGACGCCTATCTTGCATTGAATCTGCCGACCCAAGCCTTTGAAAATTACCTTGCCGCCGCCGACGCCACTCGCACCCTTGTACCCCTTTTGGTTTTGCGTGAGCGCATCGCTGCGACATATGTGAATCAAGGCTTATTGACCGAGGCTATTGCCCAATATGACGAAATTTTGCAGATCGCCCAAAATGGTGGGTATCGCGCCAGCATTGAATCACAGGCCGCTGCGTTGGAGTTACAGGCAGGCAATATAGTGGCCGCTTACACTCGGTTACAGCGCATTTTTAACGACTATCCCTCGACCATCTACGGCTATCAAGCTATGCAGACCCTTTTGGCAGCAGGTTATGAAATTGACCCGCTTGAACGTGCGCAGATCAGTTTTGCCGCTGAAGATTATGGGGATGTGATTACCGTCCTCAATGATTACAGTACGACGGTTTACACCATGCCCACCGATGCCCTGTTATTGTTGGGGCAGGCCTATCGGGGTTTGGGTAATTTCGATGCTGCCTTTACGACCCTGCAAACCATTACCACCAATTACCCTACCGACCCACTATTTGGTGTGGCGTGGTTGGAACAAGGCCGCACGCTGTTTTTGCAGGGCAATTTTATCGGCGCGGCGTCGCATTACAGTCAATTGCCCACCGTCAGCCCTGCCAGCCCACAAGCCCCCGAAGCCCTATGGCGATCTGGCTATATCTATGCCACTCAATTGAATGACAATCAGCGTGCCCTGCAAATGTTTGACCAATTGGGCAAAACCTATCCCGGTAACGAGTGGGCACAGGACGGCCTTTTAATTGCTGCCTCACTAGCCTTAAACTTAGGCCAGACCCAACAGGCCCAAGCCCTCTACACCCAGTTAGCCAATACAGGCACGGGTGAAAACAAAGCATTGGCCTTTCTGTGGTTGGGGCGACTCTACCGCGATCAGGGTCAAGCCGACCTCGCCGAGCAATCATTTTTGGGCGCATCCCAAGCCGACTCCGGTGGTTATTACAGCCTGCGTGCCCAAGATATTCTGGCGGGCCAAGAACCATTTACCCCACCCGCCAGCTATCAATTTGAATTTGATGAGGCGCAGGAAATCGCCAAAGCTGAAGATTGGATGCGAACGACGTTTGGCATTCAGCAAGAAGGAGCGCTCTACCCCCTTAGCCAAGCGCTGGAAACCGACCCGCATATGATCCGGGGGCGCGAATTGTGGGCACTCGCCGCCTTTGATGATGCCCGTGCCGAATTTGACACCCTGCGTGAAAGCTACGAAGCCGACCCACTGGCGACCTATCAATTGGCCCATTACTTTGCGGAAATCGGCCTCTATCGCTCCTCGATTGAAGCTGCCGCCATTTTGTTGATTAACGCCGGGGTGGATACTTTAGACGCCCCCGGTTATATCGCCCGTCTGCGCTACCCCATCCACTATGCCGATTTGGTGCTGCCTGCCACCGAAAAATATAATCTTGACCCCCTGCTGGTATTCAGTCTGATTCGCCAAGAGAGCCTGTTCCAAAGTTTTGCCACCAGCACAGCCGCCGCACAGGGTCTCATGCAGATTATTCCCGACACTGGCGCTGACATCGCTGCCCAACTCAACTGGCCCAATTACACCAACAGCGATGTCTATCGGCCCTATGTCAATGTCGAGTTTGGTACCTACTATTTGGATTGGACGCTCGGCTTGGTAGATAATGTGCCTTACGCGGCGCTGGCAGGCTATAACGGCGGCCCCGGCAATGCCCAAGAGTGGCTGTCCATCGCTGGCCCGGATTTGGACAAATTTGTGCAGACCATCACCTTTGACGAGACGCGCACCTATGTGACGCGCATCTATGAACAATACGACACCTACCGTGCCCTCTATGGCATCAACAACTAGACGGCTCACCCACCTCCTGTTGGAATCCATCGCCCCGCTGCTGATTATGGTAGTGGGGTTTCTGCTGTATCGCCCTGCCCTTGATTTAATGCTGTTCTGGGATGACATCCCACATATGCTCTGGCTGGATACCCATCTGGGTGGGGAGTATTGGCTCAGTTCCAGTGGCTTTCCGTTCTATCGCCCCGCCGCCTTTACCGCGTGGGAAATTTTGGGGCATGATGCCGCTGCCCTACACACCCTTTCCGTTGGGCTGCATCTCATCAACGCCGTTTTAGTGTCTGCACTTGCCCATCGTCTCAGCCATTCGCACCAAGCTGGATTTTTTGCCGGATTGCTGTTTGTCACTTTCCCCTTTAGCTATCAAACGGTCATCCCCACCCCGGCCCAATTTCACCTCTGGCTGACATTCGGCTTTTTGGCCTCGGCCTATTTGATTTTGGTGTGGCTCGATCATCCACAGCATTGGAAACTCATCTTGGCATGGGTCGTGGCGTTTTGGGCTATCTTCAGCCACGAAAACGGCATGATCGCCCCGCTGTTAATTGGTCTCATTATCTTGACCGCCCATCCCAATCAACTGCCCTTGCGCCGCGCCGATTTTGAATTGACCCGCCTGCGCCAAAATCGCCTCATCGTCGCACTTGCCCCGATTGCTTTTTTTGCCCTGCTCTACGGCCTTATCTGGCAAATTATTCCACTCGATAACGACTCGACTAGTCTCAAGACCGCCGCGCTGGATGTCAAAATCGGACAGACGTTACAGGCCATTGGTTTTCCGCTGGCTGCCCAATTCCGTATGTTTCTTGACCCCCAAAGCGGTACGGCATTAGCATGGGTCAGCGGATGCGTGGCTCTTCTGATTTTCGGCCTGTGGTTTTACATGCAGCATCGTTGGCCCATCCATAACGACGAGGGTGACACCCCACCCCGCGCGTCATTTGAACCGACTCGTCTTGCCCGTCTTGGCCTCGTCTGGATTCCGCTGGCGATGCTCCCGGCATGGTTGTTTTTGGATGTCAATTACCTATTGAGCAACCCGCGTTTGCATTATCTGGCATCGGTGGGAGTTGCATGGGCATGGGCTGGATTATTGACCGCCCCCCTACCGCGCATCGCCCCCCGTCTGCTGCAACCCATTGTTGGCGTAACGGGCCTCATCATCGCATTAATGGTCGCCCTGCCCTTTATTCAAAGCCGCCTCGATGAACACCACCTACTGAACGACTACTATCAGGAAATCGCCGATACCGCCGCCGTCGAAAATCAATCGCTGTTGGTGGTCAACCCACCCGCCTATCTTGCTCCGCGCAAGCCAACCTTTTTATTAGGGGCAGAAGGCAGTGTTTATCTACCAGACTTTGTGAACCTGACCGATTTTTTGCGTCTTAATGACAACGATTTTCCAGCCAGCGCCATCACAAATGTCGCCCGTGCCGATGATATTATCCCCGCCACCACACGGATTTATCAGGTTGAAGCCGCTGGCTTGGATCGGGCCACCCTATCCACCTATGACCGGGTACTGGTTAGTCGGCAAATCGGCGGGGATATATTCGCCCCTCTCGCTGGCATCCACTTGGAGAATGCGCCGATTTCAGCCAACCCTGCCGCTGATTTTGGCAACGGCATCATTTTGGAATCACTGCAAATTGGGTCAGATGAAACATTGAGTGAGATCACGGAAAAGAACATCTTGCGTTTGGAACTGGTCTGGCAGGTGCAATCTCCCCCCACCGAACCGCTGGAGATTTTTGTACATCTGATGTGTGATGAGCGCCTTGCCACCGATGCTGATGGCCCACCCGTAGGCCGTCTCTATCCATTGGAAATGTGGCAATCTGGGGAACGCTGGCAGGATTTCCGTTATTTCATCATCCCCGATGGCCTTTACCCACCCGAATGTTTATCGGTCTTGGTCGGTCTATATAATCCAGTTACGGGGGATAGGCTACCTACGACGGCAAGCATTTCAGTTGAATGATCTTACCTGTCCTCATTTCGAGGACATTGTGTTGGTAGCTGGGGAATTTTATTCCTCGGCTAAAACCCGCGTAACAGCGCCCTCGGCCCGCGATATAGGGGACAGACACACCGCGCACATTCGGCCCGTTCGCCATTCCGATAAGCCGTCCGCAGTGCTATTGCCGCCGGGTCATTAAGGGCATCTTCTAGTTCAACCCCATCGCCATTCAGCTTGCCCCACAATGGCAAAAAATAGCAGGGTTGCAAGCGTCCATCCCAATTGACCACCGCCGAAATATGCGGGGCATTGCAGCGCGGCCCTTCAAATTCACCTAACCCCAACGGTTCGGCAAAATAATCATACAGGCGGCGCAGCTTGGCAGGACTTTCGGCAATGCGACCATCGGCAAAATGGGCAGCATGGGTGCGCTCTAAATCGTCCAATATCGCCGCAAATTCAGGCAAATCCTCCGCCATCAATCCACTAAATTCATTGACGGGCATATTCAGCGGGATGACATCCTCAAAACGTGGCCCAAACGCATAGGGGTTGACCGTATCCACCGCCAAAAAGCTGACCTGTTGCGCCCCGGCTCCCAGCGAAGTATCCACAATCTGAGGCATCTGACGAAAATTGGCCCGCATCAAGGTGGTGCGGGTACTGACGGGGATACCTGCCCTGCTCACGATTTGCATCCCTTCCAAGATGAGATTCAGCCCATCCACCCCGCGTATTTTTTCATACAGGTCGGGGGTCGCCGCGTCCAAACTGACTGTCAGCATGTCCACATATGCGATGACCTCCTCGGCTTGTTTCCGCAGCAAAAGGCCGTTCGTCAGCAGCCAAATTTTCGACCCCGCCGCTCGAAATTGTTGGGCAATCGCGGGCCATTCGGGATGCTGCATGGCTTCCCCGCCCGACAGCAAAATCAACTGTGTGCCTAATTTTTGGCTAGATGTTGCCAATCGTTCAACCAATCCCATGTCCATGTTGCGGCGCGGCGCTTTCCAAATATCACACATGGCGCATTTGCTGTTGCACCCGTCCGTCAAATACAGCACCAACAGCGGCAGGGTACGCAGGTGGTCGGATAGCAAATTGGGCAGGCTACGGAGGTTTTTCATCATGGCGTCTACGATTTCTCAGGTTGCGGCAAACAATTCAACTCCAAAGTATACTTGCCTCCAATGTGATTAGCGACAAATTTTCATTCAACCTAGTTTCAGCGCGGCGGATTTATCCCCGCGATTTTATATTGAGTAATCATCGTAAATCATTCTCAATGAACCCATCATCCACAACCCCTCTCTGGCAGCGCTGGACGCAATATCTGACCTATGCCATGCACAGCCTGATTTTGTTTATCTTTTTTAGCGCGACATGGTGGTGGCGTCCACGTTGGGCCTACGCCGAATGGGTACCCGACTTTTTCCGCGAAAGATTGAGTTACCCCTCCAATACCCAAGAATATTTGTCGGTCTACTACATCCGCTTTACGCTGGTGTATCTGGTCGTGATCTTGGCCTGTCTGTGGGTTTTAACCATGTTTAAGGGCCTGCGCGAACTGGTCTTGGATGGGCGCATTTGGTGGGCGGCGGGGTTGGTCATGCTCTCCTTTTACATTCGCCTGTCGGTTGGGTGGGCCGACCAAAAAGGCATTGCCAATTCGCAGGCGATTCAATGGATGCTGGTGACAATCTTTGCCCTGATTGTGACGTGTAATGGCCCACAGCCGCGTTGGGTAGCGACGGCACTGGTCGGGGGGACAATCTTCCACGCCGTCATCGCCATTACCCAATCAGCTTTGCAGCATGAAGTCAATCTGGCATGGCTCGATCAGCACTGGCTCAAAATCGGTCTCGATCTAGTGGAATATCGCCGCAGCCCCGATGCCTCCGGTGTGCCTGTAGTGCAAGCCGATGGTGTGCGCTTCCTCCGTGCCTATGGCCTGACCTCCCACCCCAATCCACTCGCCGGAGGATTGGCGGTTGGCATCATTGCAGGCCTCTGGATGTGGCTCAAACCCGAAACCCGTTGCACCGCCGCATGGGTCACAACGATTGGTGTTTGGGGACTGCTGCTGACCTTCAGCCGTTCAGGGATAGGCAGTCTCGCCGTTGGCCTCATCGCCACTGTCGGCCTATTTTTCGTCAATCGCAACTTAAAAGGCGATGGTTGGCGGGGTATCGTGGCACTGGCGATTATGCTGGCCCTTGTGGGTGGGGTGTTTTATATCGGCTACCGTCCGCTGATTGAATCTCGTTCAGGCAACGGCGAAGAAGGCTTGCCTTCCGTCGAGGACATCAGTATTGCCGCCCGTGAAATATTGACCGAGCAGGCGCGTGAGATTTTCCGTGACCATCGTTGGACAGGCATTGGCATTGGCAATTTCCCGTGGGCAAGCCAAACAATGATTGACCAAGACCCACGCAATTTGGACATGCAGGGCACAAATGTCCATAATATCTATTATTTGACCCTCGCCGAATTGGGAATTGTGGGGGCAGCCCTCACCAGTTGGGTTTTCATCTTTGCAGCGGGTTTGCTCTGGATTCAATGGCGCGAAGGCAAACTCAGCCCCGAAGCCGCCTGTTTATGGGGAGCAGTTGGCGCATGGCTGGCGGTTGGGTGGTATGATTATTATCATTGGGTCATCTTTACCCATCAAATTATTTTTTGGGGCGTCATGGCTGCGGCGCTCACCCCTAGTAACCGTAGGTCGGGAGACACAGAAGCTGATGAAACCGATTGAACTCAACGACCAGTGGCGTTTTATGCGACAGGATGTGCCCGGCAGTGCCGATTACAGCCAAGTATCGGTGCATGACCATCTGTGGCCCACTTTGAGCATTCTTAAAGGCGAGGCCCTCAAAGAATTGGTCAGCGACGAGGGCTGTGTCTGGTTGCGACAAACCTTCGAGATGCCCGCCAATGACGAATGCAGTACATGGTGGTTGGAGTTTGCCGAACCATTGCAAGGCAAGGCGTGGGTCAATGGTAAGCCGCTGGGAGGCGATAATAAACAGCGTTTTAATGTTACCGCCGACGTTTCAATGGGCAGCAATCTGGTCGTGTTGTGTCTCGACTGTCCGCTCTATCCCGATGATGACCATACATGGCGTAAAGCGTCGTGCGTGCCGTATCCGTGTGAATGACCGCGAATTACCACCTCTTGGCTGACAGCCGCATCGCCCTTTACACGATGGGGTATAATTCCTCTCCGAATTCGGTGGAAAAGGAATTATTGGGTTGATCGGGAATCGTTCGCCGCGCACAGTGGCTATTGGCAGCGCCCTGTTTATTTCAATTGCATTAGTCATTCTCAGTTTGTTGGGAACACTCTCCCCAGCCGAAAGTTTGGGCCGTGCGCCGCTAACTTTTTTGGAGAATATTTTGGGCGGTTTCAGTGGTTCATTGGATAGCGCTGCCGATGATATTGCCGAAATTCGCTCGCTCCGTACCCGCAACCGCGAACTCGAAGAAGCCCTTGCCGATTATCAAGCCGAACTCGCCGAACTGCGCGAAATCCGCAGTGATTATGACCGTCTGATCGCGCTGCTCAATTACACCACCCTAACGCCTGAAGATTTTCGTTATGTCACCGCCGATGTGATAGGACGGGATACCGCTGGCATCGTCCGCACCCTTCATTTAGACAAAGGCACTCGTGATGGGATCGCCACTGGTGATCCGGTTGTCACTGAATTGGGCTTGGTGGGACGTGTGGTCAAGGTCAGTGCGACAGGCTGTGAAGTACTGCTCATCACCGATGCCAACAGCGCTGTCAACGCCCGTATCCAGAATGCGAACCGGGATGTCGGGACGATACGTGGCTCACTGTCGGGTGATCTCGTCCTGACGTTTGTTGACCCTGATGCCCAAATCGGCGTCGGCAACCTTGTATTGACCTCCGGTGAGGGTCAAAACTTCCCAGCCGATCTCATCATCGGGCAGGTGACGGGGGTCAGCCTTAGCGATGATGAATTATTCCAGCAGGCCTCGATTCGCAGTTTGGTAGATTTTTCGCGGCTCGAATTTGTCTTGATTATCACCAACTGGGAGCCGGTTGACCTCTCAGTTTTTAATGATACGACGGGAGCCAATTAAGTCATGGCGATTTATTATGTTGGCTTTCCAGTTCTGATGATTGTGGCGGTCATAGACGCGACCTTTATGCAGTTATTCCGATTGTGGGGTGGCGCACCCAGCCTGATGCTGATGGTGATTGTGTCGTGGGCACTCGTGGCCGATCTCGAAGATGCATTGCCATGGGCGGTGATTGGCGGCGTGATGCGTGATCTGCTATCCGTCACGCCAACAGGCAGTTCCGCTGTGGCCTTTGTGCTGATCGTGATTGCCATTGACCGCATTTTTCCGAAAATAAGCTGGCACAATATCGCCATCCCCCCACCGACGGTTTTGGTGGCAAGTTATGTCTACGGCCTGATGATGTTTGGGTTTCATCGGATGGCGGGTTGGGATGTGCCTTTTTTAAACGGCCTTTGGTATATCATCCTACCCAGTGCAGTCATGAATTTTGCCGCGATTCTAATAGTCTTTCGGCTGATTGGCGGGGTCAATAACTTCCTACGTCCACAGCGCGGCTCGATGTTGCGATAGAAAAATGGTTGGGGGCATAAAGTGAGGTAGTGATATGAATCGAGTTCTTTTGCCCTTTCAAGGCTGGCGACTGCACTTCTTTCGGGGTGCGGTGGTGGCTATGTTGATTGTAATGGTTTTGCGGACATGGCAGTTACAGTTTATTCAAGGAGCCTCGTTCCGTGCCGACTCCGACGAAAATCGCTTCCAAACCCTGCCCCTCGCAGCACCGCGTGGCAAAATTTATGACCGCAATGGTCAGCCATTGGCGCTCAACGACGCCGCATTTTTGGTCACAGTTACCCCCGCCCTGCTGCCCGACGATTTGGACGAGGTGCTGCAAATCTACAACCGTCTATCAGCATTAGTAGATGTCCCCGCCACCCGTGCCATTGCGGATGCTTCGGGGCGGGTAGATGAGATCAGCATTGACGAAAAAGTGCGAGAGGGACAAGGTATCGCGCCTTTCCGTGCGGTGGTGATTGCTTCCGACGTGGGTGAAAATGTGGCCCGCGAAATTTTGGAAAGCCGCCAATCACTCCCCGGTGTCGCCGTTGAAGTCCGGTCAGTGCGGCGCTACCCATCCGGCGAAAAAACCTCGCAGATCATCGGTTATCTTGGCCCGATTTCTGAAGAACAAGCCCTAGAACTTATTGAACTTGGTTATGATCCAGCCTATGACCGGGTGGGGTATGCGGGTATTGAAGCCTATTTTGAGACCGAACTGAAGGGCATCAATGGCAGCGAAACCACCGAGATTGATGTGGCAGGTCAGCCGCTCCGCCTTGTAGATCGCACCGCCCCACAACCCGGTGTCAGCATCCAACTCACGATTGACCTTGAACTACAAGAGGCCGCCCAGCGTTTCCTCGTGGAAGGCATCAACCAACTAAATGCCCGCGAGCGCCGCCTTGTGTCCCAGTCTGGGGTGGTGATTGCCATGAATCCCAAAACGGGCGAAATTTTGGCGATGGTCTCATGGCCGACCTATGACAACAGCCGTTTTGCTCGCAGCATTGATGCTGAGTATTATTTCGGCCTTGCCGATAATCCTCTGACCCCTTTGGTCAATCATGCGATAGGGTCGCTCTATCCCCCCGGCTCGGTCTGGAAGATGTTAACCTCCATCGCCGTGCAAGAAGAAGATGTGATTGACCCAGCAACACCTTTATTTGACGGTGGCAGTCTGGTCCTACCCAACGCCTACGCCCCCAACGACATCGCACGCGGTCAAACGTTTGTCTGCTGGCTCGATTCTGGACATGGTACACAAAACTTGATTGACGCCATCACCAACAGTTGTGACGTGTATTTTTATCAGGTCGGTGGGGGCAATCCCTCCGTTCCCGCCTCAGTGCTAAAGCCAAATGGTCTCGGCGTGGATAACCTCTATCGTTGGGCCACCACCTTTGGCATCGGGTCTGACCTCGGCGTCGAGATTTTTGGCGAAACCGCAGGGCGGATGCCGGATCGTGACTGGAAACGCCGTGTCTATGGCGAAAGCTGGTCAACCGGAGACACTTATAATGCCGCGTTTGGTCAGGGCTATGTCACGGTAACGCCCTTACAGCAGTTGGCGATTATCTCTGCAATCATCAACGACGGGGTGTTTATGCAGCCAACCCTCCTCAAAAATTTCCAAGACGCCAGTGGCAACATTTTGCAGGAATTTCCCCCACAGGTTATGCGTACCGTTGTCCCACCTGCCGATGGGAGTCCGATGATTCTCAATATCCGCGAGGATATGTTGGTACAGGGAGCCAACAGTCTGTCCTGCCGCTGTGAATCAGATTCGCCCTACTATGCACCAGAGCGCTGCAATCCCGACACCTATACGGGCCAATTTGACAGCGACCCCGCCGCCGAAGTTGAAAGTTTTATTCAATATAGAGTCCACGTCCCCTATCAATATCGCTGGAATGCTGGATTGTGCGACCCGTTGGCGATTCAGGACTGGCAGGGATATACCCCCCCGATTGCCTCCATCGAGAGTTTCCGCCTTGCTCAACAAGGGATGCTAGAAGTGGTTACACGGGGGACATCTTCGGCGGCGGCCAACCCCGCAGCCCCACCGTTGGGATATGTGTCGGAAGGCGGAAAAACGGGCACCGCAGAATATTGCGACGACATCGCCCGACCACAGGGGTTGTGCATTCCCGGACGCTGGCCCTCACACGCATGGTATGTTGGTTATGCCCCCGCTGACGACCCCGAAATCGCTGTCGTTGCCTTTGTCTATAATGGCGGTGAAGGTTCGCAGAACGCCATGCCGATTGTGCGCCGTGTGCTGGATTATTATTTCCGTCGGCCCGCGCCCGAACCTGAGACCGAGACGACCACCACCGTTGAACCGACTGGCGAGACCGATGCAACGGCTACACCGGAAAGCACCGAGCCTGTGCCAACGGAGACCCCAGCAGCGCAATAGACATACATGAAAATGGGCAGATTTAGACTTGCGCTAGGTCTGCCCCGCAAGTTTGTATGTTGTATATAATATCAGGCATAAAATCCCATCACCAAGGCTTAATCTCTGCTCAAAAATACTCTCAAAACCTCTCAAAACGAAACTTGAGAGATTTTGATAGGCACACCACGCTATCGTTATGAACAACTTGATGGATCGGAAACACAACTCCAAATGCAAAGGGGTAGAAGTACAATGAACATTTCTCAAAACTGGCGGCTGAATCCCCAACGGTATACCCTCGAAGGGTCATCCAACGAACAGGGTGAGGTCACTTTTCCGCCACGTCCCAATATCGAAAATCGCTTGCCCGAACACTACGAATTTGAACTCGATAGTGCTGTTGAGACCGAAGCGCCTGAAGTTGTAGCGATTCAGCGAGTTGCCTAATTACATGAGCGTCCAAACGTCGCCAACGACCTCCCCTACCCCTGTCAAACTCGGCGGCAAAGGCGAGGTCTATAGTTTTACCATTGTGACCGACCCCCCGGCGGGTTTTGAAGAGCAAGCGCCCTATGCTTTGGCGTTGGTGCGCCTTGCCGAAGGCCCACTGGTAACAGCTCAATTGACCGACCTTGATGGCCCGCCACATATTGGTATGCAGGTTGAAATGGTCACGCGCAAACTGAGCACTGAAGGCCCAGAGGGGATTATTATCTACGGCTATAAATTTCGCCCCCTGTTAAATCCCACTTGATTCAAAATCACCCTGAACATTTTAGAACTCCGACGTGTATATATTTTGAAGAACACGCCGGAGTTTTTGGTTATGCCCCTTTTACCTTTGCGGTTCTTACGGTATCATATTGACGCGAATAGCTTATTTTTTGGGAGATAATTTGCTAATGAAACGTGCTGTTTTGATGATAGTTCCCCTGCTGGTGATCTTGAGTCTCTCAGCGTGCAGCGGTGATGTTTATAGCCTAGCCTATACCGCCTCCGGGGATGGCACAAACCCCAATGCACTTGTTGAAAATAGCGGACAATTTTTGGTCACCGACGATTTGAATATAGTTGTTCGATTGAACAAACATAACGATGATGTTGAAGTTGAAGCCCGTTTCTATCTACCAGAAGATGTGCCGTTGGGTGATCCGCTGAAGATGACGGCCAGCAAAGATGTCGGCACGGTGGTACTTGGGTTGGATTATGAAACCCGCCCCGATCAAACTACTGATTGGCCGCGTGGCACCTATAAGGTAGATATTTTTGTAGATGGCGAAAAATCTGAGACGATCTCATTTAAAGTCGGTTAGAGGCCTCATAGGATTCGCCGTTTCATATGCCTAAATGTCAAAAGCCCATAAAAATTGGGCTTTTTGCATTAAAAATTAAGGATAAAACTCTCACCCACGAATAAAGTTCTTTAAGGTATACTAGAAGATAAATGGCGACCTTTGCATGTATAGCCCCATCTAGCTGTGGAGGTCATATCGAAAACGAAAAAAGGCATTATTTGTCCTATCCCCATTGTTCAGTTTCAAGTCTAACCTTGTGAGAGGAGTTTTTCGCATGGCTGTTATACAGTCAGCCCCTATTACCGCCCCCAATGAGGCCTATCAGACCGCAATGGCGCAGTATGACCGGGCCGTATCGTATCTGAATTTACACGATGGTCTAGTCGAGTTCATGCGTCACCCCAAACGGGAATATACGTTCCATTTCCCGGTACGGATGGATAACGACGAAGTACAGATGTTTACAGGCTATCGTGTCCATCACAACACAGTCCTCGGCCCTTCCAAAGGTGGTATTCGCTACGCACCGTATGTCAATATTGATGAAGTACGCGCCCTCGCCATGTGGATGACATGGAAATGTGCATTGGTTGGTCTTCCCTATGGGGGAGCTAAAGGCGGTGTCATCTGCGACCCCAAAGTGCTTTCTAGACGTGAAAATGAAGCCCTTACCCGCCGTTTTGCCTCAGAGTTAGCCCCCGTCATTAGTCCCTACAGTGATATTCCCGCTCCCGATATGGGTACCAACGCCCAAACAATGGCATGGATGATGGATACTTATTCGATGACAATGGGCTATTCTGTCCCCGGTGTCGTCACAGGCAAGCCCATCAACATTGGCGGGAGTGAAGGCCGCGAAGAAGCTACCGGACGCGGCACGGTCATTGTGATGGAAGAAGCCCTTAAGCACAGCCAAGACCAAGAAACCAATAAAAACGAAATCAAGGTTGTGATACAAGGCTTTGGAAATGTAGGCTCATTTGCCTCCCTATATGCCGATGAATTAGGCTATAAGGTGATCGGTGTCAGTGATGTCAGCGGTGGTGTCTACAGCCCCAATGGCCTCGACATCCGCGAACTCTTTAATTACACCCGTCAAGGCAAAATGCTCAACGATTACATTAGCCGCGATGTGGATCATCTCACCAATGCTGAATTGCTAGAACTCCCCTGCGATGTGTTGATCCCTGCCGCGATGGAAGGTCAAATCACCCATAAGAATGCGGATAAGATTCGAGCCAAGCTGATTGTTGAAGGCGCGAATGGCCCTACCACCACCGAAGCTGACGACATTTTAAATGAACGTGGCGTCCTTGTGGTGCCAGACATCCTTGCCAACGCAGGTGGGGTCACTGTTTCCTATTTTGAATGGGTACAAGACCTGCAAATGTTCTCGTGGGATATTGATGAAATCCGCCGCCAACTGCAACGGATTTTGGTCAAGGCGTTTGACAAAGTGGCACAGGTACGTGAAGACTTTGGTACCGATATGCGGACTGCTGCCCAGATTCATGCCATCAAGCGTGTCGCCGATGCCACGATGATACGCGGCTTCTATCCATGACGCGCTAATCGAACATAAAAATGAAAAAAGGACGGGGCGACCTGTCCTTTTTTGATTGAACCACTGAACATTTCAGCGGCTATGCCATAGTCTGTTCGCTGTAATAACGGATAAAGCGTTCAATCGCTTCGGGTTCCAACAAACGCCCCGGCGTAGTAATGCTGTAGCTGCTGGCCCACACCGACCCATATACCTCCGGGTCTTGACCTAGCGCTTCCAACAAGTAGTGGTTGGTTTCGCCCATCAAGATGTCCATCATCTCGGCAGGCTGTGCTTTAACCGGAATTTCGATATGGACATTTACCCAAAACTCCCCGACCATGACATCCACAAAATCCCAATCCTGTTCGCTGGCGACTTTTTGCAGCCAATAGCCAAGGGGTTCGCTGTAATCCACTAAGCGGATATTCGGCGCTTGCAATAACCACAAACACGCAAAACCCGCATAACTTCCCGGCTCGCGCACAGTCGGGCCAGTCTTCACCTCACGCAGTCCAGCCGGTGCTTTTAGGTCAGTGGGGCGGCTGTGTTGGGTGGGGACATCTTCCTCAATAATGGTTGCCACCTGTTCGGCCATTTCCGGCGAGGTTGGCACATGTACTTCATCTGTATTGGGTGTTTTCTCCGGCACCAGCATCAGGGCCTCGGTCAATTGAGCCACCTGTTTGCGAATCATCCGTACTGGCAAATCACCAGAGAATACCAATGTCAGCGTCAAATCATCCACACTGCGCACGCTGAACAATAGGCATTGCCCATAACCTTCCAGATGGAGATAGCGCATACGGGTATTATTTTCGCCCTCCCGGTGCCATGCCATCAACACCGCTTGGACAATTTCGTGCCATATATCGCTCGAAAAATTGCCCGTGCGCCCCACTGGATAATCATGATGCGTCAGCAAAATCCCCAGCGCCGAGTTCTCCAACGAAAGCTGGGTAAGTTGCAGTGCAGCCCGTGCAATCACATCCATCTCCCCCAACATCTCCTCCACCGCTGCCTCATCAACACGCAGCAATTCGGTTTCAGGTAGAGTTGCATTTTGGTCGGGCAGCACCATCGCCTGTGTAACGTCCTCAAGGGTAGTAGGCACTAATTCAGCCTCATCCAGCACTGTTTTCATGCTGTCGGTACTGGTTTTGGAAAGCACTGCATATAAACGCGGATCTTCGTCACTTTCGGCTTCAGCAAGGGCTTCAAGTAGTTCCACATTGATTGGGCCAGAATCATGACTTGGCCCTTGCAACCACTCGATTTCTTCCCGTGTCAACGGATCGGGAATCAGATCAAATTCCGGCAGCAAAATAGGCTGAGTCACCGCGAGATACGGCGTCGTGTCATATTCTTTCGGTTCAAATAGGTCAGGGTCTATCGGTTGGAGACGCTCCCCCGTTTTTTCTAATAATTCCTCAACCGTTGTTGGAGTGGGATGCAGCGCCTTCAGGAGTCCGGCCAGATAAGCCCTTTCTTCTTTGGTGCGCGGCTTTAACCATGAGGGCAAGGGTCGAATTTGAGGCTGTCCGGTCTGCTGCGAAAGCTGTTCGATACGCATCAAGACTGTATCCAATGGCATAGCTTCATTTTCGGTAATACGCAGTGCCGCCGCCGCCATCAAGCCCGTGTTTTCCCCTGACTCCACCGTCCGATTGGACAGCGGACTGCCAGCGGATTCAGGTGAGGTGGGCAGCATCTGTTGACTTTCGTTGGCTTCATGGCCTCCCAAAATCTCCGCGACGACTGCCGGGTCTTGTAACAATTCTAGCACCCGCCCCACTGTCGCACCTTCCTCAATCGGCGGTTCTGGGTCAATCGCTTGCATCATCGCGGCCTCAACCACCGTCTCGATTGGGACAACATTATCTCGGCGGATAGAAGATTCATTGGCCTTGTTGCGTAGATTGGAGTAAAAATCATAGCCCTGCTTGATGGCGTGTTCAATCAATTGGGCCAAATCTCGTGCTACATAAGGTTTGTGGGCATATCCCTGTACATCCAACGCCGGCACACGGTCAGGGTCACTGGGTGTACTACCCGATACGATAACGGGCAAATCCGGTTGGCGCACCCGCATCCCCAAAATGAGTTCGGCAGGGTCACCATGTTCAAGGTGCAAATCCACCACCGCAACCGAATACCGTTGTTCGTCCAGTGCCGAAAGGGCTGGACGTGAACGGCCCATGGCGCGGACATCAAAATCTAATTCCTCAAGGGCTTTTTTTAGCCGCAGGATAAACCCAATATCCGAATCTACAATCAAAACCCGCCGTGTCATGAATTTGCCTCTAATCGCGTTCCAATAGATGCACCTCTTAGGATAGCAGAAAACTTTCGCCCCCCGCAACGAGTAGGTAAATAAAAATCCCCCCACCGAGCCTCGACAGCTACTAATGGAGGGACTTTTGTGACTTACACCGGGAAGAGGTAAAGCCCCTCATCCCCGGCCAAGTTTTTTTTGGGGCTAAATTAGCCGCGAGCAGCCAACTTGGCAGCCATATCAATGCTGTACGCACCCCAGTGAGCGCCGCCGAACAGGCCGTCGGTCTCAAATGGGCCAGTGTACCATGGCTTGAACAGGCTGAAGCCGGAGCGCAGGAAGATCGGGGCAATTGGGAATTCACCTTCTTCGCCGAAGAATGCCTCTTCAACTTCCGCATACAGTTGTTCACGAACCGCTGGGTCACTTTCGCGGGCAGCCTGATCAATCAGGTCGTCCACTTCGGTGCAGGGGCGCATGAAGTTGTAGTCAACATTGCAGGACAGCACGTCATGTACCCAGTTGTTGGCGTCACCATAGTCAGGACCCCAGCCGAGTGTCCAAGCATTCGGACGATCCTGCGTGGGGGTCTTGGAGTCAACGACTTCCAACAGAACCGAGAATTCGAGTTGTTCGGTGTTGAACAGCGCGGGATCGCAGCCGAGATATTCTTCAGCAGCGGCAGCCCAGAATTCAACCCATGTGCCAGCACCAGTGTAGGCAACGAGGTCAATGTTCGGGAAGCCTTCGCAGTTGGGATAACCAGCGGTTTCGAGTTGGGCAACCGCGTATTCGGGGTTGAAACCAACACCGACTTCATTGATGGGTGGCGCACCAGCCATACCGGGTGGGGTGAAGTGAATCATTGGCACACCACGACCACCACGAATTTGTTCCACAAACGCGGCGCGATCAATGATGGCGCTGAAGGCACGGCGGGCGTTTACATTGTCGAACGGCGCTTTGTCATGAGCATAGCCGAAATAGAACACAGCGAGGTCGAAGATTTGCAAAACTTGTTGAGACAGAACTGGGTCGTTCAACACGTTTTGAATTTCAGCAGTGGGTACGCCCGTCGCATCCAGTTGATTGTCAAGGAAGAGGGCATAGGTGGTACCACCGTCCTCAATGATGGTCTGGTTGATGACTTCGATATTGCCGGTGCCGCTGAACAGATCAGCCGGGAGGGCTTCATTACGCATAAACACGCGGCGCACGCCACGCGTAATTTCGTCAACGAAGTATGGGCCATTGGTGATGATGTTGCCGGGGGCAGTCCATTCGTCACCGAATTCTTCAATGCCTTCCTGCGGCACAGGGCGGATCATCCACATGGGGGTCATGGACAGAAAGAAACCAGCGGCGAATTGCAGTTCAATCACGACAGTGGTGTCATCCGGGGCGCTGACCTTGGTGGTGTCGCCAAAAACGAGGTCGTCAGTTACGGATTCGCTGGCGGTCTGATTGACCACATCGCAACCCGCAATTACGGTCGCCGCAATCGAGCCATAGTAGCTGCCCAAACGAGGATCGCAAGCACGCTTGATGCCGTACACAAAGTCACCCGCGACAACGGGCCGCACGACGGTGGCGGTATCGCTGGCCGGGTCCCACTTCATCCAGTTGACATCGGTGCGGAGGCTGAACGTCCAAGTCAAACCATCGGCGCTGGCTTCCCAAGTCGTCGCCAGTTCGGGGGTAACCGCGCTGGTGATGGGGTCATAGTTGGTCAGGCCGAGGAACAGGTTTTCAATAGGGGTGATCGAAACAGTGTCAGACGCCAGAACCGGGTCGAGCGAACTAATTTCGCTGCTGTCGGCGGTGTCACGGGTGACAGGTTCATCCTGACGATATTGAGCGGTAATGGTAATCTCGCTGTCGGCAGCGGCGGCAAAGCCGGTCGGCAGGAGGGCAACCACCATCGTCAGCACCACGGCGACGACTGGGATCATCCGAAAGACTTTCTTTGACATTTTTAAGCTCCTCCTAGAGAGCATCTTAAAACTTTTTATGTATTCAACTCATCATTGGTCCGGATTTGTCCGGGTTTGTCCGGCCTTCTGCCCCGGAAGCATGGGTAGGGCGTCGAGTGCGGCTGTGCTCCTTTCTTAAAACCGTTGGTGCTTGGCTTCCAATGCGTTGTACATGCTTACTTGCCAGGACAAGTCAAGGCTACAACCAGTTGGGTTGGGGACTCTTTGTAGAGAAAGGGAGTGTAGTGGGGAATTGGAATGGAAAGAGGGCAACAAGCTGTCCCTGCAATCCCAAAATGAACTTTCCGTGGCCCCATCAAAATAACTATTTCTCACAAAAGTAGGAAGCACAAGTCCACTAAATTTAAATTTGTACTACAGGACTCACTCGATGCTGATATAAATTATAGCGATGTACACCGCTAGAATGCAAATGGTTCGCCAGATTAGAAATTTTTAATCTTGATCATTTTTTAATAAAAGGTTTAATTGAAGCCATAAACTGAATGATGTGAAGATTTATTTTGCGTCAACCTTACGAATTGAAAAAAGTATAGCCAATAAAAAATCCCCACCGCCAATCAATGGCGAGGGGATTGTGCGGTAGGATTAAACCCACCCGTTGTTATGATCGGTTATTCACCACGCGCTGCTAACTTGGCGGCCATATCAATGCTATACGCACCCCAATGTGGGCCACCAAACAACCCGTCGCTTTCAAATGGGCCAGTGTACCACGACTTAATCAAGTTGAAACTGGTATCCATGAAGATAGGTGCAATGGGGTAGTCCCCCTCTGGCCCAAAGAAGGCTTCTTCAATTTCAGCATACAGTTGATCACGCACCGATGGATCAGATTCACGCGCCGCCTCGTTAATGAGGTCGTCTACTTCGGTGCAGGGGCGCATAAAAGCATTATCGGCGGTGCAAGACAACACGTCATTCACCCAGTTGTTGGCATCACCATAATCTGGCCCCCACCCCAAGGTCCAAGCGTTGGGACGGTCTTGGGTTGGCGTATCGGCATCAATGATTTCCAACAGCACCGAAAATTCAAGCTGCTCGACATTAAACAAAGAGGGGTCACAGCCGAGATATTCCTCAGCCGCCGATGCCCAAAAGTCTGCCCAATTGCCTGCCCCGGTATAGGTTGCCATATTGACATTCGGGAAGCCTTCACAGTTGGGATAGCCCGCTGCTTCCATTTCAGCCTTCGCATATTCGGGGTCAAACCCAACACCAATTTCGTTGATAGGCGGAGCATGAGCCATACCGGGCGGAGTAAAGTGAATCATGGGAATGGCGCTGCCACCCAAGACCTGATCAATGAAGGCTTGACGGTCAATCACCGCCCCAAAAGCACGCCGCGCATGTTCATTATCAAACGGCGCTTTGTCATGACCAAAGGCGAAATAGAAGACCGAGAGGGCAAAAATCTGAATCACCTCTTGGGAAAGTTCGGGGTCCCCCAAAATATTTTGCAGTTCCGCCGAAGGCACACCGGAAGCATCCAGTTGATTATTGAGATAGAGCGAATAGATCGTGCCGCCGTCTTCAATGACCTGCTGATTGATAATCTCAATATTGCCCGTGCCGCTAAACAGGTCGGCGGGTAGATTTTCATTACGGACAAACACACGCCGCACACCACGAGTCAGTTCATCTACTACATAGGGGCCATTCGTCACAATGTTACCGGGGGCTGTCCATTCATCACCAAATTCCTCAATAACTTCCTGTGGCACGGCACGGAGCATCCACATGGGGGTCATCGAGAAGAAAAAGCCTGCGGCAAATTGCAATTGGACTACGAGTGTCGTGTCATCGGGCGCACTCACGGCAATTGTATCACCATAAACGAGATCATCCGTCACCGACTCAGTGGGGGTCTGATTAACCACATCACAACCCTTGATGACCTTCGCCGAAATCGTGCCGTAATAACCGCCGAGACGAGGGTCGCAGCCGCGTTTAATGCCATACACAAAATCGCTTGCGACCACCGGACGAATAATGGTCGCGCTGTCACTGGCTGGGTCCCAACGCAGCCAATTGACATCGGTGCGCAAGTTGAATGTCCACGTCACATTGTCGGGTGCAATCGTCCATGACGAAGCTACTTCTGGATTGACCGCGCTGGTAATGGGGTCATAGTCCGTCAGGCCAAGAAATAGATTCTCGATAGGGGCAATTGAGACCTGATCTGAGGCAATCTGGGGGTCGAGGGAGCTAATTTCGCTGCTTGCCGCCGTGTCACGCTGCACGGGGACATTTTGGCGATAGAGCGCTACCACGGTTACTTCCGTATCACTGGCCGATGCGAAACCGACGGGCAACATGGCCGCGACGAGTGCCAACACCAGTAATGAGGCTGGCATTACCCTAACCATTCTTTTTACCACTTCTCTATTCATGGGTTCTCTCCTGAAAATACTAAAGAATCACGAAAATTGTACTGGATACCCCAATTTGGCACAAAAGGTTCAATTCGTTTAAGATTTTCTCATATAAGGAAACATCCCCAAAAACACAAATCCCCCCGGTGCAGCAAATCTCGCGCGGAGGGATCGGTGGTTAGGTCCCCTACCCTGCCGTCATCATCTACGGGCGATGGCAGGGTTAGGGAATCACTTAGTTCAGTTTATTCACCACGTGCTGCCAACTTCGCAGCCATGTCAATGTTGTAGGCACCCCAGTGAGCGCCACCAAACAGACCGTCGCTCTCAAATGGACCGGTGTACCACGGTTTCACCAATGTGAAGAACGAACGCAGATAGATCGGGGCAATCGGGTATTCACCTTCTGCGCCAAAGAACGATTCTTCGATCTCGGCATACAGTTGGTCACGTACCGCCGGATCACTTTCGGCAGCGGCCTGATTGATCAGGTCGTCTACTTCGGTGCAGGGACGCAGGAAGGCGTTGTCGGAGGTGCAGGACAGCACATCGTTCACCCAGTTGTTGGCGTCACCATAGTCGGGACCCCAGCCGAGCGTCCAAGCATTCGGACGATCCTGCGTGGGGGTGTTGGGATCAACGATTTCCAACAACACGGAGAATTCAAGTTGTTCAACATTCAACAACGATGGATCACAGCCGAGATATTCTTCAGCCGCTGCTGCCCAGAAGTCTGTCCATGTACCAGCACCCTGATAAGCGACCATATCAATCGCTGGGAAGCCTTCACAGTTGGGATAACCCGCCGCTTCCATCTCGGCAACGGCGTATTCTGGGTCAAACCCAACACCGATTTCATTGATAGCAGGGGCATGAGCCATACCGGGTGGGGTGAAGTGAATCATCGGCACACCACGACCAGCCAACACCTGTTCAATGAACGCTTGGCGGTCAATGATGGCACTGAAAGCACGACGCGCGTGAACATTGTCAAAGGGCGCTTTGTCATGACCAAAGCCAAAATAGAACACGGTCAGGTCAAAGATTTGCAGCACTTCTTGGGACAATGTGGGGTCAGACAACACATTTTGGATTTCTGCCGCAGGCACACCGGAACTGTCGAGTTGGCTGTTTTGATACAGCGCATAGATCGTACCAGCGTCTTCAATCACGGTGGTGTTGATGACTTCTACATTGCCAGTGCCGCTGAACAGATCAGCAGGCAGGGCTTCGTTGCGCACGTACACGCGGCGCACACCACGAGTAATTTCTTGCACAAAGAATGGGCCGTTCGACACGATATTGCCGGGGGCAGTCCATTCGTCACCGAATTCTTCAATGACTTCTTGTGGGACAGCACGGAGCATCCACATGGGGGTCATGGAGAAGAAATAACCAGCAGCGAATTGCAGTTCGACCACGAGGGTCACGTCATCGGGGGCGCTGACGGCAATGGTTTCACCGTAAACCAGATCATCCGTAACGTTTTCGGCAACCGTTTGGTTGACCACATCGCAGCCCTTGATTACCTTGGCCGAAATCGTACCGTAATAACCACCCAAACGGGGGTCGCAGCCGCGCTTAATGCCATAGACAAGATCGCCTGCCACCACTGGGCGCACGACAGCGGCGGTTTCGGTTGCCGGGTCATAACGCATCCAATTGACATCGCTGCGTAGATTGAACGTCCATACCAAACCGTCGGCGCTCACTTCCCATGAAGTCGCCAATTCGGGGTTAATCGCGCTGGTGATTGGGTCATAGTCTGTCAGGCCCAAAAACAGATTTTCAACTGGAATGATCGAAACACTGTCCGAAATGATCGCTGGGTCAAGGGAGCTAATTTCGCTCTGGCTTGCCCCGTCAATCGTAACAGGCGTATCCTGACGATATTGGGCCACAACGGTAACGGTGGCATCTTCCGCAGCCGCAAAACCGGTCGGAAGTAATGCAACCACCAGTGTCAGCACAATCGCTGCGACTGGGATGAGTCGAAAAGTGGATTTAGACATTTTGGCCCCTCCTGGAGAGCGCAATTTATCTTAAGAATCGAATTTTTTGGGTGGGTTCATCCGGTCAGTTGCCCCGGAAAGCATGTCAATAGTTGAAATGTTGGTGACACACCTTTCTCCTGATTGGTAACGAGCCTTACATCGGGTGAGGATTTACACAACATATACATGGGGGACAGTTTGGAAGTTCAAGGAATTTTTGAGGGAATCGCATCGAGCGAATTCGGTTTCCCAGAAACAAGAGCTGTTTCCAAACCGCACACATGTCAATTGAATTGCAGGGCAACCCAATGGGATGTTGTTAAAAACTCACTGATGCCATTAATGAAGATTATAGGAAGGGTTCACCTATTGTCGAGAAACATCAGAGATTTCTAACGTCTCTATGGTTTTGTTAAATCGTCGAACCAGATGCAATTTTCGGGCGTACATGCAATTAGAAATAAAAAGAGGGTTTGCCAGGACAGCCCTCTTTTTGCCGCATAAAAGGCAAAAGGAGTAGGAGTGTTAACCATACCCCTACTCCTCATCAATTACAAAAATGACGATTCTATAGCCTGCCTATCTCATAACGAGCTAAGGCTCTATTGTACCGACCACTGGTTTAGTGCCTATTCGCCACGTGCGGCCAACTTCGCCGCCATATCAATCGTATACGCTCCCCAGTGAGCGCCGCCAAACAACCCGTCCGTTTCAAACGGCCCAGTGTACCATGGCTTAAAAAGACTGAACGCGGAACTTAGGAACAACGGCACAATCGGGTAGTCCCCATCCGGGCCAAAGAGCGCCTCTTCGATTTCGGCATACAACTGGTCACGCACGGTTGGGTCGGTTTCGCGGGCGGCCTGATTCAAAAGGTCATCCACTTCGGTGCAGGATCGCAGGAAATTATAGTCTGCCGTGCAAGACAGCACATCGTTGACCCAATTATTGGCATCGGCATAATCTGGCCCCCACCCCAACGTCCACGCATTGGGGCGATCTTGCGTAGGCGTCTCGTTATCAATGATTTCCAGCAGTACCGAAAATTCAAGCTGCTCGGTATTAAACAGGGTGGGATCGCAACCGAGATATTCTTCGGCAGCGGCAGCCCAAAAATCGGCCCAATTGCCTGCCCCTTGATAGGCGGCAATATTGATATTCGGGAAACCTTCACAATCGGGATAGCCTGCGGCTTCTAGTTCAGCAACGGCATAGTCGGGGTCAAAGCCAACGCCGATTTCATTGATGGCCGGGGCATGAGCCATACCGGGCGGCGTGAAGTGGATCATCGGCACCCCTTGACCGCTGGCAACCTGCTCCACAAATGCTTGCCGATCCACAATCGCGGCAAAGGCCCGACGCGCATGGACATTATCAAAGGGCGCTTTGTCATGGGCAAAGCCAAAATAATAGACGCTCAGGGTGAAAATTTGGCGAACCTGCTGCGACAATTCAGGATCAGCCAATACATTCTGCAATTCCGCTGGGGGCACACCCGCCGCGTCATGCTGATGATTGAGATACAGAGCATAGGCTGTCCCAGCATCTTCAATCACGCTGTAGTTGACCACCTCAAGGTTGCCGTTGCCGCTGAATAGGTCTAAAGGCAGGGCTTCATTACGCACATAGACCCGCCGCACACCGCGTGTAATCTCATCCACAAAATAGGGGCCATTGGTGACGATGTTGCCGGGGGCTGTCCATTCATCGCCATAATCTTCAATGGTTTCCTGTGGGACGGCCCGCAACATCCACATAGGAGTCATGGAAAAGAAATACCCGGCGGCAAATTGCAGTTCGACCACCACCGTCACATCATCTGGCGCACTGATTTTGACTGTATCGCCAAACACCAGATCATCAGTCGTGGCTTCGGCACTGGTCTGATTCACAATATCGCAGCCCGCGATCACTTTGGCGGCCACCGAACCATAATAGTTGCCGAGGCGACCATCACAGGCCCGTTTGATGCCATATACAAAGTCGCCTGCCACCACTGGGCGCACAACTGAGGCGGTTTTGCTGGCGGGGTCATAGTGCATCCAATTGACATCCGAGCGCAAATGGAATGTCCATGTCAGACCATCTTGGCTCACTTCCCAACTAGTCGCCAGTTCAGGGTTGACCGCACCCGTCACGGGGTCAGAATCGGTCAGCCCCAAAAACAGATTTTCAATCGCGGTAATCGAAAGCGCGTCGCTGGCAATGCCGGGGTCAAGTGAACTGACCTCATCCGGGGACGACGTATCGCGGGTGACGGGGACATCTTGGCGATAGAGCGCCGCAATCGTGATAGTGCTGTCAGACGCCGAGGCAAAGCCTACTGGGAACAGCGCGACCACCATCGTAAAAATTACAATCAATACGGGCAACAATCGAATCTTTAAACTCATTTGCAAGATCCTCCTGAGTTGAATGAATGGGACAGCGTGAGGACTCACTTGCCGTAAAACGGGGTACGCAGATTTTATGCAGAAACACGGAGAAAGGTTGTAAAGGTAGAGTTTTTCTGATCTATTATAAAATTTGTCAAAATAGTGAACTTATGGCTAATTCAAGGGGTATTTATATAACAAAATACCCCTTACCATTTGCGCACCCAAAAAGTTCAAACTGATTTCTACAAAAAAAGCCGAGAGGGGCCAGGACACCCTCTCGATAGATTTATTTGACTATTTATTCTTTTTACTCACGCACGGCCAATTTCGCGGCCATGTCAATAGAATAGGCGATCCAGTGCTGTCCACCGAAGAGACCATCCGTCTCAAACGGGCCAGTGTACCATGGCTTGAACAGCAAATAATCCGAACGTAGATACAGCGGAGCCATCGGGAATTCGCCATCTGCGCCGAAGAACCCCTCTTCGATTTCGGCATACAGTTGGTCACGTACACCGGGATCGCTGACTGTTGCAGCCTCCGCAATGAGGTCATCCACTTCGGTGCAAGGCCGTTTCATACGATTCGCAACCGTGCAGGCCAATACGTCACCCACCCAGTTGTTGGCATCGCCATAATCCGGCCCCCACAACAACGTCCATGCGTTGGGGCGATCTTCGGTTGGGGTATCGGAATCGGTGATTTCGAGCAGCACGGAGAATTCGAGTTGTTCGATGGTGAATAGGGTCGGGTCGCAGCCGAGATATTCTTCAGCCGAGGTCGCCCAAAATTCACCCCAGTCCCCTGCCGTCGTATAGGTTACGATGTTGATGTCAGGGAAACCTTCGCAGTCAGGATAACCTGCTGCTTCTAGTTCAGCGGCGGCATATTCAGGGTCAAAACCGACTCCCACTTCATTGATCGGGGCGGCATGAGCCATACCGGGGGGTGTGAAGTGGATCATCGGCACCCCGCGCCCTTCCTGCACCTGATCAATAAACGCTTGCCGATCAATGATGGCACTGAACGCACGACGGGCATGGACATCATCAAACGGGGCTTTGTCGTGGGCAAACCCAAAATACGACACGGCGAGGTCAAATATCTGGCGCACTTCGTTTTGATACTGCGGGTCAGACACCACCCCCTGCAATTCGGCGTCGGGGATGTTGGTCGCGTCGAGTTGATTATCCAGATACAGCGCGAACTGGGTGCCGAGGTCTTCAATCAACAGGGTGTTCACCACATCAATGTTGCCAGACCCCTGCAAATCGGCGGGTAGGGCTTCATTGCGGACAAACACGCGGCGTACCCCACGAGTCACTTCTTGGACAAAATAGGGGCCGTTGGTGATGATATTGCCCGGTTGCGTCCATTCGTCACCATAGTCTTCAATCGCCTCACGCGGGGTTGGGCGCAGCACCCACATCTGGGTCATCGAGAGGAAATAACCCGCCGGAAATGCCAACGTAATCACCAGCGTCGAATCATCCGGCGCGGATACTTGGGTGGTGTCTCCATACACCAAATCATCCGTTACTTGGTCAACTGGGCTTTGGTTGACCACACTGCAACCCGCGATGACACCAGCAACCACCGTGCCATAATAGCTGGCAAGGCGGGGGTCACAGGCGCGTTTGATGCCAAACACAAAATCGCCTGCTACAACCGGACGAATGACGGTGGCGGTGTCAGCGGTGGGATCATACTGCATCCAATTGACATCGGTACGCAGATTAAACGTCCATGTCAGGCCATCTTCACTCACCGTCCATGAGGTCGCCAATTCCGGCACAATCTGATTGGTGATGGGGTCGGAATCAGTCAGGCCCAAAAACAGATTTTCGACAGACGTAATCGAAATCTGATCTGACCCAATGGCGGGGTCAAGCGTACTGACTTCGCTGGTCGAGGCTGTATCGCGTTGCACGGGGACGTCTTGGCGATATTGGGCCGTGACGGTGATAGTGCTGTCTTCGGCGGCCACCAAACCAACCGGAATGAAGGACACCAAGAGGGTTAGCAGCACAGCCATAACCGTGCCTGCTCGCAAGGTGTTTTTAGACATCTAGGAACTCCTTTTTGAATCGAAATGATGTAATTAGGCTACCAAGTGGCGGGTCAGGCCGACCTATAACGACACCCCCTCCTTATCGTTCGTGTTCCGTGTGAAAAAATAGGCAACCTACACTGGGAACAAATGTAGGCTGCTGACCAATGACGAGTAGCGTGCTTTCGGATGGCTGATGCAACTCCAACGAAGTGTTTCGTCTACTCACTCTATTTACACCGAAAAATGGAAGGGTGTTCGATTCTAAGAGGGGATTCACCAAAATACTAATTCTTTGAACCTATCCTGCTACATGGGGCTATTGTTAATTCCCCTCCCACCCGACGGTTGGGGCAAGAGGGGAAAAGAAGATTGGGTTATCCCCCTCCTCGTGCCGCCAATTTTGCAGGCATATCAATCATTTGGGCGTTCCAATGTGTCCCACCAAACAAGGCATCGGTCTCAAAGGGTGCGGTGTACCATGCCTTAATCAAGACAAAATCGGAGCGAAGGAATAGCGGCGCGATGGGATATTCACCCCGCACCCCAAAAAACCCCTCCTCAATTTCGGCATACAACAGCGTTCGTACTTCTGGGTCATTAGAGCGGGCCGCTGCGTCCATCAAATCATCTATACTACTGCACTGCCGCCGAAACCGATTCAGTGTCGTACACGACAGCACATCTGTCAGCCAGCTATGCGCATCGCCATAACCCGGCCCCCACCCCAACGTAAACATATTGGGACGTTCATCACCGTAGACATCCGGCGCGATGGCTTCCAATAGCACCGAAAATTCAAACTGCTCAATTGTGAATAGGGTCGGGTCACACCCCAAGTATTCCTCGGCGGAGGACACCAAAAATTCGGCCCATGTGCCTGCTCCAGTATAGGTCGCAATGGTGATATTCGGCAGCCCTTCACAGTTACTATACCCCCCTCGGGCCAGTTGATCTTTCGCAAATTCCGGGTCGAAACCCACCCCGATTTCATTGATGGGCGGTGCATAGGCAATCCCCGTCGGCGTGAAATGGATCATGGGGATGCCACGTCCGCCGCGCACCTGATTGATAAAGGCTTGGCGGTCAATGATAGCACTAAACGCCCGCCGCACCTGCACATTGTCAAACGGGGGCTTGTCTTGGATGAATCCAAAATAGAACACCGATAGATCAAATACCTGCCGCACTTCGCCTTCAAAGTCAGGACTCGCCAAGACATTTTGCAATTCCGCCGGGGGTATGGCCGCCGCATCAATCTTGTTATCAATATAGAGCGCAAACGACGTGCCTTGATCTTCAATGACAAGCTGCACCACGCGCTCCAAATTGCTGCGATACCCAAACAAATCATTCGGCAGGGCATCGTTTCGCACAAACACCCGCTGCAAGCCGCGTGTCAGTTCTTGGATAAAAAACGGCCCATTCGTGACAATATTGCCGGGGGCCGTCCATTCATCCCCATAATCTTGGATCACTTCCGCCGGGACAGGTCGCAGCATCCACATCGGGGTCATCGCAAAGAAAAACGCCGCCGGAAATTGTAGGGTTACTTCGAGGGTCTGCTCGTCAAGTGCCTGCACCTTAATCGTATCGCCATACACTAAATCATCTGTTAGCCCATTGGCAGGCGTCTGATTGATGATGTCGCATCCTGAAATGACCTTCGCGGCTACCGTCCCATAATATCCACCGAGGCGCGGGTCACAGGTTCGTTTGATGCCATATACAAAATCACCCGCCACGACTGGGCGCACTACCCCGGCGGTTTCACTGGCAGGGTCATAACGCATCCAGTTGACATCCGAGCGCAACTGAAATGTCCACACCGTCCCGTCGTCACTCACGACCCATGACTTGGCAAGTTCTGGCACAACCTCATTGGTAAACGGGTCAACATCGGTCAGACCCAAAAATAAATTCTCAATCGGCGTGAGCGACACCGTATCGGAGGCCAACGCCGGGTCAAGCGTGCTGATTTCCGAACTCACCGCCGCATCCAACGTTACCGGAGTATCGGCTTGATATAACGCCACAATCGTGACTCCACTATCCTCAGCCCGACTTACCCCCCTCGGCCCGCCGAACCCAATGACGATTAAGCCTACTAATCCCATCATCCATAGTCGCCGTCGCATAACCTTGCCCCTTTATTTCTACAATGCCTCTCATAATTGTACGAATTGGTGTACAAAATAAAATACCCGCTGAGGGTGCAGCGGGCTGAATATTGGTCAGATTTAATCTTTTTTGACTAGGCCGTTGGTTGGCTTGAATTGCGGACGGGCGTATCGGCGGGTGGATAGCTACCAAAAAGGCTTCGCAGCGCTACCTGTGAAACAAAGGCGACCATCGCCGCCGTCATCACCGGCCCAATCCACAACAGCAGCCAAAATACATAGCGCGGCATGGTGATACTCAAGCGCCAAATTTCCACCGTCCAATTTCGATAATTCGGCAGCAGCAAATGTAAAGCGTGCCCCTTGCCCAACTCTGGCTCATACATCGTCAGCACTTGATAAATCATGACCAACACTAACAAGTGGATCATCACACCAGCCGCCGAACTATAGATGATGTCTGGCTGTAATCGCTGCCAATATTTGCGACCAAACCGGATACCGACCCACGCCGCCACCAGCATATTGGCAAAGGGATTCACCAGCGAATCAATGTACAAAATACCCGCCGTTCGCCCGCCTGTCGCTTCGACACCGGGGGCAAGATCAATATCGCGGATATTCAAAATTGCCAAGCGCAGAAACAGTAGGGTCATGGGCAACAGTGCCGCCACGACCACCGTTGCTCCATCCATTTTGGGTTTTGGCAGCAGGGTCGAAAATGTACCGCTAGAAGTGAAACTCCCCGTCACCACCGCCAATCCGACCATCAACGCCCCTAACACCATGACCATGATAAAAAAGGCCGGATACGTCGGCAGTGCTTTAAGATAGAAAATATCGAGGATTTCAGTAAAGGCCTCGTGCCCAACATCGGGGAAATAACCAATCAGGATCATCCGCATCCCGACGGCAATCTCATAACCCAATACTGCGCTCCAGACGGTTGAGGCGTGATACCCCGGGCGGTCTTGCCATAATAGTCCGCAGATAAAAGCGCTGATATAGCCGCCAGCCCAGATGCCCAGAACCAACCAAATGGCCTCGCGCATATTGTCGGGCAAATTGACAATACCATAGCCGGGGAAAAAATCATTCAGCCGCTCTAGTGCCACTCCATTGAGTAGGGTGGCAATGCCGAAGGTAATCCATGCTGTAAAGGTCAGTACCCACAAATCAAGCCGAAACAATCGGGAGGATAGAGATGTTTTGGATTCAGTTGTCAAACGTCGTTCTCAATTCATGATGTAGGCAGTTTAGGCCGGAGGTGTTTTCTTTTCTTGCCGAATCTTAACTTCGGCTTTTGCCTCTGCTGCTGCTTCAGCCTTTTCTTTAGCAGCAATCTCCTGACGTTTATTTACCACCTCGTCCAAGATTTTGCGCAGTTCTGGCATGGCAGGCAGGGGTTTATACATCAACTTATCGGCCTGTGCTTGCGTAATGGCTTCACGCTCGTCATCCGGCGACAGACGATAGGCCGTAATCAAAACAATCGCCACATTTCTAAGGATCGGGCTTTTGCGCAGACGGCTGCCGACTTCTGGCCCACTGGCTTCTGGCAAACGAATATCCAAAATCGCCAGTTCAGGCAGTTCGCCATGTACACGACCTTGATCTACCGCATCAATCCACGAGATTGCTTCGGCTCCATCTACAAATGCAACGCCCTCAATGCCCCATAATTCAAACATTGCAAGGAGGACATCATAAATATCCGGTTCGTCCTCAACCACCATCCACGTTCGCAATGTTCACAACTCCCCTTATGAATTTTTAGGAAATTTTGCTTAAATCATACCATCAGCGATGTTCTCAGCAAGTGTCACCGTTTGAGACTGGTTAGAACTTATGCCGCTTCATCATACTTCGCAACCGGAAACGCCATAATAAAGGTCGTTCCTTGGCCGGGCATACTGGCAACACTTAATGTCCCGCCATGTGCCTCAGTGACCGCTTTAGCAACAAACAATCCCTGTCCCAAGCCGCGTGGATCAATCACTTTACCATCGGGAGTACGCGCCTCCCCACGATAAAAGCGGTCAAAAATGTGAGGTAAATCGTGGTGGGAAATCCCAACACCCGTATCCTCGACTTTGACCAACACATAACCATCACGCACTGCCCCAACCTTGACGACAATCTCACCACCGGGCAGGGTATATTTAATTGCGTTATCAATCAAATGCCCCAATGCCCATAGCAGTCGTTTTTCATCACCCAAAATCAAGGCACTTTCCGGATGTGTCACCATCACTGTGACCTGTAAATCCGCTTTTTTCAATCGCTGGTCAAGTCCTTGCAGCACATTAAACACCTGATTGGGCAGTTGCACCAATTCACGCCGTACCGCAAAACTTTCCCCGCCAATTTCGGATAGGTCAAGCAGTTCAACCACCATTCTATCCATTATGGCAACATTCCGCCCTATCGCCTCCAAAAATTTACGATTTGGGGGTTTGCCTTCTGGCAAATTGAGCATGACATCGCTCATGCCCTTTATGGCCGTCAGGGGCGTTCGCAGTTCGTGGGACATCTGCGTCACGAATGAATCTTTGAGTCGTTCAGCAAGGGCATCCGAGGTCACGTCACGCAAAACCATAACCGTGCCGAGGAATTCACCCGACTCGGAAAACACCCGTGCAAGGCGCACTCCCAGCAGTCGATCATTGACCTGAACCCGCTGGGGATCGCCCAATGGCTCGACCTGTCCAGCAAAGGTGGTATCGCGCTCGAACGTCACGTACTCTTTAAACAACTGACCGAGTGGGCTATCCCAAAAATGGCGTGTGCTGCCAATCATATCGCGGGCAGCTTCATTCATCAGCACAATTCGTCCATCCGGGCTTTGCATCACCACGCCTTCATCCAGCGTCGCTAAAACCCCGGTCAGCCGTGCTAATTCGATATTTTGGGTTTTGACCCGCTGCTGAACCGCATGAAGATGGGCCTGTGCGCCACGCAAGGCATCGGGGTCAACCAAAATCTTGTGCCGATGGCTCAAGTTCAGATACAACCGCTTAAAAAATGTATCCGTCACGCTGGCAAGATCACTCACCACCCGCATAAAACCGCGCAGTTCTTGAGCACCAGCGTCAGGGGTTGTCTGGTTTGACAACAGCCACTCCTTTCGGGAGGTCGTTCACACCACTACGATGAAGGTTGTGGCGGTTCATACTTCTTTTCTAGCACTTCCGTGATGATCTTATGAAACCGATCAAAATCTGGCAGCGGCTTAAAGATAATCCGATTCACGCCATCATTCGTCCGCATTTCATCTTGTTGGCCTTCGGAAAGCTGAAAGGCGGTCATTAGGATAATGGGGATTTTGCCCAGCTTTTCAGACTTCCGCATCCGTTGAGCAATCTCATTACCATTGGGTCCCGGCATACGGATGTCACTAAGCAGGAACTCCGGTAGATCACCCCCAAAGGTGCCATTATCCACACTGTCAATGAATGCAACCGCATCTCGACCATTCGAGAATTCTAGGACTTTATGCCCCCAAACCTGAAACATCACTTTCACAACGTTTCGGATGTCCATTTCATCTTCCACCAACATCCACGTAGACAATCGCGCCCTCCTGAAAAAATCGCAATGTGCTTCATCAAAGTCGCTCCCGTACCGAATTTCCATTCTCCCCGTTCTCCGAAAAATGGTAACAGTGAGCAACTATCCTATGCAACTATTCGTTTGATGATTTTGAATACAGTCTGATTTCTGTATGCTTTGATTATTTTAATTCAATTTACACCCAAACGTTCCTAAATTTTTACGAAATTCGTCTTTTGTAAAGATCATCCGTATCGAAATGAGGGTATAAGCCATTCCGCAGAAGTCAGGTCATTTTCTTTTGACGTAACACTCCCCTACCTTTGGGATACTAATTCGATGTTCCGTCCATTGTATCCACTAAAGACAGCCACCATACTGAGCCTATTGGAGAGTCTCCATGTTTGAAACTTCAACCCTCATGACGTTTCTAGCCGCAGCCATCGCCATTATCCTTGCACCGGGACCCGCCCAAGCGTTGGTTTTTTCGCGCAGCATCAGTGATGGGAAAAAATCGGGCATTATGACGGCGTTTGGCCTCAATGTCGGCACGATCTTTCACTCTATCGCAGCAGCACTCGGCCTATCTGCAATCTTGGCGACCTCAGCATTGGCTTTTGAAACTGTGAAATATCTTGGAGCAGCTTATCTGATTTATCTCGGCATTCGTGAGTTACGTACCCGAAATTTATCCCGCGCCCAAGAAGCGGTCTCGTCCACCGTAAAACCCGCCCAAGCCTTTACCAAAGCGGTTTTCACTGGCGTTTTGAACCCAAAGGTGGCCCTGTTTTTTCTGGCTTTCCTGCCCCAGTTTGTGGACCCCCAGCACAGCCCGGTGTTCCTGCAATTCCTTGTACTTGGCTTGATCCTTGCCGCACTGGATACGGTGTATGAGTCGGTGTTGGCCGTTTTGGTGGGTAGCCTCAGTGATCGCCTGCTGCATAACACCCGTTTTACTCTATGGCGGCAGCGCATGACCGGAGGCATTTTGATTGGGTTGGCGGCGCGTCTCGCACTAGTACAGCGGGAATAACGGTGTAGCCAAAATCCACTAATCCCCAAACCCGCCAGCCATGTTACACTCCCCACCAACCGTATCCAATGAAAGAATGGATGTCACATGGCAAAAGTGCATGACGAAATTACCCCCTATCTGCGCGAACTGGTGGAGCAGCAGCATATCTTTTTTGTTGCCACCGCGCCTCTTTCGGGTGAGGGTCACATCAACTTATCGCCCAAAGGATTAGACTGCTTCCGCGTCTTGTCCCCGCATAAGGTAGGGTATTTGGATTTAACAGGTAGTGGCAATGAAACCTCCGCCCACCTGCTCGAAAATGGTCGTATCACCTTTATGTTCTGCACCTTTGATGGCCCCCCCAATATCATCCGTTTTTATGGCAAAGGCCGCGCCGTCATCCCCGGCACATCCGAATGGGATGAGCTAATTCCGCACTTCGGGACAAGCCTCCCCGCCATTCGTCAAATCATTGTGGCCGATATTGACCGCGTGCAGACCTCCTGTGGTCATGGCGTGCCCCTGATGGAATTTGTCGCCGAACGTGATCTCATCCAGCGTTGGGCCGATACCAAAGGTGAAGACGGCCTTGAAACCTATCGCCGTGCGAAAAACACCCAAAGCATTGACCAGTTACCCACGCCACTTTTTGCCCAACAGGAAAATGTATGACTGTCACCGTTGATGATTTCCGCGCTGTCATGCGCCAATGGCTTACCGGGATTACCATTGTCACCGCGTATTCACCCGAATTAGGTCGGGCGCGAGGCATTACCGTTAATTCATTTACCTCCGTGTCGTTTAACCCCCTGCTCGTGTCGGTCTGCCTTACCAAATCCACCGAAACCGCCCAAGCTGTCCTCGATTCCGGTGCATTCGGGGTCTCCATTTTGTCCAGCGAACAAGACTATCTCTCTGTTCGTTTTGCGGGCATGGATCCCGATTTTCCCGCCGACCTTGACCGATTTACAGGTGTCCCCACCCACACCGCGATTACCCGTTCGCCTCTGCTCACCGACGGCCTCGGCTATTTAGATTGCAAAGTATGGGCGGTGTACGATGGCAGCACCCATCACATCGTTATAGGGGAAGTCGTGGCGGCGGCATTAAATCAATCTACCCCCCACGAGCCGCTCCTGTATTATAATCGGGTCTATCGGCGGTTAATGCCCCCGGAATAAGCCAATGGATAGCGTTTACACCTCAGATGAGCAGTACCAGTTATTGACAACAGCACGTGCAACACTTGAGGCGGTCACACAAGGAGCCGCCTTGCCCAGCCTCAATTTGCACGATTTTTCACCCGCCCTCCAAGCCGAACGTGCCTGTTTTGTTACGTTGACCTATGCCGACTCTGGCGAATTGCGCGGCTGCACGGGTACATTAGTCGCCCGCAGCCCGCTCATCTGGGAAGTCGCCTATACCACCCGCCAGACCGCCCTAAATGACCCGCGTTTCTATCCCGTTACCCCCGACGAAGTGTCCCAGTTGCACATTGAGATTAGCATCCTCACGCCGATGCAGCCTTTGCCCTACACCACCCCCGCCGACCTCATGGCAAAATTACGCCCTAGCGTGGATGGCGTTACCTTGCAGCTAAATGATCGCCGTGCCACCTTTTTGCCACAGGTCTGGGATCGGGTGCCCGACCCTGCCACTTTCCTTAGTATGCTCTGCGACAAAATGGGGGTCGCACCAGATACATGGCAGCATGTCCCTTTACAGGTCTCGACCTATCAATCTATTATCATCGAAGAACCTCACCCCTAAATTGATTCCTCCAGTCTTATCCCATCGCCTCCCAAGCCGTCAATCCTTCACACCGTTCAAGTTTCGACCTATCAATCCACAATCACCCACCGTTCGCCCTATTTCAGCACTCTGTACTATTGCAGCCCTTCCCACATCCCTTTAAAATCGGCATTGTCATGTTTGTCACAAGTTAGGATTAGTGCCAATGTCGAATGTTCGGAGTTCATCTCACTGGGTCACACGCCTGCCTTTTATCATGCTGGGGGCGTTGATGCTCACTGCATTGTTGGTTGCGTGTGGAGATAAGGATGAACCACCTCCTACCGAATTCGTGATAGTACCGGGCGTACCCACCTCCACCAGCACGCCGACCATCGCCCCTACCATCAATGAAACCGAAACCATCGCTGCAATTTTGGAGTCCGCCAATGCCACCGCGACAACCCAACAGCAGATTATTGATGCCCAAGCCACCCAGTTGACCCTTGTCACGACCCAACAGGTCGAAGGCGGTCAGCAGGGTGATCCGCCAACCGTTGAGCCTGCCATCGCCGTAACACAGACCTATCAGGCCAGCCAGCCGACCCCGACCCCGACGGAAACCGCCCTACCCAGCATCTTCCCAACGCCGCAAATTGAACAGGTGATTGTGGTTGAGCAGGTCTTTGAAGGCGGGCGTATGTTCTGGTTCCGTGAGAGCCATAAAATTTGGGTGGTCTATGGCGTAGATACTGCCGACCCCGGCAAGATTGTCGTTGACCCGACACAGGGCGAATGGCTTTGTTACGACGATACTTTTGTGGATGGCGAACCGGAACTCGACCCCGCGATGGAACCGCCCGCCGACTCCGCCACCACTTCGACTTTCGTCTCGGTCTATCCGCAGGCCCGTGTCCAACAGCCGATTCGGGGTTTTGGCAAATTGTGGCGCGAACACGCTGAACTGCGCGACCATTTAGGCTGGGCACTCACCGCCGAAATTGAACACAACACCCGCCGCGAGTATCTGGCAGGGGGTACAGTACAAAATGGCGCGTATGTCCCCGGCCCCGGTGAATGGCGCGTGGGGTCGTTTTTTAATGCGACCTATATTTTCCTAGAGAAAGAACTCGGTGCGGACTGCCCAACCGGGACATGGCGTATGCGTCAGGGCTAAAGCGGAGAAATCTTACATCTCGTAGGGGCGACGTCTCAGACTCGCCCTTTTCGTTTTATTCGGTTTGCAAACTGCTAACGGCGATCTTCAATTACCCATTCTGATAAAGTCGGCGTCCCTTGAAAGGCTTGGGATATTTCATCTGCCATCAATTCCAAATCGGCATCGCTATCATCACTCGTATCAGGCCATGACGCCACCAAATCACCCAATGCGGCTCTTAGCGCATCCTTATCCAAAATCGACTTGACAATCACCTCCACTTGCTGCCCCTCTGCCAATTCTATTGGTTCTAGGAGGCGCAACTGTCCGTGTTCATAAACCGCTTGTACAGTTTGTATCATTTTTTCACACTCCTTCGCTCACGCCTGACCTCGGCTAGTGCTTCATCAATCACTCGGTTGACTTCTTCCTCCGACATCTGCGTCGCTTGTTCTTGCACAGGTCGCATCAACTCGTCAATCTTTCGCCAATTTTCGGCAGGTACAACCCACCAACGCGCTCCTTGCCGTTCTCGAATATAAAGTTGTAATTGATACAATTCTTCGGGCGTCATTTCATCCACCACCCGAAAAACCATCTGCATATCGGTCATGGTTTAAAACCCTTCTCACCCTTACAACCATCACCCCGATGATAGCATACCCGTCGCTGGAAAGGGGGACACCCCCTGCATCCCACGTCAGAAATGCAGCGTTCCAGAATTCAGAAAACCAGAACTAGGGGAGGGCGGATGCACAACGAAAACCCCTGACACTGTCGACACGGCTGGGATCATCCCCGCCGCGCAGAGCAGTACGAAGGAAGTAATCACTACTGAGGAATGAGCCTCCTCGCAATACACGATTATTGTCTTTATGAGTATTAGCTGAATCTGTACCCCATTCTGTCATGCACCATTCCCACACATTCCCGACCATATCCATCACACCAAACTTACTTGCACCCTCCAAATATTGGGTTACAGGTGTTACATGTGCCATATGGTAACCAAAATTACACAACCCTGTATCTGGTTTTCGATTACCCCAAGGATACTCACGTCCGTCATCTGCTTGAGCGGCACGTTGCCACTGCTGCTCTGTTGGAAGTATGATGTTTTGATCTGTCCCATTGCCTAACCAACGGCAAAATGCTACTGCCTCATACCAACTGACATTAGTACGCGGCGAGTCATCCCCAGGAAAGCCCGTTTCATGAGGCGTCTTGTGTTCGGCCCGCCATTGTCTCGCCTCTTCCGAGTAATTCCACCACTTTACATCCCAATAACCATCCTTTGAGGCGAGAAATACCTCATATTGGGCATTGGTAATTGGATATTTCGCCATCAAAAATGCTGGAATTTCAAATGTGCCGCCTTTGGTTCCCCCATCCGAACTCGCATCCTCCAGCGTCACCTTGCCCGCCGGAATCTCGCACCATTCAAAGGGTTGTGGCAGAATATCCCATACCTCGATTTTCTTCGGGTTGGATGGGATCATCTTCTTGCTATTCCGCCGATCCAATTCGGCTTCCAATGCCCCGATAATATCCGCAATGTTTTTCAAAAAAGGCCGCCCCGAGTCCAATTCCGGCGCATGATAGCGGGTAATTGCCTTCAAGTCGGGGAAATCTTGCAAATCTTTTGCATTGGGCATTTTCGCCCCTTTAATGCAAATCGGCGCGACCAGTTTGCCCTGTTCCAATGCAATCGCAATTTCCAACCGCACATAATCCGTTTCGTCACGGCCTGCTCGTTCGTGCAAGTGTTCCAACCACTGCGGCCCGATAATCACAAGCACCACTTCCGATTCCAATACTTTTTCGCGGATGAACTCGGCAAAATCGGTAAAATACGGCATGTTGCTCAAATCCATAAACACCCGTTCACCATCATACCCATTGGCGATAAACCAATCACGGATACGTTCTACAAAATCGGGGTGGTCAGGGCGGCGGTAGCTAATAAAGATGGTGGGTTTCTGAGAGGTCATAAACAAACAAACTCCATCGGAGCAGGAATTTTTTCAATAATCGCAACACCTTAAATAATACCCAATAATCACCAGATCGTGATGACTACAACGATTCCTATGTTGCTTGATCTGTTTTTCCAGCTAGATTCAGCACGGCGGCTTTAGCCCCGTGAGCTAATAGGCCAACCCCCATCCTATCAAAATTCACCGACGTTAACGGTCAATTATGACCCACCCCCATAACCGATGACATCACTTGACAAGTGCATCCCGTTTAAGAGCATCAACTGGGTTGAATTTATGCCCATCCCACAGAACACATTTTCTAATTTAACTAATCCCTAACACGCGCAAAATCCCCGGCGTAATATCCATCAACGAAGTGAAGTTCTCCGCGAATTCATGCCGTTTTTCGCCAATCACCACCGTCGGGACTAAATTTTCGCTGTGCCGCCGATCCCCCTGCACTTCCAGATTGCCATGATCGGACGTGATAATGATTAAACCCTCATCATCAAGCCATTTTCCCAGCAGCCCCGCCATCACCCGGTCAAACCGCTCCATGAACTTAACCGCATCCTCAAACGGCCCCCGATGCCCAATTTCATCCGTAATCCATGTGCTAAAAAACGTAAAATCGCGCTGCCAAGCCAGTTCCGCCAGTCTCACCCCCGCTTCCTCCGGCGTATAGACCGGGGCATCGGGATAGCCCAGATATTCGCGCCAACCCTCGCCCGTCCAATCCGGCGCAATGGCTTCCCCCGCATGATAATGCCGTTCTGTCAATAGGGGCAACCCCGCCGACATCACCGCAATCTGATAACTGGATGGGATACGTTTGCCGCTTTCAATGCCCTTAAAAAATCCCGGCGGATAGGGGTTAATCAGCGCCGCCGTGCGGTTATGGGCCACCAGCGTCTTAAACAAATTATCTTGCTGCAAAATCTCCCGAATCGGCGGATTTGGCTTGGGACCATAGTGTTCGCCAATCTCGGCGGGCACATTTCGCCCTGTAAAAATGGTCGCCTGCCCGCTGGCACTTTGCGGCCTGCCAGAGACGCCAAACTGGGCATCAGTAGGGATAAAAATGGCCCGTTTGGTCTCGGTGCGCGGCGTATCGCGTAACCAGCGTCTGCCCCCCGCCAAACTATGCAATGTTGGTGCATTGATGACCGCGAATGGGTTGATTGCTGGGTCGTCATCACCCAAGCCAATGCCATCAAGAAAAATCAAGAGGATATGTGGTGTCGGCATGTTCGTGTTACACTCGGATAGAAAATTTGGCTACTATAATTTGGGAGGAAACGACTGATGCGCCCCCCTCTAAAAAATCTCTGGCGATTGACGGGAATCGGCTTGTGTGTCGTGTTTATGCTGGTTTTGATGGTATCTGGCACGTATTCCACCCGTGCTCAAGATGCCCCTACCCCCACCACTGAACCATTGCCTCAATCAAGCCCGATGGCGGCAACCCCAACCTCGGAGGCCCCGCCCCTTTCGACCAGTCAACTTGCCCTGTTATCACAAATAGATGCGGCGAACCTTGACCAGTCTAACTGGCAGTCCTATCGCGTGGTCAGCTTTAACAATATCAGCTTTGTCGAAACCCTGACCAACCCCGCCGATGGCAGCATCTTATCACAACGTCAAGAGGACACGAATAGTCTAATTACTACCGATGTGCAAGGCGACATCCGCACACCCAATCACCTCCGTAGTGCCCTGATGACGGTGGAACGCATTGAACGCAGCAGTTTTTCAGCAGGCACTCCCACTACCGAGCAATATACGCTGCTAGTTGAGGCGCGGTATGTCAACAATCGGCTATATATACAAGCGATACGCACGGGTGGATCGGAAAGTTTGCCCGCTATGCCCCCCGTTGGTTGGACAGACATCACCGATAATCCCAACCAATTCCCAGCACTAGCGGCGATAAATCTGCGTCAATATGTGCCCAGTGCGACCCAAACACCGGGACTTAATCCCTTGACGACCACCGATTGGGTTAGTGTAGTCCAAAACACCCCTCTGCGTGATTTGATTGCCGATATTCGCCTTGAACAGCCCGAAACATTTTTGGAAGGCCCATTCGCTGGACAGACCTTTAATAAAATCATCGTTCAGCTAGACCCAGCGGCGGTGATGCGGGCCGCGTTTGCCAATCGCCCCGATGCCGAAGTATTGATCGCAGTGTTCGTCAACGAAGGGGTAGACATGTCACTGACGATCTGGCTGGATCAGACCAATTCACGGCGGGTACGCGAGCAATATGTGTTTGTAATTCAGGGCAACCCAACACCGGAATCGTTTGGCTATGCCCCCGGTGATATTGGCGAAGGCAGCCTGATTAATGCCATATTCTCGTCGGAGAGCGATTTGACCTATACGGCGAACACACCCGTCAAGATTGAAGTGCCACAATAAGATAAATAGAAATTGAAACCCGTTTTTAACACTGGATTAGTGGCATTTCTGTGGGTTTCATATACTATAATACAGGCGATTATCGAATCAACAGAGGCGTAAACCGATGGCAGGCGAAGTCATTTTAATTGTAGACGACGGGCGTGAAAGCCGCGATTTTATTGTGGATTATATCCTCAAGCCTAATCAATTTACCCCCCTGATTGCCCGCAACGGCCTAGAGGGGTTGGAGATGGCCCGCCAGCATCGCCCCGACTTAATCCTGCTCGATTTGCAGATGCCCAAAATGAATGGGATGCAAGTCTTGGACGCCCTCAACGAAGAAAGCATAGACATCCCGGTTATTTTGATGACCTTTCATGGCAATGAGGAAATCGCCATTGAGGTTTTTCGTAAGGGGGTACGGGATTACGTCAAAAAGCCCTATACCGTCGAAGAAATGGTCGCCGCTATCGAACGCAGTCTAAGCGAAGTACGCCTGCGCAAAGAAAAAGATGCCCTGACGGAACGCCTCATCGCCGCCAATACCGATCTCAGCCAGCGTATTCGTGAACTCAACGCGCTATATAATGTCGGCAAAAGCGTGACCGCCCTCACCAGTATTGATGAATTACTCCCCAACATCCTCCGCGCCGCCACTGAAGTGACAGGGACAGAAGAAGGTAGCTTACATTTGATTCAAGGCGAGGAACTCATTTGTCGGGCCATCAAACAACCTGAAGAAGCCAATATTCGCGCGGTCTACCAAGCCAGCAAAAATCGTTTTGCATGGCATGTAATCCAGCATGGTCAACCGCTCGTGGTAACGCCACAGGAATTAGCCCCCTTACGCCAGAAAAATCCAGCCCTCCCTGTCGCGGCACTCTACAGCCCGCTGACGTTAGGGAGTCGTGTGATTGGTGCATTGGGAGTCGGGAATATGCGGGAAAATGCACAGCCTTTCCGCAAACAAGATGCGGCCATGTTAAGTGCCCTTTCCGACTATGCCGCCATTGCGATTGAAAATGCCGCCAATTTTGCGGAACTCTCCCAATTTAAAGACCAAGAGATGAATTCCGTATTGGTCTCATTGGAACAGGTTATCTCGCCCAATTTGATTGAGCGCCTCCTGACGGATAATCCTCGAGAGGCGCTTCAACCTATGCACGGGGAGGTCAGTGTTTTGGCGGTTGATTTACGTGGCTACCCCATGTTGATGGACCACGTTCAGCCGGGTCAACTGGTCGAATTGATTAACCGACATTTCAGCCTGCTAACCGACATTGCTGCTGAATATGGCGGCACCATTGACCGTGTATCAGGAGATGGCGGTCTCATCTTTTTTAATGCCCCTCAACAGCAAGCTCAACACGAGTTTTTGGCAGTCGAGGCCGCTTTGCAATTGCAGCATCGCATCGAGAACAACAAACTCGGCCCCGATAGTATTCGATTTGGAGTCGGCCTGCATGTTGGGGACGCGGTCATTGGTACGATGGGGGTTTTGAGCGGCTTGAATTACACTGTCGCCGGTAAAGAAGTGTTGTTGGCCCGTCGCCTGCAAGAACAAGCCCGCCCCGGCCAAATTTTGATGTCCGATCAGATGGTGGCCCGTCTTGGCAAGCGCATCCAAGTTAATTTGTTGGGTGAAATGGCAGTCCGAGGCCAGCAAGCGCTTGTAAAGGTCTATGAACTGCTGGGCCTCGCGTAATACTCTGTGTCCTAGCTGTGGGCCGGGTGTTTAGCGGGCTGGATCATCACAGAAGGTGTCTGAGTAACGTCTGTCACCGATTGTTCAAGTGTGTAAAGCTGGCAGTTACGACGATTGAGTTGCCGCTGCAAATTCCATAGCTGAAACCGTCGCCAATACGGAAGAGATGTAGCCGGCAGGGTAGCAAACACTGTCTTGCTCTCCAATGTTGCTGCCACTTCGACCAATGCCTCGGGCAGAGTAAAATATTGCATATTTTGGATGCAAAGTCTGACACCATAATACTCGGCGGTTGCCACCAGTTCATCCACCAATTGATGCTCGTCACTACTCATAGGAACATTCGCCAGATCCGTCCCTACCCAAGTCATGTATTGAACAGTCACCATCCGCACCAATGTAACATCAGATTGTTGAGTATGAGCCATTGCACAGGCCAGATGGAGCGCCTGAAGTGTCCACTGCCGATCCCGTAATTGAACCATAATCGTGTTCATATAAAAAAAACCCCGCCGTTTTCAGTTGATTTTCATCTTCTATGGTAGCAGGGCGGAATAAGGAAGGTCTCAAGAGTCCGACGGGGGGTATAAATTTTTTATCAAGGTTTATTCGATGTCTATAAACCGATAGCCAATACCCGGTTCATTAAGGATATAACGAATATTCCGTGCGGGGTTCTCACAGAGTTTTTTACGGAGTTGATTAACAAACACCCGCACATAATGATCCATGCCACTATATTCCGGCCCCCAAACCTGATTGAGAATGGCCCCGTGTGTTAAGACCCGACCAGAATGCGTCGCTAACAGTCGCAGCAGTTCATATTCTTTGGGAGTAAGATGGACTTCCTCGTCTTGGACAAACACGCGATGTTTGGCAAGCTCAATCCGCAAATCACCCACCACAATTTCAGATTTGGTGCTGGCGGTTGGCTCAACAATCATCCGGCGCAGGACGGCCTGTATCCGTGCGCGTAATTCCTCAAGGCTAAAGGGTTTGGTCAGGTAGTCATCCGCCCCTGCATCAAGAGCCGTGACTTTGGCCCTGTCTTCATTCCGCACCGATAGCATAATAATTGGTGTTTTTGACCATTCACGCAGACTACGACAAACTTCAAGCCCGTCTGGTGGCGACCCCAGTGAAATATCCAAAATAATTAACTGAGGGGCTTGTTGGGCTGCCAAAACAAGGGCTTCTTGACCATTGGCCGCCGTAATAACCTCGTAGCCATAGCCACCTAAGCCCGTTTTAAGCAATTTACGAATCTGTGGCTCGTCATCCACTACCAGAATTTTCATACGATTCCTCCTGTTGAATCAGCGGGAAGTGCCAGCGTAAACATAAACGTTGCTCCACCGCTGGGAGTATCTTGGACACTAATCTGCCCCTGATGCGCCTCAATAATACCTTTGGTAATGGCTAATCCCAAGCCGATATTCCCCCCCGGCCCATGATAAAACGGCTCAAAAAGATGCTGGGCCACGTCCGGTGAAATAGTTGAGCCGTGGTTAACCACTGCTACCGATACAATCTGTTGGTCGTGGTCAACCCTTGTATCCACTTCGATTTTGGATTCGGCAGGTTCATAACGCAGCGCATTTTCAACCAAATTAGTGATCGCCTGCAACATCAGACCATAATCAAATTTCACTAAGGGCATATCATCAGGTAAATTCATCGTGATGCGTTCGGCTTTATGTAGCTGATACATCCGAGCCACTACATCCCCGATGACCTCTTCCAATGAGTTCAGTTCCAAATGAAGGTATAAAGCACCGGCCTGCAAACGCGACATATCCAACAGATTTCCTACCATACGGTCAAGCTGATCGGCCTCATTTTCAATGACGGTCAGCATCTCATTCTGTTGTTCAGAATCCAGCTGTTGGCGCAGGCTTAACAAACTGGCGGCAGAGGTCTTGATAATCGTAATAGGGGTACGAAGATCGTGAGAGACCGCATGGAGCAAGGCTGTCTTTAGCCGATCCGCCTCCTCAATGGTTTGAGTGCGGCTGAGTTTTTCGGCTAGTTCGATGCGCTCTAACGCAGCACAGGCCTGAATCACGCTAGTATTGAGTAAGGACAATTGGTTTTCTGTAGGTGGTTCATCGAATGCGGCACACAATGTCCCATAGACTTTTTCGCCCCGCCCTAACAACAGATAGCATACCGTCTGGTCAGTCGGCATTACAACAGTAGCATAGGGCAACATATGAACATGGCGGGTATGCAGTTCTTCCGAGAGCACTTTTTGCAGCGCGTCATAAACCCCTTCACAGGTGGAAAGTTGATTAAAAAAACTGGCTAATTTGTGTAGAACTTCTTTTTCGTTAGCCCGCTGACGGGCATTTGCCGCTTGTTGACGAGCATTTGAAGCGAGCTGCCCCCCTAAAAATGCGACCAACAAAAAGACAACCAAATCCAGTAATTCGCGGCTATCTGAAACCAAGAACGTATAATAGGGCTTTATTAAGAAAAAATTAAAGGATAGAAAACAAATAATCGCTGCAAGGAGTGATGGCCCCATTCCAGAGCGAATGGCTATCAACAAAACAACCAACAAATAAATCAGCGAAGCGTTAGCTACCGTTAAGGTTTCACGCAGTAGGAGCAACCCAGCAGTCGTCGCCATAACCACAGCAATGACCACGAGATATTGTCGAATAGGCGAGGGTTTCCACATTGTACACCCCTATGTCCCAGTTTGGATATTTCTGAAATATTCCTGAAAAAACTATAACTTATCCCAAACATAAAGAATAAAGGTAGAATTCATACTATAATTCAGCTAGAATTTGTTATGCTCATCTTTTGTTAATCTTGGTATGTAGCGAGTGGATTTTTTCCACAGACCTGTGATAACAGGAAACAAGTTTAGGAGGTTTCAGTGACAGAGCTTGCAGTGGCCCCTGTGCCAACATCACCAGAAATCACTGCGCCTGAAACGACAGAACAAGCGGCGGTTGCAGAGTATTCGCAAAGCCAATTTGTTGAGGAGGTTCGCACCGAGCGTTTATCACTGCTCTGGAAAGCGACTCTAGCTTTTGCTTTCGCAGTTATTTGGATTGTAGTCGTTATCACTCAAGAGGTTGGAGAGTCAGCGACCAGTATTTTCGTCGCCATCGCCACTATTTTGGTCAGCAGCGGCCTTACGTCGCAGTTCCTCAAGAAAGGGCGATATGAGTGGGCCACCTATAGCTACGTTATCGGCCTCATTTTCACAGTCGCCGTTTTGATGGTGTTTGATAATGAAGACACCCAAACACTTGTGCCTTTCTTGGGTATTCTCGTGATTTTCATCGCGGGGACACTCATGTCAGCCCAAGCGTTGTTCGCTATGCTCGCCCTAAGCTTTGCCGCGATTATAGGCATCCCCTACCTCGGTACAGGTGAATTCGTGATGAACAACGGGGTGATATTTGCCCTCATTCTTATGACGTTGACCGCCGCGATTTCGGCCCAAACCAGTGGTGAATTATACGGCATTGCTGAATGGGCACTTGGTAGTTACCGCAAAGAACGCGAAACCGCCGTGAAATTGCATGAAAGCCGATTAGCGGTTGAAAAGAGCCTTTTAAAGCAGCAAAGCCTCACTATGCAGCTTCGCCATTTAAATGCCGATCTTGATCGGGCACGTGAGGCCGCTGAAATTGCCAAGCAGTTTCGTGGTCAGTTCCTTGCCAATATGAGCCATGAATTGCGAACACCACTCAACGCAATTATCGGTTTTAGCGATACCATGCTCAACTTCCCGTTGATGTATGAAGGGGTTGAACTCCCCCCTGAATATCGCAAAGATATGAATCAGATTTACACCAGCGGCAAACACCTCTTGAGCATTATCAATGACATTCTCGACCTCAGCAAAATTGATGCCGGACGGTTGGAAGTCGAAATTCAACCAGTCGAATTGGAGCCAATCTTCAAAGGTGTGCTTTCAACTGCGGTTGGATTGGTAGGCGGTAAGCCTGTCAAATTGCTGCGGAGTACCCCCGACCCACTACCCATGGTTGTGGCCGACCCTATTCGTTTCCGTCAAGTTTTGTTAAATTTATACAGCAATGCGGCCAAGTTCACCGACGAAGGTTCGATTACCCTTTCGCTTGAAACTGAACCTAATCGCGTAATTGTCGCCGTCACAGATACTGGTGCTGGTATCGCCAAACATCAACAAGACTTGATCTTTGAAGCTTTCCAACAAGGGGAAAGTGGCCGTAAGCAGCAGCGACAGGGTGCCGGACTTGGTCTGGCAATTTCACGCCAGCTTTTGAACTTGATGGATGGAGCCATTTGGGTGGAAAGTGAGTTGGGCAAAGGCTCAACCTTCTATGTCGCTCTCCCCCGCTATTTCGCACCCGGCTCAGACTCGGAGTGGGTCGAAGTAGAGACTGCTCCAGCCCAAGCAGCACAATAAAGGTAAGACATTATGCGGATTATGTACGTCGAAGACAACGCGGTCAATCTTGAACTGGTGCGCCGCATCGCCCGTCTCGGTGGGCATGATGTTGTTTCATTCAGCAACGGTAAAGATGCTCTGGATGCACTACAAACCGATACCGCGCATTTGATCCTCATGGATATTCAACTTGAAGGCGAAATGGACGGCATCGAAGTTGTAAAGCGGATGCGTGCCAGAGGCGACCAACGTCCCGTAATTGCCATTACTGCCTATGCTATGCGCGGCGATGAGGAACGCATCTTGGGAGCGGGTTGTAACGATTATTTGCCCAAACCTCTGCCCATTAGCCAATTCATCACGCTGTTGGCAAAATATGATCCTTCCAACTTGCAGCCTCAAGCCAAACCCGAACCTGCTGTCGCTGCTGCCCAAAAACCTGTTACATCTCAACTGACACTGCCCAAAACTCACCCGGCTGTGGCAGCCAGCACCGCAACACCAGCAGTGCCAGTAGCTCCGGCAGTGCCATCAGCCACACCTACACCGGCGACTCCAACACTAACCGCCCCCATTGCACCTGTGACCCCAGCAGCAACGCCAATGGCACCAACAGCCTCGACCACACTGACTGCCGCTGCACCTGTCACACCATCCGTTCCAGTGACACCGACTCCGACTGCACCCGCCGCACCACTGACGGGGGTAACGCCTGCTGCACCCAACGGAGACCCTACCGCATCATCGGCAACGGAACCTGTCGTTGAGACAGCGGTTCAAGTTGCCCCTGTACCGCCGAGCACCCAACCCATTGCTTCGGCCCCAAAGATGGAGCACAGCGATGACAAACCCGGATGAGACCAATAGTTCCTCTGCCCCCAAAGCAGAGGAAACGCCTCCACCCATTGTAAAGACTGAAGCCGAAACCCCGGCGGTCACTCAGCCTAAGCCAGCCACGCCCCCACGTATTTGCGCCCTCGTGATTGACGATGAGCACGCCAACCGTGATTTTTTGATGCGACTCTTGCAGCAAGCCAAATTTGAAGTGCAAGGCGCGGGTCTCGGGTCAAAAGCCCTAGAAATTGTGGGGCAACTGGGAGATAACATCAAGCTGATTATGTTGGATCATCAACTGCCAGATCAATCGGGGATGGAACTATTGGCAGCCTTACGACCTTTGCTGCCTGAAGCCCGGATTGTGATGGCAACCATGCACGACGAGCCGGGCATGATGCACAAAGCCTTTGGGGGCGGATGTAATGCTTTCTTGGTTAAACCACATGGATTTATGGAATTATTTAAGTTGGTTCAAGGAATAACCACCGACCCAACGTGTTTGCAGAAATTAGATGGTCTGATTTTTGATATACATGGCCCCCGCCGCTATCGTGCACCTAGCGCTACCCCTACCCCTAATCCGAACGCTTGAGGATTATCGCTCGGCTACACGCTTGCCCCGCCGCAGGTTTTGGAGAAATGTTACGGCTTCGGCGGAATTTTGAAAAAATTTGACCTGTTCACTATGCTCGGTAATGACTAACAGCACTTCCAATCGCTGTTGCCCCTGCACACCTCCCAAAACCCCCACGCCCCCAATACGCGGATGGTACAATGAGACTGCCAATTCGCGTAAGATATTGGGAGTTACCGGGCCAAGATTACTCGCGTCCAGCAGTACATAGCAGGTATCCTCTTGGTAATCGAAAAAATCCGTTAGCCAGCCGACTAGGGCCATGCCTGCTCGCTCACCAAGCGGACCTTCAAGGGATACCTTTAGCAGCCAATCTAACTGGTGAGAAATGGTATACTGACCATCGGTAAAGCTACGTTTCATCAGGCCGGTGGAATTGGTTGCCAATGTCCTTAACTCCTACGTGCAAGGATAGCTACGTTAATTTTTTTATTATCACACAGTTCAAGTTCGTTTGAATTTTTTTACATGAATTTTTCAGAATTCATAAATTCTTGCAAGTTCGACCATGCTTAATTTCATATTTCTCAATCTTTGTGAGTGAACTATGTACACGACAACCCTTCAACCGGATCAGGCAATATGGGATACATTTGTGGCGTCCCATCCCCGTGCTCATTTTTTGCAACTCAGCGCATGGGGAGTCTTTAAATCCGGTTTCGGCTGGACAGCCCAACAAGTGGGACTGCTAGATAAAAATAATGGCAAATTGATTGCCGGCGCCCAAATCTTATACCGTCGCCTGCCCTTCAGTTTGGGCAGCATGGCCTATATCCCATTTGGGCCATTGGTGGATTGGGAGGACAACGGTCAAGTTAAGGCCCTGCTCAAACTCATTGACCGCGCTGTCCGCCAGCATCGTGCCGTGTTTTGCAAAATCGAACCCGGTTATGATGTACCGCCGGAATTATTAGAAAAGTTACGCCACCGCCCTAGCCCACAAACCGTCCAACCTCCGCGCACCATTATCCTTGATATTGGGGGACGTGACGACAAGGGCGAGGCCATGACCACCGAAAAAATTCTGGCGCGGATGAATCAAGGCACACGGCGTAATATCCGCAAAAGCGAGAAGTTTGAAATCACCGTGCGTGAGGGCAATCGCGCCGATGTGGACAGCTTTAATCGCCTGATCCAAACGACCTCCGAGCGCCAAAAATTCGGGGTACATGTGCCGGAATATTATGAGCAGGTTTATAATCTGCTGATTGAGCAGAAAACCGCCCCATCGCCCATCAAGGCGGCACTGCTGATGGCAAGTTATCCCGATGAAACCACAGGTCAAACCAAAGACCTTGCTGGAATTTTTGTCTTTGCATTGGGTAAACGCAGTTGGTATCCCTATGGCGCAAGCAGCAACGAAGAACGTCAGCGTATGGCCCCGTATGCGGTGCAGTGGGCCGCGATTGAATGGGCCAGAAAACAAGGCGCAACGACTTACGACTTATATGGCATCCCCGACGAAAATGAGGCTTACTTGGAACGGCATTTTGAAGAACGTGAGGACGGCCTATGGGGGGTCTATCGTTTTAAGCGGGGTTGGGGCGGGCGGGTTGTCCGTACCGTCGGCGCATGGGATCGGGTGTATAATCCGCTGTTGTATTGGGGATATCGCACCTACCTATATTTTCGGCAGCAAAATACAACTGATTAGTTTATTGACAAATTGAGGAGCAGATATGCCGCCAAAAGCAGGCACTAAATGGAAAGGATTTTTGCATTTTCTTGACTACTGGGTTTTGCCGATCGCAGCCATAATTCTCCTAGTTGCTTTTGCCTATTTTGTAGCTGTCAGTGTGGATCGTGCTGTTGAAATTACGAAATGTCCCGATAATGAGGATTGCCGTACCAATGAGGCCGGTCTCGTCCTAAGTTTTATTGAAGGGGTCTCGGTCATTATTGGGCTAGGAATTGCACTCGCAACAGCCTATGGCATCCGAAAAATCGCCAATACACAGGAGGAATTTGAAACCTTAAGAGCCAAAGTGGAGGCGGTCACAAAAAATCAAGATTCTTGGGAGGAAACAGTCCGGCGAAGTTATGCCCAAAATCAGCGATCCTATGAAGAATCACTGGTCGCTGTCAAAACGGATACAGCGCAACAAGTAGCTAAATTAGTCCAGATTATCCAACTCATGCAGCAAGCCACCTATGAAATGCTGCTTAGAAATTACGGTCAAGTCTACTATTTTGTAAACAAAGTTCTGGAATTAGACGCCAACAACCGTTATGCGCTGTATTTGGCTGGCTGGGTGGAAATTCACTATATTAACAACGAACTAGATAATGCAATCAAACATTTAGAAGAATTGGTGAAACTAGACCCAGAATGGCACTCAGCGCGGGCAGGCTTGGGTGTGGCGTTACGCCGCAAGGCCAAAGACTTACAGCGACAGAAAGACGTCAACCTCACCGCTAGGATCAACACCTACTACGATCAAGCCGAACGCCACCTACGACGCGCCCTTGTAGCCGATGACCGCCTGACCGACCCCAATCAAGAATCCTATTGGGGACCATTAGGTGGCTTATATCGAGACACAAAACGCTTCGATAAAGCCATTGATGCTTATGAGCAAGGCTATGGTATAACCCCCAAATCTTCATACCCTGTCGGCAATTTAGCTACCCTTTATTTATGGAAAGCCAAACAACTGGGTGAAACTCATGACTGGGAAAGCGGGGCATTAAACCAAGCAAGGCAAGCATTTGAAAAGACCCTTGCATTTGCAAACGCCGAGTTGCTCAGGTCACCGGGGGATTATTTTAACTTGATGGACATTGCAATGGCTGAAGCTGCCCTTGCCAAAGACACTGCGGCAGAAAGTTTGCGAACTGTCTTGCAATTGGACAACCCTACCAATTTGCTACGGGTGTCCCTAGATGGTTGGAAATTTCTAAGTGAGCATTATCCTAATCAAAGTGACCGTGACCAAATGGTTCATCAGCAAATCCGAGCCGCCATTGACGAATTAAATGCACGAATTGGCAACGTGGACGAATCGCCCACCTAATATTTTCAGGGAGAATCTTAAATGTCCGATTCAACACCTCCATTCCTATTTGGCACTTACACGCTTGGGCCAGCCATGGGCGACGGTGACATGGGAACCGTCCATAAGGCTCAGAATGTGCAGACTCAAGAAGTTGTAGCCCTTAAGGTTTTGGACAAGGTAGACACCAGCCGTGAAGGATTGCGCGGCGCGGCAGTCGAATTGATAGAATTTGCTGCCAGTCTGAGCCACCCCCAGCTACATCCCATCTCCCAAGCCGTTGAATCGGAAGATGGTCGGTTGGGCATTGTAATGCCGATGGCGGCTGCTCGCTCCGTGAATCGTTATTTGGTCGAAGGCAAAACCATCCCCCGTGCGTCGGCGGTCAAGGTCGTTACCCAAATCGCCTCAGCTCTGCATTTTTTACACGAACAAGAGGTAGCGCATGGCAGTGTAAAACCGACCAATGTGCTGTTGGATGCACAAGGTAATGCCGCACTGTCCGATTTGCCCATGACCCATTTGCGGGAATTAGGGTTGATCCCCAAAGCGCCCAGTTTGATGCAGCAGTTTTATATGGCACCCGAAGTGGTATATCATGCCTCGCCGGAACCCCAACACGACGTTTTTTCATTAGGTGTGCTGGCCTATCATTTGTTCACAGGGCGCATCCCATTTGATGATCCCGAACCCCTAGCCCGTAAGAAGATTTCACCAGAGGGCCTGCCGCCGATTCTTGTGCCGGTGTTCTTGCGTGCCATGACCCCACGCACCCGTCTACGTTATCCAAGCATCGCGGCGTTTATGCAAGATTTTCAAGGTGCGGGCAATGGCAGAATTGACCCTGAAACCGAGCGCCTATTTCGCCTTTCCGATGAACCCGAATCACCAGATGAACCCTAAAACGTGAGCAACATGCTGAGAAAACTTCAAAATCTCGAAACAACCGACCTTACCTATTCCCGACCCAAACGCATGGCGGTGATTGATGTCGGCTCAAACAGTTTCCGCCTGATCGTCATGGATTATGTATCGGGCACGTGTTTTCAACTCAGCGATGAAATCCGCGAGGTGGTACGTTTGGGGTCGGGCCTCTCCGAAACAAAAGTGCTGCGGGCGACACAGGTTGAATTGGCGGTTAATACCATGAAAATGTATGCCGCATTTTGTAAGGCTGCGGGCATTGTTGACGTGCGAGTCTGTGCCACCGAAGCTGTGCGCCTTGCTAACAATCACAATGCTTTTTTGAACCGCGTTCGCAACGAAACAGGCCTAGAGGTTCGCATCCTGTCCGGCGAAGAAGAAGCCTATTATGGCTATCTGGCGGCGGTCAACAGTACGACCCTAACCGATGGATTTGCGATGGATTTAGGCGGGGGCAGCCTCGAAATCACGCATATTCAAAACCGCCACATGCGGGAATCAGTCAGTCTACCGTTGGGGGCGATTCGCGCGACGGAAGATTACCTGACAGGCGACCCGATTGACCCCAAATCCGCCGAAAAGTTGGATAAGGCCGTGCGCAAAATGGTGACTGAATTGGGGTGGTTTCGTGCTGCGCGCGGTCATATGCTGATAGGACAAGGAGGTACGCTGCGCAATTTGGCCCATATTGACCAGCAGACGCAAAATTATCCACTGGACGAACTGCATGGCTATCAGCTTTCCACGAAGGGTCTCAAACAAATCTACGAGCAACTATTGCCCATGACCGTACAGCAAAAACGGCGTATTCCCGGCATGAAAGATGATCGGGCCGACATCACGACGGCGGGCTGTATTGTGATTCGCGCCGCTGTTGAAACCGCCGGGTTTGATGGTGTGACCATTTGCCATCAAGGAATGCGCGAAGGGGTGTTTTATGAGTATTTTTTGCAAGACACCCCCGGCCATTTATTTGAAGATGTGCGCCGCGCTTCCATCTATAACCTTGCCAACCTGTACCATTTTCAACAGCCCCATGCCGAACATGTGGCGAAATTGGCCCTGCAAATTTTTGATCAGATTCCACCCGATATTTTGGCCTGCACCCCAGCAGATCGAGAATTATTGTGGGCAGCCTGCATTTTGCACGATATTGGCGTGACGGTGGATTACAACGACCATCACAAACACAGCTTCTATTTGGTGTTGAACGCAGGTCTTCCCGGATTTAACCACCGCGAATTGGTGCTGATTGCACTGATGACCCGCTTTCATCGTAAAGGGCCTGTTACTATCAACGGGTATGGGTCACTGTTAGAAAAGGATGATGACCAAAAATTGCTGCAAATGACAGCCTGCTTGCGTTTAGCCGAACAACTAGACCGCAGCCGCGATGGGGTGGTTCATGAAGTGCGCGTCCACATCGGCGGACAATTTGCTCAATTAGAGTTGTTGGTCGGCGGGGACGGTGTTGTGGCGGAATGGAGCGTGCTGCGCCATGCCGATATTTTCACCAAAGCCTTCGATAAAGACCTCGAAATTGTGACTACCCCGGTTTAATCTTCGCGGGGCGGTACTTCACCAAATTGGGTTTGTTCGACCAGCGAATAGAATGAATGGGTCAATTGACTGGCGTCGGTTTCCCCCTCTGCCAACGCCTTATGATTGGCAACTTCAAAATCAGCATGGAGCCGTTCGATTAGACCAACCTGAAAACTGGCGGGTTCAACAGAGAACAGAACCAACAAACTCGTATGCTGGCCGCGCACAAAACACAGCCATGCGCCATTATCGAGTTCGATACTGCGTACTGCCGCGTTAAAAATTTCGACTGTGGCGGAAGCATACACCTCTAACATAGGCGTCACCAATTCGGCCTCGACCACAAAATCCCCAACCGTCTCAAGCGGCATTCCAGAGTGGTTGCTATAGACACTTAGACCGACGGGCATGGATTCAAAGCGACGACGGATTTCAAGGGTGTCCTCACCATCCGCAATAGCATCGCGCCAACCCGCCGGATCAGACTCGGCAATCATCTGGGCCACTAGCAGAATTTGGCGCTGATACCGATCATACAGCCGCAAAAATTGAGCACGATTGAGTTCACCTGCTGCAAATTCTTGGGCAATGCGCGACATTTTTTTGTGGACATCCCCGATAAAATTCTGCCCCCGTCGAACCTCATCATTGCGGCGGTTTCTGTCGTCTAGGCTCATACCCCATCCATCTCGATTAAAGTTATGCAGTACAATGATTATAGCGAACCGAAGCTAAAAAGAGGTTAATTTGCCAGCGAAAAATAATTATCATGATGCCGAAAAAAATGCCTTACTTATAGTGTCCCATGTGAACAAATCATGTTAGCCTATCAAAGCGACAAACTGCCTGAAAATGCGCCAGTTGGTACTTGATTTTGGTTTTGCAAATCCGGATTGTTAGGTACAATATTATTATTAATGATTTTCAAAATAAGGAGAGTATAAAGGTGTTGAAAAAGGCATTTGGTGGGTCATCTCTGGTTTTCTTAATCTCAACAGTGGGAATGATGACGCGAATTTACGCCCAAGGTGGAGGCGATGGAAAAGCCGAGTGTGACCAACCAGCAATTGTAGCTGAATATAATGAAAAATTTACCTCCGCCGAAGATTGGGCTACCCTCTCTGAAACTCTAAATGAATTTCAATCTGTAGTTGCTACTTGTAATGAAGGTTATATATGGTCCGGATTTGCCGACAGTCAAATAGGGCCAATAGAGTTGGAGCAAGGTGTCTATATACTCGAATATACCTCAACGGTTGACAGGGGTGAAGTGTTTAATTATTTCAATGTTGACTTAACCAGCGTAACTGATGAATCCGAGAGCGAAGACTACATTATTTATGACGACTTTCCCGGAGATGAAAGTCATGAGGGCGAGATTGTAGAACTTAAAGGTGGTGCCACACTTCGGCTCAATGGTGGAAAATATCTTTTCGAGCTAGACCTCTTAAACTACCAAGATTGGACAGTGAGGCTTTACAAGGCTGACTAACTTAGCCATAAAACTGTAACAGGGGCAGATCTAAAACAACCTGCCCTTTAACTATTTATCAATCATGGCTAGTGCTGTGACACCAGATGCACAATCGTGACGCCCTCACCACCTTCTTTGTCATTGCCACTCATATGTTTGGATACAAGTGGATGGCGGCTGAGTTCTTCACGGATGGCTTTCCGCAATGCACCTGTGCCCTTGCCGTGAATGACCCGCACGAATGGCAATCCCGCCATGTATGCGGCATCCACGTAGCTTTCGACTTGGGGAACCGCATCTTCAATCCGACTACCGCGCAAATCCAACTCCAAACCGGGTGATTTGCCGCGCTCAAATTGAGTGCTGGGGCCGTCATAGAGTTCCGGCATGGCGGTGCGTTTTTCTTTTTTGCGCTCTTTAGCCGTGCGGCGTTCCAACTCGTTGGGTTTGGCACGAATCCGCAGTCGTCCTACCAAAACTTCAATTTCGTCGGAGGTGATTTCGGTAATCTTCCCTTCGGCTTTGAGGTTGGGCAGCCAGACCATTTCATCCAAGCGGAACTGTTGCACTTCACCGTTATTTGGTTTTTCAACCGGGTCAGGTGTTTTCAGATAATCCGCCGGGGTGATGGTACGGGCTTGCTCCGCCAATTGACGAATGGCATCCAATGGCTGACCTGCCCCTTCCAACTGACGCTGCATCCGTCGAACCTCACGGCGTAAATCTTCGAGATCGGCTTCGGCTTGTTCGCGTGCTTCAGCCAGAATTTTGCGGCGCTCGTGTTCAATATTCTCCACCCGATCCACCAGTTCGAGGCGCAGGTTATCAATCTCCGCTTCTTCTTCTTGTTTACGGCTCAATAGATGACGGATTTCATCACGGGTTTTTTGAATTTCATCTAGCAAGTCATCCACCTTTAAATCTTCGGTAGCGACCATGCCGCGTGCTTGCTCAATGATGTCGACAGGCAGACCCAAACGTGAAGCAATCGCCAACGCATTTGAGCGTCCGGGGATACCAACCATCAAACGATAGGTCGGGGCTAGAGTTTCAAGGTCAAATTCGACGCTGGCATTCCGTACACCGGGACGTTCATAGCCAAAGGCTTTCAATTCAGGGTGATGGGTTGTCACAATCGTCGTGACCCCACGCTCCAAGAAATGCAGTAGCAGTGACCGGGCCAATGCCGACCCTTCCGCCGGATCAGTCCCTGCGCCAAGTTCGTCCAAAATCACCAGTGAACGTGGATTCGCCAGTTTCAAAATCTGGATGATGTTGGTCATATGCGACGAGAAGGTACTGAGAGATTGTTCAATGCTCTGTTCATCACCAATATCGGCATAGACATCTTCAAAAACCGATAGAGTCGTCCCTTGGGCAGCAGGTAGATGTAAACCACACTGGGCCATCAGGGTCATCAACCCTATTGTCTTGAGAGCTACTGTCTTGCCCCCCGTATTCGGGCCAGTGATGATGAGCATAAAGGTGTTGTCATCTAACTCGACATCTGTCGGCACAACCTTTTGCTGATCCAGCAGAGGATGACGGGCATTCATCAACTGAATTGTGCCCCCCGGGTGTTGGGGATTCGCCATATCGGTACGAAATGCGACAAGGTGCGGTTCGGTGGCATCCAGTGACTCAGCATATTTGGCGCGGGCAAAAACCAAATCCAAATAGGCCAATACTTCGACGGTATGCGAAATTTTATCCGCCGACTCTCCCACCATTTCGGATAAGGCGGCGAGAATACGGCGGATTTCATTTTCCTCTTCGATTTGCAGTTCTCGGTAGCGGTTATTGAGTTCGACGGTAGTCAATGGCTCAATAAACAAGGTCGCCCCACTGGAACTTTGGTCGTGTACCACACCGGGGATACGACCCTTGTGTTCGGCCTTCAGCGGAATCACATACCGCCCGTTGCGCTGGGTGACTATCGGCTCTTGTAGATATTTGGCGTTGGCTTGGCTGGTAGCGATATTGGTGATTTTGCTGTGCAGGCGGTCAAACGAAATACGGAGTTCGCGGCGAATGGTAGCGAGTTTGACGCTGGCGGAATCAAGTATCATGCCCGTGTCATCCAGCACCCGCCCGATTTCGTTCTGTACCGTCGTACATTCTTCTAAGGTATCCACAATCGCCGACAAGAGTGGAAACTGGCTACCTAATTTACCAACCGTGCGTTTGAGATTGGTGGCACGGCGCAGAGTGCTGCGAATATTGAGCAGGGTCGAGGCTTCAAGGACAAAACCGCGCCGACAGGACAGTGCAGCCTCGCGCACATCTGTCACCCCGCCCATATGCGTTTCGGGTTTGGCAAGCAGCAAAGACCGCGCCTCGGTAGTTTCACGTTGCAGTTCACGTGCTACCGACAAATCTGGAGTAGGGGTCAGGTTCAGAGCCAATTCACGGCCACCTGAAAATGACGTATACTGCGCCAGTTTTTCTAGGATTTTCGGAAGTTCAAGTATGTTAGCAGATTTCTCGTTCATATCACCGTGTTCATTAAAAGCTATCGAAACGTAACGATGGCGCAGGATGGTTCATGAGGTCATCAACTCTTGCTAGACTATAGTGAAAATCTCCGCGTCTGTCAATCACCACTTGGCCTATTTAAGACCATTTATCCATCCTGCGCACATTTTTGCTCAATTTCTCATGCTGCGACCCCATCTCGCATTTCCATATAGGCGTGGTAGTTCCCCTTAAAGACACTCAGATGGCCGTCTTCCAATGACCAGATTTGTGTCGCCAAGCTGTCTACCAGATAGCGGTCATGTGTCACCAACAGGATTGTGCCGTCAAAACTTTCCAGCACTTCTTGGAGTGCTTCCTGCGCGGCGATGTCCAAATGATTCGTCGGCTCGTCCAGCAGCAGCAAATTTGCACCATCCAGCGCCAAGAGTGCCATCGCAAGTTTAGCGCGTTCACCACCGCTTAACATCCCCACTTTTTTAAACACGTCCTCATTGCGAAACAGGAATTTCGCCAAGTGATTCCGCGCTTCGCTGGTACGCATGAACTTATGATTAATGAGTTCATCCAAGACGGTGTTATCGGGATTCAGGCTATCATGGGCCTGCGCGAAATAGCCAATTTTCAGACTTGCCCCAAACTCGATATGTCCTTCTAACGGAGCCACCTGCCCTATCAAGGTTCGCAGCAGGGTCGTTTTGCCTGTGCCGTTCCCACCGATAATCGCGGCACATTCACGGCGCAGCAGCACCAAATCATCGCTGGTAAACAAGGGGTGTTCAGGATAGCCCACCAGCAAATCACGGGTACGCACGACAATATCGCCGCTACGATGGGTCGTCGTCAGGTGCATGGTCAATTTTGGCAAACGTGGGGTTGGCTTACGGATCGCCTTGATAGCTTGCTCGGCTTCTATCACCGTAAAAGGACGCACCCCGCCGATACCTAACTCTGACCACTGGGTACTTGCCAAGAAATTGACGAGGCCGACTTCTTGAATCGCCACTAGGTCACGACTCAGCCGACGTAACCGCCCTACCGCCATGCCGTTGGTCGAAGCGCGGACAATGTTACGCTTGATATAATCCATTTCTTTCGCAAGGCGCTCCATTTCCTGCTCATACATCTTCTCGGCATATTCGATGCGTGCCTGTCGCTGCTGGGCATAGGCACTGTAATTACCGCGATAGACCTCAATCCCGACCCGGCTCATATCCCAAATCGTTGAAACGACCCGATCCAGAAAATATCGGTCATGGCTGACGATAAGCAGCGCCCCCTGCCACATCCGCAAGCGTCCTTCTAACCACTCGACAGCTTCCACATCCAAATGATTGGTCGGTTCGTCCAAAATGAGCAAATCGGGTTGTTCCAATAGGAGGCGGGCCAACAGTGCGCGGGTCTTCTGCCCTCCACTGAGATGAGCCAGCGAAGTTTCATAGAGGCCGTCATCAAAACCCAGTCCATGCAAGGTCTGTTTAATCCGCAGTTCATAATCATAGCCACCCGCGTGTTCAAATTCGGCCTGCAATCGCCCATATTTGTCCAGCAGTTCTTCGGAATAATCCTCGGCCATGCGCTCCTCAAGATCGCGTAACCTTGATTCCATCGCCCGCAGGTCGTCAAACACGGTCAACATTTCCGAATAGACCGTATTATCGTGCCCCGCGAAGGCCTGCATAGCTTCTTGATGCAAATAGCCAATCCGCAGTCCACTGACCGTATGCACATGTCCAGTGGATGGGGGTGTCAGGCCGTTGAGGATAAATAATAATGATGTTTTGCCGACTCCATTGGGGCCGACCAAGCCGATTTTGGCATTGGCGGGAATGGAAACATGGATACCGCTAAAAATAGTGGTCGCGCCGAAGCTAAGGCTAAGATCATGTGCAGATAAGATGGACATTGTAGGATACCCCTTGTAAACATAATGACAGCACTAAAAAAAAGCCGATGCCGACGGTTTTGTTGCCAAAGGGGTGCGGCACACCCAATTTAGGTGTGAAGGTGTATGGGAGATAGGGAACACAAAACACATGCAGCACGATGTCAGCAACAAAAAAGTCAGCCCAAACTGGGTGGGTTGGGTTCACTTACCTTGCGACATCGGGTGACACGGGCTTTGTCCATTCCTATTGGCGGCTGAAGTCTGGGGAGGTAGATATTACCCGCCATGACATCCCCATTGTAGAAGATATTGACGGTGGTTGTCAATCATTTTGATTTTTTTAGAGGTCAGAATAGGTCGAAGGTCGGAGATTTTTCATTACCCCCCCAAACTTCGGTGGGTATCGTTGAGAAGTGCATTTCACTATACTATAAAAAGAATATGGACAGAGAAAAGGATTTGACCCTGTGGCCTATATCTATGTTTGTGCTGCTCCCGGTGACCAATTACCTGCTGAACATTTGGCGGGGCAACTGCGGCAAATGCAGCATTCAGTATTTCTGAGTGGACAGCCGCCAGTGGCATGGCAAGAAATGCAGCGCCAAATCGCCGCCTGTCAGATGATGATGGTGGTCATGAGTCCCGAAGAAGTGGCAACAGGTTATTGTCAGCCCCAAATCGGCGAAGCGGCCCGATTGAATAAACCTATTCAGCCCGTTATCATGCGCCCAGTGGCCCAACTGCCCATGATGCCCAATCAACTCCCGCCGATTGATATGACACAGGGCATTACTCCACCGGCGGTAGCTGCATTGCAAACGGTGACCAACCGGATCAATCGTGCCCCTGCCCCACCCCAGAAATCGGGCCGGAATATGGTGGCGTTGGCAGCAATGGCAGGTGTCGGTGGTCTGTTTCTGCTGATTGTGTGCATCGTCGCAGCCCTCCTGTTGATGGGAGGCGATGATAATAAAGAAAACAACAATGACGGCGATCAGGTTGCTGGTGATTTGACCGGATTGACCATCGCCAACAACGTCGAGACCAGCCAAGATCAGCAAACATGGCAAGCAGCATCTAACCGATTTATATTGGCCGAGGGAGACTCCATCCGCACCGATGCTACTGGACAAGCGTTATTGACCTTTTTTACCGGAGATGAAACTGAGGTTGCTCCCAATACGGAACTAACCATTGAGGTCATGCAAGGTGAGGCCGAGGGAGATAACCAAATTCAACTGAACGTGCTGGTGGGTCAAGTCACCAACCGCATTGACCGTACACTCAATGCCAATTCGCGTTATGAAGTGAAAACTCCCTCTGCCGATGCCGCCGTGCGTGGAACAGTTTATACAGTCAAGGTCGAACCCATCACGGGTCGTTCAACCTTTAGTGTGGAAGAAGGCGTTGTGGCCGTCACTGCACAGGGCCAAACCCAACTCGCCCAAGCGGGATTTGAAATCGTCGTCGAACCGGGTCAGCCGCCCTCCCCACCGCGCCAACTGCCAACCCCCACCCTCTCGTTTACGCCATCCCCGACGGCTGCTACGGCCACCTCAACCGTTACGGCCAGTCCAACCACACAGCGGCCTGTCGTCGTACCAACTACTGCGCCCGTCTCCACCGTCGGCGTGACACCCCTCCTCACCATTACAGGGCCGGGAATCAACGCTACCTTTAACGCTGGTGATGTCATCGCCGTCACTGGAAATGTACAAGGGGTTGCGTCGGGTCAGAATATTTTGGTGGAACTACTGCTAACCACCAGTGCTAGTGCGATTGCCTCAAACAATGCCGTCGTGCAGACCAATGACATTGCAGCGCTCACCCGCTGGCAAACCACGCTGACCATTCCCGCCAATCTAGGTAGCAGCACACTGCGTATTCGGGCGTCCTATGCCCAAGCAGGATTGGCACAGGGCATTTCGGTTCAGGTGGTTGGGGCGGTCATTCCTACCCCCACTATCGCACCAACGTTTACCTCCATCCCCAGCCCGACATCGGCAGCAGCCTTTATTCGGATTGCCTCGCCCAAGAGTAACGAAATCATCTCACCCGGCAGCTTTACCTTAGTCGGTGAAGCGGGGGGTATCTTCGAAAACAGCTTCACGCTGCAAATTTTTGTGAACGGGCAGGTGGTCGCGCAATATCCTGTCACCTTTAGTACACAGGAAGTGGGTGGCAGTGGTCGTTTTTCAGTGAGCATTGATAAAGTGCCTGTTCAACCCGGCACGCAAGCCCAATTGTATGCAGTGGCGTTCTCGCCTCGTGACGGCTCAATTTTGACGGAGACCTCCCTTATTCCGGTAACGTTTAGATAGGAGACACTATTGCGCGAAAGGGTTTGATTTTTATAGAATCAAAATGTGATCTGTGCGGAATTTCGCCGCGACACTATTGATGGATGTGTGCATGGACTCAATTTCTCTACTACATCAAGCATTTCCGGAGATGTCACGTGAAGCCGTGCATCAACTGAATCTCCTCGCGCGGGTCAAATCCTATTCCGAAGGGGTCGTGTTGTGCGCTGAGGGAGCTTATGAAAACACGTTCTATCTCATCATGGATGGCGAGGTAGAAATTCTGAAGCAGTTTGACGCGGCGGGTGGCGAAAGATTTATCCGCCATCTAAACACCGGCGAGTTTTTTGGCGAAATGTCCATTATTGTTGACGGGCCACGCACAGCGACTGTCCGCACCACCCAACCGACGACAGTCCTTGAAATTGACCGTGATTCGATTATGAGAATGCTCCGTACTAGCCCAGAGATGGCCTTGTCTATGGTACGGACGACCATTGATCGCCTGCGCATGAATGATCGTTTGCAAATTGAGGAAATGCACCGGGCCTATGAAGCGTTACAGCGTCTAGATCGGGCCAAGCTGGACTTTATTCAGGTCGCCGCACACGAATTACGCACCCCAATTACCATTATTCGTGGCTATCGGGATGTACTGTCATCCCACCCTGTCGTGAAAAAAGATACGGACTTGTTGCGTATCATCAATGGCATGGGCGAAGGCACGGAGCGCATGTTTGAAATCGTCAACAGCATGTTGGATGTCAGCAAAATTGACAACCAAACCCTGCAAGTCGCCTTTGTGCCCGTCTTGCCACGCATGGTTTTTTCCGAAACCCTCCACACCTTCGAAAAAGCCTGCGCCCAACGCAGCATCACCATTCGCCAACATCACCAAAAATCTCCCACCGTACCTTTTATTCATGGTGATCCGGTGCTGCTGAATAAAGTGTTCTACCAACTTCTATCCAATGCCATCAAATATTCACCCGATGGTTCGGTGATTGATGTCATTACCCGTGAGGCAATGGACGGTGAATTAGGTCATTGTTTTGAAATCATTGTTGCCGATCATGGCATCGGTATCGCTGCTGAACAGATGCCATTCATCTTTGAAAAATTCTATCAAGGCGGAAATGTCAGCCTGCATTCTTCCAGTAAAACTGCCTTTCGTGGAGGGGGTCCCGGTTTGGGATTAGCGATCTCCAAAGGAATTATCGAGGCGCATGGTGGCAAAATTGAGGCTGACAGCCCCGGACGAGACGAAAAGTTGTGTCCGGGAACTACTTTCCGCGTGCTTTTACCTGTCGGGAAACCCGAAGATTCGCTCAAGTCGCCAAACGGCGGGTAAATTTTGGTGGTTGTTGTGTTAAAATGTACAATTGCGCCTTTACCCCAGTCACATTGCATAATGTAAACTGGGCGCTTGTCAATTGATGTCCCCACGCTACAATAACGTAGCTAAAAATTTAAACCGAACCGAACGGAGGAACTTCTGTGCGTAAGTTTGTCTTTTCATTATTCTTAATTTTGGTCTATGCCCTGAACTTTGCAGGATTGAACATTAAATCCGCTGCGGCACAGGACAGCTTGGAACTCGTGTGCAGTGCCCCCGCCGATGGAGCCGAGTTGGATTATCTGCCTGAAACCGTTGTGCTTCGCTTCAGCGCCGACCTTGCCGAAGGCACAGCCGTATTTGTGGCCGATGAAGCAACCAGCGCCCGTGTAGATATCAGTGGTAGTCTCGTCGTCGAAGGTGCGATTGCAACGGTGGGTGTTGATGCCTCCAGCGACCCTGACAGCGAAGGTGGTGACGCTGACACGGCCTACCTCGAAGCTGGCAAGGCCTATGAAGTATTCGTCGTCACCAAAGTGGATGGCAAAGCGACCCGCTTCACGGTGACGTTCAGCATTGCCGAAGGTGCCACCGAAGTTCAACCGATGGCGATGAAGAACGACTGCGTAGATGGTGACGTGAATGGCGACGGCGTGGAGGATAACGCAGCCATAATGCCAACTGAAGAAGCTACCGAAGAAGCCACTGCCGAAGCGACTGAGGAAGTCACTGAAGAGCCAACGGTTGAGGCCACCGAAGAAACCACTGCCGAACCTACCGAAGAAGTGACTGTTGAGGCGACTGAAGAAGCTACCGCCGAACCCACTGAGGAAGCCACCGAAGAGCCGACTGAAGTTGCTACCGAAGAAGCTACCGTTGAGGCCACTGAAGAAGCCACTGCCGAACCTACCGAAGAAGTGACTGCTGAGGCGACTGAGGAAGCTACCGCCGAACCCACTGAAGAGGCTACAGTTGAGGCCACTGAATCCACATTGGCCGAACCTCAACCGTATACGGCTGGTACTGTGAATTTCACTGTCAGCGCCCCGGCTGGTTATGCCGTAAAGACTGATGAAAACTTCTTTGTGCTGCCTGTTGTGGTTGCTGCCGCCGATGAAGCAACGGTTGATGCCTATCTTGCTAACCCGGACGCCGTTCAGGGATTTGCAGTGATCTTCACAACCTTTACCAGTGCCGACCTTGCCAGTTTTGGTTTAGCGGCGGAGGCTACACCCGCTGACATCATTGCCGCGCTGGTTCGTGCCGACTCGACCCCCAGTGAACCTGCCGAAGCAACGGTTGCGGGTGCGCCAGCCTTAAAAGTAGACTTTACCAACGCCACCTCTGGCAAGAGCGGAACGTTCTATCTGGTATCATTTGAAGGTGGCAATTACCTGTTGATTCAAGGGAGTGCTGCAACCACCGACTGGCCTAACTACACGGCAACCTTTGAAGAGGTTGTGGCCGCCATCGCCGTCGCCGCTGAATAAAAATCCAATCTAAAACCTACAAAACCGCTTGGAGATTCTCTAGGCGGTTTTTTGTTTCTTCTAGTTCATCATATTCTGCACAGACAAAATATGACTTTTTACCTTTTTCCCCAACCACCCTACTAATTTTGTTGCAACCCATTTAAAAATCAGTACAATCATACTCATATTGTGGAAATCAACGGTGAATGATGCTCAAGCGCCAATATCTTGGATACATGATTTTGGGGCTGGGGTTGATTCTTCTCATCATTGTCTTGTTATCGCCGCAAACAGAATCAGCCAACAGTCAAAGCACTTTACATTCAGACAAATGGCTAGAACCATTTACTCTGTCTGTAATATGTGGCGAGGAAGATTGCCCCCCCAATTTCCCGGCCAAGATTCCACCTGCCTCCGATTTTTCCCCCAAAATGAGTTTCGCTGGCGAGTTTGATTGTATCAAGTGTCATGGTGGTGGCATTACGACGGACATCAATTTCCTCGTATCGCCCCAAGAAATCACCCACCAGTTACAAGTCCGCTTCCTCGCCATTAGCAAGCGCGTTTTTGCCTTACAGCCTTCCCAAGACAGCAGCCACTATCAAACCCTGATGGATGGTTATATGCAGATTCATCAGCAACACATATTGGAGCATCCCATTTCCGATCCGGTGGAGGTTGGTAACGCGCTGCGTCTGCTGACGACAGTCGAGAACCTAGTCAGTAAAGTCGAGAATCCAAGCCACTGGTCTGAAATCCAAGCCTTACCGTTTAGCGGGATTCACGAGGCTGCCCCTCCCCTTAAACATGATAAAAAATGTGGACCGGAGGGAGTCTGTCGGCAGTTCATTCATAGTATCAAACCACCTGCTTCATCTCCAGAGAAGCATGTTAGTGACACGCCCATTATGCCCATTGAAATCAGATGGTCTGTTTTGCGGCGTGGCCCTCCTGCCTTCTCTACATTAATATCATCTACTACAAGAAGACTGCAACCATTGATCTATGGGCGGTCTTCTTTTGTTTTAGCACGATCCGTCATTATCCCCATATGTAGTTTTTCTCATTATCCAAATTTAACAAAGGAGCAGCCTATCGAGCGAACAGTAGTAAAGGTAGCCAGTGATTTAGGATTATATGTCACTACATCGAAACGTCTGGAGAAAAGTTTACGATGAAAATGTACCGTTATTTTATTGCGCTTGGGTTGCTGCTCATCGCAACAGCCCTCGTAGTCGGGGTACAAGCTCAAGATGGTGGTCAGGAAAACCCGCAAGGTGAACCCCCAACTTTCTTGCGCGAGTATTACGATCAATGGGTGGCGTCCCCCCATGCTGATGCTGAAGCCGAAGCCTTTATTCACTGGGACGAAGATGGGGTAGTCGAAGTTGACTGCGCCAAATGTCACTCCACCCCCGGTTATGTGGATTACCTCGGCGGCGATGGATCGCCCGCTGGTACCGTTGAAGTTGCACCGCCGATTGGCACTGTCGTAAACTGCGATGCCTGCCACAATCCCGTTGCCGCAAGCCTGACCAACGTTACCTTCCCGTCAGGCGCAGAAGTTGTGAATTTGTCGGATTCAACCCGTTGTATGATCTGCCATCAAGGGCGTGCTTCCGGTCTATCGGTTGAGAACGCAATTACCGAGGCCGGCCTGACCGATCTCAATACCGTCAGTGCCGACCTCCGTTTCATCAACATCCATTACTATGCCGCAGCCGCGACCCTTTATGGCTCTGAGGCGCACGCTGGCTATGAATTCCCCGGCAAGAGCTATCAACCCCGTAATAACCACGTTGAAGAATATGACACCTGTATTGAATGCCACAGCCCGCACACCCTTGAAGTGAAGATTACAGAATGTGCGGCTTGCCATGAAGACGTTGAAAGCGTTGAAGACCTCGCCGATGTTCGGATGCAGGGTTCAATGAGTGACTATGATGGCGATGGCGATCTTGAAGAAGGCATCAAGGGCGAACTCGATACCTTGAAAGAAATGACGTATGCCGCTATTCAAGCCTATGCCACTAATGTTGCTGGTACGGCTCTCGTCTATGACGAACATGCCTACCCCTATTTCTTCATCGACACGAATGCGAACGGGGCAGTGGATGAAGGCGAAGCTGCTTTCCCGAATGCCTATAATACGTGGACAGGGTTACTACTACAATCAGCTTATAACTACCAAGTCACGATGAAAGACCCCGGTGGTTATGTTCACAATCCGAAGTATCACATCGAACTGCTGTACGACACACTCGAAGCCTTAAATGTTGCGATGGGTACGGGCGAAGGTGGAGTAGCCGCTCAGGTTCGGAACGACCCCGGTCACTTTGATGCGACAGGTGAACCCTTCCGTCACTGGGATGAAGACGGTGAAGTCCCCGGCACCTGCGCTCGCTGCCATACGGCGGGTGGGTTGCCCGTTTACCTGAAGAATGGTGTCAATATTGCGGCTGAACCTACCGCGTCACTCGAATGTACCACCTGCCATAACGTGGCCGACTTCCCGGCTGTCTATGAAGTTGCTGAAGTGACCTTCCCCAGTGGTGCCAGAGCATCGTTTGAAGAAAACGACCCCAATAACCTCTGCATTAGCTGTCATCAGGGCCGCGAATCCACAGTTAGCGTTAATCGTGCGATTACCGCCGCTGGGGTTGGTGATGATGAAGTCACAGATAAGCTGACCTTCCGTAATGTCCATTACTTTGCGGCTGGTGCAACTTGGTTCGGTGGTGAAGTTCAGGGTGCCTATCAATATGAAGGCAAAGAATACAATGGTCGTAACGAGCATGTTCGCAGTTTCAATACCTGCAACGAATGCCATGAACAACACCAACTGACCATTCAATATGACCTCTGCATTGACTGCCATGAAGACGTCGAAGAACCCGAAGATGTCCTCTCCATTCGTATGGAAGACGAAGACGTTGACCCGGTAGACTATGATGGTGACGGCAGCACGGATGAACCCATCCGCGACGAAATTGCCGCCTATCAGGATGCCCTCTACGCAGCGATTCAAGCCTATGCCACCAACACTGTTGGCACTGGTATTGTCTATGATGCACATACTCACCCGTATTGGTATATTGACACCAATGGTGATGGTGTAACCGACGCTGACGAAGTGAATAGCGACAACCGTTATGCTACGTGGACACCCAATCTGCTCCGCGCTGCCTACAACTATCAATACTCCGTTAAAGACCCCGGTGTGTTTGCCCACAACCCAGACTACATCCTACAGGTCTTGTACGACAGCCTTGAAACTATTGGTGGTCCAGACGCCGTAGCGACGTTCACCCGCGCTCCTGTCAAGGTAGCTGAAGACGACTAAACTGAGTCACACTCAGTAACCCCAGAAGCGGTATCCCCCAAGCGGTGATGCCGCTTTTGATTTTCTATGATTTGGTTGCTCGGATTCAGGATGCGGGGTAATGTTTTAGGCAGATTTCCGGCATTAAGGATCAAGGCATGAATCGAGAACTAGTCTTTAGCATGTTTCAGGTGGATGAAACGGGGATTATTCGCACCCCCGGCCCATTTGAAGGGCAAAACCTCTACATCCCCTATTTTTGGTACTTGCACATCAGTGGCTACCGTGAAGATGTGCGGGAGGGGGTCGTGACTTTTCGCGTGCGCATGGAAGATCGCGCCCAATTTCCAGAATTAGCGAATCGGGATATGGTGCGCCTGAAACAGCACGAAAATGGGATGATTATAGAAATATCCAAATTGACAAGCTAGAAAGGACAAAAAACGTGATTGAAACTACTTTATCTGTTCAGAGTGATAGCCCAATCGGTACAATTTCTCAGCGTCTTTATGGACATTTCGCGGAGCATTTAGGTCGCTGTTGTTATGATGGTTTATGGGTCGGCAAATCCAATACTGACATCCCACACTATGATGGATTTCGCGCCGATGTCGTGGACGCACTCAAAAAATTACCTGTCCCAATGCTGCGTTGGCCGGGAGGCTGCTACGCCGATCATTATCATTGGCGGGATGGCATTGGCTCGCAGGAAAAACGATCTGTCCGCTTGGGGATGTCATGCGGATTACAGGTCGAGGACGACAATAGTCTCGGCACACACGAATTTATCAACCTATGTCGTATGTTAGGAGCAGAACCCTATCTCGCGGGGAATGTTGGCAGCGGTTCCATACAGGAACTCTGTGATTGGGTTGAATATTGCAACAGCAGTGTTCGGACAAGCCTTGCACGAGAACGAGCCGCCAATGGGTCGCCTCAACCTTTTGGCGTGCGGTTATGGGGCGTCGGTAATGAAAATTGGGGGTGCGGAGGCAATTATGATGCCGAAACGTATGCCAAAGAGTATCGTCGCTATGCCACCATGCTGCGGCACGTTGATCCCAGTGCCGAACTGGTTGCCTGTGGGCAGGAAGACGAGTGGAATATCCAATTTCTCGAAACCAATCGCCGCCACCTCGATCTAATTGACCACCTCTCCATCCATCGTTATTGGATACAAGGCGGGCCAGAAATCGAGTTCTCCGAAACACAATATTACACGTTATTGCATGAAGCCCACGCCACAGAGGATTTTGTTCGCCGTACCGCCGATTTTATTCACCAGCATCTCGGTAGTCAGCGTCATCGTATTGGTGTCGCTTTGGATGAATGGGGCGTATGGCATCCTGAAGCGCGAACGTGGGGGCCTGACTCCGAAAATCACCGGACGCCGATCACCTATGAACAGGCGGGTACACTGCGTGATGCGTTGGCGGCGGCAATCGCCCTTGAAGGCTTTCACCGTCAATGCCATGTCCTTACACTGGCAAATCTCGCCCAAATTGTGAATGTGCTTCATGCCCCCATCATGACCGATGGCGCGGCGATGTGGGTGACACCCACTTACCATGCCTTGCAGCTTCACACGCCCCATATCGGCGCAACTGCCCTACCCGTCGAGATTGTCCATAGTGCGACGCTGCCGGGCCAAGAAAGCGCGGTCACTGCAACCGCTTCAACACAAGCAGGCAAACTAGCCGTGACCCTCATCAATCGGCACTTTGATCAATCCGCCTCCGTTCAACTCACCACTCCCACTGTCACCGATTTAGAAAACGCGGTCTTATTGACTGCCGAGCAGCCCAACGCCGTGAATAGCAGCGATAATCCAGCCCTTGTCAGTCCGGTAAAAATGACGGTTCATGCAGATGGAACAGGGTGTTGGCGTGTTGAATTGCCACCCCATGCGATTGCGACCATCCAATTTAGATAGGGCAAAATTTATGGGTAATTTACCGACTGTCGCCGATATTGATCAAATCTGTACCCTGACCAATCCCGTCATTCGCAATTTGCAGATTACGCAGTGTTATCACGAACTGGCGGCTGCCATGACTGCCCGTACTGGAATCAGCGCGAATTGGTGTACCTTTGCGACATGGGCCTCCAAACAAGCAGGCCAGACCATTCGTAAGCAAGATTTTGCCCGCACATTGGAGGGGATTTCACTCACCGCCCCAGTTGTACCGGATATAACCGCAGCGGCAAAGGCTTTCGGCTCCAAACGCAGTGATGGCGAGATTCGAGAGTCGGTGTTTGAGGTGCTAAATCCATTGGCCGCGCTTGACCGGGCCAGTGATGCGGTGGGGCGTGGCAACAAAAAAGTCTTTGAGGAAATCGGACGCGAATTCGCACGGTTCTATGATACGTGTCTCCATGATTCCGTTTTTGATGCCGATAAAATCGCGCTTTTTTGTGAATCACTGCGCCCCGGCGAACCACCGGATGGTCAGCAATATCTCCGACAGGCATTCAAATTCTACTATCAAGCCTTCTTTGAAAACGATCTCAAAACACGGGCCGAAATGATGCTGCTGGCGAATATCATGATTGGCTTTCATGAGCAGACCCGTTTGCAACCGGAAATTGCCGAGGCCATGAATGCCGCGTTGATTGACCGCAGGGAATTTCGGCGGCAGTTGCTCAATGCCCTGTTTCCCAATCGCGGTTGGTTCGCCCAGTTACGCCTATTTTTTAAGCGTTTGTTAGGCAGGCCCAGCCCATTTGATCCGCTGCTAGACCGCCTCTTAACTGAAGCCCGCCGCCAAGCGCATCTCGTTATTACCAAATACTTGATGACCATCGAACTACCACATGGCCTGCTGCTGCGTCTGGGTGAGGATGTTCCGGCTGAATTTCCGACCTCATTACAGCAGCTTGTTTTGCTTGATCTTGTGAGCCTGCTCGAAAAAATTGACCCTACGCCAAACAGTACCCATGACAGCCGTGCAGTGGATTGGGCACTATTACCAGATCGGTTGCATTTTATTGTGGACATGTTCCGCTGCTATCACGAATCCGCCGACCTATTTGAGCCGCCCTTTACGGCAGCCCAAGTCGAAATTTTGAAGACAGGTCGCTTACCGGATGGACGGCTGTAATTAAAAAGTCACCCCACAAGCAGGTGACTTTCATGACAGTTAGATTACCTTGAATATTGTCGGCTCATTTAAAGGGGGGCCGGGTAGAGGTGATACTAGCCCACGCCTATAGTTGTAGGTGGGAACGTCCGCGAATGACCTTCTGTTTGTAGTTCGTGACATATTTGAGCAGGTTCGATTTCAAATCATCCCACTCTGGTGAGGCCATAATCTGGCGCATGGTCTGTAAGTCATCCGTCATCGCCTCAACCACAATTTGCGGGCTTTTTTCGCCATACATGGTGTACCATGCTTCAATTGGCATCACCCCCAATGTAGTAAGGCGCGGCGCGAATTCCTGTACCATGAATTCAAAATGTTCCTGATCATGACCGGGTTGAATGTCCCAACTCAACAGCAGCTTAATCATCCATTTATTCCTTGAGGCTTAACAACACCACTTGTGTTTGTTCTGGCAAGCTCCCCGATGTCACCCGCAAGGTTTCTTCATACAACGGGGTGCTGACCCCCATCTCTTTGAGAAAGCGGTCAACCGGGTCTAATGATAACACAGTCTGTTCGGTTTTGTAGTGCATGGGCACGACTAAACTGGGTTCAAGCAAACTAATCACCTCGGCGGCTTGGCTGGAATTTAGCCCCCCGCCACCACCCACCGGGACGAGTGCCACATCAATATGCCCCAGCGCGTCAATTTCAGATTGATTAGGGATATGGTCAAGATCGCCTAAATGCGCGACGGTGACCCCCTGAAAATCCATCACATAGACCACGTTATAGCGCGGCGGGTCGCTTTGTAGATTGTGCATTGCCGCCCCGGTGATAAACACTCCCCCGATTTCATACTCCCCCGGCCCAATGAGGGCATATTTATAGCCCTGCACGGTCTCCATGTTATTATGGCCCGGTGAATTGTGGCTTACGGTGACAATATCAGCTTTGAGGCGCGGTTGGTTATAGCCAATGATGGCAGCATCGAATGGATCAGTCACTACAGTCGCCTTGTTGCGTTCGGTCAAGCGAAAACAACTATGTCCATACCACGTAATATCCATAAACGCCCCTTTTCAACCTAGTGCCGCTGGACAAATCAAGACATATGTTCGACATAACCCATCTATTATAGCGCAGAAACCCCAACTTTCAAGATTGAGCGTGAGACCGCCCCTCTATCCAAAAATGCTGTCTTGTTGTGAGCAACAGTGCCCACTATACTAGGTTTTAAAATGCCAAGTTTTGAGTTGTTTTGAGGTTTGTTGAATGACTGCACCACCTGAATCGCAGCCACAGATGCCCCCTAGCCCATTTATACGGCTGCTACAGGTTTGGGGCACGTTTTGTGCAATCGGGGTAATCGGGGGGCTACTGGTCTATGTTATTGGTAAAAGCCTCACGGATAGCAGCATTATTGAAGGTTTTTTTGCCCTCCTTGCCATCGGTTTCGCCATCTTAGGTTCAGCAGCGGCCTTTTCGCCTATTAAACTCGTCTATCTCAGCGGGGAGGCCGACCAATGGCATTTACTCTTAGGCTGGGATGACCGCCTCATTCGTTTTTTGCCCAGCGGGATGGTGCGAATTAAACCTGTTCAACAGACCCGCAAATGGAAGCGCATTCACCCCCTTGTGATTAAACACGATATGCAGGTCTACACGGGCAGTCATGATCTTTTTGACGTTCACTTCAAAGTAGTGCTCACGGTCAATCCATACGGTATTCAATACATGGATGCCCAAATGCTCTACGACCAGTACCAAGATGGCCTGATTGCCTTCGTTATCAGCACCATTGAAGACATAATCGTGCGAAAAATGCGCAGTATCCATTCGTTTGTACAGGTTACCGAGGAACGTTCGATTGAAGGGGCGATTATCCATTCCATCAATACCGGACTGGAAATGTTAGCGGCGCGGGGGGTCACGGTGGTCGCCGAACAGACCTTTGTGGACATCATGATTCCCAAAGAGGCATTGGCCCAACGCCTCCGCACCCGCTCGGATTTGATTGAGTTACAAGTGATTCGCAATGCTGCACACGAAATGGGCATCCCTCTCACCGAATTATTGGTGCAGCAGGTCTTAAGCAAATTGACCAGCCCGCAGCGTGCCACCCGCATTTCGCAACAAGAGGTCATGGCGGCCCTTGAGCTTATTAGTCGTCAGCAGCATACCCAAACCCAACCAACTTTTGTCGCGCCAGAGCCACCGCCTATTCCGCCGCCACCACCCGAAAACGAGTTTGTGGCTGACGACACAGGGCCAATTGCATCCGAACCCGCGAAACCCACCACGTACATTGAAGGGGCATATCGCTATTCGGATGACAATGACCCCGACGCGGATGGCAACCGACCCACCCGCTATATCTCGCCGTTTGATTAACGTACCGGGGCAAGATAGTAGAAATTCTCGCCTTCCCAGCCCTCGCTCATCCAACCAATGCGTTCATCGGGCAGGCGTACTTCCCACCATGTATGCCCACCGCCGCATAACGGCCCGCCTACAATTGTAATCATCGTCAGGCGGGGCACTTCATAAATGACCGTGCCATTGGGATGGGCTTGGCGGAAACGCACCCCCACCTCGACAATTGCCACATCGCCCCATGATAAGCGGCTGAGTTTGGCATCAGCGCAAATGAGGCGTCCGTTTTCGCCAAATGCCCCCGCCGAAAGAATGAAATAGGCATCGGCCAAAGAAGCATCTACTTTTGAAAGCTGACGGCTTTGCATCACCCACCCACTCTTGGCATCGTCCGAGACAACCGGTATCCATGTGGCGTAGCTTTCATAATCACACACGGCGTCCCCTACCCCAATCGTAAACAGTTGACCCGGCCCAAAATTATCGCCAGCGGGGGCACTAGTCGAATTAGGTTCGGATTGAAAGGTCAGTGATAACGCTTGTTGGGTAACGGTCACCCGATCACCGGGGCGGAACACATTCGGCAGTTGGCCCGTGCAGCTTTCGCCAAAACTAGCAGTGGCCCGCATATAATCCAGATAATATTCCTTGCGTTGACCAAAGACCTCCGACATCCACCCCGTCATGCCGTCCTCTAGTTGAACCTGCCACCATGTATTGGTGTTACCACACTCCGGCCCACCGATGATTGTCATTTTTTGGCCCAATGGCAGACCAAGAATCACTGCTCCTTCCGGTGGGCTTTCGCGCAGATTGACCGTCGGTTGGGGCAAATCTTCCCGAATCATGACTTGCTCACCTACCCGTAGAAAACTTGGCTGCGAGTCTTCGCATAATTTTTTGCCAACACGCGCTCCATGTGGCTCCAAGAAATAATACGATTCTGTGCCGAGCGATTCCGAAGCCCAACCAATCGTCGCATCCGGCAGCAGCACTTCATACCATGTATGCCCACCGCCGCACAACGGCCCATCCAAAACGCCTATCTCGGTACCAGCAGGCAGCGTGGTAATAATCTCGCCATCCACCGGGCGAGTACGCACGTTCAGCGGGGCGGGCACATTCTGTGACACAATCGCTCGTCCATTGATTTGCATAAACGTCGGTTTGCCGTCAGCACAGGCAGCTATCCCTAGCGCAAAATACGTCATGCCCACTGGGATTTCTACCGGGTCTTGCGAAAGGGACGGCGTTTCGGTTTGACGGCTTTCGGCTTTAGGAATTAGAAAATAGCCATCAAAACTCCCCAGCGACTCTGCCGCCCAACCCTGTAGGCCATTGTCCAGTTCGACTTGATAAAATGTGTAGCCCGAATCACATTCCGGGCCACCAACAACCGTCATAGTAGTTCCCGCTGGCATGGCCTGTAAAATAATGCCGTTAGGGGTCGGGGCTTGGCGCAAATTTAATGGCGCGGGGACGGTCTCTGCGACAATTGCCTCCATCCCTACAACCAACTGCGACGGTTTTCCGTCTGCGCAAACCGGCGTTGGCGTTTGGGCTATCGCTGGGCGAATGGGAAGTGGTAAAAACGTGACAGCAAGCAACATTAGCAAAAAAATAGGCAAGAAAGGTCGGTTCACCTGTCTATTTCCTTTACCCAAAAAGTGAATATACCTATAAGAGTAAGCGTCTTTTGGTAGGATGCCAAGTCAGCAAAAATCTTGACTTCAATGGCACAGTTAGGTACACTATTGATCAGTGAAATGCGGGTATGGTGTAGTGGTAACACAACAGCTTCCCAAGCTGTTGACACGGGTTCGAGTCCCGTTACCCGCTTCAATTAAGGCATCAACTCCTCAGTTGGTGCTTTTTGATTCTCAGCGCGACTCCACCGGGCCAGCAGCATCAATGACCAACAGTTGACGGCGAAATGTGCCGCGATTGGCATCCACAAACTCCCATGCCAATTCGCCAGCAGTCCTAACCCCAACCCTGCCAACACCGCATAAATGAAATAAAGCCGCGTCATGGCGTGAAGCACCCCAAAAATCAACGCGGTCAGGATCAGACCCAACGTCGGCTGCATCGCTCCCCGAAAAAAAATCTCCTCCGGCACAGCAGCAATCAAACTCAAGGCGACGGCGTGCCAGCCGTAAATAGATTCCAGTTCTAGTGCTTGAGCGATTTTTTGCCGGATCGCTGCAAACCCTTCGATATAGCGCCCACCATACCACATGCCAAGCGCAAACACCGTGCCGAGCAACAATCCAATTCCGATCCCCTGCCATGCCGCGAATTTACCTGCAAACCACGCCGTCCAGATATTCTCATTTTGGGCGACTCCAACCCACAACACCGCCGCTGTAATAAGCAACCCTCCCAAAAAGCCACCGTAAAACAGCAGACGCATCGGGCCAGTACGCGGTTGGGGAACGGGCAAATAGGGCGTGGGATATATGGATTCGTGCATTATTTTTCAATATCCAAAGATGAGTATTTCAGCCTTCTTCAACCCTACCCGATTCGTCGAACAGAATCTATCCACTAAATGGGCTATTTCATGCGATTTCAATTCCAAACAAAACCTAGACAATTTAGGCGTAAAGATTTTAGGGTGTTGGTCGGTATAGGCTATGTGAATAAAGATTGCGTTAAGGTGAGAATATCTTCCTGCCAATAGCACAATCTTTGATCGTTTTAGCATTGGAGGGAATCTATATGGCAACCAAGTATAGTAAATTCTGGATGGGAGCACTTGCGGTAATGGTCTTTGTCTTCGGTAGTGTTCTTGTCCTATCTGTTCCAACAGTGGCGGCACAAGACGGCGGCGACGATGATGAAATTGACGTGCTCATTGAAATTGTCGGGGTGGTCGAATCCATTGAAGATGATGAGATCATCATTGATGGCTACGTCATCGCACCAGCCGGAGCCTTCAACCCGTCGGAACTTGAAGTCGGCATGACCGTCAGCATCACAGGGTATTTGCTCAATGATGATACGATTCAAGTCATTAGCTTTGAGATTGTGACCGACCTTGATGAAGATGGTGTCCTAGATACAGAGGACAATTGCCCCGAAGACCCCAATCCCGATCAACTCGATACCGATGGTGACGGCGTCGGCGATCTCTGCGACCCCGATTTGCTCGACACTGATGAAGATGCCATCGTGGACAGCCTCGACAACTGCCCCGAAGTCGCTAATGCTGACCAACTGGATACCGATGCCGATGGGGTCGGCGATCTCTGCGATGATGACGATGAAGAAGAAACCTGTGGGCGATCCAATCACCCCGTCGCAACCGCCCTATCCGAAGAATTCGACGTGGACTATGACACCATCATAGGCTGGCACTGCGACGGCTTTGGCTTCGGTGAGATTGCACGCGCTCTGCTGCTTGGTGAACAAGCTGAGGTAGACCCACAAGAACTGCTTGACCTGAAGGCAGGCGGCGAAGGTTGGGGCAATATCCTAAAAGACTACGATGTGCATCCTAGTGAGTTAGCACCGGGTCGTGTTATTTCGGGTCGCCATCATAATGATGATGACGAAGATACAGATACCTCTACCGCCGGAGCCGATAATCAGAACAATGGGAACGGCAATAACGGCAATGGAAATGGCAACGGCAACAATGGGAATGGGAACAACGGCAATAAGGGGAACAATGGAAATAAAGGTGGCAATGGTCGCAAATAAGTAACCGCCCGTTTCCATAAAACGCTACATAGAGGGTGGCCTTTGGTCGCCCTTCTTTTTTGTCCCCAATGCCCCCATTGAAATGCCCTGTTCGCTATGCTACAATCGCGCCGCTGTGGTGACTGCAAAATAAGTCCCTCACCTATTGAAGAAAACCGACTTAGCGTCAAGGATTTAAACAATGGACTTGATTAAGAGTCTCGAAGCCCCGGATCGTGGTTTTCCCGAACTATATCCCGGCGACGAGGTGCGTGTACACGTGCGTATTGTGGAAGGCGGCAAAGAGCGTATTCAGGTCTTCCCCGGCATCATTATCCGCCTAAGAAAAGGTGGCAATGACAAGAGCTTTACGGTGCGCCGTATTGCCAGCCATGGGATTGGGGTGGAACGTACTTTCCTGTATAAAAGCCCACGCATTGAGAAAATTGAAGTGCTGCGGCATTCCAAAGTACGCCGCGCCCAACTGTATTACATGCGTGACTTGCGGGGTAAGAAAGCCCGTTTGAAAGAACAGGTTAAAGTCAACCGCAATAAGTAGTCGCATGAGGGTTTCCTTTTGCGCCGCAATCGGACCATGATCCGCGTATAACCCGCCCGCACTGCGGGTTTTTTGCGTTGATGGGGGCACATCAAAAACCGCGAGGTGAACGGCCATGCGATTCTGGATGATTACCCTTTTATCAAGTCTGTTTATTATCTTCACAACCTCCCCCACCGCCGGACAAGGGAATCCTGCTCCCCGCAGCATCACAGCCGAAGACGCTGCCAATTTGCGCGTTTTGACCCTGCTGGCCCATCACGCCGCGCCCATCGCCGAAACTTCATTTAGCCCCAACAGCACAGCTTTTTTGACCACCAGCCTTGATGGAACGCTGTGCATTTGGAATGTCGCTGCCCGCCGCCAAACACCGGGACAACTCCGCTTCTGCTTAGAAGGCTATTCGCCGGGTGTCACCATGTTTGCGTGGTCGCCGGACGATACACAGTTGGCAGTAACATTGGGCGATGGATTGCAGATCGCGCTCTATGATATTGCTCCAATCGTTGAACCCGATGAATGGGCCGACATCACGCCGATTTTTACCCTGCCTGTCAATGATACTCCCTATCTCAGCCTCGATTTTGTAGCGGAGGGTCAACGATTGCTCGCCCATGATTTGTTTGATACTTTCACGCTCTTTACGCTTGACGCCGATTCTGAAGTATTAGCAGGCGTCGAAGGAATGGAAGGAGTCATGAGCGCTGCGGATAACCGAGTGGCTGTAGTGGATTTTGATGGCAATATCTTGCTGTTGAATACTGCCGATGGTGAAGAAATTGCCGAGCTAGAAACAGACGGAGCCAGTCATGCCTTGTTTTCGCCGGGCGGACGCTGGTTAGCGACATGGGGGGGTGACGCCGTTCAGATTTGGGATACTTCCCGCCAGCGAATCCCCGAACCGCGCACTCTTGAAGCGCAAGCTGATAACCTACAATTCACACCAGATGGCCGTTTCCTAGCGACATGGGAAGGTCAAAATATTCGTTTGTGGAATATCGAAACAGGCGAAACAACAGGTACTTTGCCCGACCATCGCGGTGGAATACGTCTGCTCGTTTTCGGAGCCGACAGTACCCGTGCCGTTTCCGTAAATACACAGGGTTATGCCCGCTATTGGGCCATTTCTAATGAAGGGGTACCAACGCTGCGTTTCTGGTTCGAGGGTGAGATAGATCAAGTGTTGGTCGGGCCAGATTCCAACAGCCTGATTACGCTGAGGCAGGATATTGAAGCCCGCTTCTGGGATTTTGAACGTGGACAGGTACGTGGACGATATGACCTTTCGGATGCCCCCCTGATCAGCCCGGATTGGACACTCATCGCCATTAGTACAGGAAATCTGGTCACGTGGCATGGGTTGAATGATGATCCACGCGCCTTTGATTGGATGCCCATTGGTTTTACGACTGCCATTATCAATATCCGCCCCACCCCGTCGCAAGAACTTCAGCGCATCGGCGTCTTAACAGCGAATACCCCCGTCTTTGCTATCGCACGGACTGAGGACGCCACATGGTTGCAAATCCACTTGCCCGATGACACCACAGGCTGGATTCAACCGGACACTCTCAGATTGACTAACAATCCGGATGAGTTGCCGATTTTGTCCGAATAACAAACCCGATAGGGCGTTTTGCAAAAATTCACGGGAAATTAGCACAACTTTTATTGCCTTTTAAGCAACCTATGATACTCTTGGAATAAAGCATTATTTATTAGGAGACATGATAAGGGATACTTTTTATTATCCTGATACTAATCATTTTCCAACCATCGCTTCCTGCGCTACTTTGATTCATCACTCTCACTGTCATCATTATCTTAGTGAAAGAAGCAAGGGCTTTTTATGTTATCACGCTTTTCACACTGGTTCAGTAATCTTCCTACCAAATCTAAATTGCGATTTGGATTCGGTCTAATCATTGCTCTCATCGTGTTGAGCACAGGTATTGGCTTTATTGATATCAACGCTGAAAGCAAGGCGCGTGAGAAAGTTGAATATTCACAAAAAGAGTCTATTCTGGCAGGCAACCTTAAGGCAGAAATGATTAAAGTTCGGCTGCAAGAATCTCAAGGTGGCATTCTCTTCCTCACCGGAGGCACACCTATTGAAGAGATCATTGCCCCCATTTCTGATCAGACCAAACAGACTTTGGATCTTCTGGCTGAATTGGAAAGGGTTGACACGGAATTCTCTAAGCTAGAACAAGATACAACGATCACAGAAAAGCGAAAATCCTCGATTGAGGAAATTCGGAATCTGGTGCTGGAATATGACCGACGCATCCAAGACATGATTTTTCAAATGGTTAACGTTCGTGGGGATGAGGAAACCGGCCTTGCAGCAGAGTTGTTGAACAACCTAGATCAGATCAACCGATTTGTAGATGCTGGTGATGCGATCAGCAAAGCCAATGTTTACATTGGATTTAGTGATATTACCTCAACAGGCATTGAACTCCAGGCAGAGATTGAGGCGCTGCGAGCAAAGGTCAATGAGACGGACCTATCTGAAGAAAAGAAATCAAGCGTTCTCGCCATGATTGATGAGACCGCAAGTAAATCTGCGGAGATCCGCCAAATTGATATAGATGTGTCCGGCAGCTATTTTGGGCTTACGTCCCTAAGCGCCGATATTGAAACAAAAGCCGAGGAATTTTCTGAAGAAGCATCTCTACAGCAGGAGCAAATCTTAACTGATCTCGAAAACATCCAGCAAAGAGGGCGTTATATCCAATTGATGGTGGGGTTATTGACCGTTGCGCTTGCAATTCTACTCACCACGATTATCAGCCAGAGTATTTCGAAACCCATCGGGATTCTCACCAAGATGACCCAAACCATCTCAAGTGGGGCCTACAACCAACGCACGAATATCAAAACCAATGATGAAGTTGGTGAATTAGCGAAATCTTTTGATAAAATGGCCGCCGAAATTCAGCAGCGGGAGGCGCATCTGGTTGCACAAGCCGAAGAGTTAAAAATCGCCACCGCCCAAGCCCAAAGCGCCGCCCGTATCAAAAGTGAATTTCTTGCCAATATGTCGCATGAATTACGCACCCCCCTCAATGCAATCATTGGTTTTAGCGACATGTTGTTGATGGGTATTGCAGGTGAATTAAACAGCCAACAACGCCACCAAGTTGAGCGCCTGCGCCTGAATGGAAATCGGTTGTTGGCGCTGGTAAACGATATTTTGGATCTCACCCGCATTGAAGCCAAGCGCGTCGAGTTGATTCTCAAACCATTTTCGCCACGTGCCCTTTCAGAGCGCTTGGGAAGTCAAATGGAAGTCCTTGCGAAGGAAAATGCCCTCAAATTTGAAGTAAAGGTGGACTCGAACGTTCCCGACCAACTGATTGGCGATGAGAAACGCATTGAGCAGGTGATGGTGAATCTGATCTCGAACGCCTTCAAGTTTACCCACCAAGGCTCGGTGCGGCTTGAGATCAAGACTAATCTACCCGAACGGCAGTGGACAATCGCCGTCACGGATACGGGAATTGGTATTCCCCCCCATGCCATTAATATGATTTTCGAAGAATTTCGCCAGCTAGACGGCACCTCGACCCGTGCCTATCAAGGAAGCGGCTTAGGTCTAGCGATTACCCGCAATCTTGTCCGCATCATGAATGGCGAAATCAAAGTCCAAAGCAAACTTGGCGAAGGCAGCACTTTTACTGTAATTCTGCCAATCCTTGAAGAAGGGCCTGCTGGTCAAAAAGCAGAACCCGTTGTTGCCGCGCCAGTCACAGTATAGGAGTGGGTCATGTTGGATTGGAAAAATACGGGCGGATGGACAGTCTTGGTTGTGGATGATGAACCCGATAATTTGGAAGTAGTTGCCACTGTATTGTCGTTTTTTGGGATGACTGTCAAAACCGCCACCGATGGAATACAAGGCTTAGAGCAACTGAAGCATCTGACCCCTACACTTATCCTTCTTGATCTTGCGATGCCTCATATGGATGGATGGCGGATGCACGAGGAAATTCGGAATATTCCTCACCTACAGCAAGTGCCTGTGGTGGCGCTCACTGCTCATGCCATGATCGGGGATGAAGAACGTATTCTTGCAGCAGGTTTCGATGGGTATTTGAGTAAACCTGTAAACCTACCTACCCTCCTACAGGATATGGAGCAAGCCATAGCGAAAAAAGTGAATAGGGCAAATACACAAGATACTCCGGCGTCTGTGGAAAATACACTACAAGCACCAGCATCTCAACAGATTGAAGATGTGGACAAACCCATAGGCGATTTTAGTGTGAAGGAAATCCCCCAATGACCGTTCAAACTTGGCAAGTTCTCGTGGTGGAAGATGAACAGGACAGTATGGAATTGATACGTGGACTCTTAGAGCATCATGGCATTCCTTCAATTGGGGTGCGCAGTGCCGAAGATGCACTTAAAATTCTGCCAGACGTCTCCCCCACTCTTATTTTGATAGACCTATCGCTGCCGGGTAAAAATGGTTGGGAACTACTTAAAATCTTGCAGACAAGCGAGACTCATTCAAAGATTCCCCGCATTGCAATCACCGCCTATCACACGGCAGAGCTAGCCGAATATGCCATTCAAGCAGGTTTTAATGCCTATTTTGCCAAGCCAATTACTGCCACCACCTTTGTACGGGAGCTTGAAGCAGTAGTGCAAAATATCAATTAAAACTACAGCCCCTTTTGCCAGCCATCGGTGTTTTAGGGGGTATGATTCACATACGCAATGGTAAGGTATCGAATAATGGAAAAAATCAAATCAATCCTCCAAAACAAATCAGCCGCCGGGTTATATCTCCTCGCTTCACCCATCCCCGCAGAAACATTGCAAGCACTAGCAGAAGAACAGAAATTCAGCTTTTCGCACGTGCGTGGGCAGGGGGTCGCCACTGAGGATGCCTTCATGGATGAAATCCAACAGGCTGGTAATTTTCCTGACTATTTTGGGCGCATGGATGAATCTATCGTAGATTGCTTACAGGATTTAGATCACTGGTATCCCCGCCGCAAAGGATTTGTGTTTTTCTACGACCATGCTGAACAACTTGCATCTGGCGATCCCGAAACCTTTGAAATGGCGATAGATTGTTTCCAACAAGGGCTGCAATTTTGGCGCGAGCGTGGTCAAAAACCGTTCTACATCTTTTTAAGCGGTGTCGGCCTGACTTTGGACGAAGCCACTCTCATTTAAACCTATGCCCTAATGCGCTATGCAAAAAATCTCCCGGCCTATCCGAGTGGTCATCATTCTCTGGGTCGCCACTTTTTGTGGACAATCCATCTGAGTGACACGTCATTCGACAATGATCAAACCCTCACCCTACTACGTACACAGGGGACACTCGACGAACGGCTAAACAACATTGGGATACCGGGGGAATCATGTTCGCCTGTTTTTTCTAGTAACCGGACTCCTGACCAGCTATCCCAAAATGTGCGCCTATTTAATAAATTACGCCCCACAGCAAAACGGTGTTAAAATCCTGCCCAAATTGAACACCCTTTCTCCACAAAGGATTTTTTTCCAATGAAAAATGCCCTCGGCGCATTTACATTTGTCCTGCACAGCCACCTACCCTATGCGCGTTTGGCGGGGCGTTGGCCGCATGGCGAAGAATGGATTCACGAAGCCGCCAGCGAGACGTATATCCCCTTACTAAACGCGCTCTATGATTTACGGGCCGAGGGCGTCCCCTACAAAATTACCATCGGCATTACCCCTGTGTTGGCGGAACAACTGGCCGATGCGGATGTATGTGACCATCTGGACGAATACCTAGAGGATAAAATCGCCCGTGCCAAACAGGATATTTTGCGTTTTCGTGGCGATTTATGGGAAGAGACTGCACCGCATGGGGTCGAGCGCACCGAAGCCGAAGAAAGCAACCTCCCACCTGTAGACCGTGAGGCCGTCGAAGAAACCTTTATGGAATCGGAGGCGATTGAAGAAGCCAAAGAACTCGCCGGGGAAATGGGTGCCGAGAAAGTTGCCCCCGAAAAGCCATGGTGGGTCGGCCACAAACATCTTGAATCATTGGCGGAATGGTATCTGCGGTATTACGAAACCATCAAGGATTCATTTGACCGCAAATATCATCGTGACATCATTGGCGCATTCCGTCAACTACAGGACGAAGGCTATATCGAAATTATCACCTGTGCCGCGACACATGGCTACTTACCCCTGCTCGGCACGGACGCCGCCATTCGTGGTCAACTGCACACGGGTGTCACCAGCTATCAACGCCTATTTGGTCGCAATCCACGCGGCATCTGGCTACCCGAATGTGCCTATCGTCCGGCCTATTATGACCAAAATGGCAAAATTCGCCCCGGCATCGAGAAATTCCTTGCCGCTGAGGGTATCAGCATCTTTTTCAGCGAAACACATCTGGTAACGGGTGGTGCACCAGTAGGCGTGGCGGCGGGTGAAATCATCGGGCCATATGGCGCAATTAAACGCCGCTATCTAATCCCTATGTCCGAAGTCCCTGCCCCGGATTTTCAGGCGACCACCTTTGAACCCTATTACGTCAGCGACACCACCTCCGGCATGAATGCCGAAGACCACAGCAGTGTAGCGGTGATTGGCCGCAATAATGAAACGGGCCAACAGGTGTGGTCGGCCACCGTTGGGTATCCCGGCGACTTCGACTATCGTGAATTTCACCGCAAAGATAGTGTCAGCGGGCTGCAATATTGGCGGGTGACGGGCAATACGGTGGATTTGGGCGAGAAAGATTTTTATCACCCCGATTGGGCCGAGGGCAAGGTCAAAGCGCACGCCGCCGATTTTGTGGGTCTGGTGGAGCGTATTTTGACAGCATGGCGTGGCAATGGCAATGATTATGGCCTCATCGCCAGCAACTATGACACCGAGCTATTTGGACACTGGTGGTTCGAGGGCGTGGACTGGATCAAAGAAGTGCTGCGTGGCCTCGCCAAAAGTGAAGTGGTGGATTTAGTGACCGCCCCACAATATGTAGAAGATCACCCCCCCAAACAAATTTTGCACCTCCCCGAAGGCAGTTGGGGCGCGGGGGGCACACATTTTACGTGGAATAACATCGAGGTCAATTGGATGTGGCCGCCCATTCACGAGGCCGAACAGCGCATGACCCAGCTAGCCAATCGCCATAAAGACGACTGGAGCAACGAGAACCTACGCAAAACGCTGAATCAGGCTGCCCGCGAATTACTACTGGCAGAAAGTTCGGACTGGCCTTTCTTGGTGACAACCGGACAGGCCCGTAACTATGCCATTCAGCGGTTTAGCCAGCACATGGAACGCTTCCGCAAATTATGCGAGAGTGTTGAAGTCGGGCAACCCGACGGCATTCTAACTGAAGAATATTGGCAATTGGACAAACTGTATCCCAATATTGATTACCGATGGTGGTGTGAATAGGGAGTTTGATATGCAAGATACGCTCCATTTCCATATTGAACGCTTCGACGATGATGGGGTTTACTATGTGGTCAGTGGTGTGGAAATTGCGCTCACGACGGACGGCGAAACACTTGAGGAAGCCTTACGCAATCTACGTGAAGCGGTTGAACTCTATTTTGAGGGGGACAATCTACCCAAACTTCCTAAAATTGAAGTCAATATTGAAGTGACGGCTGAATATGCCTAAATTACGTCGTCTTTCTGGCAAACAAATTCTGAAGATTTTGCAGGAATTCGGTTTCGAGATTTATAGCCAAAAAGGAAGCCATATCAGACTTCAGAGAACTGTAGACGGGCAAGAACAACGGCTATTGGTTGCAGTACATGGCAGCAAGACCATCAAACCGGGAACTATCAAAAGCATCTATCGAGAGGCTTGCCGATTCATTCCAGAAGATGAGATTCGGCAGCATTTTTATACCGAATGAGTAAGATACTAATTGACAACAGCAGATAAATCACACGTACAGGGGATGTTTGGGCGGATCGCTCCCCGTTACGATTTGATGAACCGCCTGATGACATTTGGGCGCGACAAAAGCTGGCGGAAGTTTGTTGTCCAGCAGGCCCATGTACCACCTCAAGGCCATGTCTTGGATATTGCTGCCGGAACAGGCGACATCGCGTTTGAGGTGCGCCGCCAATACCCCGGCACTACCGTCATTGCGGCGGATTTCGCCCTACCGATGATGGTTGTTGGACAAAAACGCACCAACGGCTCAACGGTGGACTGGTTGGGGGCAAACGCATTGGCCCTCCCCCTCCCCGATAACGCCTTTGATGCCGTCGTCAGTGGTTTCCTATTCCGCAACGTGCCGGATATTGATGTGGCGCTACAGGAGCAATGGCGGATTCTGAAACCCGGTGGCTATCTGGTCACACTCGATACCAGCCCTCCTCCAAAAAATCTGCTGCGCCCTTTTATCAACATCCATCTGAAATATGTGATTCCAACGGTAGGCAAATTGATTTCGGGGGACAGCAGTGCCTATCGTTATCTGCCCCAAAGCACATTGGAATTTAAGACACCTGAAGCCCTTGCCGAACGGATTCGCGGGGCAGGTTTTCAACAGGTGGGCTATCAAAATTTCATGCTCAAAACCATCGCCGTTCATTGGGGACAGAAACCCCTTGACTGATAGATACGAGAGCCTCACCCAAGAAGACAGTGCCTTTTGTCCTCAAAATGAGGTTAAAAAATTTTGACAGTCCCCCTGAGATTCCGTAAAATCCAGACAAATGCTTTGTGAAGATGCCCCCCTACAAGCTCATCTTCCAAACCAGCAATAGTAAGCTCTTTAAAAGTATTGAAGGGTAAAGCCATTATGAGGGATTACAACTCAGAATCCATCCGAAATATCACGTTAGCTGGACATCAAGGAGCGGGAAAAACCATGCTGGTGGAGAGCCTGTTGTTTCATTCAGGTGCCACCAATCGCATGGGTAAAATAGAGGACGGAAGCACCGTCTCAGACTTTGATGATGATGAACGTGAACGTCAGTTAAGTATCAACACCGCGCTTGTCCCTGTCGAATTTGGCGATTGTAAAATCAACATACTCGACACCCCCGGTTTTACCGATTTTCAAGGCGAAGTTCAGCAGGCCATTCGCAGCACTGATGCGGTTGTGGTCGTAGTGGACGCGGTGGCTGGCCCCGAAGTCGGCACCGAAATGGCCTTCCAATATGCCATAGACTTTAACCAACCCGTGATGGTTGTCATCAACAAAATGGATCGGGAAAACGCCAATTTTAACCGCACCTTAGAGGCCCTGCGTGAGCGCTTTCCCGAACGCAAATTTATTCCGGTGATTCTGCCCTTTGGTGAACAGTCCAATTTCAAGGGCGTGCTCAATGCTGTCACGCAAAAACTCTATCTGGGTAAAGGTGACAAGGGCGAAGAAGCGCCAGCCGATTTAGTGGATATGCTGCAAGAAGCGCATTTGGCCGTAGTCGAAGCCGCCGCCGAAGCGGATGACGCCTATATTGAAAAATATTTTGAGACAAACGAACTCAGCTTTGATGAAATCCGTGACGGGATGCGTAAAGCTGCCCGTAACGCTGACCTTGCCACCACCCCCGTCTTTGTGACCAGCGGATCTACTGGGGTTGGGATTGTGCCCTTATTAGAAGCGCTCACGGTTTACGTTCAGCCCGCTACCGGACGACGTGTCAGCACCAAGACCGACCTTGAATCCAATGAAATCGAGTTTGTGAACCCACCCCAAAGCGACAATGGCCCATTCTTGGCCTATGTATTCAAGAGTTCAACTGACAAATTCGGAACGCTAACCTACTTCCGCATCTTCTCCGGCTCAGTCAAGGGCAACGACACCGTTTGGAATCCCAACACCCAACAAGAAGAACGGTTGGGTCAGTTGTTGTTGATGCGCGGCAAAGAGCAAATTCCAGTGGATGTCCTACATGCGGGTGACATTGGCGCAGTTGCTAAACTCAAGAATACCTATACGGGCAACACGTTAACTACTAAAGCGTTTGGGCGATTTGTGCCGGGGCCAAAATTCCCTGCCCCAGTCTATGCCGTCGCGGTTCACCCCAAAACTCAGGCCGACAGCGCCAAGATTGCAACCGTTTTGGCCTCACTCTGTCAGGGCGACCAAACACTAAAATGGCGGCAGGATGCCGCAACCAAACAGGTCGTCTTTGAAGGCATGGGCAGCGTCCAACTGGATATCGCCCTCAAACGTGCCGAACGTCTCGGTTGCAATATGACCATCGAAGTGCCCAAAGTGCCCTATCAGGAAACCATTACCAAGAAAGCCCAATCGGTCTATCGCCACAAAAAACAAACCGGTGGCGCGGGTCAATTTGCCGAAGTCCATCTGCGTGTCGAACCCATCCCGGCGGAAAACGGCTTTGAGTTCAAGAGCGAGATTGTCGGCGGCTCAATTTCCGGCCCCTTCGTCCAAAGTACCGAAAAAGGCGTGCGCCAGAACTTGAACAATGGTGTCATCGCTGGTTATCCAGTGGTTGGCGTGCGGGCAGTGGTCTTTGATGGCAAAGAACATCCCGTAGACTCCAAAGACATCGCCTTCCAAGTCGCAGGCCGTGAATCCTTTAAAGACGCCTTCAAACAAGCTGGCCCTGTGCTTTTGGAGCCAATTGTGAATGTGCGTGTGACCGTGCCGGAAGAAAACACGGGCGACATTATGAGCGACATGACCACCCGGCGTGGACGTGTACAGGGTATGGATACGGTAGCCGGACGCACGATCATCAATGCGACGGTGCCACACGCCGAGATGCTGCGTTATTCCAACGACCTGCGTTCAATGACCGGCGGACGTGGAATTTTCACAATGGAATTTAGCCATTATGAAACCATGCCCAGCAATTTGGCAGCGGATGTCATCGCACAGCACAAAGCCACCGAACACGAAGACGAATAAACTTAAATTCCGTAATTTTTTGCATAGGGCGGGCACAAAACCGCCCTATTTTTTCGAAAATGATGACAAACTTCACATGAATTTTTTGACAACCATCCTACCTCTTGGTAAATTTGTGAAGCACGGCGCAAGTGACACCCAACGAATTTATGAGCAAGCCAAAACGTAAGGATTATTTCATCAATCTAGGGTTGGCGGCTCTAGCAGGATTAAGCGGCTGCATCTCGATTATCGTCTTGATGGTTGGGATCGCGTTAGGAATCTTGCTTGATTCGCGGGTGTTCGACAGCACGCCACTCTTCACAATTTTGTGCATTGTGGGAAGTGTGCCGATCAGTTTATTGACCATGTTGGTCATCGCCATCCGGTCTGCTAAAACAATTGAAAAACGGCAATACGGCAAATCTTAAACCGTGCCGCAGTTGTGCCATGCCGGGTGTTGGTAGGTAGTTGTATCGTCATCGTTTACACATAGGAGGAGTGCTTTTGCTCGGCTCAAAGAAAGGAGTCCGTTAATGAGTCACGGACATGATGATCACGGTCACGCCGCGTCATCAGGAGTAGTAAACCCCGTCGCAATGAAGGGTTGCTTGTATTTACTAATTGGGTTAGCCATTGCAGCATTGGCCTGCGGTGCATTGCCATATTATGTGCTTCCCAAACTAGGATATGGAATCGCCGTACCAGTCATCACCATCTTTGGTGAACCGTTGGCAAAGGAAAAGTTCCAAATCCTCGGCTTTAATGTCACCAACACGGCCATTGCGCTTATTTTGGTTGATGTTATTGTCTTGGCGATAGCCTTCGCATTGCGTAATCCCCAACGAGTCCCCAAGGGTTTTCAAGGTGGATTTGAACTCATTGTGGACTATCTGTATGGTGTCACCAAAAATGTGGTGGGTCCCAAGGATGCCCGCAAGATTTTCCCCCTCATCGCTACCTTCTTCATCGTGGTGTTGACCGCTAACTGGACAAAACTCTTGCCGGGTTTTGAAACCATTGGAGCGCTTCATTGTGCAGAGTCTAGCGATTTGGTCACCATGAGTGGTTATCCCATTCATGCCGAAGATGAAGATCTGCCGTTTGAAGGTTCTATCTTCTCCAACATCTATCTTTTGAAGGTCGAAGAAGGGCTGGATTCCGGCACAAAGGCTACCCCTGAAGGCTACGAAGAATGCGAAGCCAAGTATTTTGGGGTTGTCCACGCCGAAGAAGAAACCCACGCTGAAGAAGGCGAAGAAGCGGTAACAACCGAAGGCGAGACGCCAACAGGTGAAGGCGAAAATGCTGAAGCCACTGCTGAAAACGGTGAAGGTGAAACCACTGAAGCTACAGCCGAAGGTGGTGAAGGCGCAGCAGCGGAAGAAGAACATGTCTATTCCGAAGCCGCTGACCGTCTGGTTGTGACACCCTTCCTACGCGGTGCGGCCACCGACCTGAACTTCACATTGGCATTAGCGATTATTGCCATGTTTGCTGTGCAATATTACGGTGTTCAAAAATTGGGCTTGGGATACTTCTCCAAGTTTGTGAACTTGCCCGCGCTGGGGAATATGAGCAAGAAGCCGATGGGCCTGATGGATTTTGTCGTCGGGCTTTTGGAAGTGCTGTCTGAAGTCTCGAAGATTATCAGTTTTGCCTTCCGTCTTTTCGGCGTTATCTTCGCGGGTGGTATTCTGTTGATTGTGGCAACGTTCCTAACGGGTGCGTTGGCCCCTGCCGCCGTCTATGGCATAGAGTTTTTCATCGGCGCGATTCAAGCGTTTGTGTTCTTCATTCTACCTCTGGTATTGATCAATCTTGCGATGGTCTCCCACCACGGTGATGACCACTAAATCTATAGGAGCAAACAAATAACATGGAAACGACAATTATCAATGAATCTCTTGCAACTGGTTTGAAAGCGGTGGGCGCTGGCCTCGCTATGGTGGGTGCGCTTGGCCCCGGTATTGGCATCGGTCTGCTGGTGCAAGGCGCTCTGGAATCCATTGGCCGCAACCCCGACGCCGCTGGTCAAGTACAGACGAACATGATCTTGGGTATCGCGTTCGCCGAAGCTATCGCCATTTACGCGCTGGTGGTCGCCTTGATCATCCTGTTCGTGCTCTAATCCCCCACAGGAGGCTGAGAAAAGGCACATGGATGCGTTAGGTATTAATATTGGGTTTCTAATTGCCCAAATCATCAACTTCGGCGTGATCTTTTTCCTGTTGCGTAAGTTTGTATGGGGCAAATTGTTAGACACCATTGATAAGCGCCGCCAAGACATCGAAAAGGGTCTGGAAGACGCCCGTATCGCCGCTGAAGCTCGTGCTAATGCGGAAAAAGAAGCGGAAAACATCAAGGCTGCTGCCCGTGCCGAAGCCCAAAAGATTGTGGCCGATGCACGTGGTCGTGGCGAGGAAGCTGGCAAAGACGTGCTGGCGAAGGCTAACACCGACGCCGAAGCAATTCGCGCTGAAGCCCGTACCAAAGCCGAAGAAGAACGTTCCCAATTGCTGTCCGACATGCGCGGTCAGGTGATCTCGCTGGCGATAGCCGCCGCGAACCGCCTCATCGGTGAAAGCATTGACGAAAAGAAGCAGCAGCAAATCGTGACTGACTTCTTCAGCAAATCTCCCGAAAATGTCAAAGGTCTGGGTGCCAATATCGAAGTCGTCAGCGCCCTGCCCCTCAATGACAATGAGAAGAAAGACATTCTCAACAAGACGGGTGCTTCCAATGCCGATTGGAAAGTTGATCCGGCAATCTTGGGTGGTCTCATCATCCGCGCAGGTGATAAGGTCGTGGATGGCAGCGTGCGCTCTGGTCTAGGCGCGTTGTCGTCTCGCCTGAACTAATCACAAACTTACGAACGTTCAAAAGGGCAATCCAAAAGGGTTGTCCTTTTTGATTGCTAGGGCCAGAGTTGCCGCCACCAATCCAGCAAACTTTGGAAGCCAAGTGTTTTGCCAAAACGTTGAACGGGGAGTCCCGATGTCGGAGTCATGGCCGATTCTAGGGCGTCAATGGTCGCCTGATAATCACCCGCAACTTGGGTCATCGCTTGGGCATTATAGGTCGCCATAAACTCAACGACAAAGGTAGCTGTTGCGGCGCTTTGGGTCTGTTCAGCTTCAATATTGACTGCTTGGGCAGTAGCGGTTGCCATTAGGCCATTATAGTCGGCAGCATAAGTCGCTTGTGCATTCGCCTGTTCATTGGCCTGCGCCGTCGCCGTCTGGTAAATCGAATCCAACAGCACCGTATTACCCATATTTTCTTCGATCAAATTGCTGTTACGAGTCGCCAATTGATTGGCCCGAAACGCGCTTTCCGTTCCCAGCGAGACAATACGTCCTATTTGTTGGTTCAGTTCAGCAAGGGCCGTCGCGTTTTCCTGATTGATAATGACTTGAGTCCGCGTCGCATCACGGTCAGCACGAGTCAGAGGGGTGGCTGTCGGATCAAGGCCGATCCCCAAACGTGGCCCGCCAATCAGTCCTGCTAACACCAATAAACCTGCTGCGCCAACCCCTGCCGTCCCAATCGCTAGGCGACGATACGTTCGACTCATCTGGTCTTTTCGGCGCAGTTCCAGCGTATCTTCGTCTGGCTCGCCAGTCTCAACGGTTTCCAATGCGTCGGCGGTATCCTCCATTTCGATAGGTGGGGCAGCAATCGGGATGCGGCCCGTCGCCCTTTCACCTTCTAGCCATGTATTGACCACCACCAATTCTGTCCAATTGCTGGCCGTCAGGTCATCGCCCGGCCTATGTAGCGCACGCACCTGATAGATGCTGGGGCGCTGTTTGGCGGGTTCAAAAAAGTTGCGACCTTCAATCGTATGAATTTTCTGATTCTTGTTATTTTCTCCCGACTGCTGCCGCACCTCATACAACTGTGCCCCTCGGACGGGTGTCCATACAATCCGGGCAAGGGTCACACTTTCAAAATAAGGCACACGCAGACGTTTAGGCGCTTGGACATCATTGCTCCATTGGGATGGGCTACGCGGTGCAAATACACTGTTCGCGCTCCGTACCCGGAAATACCAACCCGATGGCTGAATATCCTCGGTCTCAAAAGTGGTATCTGTGCCACGATAGAAGGTCATCGTTTGGGAACTATCAAATTCAGAGTCAGGCGAGGCTTCGACCTCATAGAGATTGGCTTGGTTAACCTTTGACCATGTGACGACAAAACCATGCTGACCCCATTCAATCGGCTGCAAGATCGGCGGCACCAGTTGAATTGGGGTAATCATAATCGGGTTGCTGGGCTTACCGGGCATATTTTGGCTGTAGGGGACAACCCGATAATACGTCTCGCCCACTGACGGCGGTTGCACATTATGAACACGTTGGCGGGCATCGGTCATATCCGCGACAATCACTGGCTCATTAAACGTAGGCGATGAAGATTGTTCGATGCGATAACCTGTTGCACGTGGGCTGTTTGTCCAAGACAAGACAGCCTGTGAAAAATTTTCCCAACGATATTGCAGCGTCACATCACCGGGGTCAGGATTGACTCGATAGAGCCGTATATCCATCAATATTGCTGGCAAAGTTTGGGTGTGGGCTTCTGCAATCCGCTGCAATGCCGCGTTGCCCACGAACGGAAGCTCATCAATTAAGGGGCGCAGAGGACTGGAAAAAATCAATAGACGTTCGACATAGTGGATCGAAAAAACTTGTGAGTGCGGGCGAATGCGATCCGGTGAAACCCCATTGGCAGGCGACCAGCCCTCCCCCGGGAACAAGCCCTCATCAAGCGATAATGCGGTACGCCGATGATTCAATACTCGCAGTCCAGATGTCCCCAACCAACTAAGCCAAATCCGCCCTTCTGGAATTTCACGAGTCAGTGCCCCAATAATCATGGCATGGGTGCTGTCTCCCTTGCCAATGGAACGCGCCTCATGTTGCAGATAGGTATAAAAAGATTCGGAAAATTCTCCGGCATCGGCGTTTTTCTGGGGAAAACTATGCCACAGCCACTCAACGGTTTGCTCGGTTAACGCAACCGCTTCTACCCCCTGCCCAAACGCAAAAACGAGTTGTTTTTCGTCGTAGCGCACCCGCAGTTGAGCCGACAAATCGTCGGGTTTGTTGTTGTAGAGCAGCATTCGCAACCGCCCATGCTGAATCTCATACTGCCTAACGGGATCGCCGGAAGGGTTTAGAATGACATCCGAAAAGAGGATTGATTGGTCGGTCATGAAGTGCAATTTTCCTAATAAGGGCGTTTTTGAGCTTTTGCCGATGTGAGAAGGCTATCCAACAATAATAAATTGATTATAACCTAGTAGAAAAAATGGAGAAAGCAAGTTACGTATTGCGAATTTTAACAATTTCCACAACACAAATTCCATTAAAACTGCTATAGTGTTAGGGGATGTCAGAAAATCCTGTAAAAACCGTTAAGGTCATTACCTATCAATAAGGAGACATGATGGCTAAATTAAGCCGTATATTGTTGATACTTTTCGTTGTAACGGTCATGATTGGAACCTCTGCCAAGATCAGCCGTGCCCAAGATGGCGGCAACGGCGATACCTTGACCCGCTATGCTGAAGAACTATATGTCAATATTAATCAGGGACTCATTGCCCTCGAAGAACGTCCTCTCCAACGTAATGAAACGCTTGATGCTGTAGCCCAAGTCATTGCCGATGAATTAGAAGCAACTGGGTCATATACCTCGGTGCCGCCTGTCCTTGCCGATGATCTCGGCTATCCGCGTTGGCCGGATAACGGTCAGCGCATCATTAGCCTGCCCTATAATGGCATTGGCATCCAAACTCCCGCCGAAGCCGCTGATTATTGGGTGGAAGCGATTGCCGAAACACTGGCCGACAGCAAGTTCCGTGAAATCGGCATCGGGGTATCCAACTATGTCGCACAGGCTGGTGGTACCGTGCAGACGGCCTATGCAATTGTCTTAGGTGCTCAACCCAACGTGATCCCGGTGGTCGTCAATGATGGCGCAGCAAAGGTCTACAGCCAAGAAGTCGAGTTGTATGTCCATAACGAACTGACCCTCTCCTATGAAACCGATGCGATCACTTTGCAGCGTGCCAATGAGGTACGGTTTGCCAACAGTGAAGCGGACTTGGAACAAGCGTCATGGCAGCTTTGGGATGATGTGAATTATGCCGTACCATGGCAACTCACTGAAGGTTTGGGCGCAAAAGAAGTTTGGGTTGAACTGCGCGACACCAAAGGGGTGACTGTAAAGTCAGTAGCAAATGTAGAGGTTGCTGACCCTGCCACCTCACCGGACGCCGCTACCCTGCCTGCCCCCTCACCCATCACCCTTGTGATGACATACGGCGGCGACACCTTCACACTTCAAGTGGAATCTGACCGCCCCACTGTTAAGCTACAAGAGGTCTACTTCACCTGGTTCGACGATACCCGCGCCTACGAACTGGAAAATGCCGACAATCTGGCGGATGTTAACCTTGCTGAGTTCCCAACCAGTGATTGCATCCAGATTCGGGTACGCAGTCAACAAAGCACTATCGCCATTCCCGGCTGTGCCACCATTTACCTTGAAGCCAATGAGTTTACTGAGCCTACACAGGTCTTTTGGGGCACTGAATTTGAAACTTTCACCGTGCTGGATGGCCCGCGTGATCTAGGATTCTGCGAGTCCGACGCGGGACGTTGTGAAATCCGGCTACGTTAAGCGGAGATAATCAAGAGGGCGGCCCAATTTCTGGAACCGCCCTTTTATTTTGCCTATTGTCCGAACGGAGTGACTGTCGGGGGGAATTGATAGGCTTCTGTTGGGGGAATAAAGGGTTGGGGATTGTAACCGAGATAGGCTCGCCATTCGGGTTCCAATTCAGCCAAACTCTTGCCTGTCACGGCAATGAGCGCATCATCCATGCGGGTGTTGCGGCTAATCAAATCGAACCACTGGGCAATGCCTTCCATACTATACTGCCCGTAAATCCACTGAATGAAGGACGCCCCCATCCAATAGCCCGGTGCGTTGCAACCGTTGGGGATGTTGCCACCACCACCCGGCCCCGTGCCTTGCAAGGTAGGAATATCTTGTCCCTCCGTATGGTCACGCAGACCCGTCCCAGCACGAACCGAATTAAGCGAAAACCACGTCGCGCCACCCTCAATAAACCACGTTGGGCCACCTACATTTTTATCAAATTGATAGAGGTGGGTCACTTCATGCGTAATAACTTCGGTCATATAGTTATAAAGCCATTCGGTGGTTTGCTCCACTGGTGATGGATTACGGGGGCAAGATGAGATAAACCCCAATTCTTGGAAACGTTGCACTGTCATACCCAAATCGTTACTAGTGAACCCAGCCCGCCGACTGTTTCCCGCCGCACCCGCATTGGAAAATTCACCAAAGGTATCCGCATCCGAAAACACCACTGCGATAGGTCTAAAGCTGAGAGGCTCACCAAAACCCAGCAACCAACGCTCTTGAACAGCCGCCATCCCATTCATCACTACTTGGGCAAAATCTTCGTCCTGACCAAACCAATACAACTCCAGTTGGTCATTGGCCGCGCGATACCATACCCGTGTTGGGTCGCTGTAAACATAATTTTGTGGGGTTGTCTCTACCGAGTTGCCTGCCAGATCAATCGCCCGCCAGAAAAAGTCCATGCGCTGCCATGGGGGTTGATCGGAAGTGTCATATAGCACCGCCACCCACTCATTTTCACCGTCGCCACGTCCCGCCGGAACACGAGTCCCGGAGCCATGTGGATAACGAATGAACAATGTAACCTGATCAAGTTCTTGTTCAGTTTCAATTGTGACCGTAAAGGTCGCCCCATCCGGATAATGAGAAACGACGCTGGTATCGCCAAATATCACTTCCCCGTCCTTCTCACCCGTGAATACAACTGGATCAGCGTTGCCCCCCACTTCTTCCACCGCAACGGTGTCCACTTCAACACTCGGCGGGGTCATGGTTGGATAATCCGTGCCCTGCAATCGGGGCGAGGCCAGTACCGGAAAAGCATAACTAACCAACAGCATCACAATCAGCAGCGAAACGGCAGTTCCCGACAAGCCTACTGCCCAAATACGGACTTGTTTATTTGCCATCAAAAATCCTCCAAATGAAACTTGCTTCCATACACAAGATTTTAACCCGTAGATCGAAAAGGGGTTCGATCTAAAACAGAACAGGCCATCGTAATTTAACGACAGCCTGCTATCTGCTTAGGAATCGCCAGATACCGCATATCTGGCCGTTTAGCCTTGACGCTGTTTGTGCTTGGGGTTGGTAGAGCAAATAACGAACAGCACACCCTTGCGCCGCACGAATTTGCAATTGGCACACATCAAGCGCACTGAAGAACGTACTTTCATGATGGTAAAAACCTTTCCGAAAAATTCAACCCCGCCATTATAGCAGGCACGTCATGGCTTGCCTATGCCGAGAATTTTGTCGCTGGCTCTGGCAAGACCTCAAAATGACCACTCGATTCATCCAGTGCAAGAATTTGACCCGTCTCTAGTTCAAATATCCAGCCATGCACCCGCAGTTGTCCTGTGATTTCTTTTTGGCGCAGAAGCTCAATTTCACGCAACCCTTTTAGGCTCTGGACGACCGATTTTTCAAGGATAGCTCGGTCATGAGCGGTATGAGAGTCAAGGTCAGCCTTGATGAGGTCATTCATGCCAATCCAGCGGGCCAGATTGGGAAACTGCTCTGCATCCACCCCCGCTGCCAACGTATTCAGCATGACACAATCGGTATGTCCGCACACCACCACCTCTCGAATCGAGGGCATCCGGCTGAGGGTCAATTCAATCCCAGCAGCGATGGCAAAATCTGTTTCGCCCTGCCCCGGCACCAAACCACCCGGCACCCGCACCGCCATCATTTCCCCCGGTGTAATGCCGAGGATAAGTTCAGGAATGACACGGCTGTCGAAACATCCAATAAATAAAATGGTTGGGCTAGGTCGTTGGCTGCCTGTGCCAAGTTGATTTTGATACTTAGAACGATAGGCGCGTGAGGACGCTTCATACCCTGCAAAATTATCCATGCAATTTCACCTTTCTTCTGATTATGCTTGCGGGAGAACTTGATGTTTTTGTATACTTCTCCGTATGAAACTAAGAAAACACTTGCTGCCCACCCTCTTAATGATGGTCTTTCTGCTTGCGACCAGCCTTTCGGCCTGCCAAGATGATGTACCCGAACCAGAAAAACCAACGGGTGATCCTGCCCAAGCCGCCGAAGATTTCATTGCGGCTCTCTTTAGCGGCAATGCCACCGCCGTGCGTGAGCTTTCAAGCGATCAAACCCGTCTATCCTTCCTCGATACCGCAACGGCCTATGCCAACGCCAATGCCGAAATTGACTTGAGCCAAACCAAATTTGAGGTCATCGCCGAACAAGCGGTAGATCGTCGTACCATTCGTATGTCGGGTATTTGGGTCATCTCCGCTGATACCTCTGACGGACAACGTGCCACTGAAGTCCATGACACCAACTTAGAACCCGCTGTTCTTTTGGGTTTGTGGTTCAAAGGCGGTAAATGGCGTGTAGACGGCATGAAAGCGGAAGAAAGCCAGAATTTGCCAACGCTTACGCCGACATCTTAACCCACACCCTCTATTTTTACAACAATTATTCAAAAAATTCCTGAGAGGTCATATAAGGGATTTTCTCTTGTTATCCTTATACGGATGAATCCCCGACCTATCCAAAACATTTTTTCAACTAAAGACAGCTTCTCGCTTTTTTCGTTTGACATCCCCCTCACAAGGCATACAATCAATGGTAGTACCCCATTTTGCTATACACAGCGGGATTTAGTGCGATGCAAAACGTCCAAAATAGACTCTTCCGCAAAGTTGCGCTTGATCGGCTCTCCTCGCCCGAACAGCTTGACCAGTTGATGAAAATCACCTCCCCCCGCGCATGGCTGGCACTGATTGCGATTGCGATTTTGCTGGGGGCAAGCGGGTTATGGGCCATTTTTGGCAGTATCCCCGAAGAAACCGAGGGCAATGGGGTTTTGGTTAACAACCCTACGAGTGGTGGATTAGAAGCGGTCATCTATGTCCCCCTAAGCGAAGGCGCACAACTCCGACCCGGTATGGATGTCGAAGTCGAAGTTTCGACGGTCAAAACGGAGACCTATGGCTATGTCAAGGCAGTGGTACGCGAAGTTGGGGATGTGCCCGTTACCCATCAGCAGGTATTAGACACCGTTGGGAATGACGAGATTGCCAATTCAACATTGCCGTCTGGCCCGGCTATTGAGGTGAGGTTGGAACTCAAACCCAGTGATGATACCGAAAGCGGTTTTGAGTGGACTTCTAAAGATGGCCCACCACGAGAATTGACGGTTGGCACACCCATTGTCGCCATTATCACGGTCAGCGAAGATCGTCCCATTAGCCGTGTTTTTCCGGTCTTTGAATAGGGTATAGAATATTATGACCCAAGCTGAAAACATCCAAAAGCCTATCGCCGAAGAGAAGGTTAGCAAACGTGCCCGCACCCCGACCCTGCTGCAAATGGAGGCCGTTGAATGTGGAGCGGCAGCACTAGGGATTGTCCTGCGCTACTATGGTCGTTATGTACCACTGGAAGAATTGCGGGTGGAATGCGGCGTCTCGCGGGATGGCAGCAAAGCCAGCAATATGCTGAAGGCCGCGCGAAAATATGGCCTTGAATGCCGTGCCATCAAACGTGAACCCGAGGGGCTAAAATCACTTAAATTTCCGATTATCGTCTTTTGGAACTTTAATCACTTCTTGGTAGTAGAGGGATTTGGCAAAAAGGTCGTCTATCTCAATGACCCCGCGATTGGCCCGCGCACTGTTTCGCATGAGGAATTCGATCAAGGGTTTACTGGAGTGGCCCTGCTATTTGAACCCGGCTCCAATTTTCAAGAGGGTGGGGATAAGCCCAACCTCATCACAGCGCTGCAAAGTCGGTTGCATGGGTCAGAAGTCGCGCTGGCTTTCGTCGTCATCACCAGCCTGTTTTTGGTGATACCGGGGTTCATCATCCCCACTTTTTCGCGGATATTTATTGACGACATCCTCATCGGTCAGCAGGAATGGATTGCGGCTTTGCTCATCGGCATGGCCCTCACCGCCGTGCTGCGTGCCGTATTGACATGGTTTCAGCAGCTATATTTGCTGCGCATGGAAACCAAACTTGCCCTCAGCAGCAGCAGCCGATTTTTCTGGCATGTCCTCCGCCTGCCCATTGAATTTTTTGCCCAGCGCTATGGGGCAGAAATCGGGTCACGGGTGGCGATTAATGACCGCGTGGCCCAACTCCTCTCTGGCGAACTCGCTACCACCATGATTAGCGCAGTGCTGGTGATTTTCTATGCCGTTTTGATGTTCCAATATGATATTTTGCTGACCCTCATCGGCATTCTGATCGCCGCCCTCAATATTTTGGGTCTGCGCTATGTCTCACGCCGCCGGATTGATGCCAATCAGCGGGTATTGCAGGAGCGCGGCAAGATGCTTGGTACAGCTACGAGCGGACTGCAAATCATTGAGACTCTCAAAGCCACCGGGGCGGAATCCGATTTTTTTGCACGTTGGGCCGGATATCAAGCCAAAACCTTAAATGCTGATCAGGAACTGGGCCTGTCCTCTCAATTATTAAGCGTGCTGCCGCCCCTGCTTGGCGCAATCAACACTGCCGCGATTCTGGTGTTGGGGGGGCTGCGTGTCATTGAAGGTGAGATGACCGTCGGTATGCTGGTAGCTTTCCAAAGTTTGATGGGGAGCTTCCTCAGCCCGGTCAATCAATTGGTGAATCTGGGGGGCCGACTGCAAGAGGTCACGGGGGATATGGGCCGTCTCGATGATGTCCTGCGTTATCACCCCGACCCGCAAGTGGATCGTGATATTCCGATGAATGGGGAAAACGGCAGCGAAGCCCAAGTCAAATTGGAGGGATATGTCGAACTCAAAAATATTACTTTTGGCTACAGCCGTCTTGAAGCACCTCTCATTCAGGATTTCAACCTCAAATTAAAACCGGGCCAGCGGGTTGCTTTAGTTGGCGGCTCAGGCAGTGGTAAATCCACCATTTCAAAATTAGTGGTGGGTTTATATGAGGCATGGGACGGCGAAATTTTGTTTGATGGCAAGCCGCGTCAAGAAATCCCGCGCAGCATCATGAATAATTCGGTGGCAATGGTGGATCAAGATATTTTCATGTTTGAAGGCTCGATCCGCGATAATCTGACGCTATGGGATGCCACCATCCCACGCACCGATATTTATCAAGCCGCTAAAGATGCCGCTATTCATAACGACATTGTGACCCGCCCCGGTGGATACGACCATATCATCGAGGAAGATGGCCGCAACTTTAGCGGGGGTCAGCGCCAGCGATTGGAAATTGCCCGCGCACTGGTCGGCAACCCAACCGTTTTGGTCTTGGATGAGGCCACCAGCGCCCTTGACCCCGTAACCGAATTGATGATTGATGATAATCTGCGGCGGCGTGGCTGTACGTGTTTGATTGTAGCCCACCGCATCAGCACCATCCGTGATTGTGATGAAATCATCGTGTTGGAACAAGGCAAGGTCGTGCAGCGCGGCACCCATGATGAGATGGTTAAACAAGAAGGGCCATATGCTGCCCTGATTGGCGCGGAAGCCCCCGAAAAGAAGAAACGCACCGCCAAGTCCTTATTGGATAAACTGGTTTAACATGATGACTAACCCAGCTTTACGAGAATTCCATTTCGATAATGGTGTCTACAGAAGAACTCCATTGAATACATCTGCCATAGATAAAGATAGCCTCGATATCAAGAGAAAAGTCCGCAGTAATCCTTTACCTTGGAATGGTCAATTTTCACCTCAATTAATAGAGACGTTATTGCAAGAATACGCAAACGAGGAAACTTCTGTATTTGATCCATTTTTAGGGAGCGGCACTGTACTACTTGAGGCAGGTTTACATGGTATTCAAGCAGTCGGAACAGAACTCAATCCAGCAGCGTTTACCTTATCCCGGCTTTATGAATATATCAACATACCGATACAAACACGTCAAAGATATCTGAAGAAAATCTCGATACTCCTCCAAGAAGAATTTAAGTTAGCTCTCCCTCTTTTTCATGGTCATGAAAGTGTTATTCCGGAAAATACCACAGAGGAACTACAATCCAAACTCATTGAGACTTCATTGAAAATTGATGACCGCCTAGAAAATCAACTTTTGGAGGCACTTATAATCTTACTCGATTTTGGTAAGGCAAACTTCTCGGTAGAAAAAATCTTTTCGACATGGAAAAAAATCTCGCAACTAATAACGAGTTTGCCTTTTTCCGAATCACCCATTAAAAGCTATCTTGGCGACGCGCGTCGAACCCCAATACCCAACCAAAGTATTGATTTAATCATTACATCCCCACCCTACATCAATGTTTTTAATTACCACCAACAATACCGTATGTCCGCTGAGGCACTACAGTGGGATCCACTTAGCATCGCCAAATCTGAAATTGGCTCAAATCGTAAGCACAGAAACAACCGGCTCTTTACCGTCATTCAATACTGTTTGGATATAAGTCAGGTCTTTCATGAATTGGCAAGAGTATGCAAGACAGACAGTAGATTAATTTTTATAGTAGGAAGAGAATCTACTGTACGTGGTATGAGTTTCTATAATGGCGAAATTGTAGCTGAGATAGCCGGACAATGTTTAAATTTCAATTTATTGACAAGACAAGAACGAGTATTCGTTAATCGCTTTGGCAGTACCATTGTAGAAGACATTTTGCACTTTTCTCCTCCAACAGAAGTTATCGCACCTGAATTCTATTTAGAGCGTTCTAGAGGAGTATCAGATGCAATTTTAAAAGCTGCCTACTCTAAGGCCCCCGAAGAAATTAAAGATGATATTGGGAATGCCCTAGAAAATGTCTATCGCATTGAACCTTCCCCGATATTCCAATTATCAAAAGAACCAGAATAGGAATCTCAAATCTTGAATCTGCAAAACTCGCATCATGATAAATTAAAGGCACTTCTTGAAAACCCCAAGCTCCCAATGGAAGATAAGCTCAAAGTTCAAGAGGCGATATTACGCCATGCAACTTTTATACAACAACTGCACGAAATAAAAGGGGACTTTGAGTTTGTCATTAACACAATGGTCTCTTTGTTGAATGAATACAAACGATATATTGAGATGGACCTTATTTTTGATAGTCCAAATGACTTTCTGTATAGGCAAAAAGGCCAAATCAAGCTCGAAAACACAATCATCGAAGAATTTCTCCCTATATTAGTTCTTGCGACTTTAGATGACCACATTCAAAGTCAAAACCTGACCATTGGCTCAAAAACTTGCTTTTCGGGAATTCGCTTTGAGTCGGGTATTCGAGCAAGCAAACCCGGTGCAGGTATACAAATTCGAGAAAAGGATCAGGATTTTGCCCTTTCCAGAGAATTATTTATTCAATCCTCTCATTATCACGACTTTCGAGAAAGCCTTACTTTAGCAAGCAACATTGCCTACTTAGTGGCAGAATGCAAAACCAATCTTGATAAAACCATGTTTCAAGAGGCAGCGGCGACGGCTGTTGACATCAAAAGCGCTGTACCGGGAGCAAAATATTATTTATTGTGTGAATGGCTGGACATGACACCGATTAGCACAAGCACCACAGCAATTGATGAAATTATCATATTGCGGAAAGCCCGAAGGCTACCCTCAGATATTCGTGGTCAATTTAATACCTATCAAGGGCGGCAAAAACACCGTCAATTCTATACAGACTATTTAACGGTCCATCCCTTTGCCGTAGACACCTTTTCCCGATTTATTATGCATATCTATAATTTGATTACAGAACACAATGAAGAAAACGTTCTATCCAAAGGCTACTTCTAATTAGAGTTATGGATACACTTTGGGGAGATTGTTTTGAACGAAGAAATTAAAGCCACAACTTCCGACGCATGGGAATTATTCCTGCTCCGCCTGCGTTATAAAGAAGGTCGCCTGCTGACCGTCAGTGGCAATCAACCGCTGCTGCTGGATGACAAAGATTCGGTCTGGTTGGTCTATTCTGGCTTGGTGGACGTGTTTGCAGTTAAGATTAAAAATGGCGAGGCCGTGGGTGCGCGTGCCCATCTCTTTCGCGGTGAAACAGGTCATTTGCTTCTTGGCATGGATTTAGCGGGCCGCAGTTTGGGCTTATTGGCGAACAACGCCCCCGGTACACAATTGCTGAAAATGCGTCAATCGCGTCTAAAAGAACTGGCCCAAGAACCGGAATATGCCGGGATTATCGCGGGGCTGCTCGAAAAATGGGCGGCAGGGCTTTCGGCGGGGATTGCACGCGGCATCGGGCCAAAAGATTACGAAGTGCTGGAGGCGGGTAAAAATAAATCGTTGAAAGCCACCCAGACGGCTCGGCCCAAACGTGGCTTGGTGTGGGTGCGGCATGTCAAGGGGTCATCCCGCCTGATGACCTTGCAAGATGTCCCAATGATTCAAGGGGAAACATTTTTCCCGGTCTCGCGTGAAACATGGCTCACTGCCCTTGATGAAGTGACTCTTGCCACCCTCAACACCGAGGGAGTCATTGCGCGGGATAAAGAGTGGAACTGTGTGTCGGCTTTCCATGCCATTACCCTTGACAGTGTAGCCACCAATCTCAAACAAAATTTACATAACGAATGGGCACGGCTACAAGAGAAAAATGCCTCTGATTCGACCAAAGTGGAGCACGCCTTTTCGCAGTTAGCGGCGACATGGGGTACAGCCGATCTGATCGCCTATACCAGTCTGGACAATCGTGACCCTGTTCTGGCAGCCTGTCAACTGCTCGGCAACATTCAGCAAATTCCCATTCGTACCCAACCCGCTACTGACCGCAAATACAGCCACAGCCAGCAGGTCGAACGCATTGCACAGGCGTCACGGGTACGTACCCGCAAGGTCGTTTTGCAGGGCGAATGGTGGAATAATGACAGCGGCCCGATGGTGGCGTTTGTGGAAGAAAGCAAGAAGCCCGTTGTACTTGTGTTCGAAGGGTTAGGCTATCAACTTCATGACCCTTTTGAAAAAAACGCCGTCGCGGTGAATGCCGAACTCGCTACCCAATTAGAACCTTTCGCCTTTGCCTTCTATCGCCCTCTGCCCGCCCGTGAATTGAATGGGCTTGATTTACTGCGGTTCGGGATGCGCGGCGCAAAAAATGACCTACTTATGATGCTGTTGATGGGGATTGCCGGTGGCATCCTCAGCATGGTCACACCCATTTTTATCGGCATCCTATTTGACACGACCATCCCGCGTGGCAATCGTTCAGATTTGTTGATTATCGGGATATTTTTGCTGGCGACGGCCTTTGCTTCGGCGCTGTTTCAGGTCACGCGCAGCATTGCCCTGCTACGGATTAGTGGCAAATTGGATAGTTCGATTCAGGCCGCCATTTGGGATCGGGTGCTGGCCCTACCCGCCTCGTTTTTCCGCAGCTATTCGGCAGGCGATCTCAGCAGCCGCGCGATGGGTATTGACCTCATCCGACGCACCCTTTCCGGTACGATTACGCTGTCCCTATTTACAGGTATCTTCTCGATTTTCAGCTTTGGCCTGCTGTTTTATTACGATGTCAGCCTCGCTTTGATTGCCTCAGGGCTAGTGACATTCGCGTTTATCGTGACGACCATCTCCGGCTTTCTGCAATTACGCTATCAACGGCGCATCACCAACATTCAGGGGCGGATTTCCAGCCGCGTCCTGCAATTCATCAACGGCGTTTCCAAGTTCCGCATCGCTGGGGCGGAAAATCGGGCCTTTTCAATTTGGGCGGGGGAATTTGCCGAACAAAAACGCTTGGCCTATCGCGCCCGTATGGTCGAAAATCGGCTGACCGTATTTAATGCCATTTTCCCGGTCTTGGCCTTAATAGTTATCTTTGGGGTAGTCGCCAACCGCGATGCCAGTGCCCTAACGACGGGCACATTTTTGGCCTTCTATATCGCCTTTACCCAATTTTTGACCGCCAGTCTTGACCTCAGCCGCACATTGGTTTCGGCGTTGAGTGTGGTGCCTGTATATGAACGGGCCAAGCCGATTCTGCACGCCCTCCCCGAAGCCGACGATGCGAAGTCTGACCCCGGCGAATTGACCGGGAATATCGAAGTCAGCAGCTTGTCCTTCCGCTATCGGGGCGATGGCCCACTGATTTTGAAAAATATCTCGTTGACGATTAATCGCGGGGAGTTTGTGGCACTGGTTGGCGCATCGGGGTGTGGCAAATCCACCTTGATGCGTTTGCTGCTTGGTTTTGAAAAACCCGAATCCGGTGCGATTTTCTTCGATGGGCAAGATTTAGCCGAACTCGATTTACGGGCGGTGCGGCGTCAGATGGGGGTCGTATTGCAAAACAGCCGACTGATGTCCGGCGATATTTACACCAACATCATCGGGGCCAGCCTGCTCACCATTGATGATGCGTGGGAGGCGGCACGGCAGGCGGGTATTGAAGATGATATTAAAGCCATGCCGATGGGGATGCACACCGTCGTCAGCGAAGGCGGCAGCACCCTCTCCGGTGGACAACGCCAACGCCTGTTGATTGCCCGCGCCCTCGTCAACAAGCCGCGTATCATCTTTTTTGATGAGGCCACCAGCGCCCTCGACAATCGCACACAGGCCACCGTCAGCCAGAGCCTTGATAATCTGGACGTGACCCGCATCGTGATTGCCCACCGCCTCAGCACGATTCAAAATGCAGATCGGATTATCGTGATGGACGCGGGGCAAATTGTGCAGGTGGGGACGTATCAGGAGTTGATTAACCAGCGTGGCCTGTTTTCCCAACTCGCCAAACGTCAATTTGCGTAGGCGGCCCTATGTCGGCGGCGGACAATTATCGAGATACGCTGATTACCATTGTGGAAAAATCAGCGACCCTTGCGGAACGACTCAGCGGCGAATTTGTGCCGATCAACGACCCCACCGAAGCCGAAATTATTGAGACCCGCCTAAAAACATGGATGCAGACGGCGGCACAAGGCGACCCGGAACGTTTTCGTAAGCGACTAGAATGGGATGGCCTGACACTAGAACAGGTCAAACCGTTGCTGGGGTCGGTGCGACGACGTGATCCCAATGCTCCCCTGCCCCTCTGGGCTGAATTACTAGAAACTGTATTTCAAACTACTCAGACATCTACCCTTGAAGAAACAAAAATATATTTTGGGCATCAAGTAGCCATAGAATTTGAGGAAATCTTATTTCCATTCATCGTCGTTGCAATGAAGGATATATCAGCTAAAAGAGCGACAATTGAGCGATTTGACCTTCAGTTCTCTCCGTCGTATTCAAACCTTGCGCTAAGTCTACTTCAAACCCTATCGTCAATATCAGCGCGAGGATTGATGGTAGCCTTCAAAACCTTCCAAACAATAGAACATAGGGATTCACCTTTCGTTAAAACTAACGAAGCATCTGAGGAAAATTATCTCGCTTTTGTCCAATCAATGCTAAAGGGTGAGTTTGAATCTTTCTGTGCTCATTATTCGGTTTTAGCAAGGTTATTGGCAACCACCACGTTATTTTGGATTGAAGCCGTTTGGGAAATGCTCTTACGTTTATTGGATGATGGCAAAACCCTTGATGAGATTTTTAAATTCGTGATAGTAGGGAACTATCTTTTTATTGAGCAACTTCAATCAGGTCTTTCGGATTTTCACCATGATGGAAGAACTGTGATGCGAATAAGATTCCCTGCCCAAGAGATTATTTATAAACCACGTCCTCTTGAGCTAGATGTTGCTTTCGCCAAGTTACAGGAATGGTTTAACATATGGTCAAATCCCCTATCGCCACTCAAAACCTTAAAATTCATAGAAATGGATTCCTATGGGTGGGTCGAACGATTATTTCCTCTTAAATATAACCACAGAAAAATACTAGAGGTTTCTTTCAGGCAGGCAGGATTCATGTTTGGATTAATACATGCCCTTGCTGCCAATGACTGTCATGCAGAAAATGTTATGAACATCACTGCATATCCCGTTCTGATTGATGCCGAAACGCTGATGCACCACCGCGTCCCCGATATTGAATACCATTTCCCAGATGCCCGCGCCGCTGCCCATGCCATCCTTGAAAACTCTGTATTACGAACGCAATTTCTGCCCAAATGGGAATTAGGTGCAAATGGGCAGTTCGTGGATATGAGTGCGCTCGGTAATGAAGCTACGTCCCCTAAAGACTATGAAGCCGAAATCATCAACGGCTTCACCGAAATGTACCATTTTTTGATGGCCCATCGGGAAGAATTATTAGCTGAGGGTAGCCCACTGGAAGGGTTCAAAAATCAGCGGGTGCGCTATGTGTTCCGACCTACGCAGACCTATCAAACCGTGTTGCAGCACACCCTCCAACCGCGCTATTTACATGAGGGCATTGATCGCAGTATCCAAATTGAATCGCTGAATCGGGTGCTGCTGGCATGGGATGAAAAACCCGTTTTTTGGGACATCCACAAAGGCGAGGCACAGGCGATGGAACAGATGGATGTGCCGCTGCTGACCTACAATTCCAGCGACACCAGCCTGCACATTGGCGACATCACCATCGAAAATGTCTTTGACCGTCCAGCCTACACCCTCGTGATTGAACGACTCAATTCTATGAGCGAGGATGATTTACAACAGCAAATTGGGTTTATTCGAGGGTCACTGTTTTGTCGTATTGCCCATGAATTACCTGATACAGAGGATGAGATACCCGCAGTTTTGCAGAACGCCACCTCCCTCCCCCGTGAATTATTGATGAGTGAGGCGGGTCAAATTGCCGATGAGTTACAGGCACGGGCGATTTGGGGGGAGGATGGTAGCGCGACATGGATAACGTTGACGTATCACTTTGCCGCCAATCGGTATCAGTTCGGGCAAATCAGTGATGGCCTCTATGATGGGGCGTGTGGAGTCGCATTTTTCCTCGCAGCCCTGCATCGTGTTGTGGGTTGGCCGGGGGCGCGAGAATTAGCCCTTGCTGCCATCAAACCTTTGCAAAATCGGCTGTACCATCCGGTGTTGAGTCAGCGACTGGCACGAAATTTGGGGGTCAATGGGCCGAGTGGTCTCAAATCCATCACCTATGCCCTGCGTCATATCAGAGAATGGCTGGATGAACCGCGTTTATTAGAGGATGTGCGGCGAGTGGAATCGCTCATCAGCCCTGAACGGGATTTAACAGAACAACAAGCGAGGCGGATTCCCGAAAATGTGTTTACCCAATCCACCGAACGCTGGCGAATCGAAAACCACTTGCCAGAGGGTGTGCAATTATGGGGATTGTATGGGGGTCGCGCCGGGGTCGGTTACGAACTCCTAAAAATGCTCGATACCCGCCTGCCTTCAATTCCTTTCTAGGCGGGTCTGTGCTAAATTTGGGGTAACGTTATAATCTACCATTGCCTCTATTGCTAAACTAAAAATTGCTTTTGATGACGAGGACGCAGAATGGATAACCTCAGCGGTCAAACGCTTAAGGGCTATGAATTAAAAGAATTGATTGGGCAAGGGGGTTTTGGGGCAGTTTATCGGGCCTTTCAAACCCTTGTAAAGCGCGAAGTGGCAGTCAAAATTATTTTGCCGCAGTATGCCAATCACCCCGATTTTATCCGCAATTTTGAGGCCGAAGCCCAACTGATTGCCCGGCTAGAGCATCTCCATATCGTCCCGCTCTATGATTATTGGCGTGAGCCGGACGGGGCCTATCTGGTCATGCGCTGGCTGCGCGGGGGTAGTTTACAATCCTCCCTGCGTCAAGGGGCTTGGAATATTGAAAGCGCCGCCCGCCTGCTCGATCAAATGGCTGCTGCACTGACCGTTGCCCATCGCAACAACGTCATCCACCGCGACATCAAACCGGGTAACATTCTGCTGGATCAAGATGGCAACGCTTATCTGACTGACTTTGGTATTGCCAAAAATCTGGAATCGGGCGACGGGGCGGAGGAAAAAGGCGCAGTCGTCGGTTCACCTGCCTATATGTCGCCAGAGCAGATTCGCAGCGAAGAAATTAGCCCACAAACCGATATTTATAGCCTCGGTGTGGTCATGTATGAGGTACTGACGGGTGAACAGCCTTATGGCCCCAACCTGACCTCGTCCGAACTCATTTTTAAGCACCTAGGCGAACCGCTGCCAGAACTGCGTAAATTCCGCGCCGATCTCCCAGCAGGTCTAGACCTTGTAATTGAAAGGGCCACCGCCAAACGCCCCGATGAACGTTTCACCGATGCCATCGAATTTGCCAAAGAATTTCGCAAGGCCGTCAATCTGACCGCGACTTTTGGTGGATTAACACCCTCAACGGATGTCGTCACCACCGAAACAGGCTCACCCTTGTTTACCATCAAGGGCGCAGGAACCGGTCGTATTACGATTGATGCGGAGGCACTTGGTATTGCAATGCCAGAGCCGGAAAATCCGTATAAAGGTCTGCGGGCCTTCCAAGAAGCCGACGCTGCTGATTTCTTTGGACGCAGCAAGCTGATTGAACGTCTGCAAAATCGCTTGATGGAAGATCACCCAATGGCCCGTTTCTTAGCGGTCATTGGGCCTAGCGGCAGCGGTAAATCCAGTGTAGTCAAAGCGGGTGTGCTGCCAAATTTACGTAAGGGGGCACTGTCGGGTTCTGACCGCTGGTTCTATGTCGAAATGGTGCCGGGGATTCATCCAGTAGGCAAATTGGCCCAAGCCCTGCTGAGTGTTGCCATTGATCCACCTCCCGGCCTGCCTCGCCAATTGCGGGAACATGAACGCGGTTTGGTGCAGGCGGTCAATCGCATCTTGCCGGATGATAATTCCGAGTTGGTACTGATTATTGACCAATTTGAAGAAGTCTTTACCCAAGCCGAAGATGAGCAAGAACGCGACCATTTCTTAAAGAGCCTCCTAGCCGCTACAACTGACCCCGAAAGCCGTCTGCGGGTGATCGCCACCCTGCGAGCCGATTTCTATGACCGCCCCCTACTTTTCCCAGAATTTGGCAATCTGATGCGCGAACGTACTGAAGTCGTTCTGCCGCTAGGTGCAGCCGAGTTAGAAGAGGCGATTGTCGGGCCAGCCCATCGGGTCGGCATGACAGTTGATGAAAAACTGATTGCGGCGGTGGTCGGCGATGTCAGCGGTGAAGCAGGTGCTTTGCCCTTGCTGCAATATGCCCTAACCGAAGTCTTTGAGCGGCGCAAGGGACGTAATCTCACCCTCGAAGCCTATCAGGACAGTGGCGGCGCATTAGGGGCGTTGGCGCGGCGGGCTGAAGATTTGTACAACGAAATGAATGCCGATCAACAGGCCACCGTGCGTCAATTGTTCCTCCGCATGGTCACGCTCGGCGAAGGCACGGAAGATACGCGCCGTCGGGTGCGTTGGGCCGAGTTGTTCTCGGTTGCCGCCGACCAAGACCAGATGCAAGCGGTTATGGATGCTTTCACTCGTTATCGCCTGCTCACCACTGACGCCGACCCCGCCACACGCGAACCTACCATTACCGTCGCACATGAAGCCCTGATTCGTAAATGGGAACGGTTGCGGGGATGGCTCAATGACAGCCGCGAAGACTTGTTGTTGCAGCGCCGCTTGAGCCAAGCCACCGATGAATGGCTCAATTCCAAGCGAGATCGCAGTTTCCTTGCCAGCGGGGTACGCCTCGGTCAATTCGAGCAGTTGCTCGCAAGCGGAGATATTGCCCTTAGCCAAGAAGAACGAGAATTTGTGCAGGCCAGTGTGGTCGAACGGGAGGCACAGGCTGCCGAAGAAGAATCACGGAAAGCCAAAGAACTTGAATTAAAGCGTCGTTCGCGCAATCGTTCAATAGCCGCCGCTGTTGCCGCGGGGGTGGCGCTCATGGGGATTATCCTCACCGCCATCGCCCTCTATCAACGCGCCGAGGCACAGGAAGCACGCTCCGACGCTGAAGATAACGCCGCCACTGCGACCATTGCTCAGGGGCAAGCCGAATATAATGCGGCAACGGCAGTCGTCGCGCAGGGGCAAGCCGAAGCCAGTGAACAAGAGGCTCGCAGCCTTTCCTTAGCCTATTATTCACAGCAAGCCCTCCAAGAAAACGCGGTCAATACGGCGATTGCACTGGGAATGGAAGCTGTGGCTATCCCCTCCCCCAATGCCCTTGCCGAAAATGCCTTGTTTAATGCGGCTGTCACGCCCGGTACACGCCATGTATTAACAGAAACGGACGTGACATTGGCAACCGCTATCAGCGCCGATGGTCTGTATGGCCTCTCTTCATCAGGTAATCCATTTGGTGAAGCCGCAGATACCAGTGTCAAATATTGGGATTTAGAGACTGGACAGGTGATCCACACCCTCACAGGTCATGTTGCCGCAGTTTGGGACGTCGCTTTTAGTCCCGATGGAACACAGGCCCTTTCGTGTGATGCGGACGGCGTTATCATCCTTTGGAATCTAGTGGATGGCACGGAGGTTAAACGTTTCCAAGCAGGCGTAAAATGGGTATTGACCGTTACGTTCACACCCGATGGCAAAGGTTTTGTGTCGGGTGGTGGTGATAATCTCAATAATGCCGATTTTAGCCCCGATTCGACTGAACTCGCCCTGTGGGACATCGGCAGCGGCGAGATCGTTCGACGCTTTGAAGGGCATCAAAAACCGGTATGGAGTGTTGCGGTCAGTGCCGATGGTCAATCGCTCCTATCGGCTTCGGCTGATCCCTTTGGCACAGGTGGCGCGGTGGACAACTCCGTGCGTCTATGGAACATTGAAACAGGTGAGGAGCAGCGCCAATTCACCAGCGATTTGACGGGTTTCCTCAGTGTGGTGCTCACCCCGGATGGCACTGGGGCACTGGCGGGCTTAGGCGGCGGTGATCCAGTCGTCGTGTACTATAATCTTGCCGATGGCACAGAACGCCGATTTGAACAGGCCCATACCGATGCGATATGGGCAGTAAGTATAACCGGGGATGGACACACGGCCCTATCTGGTGGTGGGGATAACCTGATGATTCTTTGGAATATCGAGACAGGCAAACCCATTCGTACCTTCATCGGACATGGTTCAGCCGTTTTGGGGGCCACCATCAGCCCTGATGGCCGTACCGGATTTTCCGCCGGGTCATTTGATACTACGTTACGGATTTGGGACTTGGTCAACGGGGCTGAAATTCAGCAAAATAGCATTGGGCAGACAGCCCCACCCACCGTATTCACCCTAGATCAGTCGCAGACCCAAGCCCTATTAGGTACTTCAGATGGCAGTGTGGTGCAGTGGGATACTACCGAAAACCGCCTCATCTATTCTTTGGCTGGGCATAAAACCGAAATCCGCTCTGTCGCCATTAGCCCTGATGGGAAATTCGGAGCAGCCGGGGCCATTAACGATACGGATGCGGGCGAAGAAAATGCCGATATTCTCGTCTGGAATTTAGAAACAGGCGAAGAGGTTTATCGGCTGGTAGGTCATACTCGTGAGGTAAACGCACTTGCCTTTAGCCCCGATGGATCGCGCCTCTACTCTGGCAGTAATGACAATGACCCAGCCAAACGAGTCCGGGTGTGGAATATGGCGACTGGTGAAGAAGAAGCCATTGATTTTGGGGAACAATCGGAAACGATTTGGAGTATCACCCTGAGTCCTGATGGAACCACCTTAGCGATTGGCAATGCAGCAGGTGAAATCAAGCTGCTTGATGCGGCCAGTGGTGAACCCCACGCTATTGCATTTAGCGAAGGGCATACCAATCTGGTCAGAAGCCTTATATTTAGTGCCAATGGAACGCAGTTGCTATCCGGCTCGGCGGACAACAACGTGATTTTGTGGGATGCGACGACGGGGGCTAAGATTCGTGAATTTCGCGGGCATACGGGTGCAGTCGAAAGCGCTGTTCTGAGTGGAGATGGCAGCTTTATGCTCTCAGCGGGTGACGATGGTACGATACGCCTCTGGAGCGTAGCCACTGGTCAACAAACCCGGCTCTACGATGGGCATGAAGGCATTGTGGCGGGCGCATATTTCATTGGCGGCAGTCAAACCTTTTTATCGGCAGGGGAAGATCAAACTATACGGCGGTGGCAGACACTTGGCACACTGGACGAACTTTTGCAATGGGTCGAGGCCAATCGAGATGTGACCCCCCTCACCGATGAAGAACGCCAACGGTATGGCTTGCCCGTAGCAATTGCACCAGAAGACGAAGGCACAACCAGTGACACTTTGAATTAGCCTCCGATTCATATGGCTTAAATAAAGGATGGCTTAGGGCTGTCCTTTTTTTGTTAACGAAAAGAAAATATCTTATGAAAAATTCGTGGAGAAACAGGCTGTCTTTGGAAAATAGTGTAGAATACTTTTAAATAGCAAGCACTTAGTCGTAGGAAAGCCGTTGGGTTAGAAACGCAGCGCTTTTTTAGGACTATTCACGACAAAAATAATGTCACATGCAAACTGGAAATCGTTCGGTACTGTTTAGTGGTAGATAGCCACAACCGATCTATTTCTGAAAATAGAATAGCCATCTATCGCTCAACACCATACTGATAGGAGAACTGCTATGTCTAAGCAAATTGCCCTTCAATTCTTGCAAAAAGCAGCGACCGATAAAGCCCTCCAAGAAAAAATCCGTTCGGCCTCGGTGGATGCCATGCTGAAAATTGCCAAGAGTTCAGGTTTCGACTTCAGCGCAGCCGATTACAAAGCCGCTGTATCTGCCTTCCAAGAACTGGCCTCCGATGAACTGTCAGAAGATGTATTGGACATGATCGCGGGGGGTACTGGCTTCAGCGGTGTACGTTTGGATGACAGCGCGACAAATACGAGTGACGCCGAGGGTTAAAAAAGCCTACCTCCACTGTGGCGCAGAGACCCTTGATTGGCTGCGCCACAGCACTATTTGGCACTAAGCCCTGTGAAACTCGTAAAGATTTCATGAAAAATTCCTAGCTTTTATACTATACCAAGCGGAAATCGTGTATGATTCAAACAAGGTCGAATTTATTTTGAACACTCTTTCGTTTTACAAAATGACTCAACCGTGATTTATGGAACTCTAGTTAGCAAAGGAATCCCTCTATGTCCAAGACAATTGTTCTGGAATATCTGCGCAAAACCAATGGCGTAGCGACCTTTGAAGAAATCAGCAAAACGGCGCGTATCAGCATGGCCGACTACAAAGCCGCAGTCATGGCCTTTCAAGAAGAAATTAGCCTCGCTAATGATGAACTGCCTGAAGACCTACTCGACATGGTAGCCGGTGGTACAGGGTTCAGCCGCGTCCGTGAAGACGAGGGCGGCTATGGTGACGCCGAGGGCTAATCTCGGATCGCTTTTCAACCAAGCAGTATGAAATAAAAAGGGCGGCCTATCATATGGGGTCGCCCTTATTCATCCCGTCGAAATCCCTTACGACGAGGGTTTATCGCCCGCATTAAACTGCTTCCGCATAGCCTTCGCCTGTGCCGTCAGGCTCTGGAAGAAGTCGCTGTCGGTAATCTCGCTTACCTGCTCCATCACCTTCGCTTGATCAATCTGGATTTGCAGGCGCTCAACCTCTTGCCGGGCTTTATTCAAGTCATCTTTCACCTTGGTGAAATTCTGCGCGTTTTCGATAGCGATAGCTGCTTGTGTGCCAAAGGCGGTCAAGAGGGGAATATCACGCGGATCAAAAACTCCTTGTTCGATACGGTTGTCCGTATACAGCACCCCTACCCCTTCACCACGCACCATCAATGGAATACACATAATGGAACGCAGGCCATGTGCGGCGACGCTGGCATTCTGCTTAAAGCGTTCATCTGCCTGTGCGTTGGTGGTGATGATGGCCTCCCCTTGCTCCAATGCTGCGCTGACCACACTCCGACTAAACACCGCCTCGTCATCCGCCAAATTTTCCTGATCCCAATTACGAGCGGCGCGGAATTTTAATTCACCACTGCGCTTCTCTTTCAACAGCAGATATGCACGTTCGGCCCCTGTCAATGCAATCACCGTATCCATGACGTCTTGCAAAACACGGTCTAGTTCCAACGACGACGTAATCAAGGCGCTGGTTCGCACCAATTCTTCCAACTGACCCCGTTCAGTGGATAGCCGACGGCTGGATTTTTCAATTCCGTCCACATCCCGGCGAATATTCTGCATCATGCCGCTGATGTCTAATGAAATCTGGACACCATGCGAGGCAAGCTGTTGAAACAGACGGCTTAAGACCGTCTCAAGCTGTTGGGCATTGGACGACAACCGAGTGAAGCGCTCTAAAATCTCAGGGTCAAGCACGTTTTGCTTCGCCATAGGTGGTTATTACTCTCTCTTGATGTCTACTACCTTAACGCCACTCATCATAACGGAAATTGGGGCAGAACACAAAAACCATTAAGCCGGGGGGCGCTGCCAATAATCCGCTACTGCCGAAAAATCTTGGCTAATCCGCTGGGCATAGCTGTTGAGCAATTCCATTACCCGATCCGCGCTTGGAGATGCAACAATCATGCCGACATGATATTTTTTGTTCAAGCGCCAGACAACTTCAGGATCATTATAGGCCGAGGTGTCGGGATATTCTTGGCGTGCCAGCGAGATCACAATTCCGGCGTAATCTTCGCGCACTTTGGGCAATTGATAGGGCACACCGCGCAAATGGGCAATTTCCATACGTACCCACTCGACCCAAGGATTTAACCCAGTAGCGGCCTCAATCAAATCCGCGATATTCGCTCCCCCTACCCGTGCAGCAACCTCCAAGAAATAGAATTTGCCATCCTCACCTTTAATATATTCAGCATGGGCGATACCACGTTCCATACCTAAAGCCTGCAACAACTTGATATTCAATTGACGGAGGGCCATCGCATCGGCAGAATCGCGTTCGAGAGTGCGTGTCATAAATACCCCGCCGTCATGCGAGACATTCAGCGGCGGCTTGGCATATTTATGCACAATCGAAAACACCACATCACCATTGTTGACAATTGAATCTACATGGAATACATCCCCCGGCACAAATCGTTCAAGCAGATAGGCCGACTGCTCATCCCCTATTGATTCCAACTGCGGCCACAACTCATCGGCGTTTTGAATCTTTTTCATGCCCACTGCCCCGGCCCATGTACGTGGCTTGAGCATCCAAGGGGCTGGTACCCGTTGGGTAAACTGATGAATCTGGTCATGGTTGAGTACCCCCACAAAATCCGGCACTGGAATGCCTGCTTCATGGGCACGGGTTCGCATCGCCAATTTATCGCGGAAAAAACGAGCCGCGCTGTGTCCCATCCCCGGCATTCGCAGGTGTTCGCGCACAATCGCCGCCATCTCCACATCATATTCATCAAGGGGGATGATCTGGTCAATCTTGCGAGTGCGATAGAGATAACTCACCGCGTTGATAACATGCTGCATATTCGAGAGGTCGGGCATAAAATACACTTCGTCAATACTGTCACGCGGCCAATCTTCGTTTACCCATTTTTCTTTGGCGATCAAAATGACCCGGCAGCCCTGACGATGGGCCTCCCGCATGAGGTCTTTCCCCTTAAACTCACTGGCGAGACACAAAAATGTAATTTGGGGGGTCTCCGACATCAAGAAATCTCCTTATAATTGTTTTTCAAGCAAGTGTATCAGGAAAATCAGCCAATAGCACTTCGCCCCAATCATCGTTAGAATGAATTCAAGTAACAGCCGTACTAGAGAAGTGATATGTTTGTGTTTTCACCCAACTACCCTTATCAAGAACCTGATAATTATGCTTTATTGCCGATTCCTGAACGCCTGAGTGCGCCTTCAACCATTACAGGGCGAAACGTGGTCATGGCGTTTATAGATTCCGGGTTCTATCCCCATCCCGATTTGGATAATCGTATCCTAGCGCATATTGATGTCGCTACCCATCAACCTGTCGAATCCACCCAAGACGTACCCCATGACCATATCTATAGCTGGCACGGCCAGATGACTTCAGTTGTTGCAGCAGGCAGTGGTCTGACCTCCAGAGGTAAATATCGTGGAATCGCCAGTGCTGCCAAAACGGTACTCGTTCGCATCACCAATCGGCGGGGACAGGTTAAGGAACAGGATATTCTACGGGGTCTGGATTGGGTGATTGATAATCACCGTCGCTTCGGTATTCGGATTGTCAATGTGTCGGTTGGTGGGGATCATGAAACCAGCGACCCGCTGCACTTTTTATTCAGGGCTATTCGCAAGCTGACGGATGCCGGAATCGTGGTGGTCACAGCAGCAGGCAATTCCAGTAAACCGATTTTGCTACCCCCGGCCAGTTCGCCCGATGCCATTACCGTTGGCGGCTTTGATGACCGCAACACGCTCGATCCCTCTCGGTGGCAGGTTTATCATCACAGCTATGGCAAAACATATGACGGCCAAACAAAACCGGATGTGATTGCCCCGGCGACATGGATTGCCTCACCCATTATGCCCGGTTCGACAATGGAAAAAGAATCGCGCTGGTTAGCCCCTCTGCTCCGTGCCCCCAGTGACGAAGCCATCCGCCAAATTTTATGGAATGGCTACGCGGATTTAGGTTTCTCGCGCAATCAAGCCGAAAAACCCGATCTTGAAGTGCTGATGGAATTACAAAAACGCCTTCATGCTCATAAAATTATTGACGAGCATCATCAGCATGTAGACGGCACATCGGTTTCAACCGCGATTGTGTCGTCGGTGATCGCCCAGATGTTGGAGATCAACCCAAGTTTGACACCCGTGCAGGTTCGGAATATTCTCGTGTCAACGGCGACTCGTCTGGTCGGCGTCCCAACCGAACAGCAAGGCGCAGGTATTGTAAACCCAACCATAGCGATAAAAATGGCAGCTTCTTAATCAAAATTGCTTTAGGAAAAAATGTGATGAATCGTGAATATCATGCGTGGCACAGTCCCTCCCTGAATCGCAAAATGGAACTATTGGTGTTCGGACATGCCGGGGCCAAAGTCCTGATTTTTCCGACCTCGCAGGGAAAATTTTATGAGTGGGAAGACCGGGGGATGATGTGGATACTACACGAACATCTTGAACGTGGGTGGTTGCAATGTTATTGTGTGGACAGCGTGGATGCTGAAAGCTGGTATGCAAAATGGGCACACCCCGGCGGACGCGCCTATCGCCATTCGCAATATGTGGGGTATCTGTACAACGAAGTTCTACCTTTTATGAATTGGAAAAACCCGACCCCATATACCATTACAATGGGAGCAAGTTTTGGTGCGTTTCATGCTATGTCGTTTGGCCTTAAACATCCTTGGGCCATCAATCGTGTCTTGGCAATGAGTGGCCTGTATGATATTCGCGGTTTTACCGATGGCTACAGTGATGATAACGTCTATTTCAACAACCCGATGCAGTTCATTGCTAACGAACACGATGATGGACGGCTTGCTCAGTTACGCCAGATGGATATTATTATGGCAACAGGACGTGATGACCGCTTGATAGGCAGCGCTCGACGACTATCGGCTTTGTTGTGGGAAAAAGGCATTGGCAATGCCCTGCGCGAGTGGGATGGCTGGTCACACGACTGGCCGTACTGGCAAAAAATGATGTTGATGTATATCGGCGGACATGATTAAAGAATAATACCATTTTTTGATAAGGAGCGTTTTTATGGCATCCAAAGAACCCCTGCGCATTGGTTTGTTTGTGGGACGCGAATGGTCATGGCCGCCAGCATTTATTGAAGAAGTCAACCGACGCAATGAAGGGGTTATTGCCGAATATGTGAAGGTCGGGGGCACACAAATGAACGAACCCTGCCCCTACCGCGTCATTATAGATCGTATCTCGCATGAAGTCCCCTACTATCGCTCCTATCTCAAAAACGCCGCATTGCAAGGTGTCAAGGTCATCAATGACCCCTTTATGTGGACAGCCGACGATAAGTTTTTTGGCGCATCCCTCGCTGAACAATTAGGCGTAAAATCCCCCAAAACAATTGTCCTGCCCAATCGAGATTATGTCCCCGGCATTGTCAAAACCGAGAGCTTGCGAAATCTAGTTTATCCAATGGATTGGCAGGCGATTGTCAATTATGTTGGGATGCCCTGCGTGCTAAAAGATGCACATGGCGGTGGCTGGCGGGACGTTTATATCGTCAACAGCATGGATGATCTCATCTTCCGCTATAACGGCAGCGCTCTGCTGACTATGATTGTGCAGGAATTTATCGAGTGGGATAACTATGCCCGTTTGATGTGCTTGGGCCAAAATGACATCTATGTGATGAAATATGACCCCAAGAGCCGCCGTTATCATGAGGAGCACGATTTTTCACCCGAACTTTATAGTCGCATGGTAGAGGACGCGACCAAACTCGTGCGTGCCTTTGGCTACGACATGAACACGGTTGAGTTTGCCATTCGAGACGGCGTGCCCTACGCCATAGATTTTATGAACCCCGCCCCCGATATGGATGTCAATTCATTGGGTCGCAAGCATTTTGATTGGATGGTCACGCATATGGCCGATATGACCATCCGACTGGCAAAATCTAACGAAGGCACCGCTGATCGTTACGAATGGGCGCGTGTTGTGGCAGAGACCCAATCTCCCAAAGTGGGTAAGGCCGTCGCCCCCAAGACGAAGGCTGTTGCTCCAAAAACCAAACCCACTAAGCCCAAATCCTCTTCCTAAGCATTAAAGGGGCAGGCTAATCACCTGCCCTTCTTTCTAAAGGCGCTCAATTATATTTATTGGAAAGGTAATTCTTATGTTGGTTACAAAAGAAGCCGTTGAACTCTATCATAGTTTATTGAATGACCAATTAGTCGCCGACTCTTTTGAAAAGTTTAATCACAGCCTCCGCGCCCGACGCCTCTATTTTGGAGATCGCCCTCTCTGTACTGTTCTCCGTCCTCAGTTTTATTCCAAAGAACTTTGGGCCTATATCGCACACGAAACGGAAACCATGCTGCGTGCCTTCCGGAAAGCCCATGCCGCTTGTATGACCAATACGAATCTCCGTGCCCAACTTGACCTTGAGGCCTATGAAGAGGAACTGTTTAGCCTTGACATTGGCTATGAAGCCCCTTGGACAACCTCCCGATTGGACTCCTTTTTCACACGTGAGGTCGGCCAACCACCCAGCCTGCGTTTTGTTGAATATAATGCGGAAACGCCAGCAGGCATGAGTTATGCCGATGAACTTGCCAGTGCCTTTATGGAACTAGAGCCGATTAAGCAATTTCAGCAGCATTACCACATCCATGCCATGCCTGTTCAGCCGGATTTGTTAGGCGCGTTGCAAGATGTGTGGCGGGAATGGGGTGGCACGGGTACGCCCCAAATCTGCATTGTAGATTGGCAAGACCTCCCCACCCATAATGAGCATGAAATCTGCCGTGATTATTTCATCGCCAACGGCTGTCCTACTATTTTGGCAGACCCGCAGGAATTGGAATATCGCAATGGACACCTATGGGTCAAAGACTTTCGCGTAGATTTCATCTATAAGCGTGTACTGTCCTCCGAACTGATTAACAAACTGGGGGTGAATAACGTCATCGTTCGTGCTATCAAAGATCATGCCGTCTGTATGAGCAATGCCTTTAGCGCCAAACTCATGGCAAAAAAGGCCAGTTTTGCTCTCCTAAGTGACGAGCAAAATCACTATCTCTTTACCTCGGATGAAATCGGCGCGATTGAAGCCCATATTCCTTGGACCCGCCGCGTGAGTGAACGCCATACTTATTTTCATGGGCAGACCATTGATCTTGTCCCCTTTATCGCCGATAACCGCGAAAATTTGGTATTGAAGCCGAACGACGAGTATGGAGGATTGGGGGTAGTGCTGGGATGGGAGGCCGATTCTGAGGCATGGAACGCGACCCTTCAGAAAGCCTTGCATAATCCCTATGTTGTTCAAGAACGGGTTGCGATTGGACAGGGCGATTACCCTTATTTGGAAGATGGCAAGCTGGCTATCCGTCAGCGTATGGTGGATACCGATCCCTATATCTTTCATGGGAAGCGTGTCAATGGCTGTCTCACGCGCATTTCCTCGCAATCGCTCTTGAATGTAACAGCGGGGGGTGGCTCGGTCATCCCGACCTTTATCATCGAAAAGCAAAACTGACGAGGGCGTGAGGGGGCAACTGATTATTACCCCTCACCATAATATATCTTCCGTTGTCTATTAATTCCACAATTCTACTATTATCACGACTTCGACAATCTTTATAAAAAATTCATGAAGAATGGCTCTCTTTTTGTGAATTTTTCGTCTTAACTTGTGAAAACTACATGAATATTTGAGGTTTTGGGTAACTTTACTTCCAACCTCAGCTATAATTTGGAATGAAAGGTTTGCAAGGTGATAATAGTTTTCTAAAGATCGGTTTTTGGGGAAATCGTCAAAAAATTATTCGTAGCATTTCCCAAAAACGTGGAGCCAATGAAGCTCACACCCCTGTAAAGCGAAGCCGGTGGGGGCCGCACACAGGTATGAAGAACCATCCAAAGAAAACACCGCTTGTTGTGGGGTTTTAATTGCATCTATTCTTGCAATTGAATAAAATATCGCACGGGACAATAAAAACGTTCCAATCCTTCTCACCACCTTGTCTTCCTTTCAACCGAATATGCCCAGTATAAAACTGGGTGGTTCAAAACCTCTACGTGCTACTTAGAACCGAGAAGAGGGTATGACCGTGCTACTCACGCAGAATCGTCACCCAATGGAGGCTTCGGTGGAAGCAACCGACATGGATCATTCGATGAGCTTGGATAATGATGCTTATTTCGAAAATGTTGTTGCCAGCCTTATCGCCGGTGTCATCCTTATCAATCGTCAGGGGCAGGTCACCTATTGCAACGGCAAGTTTGAAGAACTGCTCAAGACCAATCGCAATGAATTGATTGATCGCCCTTACAGCACGGTGTTTAACCAAATTGCTTCTATCAGCAATCAAGGACAAAAGCTGTACGGAGAACTCAATACTGCCCTTGCAAGCCTAGAAAAATCCCCCCGTTTATTGGTGACAACCCCCCAGCCCAATGTCAGTCATTATGAAATTCAATTTTTTGAGGTGACAGACGAACTTTCAAAATTGATTGGGTGGGGTTTGTTGGTACGTGATGTAACCCGCGAGCGCAATGAAATCGTCCAGCAATCCGAACAGCTTTCGATTGTTTCGCGGGTGCTCCTAGCGCCGCTTGCCACCATCAAAGGCTATGCCTCAACCCTGTTAAGCAATCATCGCTATTGGGGTGAGAACGAGCGCGAGGGTTTTTTGGAAAGCATCAACGAAAGCATTGATGCCCTCACGCATCATCTGGAAAATATTCGTGAAATCTCCCGATTTGAAACCGCCAACGTCACCCTCGATAAGCGCCCTACCGATGTGCGCCGTCTGGTAGAACGTGTTTCACAGACCCTGACATTCCAAATGACGGGACGTGGCATTGATTTCAACATCAAAGATAACCTGCCGATGGTGAATCTGGATACCCTGCGGATTGAGCGTGTCCTGCGGAATATCCTCGACAACGCGATTCGCTATTCCCAACAAGGCAAACGCATTGTCGTTTCCGCCGAAGTGATTGGGGAGGAATTGCACATCAGTGTAGAAGATCAGGGCATGGGCATTCCAAAAGAGCATCTGCCACGCATCTTTGAATGTTTCTATCGGGTGGGGTATGGCCCGGCTGAAACAACCAAAGGTGCCGGGCTAGGACTCTATGTTGCACGGGGTCTGGTCATGGCACACGCTGGACGTATCTGGGCCGAAAGCACTCCCGGCATCGGGACCAAGGTTACGTTTACCCTGCCCGTCGAAGGAGTGGTTTTGCCTGAAGCACCACGCCTACCGACGCCAGCAACTGCGCCAATCACGGCATCTATCCCAGCAGCGCCACCGCCTGTCACTATCATTACGACACCCGCCGTCCAGACAATCAGTGTGCCGAAGCCGAAGCCGATTCAGCAGCAAATCACCGATCCCGATTCAGCAACAGTTTTAGTCATTGAGGACGACCACTCAATGAAGACACTGTTGGAAACCATGCTTAAGACGGTTGGGTATAAAGTTCTATATGCCCTTTCCGGCAGCATCGGCCTGCAATTGGCGGCAACCGAAAATCCCGACATCATTTTATTAGACATCAGCCTGCCCGATGTAAATGGCTTTGATGTGTGCGCCCGTATCCGCGAGTTTTCCAGTGTGCCTGTTGTCATGATTACCGGGCACAAATCCGATAAGGATGTCGTCAAGGGGTTGGATGTTGGCGCGGACGATTATTTGATTAAACCTGTCAACAAAGCCGAATTGTTAGCACGGGTTCGGGCCAACCTACGGCGTTCGCGGGTCCCGATTGAAGCCGCCACCACCGAACCTTCGCTTAAAGTGGGCGACCTGATGATTGATTTTGCTCAACGCAAGGTCACGATGCGCGGTAAGAATATCAAATTGACCCCGATTGAATATAAGTTGCTCTATAACTTGGCGGTCAACACAGGCCGCGTGCTAACCCATGAACAACTGCTCGATAAGGTGTGGGGCGTGGGATATGAAGGTGAGCGCCAGCACCTATGGGTCAATATTAGTCGCCTGCGCCGTAAACTCGAACGAAATCCCAGTAAGCCGGAATATATCGCCACTGAGCCGGGTGTGGGCTATTACCTCCCATCCCCCGACCAACTTGAAAGCTAATTCCTTCACCTCGTTAGGCAACTGCAAGGAAACAGGCGGCCTGCGTTTTTGAGAATGCAAGGCCGCTCTTTTATTATGTCCTTATATACAGCAACCTTTTGGCAGAATTTGCGACTCAATTGTTAGGTGACACATGCGATTTAAAGAAAAAGTGGTGATCGTCACAGGTGGTGCAACGGGTATAGGCCGCGCCGCATCCATTTTATTTGCCGCAGAAGGCGCTCATGTCCTTGTCGCGGACATTAATCCCGATAAGGGTCAAGAGACGCTCGATGCAATTCGGCGAGAGGGTGGTCAGGCGACCTTTTTCCAAGTGGATGTATCAAATGAGGCGCACGTCGTGGCCCTAACTCAGCAGGCTGACGCCCAATTCGGAGGCGTGGATGTGCTATTTAATAATGCTGGGATTGGCCTGTCCAAAGCGGCTGCCGACACTTCTAGCGCCGAATGGGACAAAATCTTGGGAGTTAACCTCAAGGGATGCTTTTTCTTTTGCAAATACACCCTGCCTTTGATGCAAAAGCGTGGGGGTGGCAGCATTGTCATCAACGCCTCCGCCAATGGGGTTATGGCTGAACCTGCCATCGCCGCCTATTGTGCATCCAAAGGGGGACTGATCGCGTTTACCCGCAGTCTGGCGCTGGATTATGCCAAATATAACGTGCGAGTGAACTGCATCAACGCGGGGTATATTGACACCCCCATTAACACTGAATTTTTCGCCACACCGGGCAGTTGGGAATTTGCCGCCAAACTGCATCCGATTGGGCGAGTAGGTCGGCCCGAAGAAGTCGCTAAGGCCGCCCTCTTTTTGGCGTCAGATGATGCCTCATTTATCACCGGAGCGGCTCTTGCAGTAGATGGTGGCCTAACAGCCGCTATCGGCGGGGCTGTTCTATAAAGGAATCGCTAGGGAGAAAACATGTCACACACACCTGCAACCGCAGCCAAAGTCATCCCGTTTAACAAACCGTATCTAGGCGCTGAAGAACTCGAAGCCATTACCGAGGTTTTTGAATCTGGCAATATCGGCGGCAACGGCAAAGTCGGATCGAATCTTTCTGCCCTGCTGCAACAAAAATTTGGTTTACATCGTGCGCTATTGACTACTTCCTGCACCCATGCGCTCGAAATGGCAGGCATGGCCCTCGATTGGGGTCCCGGTGATGAAGTCATTTTGCCAAGTTTTGCCTTTGTGACTGCCGCCACTGCTGTTGTACGTCAAGGGGCAACGCCAATCTTTGCTGAGATTGACGAAAAGACGTGGAATATTGACCCTGCTGACGTGGAACGCCATATCACCCCCCGCACCCGCGCCATTATTCCGGTGCATTATGCCGGCCAAGGCTGCGATATGGACGCTTTGATGGCGATTGCCAAGAAACACAACTTGGATATTGTCGAGGACGCGGCACAAGGCATTGGTGCGAAATATAACGGCCAGTGGCTTGGCACGATTGGCGACATCGGGGCCTACAGTTTCCATGTCACCAAAAATGTGATCTGCGGTGAGGGTGGTGCATTTCTGACCAATCGGGAAGATATTGCCCAACGCGCCGAAATCATTATGGAAAAAGGCACCAATCGCAGCCAATTTTTGCGCGGGGCTGCCGAAAAATATTCGTGGGTAGACATCGGCTCCAGCTACGTTGTATCGGATTTGTTAGCCGCCATCGCACGTGCCCAATTTGCCAAGATGGACGAAATCAATCGGATGCGTGGGGTGGTGTGGCAGCGGTATCAGGAAGGTCTCGCCGATTTAGCGGATGAAGGCTTGTTGGTGTTGCCCTATGTTCATCCGAAAGCCGAACCCAATTGGCATATTTATGGCTTCCGTATTGTTGAGATGGAACGCCGCACTGCCCTGTTCGATTTTATGGATGCACGCGGCATCAAGGCCACTTTCCATTTTGTTCCGCTGCACTCTTCACCCTATGGGCTGGATAATCTGGGATATAAGGGCGACGAGTTCCCAATTACGGATCGCGTCAGTCAAAGCCTCATTCGCCTGCCGCTGTATCCCCATCTCGAGCCAGCCGATCAGGATTTTATTATCGAAACAATTCACGATTTCTTTCGTGGTAATTAATGAACCGTCGCGTGGAGTAACATGCACCTTTCAGCCCGACTCCTTCAAGATGAATTGACCGAAAAACGTACTCGTCTCGTCCGTTTTTTGAGTGACCATCGGTTGGATGGAGTCTGGTTGGGTCAACCCGAAAACTTCGCATGGTTTACCGGGGGCGGCAGACTGCCCTTGAGCAACAATGCCGTTGGCTTGCTGGTGCTCAAAGACATCACCTATCTGATTGCTCCCACCTCCGATGGTGAGCGCATTTTGATCGAGGAAATTGGCGGGCATGGGGTTGAACTGCGTCCTTATGACTGGCATCGCCCCCAAGCCAAAGGCGACCTGCTCAGTCGGTTAACAGTGGGTCTGCGCGTCGGAGCAGATTCGATATGTGCCAGCCCCAGCTTAGAGCCGGTTGGGGAAAATCTGACCCAGCTGCGATTGGCCCTAACGCCAGCAGAACAGTATCGCTATCGAGCCTTGTGTGGTGAACTCACGCGAATTGTCCAAGAAGCCGCCTATCAAATTAAAGCGGCTCAGTCAGAACGTGAAGTCGCTGCCGAAATTACCTATCGTCTGCTAAAAGCCAATATCAACACCACCCGTCTGCTCGTTGGTGCAGATAGTCGGCTGCGGCGATTTATAGATATTCCCCCCACCGACAACCACATTTGCGAAATCGCCACAATTAGCGTCATTGGACAGCGGGGTGGGCTTCAGGCCGCATTGACGCGCTTGGTAGCAGTAGATAAAATCAGCGATGAAACCATTAATCGGCATCGGGCTGTGGCGAAGGTTGCCGCTCATTATATCCATTACACGCGCCCCGGTAGAAACCTGCGCGAAATTTTGGATGTGGGGGCTGCTGCCTACAGCCGCGAAGGGTACGCGGGCGAATGGGAGGCCCATTGTCAGGGAGGGCTGATTGGTTATTCCCCTTGCGAATTGCAGGCCGCCCCTACTATTGAACATCGGATTGAACCTTATCAAGTGGTGGCATGGCAAGCCTCGATTGGCGGGATAAAATCCGAAGATACCATGATGGTATTGCCTGACCGCATTATGACCCTGACCCGTACCGACGATTGGCCTGTCATTGAAGTCAAGCTCGATAACGAAACTTACTATCAACCCAACATTTTACAACTGTAATCTCCATATAGGAAAAACTGCTGAATGAAAAACGTGCAAATTCCCTTTAAGTTGCTTATGGGTGATGGCAGACTGAGTTTCGATATTCAGCATGTCATCAGCGAATATTTGGAAGCACCCCATGCCATCCCGGAAGAAGTTGCGGCCTTGCGAATGGAGATTGTGCAAGAGCGTGTCAAGGCACTCGGCTTTGAGCTAACCAACGAACCCTCCTATCGCCTTAAGCGGTTTGCAATAGAAAATGGGTCGGACGGCCCAAATCTGCATTTATTTTTGCAGCGTTCTTACTATTTCGATTTCGTCTCGACCAACCTCGCCCTTGACCGTCAACTGCTGCAAAACGGCGACACCATCCGCAATAAATATGTCAAGGACATTGCGGATGTTGAGAACTCACCGCTGGCGAATTCGATGTCCGTCATGATTGTGCTGGTCAGCAAGCCGTCCGGTATGACTCTGATTCCGCGCCGCAGCGATCACGTAGCCTTCGATCAAGGTGCCCTGCAAGCCTCTGGTGGTGGGGCGATGCGTCTGGCGGTTGACCGTGACAGCGACCATACCTCCCTGCGTCCCAGTCCATTTGTGACGGCCCAACGCGAAATTTCCGAAGAATTAGGGTTCCGCCTCCCCCTTGAAGCCATCCGCTTTTTAGGCGTTGGGGTGGATACACGCACAGGTGAGCCAGAATTACTCGGTATTGCTGAAACCATGCTCACTGTCGAGCAGCTAAATGAAACCTATCGGCAGGCGCTCGAAGGCAGCGAGGAATTTGAAGATTTGTCGTTTGTGCCCTTCAACGTCGTAGACATGACCAAGATGCTGGCAGAGGATAAATGGTGTCCCGGCGATTGGGTGTGTTGCTGGTTGGCGCTGGTCAATACATTTGGTGAAGAGGCCGTCGGTCAACAGTTACAATGGGAAACAGCACACGGCGTTAAACTGCCTCTGCCAAAAGGTTTTGTCCCGCAAAAGGTCGAGGTGGATGAAAAAGATTTCAAGGCCCGCCTCAAAGAATGGCGCAAAAATCTCCCCCTGCCTGTACGACGCGCTTATGGAAAAGTGGTGCGGATGCGTTCGCGCCATTGGGTCTGGGATCACCCCGAATTTCTCAAGTGGTATGAGCAGCTTTTGGAAACGCAATGGTGGTCACGCGAACAATTGGAAGCCCTGCAAGTCGAGCGGATGCAAAATCTCATCACCCATTCCTATGAGTATGTGCCTTACTATCGGCGCATTATGGATGAGCGTAAATTAAAGCCTGCCGATTTCAAAACGTTGGAGGATTTGCTAAAACTGCCCGTCCTGCGTAAAGAGGACGTTCGCAATAATGTACGGGAACTCGTCGCCACCAACGTGCCCGCCGACCAGTTGTATTTTATGATGACGGGTGGCACAACCGGGATGCCGCTTGGTTTTTATCATCAGCGCGAAGTCACTGTTCCCCACGAAGAGGCCTTTATGTACCGCCAATGGAGTTGGGTCGGCTATAAATTTGGCGACCCGCTGGTGTATATGCGGCGCTCTACCCCCATGAAACATCTTGATAAACACGGCAACCTCGCATGGTGGGATTATATTGCCGACGAAAATTCGCTGATACTGTCATTGTTCCATCTGAGCGAAGAAACCTTTGCCGACTATGTGGACATGCTGCGGAGCTTCAAGCCGAAATATATTCAAGGCTTCCCATCGGTGCTCGAAATGGTAGCCCGTTACATGCTGGAACATAAGATTACTGACATCCGACCCAATGCGATCCTATGCGAAAGCGAAAATCTCTACCCCGCTCAACGTGAAGCCATTGGGCAAGCATTCAATTGCACCGTCTTGGCAGGCTATGGGCAGTCGGAACGGGCTTGCGACGCGGTAGAGGCCGTCCCCGGCGAGGGCTATTTGGTCAGCATGGAATACGGCATCCTTGAACTGACTGATGAAGAAGGCAACCCAGTTAGTGCTGGCAAGAGTGGATTTATCACCGGCACAGGCCTCGATACCCATTGTATGCCGTTTATTCGCTATCAATTGGATGACGTGGCCCGTTTTTCCGATCATCCCTCTACAGCGGGTCATCAAGCCCCCATGATTGAGGATATTGTGGGTCGCTGGCAAAATGAAGTGGTGCTGACTGCCGACAACCATTTGGTATCCGTCACATCGCTGAATGTCCATGCCAATACCTTCCAAAATGTGGCCCAATATCAATTTATGCAGGAAAAACAAGGTGAATTGATCCTGCGGATTGTCCGGCTGCAAGGGTACTCCGAAGTAGACACCCAGCGCATTTTGGATATTTTCAATCTCAAATTCCGAGGGCAAATGAACGTGAAGGTCGTGTTTGTGGATGAAATTGCCCGTACCTCACGCGGCAAACATCGCGTCTTGGAGCAAAAACTAAATCTGCGCGAACGAGCTAATCAGGAAATTTAAGTTTGGCCTTGCAAAGTTTAGGTTAAGTTTGCAAGGGTAACCTTACAAACACAAATCCCACCCAATAAGCCAAAAACCCATCCCAACTATTACTAAAACAAGGATGGGTTTTTATGTCCATTTAGCCACTTTTTAAACAGCCCCCGTTTTCGTCTCTCTATCTCCCCGTATTCTCCTAAATTTCTTTACGAAAATTTCGTTTTAGCGAAAGGCGACTGTAAGTTGCAGGTCGCGTTCGTAAGTCCACCTGCAAGGGCGAGGTCGTATGATGATTTTGATTTAGAAATCAATTTGAAAAAACGCTTTACGGGGGAATTCGAGATGCAGCTCAGAAAAGAAAATACCAACAATTGGAATTTAGCCACTGAGCAAGCTGCAACATGGACAGCCAACCTCAAGACCTATCTCTATTTCGTGACCAAACGTGCCATTGATATTGTGGCGGCCAGTCTTGTCCTGCTGGTGCTCGGTATCCCGATGCTCATCATTGCCATGTTGATCGAAATCGAAACCCCC
>JAJTXY010000040.1 GCA_021463865.1 Anaerolineae bacterium
CTTATCTTGAAAGTTGCCTTCCAAGAAACAGTTTGCCAGTGTAGGTTTTTAAGAGACGGTCTAGGCCGTTGCCCCTGCGCCGCAACGGTAGCGTGCCACTTCCCTCTTTAGGAGGGATAGCCCTTTATTTAAGACATGGAAAAAGGCTGGCTGCAAGGGGCTAAAGTCTTGCCAGCAAGAGAGCAAGAACTACGGCATTCTTGCTTGATGGCGTTCTTGCAATCTTGCTTGCTTGCATTTAAGGGTCTGGTTTGACCAAATTGCGCTCCAAAATACTGTCTGCACCATGCTGTTCATAATCCCAGATCAAATACCCAACCGCGCATACCAAAATGTCAGTCGTTTTTAACTTCTTCCCGGTGCGCTTCTTGACCTCATATTCAAGATCATCAATTTTTTCGAGTAGCTCCGGTGGATAGCGAAAATTGGTGTTTTTGGTGTTCTTCAGGGCTAGTAAAGTCCCAATAAAATCTTGCATTCTTGCATTCTTGCTTGAAAGAAAGTCCATGTTCTTGCTTGGTGGCATTCCTGCAATCTTGCTTGCTTGCATTCCTGCTTTTTGCCCGTGCTGAGATTGACTCATGGAAGGAATAACAGTCGCAAGCGTATTTTTTCCAGCGGACAAAGGCGGGGAGACTTCAGGGGCCACGAAGACCTCCTGCACTTGGGTCACAGGTTTAAAGAATGGGCTATCAGCTAAACCGGATTTTCTTGTCATCGGCGGGCAATCACTTCCTTAATCAGTGCTTTATACGCGATGGCCCCGCTGCTGTTGGGGGAGTGGGCAAAAATGTGGGTATGATTGGAATGGGCCTCTTCTAAAGACACATTTTTCGGGATTTTCGTCTGGAATACCACCTCTCCAAAATGGCTGCGCAGTTGTTGCTCGACATCCTTTGAAACATTGGTATTCTCAGCAAAGGTGCATAAGACCCCTAGAATTTCGAGCGACGGATTCAACTGCGTTTGTTTAACCATGCCAATCGTTTCTTGAAGTTGCACCAACCCCGTCAAAGCAAAAAAGGCCGTAGAAACGGGAATAATGAGCCGATCACTGGCTACAAATGAATTGATGGTGAGTAAGCCTAATGAGGGGGCATTATCCATAATGATATAGTCGTAACGGTCTTTGATCTGGTCTATCGCTTGTTTCAAACGCGCACTGCGATTGTCAAAGGCTTGGGCTAATTCTAAATCCACACCGGAAAGCCGGATGTGAGCCGGGACAAAATCAAGATTGGGAAAAGCCGTTGGTTGTACAACTGAAGTCAGTGGCGCAAAACGAATGACGACATTAAACAGGGATTTTTCGAGGTCTATTTCGATGTTGGGATGAATAAAGACTTGGGTCGTGTTGGCTTGCGGGTCAACATCAATGAGCAACACTTTATAGCCTTCTAACGACAAGCCAGCGGCTAGATTAATCGCGGTGGTACTTTTGGCAACCCCACCTTTCTGATTCGCAATACATATGACCATAACTATCCTTTGTGTTTGACATACTCAGATAACACCAGACGGAGTAGGGCCGAGAGGGAAATATTGCGGGCGACAGCCAAATGTTCCAAGTCACGTTTCAGTTGCGTGGGGATGGCGAATCGCACAAAGGTTTGGTTGACTTTTTTGTTTGCCATAAGTGGGACAATCTTTGTACAACTTTCATATAAACATGCGGCCATCCCTGTGTCAATCAGCAAACTCAAGATGTGGTAAGTAGGGCATGGCAAGCATCTCGGTCTCGGCTTGCTCTTGAGCCACAAATTTAGGCAGCAACTGATTGGTCAAGACTTCTACATCGGGACTGCCCACAGGGGGTTCAGGCAAGGGGAGGGTGGTCATGCGATACATGCGTCCAGCACTGTCTATGACATGCGCTTGCTGGGGTTTCTGCCATTGCAGCGAGCTAATGTAACTTTCCCATTGTTCCGGTAAACCCTCAAAGAGGGGATGCTGGTAATCCGTCTTGGGGTTTTCCTTCACGGCGCGGGTATCTATCTGCCCAATTGACCGCCCAAAGACTTCCGCATCTTGGCGAGACATCCCAAACAACACTTTGGTCTGAATGTTGCCGATAGCGCCGCTTAAACGGGTTTGCAGTTGTGAAAGGCTCTGATGGGCCAGTGTGAGGTGTAAAGCGAATTTTCGGGCCTCTGAGAGGATTTGGGATAGGCTTTTAGCGCTCCCATCGTTGGCACTAAAATCCTGAAATTCATCCATATAGAGATAGAAGGGGATGCGCTCGTGCGTAGGCAGGTCACGACGGGTAAAAGCCGCATACTCCAAAAATGTCACCAACAGACTACCGAGTAGTCGGCGTGTCTCGGGTTCACCGCCTAAGTCACAGAGTAGCACTTTGCGATTGTCCATCAGGTCACGAAAATTCAGCGCGTTTTCTTGGTGACCTAACATCCGGCGGATGGTGGGGTTAAAGACGAAAGCACTCACTTTATTGAGCGTACTTTCGCGCATGAGGGGTGCTTCCTTGCCCCATTTGTCATAACGTTCATGAAAAAAGCTGCTGGCTTGTTCATCAGCCGCTTGTAGCAACAACGCCTCGCGCCAAGCATCATCGGTCAGCAAGCGGTGAACATCCACCAGTGTTTGGCCTGTCTTGATGAGTACCACCAGTGCGGCAATCATGATATTCGTAAACTGCGGCGCTTCTTTGAGGGCATCCGGCCATGTCCGACGAAAGGCTTCAATCACCAACTGAGCGATGGCATAGGGATCACCCGGCACACTCAAGATATTGAAAGGCACGACACAATCTAAACGACTCATGTCCAGATAGACAATCCTTTCAAGATTAGTAGGTTGGTCAAAATACCCCGTCGCGGCAACTCCGGCGAAGATGTTTTTTACCAAATCAGAGTGCGGGTCAATCACCCCAACGCCGCGTCCAGCGAGAATGTCTTGAATCACTAACCCTTCAAGAAATTTGGATTTGCCTTTACCTGTAATCCCCAAAACATACAGGTGTTTGCGCCGTTCGGCTTCGGATAAATACACTTTGGGCACAAACGAAAAGGGGAGGCTGCCCAACCGCCCCAAACACAATCCGCTAGAGTAGGGCAGGAGCGGACGCATAAACCGTTATACGGTAGCAGATAGGTTATGGGTATGTACACCCGAATCAACCACCGACAAGGGAGTGTCATAAGGGACAGCGCTCTAATCACCTGCCAGTGGCAACATCTCAAGCTCGGCGGACTGTTGGGCTTGGGCGGTGCGAACCTCATAATATTTGGTCGTCACCGAGTCAAGACTCCGCCCTAACCGCGTCGCAATTTTGCGGTAGCTCAAACCTTGTGCGACTAATTGAAAAAGGAGAGCGACTTCAGCTTTAGTATAGGGTCGCTTATTCTTATCCTCCGGGCCACCATAACCCACCAACAATTTCCGAAAATCCTCTCGAAAAAAGGTGTGCCATTGGCCCACCGATTTCACACTCATGCCAACCTTCGTCGCGGTCTCACGCCTGTCCTGATTATCCAAAAAGTCACGCAAGATCACCGCCACTTGTTCGCGCTTTTTAGCGTTAAACTGCTTATTTTGTCGGGTTTGATATTTGGTATGAATGTGCTGGACTGCTCTCGATAAATCTACCCGCAATTCAGCCAAGTGAATCTCTCGACCATGCCCGCCATTGATTTTCTTTTGCACGGCTGGGCGTTTCAGGGTGTCTGGGTCATCAAGGCTACCACCGTCAAACTTGGCCCGTCCGTTCAGTAACTCCAAATACCGCCCCGCGCTGCCGCGTTTTGCCATCCCGACAATAAAGGGTAGGCTTTGTGTTTCAAATAACCGGGTATCCAATTTCCACATCTGCCACAAATACAGCAAACCCTCTTGAATCAAGTCATCTACTTCGGGATGATTGCGGTAGATTTTCCCTAAGATTCGCACGATATTGCTGTAGATTGGGGCGATAGCTTCCTCGAAAGGTCGCGGGGGTGGTAGTTCCAATAGCTGCTCATGCACAAGCCTCCTTTCTCATGCCCTAATGGATGGGCGGGAGTTCAAACTGTAGCAAATCTCCAATACGGCTGTAAAGCAGCGGGCGAACCAACCTTTAAGGTTGGAGAAGTTTTAGATGGGGTGCGGTAGTCAGCACCTGTTGGGCATAACTTTGAAACGCGGGTGTGCCGTACTCCTCAAGACAAAAAGGCTTGTCCAGATGAGGGAAATACCAAATGGGTTTGGCTAAAATGCTATCTGGATTGACCCATGCACTGCGGGTAAAGAGAAAGTAGGCTGCGCCTCCGGCGTTGGTCACTTCAGTTCGCATGTTATGAAACCGCTGCTCTGAACCTGCCACAATCACCAAAAACCGTCCGGTCTTAAAGGTCAGTTGGTTTTGATAGCCTTTGGAATACACCAGATGTACCCCCGGTGACACTTTATCCCTCCCAAACCGCGAATTGGATTCGGTACCGTTATCTAGTTCCACCAAAAACGGCACACGGTAGCCTTTGGTTTCACCTTCCGCCTTCGCAAACAGCGAAAAGAACCCGTCGGGTTGTATCAGTTTTTCCTTACGCTCACCTTGTTGGTCAAGATAGGGGATGGGGGTAGCAAATAGGCGTACTAACTCATCCTGTCCGTGCCACGTTTCAAGGTGATAGCGCGGATGATTGAGCGTTGCCATTTCCATCGTATGGCGAAACTCGTTGAGTAACAGGTCATGCGTGACTTTGCTCCAACGGGGGGTAGAGCGCCAATGCAGTTCATCTAGGGGCGTGTCTAGCTGTTTCGCTACTTCTTCAGCCCCAGTGGTATCTAGCCAGACAATCGGTTCAGGCACACGATACAACTCCTGACGGGTGGGGCGCTGGATACAGCTATTGTGATACAGCAAACTAATGCGGCGCTGCGCGTTGCGTTTGTTGGTTTCACCCGGAAAGAACCAACGGTGAATTTGGTCAACCGACAACATGCCATCGTAACGATAGATGGTGAGTAGAATCACTTTATCGCGCTCGGTTAAGCGCAGGCCGGGAGGCTGCTTGGCCCGCTCGTAGGCGGGCAAGCGTTCCTCGTTTGACTTCTTGGATTTGGTTGGTTGCTTGGTCATGGTGGTTTGGTCAAATAACAGCCTTAGTTTCATACCTCTCTATCGTAGCAAATGGTGAAGACCCTTAAATGCGCCGCTTCCGGCTGCTGGTGGTTGGAGCGCCTGCCCCAAACTGCGGCGGTGGAGGTTCTAACGCACTCACCTGCACCCGCTCTAGGTCAAGTTCATCGGCGACAGACACGATGCAGAGATGGGTTAAACTGCCGAGCAGACTCACATCATCCCGATACAGTTCGTTGAAATCTTCGTACAACCATGTCCACAGATTGCGTGTCCGCCAAAAGGAAAGCCCCATGCGAGTCAGGGTCAGTCCAATCGCTAGGACGCCGAAGGCTTGGCCGAATTGTTCTACGGCGTGATCTTCATACGCGCTGTCCGTACAGCCAATCGAATAGCCACTATAGGGGTAGGAATAATATGTATATTGGCTTGAGCAGTAGTCTTCGGTGGCAAGGATGCCAAATAGCAGCGCCAATAGACCGATCAAGAGCAGATGCCACCCCACCCGCAAGAAACTAAAGGCTGGACGGTAAATGGCACGTAGCGAGACATACAGCAAATCCCCCACACTCGCAAAAAACACCGTCGTGCGGCTGCGGCCTGCATTGGCTGTCACCATATCGCGGCATGGGCCAACGAACCCCTCACCGAAACTAATGGCATCCACACCCTTCTCGCGCTGGGGAATATACCCTAGTGATTGCAGTCGCTGGATGACTTGGGTGTTAAAAATGCCATGAGTTTTTTCACTGCCGAAAAAGAGTTGTGACCAGAAATCCACCACTTCGACATGGCGTTTGAACACTAAGAGGTCAAAGGCAGTGGTTAACCCTCTATGGGGTTTTTTGGTCGGCAATGCCTCTTGGATGTAGGCCGAAATAGACGCTAGATTATCGGCGGATGGGATGGTTTTGGATGTTGTAGCCATGATTTTCACTCCTCAAATTGAAGGGCACTGGGTATCTTGAATTGATGGGGTAAATATTCGACACTGCTGGTGAGTCTGTTTTTGATGCTTCGTTCCACCTCCTCCACACTTCGGCCTAACTGCTGGGATGCACGGCGAATATGTTGTGTGTAATTCGTTGCGGGACTCACAAAGGGATGAGTGTTCACGCGGTATTGTTCAAGTTCTTTGCTCCTTTCATTCAAAATCCGAATAATGGCTTGATGTTGGGGTAGCATCGTGAGGAGATTAGCGGTTTCAAGATGAGCGTCGCTGTAGGGTTCGTGTAAGCCCGGTATTTCACGGAAGAGTCCGGTTTGGCTGCCACTGGTTTGAATGGGAACAGACACCCCTTGCCCCATATCGGCATAGATGGGTTGATAATGGGGCGGCAGTTCTTGGGGCGTGTTGTCAAACTGCCCTGCCAGTTCCAGCGCGTCCTTGCCTGAGACCCGAAAGACAATGAGATTGGCGACGTTTAAGGTTGAACCCCGATTACTATCATCCAACTGGTCACGGTATTGATGGGCAACCGTCGTGGTGATTTTGAACTTCCGTGCTTCACTTTGCAGTTGCGGGAAACTTTCGGTAGCGAAATTTTGGTATTCATCCACATACAGATAAAATGGGCGACGCTCGTTTGGGGGGAGTTCACGCCGCGTCAAGGCGGCTAACAAGAGTTGGTTGACAATCACCGACCCCAGAAATGACGAATTATCTGCCCCGATGTCGCCCTTGGAGAGATTAATTAGCAGTACCTTGCCCTCATCCATAATGGCCCGAAAATTCAAGGCGCTCTGCGGTTGGGCGATAATGTTGCGAATGACTGGATTAACCAAAAAGCGTCCGATTTTATTGAGCGAACTACTCACGAGTTCCAGCTGTTCATCGGGCATACGCCACTTGCCGGGTTGTTTGGGGTCTTCATAACTTTCGGGGAATTGCTGCTGCCAGTAGTGTTTGAGGATAGGATCGGCTTCACTACTAGGCTGTGACAACCGTTTGCGCTGCTCGTGGTTGGTGAGCAACAACAGCAGTTCCAAAAAAGTGCTGTCTGGCACGTAGAGCAGGGTCTGAATGCTGTGTCGTAGTAAATCCTCCATCCTCGGCCCCCACGAAGCATAAAATAGCTTGTAGAGCGTATCTATCAGGCTTGAAGTCACGAGATCGCGCTGGCGTGGATCGCTGCGGTCACAGGCGAATAGATTTAAGCCCAATGGATAGGCAATATCTGCGGGGTCAAACAAAATAACGTCATTGACACGATTACTTGGAATGAAGGGCAACACCTCATCCACCAAATCTCCGTGTGGGTCTAAAACGCATACCCCTCGTCCGGCGAATATGTCTTGCAGAATAAGCGAGCGCAAAAAAGTGCTTTTGCCCGTTCCAGTTGTGCCAATCACATACGTGCCAAGTGAGCGGGCGTACTCGCTCAAATGAACGGGTGTTAGATCGTTGTTTGCATCAAGGTCAAGCAGAAAATCCATTGGTTCTGTCCTTTCAATATCTAAAAATTGGTATGGCTAAGGTCTTGCCGAGGTTAACTTAGCGGTAGATTTGCGCTGTTTTGGCGATTTAGAATTTGAAACACGTTTTGGTTGAACGGTGAGTGTGAAAGGAATAAAGGGCTTAGTGGTATACCATTTAGGGGGAGAAATTTGGTCTAAAGAAGCCGTTGATTTGTGGCTAGACGGCGTTGCTGGCATGAACAGTAGCAACGACTTTGGTGCGGTCAGTCAAGGCAGCTTCAAGGCTGTCCATATCGAGTGTGCAATCTTCGGGGCGAATATCCACCCAGCGCACCACGAGGTCATAATCTTCGGCAATTCGTAGCCACGGGGCGATATTGGCGTCGTGATCCATCATTGTCAGCACGATTTCATCGCCCGGCTGAAGGGTTTTGCCGATGGCCCGTGACAATGCAAATGACAGGGTAGTCATGTTGGGGCCAAATACGATTTCATGATAATCCGGGGCATTCAGGAAATCGGCAGCAATCTGACGAGCAGCCTCGACCATCGCATCGTTGCGCTGGCTGGTAGCAAACGCCCCGCCCGAATTGGCGTTCATGGTGGTGTAGTAATGTCCAACGGCATCTATAACTCGCTGAGAGACCTGTGTGCCCGCCGGATTATCAAAGTGAACAGGCAGATCACCGCCATTGACGGGACGATTAAGGGCAGGAAATTGGGAACGCAGAGATTCAATAATTGGTGGGTTAAGTGGTAATGACATCCAGACTATTCCTATGGGTTGAACTTCACCAATAAGCAGTGAGTGATAAAGGTAGGGAGTAAAACACCTCTCAAATTCGAACTGGTTTTTGCGAGATGCGCGTAATAGTATCTTAGCTTGTTGGTTGATGCGAATGAGAAAAGAGTGTTTATGAAACGCCAGATTCTTAAGATGGATTTGAAATTTTCCCAATGGACTTGGCTGATATTGTTGCTGACAGCCTCGTTGCTGCTGGGGGCATGTGGAGACGAAGAAGAACCCAGTGTCCAATCCGCGTCGAGTAATCGCCCCACTGCGACGACCTCCGACAGCGAAACCTCTGGCACAGGGAGCGCGGATTCACCACTCGCCCAACTCCCTGAACCCGTAGATGGGCAGGTTAGCCTACCTGTGATTGACGGTATCTCAGGTGGTCTATTGTTTACACAGGGCTATTATGGGACGGCGGGAACTCAGCTTTCAACCCTCTATTTTATGCGCTTTGGTGAAGCCGAACCGCATATGATTGCTGAAGGGGTTAATCCAACCACCGTTTCAGTTTCACCGGATTACCAAAAGGTATTCTACTCCACCTCGGGGGTACGCAATCGGCGTGTATTTGTGGCTGATCTGACGACCCTTGAAGCAACGGATTTGGGCCGGATGCAGGGCGTTGTCGCCAATATAGTCGGTTGGACACCCGATTCGGTACTTTATGCCGAGATTCAAATTCGTGGGGATGGCCCTGTTGCGGATTTCTTTCTCGCCAAACTAGATGGTTCTGGCGTAGTGGATGTGTCTCCTGAAGGTGCTATGAGTGGGGTATTGGCGGATGGCACACTGCTGTTGAATGCTGTGTCCGAAGATCAAACCACACTAACCTTGAACCGATATGATCCGGCAACTGAGACGAACACAGAGATTGGCACGGTTGCACTGGATAACGAAAATTTTGGGGCAACGATCCTCGCCATTATCAACACCCTCCAAACGCAGGGACTTGCCCTGAGCGATACCTTTTTCACCAATGGTGCTGTCCGTTCGGGCGATGATATCCTGCTGACTCAACTGGCGAGTCCGGCACCCGGCGGGGTGGCTTTGTGTGGATTGTGGGAGATAAGCAAGGTGGGTATTCCCGAAAGTACGCTGGTTTATAGCATCGAAGATGCAACTCTCTTAAGCCATCTCCGTGTCTTGCCGGATGAGTCGTTGCTGATGCTGCATTGGTGGCTGGAAGATTGCAATATCAATGAGCTACATAATGAAATTCTACATGTCAGCGCCGATGGTCAATCATCCGTGAGTGTGGCTGAAATTGACCCCGGCACTGAGGTCAATTTGTCTTTCCTAGCAGGTTCGAGTGGTCAAAAATACGATGTGACCCCCGACGGACGCTATGTTTTATGGATCGGTGGTGGACTACGGGCAGGTTATTCGGCGGTCAACGTCACCGACTTGCAGGCCGATGCTACCGCGACCTTGATGCGGCAAACGCAGTCGGGTTCAGCCGATAGCTTTTTGGAAAACCAGATTTTTTCCAATGTGTTTTGGATCAAGACCGACTAAATGGGTCGTCGGATGACCGTAACTGATTTGGCGTGTACCGAATCAGTTGACGGCGGTTGCATATTCAATGATATGTTTAGAATGATCGTGTCTATCATATGCTGTGAAAGGCAAATTTCATGACGAACCATCAAAATGTGCGACTTTTCAATCCGCCGACCATTCACAAACCGACGGGCTATACGCACATCGCGGAGGTCAGCAGTGGTCGAATGGTGTTCATTTCAGGGCAAGTAGCGCTAGATGTGAATGGCAATATGGTCGGAGTAGGGGATTTTCGTGCACAGGCGGTACAGGTTTTTGAAAACCTCAAAGCCGCGCTAGAATCAGTTGGGGCAGATTTTTTACACGTTGTCAAATTTACCTACTATATTGTAGAAAAAAATGCCCTGCCGATTGTGCGTGAGGTGCGGAATCAGTACATCAATGTGGATCTGCCGCCTGCCAGCACTGCTGTCTATGTGAGTGAACTGGCCCGCGCCGACTTTTTATTGGAGATTGAGGCCATCGCCGTTATCCCTTAGTTGAGGAATATGCCCAAAATTCGTTCCATCACGACCTTTGTTGACCTGACTCCCGACGTGGCTGAAGACACCATCACCCGTATGGGAGCTTTTCTTGAGGATGCCAGCCAAGCCTTTGCCAAAACAGGCTATCAAGTCCAGACCCGTCGTATGGCAACCCAGCCCTTCTCGGCGGGACTCGCCCCCGATGGCCCGGAAAGCCTGCCTCAATTGGCAGCCGATTTTTTTGCCCTCTGCCAGAATCAAAATATCAATTATCTGTCGCTTGGGCCAGTCCGCTTGCAAGATGACCCGCGCTACATCGAGGTCATTGGGGAGGTTTTTCGGCGCACACCGGGAGTATTTGCGACTGTCTCAATTGCCGAGCCAGAGCAGGGGATTTCACTGCTGCGTCTGTGGCAAACAGCGGTTCTGATTGACCGCGTAAGCCGGATTACACCGGATGGCATGACCAATTTATATCTCGCCGCCCTTGCCAATTGTCCGCCGGGGTCGCCCTTTTTCCCTGTCGCCTATCACGCGGGTGGGCCAGCCCAATTTGCCCTTGCCATCCAAGCTGCTGACCTTGCGGTCTGGGCTTTTTCCGAAACACCCACCCCGAACATCGCTAGAGAACGCCTCATTGGGGCGATTCAATCCACAGTAGATACGCTCATTCCGGTTGCAGAGGCCCTTGCCCAAGAACACAGCATTGCATTTGGCGGCTTCGATTTTTCACTGGCTCCCTATCCGGTAGACGCGGAAAGTCTGGGCGGTGCATTAGAGTCGTTGGGGCCGTCATTTGGTGGGGCGGGTTTGGTGGCATCAGCGGCGCTGGTGATGAACGCAGTTGAATCTGCCGAATTTCCGCGTGCCGGTTTTTGTGGTTTGATGCTGCCTATTTTAGAAGATAGCGTGTTAGCAGCACGAGCCGCCGAGGGACGCTTAACGGTTAATGATTTGTTGCTGTTGAGTGCCGTGTGTGGTACGGGCTTGGATTGTATTCCACTGCCGGGGGAGGTAGGGATTGCTGCGTTGCATGATATTTTGTTGGATGTGGCAGCACTGGCCTTGCGTTTGGATAAACCCCTGACGGCTCGCTTGATGCCGTTTCCAGCAAAAAAGGCCGGTGATTTGCTGGAATTTGAATTTGAGTTTTTTGCCGGTTCGCGGGTCTTGGCTGGCCCGATTTCTTCCACCCGACCCAACAGCACCTTTGGGCAAACTGGGCCATCACCGGAGGACTTCTTCCATATTCGGCCACGCCCTAGAGGATAGCCCCAACTTTTTGCTTTTCATAATGCCTAAGCGTATGCTTAATGGGATTGTGATTGGACGCATGAAAAGGCGGAAAAGATGACCCATTCGACAAACGGAGATAAACCGCAAACCAGTTTTGGCAAGTCCCCTGCTGATAAACTGCTGTTGATGCTGGCGTTTTTAGCCTTTCCGATTGCGTTGGCAGCGATGATTATTGCGACACGGGCCGATGATGGTAATGTTTATGAACGTGGGTCGTTGGAAAGCACGGAGGCGGCTGATCTGGCAGCACGTGCTTTGCATGAGGCCGAAAAAAATAATGACAGCGTGGGCACGATTCTAAGTTTCTTGGAAGGTGGCTCGGTGTTGTTGGGCCTAATTATCGCGGCCTCGGCTTCGTTTTTGGTGGTCAACCTGCGCGATATTCGTGGCGATTTGGAAAAACAAGCCAAAGCCAGTGAACATAAGGTGGAACTCACTCGTCAGCGTGCCGAAGCCGAAGTGGAACGGTTGGGGCGAGAGTTAGAGGCCGCTGTTCAAAAAACCAATCAACAAATCGAAGAATTGACTGAAACAACCCGTCACCGGATTGGTGAATTGACAACACTCATTACCGATCAGCTTGAGGCCACACGGCATAAAGCCGAAAACTCGTTCAGGGTTTTGTCACTGCAACTGTTGGCGGAACAGCAAGTACGGGCACGCAACTATGAATCGGCTATTCAAAGCCTCCAAGAAGCCTTTGAACTCGATTCTGATAATCAGACGACCAATTATCTGTTGGGATACTTGTATACGGCGCGGCGCAAATTTGAACTGGCCCTGCAACACCTGACCCGTGCTCTCCAAGTCAACCCCAATTTCGCTCCGGCACTGGCGGCAATGGGACTAGCGCAGCGGCGTATCGGCGACCAAGAAACTGACCCGAATATCCGCAACCGCTATTGGGCCGAAGCTGAAGTGAATTTGTTAAGGGCACTTGAGATTGACAAGAAAATGATTGATGCCGATGGCGAAAGTTATTTTGGCACGCTGGGTGGGTTATATCGCCGCCAAAATCGCAATGATGACGCGCTACGGGCCTATGAACACGCCGTCGAAGCAACCCCTACGTCGTCGTATCCTGTTGGCAATTTGGCTCTGCTGTATAAGATTACAGGCAAGGAACAAGAGGCCATTGAGATGTTTAAACGGGCCAAAGAAATTGCGGAGGCCATTTTGGATGACCAGCCAAGCGATTATTGGAAACGGCTCGATTTGGCGCAAACCCTTTTGGTCTTAGGTCATCATGAAGCAGCTTTGCGAAATTATCAGGATGTGATTGACCGCCAACCGCCTGTCACGGCGCTCAAGAGTGGCGTCAGCGCCTTAGAGACTTTAGCAACCTCGCCCAATCCCATTCCGCATATCCAAGACGCGATTAAATTGCTACAAGCTGAGATTACCCGCCGGGATGCTGAATAAGCCAAAAATACATGGGGCAGGCGACGAAACCTGCCCTTTTTGATGGTTGGTGCTATTCAGGGGCGGCAACAGGTTCGATGGCTTCGTTGACTTGGCTAAGTTCCGAAGTTTGGCTAAAGACAAAACTAAGATTGAGGGTTGCTCCAGCGAGACTGCTTGATAGGACTGAAGCGTCGAGGTCTACGAGTTCGCCTTCAAACGACAGGGCATAGGCCAGTGGATTGTCTTCGGCGTCCAAAATAATAGTGGCTTCAACCGATTGACCTTCAAAAGCATTGAACAAACCCTGTGCGGCAGAGTTGGAATCCCCACCAAACGCATCGGGGGCCTCGCTAATGAGATCAACAAAATCAATGGTCAGTGTGAAGACATTAACGGTTGAGCCATCGTCTAGAGTGGTTTCTTCAACCGTAACATCCTGAACGATCTTTTCTAAAAGTTCAAGGTCTTTCAAGGGGCTATCGTTGGCAGGATCGGCTTCAATCGCTCCAACGCGCTCAAGAATACGGTCTAACCCAATGTCGTCAAAAATTTCGTAGGTGGTGACATCCTCTACTTCGACCCACCCTTCCGGCAATGCAAGCCCAGAAACATCACCATCCACTGGGGTTATATTGACGTACAGAACGCCATCCACATACCGCGCCTCGGCATCAACTGTATAGGAGGCAATTGTACCGCCCTCTTGGTTTGTTTCAGAGGTATAGGTGGCAACTACCAGTGCATTTGGGTCGTCACCAAGCACGTAGGTTGTGGTTTTGTCCAACTGCTGGCTTTGCACAATTTCTTGGGTAAAACCCGCCAATGCGACACTGCCATTGAGGGCTAGAGTAGAGCTTTCGGTGTTGACATAGCTGGTGTAATCATCCACCATGTTGATTGCATTAACGATACGCTCCAAGAGGGCCAACTGCTCTTCCGAGAGACCACCTTGAGCCTTAACGGGGGCTACTGTGGGGTGAATGGAGGTGGCGGCGATAGCAACCAACAAAATAATTAGAAAAGCCAATTTTGTCGGCAAGCGAAATTTCATTAGGGCGTTCTCCTTCAAGTTCTTTGAAATGAATCAAGTAAGGTCATTGTATCATAATCTGCGCTTGGACATGACCTAAACAAAAAGGCGGATAGAGGCTATCCACCCTTTTGAATACAAGTTGATTTTAGATGAGGGATTAAACTAGGCTTCAGCGCCCTTCTTGATAGGATTACCGATCAGATTGCCCCATTCCGTCCATGAGCCGTCATAATTTCGTACATTCTCATAGCCCAGAATGTATTTCAACGCGACCCATGTGTGCGAGGAGCGTTCCCCAATGCGGCAGTAGGTCACGATTTCGTTGTTGCTGCCCGTAATCCCCCGACCACCATAGAGGACTTCCAATTCTTCACGACTCTTGAAAGTGCCATCTTCGGCGACGGCCTGTGCCCAAGGAATATTGGCCGCCCCGGGGATATGACCTGCACGTTGGGCGGTTTCACTCATGCCGGGAGGGGCGATCACATCGCCGACATATTCCGCAACTGAGCGCACATCCACTAAACCAAATCCGCTAGGGCCAATCTTGTCCAAACGGGTTTTGATGTAGTCACGGTCAGCGCGATATTCCGCGTTCACTTTGCTTACCACATAATTGGTGGCAGGATAGTTGGGGACATCCGTTACCAATTCGCGCCCTTCATCTACCCACTTCTTGCGTCCGCCATTGATGAGACTGACGTTTTCATGCCCATAATATTTGAACAGCCAGAAGGCGTAGGCGGCAAACCAATTGTTATTGTCACCATAGAGAACAACTTGCGTATTGGGGCCAACACCTGCCTTGCTTAACAACGCCCCAAAATCTTCTTGACTGATGATGTCGCGGCGCACTTGGTCTTGCAGTTGGGTTTGCCAATTAAAGGCTACTGCACCGCGTAGATGCCCTTGTTCATATTGAGTGGTATCCACATCCACTTCAACAAAGCGGATATTGGGATTACCCAGATTTTCAGCGGCCCATTGCGTAGTGACAATTGCTTCGGTCATGAGATTTTTGCTCCTTAGAGATATTTCGATGTTTGGTTTTGGGTACAGCTTTGGCCTAAATGTTTGGGTACTACAGCGTTTTTCCTGAATTTCGTTTCCTCCCCTTAAAACTGATTTCACAAGCAAAAAGCCGACTCAGGCGGGTCGGCTTTCAGTAAATTTCTCGGCAAAAAATGATGAAGTTACTGCCCTAGACGCCTGTCAACGCAAAAATAACCGCACATACAACACATGCAGGCCATCATTTGGGAAGTAGTTGAGTTTAAATTCACCATAGTGGCGTTAAAATACCATGCCCTATGCAAAATTACAAATATTATTTTTGGGAAAATCACCAAAGGGCTAGGCTGTGACCTCTTCGTGGCTGGTTTTGGCGGCAAGGGGCAGCGTGAAGTTGAAAATCGAACCCCCCTCTGGATTATCTTCGATCCAAATCCGTCCGCCATGTGCCTCGACTGCGAGCTTGCAGAAAGTCAGCCCTAAGCCCGTACCGCGTCGTCGCCCGACCTGTTCTTTGATTTGCACAAAACGGTCAAAGAGACGTTCTTTGTAATCATCAGGGATACCCGGCCCATTATCAGCAATCCGTATCCGCAAGAATTTTTCTTGATTGCCATTTTGACCGGGAGTGTCGTCAATTTGGGCGTTGATATAGACATGTCCATCACTGGGTGTGAATTTGATGGCGTTGTCCATTAAATTCAGTACCACGCGCTCGATTTTATCCATGTCTACATTCAGCGGCGGGAGGGCTTCTTCTACCCGGTTTTCAATGACGACCTCCATTTCTTCGGCCAGCGGCTTCAGGTCGGTAATCACCATTTCGGCGAGTTGATGGAGGCTACCGGAGGTGCGATCTAGTGAGATCGTGCCGCTTTCCATCTTAGAAACATCTAACAGCGAATTGACTAGATTCAGCAGTTTGCGGACAGCCTGCGATGCAGTGGTGGTCGTTTGTTTCAAAACCTCACGGCTGAGGGCATCCTCATTGGTAGCGATATTGTTAATCAGCTTGAGGGTGGCATTGATCGCTGTCAGCGGACTCCGAAGGTCGTGTACGATCATGCTGGTCAGGTCTTCACGGGCTTGGGATAATTCGCGTTCTTCGGTCATATCTTGGATGACCATGAGCCAGCCGATTGCCCGATCCTCTTGGCCCTCAATGGCTACGTCGGCGCGTTCCAAAAAGCGGTGTTGGCCTGCCACATAGCGATCATAAGAGGTATGATGCGGTTCCGGCTTCCATGTACCTGCCATCAATCCGAGCGTTAGACCGCGCAGCATATTGGTTTCGAGACCCAATTTTTCAGCGAACTGGATAGACGGTATAGATAGCAGTTCGCGGATTTGTCGGCCTGTAATTTGTTCGGGGTCAAGATCAAGCATCGTCTTGGCGCGGGGATTTGCCATGCGTAACATGCCGTCACTGTCAATCAACAGCACTGCTTCCGTCATGCTGTCCAAAATTGCCTGCAAGCGGTCGCGGGTGGATTGGATATTTTGGAACAACAGGCGGCTATCAATCGCAATACGGGCCTGTGCGCCGACCTGCATCAAAAACAGCATATCTTCCAGTCCAAAACCGTCAGCTACATTACTTTCTAGCAAAATCGTACCGATAGTTTGAATGTCACGCAGCAAGGGCACACACAACAAAGAGCGGGTTTCTTTGCGCGGGGTAGCGAAGGTCGGGTCGGCTTTGACATCCGGCACCAGTGTGGCGTCGCCCGTATCAAAGACGTGTTTACTGATACGATTGAGGCTCTCAGATTTCGCTAACAGTTCCTGTGTGTAGCCCAACGCGGCCACCTGTTCAGCCGGACGGTGGTCTTCTTTGAGGGTCAGTACCGCTGCATGAGCGCCTGTTCCCTCAGCGGCACGTTTGAGCACCCGCTGGAAGATTTCATCGCGTTCAAGCTGGGTCGAAAATAAATCGTGGCTCAGTTCTTCCAAAAGCGTTAACTGGTCAACGCGGCGGCTGAGGGCGGCATCTTTGCTGCTGTACAACTGGGCGTTGCTGATGGTAAGGGCAGCTTGATTGGCAAACGTGCGCAGGACTTCAATATCTTCGTCCCCATGCGGGTGAGGTGTATCATAATAGACCACCAACACCCCCAAAATATCTTCGGGGTTACGCATCAACACTTCCACCCATGAACGTTTGCCATCTTGATCCAAAGTGGTGCGCATTTCGGTGGCACGGGTGTCGGTACGGGAATCGGTGATAATCAAAGGTTGTTGGCGATGCGAAAGATTGGTTTCGCTGGTCAGCAGTGGATAGGGCGGATCGTGTTTAAGCCCATTTGACCGCACTAACGCAATGGTCTGTTTATCTTCGTCCCACCACATAAAAATGGCCGAAGCGGAAGCCCCCACCACTTGTTGGGCATATGGCCCGATACGATCCAAAACCTGTTGGGCGTCGAGCGTGCTGCTGAGTTGAGCACTGACTCGTGTCAGAGTACGCAATTGACGGATGCGATCTGATGCCTGTTCATACAATTGGGCGTTTTCAATGGCGAATCCGGCCTGCACTGCAATGGTCATCAACAGTCGTTCATCGTTGGAGGTAAATTGGCGCTGCGGGCCATCTGACCAAACGACAATTGCGCCGCTCACCCGTGTTTGGGCCGGTAGGGGGACACCCAACCATGAATAGGCCGGAAATTCAATAAAGCCGCCATCCATTTTTTCAGCGGATGACCACGCCTCTTGCTGAATCAGCAGAGGGTTGCGGGTAGTAATGATCCGCTCAATGAGGCCTTTGCCAGCCTCCCGTCCGGGGCGTTGCTCAGACTGCCCCGCGCGTATATTCAGCGGAAAAGTGAGATAACGCGAACTGGGATCGTAGAGAACCACCGAGAAATTTTTGATGTCAAGCAGGGTGGCAACCTGTAAATAAATCGTCTGCAAGAGGGCCTGCAATTCCAAATTGGAGCGCATGGCATTGCTAACCGCTGTGATGGTCATGATCTCCTGCAATTGACCTTCATAGCGATGCTGAATTTGGCTAAGACCCTGTACACCGACAACCAACAGCGCGAACCCAATGACCATCAAACTAAACGCCAGCAGCGAAACCCCGTGATAGGCTACTGCACCCAAAATCGCTTGGGGTAGGGGTACCAACAGTACACCAATCAGTGATTGCCAGTTGAGGCGTACTACCTCATCGAGTTGATGTACAGGGATGGCATTTTGCCGGATGTTCAGCACTACAGTCGCCAGATAGACTGCTAGATAAATGCCTACTAACGCCAAAATGGGGAGTGAGTCACCTGCACTAAAGGATTGGAGGGGGAGATCACCATCAAGCCGTTGATAGGCCCATCCCGCGACTGCAAGCCCGAGGGTCAATTGACTGGCAGTACGCAGGGCTGGTTCCCACGTCTTTTGCAAAAGAACTTTGCGATTGTTTTCCCCTTTGGCGTACAGCCGCTGCCCCTCACGAATTAGCACTCCACCTAATGACCCAACGGCGACTGCCCAAAGCGCCGCTCCCATATCATCTGGTTCGGCCAGTGTCAGAAACGCCATAATGCCGACGGTGTAGGCTGCGTTGATTTCGCCTTCGGTGAACGTTAGGCCAAAGTTGAGTGCAAAGCCGGTCAGGATGGCAAACAGTACCCAAAGCACTACTGTTTCGCCAGTGGCATGTGGCGGCATGAGGAGTAAAACAATCAAGGTTGGGATTGCCAGCAGCCAGCCGGGGCGACTGCTTTGGCGCGGGGTCAACATTGGAATCCTATTTCATCTGGGTCAATAAAACCCTTGCAGTTTATAACCCTATTCAAAGGTTTGCAAAAAATATCCTAGTTTTTATGTCCTCTTCCCATTTTGAACGCATTGTAGTGAAATTGTCAATAAGTGTTGAATGAAGAGAACAAAGTTGAGTGGATTGTTCCAATATTCCTACGCTTTATTGTACCTCAATTCTTAGAAATCTACCGTACCTGTTCAAAAAAGTCCCATCGCAAGCAATTCGCCTGTCTGTCCGTTATAATTGCCGATATGACAGCACCAATTTTCGAGCATTTTGACCAATCAACCCTTCAATCGCACTGGCAGCCGCTGCTTATTGGCAATGGTCAGTTAAAGCTGCATGACTCTCAATTGATATGTACCGTTGGGTCTGCCACCGAAGATACATATCACGACGCTCAAATCTATGATTATGCCCTCCTGCGCCGCCGTGATTATTTGTGGCGACCCCCGCTCAAAATGACAGTACGGGCATGGGCTTCACATTCGGTTGAGGAACTACGCGGGACGGCAGGTTTTGGATTTTGGAATCAGCCCTTTATACCGACGGGCAAGGATTTGCCCCGTTTGCCGCGAGCCGTCTGGTTTTTCTTTGGATCGCCACCCAATAATATGGCGCTGGCAAAAGATGTGCCGGGATATGGGTGGAAAGCCGCCACCTTTGATGCTCAAAGCCTTAGTTTTTTTGCTATGCTGCCGTTGGCCCCACTTGGATTTTTATTGATGCGAAGTCGCGCCATTTATCAGCGAGCATGGCCGATTGCCCAAAAAGCCATTGGCGTCTCCGAAAAATTACTGACAGTGGACATCACCACTCCGCACACCTATGAACTCATTTGGCGGCAAAAAAGTGTGGATTTTTCGGTGGATGGCGAACGGGTGCATCATGCGCCATGTGCCCCGCGTGGCCCACTGGGGTTTATCGCGTGGATTGATAATCAGTATGCCATTGTAACGCCGCAGGGTCGGTTGGGTTTTGGTTTTATCGCGCTGCCGTATGAACAATCCTTGACGTTGGATTCGATTGAGATACAACCCTTAGAGGAGACTTGATGACCTCGACCAAAGGCCGCAAAATCATAGCATTTGTCCAAGGGGCGCCACTGCGCCAAATGGTTGAAAAAACAGCAGCCGAATTGGAAGCCGAGGTTGTCTGGACGCTTGATAACGGGCAGGTAGTTAAACAAGTTGCTGAGATGCGCCCCCTTGCTATTTTGGTGCATCTGGCGCTGTTGGATGAGGTGCAGCACATAATTCAGGCGCTCAGAACAAGCCCTGCCACGCGCCGGATTCCCGTGATTGCGTTTGATTATCATTCAGATGAAGAAATAATCCGTCGGGCTGCCGTAACCATTTACCAAGATTGGTATTTTAACGCACAGGATAGTCACCCCACACTGGCAGAGACGATTCGACATAGCCTAGATGGGGCGAAAAGAGATTCTCAGAAATTATTTGACCAGTGCGCCCAAGCGATGTCTGCATTGGTAAAAAGGGGGCTTGAGGAGTTTAACGCTGGGGAATATTACGAATGCCATGAAACCCTCGAAACAGCATGGATGGAAGAATCTGGCCCGGTGCGGGATGTGTATCGTGGTATTTTGCAGGTGGCAGTAGCCTACTATCAAATTCTACGCGGCAACTATAACGGGGCGATGAAGATGTTTTTACGTTCGCTGCAATGGTTGGAGCCACTGCCCGATCAATGTCAGGGGATTGACATTGCCCAATTTAGAGCCGATGCTTTGCACGCCCGCTTGGCGATGGAGGCACTTGGCCCAGAACATATTAAATATTTTGACCGAAATTTATTGAAACCCATTATAGGTAGGAGTCGAGATGAACAGGATGATTTACCCTGACCGATTTGCGGGTAAGGTGGCCCTCATCACGGGCAGCGGGCGGGGGATCGGCAAGGCAATTGCACTACGAATGGCCGCAGAGGGGGCGGATGTTGTCATCAATTTTTTCCGCAATCGTGAGCCTGCTGAAGAAACCGCCGCAGAAATTCGTGCTTTGGGTCGACGGGCTGAGGTCGTAAAGGCCAATATTGCGGAACAGGATGAATTGGAGACCCTCTTTAAAGCTACCCAAGAATCATATGGGGGATTGGATTTTCTTATCAACAACGCCGCCTCCGGGTTTAATCGCTCGGTGATGGAACAGCGGGTCAAGGGCTGGGATTGGACAATGAATATCAACGCCCGCTCTGTTTTGTTCAGTTCCCAATTAGCTGCCCCTATGATGGAAGCACGCGGGGGTGGAGTAATTGTCAACTTGAGCAGTATCGGGTCGTTTCGAGTGCTGCCGGAATATGTGGCGGTGGGAGCATCCAAAGCAGCCTTAGAAGCCGTTACCCGTTATCTGGCAGTAGAACTTGCGCCACGCGGTATTGTGGTTAATGCGGTTTCGGCGGGGATTGTCGAGACCGATGCTCTACAACATTTCCCCACCATGAAGGCCGTTATGCAAGAACGGTTGGACGCAGCAGCAAATTTTACACCCGCCAAGCGTAATTTGAATGCCGATGATGTCGCCGGGGTCGTGGCGTTTTTGTGTACATCGGATGCCGCGATGATGTGTGGGCAAGTCGTGTTGGTGGACGGGGGATTTACACTAGGATTTTAGGAACAAGAGCCGAGTGAGTATTCGGCCCTTGTTGCAGACACCTTATTGAGTGAGCGGAATCTTGATCCAGACGGTTGTGCCTTGTCCCACTGCGCTTTCAAGGACAGCATGGCCGTGATGAATTTCGATGATGCTTTGGGCAATTGGTAGCCCTAAGCCAAAACCTTGCTGCTCCAAGCGGCGATGCTCCAAGCGTTCTGACTGTTGCATGATGCCCCAAACGCGGCGCAGGTCTTCTTCGCGGATGCCGCGTCCAAAATCTTGAACTTCAATCACCCCCATCTCGCCTTCCGCATAGCCTCGGACGAAGACGGTTTTGTTTGGGCCAGAAAATACAATCGCATTGCGGATGATTTCTGAGACGGCCTTTGACAAAACATCCAACACTCCCTCGACACAGAGTCCCGATTGAATTTCAAACTTTAAGGTGACATTCTCTTGGCGGGCTAAGTCTTCAATGAAGGGGCGGGTGGCTGATATTAGATTTCCCATATCCACTGGCCCATGCTCTAGTTCATAGATACGTTGGGTTTGTCCGCTTGAAATATCAGTCATGGTAACGGTTTGGTCAGCTAAACGATTTAGGCGCGAAGTACCCAACTGGATCAACCGGAAATATTCTTCGATACCGGGGGTGTCCTGAAGAAGTTGCTTTTGTGCCATTAGTTCTTCCATCAACAAATCGAACCCACCTTTAACATAGGTCAGAGGGGTTCGGAGTTCATGGGAGACCACTTGAACAAGGTCATGGCGAATTTTTTCGATCTTATCTTCCATCGTGCGATGGGCGTGTTCAGTGATCTCTCGGCTTCGTTTGAGGCGATTATTGAGGATCAGGATAAAATCTTCTGGCTTAAAGGGTTTGACCACATATTGGTCGGCTCCCATCAACCATCCCTGCCGTACCTGCACGTCTTGATCCATCGCAGTGAGGAATATAAACGGGATGTCGCGTAGGTTGAGTTTTTCCCGCACGGCAGTAAAAAAATCATAGCCATTCATGCGTGGCATGGCGATGTCGCTGACAATCAGATCGGGCTTGCGTGAGTTTTGGTTCAAAATCTCTAGTGCTTCAAGCCCATCGCAGGCCAGTGCCACCTCATAACCATGCACTTCTAATAAACTTGCGGCGCTTTCCCTAAAATCGGGATTATCTTCCACAAATAAAACTAAATCAGGTACAGTGGGGGCATCCATAAAATTATTCCTTTAAGTCACGGTTTACATTGTCAGCATAATCTTTTTCATTCTAGCACGCTTTGACAGGATGATTTCTGAAAAATATATAAAATATTGCTGTGGCACTTTTGCGAGAAAGTTTGGGAACTGCCTATCTAAGAGGCTTATTACTTGTCAATCCCTCCAGTGGGTAGGTAGTGGCAACTCAAAACTGTGCTAAACTGAAACTATGGGTTTACCAAACTTAAACTCTATCCTTACCATGTCTCTAGCATAATACATGGCAGGTCTTGTAAACTTCGCCTCAACCGTCCATTATCCAGAGTAAGCAGTCGCATGAATCCCATTTCAATCACCTGTAAACACGAAAGCCTTGAAAGTTGTTTGGCCCTCGCTGCTGCACAAGGAATTGGCCTAGAAATCCAGTCATTTGCCTTTCCTCCTCTTCTCAATGACGATAAGTGGGAAGAAATGGTGAGCTTTTATGCGAAACAACTGCAAAATTTTCACGGCCCGGTAGCGCTGCATGGGGCATTTATGGATATGGCCCCCGGCAGCCCCGACAAAAATTTTCTCCAGATCACCCGCGACCGTACTCTGCGTGATTTTGAAATTGCCAAACGCCTCAATGCCAAAACGGTGGTTTTCCACGCCAACTTTATTGCGACGATCCACAACGATGATTATCGAGAGGGTTGGACAAAGCGGATGGTGGAGTTTTATAAACCAATTGCGCGTGAAGCCGAAAGTATGGGCTTGTGTGTAGTATTGGAAAATATGTGGGAATTTGATCCGTCCATTATTCGGCGGGTCGTGGAAGAAGTTGGGTCATCTGCGTTAGCTGCCTGCTTAGATGTCGGCCATTCACAGCTGTTCTCGCATTTGCTTTTGGAAGATTGGCTACAAGACTTGGATGGCTGGATTGCTCATGTTCACATCAATAACAATTATGGCGAGATTGATGAACATCTAGCGCTTGACGACGGGGTATTGGATTACGAAAAAATTCTGCCACGTTTGGCAGAACTACCGCGCAACCCTACGATTGTCCTTGAAATTGAACGCCTAGAGGATATTGAACACAGCCTGTCGTTTTTTAAGCTCCCTCATTCTGAGAAGAGTTAAGCATCTCCCGATAGACGGTCACTGTTTGGGCGGCAATTTGAGCCTGTGTGAAGTTTTCTAAGATACGTTGGCGACCTTGCTTACCCAGCGAAATACAATAATCTCGGTCTTCCATTAACTGACGCAAATGACAGGCTAACTGCTGCACGTCGTTTTCGGGAAATGTCAACCCCGCATGACCCACTACATCAGGAATCGCTGCGCTATCGGAACCGATCACCGCCACCTCACTTGCCATCGCCTCAATAATGACCCGTCCATATTGCTCTTTCCAGTTGGGCAAGGTTCGTGAAGGGATGACGAGGGCATCTAGTTGTTGAAGATGGGATGGCATCTCGATGGACGGCACAAGCCCAACGAATTCGACCCGACCTGCGATGTTTAAACGTGCAGCCTGTTGTTCCAATCGGCTACGTTCCGGCCCACCCCCAATAATTTTGAGCCGCCAATCCAAATCCGTCAGGGTGGCAAGGGCGTGCAACAATAAATCCACGCCTTTTTCGGGTACAAGTCGCCCCGCGAAACCAATCATAAAGGGCGTATGTTGGGAGGTGCGCTGAACAGGGGTGAATAATTCGGGGTCAACGCCGAATTGTGGAATAACCGCCATCTTGCCTTGATAACCCTTGATACGCCAGACCTCGGCGGAACTTTCCGTACCCACCAGCGCATAATCTACGGTGCGGAGGGCCGTTTGTTCCATCCATGAAAAAGGGGGGGGATAGCGCCGAGCGATGTTCTGCCAAGAAAAAAAGAGGGTTTTGGCCTCCATCTTGCTGGTCGCCCGAAGCGCCAACCATGTCGCCAGATTATAGGGTTCTTCATCTATATGCACGATGTCTGGCTGGAACTCATGAAGCTGTTTGGTAAATTCAGGGTAGTAATGTAGGTGGAAATTTCCATTCAAGCGCATCGGGGTCACGGTCAATTCATAACCATCGGTAAAGACTCGCTCCAACTGAGTTTCGCCGCGCTCGTCTTTCCATGAGGGTGGAACGAGAACCCGTAATGTTACATCAGGATGGCGTGCGATTTCTTCAAGTTTGCGCTGATAGATGCCAACAATGCAGGCTTTGGAAAGCATGAGGACGCGCATGGGCGCTCCTTATAATAGTTCACGGTTAAGACGCGCCACATACAATACGGCCTGAGTAGGCGCTTGTCAACAGAGGGGTGGAAATTTACGAAATTTGGTTTTGGGTCTCAGCCAATTGGGTAGAGGATGTTTGTCCCCTACCCAATTCCAGAGGTTAACCGTCGCGCATTTTTAGATAACTGTGATAACGCGATTCGGCAATTTTTGCCTGCTCCACTGCCTCGATAATCGCGCAGCCGGGTTCGCTGGTATGGGTGCATCTCATCCCAAAATGGCACGCACCAATCAGTGGACGCATCTCGCGGAAAAGATAGGCGAAATCCTCCCCGGTCTCGGTTGACCAGATGCCAAATTCGCGCATTCCGGGAGTATCCACTATCCCTCCGCCGATTTGGAGGGGAAACATCTCTTGATGAGTCGTTGTATGTTTGCCCTTGCCGGTGCGCTGATTGACTTCATTGACTCGCAGGCCGAGGCCGGGTTCAATCGCGTTGAGCAAACTGGTTTTACCCACCCCGGATTTACCCACAAACACCGAGATTTTTCCGCTGAGAGTTTCTCGAAATTCGTCTAAGCCTTGTTGTTTGGTGGTACTCGTTAGATAGACGGGATAGCCAATCTGCCAATAAATCTCAAGCTCGGTAGGTGGAGCCTCTCGCAAGTCCATTTTGGTGATACAGATCACGGCTGGGATTTCGGCGATTTCTGCTGTCGCTAGGTAGCGATCCAGCATATTCCATTTGGGTGCAGGATTCGCGGCTGCAAACACTGGAATAATCAGGTCAACGTTGGTGACAATAACCTGTTCAAGTGGTTTCTGGCTTCCACGATCTTTAGGATCGGCGGCCAAGCGTGATAATTTATTGCGGCGGGGTAACACCTCTACGATCATGCCAGTCCCATCACCAGAATCGGTTAATACCACATGATCCCCAATCGCAATGGGGTCAACACTCTGAATGTCGTCAACGGCCATTACACGCTTGCTGGCTGAAGATGGGTCGGAATGCCCAAACAGATAGACGAGGTTCTTCCGCAGTTTACTAGAAATGGTACAGACCAAGACTTGGTCATCCGTGTGAACGGTATAGCTACCAATGGTTTTTTTGAATACTGTCCCTTGTATCATGGGGATTCCTTGAACTTAAGGCAAATGTGTCAATATGAAAAACGAGGCACGCAGCCATAGAACCCAAAAGGGTCGCCGCGTCCGCCGGACACATTCTGATGTGGTGAGGTTTAGTCTGGGAGTAGGGGGACTAAAACACTGCGGAATCAGAAGGCACGCCGGGAATGATTACAAGTGTGACATTGACAATTCTCATAACATGCCTCCTTGCTAAGTATCTTTGCGGAATTTGCTCTACCGTATCACAAACAATTGGAATATGTCAATCAAGAACAGTACCTATGGGGATATGGGATTTGCGTGATTGGTATATAATCCCCTTAACACGTGTTATTGACCCGCCCTGACTTTGAAGGATGTGTAGAGTTGGGTATCTATACGTCGGCAGCAAGTGAAATATTGGATCGCTTATGGGATAACTATGAAGGCTTTGCCGCCTATTTCCATGTGCGCGATGTCAGTCTGCGTGATCTGGGGCATCTTCTTGAAGAAGTATTTGTGCCAGCCTATCTGCACGTAAAAAGTAACCTAGACCGGGGCACCTTACATTCGCTTAACCATGAAATTACCGAAAATGTGTTGGGTGGCTTGCTGAACAAGCCCGGTTTCCGGGATCTGTGGAATGAATGGGATGATCATACCCGTCAAACATTTTTGCAGGAGCCGGTTGAAGAATTGTTAGGCCGGATTTTATTTGAAGAATATGCCGAGCAATTTGCGCGGGTTTTTATTGCCGCTTATGAGAGCCATCAGGCTTGAAAAAATTTCTCAAATAAATATTGTGCAAATTGTTCCAAGCGCTTGTATTTCAGCTAGAACAAAGCTACAATAAAAATGTTATTCTGGGGAAGAATTGAATAAATATTTAGGAATTTTGAAACAATTGTTGGAATGGAAAATAACAAAGTGTTCTCTCCAAAAATGTTTGGGGAAACCTGCTACACATCCGCAAAAAATTAAATTAATTAAAGTATCGGGCATTCTCTCGTGCACTAGCTCTACAAATTGTTATCACTATCCTTATCAGAAATGTACTGATTTGGGAATTTAGCCTTTTAAAAAATTTCTTTAAGGCGGAAAGATTAAACGGGGTCGTTCGCGGCCCAAGGATAGAAAATGAAGGCATACTTAATTGTTGATGTGGATGATTTACTGGCCCGGCTGCACGAGAAAAACCTCGCGCTTGATTTACATGAAGTTGCTACAGCGTTGCGAAATGGGGCCACCCTTGCATCTGGTTTGATGAGTGCTGATGAATTAGTAGCAGTGGCTGCTGCTGATTGGAATCGCCATAGTTTGATGCCGGGGCGCATTACTCCTAATATTCAACAGATTTTCGTCACCACAGGCTTTGACATCTTTAATGTACCAGAACGTGCGTTTTTGGTGGATGCGCTGGTCGTCCATTATTTCGCCGACTCGGATGTAGTGGATGAACTTGTTCTTGTTACCACGCGGGCTGATTTTGCAGCACTGAGTTCAAGAGTCAATTTACGTCCCCACACCCGTGTGCGAGTTTGGAGCGACCAAGCACCGGAAGTCAATAACATCATCTTCCAACCGCTTGAAACCATTTTGGGTATCCCTACCAAAACCGTCTCAATGTACATTGACTTCGAGAATATCACGATTGGCCTAAATGAGCAGGGCTACATCATTGACATGGATCGGCTGATTGATTCAATGGTGCGGCAGGCACGGGCACATGGTCGTGTAGCCCGTATGGCGGCTTATGCCCCTTGGGGTCAACGCGGCAGTTTACCCCCATTGGTAGATACTCAGGGGCGGGAAGTGTCGGATGATGTCCCAAGTCGTTTGGCATTATCAAATATTGACCCGGTGTTTAATTTGCCGGGTAAAAATAGCGCCGATATGCGGATTGCCAAAGATGTCTTGGCCGACAGCTCGTTATCCGGCAGTTCGGATATTTTCATAGTCGCCAGCGGAGACCGTGATTTTAACGATGTGTTTGGGGCACTCCGCGCACGCGGCAAACAGGTCATCGTATGGGGCGTGCATGGCAGCACCAGCCGCCTCTTGGAAAATAACCCCGCCATTCTATTGGAATATTTGGATGACTTTACCCATTTCCAGCGGCACACCGAACTGGGACAGATTTATGAAGACGCGACCCGCGACGCAGGTAGCGAAGCGTTGGCGTTCCGTCCTTCCCAATGGTCAAGCGTGGTGCTGCAATGCGACTTGCTGCAAGCCGAACGCCCCCGTTCCCCACTGACCCTCGACGATTTGACCGATCAGTTGGTAGAAGTGCATACCGTTACTAGTCCTGCGCGTGGCGAAGAATTGCTTAAACAGGCCGAAGGACTTGGCTTGTTGCGAATCAATCACGATAACATCGTGACCATCAATGACCAACATCAAATTGTCAGTATTACGCGGCTGATCCGTGACCGAATTGTGCATCGGGTGGCAAATACACTCAGCGTGCGGAATTGGGAGTATGTCAATTATGGTTTTTTGCTGAAGGGCATCAGCATGGATTTGGATTTAAACGGCCCCGGCATGAACCTTGATGATAATTGGCGCTCCGAATGGATTGACGCGCTGGTACGCGAAGGTATTTTGGTGCGCGAACTGGTGGCCCATCGCCATAATCCCGAAGATTTAGTGCCTGTTATCCAACTCCCTGAAAAGTCGGCGGCGGTACAGCAGTATCGGCCTACCACCGAAGACCCTGAGGTCGAGGTGCCGGCGACGGATTTGGAAATCCAAGAGATGATGTATCGCGTCGTGGTCAGTGTCGAGCAGTTCACTAGCTTCCGCAAGTTTGAATGGTGTCCGCTGGGCAGCCTACATAAGCGGCTACGAGCTTTTGATTCTGGCACAGCCTTTCAACGTGCGGTGGAAGTGATGATGGAAGATGGGGCGGTGCGCATCAACGAATATGAAAACCCGCAGAGCAACTATCACACCAAAGGCATTTCGTTGGTGATGGATTCGCCATCTGTACAGCGCGTGCTGCTAGAACGGGATGCGTTTGTGCGGATGCTCCTCGATCTCTATCAACAGCACATCCCGATTACCGCCGGGGCGATTCAGGCTTCGACGGGTTTGGACTCCGATGTGCTTCAGATGTGGATTTCGATTATGGAAATTGAAAATATCCTCAATTTGGTACCGGGGCACACCGATTTATACAGCTTGTTCCGCACCCACCACACCGTCAATTTGATTGCTGAGAAGTACGGCATCGAATAAATCCATATATCCCCACCCCCTAACCCCTTCCCCATGGCAATAGGGAAGGGGGATTGTTAGAGGATGTTGCAGAACATAAGTTCTATTACTGTGAGTTATATGCGCCGAAGTTGAATCCGTAACCACGGTTACGCATGAGTTTGTGTTGTGACGAGATGATTAATGATAGAATTTGGCTTGGGGAGGCAAACAGGGCAATAAGGCAGGAGAAAAATTAACCGTCCAATAACGCGATTAAAACATCGCAAATCGCTTTGTAGCGGCTCTCATGTTGATTGTTGATTGAATATAGAAAGGGCGTTGTGACCCCACCCCCACCCCTCCCTATGTTTGGGGAGGGGCTTGAATACACCGTTATTGAAAGTGATAGGTGTATTTATGAGCACGCTTTCCATATGGTTTCGTAGACGGGATTCGGGTGATGGATGGGCGAAAAGCCGGAGGGGTCACAGACCCCTCCCTACGAAAATTCGCGGTAGGGATAGATCACAGGCCCATCTACCTTGTAGAGACCCATCATTCACCCGAATTCGATATTAGACGCGCCGGGCTAAAGCCGTGCGCTGAATGTAAACTAAAATGCGGGTCGGCTTAGATGAAGATTGCTGTAAGCGCATATTACGACAGTGGGTATAATGGGTGTTTTAGCCAAACCGCTACTTTTGGGTGAAGCCCTATGCCCGATGTGATGATTTCATATGCCCGCGCGGATGCCTATCATTTTGCCGCCCGCCTTGCCGATGGCCTGCGCCAACATCAAATTGAGACTTGGCTAGACACTGCCGAGATTGAAGGTGGGGCGGATTGGAAACGGCGGATTGAGGAAGCTATACGTGATTGTAAGGTGTTCCTTGCCATCCGCAGCCCCGAAGGTCGAAATTCGGATTGGGTCTGCAACGAACGCCTGTTGGCCCTCAAATTACGCAAGCCGATTGTGCCGCTGCTTGCCAAAGATTGCCTTGATGATTTGGAATTTATGCGCTTCCAGCCGATTGATTTTCGGCACGATTTTGAGGCGGCCCTCAACAAATTGGTGACACAGGTGCGGCACAATCTAGCCCACCCCGTCCAAGCTAATACCCCGCCCGCTGACCCGCGCATCCTAGAACTCGAATATCTGGGGACGGTATTGTTGCAGCATACCATCTGGCAGCGGCTGTATACCCCGATGGCGGGGGTTGCCACGCTGCGCCGACCCTCGGCCCGACCCGTGATTGAACGGACGGCGGCTCAGATTTCACCACTTTATAGCCCTTTAAGCAAATTTCGAGAAAGCATCCGCGAAGATTTTGCCGAACGGGTGGAAATGCTGCGCGAAGATTTTGAGGATGTGATTGATGCGGTGCAAAAAGTTCGGCGCTTGGTGGTGTTGGGAGAACCGGGGGCAGGCAAAACGACGACGCTTTGGAAATTAGCCGCCGACATGATTGAGGCCGCCCGACATGATATTGAAACCGCACCGCTGCCAATTTTGCTGCGTTTGGGGGCGCTTGACCCGGCGGTGAGTGTGCGTGAACAATTGCAAGCCCAACTCGGTGATTTGTCGCTGGATGAATTGGTAGAGCAAAAACGACTGGCCTTTTTAATTGATGCCCTGAACGAACTGCCCGCCGAAAATCGAGCCGAAAAAGTCCGCGAAGTTAAGGAATGGGTCAAACACGCCCAAGCACATGACCTCATCGCGGTGGTGACGTGCCGCGAATTGGATTATCGGGATGAATTGGATTTGAGCATCCCCGAACAGGTGCGGATTGCGCCGTTAGACCCCGTCCGTATCCACCAATTTTGCCTGAATTATCTACCGAACGATGGCGAAAGGCTGTTTTGGGAATTGGCGGGTGGTGCGGCGGTACAAGCCGTGTGGGAAAAATGGCAAGGGGCCGGGGCCAGCCTCGAATTGTTTTGGACGGCGGAGGATGTGCCGCGTGAAAACCCCAACGTGTATCACAGCACTTCTAGGGCGGATAATGAGGCTTGGAAGATGGCCCGGCGTAATGAACGCAGTATGATGGTGCTGGCCCGTAACCCGTTTATGTTGGCGATGATGACGGAGATTTACGAGGGCAGTCTGCCCCAAAATCGCGGCAAATTATTTGAGCGATTTGTGAAGTTTTTGCTGGAGAAACGCGAGGAACTGGCCGCCACCGAAGCCGAGCATCTGATTGAACGATTGGCAAAATTGGCCTATATGATGCAAGCGGAGCAGACTGGTACTACCGTGCCGCGCCATGTGGCCCACCGCTTTCTGAGCGAAGATGACCTTTACCGCGCTGCGAGTGCGAATTTGCTGGATGGGCGAGATGAGGTGCGTTTTACCCACCAACTGCTGCAAGAATACTGTGCGGCTCGTCATCTAAATACGCTGATGTCTGCGACCCCTGCCACAAAGTTTTGGCCTGCCAAAAACTGGTGGGAAACACAGGGGTGGGAAGAAACGGCGATTTTGTTGGCGGGGCTGTACAGCGATGATTGCACGCCGGTTTTGCGCTGGCTGCAAGATGCTAACCCCGAAGCGGCGGCGCGGTGTGTGGTGGAAAGTGGTGCGTATACGCCACCGGAAACCCTTGAAAGTTTGCGCCCGCGTTGGCTGCCACGCCTGACCGATTTGCGGAGGGACCCGGCTCCCAAAGCAAGGGCCGCAGTAGGGCGTGCTGTTGGTGCCTTACGTTTGGATAATCGGCATGGGGTAGGCTTGCGCCCCGACGGATTGCCGGATATCGAGTGGGTGGAGATTCCAGCAGGTCAGTTTACCTATCAGGATAATGAACGACTGCATTTGGAGACGTTCTACATGGCCCGCTACCCGGTGACTTATGCCCAGTTTGAGGCGTTTGTACAGGGCGACGGCTATAGCACTGACGCCTATTGGACGGAGGCGGGTTTACAATGGCGTGGGGCGAATCGGCAACCAACAGCCTTTTGGAATGACCCGCAGTGGCATCTCAGCAACCATCCAGTGGTCGGGGTGACGTGGTATGAAGCCTATGCGTTTAGCCAATGGTTAAGGGCCAAACTGGGTCTTGAAATTCACCTGCCAACTGAGCAAGAATGGGAAAAAGCAGCACGGGGTAGCGATGCCCGGATTTATCCATACAAAGGTGATTTTGACCCCACTAAGGCGAATGTTTATGACACGGGCATTGGACGGACGAGTGCGGTGGGAATTTTCCCCAATGGTGCTTCACCCTATGGTTTATTGGATATGAGCGGCAACGTCTGGGAATGGTGTATCACCGATTACGAGACAGGTCGTAGTGATAGTATTAGTGGTAATAGTTCGCGTGTGCTGCGGGGTGGCTCGTGGATCTTCGTCGGCGCCAGCTACTCCCGCGCTGTGGTCCGTTACGGGAGCCTTCCACGCCTCAGGGGCTACGATGTGGGTTTTCGTGTGGCCCGCTCTTTTTAATCCTGATTTTCTGATTTCTGAACTGCTGGTTTCTGATTTGGAAAAGCCGCGCAGCGTCGGAAATTTTTGAAAATGCAGTATTTCGTATAGTTTGGATTGAGTGAATATGGCAGACCAATCGCCTATTTTTGTTAAGACCGAGGTATTTATCGTGTGGGTGTTGGAACACACCCAAAAATTTCCTAAGCATGAGCGATTTCGGCTGGCAAAACGGATTGAAGATCAGCTATTTGCCTTTCATGCTGCGCTGACGGCGGCGGCACTAGGGCGAAATACCCACCAACATTTGATGCAGGCGGATATCGAATTGGCAAAATTTCGAGCGTATTTTCGACTTTCGCTAGAAATGAAATATACTAGTGCGGGTCAGTTTGGCTACGCGGCTCAACAAGTCACCGAGATTGGTAAATTGTTGGGCGGGTGGCTTAAAACAGTTGTGGCATAACCGGGCCAATGCCCCGTTTATGTGGGGACTCTGGGGAGCGTTCGCGTGTGCTGCGGGGTGGCTCGTAGAACAACAACGACAACAACACCCGCGCTGTGAACCGTAACAGGAACAATCCACACAACAGGAACAACAATGTGGGTTTTCGTGTGGCCCGACCTTACTTCGCCCGCCTTTCACCGAAGATGCCCTTTATTTACGGATAATGGGAACCGGTTGGAAGTAAGAGTGCCAGAAGTTCCCGTCTGGGATAACCAGACAAATATAAAATAGCGCCCCCTGTTCTGGTAGCTTGTCGAACGTCCGGGGGGCGCACCCCCTCAATCAACCCCACCCCAACCCCTCCCCAAACATAGGGAGGGGCTTAAAGAAGGGGTTTTTGTTTAATACGCCTTTGCAAAATAGGCCATACGTTGGGCGGGCTGACCTGTCACAATATCTGGCCCGGTCTGACTAGGGTAGGGTTGGTCAAGCGGGAAACAGCGGCTGACAGCCTGATTGTCGGCTTTGATTTTTTCTTCCGTCTCCTTATCCCCTCCGAACCATGTTAAGGCCCAGCGGCCCGATGCAATCACCTCACGGAATTGGTCATAATCGCTGACGACCTCAACCAGATTGCCGTCGCGGAATTCGGTAGCCTGTCGCAGCATGTTGTGATGAATTTCGGTCAATAGGTCGCTGACACGGGCGGCGAGTCCCTCTTGGCTGACAAATTGTTTGCCCTCTTTGCCGGGGACATCGCGTCGTGCTAATGCCACTGATCCTTTTTCGACATCTTTCGGCCCGATTTCGATTCGCACCGGGACACCGCGCATTTCCCAATCGTTATATTTGAAGCCGGGGGAAAGATTTTCGCGGCGGTCAACGGTGACGCGGATTCCTGCGGCGGTTAGGGATTGTTGGACGCGATCTACCACAGGGGAGACCAACGCTTTTTCGTCGTCATTCTTAAATATCGGCACAATGACCACCTGAATCGGGGCGAGGCGAGGTGGCATCCGCAGGCCCTTGTCGTCGCCGTGTGTCATGATAATCGCGCCGATCATGCGGGTACTCATGCCCCATGAGGTCGTCCAGCAATGCTGCCATTCGTTGTTGATGTCGGTGTATTGGATGTTGAAGGCTTTGGCGAAGTTTTGGCCTAGATTGTGGCTCGTGCCCGATTGTAGGGCCTTGCCATCGCCCATCATGCCTTCGATGGAATAACTGTGCAGCGCCCCAGCGAATTTCTCTTGATTGGACTTTTGCCCGCGAATAACCGGGATGGCGGCTTCATTGACAGCGAAATCGGTGTAGACATCTAACATCTGAATGGTTTCGGCTTCGGCGTCCTCATAGGTGGCGTGGGCGGTGTGACCCTCCTGCCACAAAAACTCAGTGGTGCGAAGGAAGGGGCGGGTGCGTTTTTCCCAGCGAACAACATTGGCCCATTGATTCAGCAGCATCGGCAAGTCACGATAGGATTGAATCCAGCGCGACATAGCTTCGCCAATAATCGTTTCGCTGGTGGGACGGACAACATAGGGTTCGGCGAGTTGTTCGCCGCCAGCATGTGTCACGACTGCCAATTCGGGCGAAAATCCTTCGACATGCTCCGCCTCTTTGGTCAAAAAGCTAAGGGGGATAAACAGCGGGAAATATGCATTTTGATGGCCCGTTGCCTTAAAACGTTTATCAAGGCCAGCACGAATCCCTTCCCACAATTCATACCCATAGGGCTTGATAATCATGCAGCCGCGTACCGGGGTTTTATCCGGCGCATCCACCAAATCGGCGCGGACTACAATTTCGTTATACCACGCGGAAAAATCTTCGCTGCGTGGCGTGACTGCTAGATTTGCCAATGCAAACACTCCTTAAAAATCACAACAAAAATAGACATGAGTCATCCCGAATTTTGTTTCGGCCTTTGCTACAGGGCTTATTTCCCTAAGCACGTGTAGATTTAGGTACGGACGCAACATGTTACGTCCCTACG
>JAJTXY010000041.1 GCA_021463865.1 Anaerolineae bacterium
AGGGGATTTGCCCGACTTAGCAGATTTCCTTTGGCATAACCCCCATTTTCGGCCTAAGTCAACCGGGGATGGGCTATTGTTCAGATTAGTTTACAAGGAGGTCGCCTACTGCCAATGCTGTCGGGTTCCGCCGATTGATACAGCCTATCCAAGCCGCTGCTGTGTCCAAAGATTAGCTACCTGCAATGTCTAGCCAACCATTGTCTGCTTTGTGTTCGCGGCTGATTGACCCAAAAACGCTGTACGAGTTTTTGAAAGGAAAAACTACGTGTGAAAAAGTGAGGTAAACGTAGGTGTGCGAGTTTGCTCGGGCTCCGTGCGCTATACTCGCATAACACCCTGTTAGCGGAGTGTTTTGCTTTTATATAGTTGTTAAAAGACACGACGTATGGCCCGATCATGCCAAAAATTGGGTCATGCGAAATTTTTGTTTTCCCAATCTTGGCGGGCTAGAGTCTGACATGGATATGGCGTCTGCCGGACGAATCTATTGAAAGGTCATCGCTCCCGCGAATCAGACGTTGTTCATGGGGGGGCAGCACAAATTCAATTTGTTGATAGGGCAGATTAAAATCACCGACTACCTCGGCAATTGAAAAGCTGAGGGCATCTGCCGTAAACTCCCCATGCAACGTGACTTGTGTATAGTGGCCCTGCTGATAATCGAGGCTCAGGCCATCATCTTCAATTAAGGTGAAACTGGCTTGTCCGAGACCGGGAGCAGGAAAAACATAGGCCTGCCGAACATCGTCGGGCTGTTCCCCGAAATGGCGCATTAATCTGCCCATCGGGATGATACCATTTTCGCGCACCAGCAGAGGGATTTGATGGAGAGGTGCATCAAGTGTAATGGTCTGCCCACCCTCGTACCGCTGACCCGTGTAAAAGTCGTGCCATGCCGAGTTTTCTGGCAGATAAATCGAGCGTGAACGTGCCCCGTCCTCAAACACCGACGCCACTAGCAGATTTGGCCCCACCATAAAATCAAACGATTCTGTCCAGCAGCGCGGGTCATCGGGGAAATGATACAGCATGGGGCGGATAATCGGCTGACCCGTCCGAGCCGCTTCGAAAAGCAGGGTATAGAGATAGGGGATTAAGCGATAACGGAACTGAATCGTCTCCCGAATGATAGGCAGCACTTCAGGGTACATCCACGGCTCATTGGCGGTGAAATCGCTGTTCCATGAATGAATGGTGAAACGCGGGTGGAAAATACCATTTTGTATCCAGCGCACGAATAGCTCCGGCGAAGGCTTTGGCCCCGCAAAACCACTTACATCATGCCCTGTGTTGGGCATCCCCGAAAGGCTTAACCCCAAACCCATCGGGATGTTATATTGCAGCGTCTCCCATGAGGTAGTGTTATCACCCGACCATGTTTGGGCATACCGCTGAATACCGGGGCAGCCGCTGCGGGTCAGCAAAAAGGGGCGTTCGTGGGGCTGATATTCTTGCATCGCCTGAAACGACGCCATGCCCATGAGTAAGGTGAGCAGAGGGCGACCCATGCCGAGCGGCAGCGGCTTGCCAAATCCAGCACACCGCGCTTGATCGTCGGGAAATTCAAATTCGTTGTTATCGTTCCAGACAGCTTTGATGCCATATTCTAATAGGGCTTCCCGCACCTGCCGTTTCCACCAATCAAAGGTGATAGGATTGGATAAATCTAGCTGCGATCCCTCATCATATTCATAGACTCCGCCGCTCCAAAATTGGGTCATGGCCGGGGTATCGGCCTCCGCCTCTTGAATAAATCCCTGCTGGTGGCGTATCTCCTCATAATAGGGGTGGATAGTCAGCAGATACGGCTTGATATTGGCAGCGAGGTGGATACCTGCCTGTTTAAAATCGGCTACCATTTGATGGGGATCGGGAATGCGGCTGCGATTCCATGTAAACACACAACGCTTCCCATCGGCATTGGTGGTGTAGCCAGACGACAGATGGAACATATCACACGGAATCTCATGGATTTGGCAGAGATCGGCGAACCGTTTAAGCTGCTCTTGCGCGTTGGGGGCATCGGTATAACTCATGGTCGAGCCGAGATACCCCAGTGACCAGCGCGGCGGCAACATGGGTCGTCCGGTCAATCGGGTGAACTTTTCGATCACCGCCTCAATGCTTGGGCCATAGATCAAATAATAATCAAGGTCGCCATCTTCAGCTTGATAATAGCGATACGTCCCACCCTTTAAGCCATTGACCTCTTGGCCCATATCAAAAATACAGGTCGCTAGATTGTCATAAAACAACCCATAGGCAATCTGGAGTTCTGGCACAAACGTGATATAAAAAGGCCAGTGTTTATATAGGGGATCACTCGACTTAGCACTGTAACCAATCGCATCCAAGTTTTGCATCCGCATTCGCATTCCCCGTTTATCCAACGAGCCTGCTTTTTCGCCAAACCCATAATAATGTTCGTCGGGGCGCTGCACGAGATAATGAAACACCGATCTGCCGCGCTGGTCATAGGTATAGGCATAGTTGCGCAGATCACGCGCAAAAACGCGATCACTTGCATCAGCCCATTCGATGCTGAAGTTCGAAAGGTTGATCTTCAAAGACAGTGCTTCGGTGCCGAGAAGCATGAACTCTCGTTCGGTTGCTGCGGCATACTGAGGCCGACTAAACGGCGACAAATCATCACGCAGGCGGCCTTCGCGCGGCATCTCACCATCTGGCCCAACCACAGTCCATGTCCGGTCAAGCCGTGTGACACCATCCGGCAAGTGCTTCACGCGGATCAGGTCTTCTTCCAAAACATACACCTCAAGTTTTTCGCCCCTATCCCCGGCAAATCGCAAGGAATGAGGGGTGGTTTCAACCAATTTAATATTCTGCGGCGTGGCAAGGCGCATGGATTAGTCCTCAGTCAAAAAAGAATGGGTCAACTGGTTCAGAGCAGTCTCCGACAACTCACCGTCCACGATGGCGACACGATAGCGCAGGGTCAGAGCCTCATCCGGTGGCAAAAAATAGGCTTGGTCAAACATGAAGGCAAAACAGACCCCCACATATTCCGCGTCCCGCACAAACCATTGATTCGGGAAGCGCAGGTTGGTCGGGTGATCTATAAAAACGAGGGTGGCCCGCTCATCAGATGCACCGCCGGAATAGGCCAGCCATGCCGCCGATGTGCCCATCACCGCTTGGGAATCTGACAGTTCCGCTAGGCGAATTTGGGGGTTTTGCCATCCCAGTGGCCCACGCCAGAATAGACCCCCATAGCCCGCATTCGGACGGCCTTGCGTCGTGGGTGAGCCGAATTCAAGCGTTTGACCGCTGACATTGGTCAATTGAAACTCGAAATCCAAGTGCCAACTGGCATTATTGGTGACAGCAGTGATATGGCGAGTTTCATCAATCCACACCTCACCGCTGGGCCTAATCCATGCCAGTCGCTCAACCAATCGGGCCTGCTGATTTTGGCATTCCACCAGCGACCATGTGTTATGTTGAATCTGCCCGTTATTGGGAAGCTGGATATAGCCCTGCCCATGTACATAACTGGGGCCGCCCCAAAAATTGACTCCTGACAGGTAGGCCATCGTCATGGCAAGCCCGGTGTGCCAGTGATGGTCAGCGGGCCGGAAATCGGTGACGGTGTGCCCGCGCAGGGTGTTGAGGGGGTGGAAATAAGGTTTGGGTGATTCGATACCGGGTACATCGGGCCGATACACATACCGGAACAGCAGCCGCCCATCATGGAACAGTTCATAGAAATTGTCGTGTGGATGCAGATCAAGCATATTTCGCCACCACCCTCTACGACTTGATGCTTTGTTTAATTTCTAGCAGGCGCTCATTTTCGGGACGCGCTTTGTAAAAATCATCCAGCGGATAACACCCCGACACCATGCCATGACGCGGCGCAGTGGTGCAGTCGCTAAAGGTGCGGCAAAACTGCTTCCGTTGCAATGGGCGACCTGCTAACACATCGGCGGGCAGACTGGGATAGGCCAACACCATTCGCCCCAAACCAACAAAATCCGCGCCGCCCGTCCGCACCACATATTGAGCAACATGCGGCAGCCATTCTTGCAAATACGAATAGCCCGACCCGACCAAGACCATCTGTGGGTGGGATCGTTTTAGCTGGCGCACCACCTCAATCTGACGCGCAACCCCCACCAATGGGTCTTCGGGTGGCAGATAACCATCCGATGGTGGAAAGTAGGCCGGACGCTGGATGTGTGGATTGTAGTAGGGGCTGCCTGCCGTGATGCACACCAACTTGATCCCTAATGAATCGAGCAAATCCAAAAAGGCACGCGGTTCAGTCAGATCAATGCCCAAGCCTGTCGCATCCCCACCAAAATTATACGGATAGGTTTTGCCACCCAAATCCTCTGGTTCGCCAAACCCCTCCGCCCCGGCGCGGAACGGCATCCAATCAAAGGCACTTAGTCGCACACCGATCTGAAGGGTGGGGGCTTGCTGGCGGATGCCCTCAACAATCTCACGCAAAAATCGGGTGCGATTTTCAAAACTGCCCCCATAACGCCCTGCCCGGTCAACCGCGCTCAAAAATTCATGCCCCAAATAGCCATGACAGTGTTTCACATCCACAAAATGGAAACCCGCCTGCTGTGCCAAGACCGCCGCACGCACAAAATCGGCGATAAGGACTTGGATTTCATCGTCGCTCATCAGGGCCGAGTCGTCTTGAATGCCAAATTTGCGGTCAAGGATGGGGTGGTGATAGAGGATACGCGGCTCCATGCGTTTTTTGTCAACGGGTCGCGCAAATCGTCCCGAATGGGTGAGTTGCAGACCGATCAGCAGGTCATCATCGCGCCCGAACTGCTCCCGATGGGCTGTCACCAGTTTTTGCCGCAAAGCCGCCAGATCGCCCACCGTATATTGATTAATCATCAACTGATTGGGATTGGCACGCCCGCTGGCTTGCACCGCAACTGCCTCACCTCCCCAGATGAGTTTCGCACCGGATATGCCGAAATGTTCCCAGCGGCGGGTGGTTAAATCGCTGGGGCGTCCATCCGTTGTGCCATCCCACCCCTCCATTGGCAAAACGGCATAGCGATTGCCAATCGTAAATTCACCGACAGTCAGCGGGGTAGACATAGGCGATTGTTCACCCGCGAGGAGGGTTTCGTCAAAACCGAGCTGCACTCCTAGCGATTCGAGGTAATGAGCAAACTCTTGGGCCGTTCGTAGGCGGGCCAGCCGTGTATAAGGGGTCATAATGTTTATTCAATCGCTTTCAGACGCTCAACAATATCTTGTAAAATGGCGATGTCACTGGCAGGGCGGCTCGGTGCTTTGGGATGGGGTATATCGTGCTTAATCCACCCCCGCAGTTTCAAAAATTGGGCGGCGCTGTGGCGATAGGCCGGAACAGGTGGGCGAAACGCTAAAAACCCCAAATATTGCAGCAGGTCGTTAAGCTCATAAAATCGGGGGTCGCCGGATTCCCAATAGGCGTCGCGCTTGGCGAAATAATCTGGGGCAAACGTACTCAGGCCCAGCAAATAATCGCTGCCATACATCACCATATCAATCGCAAGATCGTTGCCCGTAAACACCTTAAAATCGGGCCGCTGCTGGTCACGCAGTTGAATCCGCTGCCATTCTTTTTCACGGTTGAGCGATGAATGTTTCGCCCCAATACACTGGGGGATGCCCATCAAACCGCTGTAGGTATCGAGATCATAAATTTTGCCAAAGGGGGCAAACATCGTGCCGAGTTCAAAGCCGATGAACTGTGAACAGGATTGGGCAATCTGGGCATAGGCCGCCACGATTTCCGCCGATCCTTGCCCGGTCAGCCCATACGACTGAAAAATAATCGGGGTTCCGCCGTACTGCTGAATCAACTCCACTTGGCTTAGATAGGCCGCCGCGTTCCATTTATCGCCCGGCTGATCGCCCACAAATGCCCCCGCCACAAATGCCCCACCGTTTAAGGTCGCTTGGATTTGGCGCAGCACTTCAATGCGAGTCGCTTGGTCAATGAGATGCACATAGCCCGTATCCATGTTGACCGCCGGGGTGATGCCGACCTCGGCAGTGCGTTGAATATGCAGACACAAATCGTCCCAATCCACACTGCCATCCGCTTTAAAAGGGAGCAGGATGGCTGAGATGCCCATAATTTTGCGGTGCGTTCGGATCATGCTTTCGGGCGAAATCTTTAGTGGGTTCATGGGGGCAATCCTCAAATAAAGGCTCATTTTTTCATTGTGCCTATCAGTGTTATCATGATAGTGTAATCGTTTACATCAAAACCCTCAAATATAACTTTTTGGGAGTCAAAAATCATGATAGGTCAGCGTGTGGTGATCGTCAAACCCAGTCAAATCGAGTTAGAAAGTTTTGACACGCCTCCATTAAAAGACAATGAAGTCCTGCTCCGCACCCAAGTATCGCTCATTAGCCCCGGCACAGAACGGGCCTTCTTCTTGGCCCTGCCCAATACCAATGCCACCTATCCGATCTATCCCGGCTACAGCAACATCGGCGAAGTGCTGCAAGTGGGCAGTGCCATCGAACATCTCAAAGTCGGGGATCGGGTTGCCTGTACCGCCCAACACGCCTCGCACGTCATCATAGACGCCACTCGTTGCTTAGTCGTACCCGCCGCAGTCGCCGCCGAACAAGCTGTATTTTTTAATCTGGTCGCCATCGCCATGCAGGGGGTTCGTAAAGCCCATATCGAACTGGGGGATTCCATCGTGGTCATTGGCAGTGGGCCGATTGGATTATTCGCCCTGCAATTAGCCAAACTCAATGGCGGTATCCCTGTAATTGCCCTTGACCAAGATACCAATCGTCTCCAAATCGCCCGTACAGTGGGGGCAGATGACATCGGTGACGATGCGCTTGGGCAGTTGGGCGAGAGCGCATCAGTAGTGATTGAAGTCACAGGCAGTTCGGCAGGCATTCTACGCGCCTTTCAACTAGCAGCGTTTCGTGGTCGGGTGGTGTTGTTGGGCAGCACCCGCAGCGAGACCGATGGCGTCAATTTTTATCGAGATGTCCACCGCAAGGGCCTCACCATTATTGGCGCTCATGAAATTACCCGTCCCCGCCACGAATCGCTGCATGGCTGGTGGACACAGCACGATGAGCAACGCTTGGCTCTTCAGTTGATGGCAATGAATCGGCTACACATCCAACCCCTGATTAGCCATCGGTTTAGTTGGGAGCAGTTCCCCGCTGCCTATCAGCTATTAGCAAATTGGGACCCCTCTGTCATGGGTATGGTGATGCAATGGTAGGGGGATATCAAAACCCCCTAAGCCCTTGTTTTAGCCTTTTGTCCCTGTCGTGGCAATCCCCGTGCTGATGAACTGCTGCAAAAAGGCAAATACTAGGGTGATGGGCAGCAGCGTGAGTACGGTCATGGCTAAGACATAATGCCAGGGCACGTTGAGTTCACCAAAAAAGGCGTTGAGGCCGACTTGCAGGGTATATTTTTCGCTGCGGCTCAACACAATCAGCGGCCACAAAAAGTCATTCCAGCGCCACATAATCGAGAAGATCGCCAACACCGCCAATGCCGGACGTGCCAATGGTAGAATAACCTGCCAGTAAATACGCCATTCCGATGCCCCGTCAATTCGCGCCGCCTCGATCAGTTCATCTGGAATCGTTAGCATGTATTGGCGCAGCAGAAATACACCCGTTGGTGTAGCCGCCCCCGGAATAATGATCCCCCACAGGCTGTTATTGAGACTCAGTTTGGTAATCACCAAGAAAACGGGGACTAAAATAACCGAGATCGGGATCATCAACGTGCTGATGATAACCACCAAAAATGCGTCCTTCCCGCGAAACTGGTATTTGCTGAGGGCATAGGCCGCCATACTGTTGACGATGAGTGTAATAATTGTTGCTACCGTCGTCACAATCAGGCTGTTTTTCAAATAGGTCATGAAATTAAAGCGGTCTAGCGGTTCGGTATAGTTCTCCCATGCCAACTGGATAGATTCGATTGGCTCAAGGTTTTCGATTCGCACACGATAAAGTTCATCGGCGGATGGCCTACCCGGTGTTGCGAGGGGTTTGTCGGGATCAATCAGTTGTGATTCGAGGCCAACTCGTCGCACCTGCGCCAATTCACGCACCTGACCATCTTCCAATGTCACTTTAAAGAGGGGTAGGGGGTTTTCATAGCCTTCGACCTCCACCGTGTTTTGGCTGTAGGGGAGGAAGCGCGGCGGAAATTCAAACAAAGAGGTTTGGGTTTTAAAGGATGACATCACCACCCAGAGGACAGGCCCAAACATCACAAAAACGCCCGCCACGAGGTACAGATAGGACAGGGCATCAGTAATATCCACGCGGTTCTTGCCGTGTTTACGGATAATAAAATTGCGTAGTGTGTTCATGTATGCTGCTCCCCTAAACCGATTCAGACTTGCGGCCAAGCCATAATTGGATGAAGGTGAAAATAAACAGCACGCTGCCTAGTACCATTGAAGCCGCTGCTGCCAACCCCCGCCGAGGAATTTGATTGCGCATCCCGGTCTCGTAAATATATTGCACCATGTATTTGGTAGATGTGCCCGGTCCACCCCCAGTTAACACAAACACTTGGTCAAAGACCTGCACCGCCCGTATCAGGGCCAAAACCAAGACAACAAACATGGTCGGCATCAACAGAGGCAGCGTAATGAAGCGGAAGCTCTGCCAAGGGCTTGCGCCGTCAATTGACCCTGCCTCGTACAACACCCCCGGAATGGATTGCAGGCCCGCCAGCAAAATCAGGGTGAAGAATCCCATTTGCGCCCAGATGCTAATCATAATGACCCAAAAAGTGGGCCAATCTCCTTTTAACAAAAACAGCACCGGGTCGGCTTCATATTTAGGGTCAATCTGGGCCAATACCCCATTCACAACGCCATATCGTTGCAAAATCCAGCGCCATATCAAACCCACCACCACTGGCGAAAGCAGCACAGGATAAAAATAGACACTTCTGAAAAAGCCTCGTCCCACAATCTCCCGATTCAGCACTAACGCGGTAATCAGGGCCATAATCACCATGCCACCGACCTGAAAAAACACAAAGACGATGGTGTTGTAGACAGCCCGCCAAAAAAAGTCTTCGTCACAGGAGTTGGGGTCGGTAAAATCGTCGCAATCCGCTAGGATTTCGTAGTTATCGGTTCCAACAAAGGTGCGGTCTTCGGGGAACAGCGCAACTCCGCTGGTCATCGAATAGTAGAAATTCAGCAGCATGGGGAAGATGACAAATATCCCAAAAATCGCCATATTGGGGAGTAAAAAGAGATAGGCCATACGCCGGAAGCCGACCCAACGTTGAATCGGGTTGATGATGATTTCCAACGCGATCATCAGGCCACTATAGATGCCAATCAGCAGGGCCTCAGCCCCGTGTCGGATGGCAGAAATCCATTCTCCAATTGAGCGCGGACGGTTGGCTTCCATCATCAAATGATAGGCGCGGCTACCCCTGCCTTGCGGGATGGGGAGGAAGCGCCATGCTCCTTTCGGATTCTCCAACTGGCAGTGATTAAAATAGTGCAATCCTCTGGTTGGGCGTTTTGACAAAGACGCTTACCTGAATCCATGTCGTGGAGACTCATACGACCCTTGCTTGAGCCGCCCACGTAACACAGACCGTACTTGGGATGTTTGACCCATGCCCCGCGTTTAATGCCCATACTGAGCGTGCCGCCATAGGGCCGACGTTCGCCGCCTTTGGCATATTGCAGGGCGTGAAGTTGGCGGCGGTGGAAACGCAGCCGAACGAGATAGAGCATGGCGGTGTTATCCACTTCGACATGACCGCCGACAAACCAATTGGCTAAAATCCAACTGTCTACACAATGGGCTTCAAACTTGTCTGACATTTTGTTTTTGCTTTTAATCAAACCAAGTTCGCCGCGCATGGTATAGGTATCGAAACCTGATTTTGTCCAGACTTCGCCGAGTTTCCGCAGTTCTTGGTAGAACCAATGTTTGCCGACTTCGAGAGGGCTAAAACGCTTGTTCCACTGGCGTTTGCCCTGCTTAGTCACAGCAGCAATGTCCTCTACAACAATGGCTTGAACTGGGTAGTAGCGGGCCAGCCAAGTACACAGGCGCAGTTTCCAGCCCCATCGGGCACGAGTGGAGGGTGGGAGACGGGTCTTGCCTTGATGACGATTCTGGCGACACTTACGATAACGGGTCTTGCGATAACGTCGTCCACGTCGCATCATGGTACTTGTCTCTTCAGCCTCTTTCACCCATGTCACCGCATCGGCTTGGATATTGAGGTAAGTATGCGAGGCTGATTTAACCGTGTAGGCTTCCTTTTTGGAGCCGGGGTCAATGCCAACGGCAATCGGTTGGATATAGCCATCTTCACGGTCAAGCAGTTGGATATAGAATAAACCTCTGTCAAAGCGCCGCACCGCACGGCCCTTAGCAATGAGCTTATTGGCTCGCTTATGGGTCGTGGGCATCAAGGGTTTGCCCGTCCTGCCGACCACTGGTACAAACTTTTGAGACATAGACCATTCCTTTGCAGTATTTAACGTCTCTACAGACTATGCAACTGATCCCTTCGCCACTGACCGTGACAGGGAAGACAGACTAGGGAGGCATCCGCCATGTGTCTTGGGCTACCACGCCCGACGGCTAGTTAAAAGCTGGCTAGTCAACACTTGCGTTGTGGGTTGCAGATTGGTCTTCGCTTCCTCACAAGCCGCCGCCTTTAGGCGTGGGGTTGTTGACTAAGTAGGTCTCCATCAATTTTAAAATAATAGTTCAGCGAATTTAATAACATGGGCGGTGGGAAATAGGCACTTTGCGACCACCCCCACGTTTATGAAATCACTGGCAATTCCCCCGGCAAGGAAGAACTGCCAGCGAATCAAACAACGTCTTAGGCCAGAAGCCGAAACCCGTTAGTTCTGGGCTTCTGCTAACTGCTCATCAATATCTTCTTGGATACGTGCGATGGCATCATCAAGGCTCAATTCACCCGTGATCGCCTGTGTCAAGCGGTCACGAATGGCATTAAATAGTACCGAGTTATAGCGATAGGCCTGCAAATCAAAGGCCAGCGGCTGAATCTTTGGAACCTGAGCCGTCCACATTTCGAGAGCCGCCTTCGCTACATCAAGGTCAGTCTCGAACTCGACGCCAGTGCTGGCAATCCCGATATGGGCCGGGACAAACAAGGTACGGGCATGGAATTCGCGCAGGACTTCTTCGCTGGCGAGGTATTCCATAACACGGGCTACTTCTTCGGGGTGTTCGGTGGTGTTGATAGCTACCGTCGCCGCGCCACCGGGCATCCCTGTGCAGCCGCCGGGGCCACAGGGATTGGGGACAACTTCCCACGTAAAGGCATCACCAATCGTGTTGGCAAACTGCGGAACCTGCCAGCTACCAGACATATAGAAGACCACTTGGGCATTGGCAAATTCTTCGTTAGGTGCAGCATAACCTGTCGCGCCTGCCCACACGTCGTACAGCATCGTGCCGTCTTGGTTCCAGCCAACGAACAACTCCGCCATCTGACGGAAGCCTTCATCTTCTAGCAGGGCAGGGTAGCCTTCTTCATCAAAGAAGGTCGCACCGAGGCTGACCGCCGGACCAGCGAAGCGATGACCACTGCGATCCATTGCCATCGCGGTGACGCCGGGGCCAACCGCTTCGGCCACTTGGCGGGCGGCTTCGGCCCATTGTTCCCAAGTGACTTCATCAGAGGTGTCACTGGGGACTTCTACACCCGCCTGTTCAAACAGGGTACGGTTGATGTACGGGCCAGTGATGGTCAGTTGGTTTTGAATCCCATAGATGCCTTCGGTGTCGCCTTCAGGACGCAGCCATGCCAGATAGGGGCCAAAGTTCTCTTCCCAATAGGCCGGGTCACTAAGGTAGGGGCGCAAATCCAGATAGTATTGCGACAGACCACCAAGATTGGTCACACGCGCAATGTCGGGGCCTTCGCCAGCTTCCAACTGGACGGGCAGGTTTTCTTGAATACCAGCGGCATACGGTACGGTATCAATCACCACCTTGATGTCGGGGTTTTCGGCTTCAAAACGATCCAGCAGGTCACGCAGGACAGTGCCTTCAATCCCGTCATCATACCAAGTGATACGCAGTTCAACCGGGTCTTGGGCCTTTGCCTCTCCAGAACTTGCGATAATCGGCAAAACCAATGCAACTAACAAGACTAGCACAAAAATATTTCTCAATTTTTTCATGACCTTATGCTCCTTATTTCCAGCTCTTGTGCCTTTTCAGGCGCGTTCTTATGGAAGTAAACGGAATGCTTCGTTTTATGGATGTCTCCCGTACTCCTTTCTTTGATGCTGAAACTCTCCAAAACACTAGCTCTAAAATTCAGAGGGATTTATCGTTGTCTTAGGGGTGGCGCGGCTTCGGTGTATTGCAGGTCGGCCAACAGCTTCCGCAGCGCATTCACCGCATAAGTCATGCCGCCTGCCTTGCTCAATTCGCCCTGACCATCTACCCAGAAGGGGTGGGGTTCTACCGCGAGAAATCCTTGAAATTCGGCGGCATACAGCGCCTGCAAGAGTTCGGAAATCTGGGCATCTCCCTCGCCCGCCGCCCGCCGTGTATGGTCGGCTGACCGAGCATCCTTGATATGGGCAGTGCCAACGAATGGCCCCAACTTGGCCCAGCCATTGGTGGTGGGGTCAGACACGCCGCTTTGCACAAAATTGGCCCCATCCCATGCGAACCGTAAATGAGGGCTATTGATGGTGCTGAGAATGGCATAACATCGCTCGATAGTGTCACCGACGAGGCCCTCATCATTTTCGAGCATCAGCACCATACCCGCTTTTTCGGCTTGGCTCGTCATATAACTTAGGCATGAAGTAGCTGCGTCCAAATAGGTATCTTTGTCGGCCCCTTCTGGGGGATAAAACGAAAAGATGCGGATATTTTGGGTGCCGAGTTTCTCCGCCACGACAAACATGCGTTGGAGGACTTGAAGCTCGGTTTCAAATGAATTTTTGATCGGGGTCTTTCCAACGGGGCTGCCAATGCCACTGACCGCAATCCCATACTCTTGACAGGTGCGGGAAACGAGGGCAATTTCTTGGTCATCCAAATCTTTGACATTTTTTCCCCACGCACTGCGAAATTCGAGGAAATAAACGTTCAAGTCTTGGAGAAGCTGAAGCTGCCGAGACAAGTCTTGGTCAATTTCATCTCCAAATGCACTTAACCGAAACTGCATTGAAGACATTTATAATATTCCCCTAAAAACTAGCCTAGCCTGTAATGTAATCCTTTACAGTAAAAAACCGAATTGGCAAATTACTGGTACGCCTAAAATTTTGTCATATTGTAACTTAGATTCAATTCCTCTGCGAAATTTTATTCAAACGTTTAACTACTAGGGGCAGCACACGACTCCCGAACCATCAATTCAACGTCCAGCACAAGGGTGGCGCCATAACTCAAACGCTCATGCCGGATTTGTTTTAAGAGAAATTCCATTGCCAAACGGCCTTCGTCCCGAGCCGGAATATGTACCGTCGTAAGTGGGGGGTCAACATACCGTGATGATAAAATATCATCACACCCGGTCACGGAAAGATCAGCAGGAATATTTAAACCCCGTTCCCGACAAACGGCATACACTTGCAGGGCTACTTCATCGTTAAAGGCGACAATGGCAGTCGGCGGCACTTCAAGGTCAAGCAGGGCATGGATTACATCCCGCCAGTCAAAATTCACATGAGTCGCGCGGTGAACCTCTCTGATAAGCGTAGGATCAGGGCGAAGCCGGAAGTCGGCAAAGGCTTTTTCAAAACCTTCCTGTCGCATCCGGGCCGGATAATAATAAGGGGCGTCCAGATTCAGCAAGGCAATTCGCCGATGTCCCAATGACAACAGATAATGGGTAGTCTGGTAGGCCGTACTGACATGATCGAACAAAATGCAGGGGGTTTTCGTTTGCTCTAGCCGATAATTGCATAATACTAAGGGCAGACCCCCCTGAGCCAATTTTGAGACCTCTTCGGGGGCGGCACGCGGCGAAATATACAGCAGGCCATCTACCATTCTTTGCTGAGTCAGCAATCGTGTATAGCCTTTTTCGCGCTCGGTATCGCCACGAGTGCTGCACATCAAAAGCGTATAGCCCTCTTCGATTGCCGCATCCTCAATCGCCTCAATCATTTGGTTAATCACCGAGTCAGCAATGGTCGGAATCACCACCGCAATCGTGCCCGTTTGATTGGTACGCAGCCTTCGCGCTGAAAGATTGACTTTGTAGTCCAGTTTTAGGATGGCATCCAAGACGCGCTGCCGAGCCTCATTGCTCACCAAATCGTGATTGTTTAGTACGCGCGAAACGGTTGCCGTTGAAACCTCGGCTAATCGGGCGACATCCTCAATCGTAACAGGCATCTAAATCTCGTTTGCAATCGTGTTATACTGTAATCGTTTACATTAAAACACAAGACATTTGTTTTTGCAAGTGAGGTCAATTTATGAAAACATTGCGTGTCGCCCTCTTGGGCACCGGGGATATTGTCCGCCACCACATTGAGGCGCTGAGATCTGCACCACAAGCCATTGAAATCGTCGCTGCCGTAAATCCAGAGTTGGACAAAGCCCAAGCGTTCTGCCAAACCCATGCCATCCCACACGCCTATGACAGCACCCCCACCATGTTAGAGGCCATTCAGCCAGACATCGTACATATCTGCACTCCGCCCGGCACCCATTATGAGTTGATTATTCCCTGTCTCGAAGCAGGTGCATGGGTAGTCTGCGAAAAGCCCCTGTGTGCGTCGCTGGCCCAAATGCAAGGGATTGATGAGGCTGAACGCCGCACCGGAAAATATGTCAGCACCATCTTTCAATGGCGTTTTGGGTCTGGCGCTCAACATTTGAAAAATCTGATTACTGCCGGAAATCTGGGCAAATTTTTGGTGGGGACGTGCCAAACCCTGTGGTATCGAGATTTCACCTACTATCAAACCCCTTGGCGTGGCAAATGGGCCACCGATATTGGCGGCACCAGCACGATACACGGCATCCATCTGACCGATCTATTTTTGTGGCTGATGGCGGGCCAAACCGAATGGCAGGAAGTGATGGCGATGATTGGCACATTAGATCGGCCCGTTGAATCAGAAGATGTGGCAATGGCAATGGTTCGGTTCGATAATGGGGCGGTGGGCAGCATCACCAATAGCGCAATCTCCCCGCGCCAAGAAAGCCACCTGCGCCTTGATTTCCAAAAGGTCACAGCCGAGGTCAAAGCCCTATATTATGCAACTAATGAGCATTGGCTCTATACCCTACCCGATCACTCGCCCGACCAAGCCGCCTTTGAGCAGTGGCGTACTATTCAGGGCAACCACACCGGCAATCACGTCGCGCAAGTGGCCGCTTTCCTCACCAGCATGGAACGCAACGAACGCCCTCCGGTCAGTGGCGTAGAAGCCCGACGCATTATCGAATTTCTCGCCAGTCTCTATAAATCCGCCATTACCAAACAACCCGTCATGCGCGGTTCAATTGGGCCAGACGATCCCTTTTATTATGCCATGAACGGGCAACCCGTGAATTAAAGGTGTTGGCGGAATCCGGCCAGCATCGCCGCTGCCATGTCGGGGGTATATTGGTGGGCGACTCCCGCATACAGGCGCAAATCTAGGCGGTCAGGGCCATCGTAAAACCTATAAACCTGTCGGGCAAACTCATGAATTTTTCGCACCCCTGCCAGTGGGGAAAGGGGGTCACTGTCGCCAATCAGGATGATTTGCGCACGCGGGGCCGCCAGCGCCACTAAAATTTCCATATCGAGGCCGGACGCGAGAATACCGGGGACGTAATAATAAATCCCGTGCAGGCTAAAATCCCCTTGCGCCGCATAATCTTGATAGCGGGTCATCTGGGCCACCGGAATCACCACCTGAATGCGTTCATCCAACGCCGCCAACCACGTCGCCCGTGATCCGCCTAGGCTCATGCCTGTCGTGCCAATGCGCGTGGCATCCACGTCCTGCCGACTTGCCAGATAGTTGAGGGTCAATACATCATCACGCACCATCATGCCCCACAGCGTCCGGCCTTCCCAAAGGAATTTTTTGAATAGGGAAAGCTCTGTCGCCGCCCCTTCTTCACGATTTCCTGCTGGGCCTTGCCAGCGCCGTTCACCAAAGGCATAGGCATCCGTCCCCATGACCACATAGCCCTGCTTGACCAATTCGACGCCAAGCGGGGGTACGGTCACGCGGTCTAGGAGCATCTCGTCTTTACCCAAAAAATATTTATTGCCATGATAATGCTGATACAGCACCGCCGGGGCAGGGGCCTCGAGCGGGTCTGGCACAAGGGTATAGCCATAAATCGTATCCCCGACGCCATTCTCAAATTCAAATTTTTCGACCCGATAACCCTCACGCTGAAGAGTCATGGTGATGGTGGGGTGTGGGGTAAAGCGAGGCGGCAAATCGCCCAACATCGCCCATAACCGTGCGCGAAGTTCGGGGCGCTGAGTTTCCCATGCCGCCAATGTTTCGGGTAGATTCATCCAACCACTCGCCCATGTTTCAAATCTAGTATGATTTCCTGCCCAGCATGTTGAATAATCATCTTTTCATCGCCAAGCCGGGTATTGGTGTAGGCGTTTTCGTAATGCGGAAAATCACTCCAATCTTGGGGTGTGCCATCCACCAGCATTGGCCCTTCCCACCCAAAGGTGATTTGCTCGTTGGCAGGCGTTGCCCAGCGCACCCCGATTCCCTTCGGCTGCGGGGCATGATGCCGGACTTTGGCACAGAAAGCGGCAAAATCACCATCTTCGGCGGTCCGTCCGACATGACACAGCCAAACATTTCCCGGCCCTTGACCACGCAGTTCTTGGCCCGTGTGCCGCCCCGATGGCGTCAACACCAAGTCGCCATCACCCCACAGCGCGACATATCCCTGCCCCACCCGTGCAAATGCCCATGCCCCTTCAATCCGATACTCATCAAATAGTGCGATTGGGAAATAGGCATGGGAAAAGCCCAAACCGACACGCTCCTCAAAGCGATAGAGGCAAATCACCGTCCGATCAAACATGCCGACGCGGGGCAAACGGGCCGAGCCTGACCAGAAGTTCGGGCGGGCATTGCCGTGTTCCTGACTGTTACCGGGATAGGTGCTAAACACCACCGCTTCCGGGCCGAGGGTCGCCTGCCATAGATGTTCCTGAATGCCCATTGCGCCGGGGCGATGATCTACCGCCGCCGAAAGCATCACATCGGGCGTGCGATAGGTTATAGTGGAAACATCCCAATAACCACCGACCATATCAAATTGGGGACGAAAAGCCGCCCGTGAACGCGCACGGGTCACAACGGTACTCTGCCAATCCGCGCCAATTTTTTGCAGCACCTCCGGCACTTGGTAACGACGGGCCATTGCCAAAAGTCCGGTAGCGCGGGTTTCGCCATTCAAAATCCCCATGCCCCACGCGATACGCTGAAGATTAGAGGTGTTTTCGACTCGTGCTGATTTCAACCCCGCCACATAGCAGCGTCCATGCGTGCTGCCATGTGTACCCCGATACGATTGGCAGGCGATCAGGAAAAAGATTTTGTGCAGCATGGCGGTTGCCATCTCCCGTAGGCGTTCGCTTTCGGCAAACTCAACCAGTGCCAGCATCGCAAAGGCATCTAGGGCCATATACGCATTCGAATCCCATTCGGAAAAACTGCCCTGCAAGCGCCGCAAAATCCACGATTCAATCCGTCCCCGCGCTCGTTTTTGCTGTTCCCGGCCTGTCCACCCGCTGTTGGTAAAGACCCAATCGGGCCAGCGCTGTCCGGCAAGATAGGCGGTCACTTGAAATAGAATCTGGTGGTTTTCGGTAAAGTAACACATGCCATCCAAGCCGGGTTCGTCAATCCAGAACTTGAATCCTTTAAATAAGGCCTCAACACGGGCTTGGTCAGCAGATTTCAGTGCCGGATGCCCGCCATACCGATAGAGCAGCGCCAGCAGTTGGATGGCATAAAAATCGGCGCAGTCGTAGCGATTTTCGAGGAAATACGCGGCGGTCATGATGGCATCCGACGGAATGTGATCCGCCCTTCCAATCTCAACCGCCGCCATTGCCGCCAATACGTCATGGGGCATCGCGGCAAGATGTTCGAGCGCCTCCCGACGACGGCTTTCATAATCCCCATAGGGCGTCTGGCTAAACGATTGTTGGCTGGCCCAGATTTCCCGATGGATTTCGAGGGGCGTCCCGTCAGCGGGCCGTATCTTTAGACTTAGGCTGTTTTCACCCGGCAGCCCTGCCATTGTGTACAGCACTTCATCGGTAATCGGCAGCGCGGCGGATTGGCCGGGTTCAACCGTAAGGGTAGCTTTACCAACGGGCAGCACCAGCGCATCCAGTTTGGCCCAAGGCAGGTCAGGCACGGCGACGGCGACCTCAGCCTCCACCTTGACGGCTTCTGTTGCCCCCACGTCTAATGCAATCTGGCCGGGCAGCTTCGGGAAAGCAAATTGTTTAATCTGCAACTGTTCCAACTGCTGCTCGGCGCGTTTCCATTTTTCGGGTGAGACATCCCCCAGCGGTAGGGCAATGCTCACCGGGGGACGCTCCGGTAAAATCAACCCCAGCGCCAACCGTGCCTCGCGCCACGCCAGCATTTCGCCATGCAGATACACGGCGTTCAAATCCGCGTCAAGTTTAAGGGTGAGGGGGATAAACATCGGGGCGACGTAGCTAAACGTTTTAGCGAAATGGAATTGAAGATTCCCATTTACCCACACCCGCGCTGGCCCAATCGTAATAAGTTCGGCCTGAATGGTCATGGGGGCATCCGTTTTGAGATAGGCGAATGCCCAACCCTCCATCAAGGACGGGCCAAGATTAAAACGGCTGAAATCAATCACCTGATCTTCTTCGGCAACGGCATAACGCCAAGGCTTATTGCCTATACCTGTCGTGTGCGGAGTTGGTGGCTCCCCCGGCTGCCATCGTGAGGGCGGCATCTGGCGGTAGAGCTTCATCTTCATGGCAACCGAACGGCTGTCCCAAGCCCAATAGTTGAGAATCCAGCGATTGCCCTTACCAAAAGGCGAGCCGCTGGCGGGAATGACAGGATCCAATTTCAGGGGGGTAGTCACGGTTCCACACGCCAGCCAATGATGCACCGCCGCATCTTGACCCAATGGGTATTCCGCGAAAGATGTTTCGGGCATGGCGTTCCTCGTTCCTAAGCGAATTGGGGTAAATATTCAGCAAACTCGACTAGGAAATCATCCAAAATCGCCCGCGCCGTATCAATATCCGTCACCATCGGGTCAAGCAGAAGCGCCTGCAAGGAGAGTTGGCGGTCTCCCGTCGCGGTGGCTTCCACCACCAATGAGGCGAGTTCCAGTTCACGGCGGCACAAGGCGGCAATCCCTTCCGGCAGGGGTGGGAATGATAGCCCCTGAAAGCCGATGCCGGAAATGATGCCGGGGACTTCCACAATTGCGCCCTGTGGCAGATTGGGGATAAAGCCATTGTTGGGGATATTCAACTGCTGGTGATAATGATTACTGTTGTACATGACCGCGCCAATCATTTCGGGGATACCCTCATCCAACATATTGTGTCGCCACACATCCCGTAAATCATCTACCGGGGTTTTGCCAGAGACAATCGCTTCGGCAAGGGCTTTACGGCTGGCCCGGCGGCGGCGATTGCCATCCCAACTTTGTAATTTCAGGTCATATTTTTCCCACGGCTTGGTAATGGGGTCATGCACCACCGAGAGGTATTCACACATATGGCTGTCCCCTGCTGTCGGCATCATCCCATAAATTTCAAAAATTTCGCGGGTCAGGGGTTCAAAATCGCGCCGATAGTGGTTGAGCCAACGCTCACGCAGTTCGGGGTAGAGGTCTTCACCGGTTGTTTTGTCGCGGATGTCATAGACCCATGAAAAATGGTTAATGCCAGCCGCCTTGATTTCCAGATGTTCCACAGCGGCGCGGGCCACCGGAATGAAGTTGGGCATGTTGTCGGCATCGGTATGTACATGAAAATGGTCAGGCACTTGGATGCCATAGCGGTCAGCCAAAATCGCCCCCGCCATCGCATAACCCCATAACAACTGATGGCACAATCCGACCACCTTGATTTTGGTGTAGCGATGCACGGCGGTTGTTAGGCGAATGAGCGGGTTGGTCAGATTGAGATAGTAGGCGTCGGGGCAAAGCTGCTCCATATCGCGGGCGATGTCCAAAATCAGCGGTAAATTGCGGGCGGTGTGTGAGAATGCCCCGGGGCCGCCGTTTTCAGCATACGGTTGGTGGATACCATGCCGCAGCGGAATACGCCAATCCATTTCCCAGACCGTTTCGCGTGGGCCAACCTGTACCGAAACGAGGACAAAATCCGCACCGGGCAGCAGTTCGCGGCGGTTGGTCGAACTGGAAATGGTGATTTCCGATCCCCACGCATCATTCATCTTGTGGGCCAACGCCGTTACCAATTCGAGGCCGGGTTCATCAACATCACACAACGCTAGATGAGCGCCGCGCAACTGTTCACTTTGCATCATCGTGGAGAGCGCACCGAGGCCAAAAATCGCGCTCCCCGCACCAATAATGACAATTTTAGGAGGTTTGGGTGTCATAGTTTTCTCAACTGCCTATTTTATTTCTATTCATCGTAAGGGGTCATATCCCAAAATTCTTGAAACTTGGTCAGGCCCATATCGGTGTAGGGATGTTCAAATGCGGCTTTATAGACATCATAGCCGCACGTCACCACGTCCGCGCCTGCAATCGCCGCTTCTGCGATCTGGCGACCATTCCGCACCGCTGCCACCAAAATTTCGGTCTGAAAACCATAGTTCTGTTTGACTTCGACAATCTCACTGATGAAATGCTCGACTTCTTCGGCATTACTTTCTTTCCAGCCAATAAAGGGCGAGACAAACTGCGCCCCCATCCGCATCGCTTGGAGGGCCTGTGTCACCGAAAAACAGAGAGTCAAATTGGCGCGAATGCCTTCTTGACATAGGACATAACACGCCTTAAATCCCGCCTCGGTGCAGGGCATTTTGATAACAAAATTGGGCGACAGTTCGGCTAATTTGCGGCCCTCTTCCACAATCGCTTGGGCGTTGTTGTGGTTGTGTGGATTGGTCTGCACCGAGACAGCCTTGTCCGTCCCTTTGAACAACGCGCCAATTTCCTGAATGACTTTCAAAAAAGGTTTACCCGACACTTGGACATGGCGTGGATTGGTGGTGACTCCATCAATTTGCCACATATCCAGCGCGGCTTGGATTTCGGATACATGCGCACTATCCAGAAAAAATTTCATTGCTTATTTTTCTTCCTTCCCACTCCCTATAAACATAAAACAGGCAAATTCAGCATCTTTGCCAGCGCTAACACAGCCGCTACATGATCGCCATACGTGAGCGATAGGTGGTGTTCCAACCCCTCTGCCATAATCACATCCAAAATCTCGTGGGCAGGTCGTTCAAAACGCAGGACGCCGGATGTTCCCCCAAAACTCATCGGCGCAGACCGCATTTCTGCTTTGCCAACCACCAACCGATATTCACCTGTCGCCTCACTGAGACGTGCCAGTGTGACGACGCCCGGTTTCAACGGAAATTCCATAAGCAGGGGCATTCGGCGGTTGGAGTGAATCGTGGCGCGGGGACGCACCGTCGGATCAGCCATCGTCAGCGGCGCAAGACCACAATGCCAGATGACCAATTCGTCGGCATCTTTATCCATCGCTACCATGTCGCTGCCAAAAGCAGGCTGCCCGCTGATAGCTTGGAGCATGACCTGTGTGATTGTGCCATTCACATCCGCCTCACAACTGCACGGGGTCATTTCATCGCTCAACATAGACATCGCGCCACACGCCGCACAGCCCAACTCGGTAAAAAATTCCGGCCAGCAGCGCACCGCTAAACCAGCGAGGCGTTCCTCTTGGGCCAATCGGCGTAGGGTGGCATAAGTCGCCAGCGAACCCCGCAGCGCGACTTGATCCACCTCTGCTACCCCTTCAATCGTCTGTTGTAAACGCTCGGCGATGGGCTGAACTATCTCGGCGGGCGTCTGCTCGATTTCTCCGAATACCTGCGTCAGTTCAAATTTTTGAACTTCGACTCCTAATTGTTTTTTGAGAGCGGGGGCGTCAAATCGGCAGGTATCAAATCCGGCGGGGTGGTCGCCAATGACGCCGATACGGGTCTGCCGCAGTTGTTGGAGCGCATGGGCCGCCTGTGCGAGTGCCTGCACTTTCGCTAATGCCGTTGCATCGTCGGTGTCCGCATAAACATAGTCGTACCGATAGCCAGCGCGGGTTAGGGCGTGGCCTGCCAAATTGATGCCACATAAAGAATTGGAACGCAGTCGTCCGCCTGTGCGGGCTTCGGGAACGGCCCACAGTAATAATGGTGCATCCACCAATTCCGCCAACTTCACCGCCATCAGACTGTCAGCAAAGGTGGCCTGCACAATGATGAGCAAGTCAACCGAGGTGGCTTGAATGGGCGGGGCGGCTTCTATCGTCTCCTCAAGTGTGGCAATCGGTTTGGCTGTACCTATGAGATGGAATCCGGCAGTGGTAAGTTGTTGATAGACCGTTTCGGAATTCTGCACCGCTAAGGTCATATCAAAAGTGGGGCGGGCAATTGCAACAAAACCAAGCGTAATATTTTTCATATGAATGCCAATCACAGTAAGTCGGAATTATTCGGTCAATATATCGCGTTTACCAAAGCTGTCAAAAAAACCTCCCCGCCACTGCTAGAGTTGAGAAATAACAAGGTTCAGACCCACGAGGATCAGCAGCCCCAAGACTAATATACGAAAGGTGGCTGGATTGATATAGCGATCCAGATAAATCCCCGCGAATAAACCGAGAGCCATCGCCGGAGCAGCTTGTAAAAAATGTCGCAAGACGTCTGCTGTGTAATGACGACTCAGCAGGTGGATGAAGATCACCATGCTGCTGTTTAGAAGAAAAAATCCCTGCAAATTACCCTTAAATTCTTTGGGTTCCCAGCGGCGGCAGTTACCATAGATCACTACAGATGGTCCCGGTGTATTAAAGGCCCCACTCAGCAGCCCGGCGGCAAATCCAAAGCCATAGGCCCAATATGGTCCGTCCACTTCTGGCAGTTCAAAATTAAACAGCGCATAAATGGAGTATCCGATGATAATCGCGCCTAAAATGAGCAGGCCAATTTGTTCATCTACTCGCTGCAAACCATAGACACCCAAGGGGACACCGATCAATGAGGTCGCAGAAAGTCGCCATAATGTTCGGAAATTAAGCTCGGCCCGGTAACGCACCAAGAGGGTAATCTGAGTGGAGATCGTCATTAGGGCAACCATTGGGGCAGCGATCTCAACGCCGAGGGCCTGCGTAAGAAGGGGCATTGCAATTAGGGCCAGACCAAACCCAGTGAGAGATTGTGTAACGGCGGCAAAAAACGCGATGACCATCACGAATAGCATATATAACTCAAGTCATTAAGTAGGCAAAATGACGAAGACACTTCCGAGAGTACCGAACATTCCGGCTTCACACAAGTCCAGCCCCATCAAGATGATGCTGGTCGGCTTGAATTTCGCCAGCCACGAGATTAACTCGCCGTGACCCACGTTTGGGCTGGGCAGTGAATTCCGGCGGGGCAGGGGCATAGTCACGGAAGGGCGAACGCTGGTAGATGTTGAGCCAAGCGCCTTTGCAATTGGTCACGAGCAGGGCAACAGGGTTGCGCACTTTGTCACGGCGTCGTTGATAGAGGCGAAGCAGATAATTGACCTGTTTTCGCACGATATTAGGGCCATAAGTGTCCACCAAACGGCGGGCATTGGGCAGGCTCAAATGGTGGTCGGCTAGGACAATGGCATTGATACGGGTATAGGCATCCTGCGCCACACTTTCCAAATCGGGATCGGGCAGGGGCTTACGGAAATATCGCTGCGGACTCATCCGGCGACTGTGGATCTGTTCCACTGGGTCAGTGAAATCCTTGATGTAGATCGTGGTTGGGGGCATATCCGAAAATTGTGCCGCTTTGCTTGGATTAAGTGTCCCCAATTTGACCACTTTCAGGGGCTTTGACTCTAAGGATGGCTTGTTTTCCGATGCTCCATTTTTGACCTGTTCGATAGATTTAAAATTAACGCTTCGAGTCTTTGTAAATACCTCTTTCGATGAGTCCTTTTTTCGCTGCTCGATAGGAGTAGATATGGGGGTTCGATTATGGGAAAGCTGCCCTTCGATAAGCCGTTTTTTGTGGGGTCGCAGAACGGGCCAAAATTCCAGCTTACGATAGCCCGTTGGTGGCTCTGGAAGGCGGGTTTCGGCCTCGACCCCGTACCAATAGAAATTGGCTTTCTGTTGCACAAACCAGATAGGCTGACCCGCTTTGCGATAGCGTTCGGCAATCTCGCGCTTGCAGGGGTAACATTTGCCATTCGCGGCCATCAGAAAACAGCCGCGTGGCTTGTCGAAGTGCCATTCGTCGTTATCAGGGAGACCGCCTAACAGCACATCATTTACCTGTTTGGCGTGATAGGTCGGGGCAGAATGTAGGTGCGGGTCATTGCGTAGGTAGTTGTAGATGGTGCGCTCTCCCACATTGAGCCGATGACCGAGCCATGCCTGCGAATAGTGCCCCCGCCGCCGCCGGATCAGCCGTTGATTGAGTGCTTCCCGATAGCTCTTGCTGCTGATGAGGTCAGCCCATTGAATCAGGTCGCCATAGGTGGGTTTGATGCCCAGTCGTTCGCATAATTCGTTGCTATCCGGCAGGGTATAGAGCATGGGTGGGCGAGAATACCCCCTCTCCCTGCCAACCCTCTCCCCCTGCGATGCTGACATAGCCAGAGGGTTAGAGATAGAACTCAGTGAACTTCGTTCTGTCGGAAAATTGGTCACAAAAGTTGATTTCATGGGGTTTGGGCTAAAAATCAAGTTGTCATCAGGGAGGCGGACGCGCAAGGCTTGGCTAATGCTGTCGCGGCTCATCACCCCTTGTAACAGACTCTCCGCTTCTCTAATAGTGAATGACGCCCCCGGCTTGAGTTGGGCCAATCCCAAACCCTCTAATAAACGGAGGGCCAATGCCCCGCCCGAAATGTGCAAAATGGCCTCGCGCAGACTGTTGGGTAAACGATGACCGAGCACGCCGCGTCGAGGTTGGGGGGGACGTTTAAAAGCGCTGGCAATGGTGGCATGGCCTTCTCGATAGCGTTGCGGCGGTGTTTCGGCAGGATGATTGACCCCGGCAGGATACCACACAAAGGCTTCGAGCAGGGTCTCGGTTGTCCATTCCTGCGTGTAGCCAATATCGCGCAGTTCGCAAGCCGTCTGATAGAGCGCCTTGTTGCGGTGTCCATGCTGATGTTTGATGTGGGCATGGAAGAGACGCAGTGCATCTTCAGGCGTATACAGCGGCAGATCATCCGAGGGTAGGGGATTTTCGTTTAGATTCAGCGAGGGGGACAGGAAAGCCAAGACTTCATTCAACTGGGTTTCGCTGATGGAGGCAATCGGCTGATCTTGAATAATCGTCCACTGCACGCCGCCGATGACCGATCCCGGCCCGACCACATAACCACCATCGCCCTTTAAATCCGCGCCGGGGAGATGGCGACCTTGCACGGGAAAATGCGTGCGCCAATAGACATGAAAACCGCGCCGGGACTGCACAATTTGCGTTTGCAGCAGGTGGGGGAATCGTGCCGCGAAGCTCAGGAATAGGTCGGTATCATCGAAGTCGAGGACGGTGAGGCCGGAAATTTGACCGCAGATAATCCCATAGGCGGAAGGGGAGTCGAGTTCAAACCACTGCTGAATTTCGACAGACGTGGGCAAGTTCGTCTGGTAATTTTTCCACTGGATCGCAGGTTTTTTGCCATTTGCCAAATCCAAACCACCCACCAACGGAATGACACTAAACCCGTTGAATAGAGCGTTTTGTAGCGGATCGGCTAGGCAGGTTTTCACTGTTACCTACGTTAAAAGTTGGTAAACGCAGGCAAGTGACTTTGCTTCTAGATTCAAACTGAGCTATACTAAAGATTGCCATATCTTTAAGTACATTCCGGCTCAGGTTGTTGCCTGCGGTATAAATGAGAATGTCACTTGCCCAACACTCTGCTAACTACAGAGTGTTTTGCATTTTATATAGTTGTTAAGGCAATAAGTCTTGTTAAAAATTCTAAACTTATTGGTCATATGAGTGTACATGGGAAACCAATCCTCCGCAACTTGTTCATTTCTCAAAATTTAGCACACCCCGGCTCGCACATGGCTCGCACCATTAAATCTTCGTTTGTACTCGCCTCAAACCGCCGCCGCAGTCGCCGCGAAATGGTGTAGATTCGCTGCCGAGAAACACCGAGTATGACGGCAATGGCGGCTTCATCCACTCCATAGGGGTGAAGGTAGCGAAGGTGTTCTAGACCGCAGCTTTTTAAAGAGAATGTTGAATAGCTTGTCAAAGTCAAAATAGAAGTCAGCGCCCCCCCGCCGCAAAGGGTGTAGAAATTGGGTAATCTTGCTGTTGATGATTGCAATCAACAGGAGAGCATTTGGTGAGACGCAGATGGCATTCGGAGGAACTGATAGCCAACTTCAGTTTATCGGCTGAGGACAGAGCGTGGTTAAGTGGTCATAGTGCCGCCGTTCAGCTTGGGCGGGCCGTGTTGCTGGCGTGTATGCATTACGAGGGGCGATTTCCGAATCAAGCGCATGATGTTTCGGTCGTTGTGGTTGAATATCTTGCGCAACAATTAGGATTAGCGGCCAGTGAGTTTGCCCAATACGATTGGTCAGGCAGGCGTGGTCAGATGGATCGGGAGGCGATCCGCAAGCGGTTGGGTTTCCGGATCATCCGGCGTGAAGATTATGCAGACTTAGCAAGATGGCTGAGCGATAATCAGTTGCTCCATGAAACACATGAGATGGGCGATCTGCGCAACGCGCTGTTGGATCATCTACGGGGTCAAGGTCTTGAACCGCCATCGGCCAAGCAGCTTGACCGCCTGATCCGAACAGGACTGCATGAATTTGAGATGCGCCTGTTTCAAAACACGAGTGAGCGATTACCCGCAAAATCTAAAGTTGCGCTGGATGCTCTCGTGTACACCGATGATGCTGAAGGGGAATATCGTCGCTCGGACATCGCCGAATTGAAAATGGATTCCGGGAAGTTAGGGGTGAAGGGCATCCTACAAGAAATTGAGCGTCTGTCGCGATTACAGCAGGTGGAACTTCCGGATGATCTCTTGGCAGAACTGACCCCCAACATCATTGGGAGATATGCCCAACGCGTGCTTGCTGAAGCGCCACGCGAGTTACGACGGCACCCATCGGCCGTGCGCTACACGCTGTTAGCCTGCTTTTGTTGGCAGCGAAGGCAGCAAGTCACCGACAATGTGGTTCGGTTATTGATCCAGATCATTCACCGTATGAATACGCGTGCCGAAACAAAAGTGAAAAAGACATTCATTGAAGATGTGGTGCGGGTAACAGGCAAACACCAACTGCTCTACCAATTGGCACAGGCGGCGTTGACTGACCCGGAAGGCTCGGTGCGGGATGTGATTTTTTCGGTCGTGGACGAAGAAACACTGCGTCGACTGGTGAAAGAGTTCAAAGCATCGGGAGACTACGAGGAGCAGGTTTACCGTACCCTGCGCGGTTCCTACAGCCAGCATTACCGTCGGATGGTTCCCGAAATTCTGAAGGTGTTGACCTTCCGCTCCAACAACCGAGCTTACCAGCCGGTCATTGAGGCCTTGGAATTGATCGAACGCTATGCTAAAAGCCGCCAGATCACCTACCCGGCACAGGAGGTCGTCCCGATTCGGGGTGTCATTCGGCCCGGTTGGCAATCGATGGTGGTTGAAACCAATGCTGAGGGGCGATCCCAGATCAACCGCATCAATTATGAGATGGGGGTGTTGAGTTCATTGCGTGATCGGCTACGCAGCAAGGAAATCTGGGTCGAGGGAGCGGATCACTTTCGCAACCCGGACACCGACTTACCGCAGGATTTTGAGGCCCATCGGGGACATTACTATGAGACATTGAATCAACCACTGGCAGCAAGCACATTCACCAGCACGCTGAAAAGGGCCATGCACCAGTCATTAGTTCAATTCAATGAGCGCTTACCCAACAATCCGTTGGTACAGATTCTGCAACGCCCCTTGGGATGGATCAGCGTATCACCCCTGCCCGCCCAACCGGAACCCACTCAACTGCGTTATCTAAAGGCGGAAATTGAGCAACGCTGGTCAATCGTCAACCTGCTGGACATGCTCAAGGAGACGGATTTACGGGTTGGGTTTAGTCTGGAGTTCAAGAGTACGGCTTCGCGTGAGGCCCTTGACCCAGCTACCTTACAAAAGCGATTATTATTGTGCCTATACGCCTTAGGCACAAATACGGGACTAAAGCAGGTCAGCATGGGCGATCATGGCGAAAGTTACGAGAGCCTTCGGTATGTCTATGAGCGTTATATCACCCATGCTTCGTTGAGAAATGCGATTGGTCAGGTGGTGAACGCCACACTGGAGGTACGGCAGCCGCACATCTGGGGGGAAGGCAGCATGGCCTGTGCAGCGGATGCCCGCAAGTTCGGTACATGGGGCGAAAACCTGAAAACCGAGTGGCACACGCGCTATGGTGGACGGGGCGTGATGATCTACTGGCATGTGGAACGGGGATCAACAGCCGTTTATTCCCAGTTGAAGTCACCCTCATCATCCGAAGTTGCTTCCATGATTGAAGGACTGGTACGTCACAGCACCGACATGGACCTGAACCGTACCTATGTCGATTCACATGGGCAAAGTGAGGTGGGTTTTGCCTTCTGCTATTTGCTGGGCTATGACCTACTACCGCGCCTGAAGAATCTTCATAACCAGCGATTGTCGTTGCCTGAACGTGGCGAGGGAAGCGCTTACCCCCATCTACAACCGATCTTGACCAAGCCGATTCAGTGGGAGTTGATTCAGCAGCAGTATGACCAGATGATCCGCTATGCAACCGCCATCCGCTTAGGAACAGCGGAAACGGAAGCAATCCTGCGGCGCTTCACACGGGCGAATGTCCAACATCCAACTTATCAGGCACTGGCGGAGTTGGGCAAGGCGGTGAAAACGATGTTTTTATGTCACTATCTGGACTCGGAAGACCTGCGGCGCGAAATCCACGGGGGCTTGAACATCATCGAAAGCTGGAACAGTGCCAATCGTTTTATCTTCTACGGGAAAACGGTGGAGTTTGGCTCGTCGCAGTTGAAAGTGCAGGAGTTGGGAATGCTGGCGTTGCATCTGCTGCAAAACAGTCTGGTCTACATGAACACTTTGATGATCCAGCAGGTGTTGTCGGACAGGGATTGGTATCAACGGCTGACAACCGCCGATTGGCGTGGCTTGACCCCCCTTTTCCATACCCATGTCAATCCCTATGGGCTAGTCCGCTTGGATATGCGCGAACGATTGCCTTTTTTGGTAGCTTAATCTCAAAAAGTATACCTTGTGAGCTATTGAAAATTGGGGTCTCATTTCATGTCTCATGCTATATTTCTTATCAGGTCTTAAAGAGAGTGAGACATCCCTATGGCATTGATTGGCTATGCACGGGTCAGTTCAGTTGGGCAGAATTTAGCGGTGCAACTCGACAAACTCCACGCCTGTGACAAGATTTTTGAGGAGAAGAAAAGTGCAGCATCCGGCACACGTCCACGTTTGGAAGCCTGCCTGGAATACGTGCGTGAAGGGGATACCTTGGTGGTGACCCGCCTCGACCGACTCGCTCGCTCGACATTGCACCTAGGTCAAATCGCCGAGGCGTTGCAGCGTAAGGGGGTGAACTTGCGCGTGATCGACCAGCACATTGACACCTCAGATGCCACCGGGCGGTTGCTGTTTAATATGCTCGGTGCGATTGCTCAATTTGAGACCGAAATCCGCGCCGAACGCCAAGCTGACGGCATCCAGAAGGCAAAAGATCGCGGGGTTCAATTCGGCGCGAAACCCAAGCTCACGGATGAACAAATTGTTGAACTGCGTCAACGTCGGCAAAACGGGGTACTTATTCGAGAATTGATGCAAGACTACCGTATTTCGAAGGCGACTCTCTATCGCTATCTCGACCTATCTTCTTAAACAAGCTGCGGTCTAGAACACCTTCGCTACCTTCACCCCAAGTAAAAATCTCTACAGGGGCTGATGAGATTGACGTTTTTATCAATGGGGAAGTTTGGAAGAACCTTAGTAAAGAGCAACGAGATGGGATCAGGCAACCGCTGAAAGAAATTTTTGGCGTTTCGCAAGTTGATTTTTATCAAGAAATAAATCCAACTTGGGCTCCCGGTTATCAACTAAATCCAGCAACCCATGTGCCAGCAGGTTCAATTCAGTTTTATCATAATCAAGATATTATTGTGCATACAACCTTTAGTGGTTACATAGAGGAATAGGGTAACATATGAAGACGATTATGCATTCCGATTATTGGGTGGAAATTCCGGCAGGTGAGTGCATTATTGGCATGTCTATGGAACAACGCGAAATCATTTGGGCAAAGTTGCTCGACTTAGCCCATTATGACCGTCGCCCTCGCCATGAACAGGTCATGATGGAACGTGCGATTGAGAAATATCGGTGCAAGGAGAACCTGAGTCCTCAAGAAGAAGCTGTTTTTCGCCTTGACCCTTCAATAATTTACAATGCTGATTTGCGGTTTATACCAAGCCAGCAAACGATTTGGCTTGACCGTTTTTACATCACACGATTTCCCCTTACTGATGATCAATTCACGATGTTTGGACGCAGAGAAGTAGTATCGGCACGAGACTTGCCTGGTATGTTGGATACCCCTGAAACTGAAAGACGCAAGGACGGTTCTCTCTTATACTGTCGCTGTAAAGGCGCAACGGCGGGTGCTGGCGAGGAACTATGCAGCCAGTTAGGTGCACGATTTCCTACCTCAGATGAGTGGGAGAAAGCAGCACGCGGTACGGATGGTCGGCTGTATCCTTGGGGAAATGAGTGGAATCCCAATGCAGGGTATTTCTATCCCCAGCAGCAATATGCTCGGACTTGTTGGGATGGTCAGACCGAGGTGAATGCCCATCCTGAAGGGGTGAGTCCCTATGGGCTTTGGGCTATGATGGGGGGACTCCCCGAATTGGTTACCACTATCGTGAAGGGTCAGTTACTCAAAGTCACACGCGGCTGGCATCCCAAAAACACCACGCCAGAGAGTGCCTTTATTTTATATCTTGCGGCGTCTCATGGCGGAAGCTTTGACCCAACTCCAACTGCCCTGCGTCCAGTTTTAGATCAATGGCCTGTACAGCAGTGGCAAGGCGTCGATGTCGAGAAATGAGATGGTTACCTCTTAATGGGCTTCCGAAAACATACCCAAATGAAGTAATCTAAGGGGATGGCAAAAAGACAACTCGAACTCACAGAACAGGAAATCGGGCAGTTGCGGCGTGCAGAAGCGCAAACACGCGATGTGCATGAACTGAAACGCTTACAGGCGGTTCGCTTGTATGGCAGTGGCGTACCGATGGTCACGATTCAAGACATGGTAGGGGCCGGGGAAAGTAGCATTCGCCAATGGGCGATGACCTACCGGGGGCAAGGGGTGAACGGATTGCGCTCACACTGGACGGGCCAGAACGCCAGCAAACTCACCGATGAACAGCGCGAGCAGATCAAGCAGCACTTACATCAATATCGTCCGGTAGACTTGCACTTGAGTGATGGGGAGTATTGGACGGTCAATGACTTACGTCTGGCGGTTGAACAGTGGTTTGGGGTGGTCTACCAAGATGAGACCAGCTACCAAAACTTGCTGCACTACAGTGGGTTTAGTTACCAACGCACCACCAAAATCTATCGTTCACGTCCCAGCGAGGCGACCTTAGCCGAGTTTGAAGCCGACCTCGAAAAAAAGTAACGGACTTCTTGCAAGATCATCCCGACGGGCAGATTATGGCGCTTGATGAAATGAGCCTGTATTTTCAGGCGACCACCACCCATGTTTGGGCACCCGCCGGACAAACGCCGGTGGTGCGCGTTAGCCCGCAGCGCGACCATGTGCATTATTAGGCCGTAGGGTAACATCCGTGCTACGAGCCGCCACTTTTTTAAAGAAATTTAAAGAATCATCCGTCGCGGTGGTATTGCTGGGCTTTAGGCCGGAACTGTCAAAGGGATGCGTTGGGCCATATCCAGCTCAAAGAGGCCATAGGGATTGATATGGCGGAAGAATAAGGGAGTCAAGCCACGCCAATCTTCAAGGGTCATACGCGCATACCATTGGGGCTGAGTCAAGAGCTGTTGGAGCATCAAGGTGTTGATGAAAACCAAGCTGGATTGAAGCAGATGCAGGGCCAACATAGCGGTTTCTTGTTCCTCAAAGCGATTGGTCGAAATCTCGCCGGTTTTACCATAGAAAATGAAGTGATTGACGCTGTTCCAGTTCTCAATCACGTTCAAACCCTCGTGAATTTCGCGCCGCAAGGTCTCATACCAAATTCGGGTAAATAGTAGGTGTTTAAGCATAGGCGGGCCACCAATGAAAACAGGTCGCAGAACGAACGAGTTCAGGATGGTCTTGGA
>JAJTXY010000042.1 GCA_021463865.1 Anaerolineae bacterium
GGTTCGCGGAAATTATCAAAGGTGGGCACGTTGTCATAGAGGAAACGATAAAATGGCCCAAAGCGTCCGGTTGCCAAGATGAAGCCTGCCAGACTCAGCACCGACCAAAAGGGTACAGAGCGGAATACAGGATGATGTTTGAGCAATTTACGGCGTTGCAGCCATCCGATCATCGCAGCCATAGCTGCTATCAATGGCAAAAAGCCGATGTAGGCCGTATCCTCAAAATAGACTCCGCGCCCTTTGGTCAGATATGACCCATCGGCGGGCGTGCCAAAAAAATGGGGCGTAAACATCGTGAAAATGCGTGCCGGGGCATACGAAAGATTGGTGAGAACCTCATAATCTACCCCGCCTGACCGCTGGGATTCGCGCAGGAATTCTTGGGTCAATACAAGTTGAATAGCGGCGACCCCTAGCCCCAATAACAGCGCGATGCCACAAAAAACAAGGGCTAGGAAGCGTAATTTGAGGGCGACGGGACGCACGGGCCAGCGGGTGTACCACAACGCAAATAGGCCCAACCCAACAAGGCCATACCATGTGGTTTGGGCATGGCCCGCCAACAACTGCATCCCGGTAATCAGCCCCATCAAGCCTATATCACGCAGGCGACGCTGTTCAAGGATACGCAGGGTAATCCAAAACATCCAAGGAATCCATGCTGCCGCGTCGGTGGAGGGGAAAGAACCAAATCGCCCGATATAGTAATTGCCGAGCGCGAATGAGAGTACACTGATTCCCCGACCCAATGGTGAAAACCCCAAGCGACCCGTAAATAACCACATGCCCAAGCCAGCCCAAAACACATGCAGAATGGCAATCAGTCCCATTGCATAATAATCGCTGAGGAAGAAATGCAGCCAGTTGGGGGGATAAAAAATGGCGCTTTGATAATTGGCAATTAAGGGTGCGCCGCCGCCGACATAGGGATTCCAGAACGGTATCCGCCCCTCGCGGATTTCATCAAAAGCGAACTGTCGCCAAGGATAAAATTGCAATGAGGGCAGCCCCCAAAATAAAGCCCGCCCAAAAATGAGGGGATAGAACAGCAGCACCGTTGCGATTGCCAGAATCGCCAGCGGCAGCCATTGGGTAATTTCACGTCGTTTCGTCAAGGCAAGACCTCATAAATTTGATAACCCGCCTTGTCATAAATCAGCCGTGTATCAGCAGTCCACAGCGGCGGTGTATCACGCTCAGTTGCGGCCAATGCACGCTCGGTTGGGCCATAGAGAATATAACGAATTCCCACCGAACGATAAAGGGATTGACGCTGCTCGGTGGTCATTTCATCACGGAAAAAACGCTCAACTTCGCGTTTGCGGCGGTCAGAATAGATGGTTTCTGGCCCATGCCCCAAAAAGGGACGCAGATTGGTATACACTGGCAGGGCATTGCCTGTTTCCATCGCGCCCAATACAACTGTTTCGTTCGGTGTGTGTGCATCCAGCCAGCGGAAAGCGTCTAGCTGTGCTACTGGCTCGAATACAGGCGTGTCGTAATTGAGGGCGCTGAAAAATGTGCCAATGAAAAATAACAAACTGCTCAGGGAGGTCAGCATAATGACGGCTAACTTTGACCGCCGCCATTTTACAGGATGCGCCCCAGTCCATAATTTCAAACCCGCCGCTGCCAAAATTGCGAGTGGGATGAGTACCCCTTCTGCCAAACGCCGCTGCACGTTAATCGGTAGATAAACGAGAATGGGCACGATGAGTACCCAGCCAATCAATAAGAGGGGGCGTAATTCATTGGAATGGCTCTTTTTCCATGCCCACCGTCCCCCTATCCATGCCAAAGTCCCTAAGATGAGATAGGCGAATAGGTATTGCAGCGGATGAGGGGATTCTAGTAGATTTTGTTTTGACCACTGGGCAAAGGCCGGATTGTTATTAAATGAAATTAGGAAATAGGCCAAGAATGGCAACGTCACCACAACCGCGACAGCACAGCGCAGGGCAAGTTGGATGGGAAAACGGCGGGTGCGTGCCCAAACTGCTAACCCCCATGCCCCAAGCAGGGCGTCAATCAGCACAAGATAGAAGGTGACGGATAGGCCCACCACGAGCCAGCATAATCCTGCTAACAGTGCCCATTTGACCCACGCCTGCCATTTTTCCAGTGCCAACGACTTAAACAGGGCGATGAATCCAGCGAGGAGGGCGGTACGGGCCAGTGCGATATGGGGCAAACCCAACAGCACCAGCCATGAAAAACCTTCTGGGATATAAAATTCGGGCGGCAGACTGCCTGTCAGAACCACCAACCACCCCAACCCGCCGCCGAGGGTCGCAAAAATTAGGGCGAGAAAACGGGTCGAGGGGGCACGCAAAAATAGGGCGATAAAGCGGTAGGTCGTCAATATCAGCGCAAAATTGAAGATGACACGTAGGATGTGAAATACTGCAATCACTACCCCCACCAGCGCCGGATCATCCTCTGCCATGAACAAGCCGACGACCTGACCGGGGATGATATACGGGTAGTAAAGCAGGCTTACGCTGTCATGTTTCTCAGGGGAGTAGAACAAATAAAAATCCCAGATGCCTCTTGCCCCCAAGCGCATTTTGCCCAGATACGCATTGCCATCCTCGACCCCGAACAGTGATCCACTAAACCGCCAATCGTTGCCTTGCCCTTGCCACGCAATGAAATATGGCAGGACGGTCAGCGCAATCAATAGGATGGCATAGAGGCTGACGCGCCGCCATTCTTGTCGGGAAATGTGTAGGTTAGACATGGGATGTTTTTCTCCCAATGAAAGCCAACCCTATGAGGCCAATCAAGCCTACTCCGCTGACTGCCATGCCGATATATTGGGATTTGGGGGTATATTCATACTCCCTGTCAGATGATTTTTTCCAATCGGCGGTATCAGCGAAGGCATGGATATTGGAGTTTGGCGGTGTAATAGAAACACGATTTGGCCCGTGCCATGTAATGCGAATATCGGGTGCAATCCGAGTGTTGCGATATACATACACATCCCCAACTTTGCCAATTTGCTCTAATCCATCCGCCTGAATTTCAAAAGCAGCGACGACATGGGTAACACGCCAATTGGCTAATCCCTGCACATCTAGTACCGCGTTTTGGTTGATCGTGGCAAGGTCATCTTCGTCGGCGTCATCGGGCAAATCAAAAGCGGGAATGGTGACACTGTAGCCTTTGGCTTTGACCCCTGTGATGCGTTCGGCTTCTTGGACATAACTTTCTAATTGGAAAGGGTCAATGCCATCAAATTGCGGGATATGCCAATAGGCCGCTGCTTGTTGGGGCAGGCTGTAACTCGGTGAATAAACCCGCTCGACACCATCTGCTTTGAGCATCTCGGCAAGCGGGCGATATTCGTCCAGCCATTCGCGCCGATTGCGCCATTCGACCATTGAGCGCCCTACCCACAAAACATCCACGAGCATAAGCAGCAAGAAGGTGATTTGAAAGATACGCATTGGAATTAAGCGCCATGCCCCCAATAAAATCAACCCGACACTCAGCGGCAGGGCAATCAAACCGATTAGAGCTTCGGTAGGGAGAGCTTCGGCAAGGGCAAATAGGCTACTAACCCAACACACTACACTAAAGCCCAGTGTGCCAACGGCGGCTAATCGAATGGCCCGTTTTTTCAAGACCTCCGGTGAAATTTCGCCTAACCATTGCAACCCCCACCCCGCTATATAGGGCAAAATGAGCGCCACAATCAGCCATGCCCGCGCCGGAACTCGAAACCAAAGGAGCGACGGGAAAAGTCGTACCGCCGATGTCCATAGTAGGCTGTTTTGGCCCATGCCCCACCACGCCGCAATGATGATAACCACCACCCAAAAAGCCATTGGGCGGGGACGCATCATCAACGCGATGAGGGCTACTAGAAATATTCCCACCCCAACATACAACATTTTTTCAGGGTTGGCTTCATGATTGGCGATGATAAGGCTCAAAAATTCGCCCGTCTCGATACTTGAAATACCCGCTTCATCCTCACCAATACGATTGCGGGATAGATCGGGGGTTATATCAAGCAGGGGTAGCCATTGGACAGCAGTCAGCAAAATCGCCAGACCCCCCGCGACAACGGCCCATCCGAACATATGTCGCCAATTTTTTTCGGGCAGGCGGGTGATTAAATAAATGGCATAGGCCAGCGCAAATAGATAGATATAGATTGCCAACCGGACATCGCTGAGAAAAATTAGGGCCGCGAAGATAGCCAGTAGAAGGCTGTTGCGGCGGCGTTGTTCGGGTTGATGAATCAAACGCCACACCGCCCAATAGAGCCATGCCTGCCAACTTACCGCATACAATACATCTAGGTGACCCGCGCCAATGGCTGCCGATAACCGCGGGGCAAGGACATAAGCCAAAGCCACCCCTGCCGCCGGGATTTTTTCGAAGCCCGTTTGTCTGGCCCAAAGCCACGCGCCCGTACCCGCCATTATCAAGGTCATCCAAATGAGCAAATTGAGGCTGAGGGTCACTGGCAAGACGATGACCAACCACTGCGGCGGATACCATACCTTATTGAGGGGGTTTGCGGCAAACGGCTGACCGCTCATGATCTGATTGCGCCACAGCGGAAGGGTGCCATCTTCCCGAACGGATCGTTGCAAAAACAGGGCGTTGGGCCAATGACTGGTTACGGCGTCGGAAAATTTGGCATCGGGGGTAAAAGGCATAGCATTGGGGCTAATACCCCTTGCTACCATAAAAACAGCGGTCAGCAGTGCTAATCCGCCGATTACGAGTGGAAGTGCCTTTGGCATAACCTACTACTGGACTTCCTATCGTGGTTCACGTAAGACGTACAGGGTCACATCCCCAAACTGCTCGGTCAATGTGGCGCGGTCTTCGATCTTTTGGCGGCATTCTTCCACGCCGGGGCGAATGGTTTGAGCCTTCTTGTCAACGAGGCCCATTTCTTCTTCGCGTGGCCCCCACACAACATAATGGATGTTGAAATCCACCGCATCCGAGAACAGGGTTTCACAATCTTTACCCTCAAAAAAGTCTTTGACTTGGCGTTCACGCAATTTGGCGGGCACAGTCTCATAAGGATGACCATAAACCACCCGCACACTGGCTTGGGCCGGAATCCACCTGCCAATATCAGGGCTACTGAGAACAACCTCATCTTCTCTGGCGTTGATCTCAAGCCAATCAAAGACATCCATATAATTTTTCTCAATGAGAATACCCGCGTCTGCACCAGCCTCTCGATTAGAGACAGCCCCAAACAGCGGAATAAATAAGACTATAAAATTACTGGGCATGAGGAACACAAACAGTAGAATAAGGGCCAATCGCTGGCGTTTAACCGGGATATGGGTCATCCAATAATCTTCAATGGCGCGGATGCAAAAGTAGACCAATGGAATGATGAGGCCAATAAATAGACGACGCTGCAAATTGAAGGGCATATAGACCAAGATGATATTGACAGTTAACCACAATAACATCAATTGGTCACCATCGCGCTCGAATAGGCGGACGGCGCGTACAATGGCCGGGGTTGCCACCAGCAATAGCAGACCAAACGCCATCAGCGTCAAAAACACATTCGGCGAACGGGTGATGTTCTGTTCGTTAAACTTGCCCATCGTCTCGTTAAAGTCAAATACCAGCAGATAATAGAGGGCAAACGGGAAAGTCGGCAGCAAAACCATTGAACTCCACCGTACCTCGTGCCAAGGGATGTCGCGCCGTTTGTAGGCTGTAATGAGGATAAACAGCACCAATGCCCCACCAAAACTGACGAGTGCGGGGGGCTGAACGATGGCAAGAATGATGGAATAGAGAATCGCCGCAAGACCGCCATTTTCTACACTCGGCGCTTCGTTATAACCGGGTCGAAATACTTGCAGAAAAATCCCGGCCAATAATGCCAATAGGCCAATCGAAAGCGGGAAGTGCGGATTCACTAATGCAGCATAAAAAGGAAAGGCTTCCGGCACATTCAAATCTGGGGCAAGGGCCTTGTCATCGAAGAATAACACGACCCATCCTAATCCAGAGGCTAAGGCGAGGAAAATAAAAAACAGGCGGCGTGGGCGCAAACGTTTCCATATAACGGCCCCCAATTGATAGAGAGCGCTGAACATAAAAATGGAGGTAGCGACCCGTGCTAAGTGAAATACCACCACAATTGAAAGCCCAACAATGCGGGCAATTTGGCCTAGCAATAAATAAAAGGTAAATAATCCAGCCCGGTCATGGACTTCGGGGGTGTGCATAAGTTCAAACAACCAATAGCCGTCTAGCCCCTGACGGATTTTGGAAAAATAGGTTGCCCCATCTTGAGGATTGGAGAGGACACCTAGAAATTGCCATTTATTGTCGGAAGCAATCGAAGCCCAAGCATAGGGCAATAGCGCCAACGTCACGAGTACACCCGCAAAGATTGCTACCCATCGCCATTCGTGGCGCGAAATGTCATCTTTCCTGAACGGCTGCATTTGTTTTTAACCCTTTTCTTCTGTGCCGTGCGCTTTTGGTCGCAGAATTCACCCTGTAGTATAATCAAGCCTATTCAAAATGCGAACTCTGGACATCAAGATGCCTAACATACCCAACGCCTTGTATACCCTGCAAACTTATGAACTTGCAGTAGACCATGCCCGTGCCCGGATTACTGAGATTGAAGCCGCGCTGACGGGCGATGAAGACCTAAAATCTGCACAGACGGCTCACGAAAACAGTGAGACTGCCGTGCAAGAGTGTCAAACCACTATAAAAAATCTTGAGGAAGATTTAAAACGGCTCCAATTAAAAATTGCTGAGGTGAATGAATTGCTCTACGGCGGCTCCATTCGTAATCCCAAAGAACTGCAAGAACGCCAAGATGAAATCACCTCCCTCCAGAATCGGCAGTCCGATGTAGAGACCCATATCCAAGAATTGACGGCAGATCTGGAGAAATTGCGGGCCGAACATCGCAGCAACCAAGAGGTTTTAACGGTGGCGATCTCGCAGCGGGATAAAAACCACGCCGAGTTAATCATTGAGCGCAATCAATTGGATACCCAGATCAAAACCAACCTCCGCAAACGCAAAGCCGCCCTCGAAGAAGTTCCCGAAACGATATACAAACAATATCAGGCCCTCCGCAAGAAAAAACATGGGCAGGCCGTCGCTTTGATGCAAAATAGTCAGTGCAGTGCTTGTGGCATTGAACAGACATGGGCACACGCCCAACATGTCCATGCCAATGAGGGTTTGATCTATTGCGAAGGGTGTGGACGTATTTTAGTCAGCCGTTAGAATTTTAAAGGGGGACGCTCCTATGGATTTTGACCCGATTTCATATGGTCTCGGCTTTCTCTCAGCTTCGGGCATATCCCTTGGCTTGTGGCGTTATCGCGCCCATATTGCCAAAGTTCAGGCCAGCGCCGAAGGACAAGCCGAACGAGGCCGTGAATTCCTCAAGCGGACTGCCGATGCCCGTTATATCACGGACTTGACCATCTATTTGCAGCAGTATCACATCATGGGGAGTCAGGTGAATCTCTCCGAAGTGTTGATTGAGCCGCTGGTTTTGGCGGAGTCGAATCATGCGGTGCTGATGGAAGAAGATGAGGATGCGCTGGTCGGTGGACCAACACGGGTTATCCCCCGTACCCATGATTTCCCGGAACTTTATGCCCCCTTTAATCTGGAAACCATTCCATTGGCGGATTTGGTGGTGGGCGACCCGTATGTGGCGATTCTCGGTATCCCCGGCAGCGGCAAAAGCACGGCCCTCGCCACTTTGGGGTTGATGGCAGTTGGCGCGGTGGAATTTCAATCTGACCAAGATCGCATTGATGAAGCGATTGAGACTCAATTTAAGGGCCTGTCCGATTCCGAGCGGGAACGCCGTTTGAAAGAATTCCAAGAAGCCCAAAAGCGTGCTATTGAACAACTACGTATCCTGAAAAAATCCGAGACCGAGGGGACGGATGTTTTGAATCCCCCCAAAGCCGACCCGAAAAAATTCTTCCCGGTGTTTTTCCATATCGGCGACATTGACCTCGATTTGAATTTATATGGCATCGAAGTTGACCCCGCCGAGCCGATTATCCATGCCTTCCAGCAATATATGACATTGGTGACAGGGCAAGCCGCGCCGCCAGTGGTTTATCAACAATTGGGGCAGGGCAACTGCCTAGTTTTGATTGATGGATTTGACGATTTGTTCCCAGCCGACCTGCCCAAAGCCTATATGTGGCTGCGCAATTTCATGGAGGCCTATGGACACAACCGCATTATCATCACTGGCCCGGTGACGGGTTATGATCCTTTGTTGCAATTGGGTTTTACCCCCACTTTCATCAAGCCATGGTCGCCGCGTGATGTCGAAAATTCGATTCAACGTTGGATCCAAATTTGGCCTTCACTCGTCGGCGCACGCGAAAGTCGCAACAAGAAAAAGGCCGGGGTTATCCAGATTGATGACAAGACCCGCATCCGCCTGTTAGCCGATAATCGCAACCGCACCGCTCTCGAAATCACCCTCAAAACCTATGCGGCACTGGCGGGCGAGGAACAAGAATTGGGTCGGCGCGGGTGGTTTGAGCGTTATGTGCGTAATTTTATTCCTGCCGATGTCGCCCCAGCCCCATTAATCCTGCGTGAAATTGCTATGGTCATGCAGGATAAGGGGATGCAGTTGAATGAGGCCCAACTCACTTCGATTGCCAGTACCCATTTGATGGATGCCCAAGACAAGCCGATTACCAATATTGACCAATTTGTGAAGGGCATCATCAATAGCGAGTTGATGGTCAAACGGGCGGGCGACGCCTATGCTTTCCGTCATCCATTGATGATGGCCTATCTCGGTGGGGAACGGCTTATTCGGGATATGCGTCAGCGCTTGGCCGAAGTAGCAGCCCTCCCCAATTGGCAGCAGTCGGTTGGATTCGCCGCTGCCGAATTGGATTTGACAACCGCCGTCTATCAAAAACTCTCGACCCCACCTGATTTGTTGTTCTCCAATCTGTTTGCAGTGGTGCGCTGGTTGCCCGATGCAGCGCCATCGGCGAGTTGGCGTGCGGAAATTTTGAAGCGACTGGGGGCGGCGCTTATGGCTGTCAGCCAATATCCGACCATCCGCGAACGGGCATTGGCGGCCTTGATTGCCTCCCGTGATAAAAATATTCTCTTTATTTTGCGGCAGGCCATTCGCAACGCTGACCCTGTGATTCGTAAACTGGCCTGTATTGGCATGGGGGCATTTGGCGATACGGATGCCCTTAAAGATTTGCGCCCGATGCTGGTGGATGATGATACCGATGTCCAACTGGCGGCAGGGCTGGCATTAGGGGCAATCGCCACCGATACGGCATTGGAGTATATGGTTGAAGGCCTATTGCAAGGCGAAGAACCCCTGCGTCAGGCGGTGGCTGAGGCGTTGGCGGCTATTCCCGGTCATGGACATGATGTTTTGCAGGACGCGATTGACCACGACGACATGATGGTGCGACGGGCGGCAGCCTTTGGTTTGGCCCGTATTCCCACCACATGGGCACTGGTCGGCCTGTATCGGGCCATGTTGGAAGATGGACAGTGGTATGTGCGCTCGGCAGCGGAACGGGCTTTTGCGATGGCTCGCGCTCCTGAACGGACTGGCCCGCGTTCCTTCCCCCGTATCGAGCAGCTCTCGTGGCTGGCGACCTATGCGGCTGAAATGGGTGAAGGCGTCCCTGAAGGGGATAAGGCTCGTCAGTTGGTGGTGCGTGCCCTGCAAGAAGCCCAACCCCCACGCCGCAAACGGGCTGCCTATACATTAGGGCAGGTTGGCGGTTTGACGGGAATTAAACCCCTCTATCTGGCTTTAATGGACAAGGATGAGCGCGTGCGGACGGCGGCCTATGAAGCCCTCAGCATTGTGCAAATGCGGGCCTCTGCGCCACTTCCCGGTTTGACCTAAAGGATCATCAATGGCGTCTGACCCTGCTGTTATAAAACACCGCCGTGAGTTTCGGTATAAAATTATCCTGCCGATTGCCCTGAGTGCATTGGGGATGATTTTGCTGCTGTTTGTATTGCCGATTGTGTTGGTCTCAACCGATACGATTAGCGCAGGGCAAATCTCCACTGTTGCCAGCATTATGCTGGTGATTTGTATACTCATTCCCCTCGTGCTTGTATTTCTAGCATTAGATGTGCTATTTATTATGTTGGCCTATGGCTCGGCCCAAATTCCGGCTAAAATCTATGGGCCGCTGCAATCCATACGGCGCTTGATACAACGAGTCAGTGGTATTACCATCCGAGCAGCGGATAAAATCAACCAGCCTATGTTAGCGCTGAATGCACGGGTGGCGCGTTGGGAATATTTCATCGGTCATATGCTGGGGCTGTCGAAAAAGCCACCGGAAAATAATCCGCCCGAAACGGGACAGGCTGCATCTAGTGGGGAAAACACATGAGCAATAACAAGAAATCGAATACGGATTTGTACATTCGGGGCAGCATCGCCGGGCTGGTTATTGGCCTTCTGGCAGCCTATTTTTATGCCAAAGCCGCCGACGAAAATGGCAATGATAAAGGCATCAGTTCCAGCGATTTTGTGAAACTCGGCTTGGCGATTTTGGGTATTGTGCGCCAAGTGACCGAACTTGGAACTGGCCCCGGCAAGAAATAAGGTATTGCAGGCAACTGCCCGCCGAATGCTTCGCCTTCATCCGCGAATGCTAAACTATGGAACATGGGCGCTGCGCTGTGGGGTCCTGTTCCTGCTCATCTATTTTTGGGCGGCCCCGCGCTATTATCCACTCGACCCCGCCTCCAAAAAATCTGCCCCCCCTTTTCATTTAGGCCCGCCGCAGCAGGTTGAGACCACTGACCCGCGCGTGTGTGCCCATACCCGCCTAACCGATGAGGTAGAGGATGCCAAGATTTTAGAAACCCTGCGCATGGTACGCGAAATGGGTGCCAGTTCGATTGTTGAGTTCCTGCCGTGGGCCTATGTCGAACGTGAACGCGGCCATTACGAATGGTATCACCCTGACCGCATTATCGAATACGCCGAAAATCAGGGACTTAAGGTCATTGCGCGGATTGGCTTTGTACCGGGGTGGGCACGCCCAAGTGATACCCAATCTACGCTCAATTATCTGCCCGAAAGCGAATTCCCCAGTTTTGCCAAATATGTTGGCGCATTTGCGGCCCGTTACAAAGGCCGGGTGGATCAGATTATTATTTGGAACGAACCCAACCTCAATTTCGAATGGGGTGAACGTCCGCCCGACCCCGAAGGCTATACCCGTCTACTCAAAATGGCTTATGAAACTGCTCATTCCGCTAACCCGGATGTGATGATTTTGAACGCGGCCCTTGCCCCAACCCTCGCGCCCCCCGGTGGTATGAATGGCGGATGGGATGATCTCGATTTTTTGACGCGCATGTACGAAGCAGGCGCAGGCGACTATTTTGATGCTCTAGCGGTGCATACCTACGGTTTTACGTTTCCGCCCCAAGCCGACCCCGCACCTGATAGACTCAATTTTCGGCGGATTGAACTGCTGCATGAGGTGATGATGCAATACGGCGATGGAGATAAACCTGTCTATATCACCGAAACGGGTTGGAATGACCACCCGCGCTGGTTGTACGGCATCCGTCCGGCCCTGCGGATTAATTACACGCTGGAAATGTTGGAGATGACCAAGCAGTATACGTGGCTGAAAGGTATCTGTTTGTGGGTGTTTCGATTCCCTGCCCCCACCAATCGCTACCCCGATTATTTCACCTTTGTTTCCCCTGATTTTGAATCCAAGCCCATTTATGACGCCGTCCAAGCCTATGCGCGTGGATGGGAACAGCCGCAATGAGACGCCGAATTCAATGGCTTTCGACTAAACGTGCATTCGTGTCGGGGGTTGCCCTGCTCTCATTTTTAGTTGTGACCAGCAGCGCGTGGGCCTTAGTACGCGGCGGCAATGGCCCAACCGATGCGACATGGGAACGCATTCACCGCGATGACACGCTGGTTGTTGGCATAGACCCCAGTTTTCCCCCTTTCGGCATTTTTGGCGAAAATCAGGTGGAGGGCCTCGATGCGGATTTGGCGCAGGCCCTTGCCGAAAAAATGGGCGTGGCCCATGTGCGTCTGGTGGTCTTGGGTTATGACGGCCTATATGATACACTGGCGCTTGGCTTTGTGGATGTGTTGATTTCGGCCCTACACCCTGAAGCGCGACGTAAAGCCGTAGTCCTGTATACCAAGCCTTATTTTGACGCTGGGCAGGTATTTGTGGGCCATGCCGATACCCCCCTGCCCGCAAATTTTGACGAATTGACGGGTGCAACGTTAGCGGTTGAATTGGGGTCAGAGGGCGATAGCCAAGCACGCCGCTGGTTAGAGGATGTTGAGCAGCCGCCATTTGAATTACACCGACTGATGGCCTCGGAAGACGCTATGCAAGCGATCTTGGTGGGTCAAGCGGATTGGGCATTGGTGGATGCGATCAGCGCTCGCCTGTTTGCCAAAGATCACCCTGAATTAGTGGTCAGTTCGATACCCCTCATATCCGATCCCTATGTCATGGCGGTGCGGCGCAGTGATTGGCGGCTCTATCTGGAACTCAGCCAAGCCCTTGATGCACTGCGACGATCAGGTCAACTGTACGAGATCATTGCTCGCTGGCTTTAATCAGTTTGTGGCATAGCCTCGATCTGCGTCAGGATTTCCATGATATGGGTATCTAGATGTAGATTGGCGATGGGAATAAACCCCCATCCTTCGGGTAGTTCGTGGAGATCATGTGCCACAAGCAGCACGTAGATAAAATTCGTCTCAATGGCCGTAGCTTTGCGTGTGACGCGAATCAATTGGGCTGGCTCAAATCCAATATCCACTTTGCGGGTTGGTGAATCGGGCCGGGTTGGATAAATCTCCACCCCCAATTCGACACGCAGATAGCCTTGAATGGCCTCAAAAGGGAGTTTTTCGGCGGGTACTTTGATTTTGGGGAATTCGCCATGCTTTTGCAATAGGCAACCGTTTTGAACGACGAGTCCCGTGACGTACTGCTGAATGAGTGTCGGATTCCATCCTATGACAGCATCAGCGGCGAAACGGGTTTGGGCATTCTTCTCACACTCGCCAGTGACAATCCCGATCATTTCTTCGATGCTGGCCTCAAGTTGGCCCTCTTGGTTCACAATCACATAGTCGTATTCATCGGCAAATTCATGTTCAAATTCCGCCCTGCGCAGGCGTGTATTCAATTCCTCGTCCGAAACCTCTGAGCGTTTACGCATCCGATTTGCCAATAGGTTTTTGTCGCCAGCCTCGATAAAAACCAAAACAACCTGCTCGCCAAATTCCTGCTTTAACTGCATCGCCCCTAAAACGTCTATATCGGCGATAAGCGGTTGGCCGTTGCGGATGGCGTCTTGGATGGTGGCACGCGGCACACCATAGACACTGGCATCGTGAATAATTTGCCATTCGATCAAGGCTTTTTCGAGGATACGGCGGCGAAATTCGGCTGCGGAGAGGAATTCATGTTCACGTCCTTCTTGCTCATCGGCACGTGGGGGGCGCGTTGTGGCGGTGGGTAACTGCTTGAGGTGCGGCATCGCCTTTAGGACACCACGCATGATTGTGTTTTTTCCAACACCCGCTGGGCCAGATAAGATAAACAATAATCCACAGGGCTGCATGGGGGTTCAGTATCCTCTTTCCAATCATCAATGGCTTACTGGCGGACTAGGTTAATCCCATTTTACCAGAGCGTCTATTAGGCGGCATGGTGTATTTGTCTGAAAACAGGTTTCTTTTTCGTTAACGAAAAAAATAGGCCGCTGTGACACGGCCTATTGCAAGAATTCAGGTTGGGTGGGCATCAGTCTACGATGCTGATGTTGTCAATGAACCACCCGTCGTCCACTTGAGCGTCTAACATGGCATCCAAACGGAAGCGGATGGTGATATTACTGCCAGCGAAGGAGGTCAGGTCAACGGTACGCTGTGTCCATGCCGGGTTGTCGGTGGCTCGGCGATAGACCTCTGTCCATGTAAACCCTTCATCCGTCGAGACTTCGATGATGGTGTAGTCAATCAAGTCCAGCGATACACTGTCTTGCCAGATCAGGGCTGGGTTGACCGTACCTGCCAAACTCACTTGGCCTTCCAACGTTACGCTGGTGTCGGTCAAATCCTCATAGTCAACTGGCGTACCCCCCGGACGGTTGCTGGGTGGGCTGTCGTGGAAGACCAAGCTGCCCGTATAGAGACCCAGTTGGAAGAGCGCACTTCCGGTATTTTCATAGTAGTCAACCGTGATGGTGTTCGCCCCTGCCGGGAATGTATAGCTAAAACTGTAGAAGGTGGACGGATCAAGGGCTGACCCGCTATTACAGCTTGTCCAATAGGTGGCAGGACTAATCAGTGTTACTGGCCCTGTACCGTTCTGATTCGTGACTTGGAAAGCGTCGCTTCGATAACCCATGATCTGATACGTCGTCGGATAGTCGAGTTGGATCGTCATCTGGAAGCGTGCCCCCCACGTGTTGCCATCACCAATGCCAACCCCAGAGGGATAGCTGGTGCCCCAGTTGAAGTCCAAACGATCCGGATAGGTGGTCGTGGTCGTGGCCGTGCCGAGGTTGGCACTCGCTGAACAGGTACCAGTCACGTTATTGTACCAGCGGGCTAGCCATGGGCCGGGGCCGATTAGCGAACCCGTTGAGAACTGCTGGCGGAAGTTCACTTGGACACGTGCCATCCCGGTGTTTTCAACATATTGGATTCGGAGTACGTGATCCCCGGCTGGGAAGGTGCGGGTCACGGTAGTGGTTGAGCCGCCGGAGCAGCCCCAGTTATTGACAAAGCGGACACCGTTGTCGTACATTCGGATACCGTCATCGGCAAAATAGCTGATGATCAGTGTCGTATCTACCGGGAAATTCACGGTTCGTGTGAACTCAATGGCGAATAGGTCGGTGGTGGGTGATACATAGGCTGGCCCGGAGTTATTGCTCCAGTCGAACGCGATTTGACCACCCGCAACCGGATAGGTGCCGCGATTGGTCGAACCCGATGGCAACGAGTTGACATTCAGATTCGGGAATGAGCAGGTGGCACTGGTTGGGAAACGTTGGATGTAGGTTGCGTCCCATGTGCCCGGCCCCAAGGCATCGGTGTCATTGCCACTGCCAATGCTGCGCGGTTCCAGCACGGTTCCCCAGTTGTGATCGTACACCCAGTCACCGGGAGAGAGAGTTTCCATCGTCTCAAGATAGGGGTCGGCGGTGTATTGGGTTTCGATGCCATTACGATCCACCACTGAGATGTCATCGAGATACCAACCATCGTCGGGGGTACTCCCGGCAAGCGCGTCCAAGCGGAAACGGATACGGATGATCTGGTTGATGTAAGGAACCAGATTGACCTGTTGACGTACCCAACCCCGATTGGTACTGCTCAAGCGGGTGGTTGGTCCCAATGTTTGGGTAGCTGTCCAGCCAATGGGCTGCCAACCCGTTTGCGGAACCCCTTGATTATTCACCCGCATATACTCAACCACTACACGGTCATTGGTAGCCATCTCGTAGTGTTCCCAGTAGTACAGGGTTGGCTCAACAGTGCCAGTAAGATTGATGTTGTAACGCAGTTCAATGATGGAGTTGGTGTCCAATGTGTAATTGCCCGCTGGACTTTCGGTAATCGCCGCTACGCCACTGTGATGGTCATTCGTCGAGACGGCCCAACTGCCACCAACATACCAGTTGTTGAGGTTGCCTTCAAAGTCGTCGGCAAATGGCAGATTGATGGTTAAGTCGGTGCTGGCCTCACGAATGCAGATATCATCAAGATACCAGCCGTCACGAACGTCGGCATTGACACGTGCATCCAAACGGAAGCGGAGACGCAGGTCGGTTTGCCCAATCCATGGCGAAAGTTCAATCACATCGCGCTGCCAACTGTACATATAATTGAAGTTCGGCGAATAGTGAATGTCCCAGCGCGGCAGAGTGGTTTGTCCATTCGTGAACGACCAAAGATTCGTGTTCGTCCAGTTCGCGCCGCCGTCAGTCGAGACCTCGACATGAATCGCATCACCCACGCCGATTTCCCAGCGGTGCCAGAATTCCAAGACGGGACGGACGACGGTTGGGAAGCCGCTCGGTGGTGGATTACTGAGGTCAATGTTGGGGATCAATTCAAGCGTGCTATCGCTGTTTGGCGCGTAATTGCCAGCAGGGCTGTCAGTCCATGACTGAGTACCAGCATGAGCGGTATTGTTGGTGACGCCCCAATTGCCGCCTGCGATCCAGTTACCGCCACCGGCTTCAACATTATCGCACCAATTTGGACGGATGCTTCCGCTGGGCCGATTGCGGATTTGGAAGTCATCTACGTACCAGCCATCCGCTTCCGCACTGTTGTTACTTTGAATCCGGAACCGTAAGTAGATACGGCTGCGGCGTGCGGCATCATTCACCACATCGGCGGGAATGGGCACGACGATTTGACTGTAGGCCATTTGCGTCTGATTTTGCGCTAGATAGGTTGCCGTTCCATTCGGCGTAATCATGCGCCAAGTGGTGCGGTCATGCGAGATTTCTAGATAGATCGCATCCCCAGAGGCAAGATCGTAGCTGTGCCAGAAAGCGAACTGTGGTTCGTCCAGTACAGCCGTGCTGAGATCAATGCGCCCATCCAATTCCAAAATATTGTTATTGCTGGAGGCATAAGGTCCTGCTTCGCTGTCGGTCCAGCCAGTGGGAGAGCTGTGGGGATTTTCAGAGGATAGTGTCCAGCCACCGCGATTCACCCAGTTGAGATCATTATCCATCGCATCCGAGAAACCAAGCGTGTAGACAGTTTCAATCCGGTTGTCTACTGTGATGTCATCCAAATACCAGCCATCCGCATTGGTGGCCGAAGAATCGGTAATCAGGATAAACCGGATTTCAATATACTGACCTCGGAAGTCTTGGGTTGCCCCCAGATCGTCCGTAAAGTTCGCAAGGTCAAAACTTTGACGATTATACGTTGGGGAAGCCGTTGGGCCAGTGTGTACAGTACGATCATACCAGCGGCCTAGATTGGCGCTGCCGGCCACGCTGACAACCGCACGGTCATATTGGCCGAGGTCGAAAGCATCCGAGAATTCCAAGAAGGGATTGTTGATACCCTGTAGTGTCAGGTTGATACGACCACGATAGCGCAAAATACAGTTTTGACCACTGGTATAGGTGGTGTTGATGGGCGGGCTGTCATGCCAAGCGGTGGGTGGTGAGTTGGGCAGCCAAGTGACCAACGACCAGTTGCAGTCAGCCGTATTGCCCGATTGCCCGGATTTAAACAAGCTAACTTCGAGCATCGCGCCGCTGCCTGTATCGCGGTGTTGAATCACAATTGGCACCGCACGGGTAGAAGGATTAGTCCAGTTGACCTCGACATAGTTCGTACCTGTTGGGCTGTAGTTCCAGTCTTGGCTGTTAACCAGTTGGGTGCTTCCGTCCACAAAAATACGTACCCCGTCGTCACGGCGATAGCGGAAGGTATAGGCCCCTTGGGCAAGCATGACGGAGTTTGAAAACCGCGAGCAGAAGTCGGTACTGACACCAGCCGCAGGTGAACTACCAGTTGTAGTCCAATAGGCATGGGTTGCACGCGGGAATTGAATAAGTTGTTCCTGCGTGGTGGTGGTTGGGGGGGTTGAATAGCTACCATCCGTCGCGCTGAAAATATTCCCATTGTTACAGGTAGACAAATTCCACCATTGGGCATTCCACGGCGCTAGATTTGGATCGGTGAAGACATCGGCGAAGTCGGTTTGCCAGTTGTTAGGATCAGTTGCTGTATCCTTCCATGGGGCATCCCGATCTTGATCCTGCGGTGTGCTGGTTGGTCCGGCGGTTGCTCCGCTCGGTTCTGGTGTAAAAGTATAGGTCGCAGTCGCATTTGGAGCGCTGGTGGGTGGCAAACCCGGATTATTCTGCGGGGCGGGGGTGTTGGTGATGAGATCAACATCAGCCGGTGTGTAGGAGGCCACCGCAGTGACCAAGTTCCAAAATTCATTTGCTTCCAATGGGTCTTGCGGAGTTGTAGTTTGACCCAACAGATCATAAACCGTTCGGCTAAACACGTTGCCAATCGCTGGCCCGGTGATGGTTAGAATGGCGATAAGGCCAATAAAGGCCAACGCCAAAATCATCACGTATTCAAGCAACGCCTGACCACGTAGTTTACCCCCACGTTTGGATGTGGGTGTTTTTTTGACCTGTTTGGCTTGATGATCGGACATAATCCGTTATCCTCTCCTAAGCCTACCTAAATGACATTAAACAGATAGGATGTTTTTGCATGAACGTTTTTGCTTAGGCTAAGTCCCTAATCGCTGAATTGCTGTCGAGATAGCACACAAGCATAGGGGTTGAAAAAATCTTCTAACCACCTGTCTTAATGTTACCTGACTACCCGGCAAATAATCGCGCATATTTGTAGAAAATTTGTCGGAAGTCCTTGACAAAAAGGCCTGACAAAAGGCCGCTACAACATAGCCGCTTCACACTTTTGCAAGGCGTGTAGGGTGTGTTAGCCTAGAAATTGTAGGTACGATTGCACCACAGCGTTAGCTTAGTTCAAATTGAATTTGGGGGCAATCTATTTAGGAGGAAAATCAATGGCAACCCTTATTGATGGCAAAGCTGTCGCGGATCGTTTGCATCATCAAACAGCCGAGGCGGTTGAAAAAATGGTCGCACAACACGGCATTCGTCCCGGTTTGGCGGCAGTTTTGGTAGGAGAAAACCCCGCTTCGCAGACTTACGTGCGGATGAAACGCAAGGCTTGCGCCGAGGTAGGGATTGAATCGTTCGGTTATGAACTACCCGCCAGCATCACCCAAGCCGAATTAGAAAATGTGGTGCGTGATCTCAACGCTGACCCGCGTGTACACGGCATTTTGGTACAACTGCCCTTACCCGACCATCTCGATTCTGAGGCGGTTTTGAGCCTGATTAGTATTGAAAAAGACGTGGACGGCTTTCACCCACTGAATATTGGACGGTTGGCAATGAAAGGCCGTGAGCCGCTCTTTATGCCCTGTACGCCGCACGGCTGCATGGTCTTGTTAGAGGACGTGGGGGCGAAATTCGATGGTGCGAATGCGGTGGTGTTAGGGCGCAGCAATATCGTTGGGATGCCTGCTGCGCTGATGCTGGTTAAACGCAATGCCACTGTCACGATTGCTCACAGCCGCACCCGTGATCTGCCCGGTATCTGCCGCCAAGCCGATATTTTGATTGCGGCAGTGGGTCGGGCGGAAATGGTCAAGGGCGATTGGATTAAGCCCGGCGCGACGGTAATTGATGTCGGGGTCAATCGTGTGGATGACCCTACCAGCAAGAAGGGCTATAAGTTGGTTGGGGATGTAGCGTTTGATGAAGCCAAAGAGGTGGCGGGCGCGATTACCCCCGTACCCGGCGGTGTTGGCCCGATGACAATTGCCATGCTGTTGAAAAATACCCTAAGCGGTGCGGAGTTGATGCTGGCGAAAACGGTCAAATAGGGTAATATCCCGCCGGATATAGGTAGACCCCACAAAGGAAGGTGTACTTTCTATACCGGCGCAAATATCACTCTGTTTGGGAAAATTATCATGCGATTTGGTGAGGGGCATGAACACCTAATGCGTCAAGCGGTTGCCGATTTTGAGACGCAAGGTGGAAAAATGCCCCCCGATGTTCAATTGGATTGGTTGATTTTGGGAAATGTCCGCACGGATATTCCCAACATTCAGGCCGATAAACGTGTATCTGCGTGGGAAATCATCATCATGGCGGTGCGTGGGGCATCCTGTAAATATGGCGATCATCCCTCCCATGCCATGCGCTGTCGCAAACAAAAAGTTGCCGAGGCCTATCCGCTTTTGCGTGAGACTATCAAACGCGGCTTCATCAAAGGCTGTGATAGCAGTTTGTCGTGGGAAGACCGCGCCCTCGCATTTGGCAGCGCCTTGCACACCCTCCAAGACAGCTATTGCATTGCCCACGCTGGACGGGTGGATAATGCCGTGCCAACTTCCCCCATCATCGCCATGTACACCTATCCCAGCAAGCAGCACCCGATTACGACCCAACGCGATAACGTTTGGCAGGATGAGGGACAGACGGCCTTTAAACCTGAAGCCGCCGCCGCGATTACTGCTACCGTCGCCGCCCTACATATTTTTGCCAGCCAATCAGTAGATGAAATTGACGCATTTTTAGATCGCTATGTGACGTTTCGGGAGGATATTGCCGAGACGTTAAGTCCGGTTTAATCACCGCAGGAAAATATTATGTCAACCCTTCTCGTTAAAAATATTCATACCCTTGTGACAATGGATGCCACCCGCCGTGAAATCCCCAACGGTGCGATTCTGGTGCGGGATAACGTGATTGAACATGTGGGGACAACTGCTGAACTTCCCTCTACGGCTGATGAAGTGTTGGATATGAAAGGCCACCACGTCGTCATGCCGGGGTTGGTCAATACCCATCATCATCTGTATCAAAGCCTGACCCGCGTTATCCCACTGGCCCAAAATTATGAATTGTTTGACTGGCTGAAGACCCTCTACCCGATTTGGAAAGGGTTGCATCCCGAAGCCATCAAGGTCAGCACCAAGATTGGTCTGGCAGAATTGATGCTGTCCGGCTGCACCACCGCCAGCGATCACCTCTATATTTATCCCAATGACTGTACGCTCGATGACCAGATTGAATCGGCTCAAGCCATCGGGATGCGCTTCCATGCCAGTCGTGGCAGTATGAGCGTGGGCGAGAGTCAAGGTGGGTTGCCACCAGATTCGGTGGTCGAAAAGGAGCCGTTCATCCTCAAGGATTCGCAGCGCTTGATTGAGACCTATCACGATGCCAAGCGTTATGCCATGCTGCGAATTACCCTTGCGCCATGTTCCCCCTTTACGGTGTCCGTAGATTTGATGCGTGAATCGGCGAAGATGGCCCGCAGCTATCCCGCCGTTCGCTTGCATACCCATCTCGCCGAAACCAAGCCGGATGTCGCCTACAGCATCGAGAAATTTGGCCTTGCCCCCGGTGATTACGCCGAAGAAGTTGGGTGGGTTGGTGAGGATACATGGCACGCGCATTGTGTCCATCTCAGCGACGACGCCATTGAAAAATTCGGACGCACGGGTACAGGTGTGGCCCACTGCCCGACCAGCAATTTACGTCTCGGCAGCAATATCGCACGGATACGCAAAATGTTGACACACGGCGTTCCGGTTGGCTTGGGGGTGGATGGTTCAGCCTCGAATGACAGCGGACATCTGTTGGCTGAGGCTCGGATGGCACTATTGAGCGCACGGGCAGGCGGCGATCCGGCGGGTTTGACGGCACGTGAGGCACTGGAATTAGGCACACTTGGCGGGGCGCGGGTCTTGGGTCGTGACGACATCGGCAGCATCGCACCGGGCATGGCGGCGGATTTTATCGCCATCAATGTCAACACTGTCGCGTTTGCTGGGGCACATCATGATATTGTTGCTGCGGTAGTGTTCTGCACCCCTGCCACTGTGGATTACAGTGTTATCAACGGGCGGGTGGTCATCCGCGAAGGCCACATTACCACATTGGAAATTGAACCCGTCATTGAACGCCACAATCAAATCGCTCGGACTTTGTTCAACGGTGAATAATTTTTAAGTGGATTAGGGGTGGCGGAAATCATTTGATGTTTTTTTCGCCCCCCATATGTTAGAATTTGCCCCGCGTTAATTTTTGCGCGAACCTTAAGTTTATGTAATGTTGTCAAGCCGTTGACCCTGCGTTATACTTTCGCGCTGTAATTCACAAACGCTTATTCACGGCATTATTAAAATTCGCTTTACACATGCAAACCAAGTGTTTGGCAGTGGAGAACGTGTCGCATGGAACTAAATCAATGGGCCTTTGTCGGAGCATTCCTTTCAATTGCATGGCTGCTCCCGCTTGCGCCAATCATTATGAACTACTTCATCGCACCCAAACGCGCCAACCGCATCAAGAACGATGTGTATGAGTGCGGGATCGAGACGGTAGGCGACACATGGGGACAGATCAAAGTGCAATATTATTTGTACGCGATTATTTTCCTTGTGTTTGACGTGGAAATGATTTTCTTGTTTCCATGGGCAGTGGCCTACGCCAAATTAGACTTTTTCTCGTATATGGCCGGGGCCATTTTTATCCTGCTATTGGTCGAAGGTCTAGCCTATGCGTGGAAAAAGGGCGCGTTGGAGTGGTCATAGAGGTACAGGAAATACTCACCCAAATCGGCTGCACAGGCCGATATTTTGTGTGTAGATCGGGAGTAACGAACTATGTATTATGTGAGTGAGCTTTTAAAAGACGCTGGCCTGAGCGACGGCCTAGCCAATACGCTGGGGATTTATATCAGCGTGATTTTGCTGGCGACGGTGTTCTTGCTGCTGCCCATTTTCACTATCTGGGTTGAACGTAAAGTGGCGGCCCGTTTCCAAAACCGCGTGGGGCCAAACCGCGTGGGGCCGTTTGGCTTGCTGCAATCCATCCCTGACGTAGTGAAATTGCTAGGCAAAGAATTGATTTTCCCCCGCAATGTTGATCGTATCCCCTATATGGTGTCTCCTGTCTTGATGGTCATGTCGGTGGTCATGACGGTGGCCGTTGCGCCGCTTGGCCCCAATATCATCGGGACCGACCTTTCCATCGGGGCGCTTTATTTTATCGCCATTAGCTCCCTTGCGACGATCGGCGTGGTTATGGCGGGTTGGGGCAGCAACAACAAATATGCACTGTTGGGGGCTTTCCGCACAGTCGCTCAATTGATTAGTTATGAAATCCCACTGGTCTTCACCCTGCTTGTTCCGGTCATGCTGGCTGGCACGATGAGTATGCAAAAGATCGTGGATTTTCAGGGCGACAATTATTGGGTGTTTTTCTATGCCCCGGCTGCATTTATCATCTTCGTCTTGAGCAATCTCGGTGAAGTAGGCCGTTCACCCTTCGACCTGATTGAAGCGGAATCGGAATTGGTCGCTGGGTTCATGATTGAATACAGCGGTATGGCCTTTGCGATGTTCTATCTGGCTGAATTCCTGCACGCTTTCTTGATCGGTGTGTTTGCCGCAACCCTGTTTATGGGCGGCTGGCAAGGCCCGTTTGTCCAAGATGTACCCGCGCTAGGCATTCTCTATCTGACGGCGAAGGCGTTTTTCATCTACTTCTTGACGATGTGGGTTCGCTTGACCCTGCCGCGCTTCCGTATTGACCAGATGATGGCGTTCAACTGGAAATTCCTTGTACCCGTGTCCATCGCCCACCTCCTGATTACAGGTTTCTTGTGGAAAGTGCTGCCAGAGCCGAATGTGACAGGCAATGTATTTGAGCGTCTGTTTAATGGAGAAGCACTGCTGCGTATGGGGGTGATGTTCGGGATTAGCGCCCTCCTATTGGTCTATTCACTGCGGATGCTGCGGAATGCGATTTTGCGGGTGCGGGAAGAAACCACCGCCAAATTACGTGAGGCCTATCCAACGGCCCATCCGACTACCGCCCCCGCCGGGGATTAATTTTTTGTGACTTGTTGAGAGGATTTTGCACATGGAAATTACATGGCAAACAATAGCCTTTGCTGCTTTCGCGGTGATGACACTCGGCGGCGGGTTGATGGTGGTCATCAGCCGTAATCTGTGGCACTCCGCACTGTTTCTGATGTTGAGTTTTTTTGGGACATCCGGCTTGTTTGTATTGCTGGTTGCGCCCTTCCTCGCTGCGGTACAGGTGTTGGTTTACATCGGCGCGATTGCCATTTTGGTCTTGTTCGCTATCATGTTGACCCGCCGGATGATGGGTTTGGAAGAAACCCAAAATACCCAGTGGCCTGCTGCGGCTGCGGTAGCGGTGATTTTGTTTATCATACTGGTGATTACCGTATCGCCGTTGGTAGATGAAAAAGCCGTAACGGACATCTTTGGCGACAAGGTGGCAAACTTCAACGCTAATCTGCCCGTTGACCCGGATGCTAAAGACAGTGGTGTCGTCGCCAACCAAGACCTGAACATCGTAACAGTCGAGGCGATTGGCGAGGCCCTTGTAACCCGCGACGGGTTTGTGCTGCCATTTGAATTGGCCTCTATTTTGCTGACAGCGGCGCTCATCGGGGCGATTGTGGTTGCCCGCGAAGACGAAGCCTGATTTTTTTCGAGGAGCAGAAATTATGGTTCCGTTGTGGTTCTATCTGGTGGTATCGGCGGCGCTGTTTGCGATTGGCGCGTATGGCGCACTGGCACGGCGTAACGCGATTGCCATTGTGATGTCGGTTGAGTTGATGCTGAACGCGGCCAATATCAATCTGGTAGCTTTTTGGCGCTATCTCAATCCCTTTGAAATTAATGGGCAAATCTTCGCGGCGTTCGTGTTTATCGTCGCCGCCGCAGAAGCCGCCGTCGGTCTGGCACTGATTATCGCAATCTACCGCAGCCGCCAGACGGTCATTGTTGAAGACGTTAACATGCTGAAGTGGTAGACCCGTCGCAGCAGATGTAGGTATTCTGCCGCGCACTAGTCTGGAGAACACGTATGGATGTAAATTGGCTAGACGCAAATTATCTGCCGTGGCTCATCCCGGTGCCGCCGCTAATTAGCTTTATGCTGATTATTTTGTTTACCGGGCGCAATAAAGTTCTAAGTCACTCCATTGGGGTAGGTTCGGTGGTGTTGTCTTTCTTGATGGCCTTTGGCGTTTTTCTAAAAGCCACTGGCACAGATGATTTTGGCCCCAACGCCTATGGGGATAGCATCAAATGGATGGATGTTGGCCTCAGTGAGTTCAGGATGGGTGTGTTGGTTGACCCCCTGACCGCTGTGATGCTGTTCATGGTGCCGATTGCGATTTTGATGATTTTTGTCTACAGCGTCGGCTATATGGGCGCGTACCCGGATGATGACCCACACAAAATTCGTTATTCCCGCTTCTTTGCCTATCTGAGCCTGTTCGCGGGTGGGATGTTGACGCTGGTGGTGGCGGATAACTTGCTGCTGATGTTTATGGGCTGGGAAATCATGGGGCTTTGCTCCTATCTGCTCATCGGCTTCCTCTTTGAGAAGAAGAGCGCCCAACAAGCAGCCGTGAAAGCCTTTATGACCACCCGCGTCGCCGACGTGCTGATGCTGGTCGGAATTGGTTATTTGTATGCCGAAGCCGGCACACTCAGTTTCCGCGACATCCTCTACAATGCTGAAGTTTTGGAGCGATTGGGTAACTCTGATTTGACTGGGTATCTTGGTCTAAGCGCCGCCTCGATTATTGGCCTGCTGCTGGTCATCGGTACAATCGGTAAATCCGCCCAATTCCCGCTGCACGCATGGCTGCCCGACGCGATGGAAGGCCCGACCCCTGTTTCTGCTATGATTCATGCGGCAGCAATGGTGTCGGCTGGTGTGTACGCCGTGATTCGCATGTTCCCCCTCTTAGAAGCAGGTGGCAATCCCCATCACGCCGAATACACCGCCCCACTCATTTTAATGGGGGTGATTGGTTCTATCACAGCCCTCGGCGCGGCGATTTTGGGTGTCGGTCAAAATGACATCAAGCGCGTGCTGGCCTATTCGACAATTTCACAGCTTGGGTTTATGGTGGCGGCGCTCGGCATTGGTGCTTACGTCGCGGCGGCCTTCCACCTAATTACCCACGCATTTTTTAAGGCCCTTTTGTTCATGAGTTCCGGTGCGGTTATTCACGCGATGGAGCATGGCGAACACGCCGCCGAACATGGACATGACGAGCATCACGCCCATCATGACGAACATGCCCACGACGCACACGCGCATGGACACAGCAGCTATACATGGGCTGACCTGAACGCGAAGATTGAACACGGCATCGAAGCGGGCCATTTGCAACCCGGCGAACGTACCCCCTATGGCGCGGATTATGTTGGGCCAAATGGTGAACTACCGGATGATGCCGAATGGAAAACCAGTATTCCACAGGGTTTAAAACCCGATTTTGTGGCGAAACCCAATAACATTGCCCTGATGGGCGGCCTGATTAACAAGATTCCCGTGACCGCCTATGCGATGTTGGCAGGGTCAGCCAGTCTGGTAGGTTTTCCGTTGATTACAGCGGGGTTCTGGTCAAAAGACGAGATCATTGCTGATGCGATGACCTTTATCACCAACAGTGGACAATTTGAAGGTCATTCGCCTTGGTTGCATATGCTAGTGTTCTTCTCTTTGGTTATTGCGGCGACCTTTACCGCCTTCTACACCACCCGCATGTGGTTATTGACCTTCTGGGGTAAGCCACGCAGCGCAATGGCGGAACACGCGACGCTAATGAACCACGTAGATGAAGAGGAACTCGCCCAAGCACAAACCCCGCTCAAGAGATTTTGGTTGCAATATAGCAACAGCGCCTTGATGCAAGGGCCGCTGGTGGTTTTGGCCTTCTTTGCGATTTTTGCGGGTTTTGTCGGAATTCATGGCGATTTCCCGGTGTTGGAATGGTTTACAGGTAGCCATAATTTCTTCCATGAATTTGTTGGTCCATCCCTGCTGCATGAGCCAGCGACAATCCCCTTCAAGATATGGCCTGTGCTCGTGTCGGTCTTAGCTTTCAGCATCGGGGCGGGCTTTGCGTATCTCGTATATGGTGTACCACGCGACAGCTACGAAAAAGACCCCGTGCAAAACATGGTCGGCGATCCAGTTTGGCAAGCGCTCAAGGATCGTTTCGGCTTCGATACGCTCTATCTGGCGACCTTCTATCGCGGCTTTGAATGGTTCGGGCGTGTATTCTCCTATCGCAAAGTGGATAAAGAAACGATTGACGGCATTCTTGAAACCGTCGCGGTGGTCTTTAACAACATCGGCGAGGCCATTAAACGCTTCAACCATGTGATTATTGACGGTGTGGGTGATGGTATCCCACAACTCATCGGACTGAGCGGACGCTGGTTCCGCAATCTACAAAGCGGGCGTGTCCAGCAATATCTGCTCTTCACGGCAGTCATGCTGCTCGCAATCGGTCTGTTTTTCGTATTGCGGGTACTCTAAAAAGGAGACTTGAACTCCAATGGGAAGTTTCATCTCAAATGTTCTTAATTTCTTGATTCTATGGCCTGCAATTGGCGCGATTGTGGTGGCCCTGCTGCCCAGCAATCAGCCCAATTTAGCACGCTGGGTCGCGCTGGGGATGAGTATTCCGTCGCTGATTATCTCCATCGGGCTGTTTTATGCGGTCATGAATGGCGATCCAACGGCGAGTGGTTATCATCTTGAATATGTCAGCGAATGGTTCCCGGAAATCGGCGCGAACTGGCATGTGGGGGTAGACGGCATCTCAGTCACGATGGTGCTGCTGACCGCCCTACTCACCCCGATTGCCCTGTTGATTGCGTTTGAACACACTGAGAATACAAAAGTGATTCTCGCGTTGATCCTGTTCCTACAAATGGGCTTGGTCGGCGTATTTGTGGCGCTCGATATGGTGCTGTTCTTCCTGTTTTGGGAAATCGGCCTCGTCCCGATGTACTTCATTATCAACCAATGGGGTGGCGCGAATCGCAAGTACGCCTCGATGAAGTTCTTCATCTATACGATGGCCGGGTCGCTCGGTTTGCTGTTAGCCATCCAATTGATCGGCTTCACCGTCGGTGATGTCAAAGGCTTGAACGGCCCGACCTTTGATATCCAAACATGGCACGAAGTCTGGCCTCAGATTGGCCGTGAAACAAATTTGCCGGGCGAAAATCCGGGCGAGATTCTAGGCGTTAGTTATACCGCCGTTAAATATTATGCCTTCCTCGGCTTCTTTATTGCCTTTGCGATCAAGATTCCGGTTTGGCCCTTCCATACATGGTTGCCCGATGCTCACACCGAAGCACCTACTGCGGGTTCGATGCTGCTGGCGGGTGTCTTGCTGAAATTAGGGGCGTATGGGTTTATCCGATTGGTGATCCCCCTATTCCCCGAAGAACTTGCCAGCCCACGCACTTTATTGAGTGTCTCAGACTTAAATTTCACCTTTGCCCAAGTAATGGCAGGGTTGGGAATGTTGGGGATTGTCATGGGGGCGTTCTCGGCATGGGCACAGGACGACCTCAAGAAATTGGTCGCCTATTCCTCTGTTAATCACATGGGTTTTGTGGTGATGGGTATTGCGGTGATGGGTGTTTGGTACAGTGTCATGTGGGCGCAATCCCCCGATGTCAATGACCCCGTGCTGGCGCTCCAAATGGCGGGTCAGGGATTAGAGGATGAGGACATCGCCAAGTATCGAGACCAAACCCAACTCCAAGCGGCGACTATTGACGAGCTTACCAGTGATGACCAAAAGGCATTGGCCCAAGTCAAATTGGACGCTGAACTCGACATGGATGAGAACATGCAAAGTGCCAATGTCGCCCTCAACGGCGCGGTGCTGCAAATGTTTAATCATGGTCTGAGCGCGGCAGCCATGTTCTTGTTGGTCGGGGCGCTCTATCACAAAGCCCATACCCGTGACCTGCGGCGCTTCGGCGGCCTGTGGCACATTGTCCCGGTGTTTGGCGGCTTGTTCGTCTTCACCAGCATGGCGAGTCTCGGTCTGCCCGGTCTCAATGGGTTTACCAGCGAGTGGATGATTGTTTCCGGCGCATTCCCATACTTTGAGGTGATGGTACTGATTAGCACGATTGGTTTGCTGCTGACGGGTGCGTATATCCTCAAAGGGATTCAGAAGGTGCTGCAAGGCCCACCGAACCCGGACTGGATTGAATATCACGAACATCACCACAGCTTGGAAATCTCGTACCGTGAAACGATTGCCATTGCACCATTGGTCGCGTTGATGTTGATTACAGGACTGTATCCTAACTGGATTTTGCCTGTCATTAACGAGCGCGTCTATCATATCTTTTCGGCATTTATTCGGTAATCAGCCGGCTGGCTAAAATAGGAGTTTATTTTGATGGAAACTCAGTTCAGCGGCATTCTTACAGGCATTTTGGCCTTTCCCTTTGTCGCCGCGATCATCATTCTGTTTATTGATAAAGAACAGAAAGAAGTGATTCGCACCATCGCGGCCTTCGCTACCGGAGCAAGTTTGATTCTGGCGGCGCTGGTCTTTTTCACCTATGACACCGAGGCGGCCCGAACTGCGAATGCTGGTCTCATTGACAGCGGTAGTGGACTGCTGACCTTCCAATTTGTGGATAAGGTGACATGGATTAAGGAACTCGGCGTCAGTTATCAACTTGGTGTAGATGGTTTGGCGGCCCCGATGGTGCTGCTGACGGGTCTCGCCAGTTTTGCCGGGGTGATGATTTCATGGGGCATCGAAGATCGGGTACGCGAATTTATGGCGTTTTTCCTGCTCTTGGTTGCCGGGGTATACGGTGTATTTATCTCCACCGACCTCTTTCTGCTGTTGTTCTTCTATGAACTCGCCATCTTCCCGATGTACTTCCTGATTGCAGGCTGGGGCTGGGTCGAACTGCGCGAATACGCCTCCATGAAACTGACCCTGTACATCTTGATCGGGTCGGTGATTGCATTGGTCGGCATTTTGGTGCTGTATTTTGAGGCCGGGGCATTCTTCACCGAACATCCCGAACTCCAACCTGCCACCTCTGAGACTGCCTACAGCTTCGATTTCAACCATATCCAGTATGCGGCTCAACAGGGTGCATTTAATGAGGCCAATTATCTCGGCTTGGGTGACGGGGTGACGATTGCCCGCTTCTGGTTCCCCTTCATTTTCTTGGGGTTCGCGGTGCTGGCTGGTATCTTCCCTTTCCACAACTGGTCACCCGATGGTCACGTCGCCGCGCCAACCGCTGTTTCGATGATTCACGCGGGGGTGTTGATGAAATTAGGGGCTTTGACCGCCATCCGTTTGGGCGTTCAATTGCTGCCAGATGGGGCGCGTGTCCATCTCCCTTGGATAGTCTTCCTTGCGCTGGTCAATGTGGTGTATGGCGCGTTTATCGCCTTCCGCCAGCGTGACTTCAAATACGTTATCGGGTTTAGCTCGGTGTCGCACATGGGGTTGGTTAGCTTGGGTGTGGCGACGATGAACACGACGGGTATGACGGGTGCGGGCCTGCAAATGTTCTCACACGGTGTCATGACGGCTCTCTTCTTCTCCTGCGTCGGCATGGTTTATGACCGAGCGCATACCCGCGATATTCCCAGTTTGGGCGGGTTTATCAAGAAAATGCCGCTGGTCGCAATCGCCTTCATTATCGGCGGTTTGGTCAGCATGGGTATGCCGGGCCTGAGCGGGTTTGTCGCCGAATTCCCGATCTTTATTGGGGTCTGGCGCGGGATTCCGCAGGCAATTATTGATGCGTCCCCAACTGGATTGACCAAAGGCGGTGCGAACTACTATGGCTTCATCGCTATTGCCGCTGCACTGGGTATTATTCTAACAGCCGCCTATGTGCTGCGTGTTGTGGGGCAGGTTTTCTTTGGCGAGTTCGACGAAGAAAAATTCCCCGACATCCCCCCCATTCGAATTCAGGATCGCGTAGCAATTTATATGCTAACGGCGTGGCTGATTGTTTTGGGCGTATATCCGAAGCTCATGTCGGATATGATCGAAAGCGCCGTCCAGCCGGTAGTCGGGTTACTGACCGGCAGCAAGTAATTAGGAGAGCGTAACTGTGCCTGAATTGATGCAGTTTAATACTGACGATACACGTGGTTTTCTGGCGATTTTGCCGGAAATCTTGATGACCATCTTGGTACTGATTGTCATCTATATGGACTTGTTTTTGCCGCCCAGCCGCCGCAAGAGTGTTGGCTATATGGCGGGGGTCGGGATGCTGGTCATTGGAGGTCTGGCTTGGCTGCTTGTGCCCGCCGATGGTCTAAAAGTTTCCGAACAACTCGTGTTGGGTGGGATGGTTCGCAGCGACGACCTTGCCAGAATCTTTAAGGTGATGGTGGCGTTGGTCGGTGGTCTAACCTGCCTGATGGGGATGGGCGACATCCGCCTGCGCTATAAAGGCGAGTTCTACGCCTTGATTATCATCGCCACGATGGGAGCCAGCCTGTTGAGCAGTGCCGCCGATTTGGTGATGGTGTTCATCTCGCTTGAAACCCTCTCGATTAGCCTGTATGTGCTGTCGGGTTTTGTACGCCGTCCCGAAACCCCCGATCCGACCCAAGAGGCCTTTGCCAGCCGTAGCGCCGAAAGTGGGATGAAATATTTCTTGTTTGGTGCGTTCACTTCGGCCTTCTTGCTCTATGGCCTCAGCCTGCTTTATGGCTTTTCCGGTGGTCACACCAATATTTACCGAATTGGACAAGCGTTAGCCGTTGGTGAACAAGATACGGCTCCGATTATTTTGGCGCTCATGATGGTCGTTGTCGGTTTCGGTTTTAAGATTAGCGCCGTGCCGTTTCATTTCTGGACACCCGATGTGTACGAAGGTTCACCCACCCCGGTGACTTCTTTCATCTCGGTGGTTTCCAAAGCGGCTAGTTTTGCGGTCTTGACCCGTTTCCTGTTGGCGGTTTTCCCACCAGAACAGTTGATTAGTGTCCCACTGGATCAGTATAAAGAATTCAGCGAAATCTGGGTGCAGTTGTTCTCGATTCTCGCCGTCATCACCATGACACTTGGCAACATTGTCGCCCTAAGCCAGCGTAATATCAAACGCCTGATTGCCTATAGCTCGATTGCCCAAGCGGGATATACCTTAATGGGTGTCGCGGCGATTGCCACCACCAAATCCGGTGACGGCGCGGCGGCGGTGGCGTACTATATGTTCATGTACGTTTTCACCAATACACTGTTCTTCGCCTGCCTCATCCTGTTTACCAATGCCACTGGCTCAGAAACCATTGCCGATATGGCAGGTCTCAGCCGTCGCAATCCTTGGTTGGCGATGGGTATCACAATCGCTCTGCTCTCATTAGCAGGGATTCCCCCCACAGCGGGATTCGTTGGCAAGTTCTTGCTGTTCCGCGCCGCTGTGGATTCTGGCCTGACATGGCTGGCGGTGTTTGGTGTGTTAAACGCAATCATCGGCCTCTACTACTATCTGGTAGTCATCAAAGTGATCTATGTTGACCGCAGTCCCGATGATGAGAAGCCGATTGATCTGCCCGCCCCCTATGGATTTGTGATGGCCGCCAGCGCTGTCGCAGTCGTCTTGCTCGGCACGTTCCTGATTGGCCCGATTGTCAACTGGGCATCCGAAGCCGGACTCGACTTGTTCCGTCTGTAAACCCAACGATTACGCTCTCCACGCCCTGCTTCTGAATTAGAGGCGGGGCTTTTTTGTTTATAATCTAGTAGTGCATCAAGAAAGTAACTCAAGATAAGGTATACTCCAGTCAAAAGGAGTGACGGATGCGTAGACAAAAATATCCGGTGGTGTTGAGCGCGGC
>JAJTXY010000043.1 GCA_021463865.1 Anaerolineae bacterium
GGCGGATCGACTGCCGCCGCGGCAGCAATTCTGGAACCGCATCCCCGACAGTGTGCGCGAGCAGGTAGTGGAAGTCGCCTTGGCGCAAACCGAGCTGTCCCCGCGCCAGTTAGCTTGGCAACTGACGGACACGCAGGGTTATTTCATCAGCGAGTCGAGCGTGTATCGCATCCTGAAAGGCTATGATCTGATCACCAGTCCTGTGTTTCAGATCGTCAGCGCCAAAGACCAGTTCGAGCATCCCACCCAACGCATCCATGAGCTGTGGCAGACCGACTTTACCCAGTTCAAGGTGGTGGACTGGGGCTACTACTATCTGTGCACCGTGCTGGACGACTATTCGCGCTACATCCTAGCTTGGCGACTGGCGACCACCATGGGCAGCACCGATGTCGAGGCAACCCTCAATGTCGCCGTGGAAAAAACCGGGGTGCTGTCCATTCAAGTCCGGCATCGTCCGCGACTGCTCTCGGATAATGGTCCGGCTTTTGTCTCAGATGCGCTGAAAAAGTACCTCAAGCACTACCACATCCAGCATGTTCGTGGTGCACCCTACCATCCCCAGACCCAAGGCAAGATTGAGCGCTACCATCGCTCCATGAAGTCGCTCATCAAGTTGGACCTGTATTATTCACCGTCCGAGCTGGAGCAGGCCATCGCCAGTTTTGTGCGCTACTACAACGAGCAGCGTTACCACGAAGCGCTGGACAATGTGACCCCAGCCGATATGTACTTTGGTCGCTATACCCACGTGATCACCCAGCGCGAAAGGATTAAGCAGCAGACCCTTCAACACCGTCGTGAACAGTATTTGCAAGCCGCCCTCTTTTCAGGGTAAAAACATTCGACAGGTCTCCCTTATTTTCCAGCCTCGCCTGTCCGATTTGTTTTGAAGATTTACAGGTGCATAATCACATCGGAAGAACCCAAGAGGCAAGTGAAAGGTCCAGATGAAATGCGTTACGCAGCATATGTTCGTATCAGTTCAGAGGAACAAGTTGGCAATTTCAGTATTGATGCTCAAAAACGAGCAATCGAGGCATGGGTAAAGGCCCAGTCTGGTAAGTTAGTGAAGGTCTACATTGACGAAGCCCAATCAGGCCGTTCTGTAGACCGCCCTCAATTTCAAGCATTGCGCCGCGATGCTAAAAAACATCTATTTGATGCAATCGTGGTTCACAAATTTGACCGCTTCGCTCGAAATCGCACTGATGCTCTAGCGGTTAAATCCTTACTTCGCCATGACTACGGAATTAAAGTATTCTCAGTAACCGAGCCATCAGAAGATAGCGATGGAGCTATTGGTGCTTTGATTGAGGGCATTATGGAAAGTGTTGCGGATTGGTATAGCCGCAATCTATCCAACGAAACCACAAAAGGCAAGCGAGAAAGAGCCTTGCAAGGCTATCACAATAACCGTCCCCCTTTTGGCTATGACAAATCGGAAGATGGCATTTTGATTGCTAATGCCCATGAACTTGTAGGGTTACAACTGGCCTTCGAGCTTTACTCAACGAGCGGTTACAGCGACAGAGACATTGCCCGTGAGCTAAATGAAAGTGGCTTTAACTCCAAGACAGGCCATCCTTTTGATGCAGATTGCGTGCGTGCGATTCTGCAAAATCGCACCTATCTAGGATATGTCAAATACCAGCAGTATGATCAGCATTCAGATGGGCGACGGTCATGGAAAAATCCTATCGAATGGATCAAGGGCAAACATGATTCAATCATTGACGAAGAACTCTTTAATCGCTGTCAAGAAATTCGCTACGCCAAAACACAACATCATGAGTATTACCCTAAATATCGGTTCTATTTACTTCGAGACATCATCTACTGTGCCGAGTGTGTTGCCAATATGCCAGAAAACGTAGATGGTGATACTTGGGGCAAGATGCGTTGTCAATCCACTAGCGAAGGACGCAGCCTTTACTATCGGTGTCGCGCCCGTGATTTTGGTCGAAACTGTAGTCAAAGCTATGTCCGTGCCGAAGAAGCTGAAGCACAGGTGATAAACATCCTAAAGAGCCTCAAGCCGCCTGTGAACTGGCGAGACCGTATGATAGAAGCGATGGGGGAATTATTAGGGGACAAAAACCTCAATGATCGCCTTTCTGAAATCAAAGAAGTGATAGAGCGCATGGATTTTCGATGGGATAACGGCTTTATCACGGAAAAAGATGAGTACCTTGAGCAGCGTGTGAAACTCCAACAGGAATTGGAAAAGTTAACCCCAATTCCCAAAGATGAGCTACGAATTGCCGCAGATGTTTTAGAGAATTTCGAGGCTCATTGGGACGCAACAAAAGGCGACCGCAAAGCACAGCAAGATTTAATTAATCTGATTGTGGCAAGAGTGTGGGTGAAAGATGGGGATGTGGTAGCAATGTCACTGAGACCCAATTACCACATCACGGTGGGGCTAGAAAACACAAAATCCACCGAACTCAGCTTGGATATGGTGGATTCTCCGTTGTTACACAGGCGGAAGCGACGGGATTCGAACCCGCGGTCTCTGCCTTGACAGGGCAGCATGTTAACCGCTACACCACGCCTCCTAATTGTTAAAGCGAATATCAGTATAGCAACAGCCAGTCCTCATGTCAATACAATTTTTGGGCAGAGACGCATGGAATTATTCGCATAACAAAGAAGGGGACGTTCATAAACTGTGATTATCGCAAAAAGGCTTCGTGCAACCCACCATCCACGCTGAACACCTGCCCAGTTGTCTTGCTAAAGGCCGCACTAATTAACAAATAGGCGATCTCGGCTTGATCTTCAGGTGTGATGGCTTGTTTGGTTAGAGTGCGTTGGGCGTAGAAATTGGCGAGTTTAGAGCGCAATGCTTCCGTACTTTCACTTTCATCATGGTCTATATTATATTTGACTAATGAGCTAATCACTCGGTCGCGTGGGAACATCGTACTACCCTCCACCACCGTCGCTGGGGCAAGGCCATTGACCCGAATCAGAGGGGACAATTCCATTGCCAATTCCCGCACCAAATGGTTAGCGGCGGCCTTGCTGGTGTCATAGGCCAACGAGCCTTTCTTAGAAACAGCGGCATTAACACTGGTCGTCAATACCAAGCCACCCCGCAACCCCTGTGCCTTCCAAATAGGCCATGCTTCATCTGCCACGATATAACCACCCATAACATTAACATCAAACGTAAAACGCCATTTCTCATCCGGAATATGCCCTTCTTTGTCCGGCGGCACGAATACCCCGGCAGTGACAATCACATCATCCAGCCCGCCATAGGCCTGTAAAACGGTTTGGTAGAATTGACGTACACTCTCACGTTTGGTAATGTCTACAGCTAGCCCAATCGCTGGCCCACATCCTGAAATACCTGTTCCTGCAACTCCAATGCCCATCCCATATTTGACGGTTAGCTCATTGGCAGTGGTTTCGGCTGAGGCCAAATCCAAATCGGCACACACCACATGCGCACCCTCTTTGCCAACTCGCTGGGCAACCGCCTTACCAATGCCACTGCCTGCACCAATCACCACCACCACCCGCCGCGCTAAGGTGGCTTCGGGGGGCATCCGGCGCAGTTTAGCTTCTTCTAACAGCCAGTATTCAATATCAAAGGCTTCTTGGCGGGGCAAAGCCACATAGTGACCAACGGCCTCTGCACCACACATAACATTGACCGCATTGCTATAGAATTCCGCCGTCACCCGCGATTCACTCTTGTTTTTGCCCCATGCCACCGCGCCGATCCCCGGTATCAAAATTACACTGGGGTTGGGGTCACGCATGGCAGGCGAATCAGGTCGTTTGCACGCTTCATAGTATGCGGCGTAATCCAGACGATATTGTTCAATCCCTACCGTCAATTTTTGTATCAAGGCGGCGGCATCTTCGGCTTGTGGATTCCATTCCACATACAAGGGCTTGATCTTCGTCCGTAAGAAATGGTCGGGGCACGAAGTCCCTAATTCTGCTAACCGTGCGGCATCGTGGCTGTTGACGAAGCGCAGCATAGCATCAGTGGCCTGAATCGTGCCGATAAACCGATTCTTCTGCGAGACCAAGCCGCGCAATTGAGGCAGAATTTCGCCAAGTACCTTATTACGCTGTTCCTCGGTAAGGGACTGATATTTAACCCCGCCAAAGACGGCCTTATCATGTTCAGCCAGATAACGGGCCGCTTTTTCGATGAGGGTCAGGGAGAGTTCATAACATTCCTTATCATCATTAGCCCAATTAATCAGGCCGTGTCCCCCCAAAATGATGCCTTTGATGCCGGGGTGCTGCGCGATGGTCGCCTGCAATTTCAGCCCGAGATCGAAGCCGGGGCGCTGCCAGTCCACCCAAACGACCTCATCCCCATAGATGGCTTTGGTCAGGGCCTTGCCCTCGCTGCACGCTGCAATCGCAATCACGGCGTCGGGGTGGGTATGATCGACATGCTTGTAGGGGACAAAGGCATGAAGCGGAGTATCAATCGAAGTCGCCGCCGGGTTGAGATTAAACGTGGTATGTGGATACATACCAACCATTTGATCTTCAATCGGCGTCTTGACCCCTTTCACTTCCGCCGCGCCATAGATGCCTTGCAGGGCCATCAACTTCGACATATACAGCGAGGCGAAATTGGTGCGTTTGGCGGTGCGAAGATCACCCCCCGATCCCTTGACCCACATCACCTCAACCTGTTCCCCAGTTAACGGGTCGGTCATCATAATTTTGGAGGACGTATTGCCTCCGCCTGTGTTGGTGATGCGCTGGTCACTGCCCAAGATATTGGAGCGATAGACCAGCCGATCAACCGAGTCAAGTGTGGCGGCGTGGGCATCATCCCACAGATAATTCACATGACGGTATTCGTTAGGGCGATAAACAGACATAAGATTCCCTTTTTAGCGTTGCAGAAACTTCTTTTCTAAGGCTTGGATATCGCGTTCCCCAATCGGCACTACGCTGCCAATCGGCACGGCATAAATCAGCGAACGGGCGGTAAATTCAACCACTTCGAGTCGGTCAAAGGCTTGCAGGATATTTCTGCCCACCGTCAGCACACAGTCATTTTGCAGCAGCAACACCGGATGTTGTTCAGATATGGCCTCCGCGATGACCTGCCGATCTGTAAACTGCACTCCATAAGGCAATTTGGGGACATCTTGCAGCAAGATATAACTTTCAGGGATGGTCTTCGTATCAAATGGATGCAGCCCAATGGCATAGGCGGTAGCATAGGGCGATTGGGCGGTAACGATACAGTTTACATCGGGGTGGCACTGATAAATTTTCGTATGCAGTTCAACCGCCCGACTCGGATTTTTGCCCTGCTCACGCTGCCCATTTTGAATCAGGACAATATCTTCATAGCCGATACTGCGCCGATCCATGCCCGTCGGGGTAATCAAGAAGGTATCACCATCCACCCGTGCTGACATGACCCCTTCGGTGCTAATCATTAGATGCCGTTCGCAAGCCCGCCCAACTAAATCCGACATCTGATGACGCAATTCCCGTTCGTGGCTGCTGTGATAGGTCGGTGTAAATTCGGGCAAATGGTCGGCCCAATTATCAAATAAGGCAATCTGATCATCGGTCAGGGTGGAAATATCGCCTATCGTCTGGGCATATAGCTGAGTACGAGCACAAAAATCGAGCGTTTCAAGTCGCTGAAAGGCGTCTAAGAGAGTGTTGCCAGAGGTCGCCACGCCATGATTTTCCAGAAGCACCACATCAAACCCCTGTGCGAATGTGCCCGCGATATTCGCCCCCAAAATTTCGCTCCCCGGCAAGGCATAGGGCGCATACCCGACATGCCCACACACACGGCGGGCCTGCGGAATCAAACGAGTATCGGGAATTTGGCGCACGATGCTAAATGCCACCAATGCCGGGGCATGGGCATGAACCACCGCCCGGACATCAGGCCGTTGGGCATAGATGGCGCGATGGAAAGGCAGTTCGGATGAGGGGGGATGTAATCCAATCGCCGTACCATCAGACTGCACACAGACCATGTCGGCAGGAGTTAGATTGCCTTTATCAATGCCAGCGGGCGTAATCCAAATATTGCCCTCGTCATCTAAGGTCGAGAGATTGCCACCGGAGAGGGTCGTCAATCCGCCATAATAGATGCGGTTGATGATTTGCACCAACTGTTGGCGCGGATGTTGAAGCGTGAAGGTCATGTAAATCCTATTCTCCTAAAGACCTCTCCATGTAATGGGGAGGGGTTTGGGGTGGGGACAATTTAGTCATTCCAATCGTCTGTATTTTGCGGCACATAAGTCTTAGTGAGACCCATATTCGCTAATAATTGACGGGCCTCGCGCAGGCTACCGATTTCACCTTGCGCCATCAATTGCACTACTGCATTGCCTAACACGGTTGCTTCAATTGGCCCGGTCACCACTGGTTTTCCTGTGGCATCGGCGGTCAATTGATTAAGCAGTTCGTTTTGTGTACCCCCACCTACAATATGAATCACTTCGACAACCTGCCCTGAAATGGCTTGCAAGCGTTCAATCACGGTGCGATATTTAAGGGCCAAACTTTCCAATACGCACCGCACCACCGCACCAATCGAATCCGGTATGGGTTGTTGATGCTCGGCACACCAATCCCGAATATGTTGTGGATGGTCGCCGGGAGCTAAAAAGCGTCCATCGTCCACATCCAATATGGAACGCAGTGGTGCGGCTTGTTTCGCCATTTCGACCAACTTGGCATAGCTGTACTCTTGACCCTGTGCTGCCCATGTTGCCCGACACTGTTGGATAATCCACAGACCCATCACGTTTTTCAGCAAGCGATACGTCCCTGCTACCCCGCCTTCATTCGTGACGTTGGCCTCAAACGATTCATCCGTAATAACTGCGTGCTCAACTTCTAATCCGACCAAACTCCATGTGCCACTGCTGATATAGGCATAGTTCGCTTTTTGCGTCGGGACAGCCGCCACCGCGCTGCCGGTATCATGGGTGGCAGGGGCGATCACAGGAATTCCTTCATAAGTCCCCATTTTTGTCCCCGGTGGCACAATTTCGGGCAGTATCTTGGTTGGAATACCCAAGCGACTGAGCATGTCATTGGCCCACTGACCGCTGCGGGGATTCAGCATCTGCGTGGTAGTGGCATTGGTAAATTCGCAGACCTTGACCCCCGTCAGCCAATAATTCAGCAGGTCGGGGATGGTCAAAAACGTCTGGGCAATCTCCAGCAATGGCAATTGCGATTCGACCAAACTGAGCAATTGATAGAGCGTGTTAATCGGCATAAATTGGATGCCCGTCTGCTCAAATATCTCACGTTGGGGGACTTTGGCAAAAGCGACTTCCATCATGCCATTGGTACGGCTGTCGCGGTAACATACCGGATTGGAAATGAGGCTGCCCCGTGCATCTAACAAGCCAAAATCAATGGCCCATGTATCCACACCGAGACTGGCGGGGTGATGCTTTTTACCTAGCTCAATACCCTGCTGAATACTTCGCCACAGATGTAAAATATCCCAGTGCATCGTGCCACGCACAAGTATTACGGGATTGGTGAAGCGATGTAATTCCTCTAAATCAAGCCGTGTTCCATCAAAATGTGCCGCCATTATACGGCCCGATTCTGCCCCCAAATCCACTGCCAGCACCGTTTTTCGTGCGGTCATGGTTGCTTGCTCTATCCTCGCTGTGTCAAAACATTTTTCTCATACGCAGCGATTTTATCCATAAAGGCCATTCCAACAAGCACATTCTGTTGATAGCAGTAGTAATCCCACACTGCACCAAAAGGCAGTCCTTTCAGTTCTTCCATCAATGCCAAGCGTGCCGCGAAATTACCCTCTTGTTCATATTGGCGGAGAAGGGGTCGAGGTTCTAATAGCGCCGATAAAAGGGCACGCAGCGCATTCCGTGTCCCAATCACCCACGCCGCAATACGATTGATGCTGGCATCAAAAAAATCGAGACCAATATGCACCCGTTTCAAAAAGTCACCCCGCACGATTTCTTGCATAATGGCAGCAAGGTCGTCGTTCCAGATGACCACATGATCGCTATCCCAACGTACACCGCGACTGACATGCAGCAGGATTTCATCCAAATAGAGCAGGGTTGAAGAAATCTTATCCGCGATGCTTTCGGTGGGATGAAAATGGCCCGAATCTAAACAGAGCAGCGTCCGATTGGTGACCGCATAGCCTAAATAAAATTCGTGTGAGCCAACCACATAACTTTCCGACCCGATGCCAAATAATTTGCTTTCGACGGCATCAAGGTTATGCTGTGGATTTAATTTCTCAGTGAATACCGCATCTAGGGCATTTTTGAGCCGTTCACGTGGGCCAAGTCGGTCAGCCGGCAAATCTTTATAGCCGTCTGGTATCCAGACATTGGTGACACACGGCGTCCCTAGTTCTCGGCCAAAATATGCTCCAATACGACGGGTGGCAATACAGTGGTCAATCCAAAATTGACGAATGGCCGGGTCTGGATGTGAGAGGGTCAAGCCATCATCTGCCAACGGGTGCGAAAATAGGGTAGGGTTGAAATCAATTCCGTGACCATTGGTTTTGGCCCAATCCATCCACCCAGCAAAATGTTCTGGTCGAATATCAGTGCGCTCAACTTTTTGGGTTGTTTCCAAATAGATTGCGTGCAGGTTCAGGCGATGCTGACCGGGGATTAAGCTGTAAGCCATGTCCAAATCACGGCGGAGTTCATCGGCGGTGCGGGCTTTGCCGAGATAATTGCCTGTCGTCATCAGGCCGCCCCCCAAGCCACGATCCGGGTCTTCAAAACCGCCAACATCATCGCCTTGCCAGCAGTGCAGGCTAATGGGGATGGTCTTCAATTGAGCCAGTGCCGTGTCGGTATCTACCCCAAGTGCGGCATAGCGTTCCTTCGCCAAGTGATAGGCCTGTTCCAGTTGAGAATCGCTAGGAGTCATTATCATTAATCCAGATGGAAGACTTCTTCCAGTTCAATAAAGAGTTGATCGGGATGGGCGCCTTCGGGAATTTCAAAATAGGGACTCATCATATCCTGCCAGCGTTGGTTGACCTCGGTCTGGGCCATCCCCGCCTGTGCTGCTTGTAAGGAAATTGGCGTCTCAAAATAACCAAATAAGAGGCCATCCGAGCGCATGAACAAAGAATAATTGTGCCAACCTGTTGCCCGTAAGGCCGCTTGCATTTCCTCCCAAACATGTTGATGGTGTTTTTTATAGTCTTCAATAAGTTCTTGTCGTACTTTTAAGACAAAGCCAACCCGTTTCATCAGAAACCCCTTTGGTGATGTGGCATGTCCCTGATTTCAAACCCCTCCCAATACACGAGAGGGGTTGAAGCTAGATTTACCACTCTCCTTTGAAACAAAGAATGGTAAAAAGGATAGTCTGTTAGTTCGCTTCTTCGGTGGCTTCGACTTCTGGTTCGCCCTCTTCATCGCCACCCGCTGCCCATTCTTCAAGGTTGTCAGCATTGTAAACGCTGAATGGCCCCATCAGAACACGCAGTCCATCTTCACGGTTCGGGTCGGCTTCGATGGTATACGTTCCCATCCGGCCCGCCTCAAACACAACCCCTTCTTCGGCTTCCATTGCGCCGGAGGCCAACAGATAGGACACATAGTAGGTCAGATAACCCAAATCTTTGAAGCTCCACAGCGCAAATTCTTGGGAGCAGCCATTTTCAACGAATTCTTGCATTTCAGAGGGCAGGCCAAGACCTGATACCGCAACTTCACCGCACAGTTCTTCGTCTTGCATGGCTTTAGCCGCTGCCGCAATACCAACGGTAGTGGGGGCCATAATCAGTTCAAGATCAGGATAGCTGTCTACCAAACCGAGGGCTTCGTTGTAGCTGTCATCGGGGTCGTCATTGCCATACACAATGTCTACCAACTCGAGGTTGGCATACTGCTCGTCTTCTTCCAACAGGGTCTGCATGGCTTCAATCCACGCATTTTGGTTGGAGGCATCGGGTGTGGCGGAGAGGATAGCAAATTGACCACCATCTTCGCCGAGAATACTGAGGGCCATATTTGCCATAACGGACCCAACTTCGGTGAAGTCTACCTGAGCGATGAACAGGTCTTCACCCTCAGGTGAAACAGGTGAGTCCCATGTCACAACCGTGATGTCCTCTTCCATCGCTTTGGTGGTGGAGGGCAGCAGTTGTTCATAGTCGTTGGCAGAAATCATAATTGCATCCACTTCTTGGGTAATGGAGGCTTCAATGATTTCGATTTGACCGGGGATGGCATTATCGGGCGTCGGGGCGTTGAAAATCAATTCGCCGGGATTTTCCAATTCCTCATGAGCTTCGATTGCGCCTTCATGAGCCTCATCAAACACGGCATTTCCCAGCGTTTTGGGCAGCAGCACCATATTGAGTTCAACACCGGGTTCTGCTTTGATGGGTTCGGGGTCTTGTGCCCGCACCAATCCACCCGTCAGGGTCAACAGTACGAGGGCAACCAGCAACAATTGTAATTTTCGCATTCGCTCTACTCCTGTGATTTATGATGTATTTATTGGTGAACACTGACCTGCGATTTTGGCTCTGTCGCACCTCCTTTATTTAAGATTCTGGATATTGCCGTAAACAGACGAGGTACTAATCGTTGGAGTATTTGAATTAGATTGGGTACCAATACCGATAGGATCAACAACAAGCCAATCACGCTTGTCTGAGTGTTGCCGTCTACATTGGAAAGTGACATGCCATTGCGTAAATTCAGCACCACCAGCAGGGACAGACCCACACCAATCATCGTGCCTGTGCCACCAAAAATGCTGACGCCACCCAACAGCACAATCGTGATGATGTCGAGTTCAAACCCTTCCGCAGCATTGGCCCGAACATTGCCCAAACGGGCTGCATAAAACGCGCCAGCAAGGGCTGCTATGAGGCCAGATGCCATAAAGATGGTGACTTTGACCTGCTTGGCATTAATCCCGGCATATTCCGCCGCTGCTCGATTGTTGCCGATGGCATAGACATAGCGCCCAAATACGCTGTACTGCAAAATCACAAACCCCAAAATGAATAGGGCGATAAACACAAATATCGTGATATGGAACGGCCCGATAATGCCATCTTGCCCTAGTGATGTGAACCAACTTGGGAAATCACCGACTGAACGATCTTCCAACAAGATACGTGCCACACCGCGATACCCAATCGAGCCTGCTAGGGTCACAATTAGGGAGGGAATGCCCATATAGGCCGCAAAAAGGCCATTCAGCAACCCACAAACCACACCGACAAAAAGAGCCAGCACAAAACCCGCTGCAATCGGCCATCCAGCATCATACCGTTCTGCCAAGACCGTTGCTGAAAGACCCATGACTGAAGCCACCGAAAGGTCAATTTCGCCATTGATAATCACAAAGGCCATAATCAGAACGACCAGCGACTTCTCAATCGAAAGGTGAAAGATATTGGCAAGGTTATTCAGGTCAAGGTAATGCTCGGATAGGCGCAGATTAGCAACCACAACCGCGCATAGTATGATGAACATGAGGGCTTCCCAGCTTTTCAGCCATGCCCATCGTTTAGACTGCTGCATGGGGTTCCTCCGGCATCCGTTGAAGCTCCGTTCTTGACCACCACGGCGTCAGTTGATTAATCAAGATGCGATCTACCGTCACCGCGATAATAATGCACAAGCCCAACAAGGCATCTTTCCAAAATTCGTTGATATTCATGCGAATCAGGCTTTGCTCAATCGTGCCGATCAGGATCGCGCCGAGCATCGCGCCGATCACTGTACCAGAGCCGCCGAGGATATTGACCCCTCCAACGACTACGGCTGCGACCACCTGTAACTCCATTCCACGTGCCGCATCTACTGTAATCGTGCCAAAACGCGCCAGATAGAGCATTCCACCTAGACCCGCCATCGCACCACACATGGTGAAGGCCAGTGTCACCATGCGTGGCGCACGAATACCCGCTAGGTTCGCGGCCTCTGGGCTTGACCCGATGGCATAGAGACGGCGGCCAAGCGAGGTATAGAGCAGCAAAAAGAAAAACACAATGACCGCCACCAATGCGATGGCTGGCAGTGCCCGTAGTTCGTATTCGCCGAATTTGAGTATGCTTTCTTGGGGGAGTTCCTTAATCCAGTCAGGAAGTTGGCGTGTGGCAACCGATTTAGAGTCGGAATATTCAACTAGTACCCCACGATAAATTGCCATTGTGCCGAGTGTCACGACAATCGCTGGGATACGTCCATAGGCCACCAAAAGGCCGTTAATCAAACCCATGCCCGCCCCGATACCCATTGCCAGCACCGCCAGCATTAAGGGGGCCATGTCTTCATTTTTGCTGACATACCGCCCCACATAATAGGCGGTGAATCCGACAATTGACCCTACCGACAAATCCACATTGCGCGTCAGCACAACCATCGTTTGCCCCACAGCGACAAGAGTAATCAGGGCCACCGTCGAAGAAATACGATTAAACGTGCGCGGGGTATAGTAATTGTCTATTTGATTCCCAAAAATCAACACCACAATAATCAGAATAATCACAAGGCTGAATTCACGCAGCCGTTGTAAGGGCACCCATCGTCGTATTCTATGCATGTGCCACCGCGCTTTCTGCCATATTCAGTGTCTGCCCAATTGCAGCCGCCATAATGATTTCCTGCGTGGCTTCGCGCCGTTCAAAAATGCCCATTTGCTGGCCCTCACGCATCACCAAAATCCGGTCACTCATCGCTAAGACTTCGGGCAAATCTGATGAAATCATCAAAATCGCCATGCCCTGTTGCGCCAGTTGGTTAATGAGGCGATGTACTTCCTGCTTCGCCCCAACATCAATCCCGCGTGTGGGTTCATCGAGAATGAGTAGGTGCGGCTTAGTATTCAGCCACTTACTCAGCACGACTTTTTGTTGATTGCCTCCCGACAATTTGCCCGCTGGCATAGATAGAGAGGAGGTACGAATCGAAAGCTGCTGGCGATACTGTTCGGCAGTTGTCACTTCTTTGCCACGCTGTACCATACCCAATTGATTACGATAATTTTTTACACTTGGCAGCGAAATATTTGCCATCAGCGACATCGGCAGCACCAAGCCATGCTGACGCCGATCTTCCGGCACATACACCATGCCCATGCGCGTTGCTTGTTTAGGAGAATGCAGATGAACTTCTTTGCCGAGATAGGTAATGTGTCCATGCTGGGCCGGGGCGATGCCAAAGAGAGCGAGGGCCACATCGGTGCGACCCGCCCCAACGAGACCTGCCAATCCCAACACTTCACCCGCGTGCAATTCAAAATTGATATGGTGGAAACGGGGTTCGCGTGTCAAATCCTTGACGGACAGCACCACACCGCCGCGTGGACTGGGTTCTTTCACAAAAATATCACCGATTTCGCGCCCGACCATATCTCGAATGGCCTGCTCTGGCGTAACCTCAGCTACCGGAGCGGTTGAGATAAATTGACCGTCGCGGAACACAGTCACGCGATCCGCGATTTCAAACACCTCATCCAATCGGTGACTGATAAACAAAATCGCCACACCTGCTTTTCGCAGATTTCGGACGAGGCCAAATAGCTGCTTGACCTCATGGATAGACAGCGAGGCGGTAGGTTCATCCATAATCAGCACCCGCACATCCATTGAAATCGCTTTAGCAATCTCGACGGTTTGTTGGGCCGCCAAAGGCAAACCGCGTGCTAATGCCCGAACATCCAGTGCCACACCCAACTGCGCCAGCACTTTCTCGGCATCACGATAGAGTTTGCCCCATCGCACCAGCGGGTTACGCCGCTGATGGCTGATAAAGATATTTTCGGCGATGTTTAAATCAGGAAAGACCAGCGGTTCTTGATAGATGGCGGCAATGCCATGTTTTTGGGCTTGGGCGGAATTGTGCAGGGAAATCAGGCGGCCTTGCAGCAAAATTTCGCCACTGTCGGGTTGATAGATGCCCGTCATGATTTTGATGAGGGTGGATTTGCCCGCCCCATTTTCGCCGAGCAGGGCATGAACTTCACCCGGATAGAGGCTCAATGAAACGGAACTGAGCGCCTTTGTTGCGCCGAACTGCTTGGAGACATCCCGAATTTCTAATAACGGATCAGCAGTCATCTCTTAAAAATCCAAAGTGTTTTTTTCCTAAACTCATTTCACATTCTAATAGTGATTCTCGAAAATTGCAACTTTTTTCGAGAATTTTCCGCAAAATTCGAGAATAATTGAGAATTATCGAGAATAATTTGACCCCAATTCTCGAAATCTCGGTGTATACTAAAAGAAATTGCGATTCCAAAATGTAGAATATTGATGGGCAGATATGGAAAAATCGGCAAGTGCATACGAACGTCATCAAACGATTTTGCGCTTGGTGCAAGAATATTCGAGTGTGCGCGTGGCGCAGTTGGCTGAGTATTTGGATGTCTCAGAAAGCACCATCCGTAATGATTTGGAGGCATTGGGTGAGCAGGGTCAATTGGTGCGCATACGCGGTGGGGCAGTTGCCAAAGTTGGTCAACCTCAGACTGGTCTAGTCTCCTCCTACCTTGCCCAGAAAGTGCTTGAAAAAGCCGAAGAAAAAAAGTGGATTGCGCGATGGGCCGCCGGGATGATCGAAGACGGCGACGTGATTATGTTTGATGCCAGTTCCACCGTTTTCCATATCGCCTCATTCCTCGCTGACCGCCGTAATTTGACCGTCTTCACCAATGGCATTGATGTTGCCAGACTGTTGGCAAAAGAACCCTCTAACACGATTATCATTTTAGGGGGGATTCTGCGCCCGAATGGGAATTCCATCACAGGCTCGATTAGTGAGCAGGTGCTACAGGATTACCGCATCCAGACGGCCTTTGTGTCATGCAGCGGCTTCACCCCCGAAATGGGCTTTTTTGAAATGGACTTGCAAGAGGCCAAAATGAAAAGCCTCATGCTGCAAGCCGCCCAAAAACGCATCGCTCTGCTAGATTCCAGCAAAATCGGGCAGGTGGGTCTGACGCGCTTTGCCTCACTCGATGAAATGCACTACTTCATCACCGACGAACAAATCAGCCGCGAGACGATTGACTTCATCCGCTCGACCAACACCCACGTCGTGATTTGCAGTGAACAAACCACCCGTTCCTATATGTCCACCAATGGCGAACGGCGTTATTTTCGGGTGGGGTTCGGCAATCTTTCGGAAAACACCCCCTTCAGCCGCGATGTGCGCCGCAGTCTACAAAAAGCCGCCGAGGAAAGTAAACAGATTGAACTCATCGTCGCCGATAATCAGCTTGACCCACAGATAGCCCTTCAAGTTGCCGACGAACTATTGTCCCAAGACCTCGATTTGGTCATTGAATACCAGATTGATGAGAGCATCGGCAACCTAATTGCCCACAAATTTCAGCAGGCCCATATCCCCGTGATTGCAGTAGATATTCCGATGGTGGGGGCACGTTATTTTGGTGTCAACAATTATGTAGCAGGGCAAATCGCGGGTGTAGAACTGGCTAAGGCGATTGAAACCCGCTGGCAGGGTCAATTCGATTTTGTGATTGTGGTCGAACAAAAACGGGCAGGCCAGCTTCCAGCCCTACGGATTAAGGGGCAGATGGATGGTTTGCAGCAGCGATTGAATACCATCCCAGCGGAAAAAATCATCTGGGTGGATTCCGACAATACCAGCGAGGGTCTGTATCCTATTATGGAAAAAACCCTAAACGCTCTACCGCCTCATTCACGGTGCGCGGTGATTTGTTTTAATGATGACGCCGCCATCGGGACCTTGCGTGTCGCCAGCGATATTGGCTGCGAGGAGAATTTATTGATTGTCGGGCAAGGCGCTGATCGTCGTATTCGTGCCGAGATGCGAAAGGAACAGTCCAGTATCGTGGGGTCAACCGCCTTCCGCCCCGAAGATTATGGGCCAGCCCTGACTCGTTTGGCGCTGGATATTTTGGAAGGGATTGAAGCTCCTCTTGCCACCTATACCGAACATTTTTTTGTCAGCCCTGCCAATGTAGATGAATATTACCCAGAGGCGCTTGAAGATAGCGTTTAATCCTCTCGAAAATTGATGCTAGGTGACAATCACTTATATATCATTTGTCACTGGTTGCCGCCCCTTCGGAGCACTATACTGGTTTCCATCTGAACCAATTTCAACAGAGGGGAATTGTCCCCTAATGCACGAACTTTCGATTGCCCAAAATCTTGTCGAGATTGCCAACACCGCCGCCCAACGAGCTAATGTGCAGCGGGTGACAGCGGTACGATTGCAATTAGGAGCGCTGTCGGGGGTGGTTAAAGATTCACTCCTTTTTTGTTATGACATCGCCAGTGCAGGTACGCTCCTTGAAGGCGCTAAACTCCTGATTGAAGAACTGCCCGTCATCATTTATTGTCCACAATGTCAGCAAACCGTTGCCTTAGAGACGGTACAAGCCTTTTGCTGCCCGGTCTGTGGCACATTCAGCAGTGATATTCGACAAGGCCGCGAATTGGAAATCCTATCATTGGAGGCCGAAGAAGACGAAAATGAGCACCCCTCGCATCCTTGAAATTCGACGTGGTGTGTTGGAAAAAAACGATATTCTCGCCCATAACTTACGCGATCAGTTTAATGCAGCCCATGCCTTGGTCATCAATCTAGTTTCCAGCCCCGGTGCAGGCAAAACCGCCCTTTTGGAAGATACCCTGCGTCGTCTCATCCAAGCAGGGCACCATCCTGCCGCGCTGGTGGGTGATCTTGCCACTGATAATGACGCCAATCGGCTGGCCCGCAGTGGTGCGCCCGTTCGCCAAATCCAGACAGGCGGCAACTGCCATCTCGAAGCCGATATGATTAGCACTCACCTGACCGATTGGGGCTTGGATTTAAGCCAAATCGAATTTCTGTTTATCGAAAACGTGGGCAATCTTGTTTGTCCTGCCAGTTATGATTTAGGGGAACATGTACGAGCAGTGGTGCTGTCCGTCACCGAGGGCGAGGACAAACCCCTCAAATATCCGACCATGTTTCATTCGGCGGATATAGCCGTCTTGACCAAAATGGACATTGCGGTGGCGGTTGAGTTTGATAAGCCAGCCGCCCTTGCCAATATCCAGTCGGTGCATCCCGGCATGATGGTGTTGGAAACCTCCGCCAAGACGGGCGCGGGGATGGATAACTGGGTTCAACATCTCATCACTTGTCGGGAAAACGCATTTGCCCTAGTCACCAAATAGATTTTTGTCGAAAAACCGAGCAGCAAGGCTCATCATGTCCACAACATCGTCCGAACGCCAACGTTTACGTCTGACCATTCAAGGTATTGTACAGGGGGTCGGCTTTCGGCCCTTTGTGTATGGCCTAGCCGAACAATATTGCCTTGCGGGGCATGTCGGTAACAATGGCGAAGGTGTGTTTATCGAGGTTGAAGGCACGACCGAAAATCTAGCCCAATTTCAATCCGTCCTGCTGAATTCGCCCCCACCGTTGGCCCGTCTCGATGCCGTGCAGGTCGAATCTATCGCCCCTGCCAATGACCACGATTTTGTAATTGTCGCCAGCCAAGCCAGCGATCAACTAACAGCCCTCTTGCCACCCGACATTGCCATTTGCGACGACTGCCTGCGGGAACTGCTCGATCCCACCAATCGCCGCTATCACTATCCGTTTATCAACTGCACCAACTGTGGCCCGCGTTTCACCATCATTCAGGGTATTCCGTATGACCGCCCTAAGACCACAATGGCAAGTTTCGAGATGTGCCCCGATTGCGCCGCCGAATATCATGACCCGCTGAATCGGCGTTTTCATGCCCAGCCGAATGCCTGCCCCGTCTGCGGCCCGCATTTGTGGTTTCAATATCATTCGGGTGAGATCATCAACGGGGACGACGCCATCACCCTAACCAAACAAGCCTTTGCCAATGACCAGATTATCGCCGTCAAAGGGATTGGTGGGTTTCATCTGGCGTGTGATGCCCGCTCCGACAACGCCCTCCAAATTTTACGCGAACGCAAGGGACGGGTGGATAAGCCGTTTGCCATCATGGTGCGTGATCTGGAAATGGCGCATCATCTTGCCGAGATTAATCCTGCCGAGGCCGCCCTGTTGCAGAGTCTCCAGCGTCCAATTGTCCTGTTGAAAAAACGCTCGCCCAACACCCTTTCGGAACTGGTCGCGCCGGGAAATCAGACGGTGGGGGTAATGCTGGCCTATGCCCCCCTGCATTATTTGCTGCTGGATGATTACCCCCTTGTCATGACCTCTGGCAATTTCAGCGGCGAACCAATCTGCAAAGATAATGAGGACGCCCTGCACTATCTCGCCCCGCTGGTAAATGGCTTTTTGCTGCATAACCGTCCCATTCATATTACCTGTGATGATTCGGTGCTGCGGATTCATGACCAACACGAACTGCCCATCCGTCGTTCGCGCGGCTATACCCCCTTTCCGGTCAAACTCCCCTTTGATGCGGCGACGGTCTTGGCGACAGGCGGGGAACTCAAAAACACCTTTTGCCTGACCCATCATCGGCACGCCTTTCTAAGCCAGCATATCGGCGATATGGAAAATATCGAAACCTTGAATGCCTTCACCGCCTCAGTAAGTCATTTTTCGACGCTATATGGCTTGCAACCGGAAGCCCTCATTTGTGACCGGCATCCCAATTATCTGACGACCACTTGGGCCAATGAATATGCCAGCGCCCATCATCTCCCATTGATTCAAGTGCAGCACCACCACGCCCATATCGCTGCCGTCCTAGCCGAACATGCCGACGCGGGACAATCCCCCATCATTGGCGTTTGTTTGGATGGCACGGGGTATGGCACCGATGGCGCGATTTGGGGTGGTGAATTTTTGCTGGCGGATTATGCCCATTTTGAACGGGTGGCCCATCTTAAATACGTTCCGTTGGCGGGGGGTGATACGGCGGTCAAAAAACCCTATCGCGTCGCATTGGCCCATCTATGGTCAGCCGGTATTGCGTGGGATGATGGGCTACCTCCAGTTGCGGCTTGCCCCGCCGTCGAACAGCGCATTTTGGCACGTCAATTTGAGAGCGGCTTACACACCGTCCCCGCCAGCAGCATGGGTCGCCTATTTGATGCTGCCGCTGCCCTGATCGGGGTGCGACAGGCCGTCTCGTATGAAGCTCAAGCCGCGATTGAACTAGAAAGCATGGCTGCTCTGACGGATGAGAGCTACCCCTTTGCTTTCCAATCCACCCCCGATGCTCCCATCCAAATTGATGCCAGTCCGGTGTTTCGGGCAATGGTAGATGATTTGCGGCGGGGGGCGGCGCAAAATCTCATGGCGGGCAAATTCCATCGCGGAGTGGCCGATATGATTTTGAAAATTTGTGACTTGTTACGTCAAAAAACAGGCATTCATCGAGTTGCCTTGAGTGGGGGGGTGTTTCAAAATGTATTGCTACTCGGCCTGACCAGCCACGCCCTTACCCAAAGTGGTTTTGAGGTGCTGGTACATCGGGCTGTGCCGCCGAATGATGGTGGGTTGGCTTTAGGGCAGGCCGTCATCGGGGCTAAACAAATTCAAATGAACCGCAAGGAGTAGTAACCATGTGCTTAGGGGTTCCCGGTCAAATCAAAGAAGTGTATGAGCTAGAGGGTGTTCGCATGGGCAAGGTCAATTTCGGTGGCATCGTCAAAGAGGTCTGCCTTGAATATGTCCCCGAAGCTGTTGTGGGTGATTACACCATCGTACATGTCGGCTTTGCCATCACTCGCCTTGATGAAGCATCCGCACTCGAAACACTGAAAATGTTCGAGGAGCTAGGCGTTCTGGATGAAGAACTCAACCCGGAACACCTAGAGTGAATTTTTTGAAGGAACATCCCCAATGAAGTATCTCACTGAATTCCGCAACAATGACCTCGTGCAAAAGCTATTCCATGAGATTCACCAAATTACGACCAGACCTTGGGCAATGATGGAAGTCTGCGGCGGGCAGACCCACTCGATTATTCGCAATGGCATAGACCAACTGCTGCCGCCTGAAATTGAACTGATTCACGGCCCCGGCTGTCCGGTCTGTGTCACCCCACTGGAAACGATTGACAAAGCCCTTGCCATTGCCGCCCAACCGAATGTCATTTTTTGTTCTTTTGGCGATATGCTGCGTGTCCCCGGCAGTGACCATGACCTTTTTGCCGTCAAAAGTCAGGGCGGGGACATCCGTATCGTCTATTCACCCCTCGATGCGCTCAAAGTGGCTCGTGATAATCCCGATAAGCAGGTGGTCTTTTTCGGCATTGGCTTTGAAACCACCGCCCCCGCCAATGCCCAAGCGCTAGTGGTAGCCAAAAAGCAGGGACTCAAAAATTTCTCGATGTTGGTTTCACATGTGCTTGTGCCACCAGCCATCGAAGCTCTAATGCAGTCCCCTACCTGTCGTGTGCAGGCATTTTTGGCAGCGGGGCATGTATGCAGTGTCATGGGTTACTGGCAGTACGAACCCCTTGCTGAAAAATATCACGTCCCGATTGTGGTCACGGGCTTCGAACCGCTGGATGTGTTGAACGGCATTTACCATGCGGTTCTGCAATTAGAAGCGAGTCGGCACGAAGTTGAAAATGCCTATTCACGGGCCGTGCAGCGCGAAGGCAATCTCCCCGCCCAAAAGGTTATGCAAGAAGTGTTTGAAGTGTGTGACCGGAAGTGGCGTGGCATTGGCATGATCCCGCAAAGTGGATGGCAGTTAAACGCGGCTTATCGGGACATGGACGCCGCCATCCGTTTCCAAGTCGGTGATATTCGCACACAGGAATCCAGCATTTGCCGCAGTGGGGATGTGTTGCAGGGTCTTATTAAACCCCATCAATGCCCCGCCTTTGGCAAAGAATGCACCCCATCCAAACCACTTGGCGCGACGATGGTCTCTAGCGAAGGGGCGTGCGCGGCTTATTATAATTATGGTCGTTTCATTGAACATGAACAGGTAGCCCCATGATAGATTTCGATAACTGGGTTTGCCCTCTCCCATTACGCGATTACCCCCACATTGTGATGGGGCACGGTGGCGGCGGCAAACTTTCCAACGATTTGGTGGAGCATCTTTTTGTGCCCGCTTTTCATAACGCCACACTCAGTTCGCTGGCGGATGGAGCAACCATGACTGTCGGTGGACAGCAGTTGGCATTTTCCACCGACTCCTACGTGGTGCGGCCTCTATTTTTCCCCGGTGGCAGCATCGCCGACCTAGCCATTAACGGCACGGTGAATGATCTTGCCATGTTGGGGGCGACTCCGCTGTTTCTGAGTGTTGGCATGATTTTGGAAGAGGGCCTGCCGATGAATACATTGGGAAATCTGGTGGATATACTGGCGGCAGCGGCCCGTAATGCTCATGTGCAGGTCGTCACGGGTGATACCAAAGTCGTTGATAAGGGGCATGGCGATCAAATTTATATTAATACCAGCGGGGTTGGCCTGATTCCGACTGGCGTTGACATCGCCCCCCAGAATGCTCGCCCCGGTGATAGGATTTTAATTAGCGGCACGATTGGCGATCACGGCATGGCGATTATGAGCGTGCGGGAAGGTCTAGAGTTTGATAGTCCGATCCGCAGCGATTCCGCGCCGTTAAATGGCCTCGTTGCCGATATGCTGCAATGCTCAACAAATATCCACGTTCTGCGTGACCCCACACGCGGCGGAGTCGCCTCATCGCTGAATGAAATTGCGAAATCGGCGGGGGTCGGCATTGCATTAGATGAGCGCCAATTCCCCGTTCGGCCCGAAGTCGCGGCGGCCTGTGAATTATTGGGCATGGATCCGCTGTATGTCGCCAATGAGGGCAAGTTACTGGCGATTGTTCCCCCCGAAGATGCTGACGCCATTTTGGAGACCATGCGCCAACATCCATTGGGCCAAGATGCCGCAATCATTGGCGAGGTGGTGAGTGAACATCGGGGCAAAGTCACGTCGCGTACAGGCATTGGCGGCACTCGCGTCGTTGCTATGCAAATTGGGGAACAATTACCCCGTATCTGTTAGATAAAATTTGGGCAGATTTTCAGTCCTGCCCTACATCAAAATTTATTGTTGGGCCAGCGCAATCGCCCCCAACACCCCAGCATGATCGCCCAGCGCTGGTGGCACAATGTAATGATCTACATCCCGTAAAATGGCGGGATGCTGCAAATAGCCATTGAGCAATTCTTGGAATCGGCGTCGAATCATTGGGAAAAGCTGGATTTGGCGCATGACCCCACCCCCCAAAATAATCCGCTTGGGTGAGAGGGTGCAGGCAAAACTCACCAGCGCGATAGCGATGTACTCCGCCTCCAATTCCCATGCCGGATGGTCAATAGGCAGGGTCTTGGGGGAAACCTTCCAGCGTTTTTGCAGGGCTGGCCCAGTGGTCAACCCCTCCAAACAGTCCTTATGAAAGGGGCAGTTACCTTCAAACGGGTCTTTGAGGGGGTCACGCGGCAGCAGAATATGACCCAATTCGGGGTGAATCAGGCCATGTACCAAACGACCATTGACCATCACACCACCGCCCACCCCCGTCCCAATGGTCAAATAGAGAAAATCATCCAACCCGACGGCTGCGCCCCATTTGTGTTCCCCCAATGCCGCCGTGTTCACATCGGTATCAAATTCGACAGCCACTCCCAATTCGCGGCTAATCACTCCGGCGAAATCGGTATTGGCCCAACCGGGTTTAGGGGTCGTGGTGATATACCCAAAGGTAGGGGAATCGCGGTGAATATCCACCGGGCCAAACGACCCAATGCCAATCTTTTTCACCGGGGGGTGTTGACGAAAAAACGCAATGACTTTCTGAAATGTTTCGGCAGGGGTTGTCGTAGACATCGGGTCGCTAACGACAATATTTTGAGGGTTAGTCCCAACCGCGCAGACAAATTCGGTTCCACCTGCTTCAATTCCACCAAACATAGTCAACCTCGATATAAAATTTAGATAACCGCTTGTTTTCGTAGGGATGATGAGACAATAGTGCAGCCCAATTTATAGCACATTTTCGCGGACTTATTATAGGAGTTTTTCACCATGCGTATACCCGAAATCATCTATTTACAGCAGTTGGCATGGATGCCCAGCCCAGTGGTAGTCGGGGTCGAGGTCAAATATTTCGCCAACCGCCCCAACCAGACACCCGACGATATGATGATCCTCAAAATCGAGGTGGGCAATAACATCCGCTGGCATGTACATGAAGCAGCGACAGAAGTCAATTATGTGCTACAGGGTCACTCGCGGTTGCGTTATGCCGAAAATGAAAACTCGTCATCGGTCTATGAACATGACCTTGAACCCGGTATGGCGTTTATCATTCCGGCGGAGTTATGGCACTCGGTTATCAATCTAGGCGACGAAATAGCCCTTTTCTTTTCCTTACACATTTCTAAAGAGGCGCAAGGTGGAGATTAAAATTAGCCCTGCCGTCACCAATGATGAACTAAATACCTTATTTGCCGCTGCATGGAACAATCATTCATCCCGAGATTTTGGCCCGATTCTGACCCGCCGCTTGGTCTATATCTGCGCTTATATAGACGATCAACTGGTAGGCTTCGTAAATTTTGCGTGGGATGGCGGAGTCCATGCCTTTTTGTTAGATACTACCATGCATCCGAATTTGCAGCACCGGGGAATTGGCCTACAAATGGTTCAGGCTGGAATTCATGCGGCGCGTAGTTATGGCATTGAATGGATTCATGTGGATTACGAACTACGTCTGCATGAGTTTTATACGCGGTGTGGTTTCATCCCCACCCTAGCCGGGTTAATCAATCTCAAGTGAGCCTTTACTAAAAAACCTAAATGTTTCCTTGACGAGGTTTTGGTTATCCGATATGCTATGTAAGCGCTTACATCAGATAATCGAGAGTAGTTCATGCTGTTGGATGATTCAAGCCGCATTACGATTGTTGAAGTTGCTCAATATGCCGGGGTTTCGACAGCGACGGTCAGTCGAGTTATCAATAAAACTGGTCCTGTCTTACCGGAAACAGCCGCAAAAGTCTATGCAGCGATAGAAGCCCTCAATTACAAACCCAATGCAGCAGCACGCGGTCTTGCCAGCCGTCGCACCAACACAATTGGTCTGCTCGTTGATGAAATCAGCGGCGAATTTTTCCAGCCGATGCTGCGGGGGATTGAAGTGACCGCACGGGCAAGCGGCATGGATTTATTGATTAGCTCGACTGGCGGCATGAGCCAATCCTCTCCGCCCTATCCATTGGGTGAAAACAATACCGACGGCCTTATCGTCTTTGCAGACAGCTTGCCCCAAGAGGAACTTGTCCGGCTGCATAAGATTGGCTTTCCACTGGTGCTGCTGCATCGCTCCTCACCCTCTGGTCTAAATATTCCCTGCGTCACCGTCGAAAACAAAGAAGGCGCACGACGTATGGTGGATTATTTGGTTGAAGAACGCGGCTATCGGAAAATCGCGTTTTTGGAAGGGCCAGACAGTCACGAAGATGCCTATTGGCGCAAATTGGGTTATGAAGAGAGCCTTGCCGTACATGACATTCCCTTTAACCCCAAGTTGGTATCTTTGGGAGAATTTGATGAGACCCAAGCCCGTGTTTCGGTATCGCAGTGGATCAAAAATGGCCTCAACGCGGAAGCGATTTTTGCCGCCGATGATGATTCGGCGATTGGGGCGATGGCGGCACTTAAGGAATCCGGATTACGCATTCCGGAGGATATAGCAGTCGTGGGATTTGATGATATTCGACTGGCGGCCTATCTCGACCCGCCATTGACCACTGTGCGTGCGCCGATTGAACAAGCGGCCCGAATCGCGGTGGAGCAATTGGTGAAGGTCATACGCGGTGAGGAGGTGGAAGCGATGACCCTTCTGCCAACTGAATTAGTGATTCGGCGCTCGTGTGGGTGCTGTTGACATGCGGTCTATAACAAGCCGCTATATTGAAAGGTATTGGAATAATGAAAGTTGCGGTCATTGGTGGGGGGTCATCGTACACTCCAGAATTGATTAATGGGTTTTTGGATCGCGTGGGAAGTTTCCCAATCAAAGAACTTTGGTTGATGGATATTTTGCCGGAGCGATTGGAGATTGTCGGCAAGTTCGCTCAACGCATGGTCAAGGCTGCCGGGGCGCCATTTGAAGTACATCTGACCACCGACCAGCGAGAAGCAGTACGCGGCGCAAATTACGTCACGACTCAGTTGCGCGTGGGTTGGATGCAGGCTCGCCGCGAGGATGAATACTTGGGTCGGCGGCATGGCCTTATTGGTCAAGAAACCACTGGTATTGGCGGCATGGCAAAAGCATTACGCACGATTCCCGTCATCCTAAAAATCACCTCTGATATGCGAGAACTCGCCGCACCGGGGGCATTGCTGGTCAACTTCACAAATCCTGCCGGACTCGTCACCGAAGCCCTTTGGCGTTATGCCGCCGATATACCAGCAGTAGGTGTTTGTAATGGGCCGATCACAACCAAGATGTCCATTTTGGAGCAATTGGAAAAGGCAGGCTTAAAGGTCGAGTCAGATCGTGCCGAACTCGATACACTCGGTCTCAATCATTTGACATGGCATCGCGGCTTTCGCATTGATGGCGAGGACGTGTGGCCTCAAGTCATGCAGGGCTATATCGAATCCCTGCGAAATGGTGAAAATGATGCTTGGGACATTGGCACAATTGAAACACTGCAAATGATTCCTAACGGTTATTTGCAATATTTCTACTACACCGACAAAAAATTAGCCGCGCAGGATAAATGGCCTCCCTCACGAGCCGAGCGGGTCATGGAGATTGAAAAAGGGCTGTTCGCGCAATATGCCGAGCCGGATCGGAGTGTCCCACCAGAAGGGTTGATGCAGCGCGGCGGAGCCTATTATTCGACGGTGGCGACGCAACTGCTGAATGCCCACTATAACGATTTAGGCGAGACGCATATCGTCAACACTCCCCATCGCGGCGCGGTTGAAGGCTGGCCTAGTGATTGGGTACTCGAAATTCCGTGCAAGGTCAATAAATCCGGCATCACGCCCCTGCCTGCCAAACCGCTGCCAATGGCTTGTTTTGGCTTGATGGCGCAAATCAAAGCCTATGAGTTACTGACAGTGGAAGCGGCGGTACATGGGGATCGCAAAGCGGCCTATGAAGCATTGCTGGTGCATCCATTGGGGCCAACGGCTGATCGAGTGCAGGCGGTATTGGATGACTTGCTTGCCACCCATCACGCCTATCTACCTCAATTTAACTAAACGGGACAAGTCACCATGCGCTATTTTTTAGGGGTAGATGTCGGCAACACCAAATGCCATGCCCTGATTATTGATGAATCCGGTACAGCGGTTGGTTTTGGGGCGGGTGGGCCGGGGAATCACGAAGTATTAGGGCCAGATGGCTTTCGAGATGCTCTGCATGTGGTGGTCAACGCGGCCCTGAGCCATGCAGCTTTAAAACCTGAACATATCAGCGGGGCGGGCTTTGGCATCGCAGGTTATGACTGGCCCTCCGATAGTCTTCTGATGCATCAAGTGATTGATACGCTCGGCATGAATGCCCCCTATCAGTTTGTCAATGACGCCATGATTGGCCTCATCGCTGGGGCAAAGCAGGGTTGGGGGGTAGCGGTTTCGGCTGGGACAAGTTGCAACTGTCGGGGACGCAATCGGGCCGGCAAAGAAGGCCGGGTAACGGGTAATGGGCAGTGGTTTGGCGAATATGGCGGCGGTATTGAACTGGTCTATAAAGCCTACGACGCGATGGCCCGTGAATGGTCGTTGCGGGGGCCAAAAACGCTGATTACCCAGATTTTTGTGGAACATTATCAGGTCAACGGCGTGTTGGATTTATTGGAAGGCATAGCGCGGGAACGCCTTCGGATGAGGGCCACTGACGCCGAACTGGTGTTTAAAGCCTTTCATCAAGGCGATGCCGTCGCCGAAAGTATTATTCGCTGGATGAGTCAAGAGTTGGCGGGATTAGCGATCGGGGTCATCCATCAGATCGAGATAGAATCGCTCGATTTTGAGGTCGTGTTGGCAGGCAGTTTTTATAAAGGCACACCCTTGATTGAAGAGGTAATGCGCGAAACCATACACACTGTTGCCCCCGGCGCGACGCTGGTGCGGTTGAATGCCCCGCCTGTCGTAGGTGCGGCGATGCTCGGTATGGAGCAGATCGGGATTACTTTTACACAGTACCGCGACCAGATTATCGAAACGACCAACCGTCAGCTTTATTCGGTTTAGATTGCACAGTAGGACACTCATATGCCTGAAAAATTCTTGATCTTGCTCCCCATGCCGCGCCAGTTGAATTATTTGGGTGGCACGTTCCAATTACCGACGGACGGGCTGATTGCCATTACATCACCAGACCTACTATTTGAGGCCAAAACCGCTCAGAAAGCTCTTGCTGCTGTGGGATTCAATTGGCCTATTGTCGCAGGGGCACATTATGAAAATATGGGTCTGCAATTGGCAATTGATGACACTGTGCCGATTGCGGAAGGGTATGCGTTACGGGTCGAAAATGGGCGAATCATGATTCATGGTGCGGACGCGGCTGGGGTCTATTATGGCGTCTGTACCTTATGCCAACTGCTGGAACAATATGGCGGCGACCTCCCCGCCCTTGCCATCGAAGATTTCCCCGATTTTTCGGCACGGGGGGTGATGTTGGATGTCAGCCGAGATCGTGTGCCGACAATGGAGACGCTTTATGCCTTGATTGACAAGCTGGCAAGTTGGAAGGTCAATCAACTGCAATTGTATATGGAACACACCTTTGCCTATCAACATCACCGCGAGGTATGGGCCGAGGCATCCCCCTTTACTGGACAAGAAATTTTAGAATTGGATGCTTATTGCCGTCAGCGGCATATCCAGCTCGTACCCAATCAAAACAGCCTCGGTCATATGGAACGCTGGCTTAAATTTCCGCGTTATTTGCCATTGGCGGAAAAACCAGAAGGTTTCAGCGTATCGTGGGATTTACCCGGCAAAATTCGCCCTCCCAGCACGCTCAATCCACTTGACCCCGGCAGTCTCGAATTAATCTATGGCCTGTATGATGAACTGCTGCCCCATTTCACCAGCCGCCTGTTTAATGTTGGCGGGGATGAGCCGTGGGAATTGGGTAAGGGTAAGAGCCAAGCGGCGGTGGAGGCACGCGGCGGACAGGTCTATTTGGAATATTTGCTGAAATTGCACGAAAAGGTGGCGTCGAGCGGGCATCAAATGCAGTTTTGGGGTGACATCATTGTGAAATATCCTGATCTCGTACCCGAACTGCCAGCAGATGCCATTCCGATGTTATGGGGCTATGAGGCCAACGACCCAGCCGAAGTCGAATGTGAGATGATGGCAGCGGCAGGGCTGGAATTTTATGTTTGCCCCGGCACTTCGACATGGAACAGCTTGGCGGGCCGCACGGACAACGCGATGAGTAATTTGCGCACCGCCGCGACCAATGGACGCAAATATGGGGCGACAGGGTATCTCAATACCGAATGGGGCGATGGTGGGCATTGGCAACCGCTTTCACCTGCATACTTAGGGTTTGCCTATGGAGCGGCAATGTCGTGGTGCGTGGCCTCCAATACCAACCTCAATGTTGCAACGGCATTGGATTTATATGCCTTCCGCGACAAAGCCGGGGTCATGGGCAAACTGGCCTATGATTTAGGCAATGTTTATCAGTTGATTGATCCGCATCGGCATAATGGCAATACACTGGTATACAGTTTGCAAATGCCACGCCAATTTATTTTGGCTGCGATAGATAAACCCGATCAGACCATCCCAGTTGAAAATTTGCGAACTTTCATTCAGCAAGTAGATACAATTATTGGACAGTTACCCAAAACACGATTCGAGACCGAGGAAGGCCGACTCATCATTTTGGAATTTCAACAGATAGCCGATTTACTGCGCCATTCAGCCAAACGTCTATTATGGCTGATGGGTGAACCTGTCTTGTCGGCTAAGGAATTGGCAGCGGAATTAGAGCGGCTGGTGGATCAGCAAAAAATCAACTGGCTCACACGGCACCGAATCGGCGGATTGAGTGATAGCATCCAGCGCTTCGATTTCCTATTTGAGGAATATCAGCAGGATTAAAGCAGGTACAAAAAGGGGCGATTCTTGAAAGGTCGCCCCTCTAAATTAGGTCACTCGCACAAACAGCGGCAGTACATCCAGTGGGGCAGGATAATCACGCAACCATTGACCACCTGTGTGCTGTTCAGAATCATTCCAATAGCTGGCCCATTTCCCCGGTGGCAAATAGATGTCGCGCTGACGTGCGCCTTCTTGCATAACCGGGGCAACCAACAACTCCTCGCCAATCAAGTATTCATCGTCACAAATCAAGGCGGTTTCATCTTGGGGGGCTAACCACCAAATTGGGCGGACAATCGGCACTTGCTGACGGGCCAGCGACTTATTTAACCCCGCCAAGTCGCCATGCAATTGGGCATAGTGGGCACATATCTGGGCACATTCATCGCCATGTTCCCATGGAGGGATGCTAAATTGAATTATGGGCATAGGTGCGACGGCCTGTGTCCAGCGAATCAGCAGTTCGGCAGTCGGCTTATCCTCGCCATACTGATTGCCACCAATCATATCGGGAAAGCTGTAGGGATAGCCCAATAAATGGATGGTCATCGCTTGGGTAATTACGCTGGCAAGGCCATTGGCATGTCCCCATTGAGTTGCCTTATCCCACTGACGAAATAACATCGGCTGGGATTGGCTAAACCATGCCGAACGGCTGTCTGACCATGCGAAACGTCGGGCGGCATTTTCAATGTAGTGGCGGGTAGCATAGTTTGGTGTGCCAGGATGATGTCGCATGGTATTGGGAATGTCATAAAACATCGCCTCGCCTGCATCGAACTTAAAGCCGTCCAAGTTGATTTCTTTGGCAAGCCGTTCCAAATTATCCAAGTGCCAGCGCATGGCATCGGGATTGGTGACATCCAAAAAAGCCGCTTTGCCTTCCCACCACGTTCCAATGTACGGTGTGCCATCGGGGTTTTTGATAACATAGCCCAACTCAATTGCAGGCTTAAAATGCACCGACGCCTCCATAAAAAACGGTACACACCATAATGTGACGTGTAACCCCATTTCATGCAAAGCCGCGATGGTCTGGGCTGGATTGGGGAATTTCTGCAAATCGAAGCGGGTGTTACCAAATTCATCCTGCCATTTGGCGTCAATGCCGAGAATGCTGCACGTAAAACCGTGCTCCCTCATCTTATGGGCAAAATCCAGTACCTTGTCATGCGAAATCTGGTTTTTGAAATGTGCCCAAGTTGTCCACAGGGGTTTCTCGATGACATAATCTGGCGGCGGTGGGGCAATATTTAGTAACTTCCAATAGGCTTCGACGACTTGGCGGGGATGATCACATTCAAAAAACCGCAGCGTCAAATTTTTGCCTTTGATGCGTAATTGTTGCGTTGTTTCGATCCCAGCGGCGAGTTGAGGGCGGATGTCAAAGGGGGCTGCTGCTAAAAAGCTATGCTGGGGCGGCTCACCATGCACCGGAGCATTAAAACCAACTTCGACCTCATCCCCTTCGACCAGTACCCCACCACCTTTGGAATTCCACCAAAAAGGATGGAGAATACCGAGTAGCCCCGTCCGTCCGTTGTCGCTAGTGATAAAGGGCGCTGGATACATGGCGATTTTTTCCAGCGGCCAATGTTGGTGAAGTAAACCACCTCCACCATACCAATGGTCGCTACCAAGTTCGATGAATATCTCGTCTACTCCACGCCAAATAGAGCCATGCTCCCATGCTTCCTTTTGCATGTCATAAGGGAAGTGATAATCTATTTCGATCTTTGTGTCTTTCATCAGCCATCTATCCTTGTATAACGCACATCATATGCTGATAAGCCATCCGTCGGGGCGTCGGTATGATTCATCTCAATTTGCCATCTTGAACCATCATCCCCCAGTAAAGTCCCTAATTTTATGGACTGGCTGGTAATTTGGAGGGCCTCCAGCAAAGCCGCAAAATTTTCGGGCCAGCAGCCGATATAAAACGCTTCACCCGACCCCATAGTATTCACCGTCGCGGCGATTTGATTGGCGAGCTGACCATCGGAATACATAAGCAAGGGTCGAGCGGTGCTGGGTTCAAGTGCCTCTGCCCAAATTTTATAGGCAAATTGAGTTTTTGCACCACCGATTTGTTGAACGTGTTTGCCGGGGCGATGACCGGGCCATTCCGTATAAGTTTCGGGTGGCACGCTGTAATAATCGCGCACCCGTGCCCCAATCAAATCAGCAAGGCCAACAGGCAGGGTACACGAAGTAGCGATATTGCTGGCGTGCCGCACATAGGATCGAAACGTATAGATTAGGCGGCCTCCTTGCTCGACCCATTTTTGCCATTTTTCGACCTCGCCGGGGTGAATCAAAATCGGGGCAGGGACAATCACTGTCTCATAACCCGTTAAATCCGCGCCACGTGGTAAAAAATCTACCGCGATATTGTGTTTCCAAAAACCCGCATATATTTCATTGACGAGGGTGTAATAGCTGAAATCGCGGTTATAGGGTTCAAGTTCGATTGCCCACAAATCGCTGTAATCGTAGATAATGCCGACTTTGGCTTGGGGGCGAGTGAAACTCGGCAGGGGCGAAACTTCGCGGCTGACTTGTTGACTTTCATAATAGCTTTGGTCGGGGCTGTTGTCCCATTTCAAAAGGCCACGATGATATTGTTCTTGGCCTGTACGTCCGGCCCGAAAACGGAAATAAATAATCGCCGACGCCCCATGTGCCACTGCCTGATGACTCCACAAACGCACCTGACCTTCAGGCACGGGTGGGTTATAAGGATGCCAATTGACTGGCCCCGGCTGCTGTTCCATGACCCAAAATGTCTGACGTTTGAAACTGTGCATTAAATCCAGATTGAGAGCCGTCTCAATTGGTCCCAACATGCCATGCGGATAATTATCGTAAGAAACAAAGTCCAAATCTTCAGCGAGTTTCCAATAATCCAATGACCAGTGCCGAATCATGAAATTATGGGTAATCCAACGTCCGGGGGACAAGGGGCGCAGAATTTCAATTTGCCTACGCTGAAACCGTTCCCATGTATTGGACGAAAAACGACGATAGTC
>JAJTXY010000044.1 GCA_021463865.1 Anaerolineae bacterium
CGATAGTTGTCATCCTGAGCCGCCTGTCTTAGATGTTTTCGGTTGCACCTCTACATCTAACTCCGCGGCTCTTCTTTTTCAACAACAGCCAAACTTCAGTAGCCGGGGAATTCTATTCCTCGGCTACCGACTATCAGACAAAACAGCTAGAGGCTCATCTTCTTAAAAATGAATTCAGGAATGTGGATAATGATCGCCATGATGTAGCGCCAGAACCACGGGGCATACACCGTATCCTTGCCCTTTTTCATGCCGAGATAAATGGCTTTCCCAACAGTGGCGGGGTCGGAGAACAGAAAGTTCTTTTTAATATCGGCAGTCATCGGGGTATCCACCAAACCGGGCTTAATCGTCACCACTGCTACCCCTGATTTCGCTAACCGATTGCGTAACCCTTGCATAAACGTGGTGGTACCCGCCTTCGCCGTGCCATAGACATAATTACTGCCGCGTCCACGATCCCCCGCGACGGATGAAATGACCGCAATACAACCTCGCCGTTGTTTTTCAAAGTAATTGCCTAACAGGGTTAACAGCGATATATTGCTGAGGAGGTTCAGGTTGATTTCTTTCAACGCAACCTCAACACTGGCTTCGGCAGCCTTCTGATTTCCCAATGTGCCATGAGCAATCAACACCGCGTCAATGCTACCCATTGCCTGAACAGCCGATTCAATGATTTGGGGGTGTTTGTCAAAATCGGTTAAGTCGGCTTCATAGACTTCGGCTCGTTTAGCCCCTCGTGCCACCAAATCATCTTTGATTACCACAAGTTTGTCAGCCGGGATGCCGACAAGGAAAAATTCGGCCCCCTCGGTGGCAAAAAAACGGGCCGTTTCCTGCGCGATTACAGAGGTCGCGCCGATAATCATAATTTTCAACATGGTTATTGTCCATTCGCTGATTCTGTGACCCGTCGCCAGAAACTAGACGAGAATTTCGGGTCAATATAGTGTGCAAATGCTTCCCACTGCGGGTAATAGGCACGGAAATTCTCAGGCGACATCCGAGCATCCTTTGCCGGATACACCCGACCTCTGGCCTCGCGTACAATCGTGTCCAATTCATCCAACAATTTTAGGGTCTTTTCGCCATTAAATGCAAAATCCAGTGCCAATGTCACCCCCGGCATCGGGAACGATAGCATCCCCGGTGAGGCAATATCCCCAAAGGCCTTTAGCACAACCAAAAACGATCCCTCACCCGATTGGGCAATGCGCCGATACACCTCGCGGATGGGTTCATTATCGCCCTCAAGTGGCACAACCAATTGATACTGCAAAAAGCCCCGTTTGCCATACAGCCGATACCAATTGTTGATCGCGTCTAAGGGGTAATAAAACGGTTCATAATGGACGATGCTGCGCACACGTTTACCCAGCGGTATGCGATACAACACGGCGTTAAATGCCTTCACCGAGAGGGTATTCAAAGCAATCGAGGGCAGATCAAATGGCACAAATGGTTTCAATTTTTTGGCGGATGGTTCAGCCCCAAGAGGGGGATCATAAAAATTCCCCGCCATAAAGATGCCGCGCCCCATGCTGTCCCCACCCGAAAGGCAGTCCGACCAAGACATCAGGTATTCAAACCTTTGATCCATCTCCGCCGAAATCGCAAAAAACTCATCGAGGTTGGCAAAGCGGATTTTCTCTTGGTCAATCAACGGGCTAGGAATCCGTTTGAGCTTAAACTCAGCCCATGTAATGATCCCTGTCAAGCCCAAACCACCGATGGTCGCCCGAAACAATTCTGCATTTTCCGTCGGCGAACAAATATAGGTACCATCTGAACGTACCAATTCAAATTGGGTGACATGACAGCCAAACGTGCCTGCGCGGTGGTGATTTTTGCCATGCACATCATTGGCAATCGCCCCCCCAATGGATACAAATTTTGTACCGGGAGTGACGGGTAAAAACCAGCCACACGGCACGATCACTTCCAGTACCTGTTCCAGTGATACCCCTGCTTCACAGCGCACAAGGCCCTGTTCGGCATCAAAGGCAATAAACTGCTGCATATAGCTGGTATCTAATAAGATACCGCCCTCATTCAGGCAACTATCCCCATAACTGCGCCCATAGCCATAGGGCAGTACGGTTTCTTCAAATTTATTAACGTCCGGCAAATCACTACGCCAGTGAATCTGGTGGATTGCCTTATGTTCAACGGTGGGATAGCGCCCCCACGATTTATACTGCTTCAAACGATTGAGTGGAGTGGTCACGCTGCATCCTCAAGCCTAATAGAGAATTATCTGGGTAGGATTTTACCAGAACCCCGCCCGCTTGTCTTGGCAGTTTTCAACGACACACCTACTCCCTCACGCCTTCTACCCTCTATTTTTCGGCCTTTCAAGCATTTCCGAAAGATCGGGGGTGTCGAAAGGCTGTGTAAAATTGATACATATGCCATTTGAAATTTAAATAAGTTTGCGCCATACTGCAACACTAAAGAGACATTTATTATCGCAGCATGGAATAGTCAATGGCTATTATTCGCCACTTTTTGAATACCTCCAAATTAGTCAATATTTCCCTCAACATCACCTTGTTGTTACTAGCAGTTGGGGCGGCTTTGGTGGTCGGCTCAGTCATGATTATGCTGATGGACGCTGACCCCATCAAAGCCTATCAAGCCCTCTATGAAGGCGCATTTGGCACCACCAATTCTCGTGCTGAAACACTGGTCAAAGCGACCCCGTTGTTATTTGTTGGCATTGGTATCTGTGTGGCCTTTCGGGGAGGCGTCATCAACGTCGGCGGTGAAGGCCAAATGATTATCGGGGCGTTGGCGGGTGTCTGGATTGCCCTTTCCTTAGATACCGTCCCGCGTTTCATCGAAAATGTACCTATCAACGATTTCCCGCAGATCACCGTTGTAACCCTCTCATTGCTGGCGGGCTTTGTGGCAGGAGCGCTGTGGGGTGGCATTGCCGGGGTGCTCAAAGCCTATTTTGGCGTGAACGAAATCCTCAGCACCATCATGCTCAACCAAATCGCCCTACAACTGATGAATTACCTATTGAATGGTGTCCTGCTCGATCCGGAGCAAAAAGATCGTGTTAATCGCATCCCCAAAACGGCTCGCATCGAAGAACATGCCAAACTCCCGCGTATAGATTGGTTCAGCGACACCCCAACCCGTCTCCACGCTGGTTTGATCGTCGGTTTAGTATTGGCGGTGGTCGTCTATATTTTGTTATGGCGCACCACCCTCGGCTACCGAATTCGCGCCGTTGGTCAAAGTGACCGTGCCTCCCGTTATGCGGGGATTAACGTCAAACGACAGGTACTCTATTCCATCCTTATTTCGGGGGGGTGCGCGGGTCTCGCGGGGGCAGTACAAGTGATTGGCCTCCAATATCGCTTGCAGACCGATGGTTCGGCGGCAGGCTTCACAGGCAATGCAGGTTTTAACGGCATTGTCGCGGCCCTGTTCGGGGGTCTGCATCCTGTCGGCACAATTCCGGCCTCAGTTTTCTTTGGGGCATTGTTAATTGGCGCCCAAAGCATCCAGCGGGAGGTGCAAGTTCCCGCCTCATTGATTACGACCCTCAATGGTCTAGTCGTCATTTTTGTGGTCAGCAGCCAAATTTTTATTAAACGCCTGACCAAGCGCCGCGCCAGTGTCCCACCGCAGCCGACCCCTGCTGCCCCAAAATCCCTCTCCGCCTTACAAGAGGAGGTTGCTAAATGATTACCGATATCCTGAAAGCCAGCGTCGCAGCCTCCGCAATTCGTTTGGCGACCCCCTATATCTTTGCCAGTCTCGGTGAAACATTTGGACAGCGCAGTGGAGTTCTCAATCTTGGGGTGGACGGCATCATGTTGTTGGGGGCATTCGCCGCCTATTATGCCGTCTTTGAAACTGGCAATTTGGTCTTGGGTCTGTTGGCGGCCCTCATTGTGGGCATGTTGTTGGGGTTGGCAATGGCGTTTATCAGTGTCACCCTACAAGCCGAGCAGGGCATCAGCGGCATCGGCCTCTATCTTTTTGGTCTGGGCCTCAGTGAACTGCTCTTTCAAAAGACCGTCGTCACCCCCACTCCCATTGATGGCTTCCCGCGTGTCAATTTACCGATACTAACCGACTTGCCTGTATTGGGCGAAATTTTCTTCCATCACAATTTACTGGTCTATATCGCCTTCGCCCTTGTGCCAATTTCTGCCTTCGTGTTAAATCGTACCACCTTTGGTTTGCAGATTCGGGCCGTTGGTCAAAATCCCGAAGCCGCCGACGCGATGGGCATCAGTGTAGCCCGTGTGCGCTATATGACGGTGACGCTTGGTGGTGGATTCGCGGGTTTGGCGGGGGCATCCCTATCTATTGCCTTGCTGAATATCTTCCAAAGCAACCTCACCTCAGGTCAAGGTTTTATCGCCGTCGCACTGGTCTATTTTGGGGCGTGGCGTCCCTATTGGGTGATGGGTGGGGCGCTGTTGTTCAGCACCGTCAACGCCCTGCAACTTCAGGTCAAGACCATTGAAAACGCGCTTGGCATCAATGTGCCGTCCGAATTCGCGGTCATGGCACCCTATGTGGTCACCATTATTACCCTAATTTTCGCCTCCAAGCGGGTCGAGCAGCCCACCGCATTGACCAAGCCCTTTGAACGCGGCGAATCTTAGGCAATTTATACCATCTTTCACCAAGTGGTCGGTGAAAGCACCTAAACTAGTGTTTTACGGCCTTACGAGGCTGTTCGTATATAAATAGCTTCAAATTTCAAAGGAGTCGAAGAGTATGCTTTCTCGTAAGAAATGGTTACTGCTCCCGTTAATTCTCCTCATGGTGGCATTGGTCATTCCGACACAAGGCCATACCCGTTCTGCCAAAGCCCAAGACACCTTCAAGGTCGCGGTAGTTATGCCCAGTGCCAGCAACGACCTTGCCTTTAGCCAAAGTATGATTGACGCGCTCACCGCCATTGATGAAGAAATGGGCGATGGTTTTGAGTTCGTCTTTCAGGAAAATACCTTTGTCGTAGATGATGCCGCCATCGCCCTGCGTGAATGGGCTGCCTCCGGTGAATATAGCCTCATCATCGCGCACGGCTCACAATATGGAGCCATTCTCGAAGAACTGGCCCCTGAGTTCCCCGATGTATCCTTTGCATGGGGTACAGATGTGGACACCTTTGGCTATGACAACGTGTATGCCTATGAAGCCGGTTCCGATCAAGGTGGGTTCGTAAATGGCGTATTGGCCGCCTTGTTGACCAACAGCAATGTCATCGGTGTGGTTGGCCCCATCGAAGTCGGTGACGCCAAGCTGTATGTAGATGGCTTCAAGGCTGGCGTGGCGTGGGTCAACCCCGAAATCGCCGTCAACGTCAACTACATCCAATCATTCAGCGACGTAGCACTTGCCTCCGAAGCTGCCCAAGCCCACATCGCCAATGGCGCAGATGTCATGACTGGTTCAGCCCAAATGGTCGTCGGTGCAGTCGGTGTTGCCAAAGAGATGGGCAATGTCTTGTGGTTTGGTCAGCAGTCCAATCAGACCGAACTCGCCCCTGAAATTGTGGTTGCCAATCAGGTCTATCACTGGGAAGTCGTGCTGAAAGAAATCATCGCCCAAGTTCAGGCGGGCACACTCGGCGGTACGTCCTACAAGCTGACGCTGGAAAACGGTGGCTTGGTCATCGAATATAACGAAGCCTACGCCCTCAGCGCCTTTGATAAATTTGTCGCCGATGCGGTCATTCAAGGCATCATTGACGGCACGATTACCTACACACTGGAATAAAGAGAACACGGGGTGGGCAATGTGTTCACCCCTTTTTTGCTCGACCTTGCCCGATTTTTGAGAGTTATTGAAAAATGCCAGAGAACCTATTGCCCACTGGACACCGCCGCATTGAACAAATGCGTATGCAGGGGATTGTCAAAAAATTCCCCGGCGTGCTGGCGGTTGACCATGTGGATTTTGATGTCAAAGCGGGTGAGATTCATGCCCTCTTGGGTGAAAATGGCGCGGGCAAAAGCACCCTCATGAAGATTTTGTATGGCCTCTACCATCAAGAAGAAGGCCATATTTACTTAAATGACCAATCCGTCGTCATTCGCTCTCCCAATCATGCTATTCAACACGGCATTGGCATGATTCACCAACATTTTATGCTTGTCCCCTCCCTAACCGTCGCTGAAAATGTGGCGTTGGGGATGAAATCTTCACGTGGTCTGATACTCGATCTAGAGGTTGTATCGAGGCGTATCCGTGAGCTTTCTGAGATTTACGGCTTGCAAGTCAATCCCAATAGCCCCATCTGGCAGTTGGCGGTTGGCGAGCAGCAGCGGGTGGAAATTTTGCGGGCACTCTATCGCGGCGCGGCCCTGCTCATTTTGGATGAACCCACCGCAGTGCTGACCCCCCAAGAAGTAGACGAGCTATTCCGCATCTTGAACCAAATGACCGCCGATGGTCACGCCCTGATTTTTATTTCGCACAAATTACACGAAGTCCTTGCCATCAGCCACCGCATTACTGTCCTGCGCGATGGCAAACGGGTCTACAGCATCCCAGCGGAATCGGCTACCAAAGAAATGTTGGCGCAAATGATGGTAGGCCGTCCGGTTGTTCTGCGTTACGATTTGCCACCTATCGAACCCGGCCCTGCCCTGCTGCGATTGGAAAGGGTCAGCGCCACCAGTGATCGGGGGGATGAGGGTCTCAAAAATATTTCGCTAAATGTCCATGCGGGTGAAATCGTCGGTGTGGCGGGTGTATCTGGCAATGGTCAGCGCGAATTGGCCCAAGTCATTGCGGGGATGCGCTCTATCACTGCGGGCAGAATCTGGCTGAATAACGACGATGTGACCAATCACTCCCCCGCCGCCATGAATCAACACGGCCTCTCGCATATTCCCGAAGCCCGCATGACCGATGGCGTCATCAAAAATTTCACCGTCGCCGAAAATTTTGTTTTGCAGAATCATGGGCGCAAACCTTATGCGTGGGGCGGCCTGTTTATGAATTTCCGCAGCATTACCCGCCAATGCAAAACCGCTATCAAAGATTATGAAATCAAAACACCGAGTCACGAAACCCCGATCAAGAGTCTATCGGGAGGCAATATCCAAAAATTGGTATTGGCCCGTGAACTATCGCGTCAGCCGCGTGTCCTAATCGCTGCCCAACCCACGCGCGGGGTGGATATTGGCGCGAGTGAGTATATTCACCATCGTTTGTTAGAAGAACGCACCAAAGGCACAGCGATTTTGCTCATTTCGGAAGACTTGGATGAAATTCTAGCCCTATCAGATCGCATCGCCGTCATGTACGAGGGCGCAATTGTCGGCGAGGTCAAACGCGACGCCGCTGACGTTCGCACGTTGGGCTTGATGATGGCGGGTTCAAAAGTGACTGTATAATAAGAGTACCAACATCATATTAAATGACTGCGGGTCGCCGATAGTGGCGGCGTTGGGATGTCCTCCCTCCGAAAAGTACCAGCAGTTTTAGGAGGAACACCCCTCATGAAACTGTGGAACCATTACCATACCCCTCATTCAATAGATCAAGCCATCGCCCTGCTGAACCAATATCAGGGCAAGGCCAAAGTGGTCGCGGGTGGCACGGATTTGATTGTCGAACTGCGCGAAGGCCACCATCCCATTCAAGAAGCCCTGATTGATGTCACCCAAATTCCCGAATTGACCAGCCTTGCTGCTGATGACAACAATGAAATCTATGTGGGCGCAGGTGTGACCCACAGCCAGATTGTAAAATCCGCCGTTCTAGCCGCCCGTGCGACCTGCCTCGTCGAAAGTTGCGGAGTAGTTGGTGGGCCACAGGTGCGGAATGTGGGAACACTCGGTGGCAATGTCGCCCATGCCCTGCCAGCGGGGGATGGCACAACCTCACTGGTTGCCCTTGATGCTAAGGCCGAAATTATCATGAATGGTCAACGTCGCGTCGTCCCGATTTTGGAAATGTTTCGTGGTCCGGGTCAATCGCTGATTGATTCCACCCGCGATGTGATTATCGGCTTTCGTTTTGCCCTATGTGGTGATAACGAGGCGACGGCTTTTAAGCGTATTATGCGTCCGCAGGGGGTAGCCCTCCCCATCCTCGGCTGTGCCACATGGGTGCGGCTAAATCCTGCCCAAACCCATTTCGAGGTCGCCCGTCTTTCGATTGCTCCCATTGGCCCAACGCCGGGTCGTGCTGCGGAGGTTGAGGCCGTTCTCATCGGCCAACCCGCCACCGACGCCGCTATTGAACATGCCATTGAAACCGCCCTGCAAATTCTCAAGCCCCGCACCAGCAAATATCGTGCGACGGGGGATTATCGCAAAGAAATGATCGCCGTCCTGCTGCGCCGCACTCTGCAACTCGCCGTTCAGCGTGCCCGAACAGGCCAAGCCGTGCCCGAAGGTATTGGAATGGAGTAATCCCACATGAGCAAACTAGACATCACCGTTAACGGACAAATCCACCATTTAGACGTTCCAGAATCACGCACGCTGGCCCAAGTGTTGCGCTACGATCTGGGCCTGACTGGCACCAAAATTGGCTGTGAAGAGGCCGAATGTGGCATCTGCACCGTTTTGGTCAATGGCACACCTGTCAATTCGTGCATTTTCCCTGCTTTCAAAGCGCAGGGCCGGGAGGTTGAAACCGTCGAAGGCTTGGCCCATAATGGCGAACTGCATCCCATCCAGCAAAACTTTATCGAACATGGCGCGGTTCAATGCGGTTTTTGCACTCCCGGTCTGATGATGACCGCCACTGCCCTGCTAAATGAAAACCCGGACCCCGATGACCACGCCATCAAGGTCGCCTTGAAGGATACCTACTGCCGCTGCACGGGGTACGCCAGTGTGATTGCCGCCATCAAATCCGCCGCCAGCGAAATGCGCGGTGAAGGGCCACTGCCTGTCAATGAGCCGGATGTCAGTGAACCTATGCACGCGATTAGCCGTTCTGTCCCCCCTCAATACGTGCGTGAAAAAGTCACTGGCGCGGCGAAATATACCGATGATTATTTCTTCGAGGGCATGTTATTTGCTCGTACTCTGCGTGCCGCCTATCCCCATGCGCGAATTTTGAGTATCAACACCGAAAAAGCCAAAGCATTCCCCGGTGTCGTCGCTGTGTTGACCCACGCCGATGTCCCCGGCGATAATTTACACGGGCTAGTCTATCGAGATTGGCCCGTCTTGTGCGGGGATGTCGTGCGCTATATGGGTGATGCGGTAGCGATTGTCGCCGCCGAAACTGAAGACATCGCCGCCGAAGCCTTGACGCTGATTGAAGTCGAATACGAACCCCTGCCTGTGATCGGCGACCCCAAATTTGCCCATTCGCCGGAAGCCCCGGTGCTGCATTCCAAGCATCCGACGGGCAACCTGCTGAAACACATCAAGGTGCGGCATGGTGATATTGAGCAGGGTTTCGCGCAGGCTGATTATATTGTCGAGCGTGAATATCGCACGCCTACTGTGGAGCACGCCTTCCTAGAACCCGAATGTTCCATCGGGATTCCGCCGGGGGTAGCAGGCCATGAAAAATTAACCATCTTGGTCGGTTCACAAATCCCCTATCAAGACCGCAATCAGATTGCGTTGGCGATGGGCTTGCCCGAAGAAAAAGTGCGGGTGATTGGCACACTGATCGGTGGCGGTTTTGGTGGCAAGGAGGACATTACAGGTCAAATTCATGTGGCGATGCTGGCCCAAGCCACTGGCCGCCCCGTCAAAATGTTATACACCCGACAAGAATCCCTCATTGTCCATCCCAAACGTCACGCCACTATCATCCGCATGAAAACAGGGGCGACCAAAGACGGTAAACTCGTCGCAGTGGAAGCGGAATTGTATGGCGACGGCGGGGCCTATGCGTCTCTCTCTGATAAAGTGATGACCCGTGCGACAACTCATGCCACTGGACCCTATGTCGTGCCCAACGCCAAAATTGATTGTTACGCCATGTATACCAACAATCCTCCCTCTGGCGCATTTCGTGGTTTCGGCGTAACCCAATCCGCCTTTGCCGTCGAATCGAATATGGACATTCTGGCGGAAATGATCGGCATTGACCCGATTGAATTTCGCCGTATCAATGCCCAAAAAGTCGGTACGACCACCGCGACGGGCCAAGTTCTGCGTGAATCCGTTGGCCTGCTGGAAACCCTCCGCCATGTGGAACACGACATGATGCCTGCTGACGGTGATTTCCGTTGGGCATGGCGCGACGGTCACAAAGCCTATGCGTGGGGGTTGGCCTGCGCCTACAAAAACACCGGTCTAGGGGGGGGTGCGCCAGATCGTGCCGAAGCCGAAGTCGAAGCCTTTGAAGATGGCTCGGTGGAAGTGCGGGTAGCCTCTGCCGATATGGGTCAAGGCTTGGCACATGTCGTGGCCCAATGCACCGCCGAAGAACTTAAACTGCCCTACCATCGGGTGCGTGTCTTGCTCTGCGACACCGATTTAACTCCCAATGGTGGCCCAACCACTGCTTCCCGCCAAACCTTTGTCAGTGGCAACGCCGCACGGGTGACATCCGCCCTATTGCGTGAAGCCCTGACCCGTTCCGCCGCCGAATTTTTGGATGTCCCCCCCGAAACGCTCTATTACGAAGAGGGCCTGCTGCGTCACAATGGCAAGAGCGTCGAATTGGGCACGCTGGTCGGTTGGATGAAAGCCAACGGTCTATCCTCCAAAGTACGTCACGAATATCACGCCCCCGCCACACAGCCACTGGGTACGGGTGGGGATATGCACTTCGCGTTTAGTTATGCCACCCAAGCCGCGCTGGTTGAGGTGGATATGGAGACAGGCGCGGTCAAAGTTTTGAGGATTATTGCAGGCACAGATATTGGTCGGGCTATCAACCCTCTTATGCTGCAAGGGCAGGTCGAAGGCGGCATCGTCATGGCGATGGGCAACTGCCTCACCGAATCCTACATCGTCGAAAATGGCGTCCCTTGGACAAATCTCCTCTCGCGTTACAAAATGCCAAGTATCAAACACGCGCCGGAAATCATCTCGCATCTAATTGAAGACCGTGTTTCCACCGGGCCATATGGCGCGAAAGGGGTAGGGGAAATCTGCTCCATCAACACCTCCCCCGCCATCTGCAACGCAATTTATCACGCGACGGGGGTTCGCATTTTCAGCCTGCCTGTTGACCAAGATGCCCTTTTGCGGGCCATCCGTGCAGGCCAAACCGAAGTCTATACCGCATGGCATGATGTCCGGTAAACACTAACAACAGGGGAGCGATACCCACTCCTCCCCTGTAACTTTTTCTATAGTTTCACATCCAAGATTTCCTTTTTGCAGAACCATCCTCTATTGACCATCGTTTTAGGTCTCGGCATGACCATCGTGGCGGCTATCCATCTCGTCTGGTATATCCGACCCAGCGACATCCAGACTAAAAGCGAATTTGACGCGGTGGTGAGGAATGGTCAGCAGCCAACCATCGTGGAATACTACAACAATTTGTGTACGGCCTGTAGTTTAATGAAACCCGTTGTAGACAATCTCGAAAAAGAGTTGGAGGGTCAAGCAACCGTCTTGCGGATTGATTTTCTAAGCGAGGTTGGATGCAGCACGTCCCGTCAATATGAGGTCAAAATTATCCCGACCATTTTGGTGCTTGATCCCTATGGACGGGTCATTTTCCGCCAAACCGGGGCATTCGATTCGGAGTTGATTAAATCAAAGGTGATGGGTCTACAAAATCATGAACCTCAACCCACCCCTTCATGAACTGCCCCTAAATCCATTCGCTTCCATAACCACAAACGCCGGTGCGCGGTGAATTGACAATCGGCAGCATCATATCGTCGCCACACTTATGTTTCTTGGCACATTTTTTACATACTGCCCCCTGATTGGAATAGGCGACTCCGCCCCAATTACAATTCGTACAAACCAATGTAGCGGGTTGACCACAGACCTCACAGAGAATTTCTGGTGCTTCATTACGCGCCAATAGCACCACCGGGGCTTTCTTTTTACCGAGTGCAACACCTTCTCGTTCACTCAGAACTTTGAGGGTTAATTCAGTCGTTGAGCCAAAATCATATTCATGGTCGAATTTTAGACCAACCCTAAGAACATCTCCCAATGCGCTACCCATATCTTCTTCGCGGAAATCATCAAATAAGAGGGGGAAAGGTGGCAACGACTCCGCCTCTTGAATCGCCTCTTGTTCCAGCGCATCTAACCGGGTCAGCATGTCTTTGGCCGAAAGTTTCTTGAGATCAACATTAAGTTCTGCTTTAAGATCATTCATGATTGCTGCGCCAAGTGTTTTTTCGAGCACGTCAGTCATATCTGCGATGAGACGCTTCAAGACAGCTTGAAAAAAGGCTTCGGCGGTTTCATCACCGACTTTAGCACGCTGTTCTGCAAGATACTTATGAAAAAGCCCCTCAATATCCATTGACAATAACGGGGCCAATTCAGGGGGTGGAGGGGGCAGCGGCGCAGGCATCATTGGAAACATCCCAGCTAATGGGTCATTGCCGCCAGCAAACCCCATCGGGAAAAAATCTTCTTCAGGCGAAATTGAATAAGACACTTTATCAATCCGAAACGCGCTCAGATGCCCACAGCATTCCAACCAAATATCCCGCAGATATTGATCGAGGTCAGCCAATTTTGCCGAAGCGGGGACTTCCAGATGCAGCCAATACATCGGCAGACCACGCCCTTCGACCAAAAGATGAAAAAGACGCTCTTTCTTGGCACGGCTTTTCTGACTCGCGGCTTCTTGGGCGGCTTGTCGTTCTTTGCAGGTGTTTAAATGTCGCTTAATTACATTTTTGGGGAATGTCTCTTTGCAATAAGCACACGTCCCATTCGAGATTTGTTTGTCAGCCATATCAGAAAGCCTCTCGCTCAATTTTCAATTTTTGTAATCTTACGATCTTCCCACCAAAGGAGTGCGACTAGCACCACCACGCCCACGACAATGGAGCTATCGGCCACATTAAAAATGGGGTAGCCATGCACATGGAAAAAATCCACCACATAGCCGCGTGTAATGCGATCAAGTGCATTCCCCAGCGCACCCCCCATTTGCAATCCCAACGTGAGGCGCACCAACCACGACCCCGTTGGAAGTTTGCGATAGTAATAAACAATCGCTCCCACCACAACGACAGCGATCAGCAAAAAGATATTGCCGAATTCCTGTGCCATGCCAAAGGCCGCACCTGTATTGCGTGTATAGGTGATGTCAAAGATGCTTTTGAGTGCCGGAATCGGAACCCACGTTTCGCCATAATCTAACGATTGCACCACAATCCACTTGCTAATCTGGTCGGTGATGATAGTCAGAGCCGCCACCCCAAATAACAACACCCATTGCAATGGGGTCGCTGCCGTATTTTCTGGGGCAGGATTAGGCGAATCATTTTGCAAAGAGGTTTCCAATGCCAATACTCCGATAATGATAATTCATATGTTGACCCGCTAGAGCAACTGTTTTCTAGCCTGAATTCAGCACGGCGGCTTTAGCCCCGTGTCCTCATCGAATCAATAGGGGTGATCTGATTGTACATCACCCCTATCGGAAAAATACAGGTCTTATAGCCGACGCAGACTAACCGTTACTTTCGCCCCGTCCACCTCCAGCGTTTGGGTGTGACCCCCATTCAAAGGCCCGCCGGACAGCCATTCTTCGGCGAGCGTCTCATTGCGGATATATTGCTCAAATTGGCGCATCACGTCCGCTAATCCGCCCTCCGCCTGATAGGTCACAGCGATGCGATCACTCAGATCGAAATCGGCATCCTTACGCAAGGTCTGGATAAACCGCACGATTTCACGCGCCTGCCCTTCACGCACCAATTCATCAGTCAGATCGGTGCGTAGAGCCGCCAGATAACCATGTTCTTCGGCCACCGCAAACCCTTCGGCGCTGGTCTGTTTGACGATGACTTGCTGCGGGGTCAGCGCGAACGTTTTACCATTGGCCTCAACTGAAATCGCGCCCCCGGCCAACAGAGTGCGGCTCCAATTGACCAACTGCTCACCACTGGCATTCACCAGCAGGTTACGCACGGCTTGGAAATCACCCCGCAGTTCACGTCCCAGCGTATCAATCGGCTTCAGCGCATAGTTGACCATGCCAACGCTTTCCGCCGGGTTCAAGATATGCACTGCTTTAACGTTCAATTCGTCCGCGATCACGTCCGCCATATCCAGCAGGGTGTCGCCTTCTTCATGCGACGGTACAGCAAAATTGACCTCTGCCAGCGGTTGGCGCACGCGGATTTCGGCATTATTCCGCGCCGCGTGTCCGAGGCTAACCATCCGTTTAACCAGCCCCATCTTATAGTTCAGGTCGTTGTTGATGACGGCCTTGTTCACTTTGGGCCATGTCGCCAGATGTACACTTTCCGGCGATGTGCCGTCATGCCCCACCACCAGATTTTGATACATCGCCTCCGCCAAAAACGGCATGGACGGCGCAAGCAGTTTGGCAATCGTCACCAGACATTCATAGAGCGTCTGATAGGCCGCCAATTTATCCTGCGGGTTATCATCCTGCCAGAAGCGGCGGCGCGAACGACGCAGATACCAATTGCTCAAATCTTCGACAAATTCCTCAATCGGACGAGTCGCCCCGATCACATCGAAGGTTTCAAAGGCTTGGGTCGTCTGTGCAACCAGCGCATTCAGTTCACTCAAGGCCCACTGATCCAACATTTCACGTTTTTGCAGTGGCACTTGGGGCGCATTCGGGTCGAAATTGTCCAGATTGGCATAGGTCACAAAGAAGCTGTAGACATTCCACAACTTCAGATAGAAATTCCGCAAGATTTCCGCAATGGGTGGGATTTCATCTTGCGTATCGGGATTACGCCAACCCATATATTTGGTGTCCCCCGGCTGGCTGGCGGTGAACATAAACCAGCGCATCGCGTCCGCCCCATACTTATTAATGACATCCCATGGGGCCACGATATTGCCCTTGCTCTTGGACATCTTGCTGCCATCATCCGCCATGATGAGGCCGAGACAGATCACATTTTTATAGGCCACCGAATCAAAAACCATTGTAGCGATGGCGTGCAGGCTGTAGAACCATCCGCGCGTCTGGTCAACCGCCTCGCAGATGTAATCCGCTGGGAATTGGTCTTCAAACATCTCGTGGTTATGCTGCGGATACCCCCACTGTGCGACAGGCATCGAACCGCTGTCGAACCACACATCAATCACTTCTGGCACACGGCGCATGGTAACAGTTTTGCCCTTGACCGTTTCCTGCCATGTGATGTCGTCTACATAGGGCCGATGCGGGTCAACCCCGGTCACATCCCACCCGACTTTTTGGCTGAGTTCGGCTAGGCTGCCAACACATACCGCATAATCCACATCCGGGTCATCGGCTACCCACACCGGCAGGGGTGTACCCCAATAGCGTTCGCGGCCCAATGCCCAATCTTTGACATCTTCCAACCAGTTGCCAAAGCGCCCTTCTTTGACATGCTCCGGCACCCAATTGATGGTCTTGTTCAGCCCCACCAATTGATCTCGATAGGCCGTCGTGCGGATATACCACGTCGCACGGGCGTAATACATCAAGGGGCCTTTATCGCGCCAGCAGTGCGGATAGTTATGGCGGAAGGTGGTCAGATGGAATCGTAGACCGCGTTCTTTCAAATCGCGTGCTACAACCTTATCGGCATCCTTAAACCACATGCCTGCCACCAGTGTCACTTCATCTTTGAAACGTCCATCGGCATTGACCGTCACCACTACCGGCAGGTTATATTTATTGGCCGTTACAAGGTCGTCGGCACCAAACGCCGGTGCAGTATGCACAATGCCCGACCCATCCTCTACCGTGACATAATCCCCCGCCGTGATGTAATAGGCATCGCGGTCAACAGGCAGATAGGTATACAGTGGCTCGTAATGTTTGCCCAGCAAATCCCGGCCCTTCATTTCCGCCACAACCTCATACCCACCGCCCTCTTTGACCTGCGGCAGCACAATGGCCTCAAATCTCGCCTTTGCCACATACAGCCGTTCAACAGGCGATTCTGCATCTACCCGACCCTCGATCAGCAGATAATCAATCTTTTCACCGACGGTCAGTGCCACATTACCGGGCAGTGTCCATGGAGTCGTCGTCCATGCGAGGAAATACGTATTGTCCTCGCCCACCACCTTGAAGCGCACATAGATGCTGGGGTCATCCACCTCGGCATAGCCCTGTGCGACTTCGTGGCTCGATAGCGGCGTGCCGCAGCGTGGGCAATAGGGCACAACCTTATAACCTTGATAGATTAGGTTTTTGTCCCAAAGCTGTTTGAGCAGCCACCATACACTCTGCACGTATTCAGGTTTATAGGTTTCATAGGCCGTATCCAAATCCACCCAAAACGCGATACGCTCCGTCAGTTTGTTCCAATCCGCGATATACCGCTGCACACTTTCGCGGCATTTTTGGTTAAACGCGGCAATGCCATATTCCTCGATTTCGCTTTTGTGTTTGATACCGAGTTCTTTTTCAACCTCGATTTCGACAGGCAGGCCGTGCGTATCCCATCCGGCTTTACGGATGATGTGATGGCCCGTCATAGTTTTATAGCGCGGGAAGATGTCCTTAAACGCACGCGATAAGACGTGATGGCTGCCGGGGCGACCATTGGCGGTGGGAGGGCCTTCATAAAACACAAATTTGGGGCCACCCTCGCGCTCACTCATGGCGCGATGAAACACATCTTTCTCGCGCCAGAATTCAAGGACACCCAATTCCAATTCATTGATGTCCAGTTTTGGCGATACAGGGGCAAACCGTTTGCTCATGGTGCTATTTCTTTCTCCTAGAAGGTGTCCAATTCGAGATGCTGCTATTATTGCGCGTCGGCTTAGGTTATGTGCGTCTGTGCTTCTCGCGCCCCAATACCCCGCAACGCAGCCGTCTTTCCAACGGCGGCATCACGGTGACACCTTCCTCTCTGGACATTGCTCACTACTTGCATAGTCTTCTTCTTATTCTTAACGCTCGCTAAATAGATAGATACGGAATTTCGTTCGATACTCTCCGCTATAACCATCAAAAATATCCACACGCCATGTATAACTCGACGCTACTTCTTTCACCTGTTTACTGCACACCGCCACCTGCGAAAAATTGGCCGTGATCGTGCCACCTTCCGGAGTGGGCGTTGGTTCGACCTCCGGTGTTGCTGTAGCTTCAACATCTACTGGGCAGGCCATCGGCGTATAAATGCACTCTACCCCTTCATGCTGATCAAAAAACGCGGCTACCTCACACCCCGGCAGTTTGGAACCATACAGCCATTCAGTGGTGGCATAGTTGGATTCTTCGTCTTTCTTCTCCAAATGCGTCCCCGGCGGCAGCGGGATGTCTGGTTTTTCCGGCGAAATCAGATTCAACAGCGGCTCCGCAATAGATGAAATAATCACCCCTGCCACAACCACAGCAAGCACCATTGCCGCCAGTGCCACCCAAACCGGGATGACAACGCGCGGCTTTTTAGGAGTTTCCGATGGTGCAGCGTCGTCTGGAACCAAACCCAAATCTGGTTCTTGCATGGTGAATTCCCTTACCTTTGTGCTTCCCTATTTATTATTCTTTCCATACCCGTTCAATCGTGACATTCACCATCCCGGTGCGCTCACCCTCAGGTGTAAATTCCGGCGCAATCGTCAGGCGGACATATTGGGTAATCCCGAAGAAATCATGCGAATGATCCAATAAACAGGTGGTACGCACATAATTTTGAGACTCAATGGTTTGGTCAGACGGTTCTTGGCCCTCTTCAGGTTCGCTGAACAACCGATTACAGTCGTCCATCTGTTTCCGATAATGATTTTCAAGTTCGGCCAGTTGCACAGTACCCGACCATGTTTGCAGATCGTGTCCCTTATCTATTTTCTGATAAGAGGATTGCAGTAGCCCCGGAAACGCCTTGATGTCCAACGGCTCATCCCGACTGGAACTCGCTTGAAAATAGGCCCCACCCACGATGACTCCTACAATCACGAGAATCAAGATTACCGCCAGCAGCAGGCGGATAAACCAGCTATCTAACAAGCGCGGCCCATCGTCGGACTCTTTCTGACGTTGTGCGTATACCGATGCCTTACCCTGATCTTCATCTGGATAGCCCTCGCCTTGTTCTGGATATTCTTCTTCATAATAGTCTTGCGGATACTCTGGTCGTTCACTCATGCCCGCTGGTCTCCTCTTGTTGTAATATGGCCTCAATGCGTGCTACATCGGATGTTAATCGTCGCCCAAAATCCGTCGTCGCATGGCGTTTGGCTTCCCCCTGCCAATAGGCCAACCCTGCCGCAGTATTGTGCATCACTCGTTTAGCAAGTTGGGCCTCTGCCGTATGGGTCGCAATTAAATAATTCACCATCAGTGCCCGATAATTTTCGACATTGAGGATGCGTCCGGTTTGTTGGGCTACCTCTATAATACGACTTTGGTCTGCTTCTGCATAATACAGCGCCAATGCCAGATCAGCCCGAACCGCTTTACGCGCTCCCAATTTCAGGGCCTGCTCAATCAATCTCACCGCCTCATTATAGTCACCCTGCGCCAAGCGCGTCCGCCCTAATCCGTATACCGGGAAAGCCTTGTTAGGAAATTGTTCGATTGCCTGCTGCAACAGGGCCGCGCTCTCATCCAACCTCCCCAATTGACGATAGGTATTCCCCAAAACTGTCAGTAATTTCAAATCAGGCGCTTGTCCATTAGCCCGATATTGCTCCAGTTGGCCCTCTAATAATCCGGCAGCTTCCGCATAACGCCCATCTACAAACGCCTGTTGTGCCGTTAATAAAGCACTCTGATGCCCTTTGCCCCGTATCAAAATAAAAACTTGGAGCAAAGCCAGCAATCCGGCAAATCCAATGGCTAATGGCACACGGCTGTCGGCGGCGGCCTGACTCAAAATCACAAATAGCACAACTGCCATAAGAGTGGATAATCCAAAGGCCAAACGAAGACGGGTGTCACGCCACAGCATTATTCGGCCCCAAAAAATTTCATGGCACTGGCCTCGACGGTGTTATAGGCTTGTTTCGCCAATTCAACGTCCGTCTCCAATACCTTGCGAAGTACACCCGCTTGTTCGCTGCCAAAGATCGTTTCCCATTCTTTCAGGCCCTTACCCTCGCGTTTGATCTTCGCCAATGTCTCATCCGCTACGTCCGCTTGACCCAATCGGTGATACGCCCGTGCCAGCCACACATACGTCAACAAGCGGTGACGGCTGTCGGGTAGCCCATGCTCCAAAACAGCATTTAGGTGTTCAATGACCTTTTCGCTTTCCCCCAACCGATCCTCAATCATGCCCAAATTATAAGGTGCGACCCAATAGGTCGGTTCACGCTCAAACGCCTGCTCACCATAGGGTTTGGCCTTTTCATATTGACCCTGCTGCAAATACACCTCGGCCAATCCGTTATAACCCACCGCTGACTCCGGCGACAATTGCACGACTTCTTCATAATCACGGATGGCTGGCCCCATCCGCCCTGCCAAACGATTGAGTTCCGCCCGAAACCGATAGTGCTCGCTGTTTTTCTGGTCGGCTTTGATAAGCTCACTGATAATCGTGATGGCCTCGTTGTAATCCTGTTTACGCATGGCCTTAATCGCGTCTCGATACTCCATCCGTACCCGATCTCGAAACAGCATTTGCGCCGCCAGCAGCCACCCAAACGCCAAGCCCAACAAAATCGTAAACGCCCCCTCTGGCAACACCAAACCCAGTGCCACCAATCCAATCGCCGGGGCCAGTGTCAATAACAAACGCTGTTGAGCCGGGCGTGGTAGCTTGGTTCCCACAATCACACCCGTCCCACCCAAAAACGCCAACATAAACACCGTCTGCAATGGTTCTGACCAAGACTCATCACTTGCCAGCGCCAAGCTAAACAGGCTACCCAAGCCCGTAATAATGAGCAGGCCTATCAACAGCCGCTTGCGTGTCGGCCCCAACCATGAAAGAAATTGCTGCACCATATTGCGTTTATTCCTTAGAGCCGATAACGGACAACATGCAGATAATCCGTCGCCCCAAGCGCCCGCCAAAAGGCTTGGGCAATTGGGTGGCTTTGGGGCACATGCGCCTCGACCACTTCAATCTGATGATCCTTAAACCACCCACGCAACCCGTCTAACAGGGCCGAACCCACCCCGCCTTGCCGCGCATGACCATCCACACACAAATCGCTAATCAGCCCAATCGTTTCTGGTGTTTGCACAGGGGGTCGTTTGACCCGCCATCCCACCACAAACCCGACCAATCGGCCATCCCGCTCGGCAACCAGAATCCGTGCATCCTCGCGCCCCAACCATGCCTGCAAATCATCTCGGTAGTGGGCTGGCGCATCTTCGGTAATGCGAAACCGCTGATCCAGTTTAGCTAGGTCGTGCATGTGTTCGTGCCAGATGACGGTCAACTTTTCCACATCTGCCACCACTGCCGGACGGACTTCCAACGATGTCATAGAATCCTCTTGTCCTATATCAAATAAAAAACTCCCGCCCCAAACACATAAGGGGACGAGAGTGTATCATCTCGCGGTACCACCCCAATTCCCCAACCAGCGAGATTGAGGCTCTTGGTGCTGCATATCCAAAATTGTGATGCAGCGGCTGCGTTAACGGGCAGCACCCGGTATCCCTTACTATTGCAGTGCAAGTTCAGTTCACGGCTCCGGAAGGATCATCAATTGAGAGTTCGTATCGGGCTTCCACCAATGATTCCCGACTCGCTGACCGATTGGCCCAATTCACACTGTTTCCATCTACGCCTATTGATTTCTATTCTACAAGATGGGTCAGACGCAATCAATAGGCTGAAAATAACAAGTCTATAGGCTTCTTTTAGCTTATCGTCACTTGACAGCCTCTTAGTTTTCTTGAGGTTTCTTGAGGTTGCGTCAAACCTCAAGTATACTTTGGGGTACAATCGGTTTGTGCTTATTGTTGATGGTTCTGCGATAGCTGCTGTTGTGGGACAGCCCGTATAGAAAAAAGGCAACAACTCAAATTGACATCACCAGCCCCTTCTAACGGCTTGTCAGTTTCAAATGATTCTCGGAAACTTTCGCTTGTGAGTTTGGTTCCACCTCTCTTACGCGAACAACTTTCGGTTACCTCTTCGCGCCCCTCTACTGGACAGGTTCAGCGTTTTCAAGCGATTGTGGTGCGCATTCGGATTGATGGCCTAACCGATGACGCCGTCCAAGAAAGTATTGCATCAAGCAAAGCGTCCGTCATCACCACCCTGTTTAACACGCTCTATGCCCCACTGCTTCAACCGCTCCAAGAGGCCAAAATCACCCTAGTCGAACTGGGCATGAACCGCCTAACCGCAATTGTGCCCCTCGAGACTGTGGCACAGGCCGGACGGGTGCTGCAAACCCTAATCGCTGTCGAAAAATCTATTGAAGCCACCTTAGACAAAACCCCTCCGGGTTATCCCTATATTCATTGGAAGATCGCGGCGGGTGCTGGCATCGGCAATGTCTCCACCTTTGTATTCAGCAGCGAGGGCCTTCAGCGCAATGTCTTTATTTTTGGTGGCCCGGCGGTGGATCAGGCCGATCAAGCCTTAGCCGTTGCCAAAGATGGACAGGTCATTACCCACCGTGACGTCCTAAAGCGGCTTGGGAGTGCCCCGGCAGGCCAATGGGTCGCCAGCAATTTTTTCCTATCTGATGTCAGTTTTGCCGAGAGTCAAGTGGGCGAGGCAATGGCGAAGGGGCAAAACAAACGCTCCAGTTCGCCCCTGCCTGTTACGGGCAATTCGAATACCCTTGCAACCGCCGAACTATTTGTTGATCCTCTCCTGCGCACACCTTTCCATTCGGTACAAGAAGGCGTTGTAACCGATCATCTAGCCTGTATTGTGCTCCGTATCCGAGGGCTAATGCTCGGCACAGATGAGGTGATTCCGCGCTGGACGACCATCCTAGAAAATGTGCTGGATGTCGCCGCTCGCTATGGCGCTTTGCTGGATCGAATTACGGTGGAAGGCGAACAGTCCGAAATTCGCCTTATTTTTGGGGTGCCCCATGTTCAGGAACAAGCCAGCCGTAACGCAGCCGGTTGTGCCCTAGCCTTACAGCGTGCCTTGAACAACATCGAACCCAGTTTGCATATGGCAATCGCCAGCGGTCATGGCTTTGCGGCTCTGCTTGGCCGCGAATATTACAGCCCTTATACGATTATCTCACCCATCCTGCTCACCGCCGCCCAACTTGCCGACACCGCCGATGCCCGCGAAATAATCGGGGATGAAGTCACCCAACACGCCACCGAAAAAATCTTTGGCTGGCGATCTGGCAATCGCAAATTAGAGTCTGGCTTTACCATGACGGGTGAAATTAGTTTGGGCGGTGGCCTTTCCACTCGCTATCAAATTGCCCGTCAAATTCCACTGGTCGGGCGCGAGGCTGAACGCGAACAAATTCGCAAAGAAGCCCAGCGTGGCCTAACAGGTGCAAATCATCTCCTTTTGATGACGGGCAGTGCGGGTAGCGGACGTTCCGCTCTGATTGATGAATTGATTGGGCAGTGGTTGACGGCGGGTGGCAGCGGCTTCATCTCTGTCGGCCCGGTGCATGTCCCAACCGCTCCCTATACCCTGTGGATTCCGATTTGGCAGTTCCTCTTTGGCCTAAATCCAGAATCTGAACCTGCCATCAATTACGAGAAATTGCAGTTGTCGCTCATCCGCATGATGCCCGACGCAGAATCAGCCATTCCGCTGTTTGCCGAGGTACTTGGCCTAACCCCCGTTACCTCCCCAATGGTAGATGGTCTGAAGCCTGAAGGCCGACAGGAACGGCTTTTTTCGACCACCCTCTATCTCCTGCGACAGCTTGCCGAGCTATCGCCTCTCTTGCTGATTTTTGAGTATCTGGATAACAGCGATGCCCTGTCACTCGAATTGATGCAAAAATTAGTGGATGGCCTAGAAAGCTATCCGGTACTGTTGTGCATCGAAGATCGTTCCAATCCGAACCATTCCCTAGCCAGTTATTTCGCCTCCCCAACCACCGTCTATGCCCAACCCCTTTCCGGCCAAGATGCGTGGCGTTTGCTAAATCACTTTTTGCCCGACATTCCATGGCCCGTCCATTATCGCGCTGCCCTTGCCGAATTTTTGAATATTTATGATCCGACACATGGGGATGATGCCAAAGCCGTCCACAGCCCCGCCACTATTGTCGCCCTCGCTACTGTGCTGGAACACGGGATATTGAAACGGCGTGGGGGTCAGTGGGATTTCGAAAACACCCCGCCACCCCAAGAATGGCCGCGTGACTGGGTGGAAATCACCGATTATCTGGCCGATAAGGTCTTGGGTCAGCGTGAACGACAGGTTATGTTCTACACTGCCGCTGATGGGATGACGTTTTATAACAACGTGCCTTGGATCAAAAAACATGCCCATCCCGCGCTCGTCGAACTGAATCGGATGCGGGAACTGCATCTGTGTGAGCGTTATATTGATGAAGGGCCTACCCATCGTTGGGACAGATTCCGCCACCAAATCATCCGTGAGGCACTCTACACCCATCTGGATGCAGCGGAGCGTACCGAAACCCATCGGCAAATTGCAGGATGGCAGTTGCTGCGTGCCCCCGGTCATGCTGGTAAAGCGCTTGTCGCCTATCATCTGGAACACGCGGGGGAAATCAACGGCGCCGTAGATGCCTATTTAGACGCCAGTCGCTTTGCAGCGGCGTGGGGGGCAACCTCCGAAGCCATGCAGAGTGTACTGGCGGCGGAACGCCTGATTGCCCGTCAAGAAAACGAAGTCCCCCTGACGGTTGCCTTAAAAATCCGCCTTGCATGGGCCGATCTGTACCAGCGTCAAAACAACTTGGAAAAAGCGATCACCGAAACCAGCCGCGCCATCGAATATGCCGAGCAGATTGGCGAACCCGTTCCGCTGGCAAGTTCATTGGTCATCCGTGCCCGCAGCGAGATGCTCCGCCGCAATTATCCAGCCGTTGGCACCGATGCCAGCCGCGCCATCAGCCTGTTGCAAAACGGCGACGCGGGTGAACTCGCCATCGAAGCCAAATGGTTGCAAGCGCGTGCCCTATTTGCCGATCAGCAGCGCCCCAATGCTGTGCGTGTCCTCACCCGTGCCGTCGAAGCCGATGCCATCACCAACCCGCGCCTCGAAATCGAAATGCGCTTGGATGCCGCCCATTACCTCATGCTGGATTATCAACGTGACCGCGCCCTCCCGCATGTCCAACAAGCCCACCAGAAAGCCGAAAAATTAGGCGACCCCGCCTTGTTACAGCAAGCCACTGCCCAACTAGGCCGCTTAAAAATGTTGTATGGCGAAGCCGAAGAAAGTATCGAACTCTTGGAACGGGCTTTGCGGATGCCGCTTGCGACTGACATGCACCGCGCCCCCGGCCATCTGCATCAGGATCACGCCCTAGCGCTGTGTTTCTTGGGGCGCTATGAGGCTGCTGCTGCCGCCTTTACTGAAGCCGAGAAATATTTCCTTGCCCAGCGCGACGACACCAGTCTTAGCTATTTACATCTACTGCGTGCCTACGAGCTTCACCTTGATCGCGGTGCATTGGATGAAACTGAAGCCGTCCTTCAAAAATTTACCAACGAAAACCCGACCCCATCCGAGGATTCAGAGTTACTGGCGACCCTCTTGCATCTGGCCCTACACGTTCGGCGAAAGCAGTTTGAGGATGCCACCCAGCTCCTCCAAAATTTAGAAACCCGCCCTGTGACCTCAGCCCTGTTGTGGTATCGGCCTGCGATTGCCCTCTATCACGCCGAGATGGTCATTTTACAGGGCAAGGTCGAGGAAGCCGACCAATTTTTGCACCAAGCCCTCGGTGCGGTGGGGGTACAAGGCGACCTTCGCTATCTAACTGCCATCTACGCGAGTTTGGCCGAGGTCAAAATTATGCGCGACGAAAAGGTCGAGGCGATTCAAGATGCCCTAGATCGTGCCGAAACAGCGGGCCGCCGACAGGGACGGCGTATTCATTTAGCCAAAGCCTTGCTGCTCTACGGGCAATATCTAAAGCATACCTCCCACCGCTACAGCACCCGCGCCCGCGCCAGTACCTTTTTGTTCGAGGCCAGTCTACTCTATAAAGAGATGAGCCTGCCCATGCCCGAACAGGTCGCCAGTTATACCGCGTAAAACGAATCATTCACTGCTTGATTAACCGAAACCTAGCCGTTATAATTTCGTTCGCTTGGTTTTGTTTGTGAAATGATTCTCTTTCGGCTTTTTTCAATAGGGATTCACCCGCGTGGAGGTTGTTGTGCAAAATTCAGCCCGCCTTTTAATTGGTTTTGTATTTGCGGCGCTCGTCATTGGGGGCTTTTTTACGGTTAGTGGCGGCGACCTGCCTGCCGCTGAACAGGTGTCGAACCCCGATGCCTCAACCCTAACAGGCACAAATGATAAGTTAGCTCAATTGGCATTGGTCGTGGTGGTGGCAGGCGGCGCGGTCATGAGCATAGCGATTGCCCTCGCGGTGAGTGCGTGGTTCCTCAATCGTCAAATTGTGAAAGCCGCCCTCGAAGAACCCAAGCCCGTCAATCTTCCCCAACTAACCTCACCACAGGCTGCCCTCCAACAAAGTGGCCCTGCGATTTCGATGGTACAGAAAAATATCTTCCCGATTGTCGTCACCATTGGCGTTTTGGCGGTCATGACCTTTTTGATTCTGGTCTTCTCCGGCAACCTGTAATCTTTTTACCGGGACAGCGGCAGCGCTAACAAAATAGTCTCCATCTCTTCCGGGGTCATGCCACCGTGCATCCCTCGGAAGGCTTTCAAAAATGGCTCTTCATCCCACCACACCTGCTCATTCCGCATTGGCAGCAGCAATAAATTACTGACGCGGCCCAGAAATTCGGCTGAAGGTTGCCCACTGCCAAAAAATCCCTGCTCAATCAAATCCGCCGTGCGATGAACCTCTGCCAGTCCCTCCAATTTTTCCGACAGCAGCCCAACCGCATCTTCGAGACATTCATCCCACACATACAGAAACAAATCGCGTGATGATCCGGCGGGGGTCATCAAGCGTCCCCGCTGATTGGTCTTAATCAACGCTCGAATTTCTGGCACATGCCAATTCAGATGAACGATAGACTGCGGATTGACCCCTATCTGCCCATGATCGGCTGTCACTAAAAGCAGTGTGTTCTCCACCTTGCCCGCCAGCGATTGATACAACACTGACTCAAAAATGCCCATCAACGTGCGGATTTCCATGTCCAATTGGCGCGACCCCGGCCCATAATAATGCGCGATGGTATCAATCGGGTCGAGATAACAGAAAAAATAGGCTGGCCCATCCGTATTGATGACCGCATCCGCTAGATTCAGCATCGTCTCCGAAAAGGTATGGAATGGAATCATCTTGGCCCCCGCCAGCAATTTATCCGAGTAGGGCGAAGGCAAATAGGCATGGTTCTGAAACACATACGACTTCACGCCCTTCCGCGCCAACCGCTGATAAATCGTCTGGTCAGGCAGCAAACCATCACCATTAAATCCCCTCTTCACCAGCGTATTCCGTTCCTTATCCCCCGCCACCGAAAACAGGATGGGTGCGATCACCTCATCCACCAGCGGCTCATAATAGTACCACTCAAACACCCCGGATTGACCAACCGGCAGGCCGCTGTGAATGGTGGTGATATGTGCCGCCGTCGCCGAAGGGAACTGCGAATTGAGCTTCGACACCACCCCCTGTTCGACAAACCGCCGCAAAAAATCATGCTGGCCCTGATATTGCTGAAAAAATTGCCAGCCGAACGCATCCACAAACAGCAAAATCACCTTGTCATAGCGTTGGGGAAACTCACCGAGGAAGCTCGTCGGCAACCCGCTGTGGCCCTCGCCCGTCAGCAGATGAAAAATGGTCTGGGGGATTTGCGAAAAACAATAGGTATCATACAGCGGCTTGGCGAAATGATGCTTTACCCGTGCCGCATCTACCGCCTGAATCGAGTCGTGGTTATACATACCCCTCCCTATAAAACGTGATAAGTGCTGCAAGCCTATTTCAACTGTACTAGAATTTGAGGGCAGATTGTAGGAATACTGTCATGAATTGCCAGCTAAAATTTTACGAAGGCTTCCAATCCCAAGTCTGCGATAATCTGGGCCTCACGCTCAAGATATAGCTTGTTATCAGCCTGAAATGGCTCTAGAACTGAGGAAATCAGAAAACCACCATTGAACTCAACCTTTTCGGCACATAATTGAAGTTGCTGAAATTTCTCCCGTCCAATAGATTCGACGAGGTAGGGGCTAAAGTATGAAATACAGCCGATCTCTAGGGGGTAGGAATTGAAATCAGAAGGAAAGGAGTAATAATAACGTAATCGCTCCTTGTTACGCTTATCGTATATTGTTCCGTTTGAGACCTGAAATATAGCGGCTAATTCAAAAACAATCGACTTGAGCATTTCATAGTCCAAAATCCCTTGTTGAAGATGCTCAAGCGAAAACAATAGATTGACCGTCCCCACAATATACTTTTGAAAATTAGCTATCATTGTAAAGTGCAAGCCACTTTTACAGTCAAGGCTAATGCTTGCACCCATCCCCGGATCGTTATTTTCAGGAATTAGAGAGGTATCAAAATCTTCCGCAGTATCTAGGTGAATTGTCTTAATTAGAGAAGCATCAAAGTGTTCAATACTCTCATTGAGAGCAGAGAACCCTGCAAACATATCCGCAGGAAACAGCAATCGTGTGAGTTGGGGTGACGCGAGAATTGTCTTAATTATCTCAGCTTGCTTAGGCTTTTCATACCAGATTCGGGTAAAGGGTAGGTCTTAGCCCTACCCCTACGAAATGGGGTGGTAGGGGTCAGGCTCAGACTGACCCTGTTTTTCATCCATCAAT
>JAJTXY010000045.1 GCA_021463865.1 Anaerolineae bacterium
TTTCCCTAAGCACGTGTAGATTTAGGTACGGACGCAACATGTTACGTCCCTACGAAATGGCTCATTCGTGGCCTTCTCTGCGACTGCCCTAAATTCGGGGTGACTCATGTTCAGGTTGTTTTCGCAGATATACGGCGGGTATAGAACGGCTCAGTATTTTACCATAGACTTTAAAAATCTCTCAGGATAGCTCTCAAGATGACCTCTGAGAGTTTTTGATAGTCTTTTAGAATAGGATATGAATCATTCAATTTACGTGAGGAGTCGCCGCGTTGGAAGATCAACGCTCATCTCGCCTACCGGGGTTCTATCAAAAATCACTGCCTGAACGCATTAGCATCATCGTGGAATGGGCCGGATTAAGCCAAGCAGAACAAGCCATTCTGGAAAATGCGATGGGTCTATCCCCGCAGCAAGCCAATCAAATGGTCGAAAACGCGCTGGGGGTGTACGGATTGCCCTTGGGGGTCGCCACCAATTTTCAAATCAATGGCAAAGAGTATCTCATCCCGATGGTGATTGAAGAACCGAGTGTTGTGGCAGCCTGCTCGTTCGCGGCGAAGATGGCCCGCAGCGGGGGCGGTTTTACCACTTCTAGTGATGAACCTATCATGATCGGCCAAATCCAAGTGCTGGATGTGGAAAATTTGCAGGTGGCGGCGGATCGAATCCTTGCCGAACGGGAAAGCCTTTTAGCTTTGGCGAATGACCCCGACCTGACGATTGTCAAATTAGGGGGTGGGGGACGTGATATTGAGGTGCGCCAGTTTCGACAAACAACAATCGGCCCGATGCTGGTGGTGGATTTGCTGTATGACACCCGTGACGCGATGGGTGCAAATGCCATCAACACCGCTTGTGAAAAACTCGCTCCGGCGATTGAAAAGATCACAGGGGGGCGGGTGAATCTGCGAATTTTGAGTAACTTGTCGGATCGGCGCAAGGCCACCGCGAGTTGCCTTATGACGGCTGATGCCTTAACTACCGAGAATATGCCGGGGACATTGGTTGCGAAATCTATTGTCGAAGCGGCGGTGTTTGCCGAAGTTGACCCCTATCGTGCCACGACCCACAACAAGGGGGTCATGAATGGCGTTGATGCGGTGGTAATTGCAACGGGCAACGATTGGCGGGCTGTTGAAGCGGGCGCACATGCCTATGCGGCACGTGATGGACGTTATACCTCCATGACGCGGTGGTGGCAGGATGAAAATGGCAATCTACGCGGGATGCTCACCTTGCCAATGGCGGTGGGGACGGTTGGTGGCGCGACCAAAGTCCACCCGACGGCACAAATCACCATGAAGATTTTAGGCGTATCCAGTGCCCGTGAACTCGCCGAAGTCATTGTTTCGGTGGGATTGGCTCAAAATTTTGCCGCGATTCGTGCCCTTGCGACGGAGGGTATTCAGGCAGGGCATATGGCGCTCCATGCCCGACAATTGGCGCTGGCAGCCGGGGCGCAGGGCGAGATGGTCAATCGTATTGTCGAAACGATGATTGCCGAGGGCAACATTCGCTTAGATCGGGCGAAGGTGCTGGTCAAAGCCGTCCTCGATAAACCGAATCTAGCTTAAATGGATAGATGGAGATACACATGAATAATCAATCGAACCCCCTCCGCACTGCGGACTATCTGATGAAACCCGATGCCCCGGTGGGTATCGTGGGTTACGGGGCCTATATCCCGCGCTATCGCCTGCCTGCCAGTGAGGTAGCGCGTGTGTGGACAAACGGATTGGGTGGCACGCCAATTAATGAAAAAGCCGTCGCAGGTCTGGATGAAGACGTGATTACCATGTCCATCGAAGCGGCCCGTAATGCGCTGGCGCGTGGTGGCATTGACCCACGTCAAATTCGTGCCGTCTGGGTTGGTTCAGAATCCCACCCCTACGCGGTCAAGCCGAGCAGCACGATTGTGGCGGAGGCCATTGGTGCAGCGCCGAATATTCAAGCCGCAGACTGGGAATTTGCCTGTAAAGCAGGTTCAGAAGCGATGCAAGCCGCGATTGGGTTGGTCGGCAGCAACATGGCGGGGTATGCGCTGAGTATCGGCATGGACACGGCACAGGGTCGTCCTGGCGATGCTCTTGAATATACAGCGGCGGCGGGTGGCGCGGCCTATTTGATTGGGCCAGCCGACAACAGCCTTGCGATTTTTCAGGGGTCGTATAGCTATGTGACGGATACCCCCGATTTCTGGCGGCGTTCACATGAAACCTATCCCTCACACGGGGATCGTTTCACGGGCGAACCTGCTTACTTCAAACACACCGTCACAGCGGGTGAGACTTTAATGGGTTTGATGGGGACGACAGCGAAGGATTACACATGGGCCGTTTTCCATCAACCTAATGTCAAATTCCCTAGCCGCGCCGCCCAAATTTTGGGTTTTGGCGAAGACCAGATCAAACCCGGTCTGCTGTCAGGTGAAGTTGGCAATGTATATGCGGGGAGTAGTCTATTGGGGTTGACCGCCACATTAGATGCCGCCGAACCCGGTGATCGGATTTTGATGGTGTCGTATGGCAGCGGCGCAGGTTCGGATGCGTTTGATATTTTGGTGACGGACAAGATCACCGAACGCAAACATCTTGCCCCGGCTACCCGCACCTATATGGCCCGCCGCACCCAAATTGATTACGCCCTATACACCCGCTATCGTGGCAAACTCCGGGTGGAATAGTTTTTCTTCTGTCATCACCCTCTCCTCAGGGCAAAGTGGGGAGAGGGCATTTCTTTGTGGCTTTTTCACGCTAAAATGGAAAAAGATTAGCGAGGAGGATACCTAAGATGGTCGTTTTGACTGTCCCCACAGCTTATGATGAACTCATTAATTACTTGGCAGAAAAAGCTACACCCGATGAGATTTTGGCATTTAAAGTGTCTGATGCAGCCCAAGAACGTGCTGAATTATTATTAGAACGAGATAGCGCGGGAACATTGACTGCTGATGAGAGCCTTGAATTAAGCCAAATGCTCCATTTTGATCGTTTGGTATCGGTCTTGAAAGCCTCCGCAATTGAAAGAATAAATCGTTCATGACGACTCGTGTTCCAAAAGAGTTGCGTGACCAAGTGCGTCAACGGGCTAGTGGTCGTTGCGAATACTGCTGCAAACCTGAAGGATACAGCCTGTATAGTCATCACGTAGATCACATAATCCCCCTCTTGCATGGTGGTGATTTATCATTGGATAATCTGGCATGGGCTTGTTTTCAATGTAATACGACTAAATCTGCCAATATAGCTTCATACGATCTTGAAACCGGCGAACTCACACCTCTATTTCACCCTCACAAACAAAAATGGGATGATCATTTTGAAATGGTAAATGCTGTGATAAATGGCAAAACACCTATTGGGCGTGTGACAGTGAAAATTTTGCAGATCAACCATCCCGATCAAGTTGAAACTCGCCAAAAACTTATCAAAGCGAAGATGTGGTAGGATTTTTCTTCAAAACACTCTGATGCCTAACGATTCGACGCCGATCCACCAAAACACCCTCGATTATTTCAATCGTCGCAGCGATTTTTGGCATGATGTTTATGAACGCCCCCAAACCTTTACAGGCTATAGTCTGCTCAAACAGCATCATACCGTCATGCAAGTGGTTGAGCAGACCCAAACCCCCAGTAACACGATCTTGGATGTGGGCTGTGGGGCAGGGATCACTGTGCTCGAATTAGCTGAAAAGGGTTATCAGGCCAGTGGGATTGATTTCGCGCCGAACATGATTGAACGGGCCAAGCAAGAAGCTATGGCAAGGGGGGTAGGCTGTGATTTTCAGGTGGCCTCCGCCGAAAATTTACCCTATCCTGCCCAACATTTTGATATGGTCATCGCGCTGGGCTTAGTTGGAAATTTACGCGATGATACGGCTTGTTTGCATGAGATACATCGCGTTCTTAAACCGGGTGGGGTGGTACTGCTGACCATGCCAAATGTCTTGGCCCTTGATCGTTGGATTAGCTTACCGCGCTCCCTGCCGATTATTTGTGGGCATCGTTTTCGTTCGCAGTTCCGGCGTATCGGCAATCTGGAGAGGCGCTTGCGGGGCATTGCGCCGAAAGATGCTGCCGACCTTCGTTTTGGGAAATCCACCATCCCCTATTTTTACAGACGCCATCTGACTCAGGCTGGTTTTCAAGAAGTGGGCTATTCGTCCATCACCTTTGGGCCGTTTTTGCCATTGGGCTTACGGGTATGGAATGACCCCAAATTGATTACTATGAGTGAGGCGATTTGTAAAAGGGGTGTGCTACAAAAGTGGCTCAATTGGGGTGGCAATATTGTCATTTTTCAGGCGCGGCTTGCCCCCTGATTGCATCCCCTACCTGCTTCTCGTATAATGTGCCATAACTAAGAGGCAGTTGCCGTAACTAATGATGATAAAGGAGGCAAGCGCCCCCATCAGTCTGTTTGCATTTTGAGCAGATTATCGGCGCGAAATGTATGAGCTTCAGTGATGTTGCCGCCAAATTGAAAAAATCAGGGGCACTGGAAAAAGAAAAGGCCGCCCTCGAACAAAAACCTCTAGATTTGGAAGAACTCTATACCCTGCGTGCGCGAATGATGGGGGTGTTGATTCGGGATGCGCGGTTGGCAATGGGTTATACCATTGAGGAAATCGCCAATCATTTGAATTTACCGGATGAAACGATATTGGCTTGGGAATTTGGGCAGGCCGTCCCCAGTTTGCCCCAACTAGAATTGGTCGCCTTTCTGCTGCAAGTCCCGGTCAGCCATTTTTGGGGCAGCGATACCTTTATGCAGCAGTATGGCAGTCGCCAAATTGACAGTCACGAATATAGCATTTTGCGGGATCGCATGATTGGTGCGTTGATTCGTGCGGGTCGTCAAGCCAAAAATATTTCTACTGCCGATCTAGCCACCAAACTTGGCATTAATGCCGAGTTTTTAGAAGCCTATGAATATGGTACGCTGCCCGTTCCCATGACCCTATTGGTGTCTATCGCTAGCGCGTTGGAGGTCAATGTCAATTATTTCTTGGAAAGCAGCAGTCGCGTTGGGGAATTTCTGGAAATCCGCGAAGCCCTTAAGACGATTGAGGAAATGCCGGAAGATATTCGGGCGTTTCTCAGTTCGCATACGAATCAGCCCTATATCCGTCTGGCGATGATTTTTGCCAAACTGCCAGCAGATTCTTTACGGGCATTAGCAGAAAGTATGCTCGATATTACGCTCTAGTCTTGTTATGTCACTTTTGTAGGGGCAGATTAGTTGCCCTTATTTTTTGCAATGGAAGGGAAATCACATCATGAGTACAGGCAGCGAACTGCAAAGCAAAGGCACTCGCTTATTTGAAAAAGGTAAACATCAAGAGGCTGTGGGTGTTTTCACCGAGGCGATTGAAGCCTATCGTACTGAGGGTAACGGACAAATGGCCGCCGAAATGCAGGTCAATGTTGGCATGTGCAAGCGTGAATTGGAGCAGTACGAGGACGCGCTCAAAGAAATGCAGACCAGTCTGGCCTATTTTGAGGAACATGGCCCGCAAATTCGCAAAGCCCAAACGATGGGTAACATGGCGTTGGCCTATGCCAAACTGGGCGATACCGAACAAGCCCAAACGATGTATCGGGAAGCGGGCGCGATTTTCCGTGAACTCGGTGAAGATGAACAATATGGTGAAACCATCCTTGCATTGGCAGATATGTATTTCCGGGCAGGCGATTTGATGCTGGCCGTTTCGACCTTTGAAGTCGGTCTTGAATATGTCAAGAACCTCAATCATCGCCAAAAGATGATTAAGCAGTTGGGGATGTTGAAAGCGCGTTTGACGGGTGAGAAAAAGGCCCAAGAGAGTATTTCATCCGAAGCGACCACCGACAGCCGCCGCCGCCGTGGGATTAATGCACGCCGTATCGGTCAAGGCAAGATTGAAGAAAAATCTGACGAGTAATGTGGCTTTAAATTTCTGACTCAGGGGGTGCTAGAATTATCTATGGGCCGAATCATATTCATCTGGCAAAATGGCGTCCCCTGATTTATAATTTTCGCCATTATTTTGGGCTTGGGATGGAATTGGGCAAATCGTTTCGCGCGGAGACTTAATTACCCGACCAATTCACTGTATTTATTCCGCATGGCTACGCTTTCCACCAAGCCAATCCCAAACAGCAGTGTCACCAATGATGACCCACCGGAACTGACAAGGGGTAGAGTCAACCCGGTCACGGGCAAAATGGAAAGGTTCATGCCAACGGATACAATCGTTTGGAATGCGATGATGCCTGCCACACCATAACAAATCAACGCACCAAGCGGGTCACGGGCCATGGCCGCTACTCGTGCGATCCTCATCACCAAAAAGCCGATCAAAAATAATACGCCAGATGCCCCGACAAAACCTGATTCTTCGGCAATGACGCTAAAAATAAAGTCAGTATGACGCACACGTAAAAAACGACCCTGCGTTTGTGTACCATTCGCATAGCCTTTGCCCAGCAGCCCACCTGACCCAATGCTAATTAAGGCTTGGTCACGGTTAAATTGGGCGTCTTTGTTACCTTCGGGGTTCACAAAGGTTAAGATACGCTCTTTTTGATAATCTTGCATGTTGATCCAGACGACAGGGAGCATCATCAGGCCAACCAGTCCAATAATCACAAGATGCGTAATTCGTAGCCCTGCTCCCCAAATCATCGAAAACCAGATCACGGTGAAAGCAATCACATTACCGAGGTTGGGTTGCAAGAAAATAAAGGTCATCGGGACAGCGACATAAATGAGGGATAAGATCACCGTTTTGAATTGATCTAATTTTTGATATTGCTTGGTGAGGTGCTGACCGAGGGCAATGATAATCAGCATTTTGCCAATTTCAGAAGGCTGCACCGGGATACCTACGTCGAGCCAGCGTTGCGCCCCGGCTGCCCCTAATTGACCGACAGCAGCGACCAAACCCAGCGCAAACAGCAATAATCCATAGATGTAAGGTTGTAACGCTCCCAATAGGCGATAATCGAGGCTGGCAAGGATAAAAACAACGGCTAACCCGATGAAAGTATAGGTAATTTGGCTACTGACCCGTCCAATTAAGTCGGTGTCCACCGCGCCGAGGGTCGCACTGCGGATAAACAAAATACCGATCAATACCAGTAGCATGGTGGCACCTAATAACCAATAATCGAAATTGCGCCACAATGAAGTTGTTTGGGATTGTGTGCGGGGTAGGGTGCGCGAGGCTGACCGATAAGTGGATGTCATTAAATCTTCCTCTAAAACCGACGGCGTTGGGTAGGGTAGCGCGTGCAACAGAGTGTGTCAAGCATCATCTTGCACGGTCTCCCACCTATTCGCTGTCCTCCTCTTCCTCCTCTAGTTTGGAACTGGAATTTGACGTTTGCAGCGAAAAGGCAATCCGTCCGGGTTCTTCGTTTGGCTGCTCCACCGATTTGGCAAGGGGGATGTCGGCCACCAAGTAGTTTTCCCGCTCTCGTAGTTCCAGTTTCATTTCTACAGCGCTTTCATCAATACGGCAGTATTTTTTGATGACCTCAATGATTTCGGCCTGCATTTCGCGCAGTTTTTCGGGGGAGAGTTGGCTGCGGTCTGTGACCAAGACAAAACGCAGGCGCTCCATTGCGGTTTTGGCGCTGCGTTGGTCTTTCCGGCTGAAAAAACGGTCTACAATATTACTCATCGTCATCTCCTTCTACCCGCCTCCAAACAGCTTGCGGAAGCGTTCGAGAACCCCCCCGTTGCTATCCAGATTCATGAAAGGAACTTTTTCGCCCATCAAGCGACGCGCAATGTCTTCAAAGGCTTGTTTGGGGCGACCTGTTACGGCGACACCTTCATTGCTGCTTTTGATAATAATCTCATCATCAGGAACCACGCCGATGAGTTTAATGGAAAGTAAGCTCACTACATCTTCTACCGAGAGCATATCGCCCCGACGTACCATACCCAACTTGATCCGGTTGACGATGAGACGCACAGGCACAGGTCTTTCTTCGGCTTCCAATAATCCGATGATGCGATCAGCATCCCGTACCGCCGACACTTCGGGATTGGTGACGACCAGTACCTCATCGGCTGGGGCAACCGCATTTTTGAAACCCCATTCAATGCCGGCGGGGCTGTCAATCAATACAAAGTCATGGACATGTCTCAGTTCATTGGCGACGGTAATCATGTCTTGGGGAGAAATAGCGGTTTTGTCGCGCACCTGTGAGGCTGGAATGAGCGCCAGTGCAGGATAATCTTTGTGTTTGACCATCGCTTGTTTAAGTTTGCAACGGCCTTCGACCACATCCACCAGATCATAGACAATACGATTTTCGAGTCCCATCATCAAGTCAAGGTTGCGCAGTCCTATATCCGCGTCAATAGCAACAACCTTTTGTTCCAGCGAGGCCAATGACATCGCTAGATTGGCAGTGGTGGTGGTTTTGCCTACGCCACCTTTGCCAGAAGTAATTGTGATAACCCGTCCACTCATCGTGACATACTCCAAGCGATAATCGCTAATCTGTCCAAGGTTCGGCTCGAATCATGCCGTCGTCAATATAGGCCCGTTCAGGATGTTTGCGGCGTTTTTTGCTAGGCGGTGAGACACTAATTAGGGCGCCAATACGTAGTTGCGTCGGTTGCAAATCTAACGCACACACTACACACGTTTCATCGCCATAGGCCCCGGCATGAACAACTCCGCGCAGTCGGCCCCATACTACGACATCCCCACCAGCTACAATTTCAGAGCCAGCATTGACATCCCCTAAGACGACAACATGCCCACTATGCTGCACAGATTGACCACTACGCAGGGTACGGCGGATCAAGAGGCCTTCGGTTCCATGCACATCCGACTTTAGCAGCGGGGCTTCGTGGGGAGACTCGGTCATTTTGAGGGCATCAGGCAGATGCGAGGCGGTAGCTGGTGGATCAACCAGTTCAATCGCAATGCCCAATTTGCGGGCCGCCCCTTGCGTGGTGGCGCTGGTACTGAGCACGGAAATTAAATTGACATCTCGTTTTTGTAGGATATTGAGTAGATTAGCCAGTTCGTGTCGCCGGACTGCCCGCTTATCCACATCCAACGCCAAACTTGCCCCTTTAAAAAAAGCGGCCTGTTGGTCAATCCGTATGGCAAGGTCAGCAATCACTTTCGCCCATTCATCATCGGGTGGAATCGTGACGAGTAAGCCTTGTCGAATCCCTTTGAACTGAATAGCCCCCGACATAAAACGTAATCTACTCCAAAACTGTACTTTGCATTATCGGTTATTGTACGGAAGGTGGGACATTCGCGCTACTTATTTGACCAGACTCGTGTTTTGTCCCATGTAAAGCTGCTCCATGAATCTGGCCCGCCTTGTATCCACACTCCCCAAAGCACCGCCTGATCGGTTGGTATATAGGGCAAATCCCACATCCATTCTCGATTCAAGCGGAGGGTTAGCTGGCTGTGGGTCGGTGAAAAATCTAGGCGGATAGTGTTGGTCGCGCCGCCCCGATGGATGAATCGGAAAGGTTTCCAGTAAGTCAGGATTTGTTGGGTCGGTTCGGTCAGGGGAGGGCAGCTATCGAGACGGGGAATTATGGCTTGTGGACATTGACGAGCGGTGACATATCCCGTGTCATTAATACCAATCATTGTCCATGTGCCATTGTTGTTTGCCAGTGCGATACCCCATGCTGTAAATGGGTCAGCAGTTCGGTTGATTTGTGCTGAAACTTCAAGGGTAAAGGGCGCATTTTTTAGCAGATACGGGGCCTCATAAAATAAGGTGTCGGTGGGAAGAATGATCTGCTCACCACTCCCACCTGCCCATAAAAATTTCTCATCAGTCCATTGGAGTGATCTTTGATATGCTGGATTGGCAGCCCCGTGCGACAATCGCCATGCCAGCAGACCGAACCCGACCAGAGTTACCAGTGTCATTATCACCAGCAACCAGAAAAAACGCGGGGAGGGTTTCATAGGCCGTCAGCATTACGAACGGCAAACGACGTAATTGGAGTAGGTTTGCACTCAATGCGCGTGTTATAATGCGCCAATATCATTCATCTCTCCAACTGATGAGGGTTTTCCCTTGCGGACACGCACTTATATTCTTTTAGTCCTCACTATTTTGGCGCTGTTGGTCATACTTTTGCCCGCCAGCCATGCCCAAACGACAACCTTTGATATTTGCGTCCGCGATTTTAATGATGCCAATCAAAATGGGCAATGGGAGGAAGGTGAGCAACCTTTTCCCGGTATCGGGGTGCTGGTTCGTCAAGAGGGCACAGTTATTGGGGCGCTGACGACTACCGCCGATGAAGATTGTATCCGTAGTCTGCCCCCCGGTGACTATCAGCTATCGGTTGAAGGCGGCGCGACACCCTATCAAATAACGACTGCTGAATCAATGGATGTCACCCTAGCTGATCAGTCTATTACGGTTGATATTGGCGCAATCGTTCCCCCGAACACAACCCCCGTGCAGAGCGGGCCGGGGAATGATATCTGTATTGTCGTTTATCAGGATGGCGGACAGGTGGGCGTGCGTGAGGAAGGCGAAAACCTTGTGTCGGGGGTAGATGTCAATTTATTGGCTTCAGATGTAGTGATCCAGACATTAGTCACCACTGCGGAAGAGCCAAAGTGTTTTAGTGGCTTGCCTGCGGGTGAATTTCGGATTGTGGTGCCACCATCCCCTAATCATTTGCTGACGACCCGCAATGATGCCGGAGTAAGTTTTTTGGATACGGGCAACCGCATCACCGCGAATTTTGGAGCGCAGATGATAGACCCTCTTGCCGATGGCCTAACCCGTTCGAGTGTCGAGGAGACCGAGGGCGAATTAACCCTCGATCAAGATACCCGCCTGCTGCTCTCGATTGCAGGGGCAGCAGTGGCGATGCTATTCATGGTGGGGGTTGGGGCGATTGTTATGAGCATGATGCGTCGTAAATAAATCTCCTAACGACGACGCATGAGGGTATCACGTAGGGCTGCTTGCAATCGCCCAATATCTGCTCCGTAGTCGGTCAAGTATTGGCGCAGGCGAGGCTCCAGCGTCATCGCCAATAAAATATGCTCTGTTCCTGTGTAGTGCGACCCCAAAGCCTCGGCCCGATCTACTGCCCGATCAATTAAATGGTCGAGCATGGCTTCGGCCTCCATTGACTGCGCAGGGAGGCGTGGAACGTCCAGTGCCAACTGCGATATATCGAAACTACATTGGGGGAGCAGCCGATACGCCACGCTGCGTCGTTCACGGGTCAGGGCTAATAACAAATGCGCTGGACTAACCGAATACTGCTCATTTGATTTGGCTAGTTGCTCGGCAGCATTCAAGACACGACGCCCCAATTCACTTAATTTTGCCATGCGTCGGGCCGACTCTATCGTGATTTCCGAAAGGCCCTCTTGCAAAAAGCGTTTGGCCTTGCCACGAAGTTGGTCAGGGGAGAGATCAAGCCCGCGCCATAACGTGCCCACTTCACCACCACCACTGCGCAACAAACCCAATAAGATATGTTCGGTGCCGATATAATGATGGTCAAGCCATTTGGATTCGGCGACGGCATAGATCAGTGCCTCGCGCCATGCTCCGGAGAAAGGGAGTCGTTCCGAAACCGTTTCATAGGAGGGGTGTAGTTGGTGGATGGTCTCTTCAACCCACGAACGCTCAATGTCCAACTCCGCCAGAATTTGATAGCCAAGACTGCCCTCTGTGCGTAGTATCCCACCAAAAAGATGATCGGTATCTACCTCGGCATGTTTAAATTCGCGGGCCAACCAATGACTGTAGGCCAGCGAACGGCGGGCATGTTGACTATAACGGCTGTACTGGGGATTTGAGGCCATTGACTTCTATTCGTCCAATTTGCGATGATTTCTATTATACAAAATCGCGGGGGAATGACTAATCTGGGGAGAAGAGAAATTGTTGATCTACATGAAATGTGCAAAGGCTGTCTGGTTATCGGCAGCCTTTTTTGGGGTACAGCTTAACTGGAGTGTAGACAGGGTATGTAGTTGATTTAACCCTTAATCGCGCCTGCTGTAATGCCTTTAATGATTTCACGCTGGGCAATGAAATAGAAAGCCAAAATTGGCAGCGTCGCCATTGTAAGCACACTGAACATGCGGTCAAAGTGGGTAATCCCCAATGCGGATACCATTGATAATGTCCCTAGTGGCAGGGTGTATGCGTCGTTATTCGCCCCAATGAACGTCAAGGCAAACAAATATTCGTTCCACGCGCTGACCGCACTCAAAATGACGACGGTAGCGATGGCGGGGCGGGCCAGCGGCAGCATAATTGACCAAAAAATGCGAGCCGAGGAGCACCCATCCACCCGTGCGGCGTCTTCGAGTTCAGTCGGTATTTTGCTGAAAAAATCACGCAGGATAAAGATCGAAACCGGCAGATTGAAACTGATAAATGGGACAATTAAGGCGGTTAGAGTGTTTAGCCAATGTAAATCACGCAGCATGGTATAAAGTGGAATCAATGTGACATGGACAGGAATCATCGTCCCGGCAAGGAACATATAAAACAAGAGCGTGCTGCCTTTGAATCGGATGCGGGCAAATACAAAGGCCGCCATTGCCGCAATGAGGGTTAGCAGCGGAACACTCACCAACACGACAATCAAATTGTTTTGATAGTAGTTTAGGAAGGTGTCGTTATGAATGAGTTCGTTGTAATTATCGAACGATATGTTCGTCGGCAAGGCCCAGACATTTTTGACCAGTTCGCGGGTGGGCTTAAAGGATGAATACACCATCCACACCAGTGGATACCCAAAGATGACCGCAAAAAACAAGGCGATGGGATACATCCACAGGCTCATAATGGTGTTTCTAAACAGCCGCCGGAAAAAGCGTTTCCAGTGCAAATGTGTCAATAGCTTAAGGGGGATGCTCAGTGACACTGGCAACCTTTTGACCAGACTATTTGCACTTTGTAGTTTGGTGAATGACATACATAGCTCCAGACTAGGCGTCTTTTTTCTGACGGGTAAAAAAGATGAACGTGATCGCCAGCACAAACGCAATCAAAAACAGCGTAAAGGCGATAGTGCTGCCATAGCCCCAATTGTTGGAACTGAACGCCTCTTTAAACATATAGGTCGCCACCAGTTCGCTGGCATGTGAAGGGCCACCTTGACTCAAGACCCACACCAAGTCAAATGATTTGAGTGCCCCTACAATCATGAGCACCGAGGCAACGCGGATGGTCGGAATTAACTGGGGAATTGTGATATAGCGGTGACGCTGAAAGGCATTCGCGCCATCAATACTGGCCGCTTCATAATATTCATCTGGGATGCCTTGAATAGCAGCAATAAAGATCACGATATAAAACCCGAGATAACGCCATGTTGCCACCACCAAAATGCACAGCAACACTTGGCTTTCGTCCCCAAGCCACCCTTGTTTATCAAGCCCCAATTCCACAAGGGCTGCATTCGCCATGCCGAAAAATGGTTGATAAATCCAACGCCAAATCACGCCAACGATGACCTCGGATAAGACCATCGGGGCAAAGTACAATGTGCGAAAAAAGGATGAGCCTTTAAGCCCGCGTGTCAGCAGTAAGGCTAGTCCAACGCCGAGCGGAATTTGGGTGCCGAGCGACCAAATCACCACAATGCCATTGTTTTTGAGCGCCTTCCAAAAAACCTTGTCGTGCAGCAGAGCTTCATAGTTATTGAGGCCGATAAAATCCGAGAGTGGCCCGACGCCGTTCCAGTCATACAGGCTGTAACGGACGGATTTGACAATAGGCCAGAGCACAAAAATGCTGAAAATGAGCAAGGCTGGTGCTAAAAACGCAATAGCCGTTTTTTGTGGCTCACTGAGTCGAAGATGAAAGCGTGGGGCGGGTTTGCGGTTTTTTATAACTTGGCTGATGGTTGCCATGAGTTACCTATCCTCTCAAAAAAAGGTGGGGCGTATGGGAGATACGCCCCTGTATCGGAGCACCTACAGTCTTTATTCAGCCCCTAAGATTTCAACCGCTGCTGCTTCTGTTTCGGCAGCCGCATCTTCCGGACTCGTGCTAAGGCCAAACAACTGCTGCGTTGTATCCAAGTGAACTTGGGCAAGTTCAGGTGGTAGGAATTGGTCGTAGGCTAGTTGGACAAAGGATGCTTGACCGAGCAAGGAAGCCATCTTTTGTACAATCGGGACTTCGATGTTTTGGTCAAAGCCTTTCAGCGCGGGAATGAAGCCATTTTCGGCTACCGACAGACCAAATTCTTCACTGCCGAGTAGTTCGATCAGTGCGATGTTGGCTTCAGCGGGGGCATCCGCAGAGATAGCGAAGGCCTGTCCCGTGCCACCGACCAAAGCGTTTGGATCACCCAATTCGCTGTCGAGCAGGGGGAAGGGTACAACGTCTACACTGTTTTCGGCGATTTCGGCATCAATATTAAGCAGACCGGCATAGTTCCAGTCGCCTTGGAGTTCCATCGCGGCGAGACCCGTGCCAAACAGCAGTTGCTCATCGGGATAGTCTACTCCATTGAAACCTTCACCGAAGCAGCCCGCTTCAACGGCTTCTTGAATCTTCGTGCCCGCTTCAACAAAGGCTGGGTCGGTGAATGATGCCCCATCAACACGATTGAAGGCATTCATAAAGGGTTCTGGGCCACCAGAGCGCAGGACGAGATTCATGAACCAGAACGAACCCGTCCAACGGTTCACATTACCCAACGCGATTGGGATGATGCCGTTTTCGCTGAATGTTTCGCAGGAGGAAATCAGTTCGTCCCATGTCGCAGGCGGGGTCATGTCAAATTGTTCAAACAGGTCTTTGTTGTAGTATAGGAACACACCCGCCAAGTTCGCAGGAACGGCATAGTGCTTGCCATCAAAGGTGGATGGCGCAAAGCCGCCGGGGATGAAGTTCGCCCCTAGTTCGCCGTCCAATTCAGGAATATCCCGCACCACGCCACCCTCAACATAACTTTGCAGCAGCCCACCACCCCACGTCATAAAGATGTCGGGTTGTTCACCAGCGGCAATTGCCACCTGAATTTGGGTTTTGAAGGCATCATTTTGGATGGCTTGGGCTTCAATTTGAACGTCCGTGTGGGTTTCATTAAAGCGTTCAATCGCCGGGGGCAGCACCGAATAGAACGAATCAGATTCGACTGCGATGTGCCACATGGTAATGACGGTGGGGGATTGTCGGGCTTCTACATGCCCAGCCGATAGGGTGAGTATCATGCTTAGGGCAAGCGTACAAAAGAGAATCATCTTACGAGTTTTTTGCATTTTCCTAGTCTCCTGACTCTTCGCTGGAAAAAATAAACGGTTGCTGGAAGTTGGCGTCAACGGCATTATGCGAATGGCTCACCTCCTCGCCTCATCCAAAATGGGATGGGGTATAATTTGTTCACTACCCTCAAGGATAGTGGGTGGAGGCTGCAATTTGACTGCCATCGTTCTGCCATTGTTCTGTCAGGGTGGTGTTTGAAATTTGAGTTCAGGGAATTCTATGAAATCCGAAGATTCGGCTGTTCCTGAATCGTTTGAACAGGAAGTACGGGAATGCTTGGCACATCTGTACGATTTTACAGCGATGCAGAGCGACCCTTTGGTACACAAACTGGCCCCGCATCTCAGTGGCTTGGAGCGGATTCAAACCGCTCGAAAAATCCTCATTGAGACCATTGAGCGTTTAAACGAAGCGGAACGGGCCAATTTACAATCCCGCCAATCCCGCCTGTACAATATTTTGCTGCTGCGCTATATTGAAGAACACTCCACGCCAACGGTCTTACAACAATTAGCTCTCAGTGAGCGCCAATTTTATCGAGAATTGCAGCGGGCCATCTGGATTTTGAGCCAGTTGCTGTGGGAGCGTATTGCGCAAACACAGGGAGGGCTAGAGCCGACTCATTCCGATTCCATTTCGGTTCAGTCGGAAATTGAACGCGCCTACCAATTAGCCAGTGCTGTCGAAACGAATTTGGCGACGTTTATTGCGACGGTGATCCATTCCATTGGCCCATTGGCAGAACAGCATGGGGTGATCGTTCAGAGCGATGTGGCTGACCCCGTTATCATCGTGAATATTCCGCCCACATCTCTTAAACAAGCGGTTTTATATGTCATCAACGAAACTCTCAAAGTAATGCGGACAGGCGGGGAGATTACGATACGGGCATCACGGGTTAAGCATGATACCCAAATCAGCCTAATCATTCTCGGCACAGATCAAGACCTTTCCCAAGTCCAAGCCGCGCTCGAGCAGGATAAAACAGTCGAATATTTGGTTGGGGCGGTTGGGGCGAACCTGCTGTTTGAAAGCGATCAACTGAATGACCTCACGATCCATTTGAGGCTGCCCCATTATCAGAAAAACATTCTAGTGATTGATGACAACCCCGACTTTATCGCCCTTGTAGAGCGGTATCTAGCCAACTCCAGCTACACGGTGCTAGGAATCCAAAACGGATTGGAGGGCATCGAGCTTTCCCAGAAATTACAACCGCTAGCGATTATTTTGGATGTGATGATGCCAGAGTACGATGGCTGGGATGTTTTGCAGCATCTCAAAAATCACCCCGATACCCAACATATCCCTATTTTAGTGTGTTTGGTGTTGGATATTCCCGAATTGGCCCTGTCGCTTGGGGCGGATAATTACCTAAAAAAGCCGCCGGGGCGAGTAGATTTGCTTACGATTTTGGCACAGTTGGAAGCATAAGATTGCTTGCCAACGCCTCTATACAACCAACAAGTTCAATCGGCTGGAATCCAATTTCGCGCTGGATCGTGATTTTACCCTCGACTGATTGCGTGATAGCTTCGGTTGCTCCCCGGGCAGATACTACAATCACCGGAATGTCTTTCAAGAATGGATCGGCCTTCATATGCTCAATCACCGTAAAGCCGTCTACATCAGGCATCAGAATATCTAATACCACGACATCGGGTGGGTCTTGGCGCATTAATTCGAGGCCAGCCAGCCCACCAGAAGCGGTATTGACGGTATATTTTTGTTTGGCCGTCTGTAAAAAGCGGGTGAGCATCCGTAATACATCCCAATCGTCATCCACAATCAGCACTTTTTCGAGATCACTGCCAATATGTTCAAGGGCATCCAAGAGGGCTTGGCGTGAGACGGGTTTGACCAGATAATCAGACAACCCGATGGCTTGAACAGCGCGGCGACCACTGGGCATCGGGCATTTGATTAAGGCTGTTTCGGGGCTAACATGTTGAATCGCGGCTTCAAGGTCGGCGGTTGGCATATGTGACCCCGCAATGACCGCAACTGGGCGTAGTTCCGCTACCGATTGAACGATTTTGTTGGCATCAGTGCAGCCCTTGACTTGGTGGTCTTGGGAATACCCCTTAAACAATTGAAGAATGGCCGGATCATCATCCCATACCAAGATATTGTGGATCACCGTGCTGGGTTGTGTGGTATGGCCGGGGTCGTGCAGGGGGTAATACACAGTGTCGGTCAGTGGCAGCGTGAAAGAACAGGTCGCACCTTGACCCGGTATGCCCTCACTTTCAATCCACATCCGCCCACCATGTTGAATGATAAATTGTTTACTTAGCGCCAATCCGAGACCCGTCCCGCCGTTTTTCCGCGAGAAATTACCATCCACCTGATAAAACTCTTCAAATACCCGATTCAATTCATGGGCGGGAATTCCTTGCCCTGTATCGGAAACGCTGACCGTTAATACATGCTCATCCGCGTTGGCCTTTAGCATGATTACACCTTCATTGGTAAACCGAACGGCGTTTGCTAATAAATTTAGGATGACTTGGCGAATACGGGTGCGATCCATGCGGATGATTGGCAAATCGGGGGGTAGTTCGACACAGAAACACAGGTTTTTGCTTTTAATAAGGCTGCCTGCGATCAAAGCCGCTTCTTCGATGACCTGTTTCGGTTGGGTTTCTTCTTTGATGATAGCCAATTTTGCTGCTTCGATTTGCGATATATCCAAAATGTCATTAATGAGATTTTGCAGATGGGTGGCATTACGATAGATGGCTTGAATGTCAGGGCGATAGACTGACGGAAGTTGTGTGCCATAGGCTTCGGGGGCCGTTGCAATCATTTCACTGAAACCGACGATGAGATTAATGGGAGTACGAAGTTCATGGCTGACATTAGCGGCAAATTGGGCTTTAAGTTTGCGGGCTTCTTCCGCAAAATCACGGGCATAGCGCAATTGGGCATTGGCATTGCGGAGATTTTCTTGGGATGACAGCAATGCGTGGGTCATCTTGGCTAATTCAGCGCGTTGTTCACGGGCTTTTTTCATTTGGTCAATCGCGTAGAGTTGATAGCGGTTGGAAATATCCAATGCGTGGATTAAGCCGCGCTGACTTAGGAAACTTGCTGCCAGACTGATCCAAATAAATATAAATGGCCCAAAGGTTTTTTCATCTAGGGTATAAAATCGGGCGATAAAAACGGTAGACAGGATAGCAACCGTTAACTGCATGGGCACGGCTGTCAAATTACTTGAAAGAATGATTACCACCGAGAGGCCAAATAAGATTAAGGGGTCATAGATCAGCAGCGAACCCAACACAGTAAAAATCCAGATGATGGTAATTAGAAGGTAGGGTGTCCAATGTGGGATACTGCCATTGAGCCACCAGATTACCCCACAAAACATCATGAGCAGAATATTGAGCCACAACAAATCGCGGGGAGCTTCGGTGAGAAACGTGATGAGGATGATAGTGGTCAGCCATGTTGCAATATACAACAACAGCAGAATGTTTTTAAAAGATGCTTGCCGAATATCATCTATATCATAGAGACTGTTGAGCAGGGCGTTTTGATTGGCAAGCGGCCCTGAAATATCAAAGTCTTTGGGGGAAGCGGTCATCCACAAACTCCCTAAATCTTTTGGATGCTTTATGCCGCGCTACAAAATAGCTGGCACCTAGTACAAGACTACCCAATAGCATTAACGTTGGCGACCAACCATGCTCAATATCCACATCCCATCGAACAAAAGTGTCTTGGTCGGTGATGCCGTAAAGACGATGGATCTCGCTACCGTCGGGGCGGATTTGCCAATAAACACTTGTTTGATGGTTAGCAGGACGACTCTGCACAATCAGCCACTCATCACCATCCCAGCGATGCACTCTGATGGGTGTATCAAAGATATGCAGCGTTTGAATGAGGCCATCGCTTAGACGCACCCGCCGTAGGCTCGTTTGGCCTGTTTGAAGATCAGCGCTCGTAAACAATAACCACTGATGATCGGAGGTATAACCCCATGTTTGTTCCAATGCGGGGTCAGATACAAGCTCGATGATGCTGCCTCCATCGAGTGCCACACGTACCAAACGAGTGCCGCCATCTCTCCGCGCAATCACCTCCTGTTGGTTAGGGGTGAAGTCCACAAAGGCGCTATCTTCGAGTATCCAGCGCGGGGTAGCTCCATCGGTAGAGGCCAGCGCAAAAAGGCCTGAATCGGTATTGCGGGTGGTGGAGGCGACCAAAAGTGCGCCGTCTTGTACCCAACCCGAAACGTCACTTCGTTTAGAGGGTTCAGCCACACTGAGGGTCGTTAATTGGGGGACATCGGTTTGTAAGCGATAGAGAACTTGGTCGCGCACGACCAACATCCACGTTTGGGTGGGCCATCCCCGCAATACAAAGTGGCCCTCAAAATTTTCGGTAAGTTCTGTGACACCTGTCCCGTCTAGGCGTACTTGATAAATGCCGATATGGTCAGACCCGCTCCGCCTTCCACTAAAGGCCACCGATTCGCCATCCGGTGAAAAAAACAATCCCGGCCCGTTTTGTACCCCGATATAGCCATCAAATCCATCGGTGAGGCTGTGAGACTCACTGCCGTCAGGCCGAATAGCCCATAGATTGGGACGAAATCCCGCCCGATTCCACAAAAATAGCAACCATTGACGGTTGGCTGACCAGACAATAGTGCCCAGTTGAATCCGTTGATTCCCTAGCTGCTGCATGTGGGTACCGTCGGGTCGAACACGGTACAACATGCCGGTGGGCCTACCGACGAGGTCTGACCGAATTTGAGGGTCTTGCACTTGGAAATAGAGCCACTCGCCTGATTTGTCCGAGGATGCCCCCACATAATAGAGCAAATTGTGGTCGTGGGTGAGTCGTTGTGAGATGCCGCTGCGTGTATCAACCAAATACAGTCGCCCTTCGCCCTCACGCTGAGACAAGATGAGGGCTGGTTCGGGCGAACTAGAGATGACCCGGCTGAGGATAACTCCGCTACTTGACACAAACAACAACAATGCAAAAATAGCGCACAGTGTCCGCCCTAAAAAAGCCATCTTTTGACCTCCTAACACTCAAGCCCTAAAATTTTTCTATATACATACTCTCCCTACTCTATATAATGCACCTATTTTACTGTCGTGCGTCTGCCAAACTTATGCCATTTAAGGTTATGGGGATTGAAACTCAAGTTGGAGATCGTCCCGCATGGGCATGAGAGGAATCCAGCAGTTGTTTAACATCCGGGTGGATGCACAACTGCTGGACCTGTTGCTAACGAAAATATTGCTCAGTACAATACTGAAACGCTGATACTTGGGCTATGCAATCGTCACATCTTCGCACAAATAGACATCTTGGATAGCGTTCAGTAGTGCCGCACCTTCAGCCATCGGGCGTTGGAAAGCCTTGCGTCCACTGATTAAGCCCATCCCGCCAGCACGTTTATTAATGACGGCTGTCTTGACGGCCTCTGCAAGGTCATTCTTGCCACTGGCGCCACCAGAATTGATTAATCCGACACGCCCCATGTAGCCGTTCGCCACCTGATAGCGCGTTAAGTCAATGGGGTGGTCTGAGGATAACTGAGTATACATGCGCTCATCCGTCTTGCCATAGGATGAACTTCCCATGTTTAGGGCTTTGTAACCACCATTCGTCTCTGGTAACTTTTGCTTCACAATATCCGCCTGAATGGTCACGCCGAGATGATTGGCCTGCCCGGTGAGGTCAGCCGCAGTCTCATAGCTGGTGCCATTGACTTTGAAACCCGGATTACGCAGATAGCACCAAAGTACCGTCGCCATACCCAATTCGTGGGCATAGGCAAATGCTTGCGCCACCTCAACCAATTGACGTCCACTTTCAGGCGACCCAAAGTAAATCGTTGCGCCGACAGCGACAGCCCCCATATTCCACGCTTCCTTTATTGTCCCAAACATGATCTGGTCATGCTGATTTGGATAGGAGAGCAGTTCATTATGATTGACCTTCACCAGAAACGGGATCTTATGGGCATACTTTCTGGCAACTGCGCCTAACACACCGAAGGTCGAGGCAACCGCATTGCACCCTCCTTCAATAGCCAGTTCAACGATTTTTGCCGGGTCGAAGTAATCCGGGTTCTTGGCGAAGGATGCCCCGGCGGAATGCTCAATCCCTTGGTCAACGGGTAAGATAGAAAGGTATCCCGTTCCCGCAAGACGCCCATGACTATGCAGTTGCTCTAGGCTACGCAGGACTTGCGGTGTGCGATCCGACATGCCCCAAATTTCCGAGACGCTATCTGGCCCCGGAAGGTAAAGTCGGTCTTTGCTAATGGTCTGACAACGATGCTGAAGCAAACTGTCAGCTTCAGCGCCAAGTAGTTCGGCGATACGATCATAGTTAAACGCGGTATCGGGAACCCGTGTAAGCAGCATCACAGCCTCCACTCAATAACTTTTTATTCGTGTGAAGGATATTATAACCGCTGCCGATCCATTTTTTGGCGTCGTATCGAGAACCGATGATGAAAGTAACGCGACTATAGTGCCGTTCATCCCGATTCTCACCGTAAATCTTCCCGGTGCTACCAACGATGGTAGAATCAATGTAAAGATTAGAATTATGTAAGGAAATGAGTGTCCATTATGCGACTAGCCGTTTTGACAGGCGGAGGCGATGTCCCCGGTCTCAATTCTTCTATCAAAGCGATTGTGAGTCGGGCAATTGATAACGGTTATGAGGTTTTTGGCGTGCGTCGTGGCTGGATGGGTCTGGTTGAATATAACCTCGACAACCCTGAGAAGAACGACACTTGGGTAACACCGCTCAACCGTGAGGCAGTGCGTCGTGTAGATCGCTCTGGCGGAACGTTTCTGCACACCTCGCGTACAAACCCCTCGAACATGAAAAATAAAGATCTCCCTGAATTTCTGCGCGATTCCAGTGACAACGTGCGGGATGTGACTCCGCATGTACTCAAAGTCATTAGCAAGCTGGGGATTGATTGCTTGATCCCAATTGGCGGTGATGACACCTTGAGTTATGGGGAACGGCTTTCACGCGAGGGCATTCGAGTGATCGGCATTCCTAAGACGATGGATAATGACGTCTATGGAACAGACTATTGCATTGGCTTCTCGACAGCAGTCACGCGCAGTGTAGAGTTCATTCATGCGCTGCGTACCTCGGCTGGCTCTCATGAAAGGATTGCCGTGGTTGAGCTATTTGGGCGAAATTCTGGCGAGACCTCACTTATCGCGGCTTATCTCGCAGGGGTAGATCGGGCATTAATCTCGGAAGTTCCGTTCGATTTCGAAAAGCTCGCAGCCTTCATTGTTGACGATAAAAACAACAACCCAAGTAACTACGCGATGCTGACTGTTTCTGAAGGCGCACACCCGATTGAAGGGCAAGTCATGGAAAGCGGTCAGGAAGATGCTTACGGACATCGTAAACTGGGTGGCATCGGACAGTATGTCGGAGATACCTTGAAACAGCTAACTGGGCAAAACATTATTTACCAACAGCTTGGCTACCTAATGCGCAGTGGCGCCCCGGATTCGCTTGACCTGATGGTTGCTGCCAACTTCGCCCATGTAGCGATGAGTCTTGTTGAGCGTGGTGAATCTGGAAGATTGGTCTGTCTCCAACGTGGTGTCTATAGCGATGTGCCGATTGCAACCCTTTCTCAAGGCAAGAAGCGTGCCAACGTCGCAGAATTGTACGATACAGATATTTATCGCCCACGCATCCGCCACGTGCTTGGTATGCCTATGTTCTTGACCTAGTAAATCCGCCGAAGCTGTTTGTAATGGGTAGGCACGGATTACACTCGTGGATACTTGCCTACCCCATCAGAATGATTGGATTGGGCCCGACCGACAATCGGTGTAAGGTAAATGAGCCGCACAGCGATGTTTGCACCCAATTTACCCAATGAGATCATTAGTAAACCTAAATCACTAGCTATGGAATTGGTTCATCTGCTTAGTTTCCGCCGATGGTGTTGATATTCGCAGATGCCTGATGCTAAAGGAACAGAATCCCTTATGTGTGCAAAACGAATCGCCATCTTGACAAGTGGGGGTGATGCCCCGGGCATGAATGCGGCGATCCGGGCCATTGTACGTATCGCGCTCAACCGAGGTATTGAGGTCTACGCGATCTACGAAGGCTATCAAGGGTTGATTGACGGTGGTGCCCAATTTCGGAAACTAACATGGGACTCTGTTGGTGGCATCCTGCATCGCGGTGGTACCGTCATTGGGACGGCACGGTGTGATGAATTCCGCACGCGAGAAGGCCGTCGCAAAGCAGCGCACAATTTAGTAGAACGCGGCATAGACAATCTTGTGGTGATCGGTGGTGACGGCAGCTTGACAGGGGCTAATGTTCTGCGTCAGGAATGGCAAAGCCTACTGACTGAATTAGCTGAAATGAATCAAATAACCCCTGAAATTGCCGAGCAGTATGCCCATCTCTTTATCGTGGGGCTGGTTGGTTCCATTGACAATGATATGCACGGTACCGACATGACCATTGGCGCCGATACTGCCCTACATCGCATCACTGAAGCAATAGATGCTATCAGCAGCACCGCCGCCAGTCACCAACGCACTTTTGTTGTGGAGGTAATGGGCCGCAACTGTGGCTATCTTGCGTTGATGGGATGCCTCGCTACTGGTGCTGATTGGGTGCTTATCCCGGAAAATCCCCCTGAAGTTGACAATTGGGAAAAGAAGATGTGTGACGATCTGAAGGCAGGTCGTCAAGCAGGCAGACGGGATAGCATCGTGATTATTGCCGAAGGTGCGCGTGATCGAAACGGCAAGCCGATCACCAGTGCGCACGTGATGGAAGTATTGAAAAAGGAATTCGATGAAGAGGTGCGTGTCACTGTCTTGGGACATGTTCAACGTGGTGGGACGCCAAGCGCTTTTGACCGCAATTTGGGCACATTGATGGGTGCTGCTGCGGTTGATGCTGTTATGAGTGGTAGCCCGAATGACGAACCCCAATTGATTAGCTTGCGTGGAAATCGTATTGTGCGTGAGCCACTGATGAAGTGTGTGGAGCAAAGCAAAGCCGTTGGACAAGCGATTGCCGACAAAAATTATGAGCGTGCTTTGGAGTTGCGCGGGAACAGCTTTCGAGAGACGTTGCGTACCTTAAAAACCCTATTACGCTCTTTGCCCCATGAGCCAATCGCAGGGCAAAAACGACTGCGACTGGCGGTACTAAACTCTGGTGCGCCAGCCCCCGGCATGAATGCAGCGATCCGCGCAGCCATACGGATCGGGTTGGATAAGGGCCACATCATGCTGGGTGTCAACAATGGCTTTCAGGGTCTCATTGATGGCGAGATCGAGCCAATGGATTGGATGAGTGTCAACGGTTGGGCGTCTGTAGGGGGTTCTGAACTGGGCGCGAACCGCGAGGTACCCAGTGAGAGTACCTTTTATCCTGTGGCCCGCAATCTTGAAAGGCACGAAATAGAAGGTTTATTAGTAATTGGTGGTTGGACTGCCTATCAAGGAGCTTATCGTCTCTACAAGCAGCGCGAAAACTTCTCTGCGTTCAACATCCCAATGATTTGCCTACCCGCCTCGATTAACAACAATTTGCCGGGTTCTGAACTCAGTATTGGCGCGGATACTGCTTTGAACAATATTATGTGGGCGGTGGATCGCGTCAAACAGTCGGCGATTGCACAGCGTCGTTGTTTTGTTGTGGAAGTGATGGGGCGGTATTGTGGATACCTTGCTCTGATGAGTGGACTTGCTACAGGTGCCGAGCGTGTTTACCTGCACGAGGAGGGAATCACACTGCGGGATTTGCAAAATGATCTCGATCATCTGATGACAGGCTTCAAACTAGGAAAACGGCTCGGACTGATGATCCGCAACGAAAAGGCCAACCCGATATATACTGCTGATTTTATGGCAGCGCTGTTTGAAGAAGAAGGTGGCGCACTCTTCGATGTCCGCCAAACCATTCTTGGGCACGTCCAACAAGGGGGCGACCCCTCGCCATTTGACCGCATCCAAGCGACCCGTCTGGCGGCTCGTTGTGTGGAGTTCCTGATTGAGAACGCTAATTCCGCAACGCCAGCCGGTGCCTTCATTGGGTTGGAATCCGGCGGCATTCGTATTCACAACATTGAAGAAATGCCTCAATTAATGGATGAGACCTACCAGCGCCCCAAGAAACAGTGGTGGCTGGATTTGCTGCCCATCTCACGGATGTTGGCCCAGCCAGCCCCTGAGTCCGAAATGACTTCAGTTTGAGCCTGCCTTCTCGATCATTGGTGATGGCGATGAACTAAAAATGTTTGGAGGTTAAATAATCATGTTGAGTTTGGAAACCACCTATCTCAATATGCGGTTGCGTTCTCCACTGGTTGTTTCAGCCTCTCCACTGTCCCTAAACATTGAAAATATTAAACGAATGGAAGCGGCTGGGGCAGGCGCGGTTGTCCTATTCTCACTCTTTGAAGAACAAGTACGGAACGAACGGCGCCGCCATGAATATTTGGAAGCCCATCCAAAAGCAACGGAAGCCAATGCTACCACGCTATATCCCGAACAACAATTTTATCAACTTACCGTTGATGAGTACCTCGCTCATATTCGAAAAGCGAAAGAGGCTGTAGGTATTCCCATTATCGCAAGCCTAAATGCTCAGTCCTTGGGGGGGTGGAGTGAGTGCGCACAACAAATCGAAGCGGCTGGGGCCGACGCACTCGAACTGAATATCTACGATTGGCCTGCCGATATGGACAGAACTGCTGACCAGATTGAAGGCAATTACCTTCAAATTCTCAAAGTGGCTAAAGAATCGGTCAAGATTCCTCTCGCAGTAAAACTTACCCCATTTTTCACCAATGTGGGCAATATGGCGAGACGACTGGATCAGTCCGGGGCAAATGCCCTCGTGCTGTTCAATCGGTTCTATCAATCCGATTTTGAGCCTCAGACATTGAGACCACGTTTAGAGGCTTCGTTTGGTAGCGCCCAAGATTTGCGGCTTGCGCTTCACTGGATCGCCATGCTCTATGGCAGCGTTCGGGCAGATCTGGCCGCAACTGGAGGAATCTATAGCACTGAAGATGTCATTAAGTTATTGATGGTCGGCGCAAAAGTGACACTATTAGCCTCCGCATTGCTCAAAAATGGCATTGATTATCTCTTCCAGTTGAACAAGGACTTGCGTCAGTGGCTCGATGAGAATGATTACACTTCCGTCGGGGAGTTGCAGGGACTTGTCAGTCAATCCGTTCACAGTAATCCGGCAGTATCAGAACGTGCGCAATACGTTCAAATCCTTACCTCATATAGAACGCCTTGGGAAGCAGATGTATAAGACTACCAGTCGTCATCGTAGCGATATTGCTCTGGCGGGTCGCCATGTGTTTCAATTACTTCAGCGACTTGAACGGCACGATTAGAATCAACCGCCTCAAGCACCACGTCAAATTCCCAGTTATCGCCAAAGTCGAATAAGAACGTCATTGTCTGCCCAATCCGCAGAGGAACTTCACCCACTCTGACCTCAGAGGTGAATGATGCTTCCTCGAAAATAGGGAAACTTAGGCAGCAAGGGGTTCCAGACTGACCTTGTTGCCTAACTGTTCTAGCCGTTTGACAAGCACCCGCTCAA
>JAJTXY010000046.1 GCA_021463865.1 Anaerolineae bacterium
GCGCTCAACACCACCGGATATTTTTGTCTACGCATCCGTCACTCCTTTTGACTGGAGTATACCTTATCTTGAGTTACTTTCTTGATGCACTACTAGCTCATATGTCCCTGCCGAAAGGCCATTAAATGCCCCATAGCGCGTAGCAACGATGGTATAGGGTCCATCCGCAGGCAGTTTAAACCGACGAATAGCGGCGTCCTTACCGATGCCCACGAAATCCTCATCATTAAAGACCAATTCGCGGCCTGACGCATCAAACACGCTGAGATAGCTGTCCAAGTCGCCATCGGTGCGTTGCATCGTAATGGTGACAATATCCCCCGCCTTGCCCGCAAACACATAGCGCTGTTCAAGATGGGTGCTGTCTACCACTCCGACCACCGTCATGCCATATTCAATTTCCAGCCCCTCTGCATTTCCGGTGGGGGGATTAGAAACGACAGGCGGTGTAGTAGGTGTCTCCCCCCCGCCATTGGTCTCCCCGCTGCCGAGAGTCAAGGTCAGGGTGTAGTCGCCAAAACTTGTGCCATCAGTTGAAAGATAGCGGCTGGCAACAATCTGATAGATTCCATCATCGGTCAGGGTATAGGTCAGTTCTGAATCAGTCGTGGTCATATCAGCGTCGTCATTCGCCCCGCGCAGCGTGCCATCTGGCCCATACAACGTCAGTTGCGTATCCAGTGTTCGGCCTGCGTCGGCCACCATCTGAATCACAACCGTATCCCCTGCCGTACCTTCAAATTCATAGAGATGGAAGGGCGTGCTGTCATCAATCGAGCCAGTCACACTATCACCATAGGCCAATGTTGCCTCAACCTGACCATCGCCACCCGAACCAGTATCCGAAGTCGTTTCAAGACCATTGGTCGCCGGTGTGCCATCCGCATTGACGCCGGAAACCAGCAGGGTGAACGTAATCGCCCCTGCGCGTGACCGCATTGGACGTGAGACATAGACGCTGTAAGAGCCGTCTTGGGGTATGGTCGCCTCGTAGGTCAATAAGCCATTTTCAGTAGACTCAAAGGGTACCACTCGTTCACCCGCCCCCAAACGCACCTCTAAATGGAGGATTTCCGTCGGGACATCGTGTTCCAACGTAAAGGTCAAGACCTGTCCGGCTTTGGCATCCATCAAATAGGCTGCTTGGGTATAGTCGGTGGTCAAGCGCGAACTGACCGGAATATCAAAGATGATTTGATTACCAACCTCTGCCCCCGCCTCTGAGACGACCAGATTGTAGCCCCCCTCGGCAAGTCCATCCCGTTCAAGGAAGCGGGTCGCTACGAGGACGTAGGTTCCATCGGAGGGCAGGGTAAGGTCAAGATGCGAATAGGGTGGGTTGGGGCCATCATCATTTTCAGCAATCCGCTCACCATCCGGCCCAAATAGCACGAGATACGCATCAAAATCAGGTTCGGTTGAGGTCATGTCAATCGTGACATCATCCCCGGCCTTCCCTTCAAAGCTGTAGACATCCTGCCACTGCTCATCGGTAATCTCACCCGTCACCTGCTGATAATAAACAATCGGCGTGGCGCTGGCTGCATCTACCGGGTCAAGGGTGGCGATAAACTCTGGCACTTCAATCGTCGAGGTATCAATACTGCCTTCACTGGGAGCCGCCGCCACCGCATTGAAAAACTCCATCACGGTGCGGGTCACAATGCCTGAGTGGGCCAGCAAAATTGTGCCATCGGTATCTATCAAGAGGGTGGTCGGAAAAACCTGCAATCCGATGGAACGAATATAGGCATCACCGGGATCAACATACAACGTTAGACCATCCGCGCCCCCTTCAATATCATTCCGCAAAAACCGCTGTGCTGCGTCGGGGTCATCGTTAGCATTCAAAAACCACAGATCGTAATTTAACCCACCTGCGCGAGCCATCTCCGCAAGGAAGGGAAATTCAAATCGGCACGGCCCGCACCATGAAGCCCATATGTTAATTGCGGCTGGTCGCGTCATGGAAGAGGTGTCAATTTCGATGGATTCATCGTATAAGTCGGTGAAATACCAGTCAGCAAACACCGTCCCGGCTGGGGCGTTGATTTCTGAACCATTCACTTCGCCCAAATCGCCCCCACGCCAACGGGTGACATTATGCGTGCGTAGATTTTGCAGATGAACCGCTTCGGCTAGTTCGTTAATCCGTTGCGTGGCATCACCTTGAGCAGCGACGGGTTTGAGACGGGGATTGCTGTCCAAAAACAACCAACACACGAGTCCTACCAATAACACTATTTTCACGGCGTTTTTCATCATCGTGGAGACTCCATTTCAATCTCACAGGACTATGGAAAAATATTTTTCCAAAAAAGTCTATCTCTCTAGTCTATCATTTTTTGTGAAGAGAGGTTCATGAGAATCAGGCGTTTTCGCACCGGAAAATTTACACTCTAAAGAACTATGGACAAGATAGCAACTTTTCCATATATAATGTGAATAAAGCGAATTTTTTGTGAATTATCAAATCAGAATTCATTTTAGTTCAATGAAAGAGTTTGTAATGGATACCAAAAAAGAGATTACTGGCCTTGCCCGTCGCATGGCAAAATGTAAAACCTACGATGAAGCGTGGATGTTAGGGTTAGAACTTGAAGCCTTCGGGCAGGTCAGCACGGTGGCCTTTAAATATGTGCTGGAACATGGCACACAAATGGCCCGCCACGCCGCCGCCTTTTGGTTATCCGATGAAGCCGAAATCGTCCCCGCCGAAGTTTTCTTGAAGATGGCCTCCGATGACGACCACGAAATCCGTTTTCACGCCGCCTATGGTCTCGGTTATGTCCGTCATGCGGATGTCGTCAAAACCCTCCAAAAACTGATGCGCCACGACTCCAACCCCGAAGTCCGTCAAACGGCTGCCCAAAGCCTTTTCGCCGCTGCTAAAATCAATAATGCGGTTGATGCCATCATTGATGATTTTGCCCACACCTTGATTCATGACGAATCCTCAATGGTACGGGAAGAAGCCGCCACCAGCCTTGCCAACTTCCTAAAAACACCCGTCTTGCACAGAGCGATAGACCTGCTAGAAAAAAGCCTTGAGGATACGGATGAGGCAGTTCGGGTTCAGGCCAGAATTTCGCTCGCGGTGTTGCGTAACGAAATTTGGGAAGAACTCCGCGCTGCCTCAATCTGAGGAATAAGGGATTAGGTGGTTTGAGAATCGTCTTTCCGAATTAGGCCAATTCCAAGTACCAAGAGACCCGCCACCAACACAATCGCGCCCAGATATGCTAGATAGATCAACGCATTAGGGTCAGTAGCGTCGGGTGATAAAACCGAAAGAAAGAATCCCAGCGGCAGCAAAAGTGCCGATGCTGGAATCGCTTCTCGTACAAACCATTTGAGGCGGTTAGAGAGATTCGTCTCATCCACATAACGCAGGGCCACTAGCGACAGTATCAACAAAACACCCGCATGGGCATGGCCCGCTAGCCACAAATCTTGGCGCAACGCATTTTCCTGATATTCCGGGGTCATTGATGAGCAGAGTCAACACACTGACCCCACCAAATACTACTGTCGGCAAGATCACCAATAAGATACCTGCCATTCGACGCGATTCCCGGCTCATGATGAAGTTCTCCTTTGCTGCCATGTGGCTTTGATATTGGGAACGTCATTATTCGTAGCGAAAACGCGCTACCCCGATGATTCCAAATACAAGGGCCATCGCCAGCAGCACGCCGACTTCAGGCAGGACATCTAGCACGGTGCCATCGTAGTAAATCAAATCTTGGAAACCATCCATCACCCACGCGATGGGTGATATATGCCCGATAATCCGCATGAATTCCGGCACAATATCCAGCGGCCACCATGCCCCACCTAGCGGAGCCAAGATAAATCCTGCTAACGACGCAATCGCCCCGGCCTGATTTTCATTTTTAACAAACGTCGCCAGCGCAAACCCCAATGCACCCCCGCATAGCAAAAACGCGATCACCAGTAGCGCAATTGCCAGATAGTTGCTGCCAAATTCTGCCCCCAAAAATCCACCGACGATATACAAGATAATGAACTGGATACCCGCATAAACCATCTGGGTCAGCATCTTGCCCACCACGACCTGATACTTGGGAATAGGCAGGGTAAATAGGCGCTGCAATGTGCCCGAATTGCGCTCACTGACCAATACACTCGCGGCATTGAGTAGGGTAAACAGCAAAAACATGCTGGAGACCCCCGGCACAGATTGATTCGCCCCCGTGCCAATTTCAGTTTCTTCGCCAGACGATTCTTCTTCAATCCTTGCTGGAGCATTTTGCCACTGCTGTTCCGCCTGTGTATAAAGGGCGGTGAAATTTTCGGTTGTTCCTGTTGTTCCGGTAAGTGTCGCTAATTCTGGGTCATAGGCCAACTGCGCCACGACGACTGAACTGCCCACCCGATTGCGAGCCGTGTTAATCATATTGGTCACAATTGTTGGGGCATTTAGGCTGTCGTTGCTGCGATATTCCAATGCCACACTTGCGCCGCGCTGCAAGGCCTCCCCAAAACCTCCCGGAATGAGGATCGCGCCGCTGGTATCGCCTTCCTCAACCCGTTCTTTACCAACATCCGACCACGCATCGTCTTTACTTAAATCGCAGTCATCGGAATTTTCCCGGTTATACACGCATACTACTAGACTATCACCCCCGACAGTCTCTAATTGGTCAATAAAGGCTTTGGAGAGGGCCGTGTGGTCATTATCCACCACATCAAGTCGGATGATCGGGTCGCCAGTGGTGATAGCCAGAGATAGCACCGACATAATCACCACTGGCATGATGAGGGTGAATACGGCCAGATTGCGATCTTTGAACAGGCGTATCAAGTCATATCGGGTAATACTGAGTACCGTTCGCATGATTTTCCCTCACCCCCTATGAACGGAAACGCCGACCAAATTGGAACAGGGCAATCGTGAAAAATACGACGGCCATGCCCAGCAAAACCGCCACATTGGGCAAAATATCCATCACCGTCCCCCCATCAAAGGACAGTGTGGTAAACCCATCCAAGCCCCAACGATTAAGTGTGAGTTTTGAGAGTTGCCCCAAAATCGGCACATCATCAACAGGCAAAAATGCGCCGCCCAGCAAACCCGAGACGGTCAAAACAAGGGTGCTGATTGAACCACCCTGATCGGGATTTTTGGCAAACGAGGCAATCACAAGCGCAAACCCCGCCCCTGCCGCAACTACCGACGCTAGCACCAACACAATCCCGATGGCATCCGTCCCCCAAACCGCGACCCCGCTGCCAAAAACGACATTGGCCGCAAATATCATCGCCAGCATTAGGATCAACATCTGGAAGATGCCCGTTACATAGATACCAACCATCTTGCCCCCCAAATAGACGGTGCGCGGTGAGGGGGTCGTCCAAATACGCTGCATCGTCCAATTGCGTTGATCTACCAAAATACTGATCGCGCCATTAGAAAGGGCATAGGTCATGAACAGAATCGCCATCCCCGGCCCAAAATATTGCAGCGAATTAAATTCTTGCACATCGCCTTCAATACTCACCCGATTGAGGGTAATGGCTTCTTTTTCGCGCAATTGTTGGCTGGCCTGCCGCACATACGCAACGGCAGCATCAACGGCCTGATTATTACGGGCAGCCTGCTCGGACGCATAGGGAATCCCGACCTGCAACGCGATATTTTGGTTATTGAGTTGGGTCGTCATACCATCAATAATCGAACGGGCTACATCACCGGGGATGCCTGCGCCGGGATTGTAATAGATCCGCAAGGTGCCGCCTTTGTCCGGGGTGATGACATTCGCGGTGAAATCCTCCGGCACCACCACCAACACATCCAAATCGCCATCCCCAATCTGTCGACGAGCTTTCTTTTCATCAGTGATCGTCTTGCCGTCTATAAAATCGCTCAATTCCTCCGGTGGGGCTTCGACCAGAACCTGTGTGTAAATGTCGCCAAAGGCCTGCTCGACCTGTGTGCTACCCGTATCAAGATTCAGCACCCCAACTTTGGCTGCTTCAACGTCCACATCATTGGAGCCGCCCCCAAACGCCGCGCCAATAATCATACTGATGGCAAGGGGGCTAGCGAAATTAAACAGCAGGGCAGAACGATCTGTAAACGCTTGATAAATATCGGCCCAAGCGATGGCTTGGATTTTTCGCCATATCATGGTCGTTTTCTCCTAAGTTAATCGCGGAGGGCGCGTCCGGTTAGTTGCAAAAACACCGCTTCGAGGTTGGGTTCTTGGATTTCGATCCCGTGTAGCGCAAGCCCAGCCTCGTTGATAATCCGAATTGCTTCTGGCAGTTGTTGGCGACCATCCCGCGCAATCAGCCGCACTTCGCCATCAGTAGTCTCGGCCCGTTGAATATTCGGAATCGCACCTAGCCGTTCAACCACTAACGCAGGTGGTTCTGGCAGTGTCAACCGAATAACATCGTATTCCCCAACTGTCTTGACCAATTCATCTAGCGTTCCCAGTGCGATGATCTGCCCGTGATCAATAATCCCGATCCGGTTGCTCAGTTCTTGGGCCTCTTCCATATAGTGCGTGGTATACAGCACGGTCATGCCCTGCTGATTGAGTTCTTTGACCGTATCCAAAATATTACGACGGCTCTGCGGGTCAATGGCAACGGTGGGTTCATCCAAAAACAGCATTTTCGGGCGGTGCATCAATCCGACCCCGATATTGACGCGCCGCTTCATTCCACCCGAATATTCGCTGATCTTGTCATTGGCTCGGTCTTTAAGGTCAATAAATTCCAGCACCTCATCGGTTCGCTTGCTTAGGTTTTTGCCGGAAAGCCCATACAGCGTACCGAACAAATTCAAATTTTGGCGGGCACTTAGGTTAGGATAGAGCGCCAAATCCTGTGGCACGACCCCGATTTGTTTTTTCACATCCAGCGGTTGCTTGGTGATGCTAAATCCCCCCAATACGACATCCCCCGCCGTCGGGGTCAACAATCCGCTCATCATGCTAATAATCGTCGTCTTACCTGCCCCGTTTGGCCCAAGCAAGCTAAAAATCTCGCCTTCCAAGATTTCGAGATTCACCCCCTCTTTTGGTCCAACCGCATAAGGCCCATCCGGTGGGGAATATTGTTTTCGCAGACTGTCGAGCTTTGCAAATGTCGCCATGATAAGGCATTCTCCCTTCACCTAATTTCGACTGCTCATTCCCTAGTTTCCAAATCGTCCAACTGCTGGATCGTCTCGTCACACCACTCCAACCACGCCTGTGTGAGCTTGAGACCAGCTTGCAAAGTGAGCGTCCAAAAAAACGCATCTTTTGGATACTGTTCCGCATGTTGAGCAATCAAGGTTTTGACTGCATGGTATTGCTGCAATATCTCGGTAAATTGATTACGTTGTGCGGCCACCTGTTGTTTCAAAATGCCGGGTGGTGTAAGCGTCCCGAAAAATACCCGTAGTAAATTCGCTTCGCGGATTGGAGAACATTCAAAATCTTCTTGCAGCCACTCTTGAAGCGCTTTCTGTCCCTCCTCCGTAATGGTATACACCTTACGATTCCGAGCATTAGTGGGATCAGCTTCGACTACGACGTACTTGGCCTGCTCCAATTGGTCGAGTGTGCGATAGATTTGCGGCAAATCGGCCTGCCAAACATAACTTGGCCCTTCTTCAAAATAGGTTTTGATGTCGTAGCCGGATTGCGGCCCCGCACTTGCCAATATCCCCAAAATTCCAAATTTGAGTGACATGGTGGATAAATGCCTCCACATAGATACATAATTATATATGCCAACACATCTATGTACTGACATATACGATACGCGATATTTCAGGCAACGTCAAGAGGGCAAAAATTTAGGGAAGGGTTGGAAGGTGAGATTTAAGGGAGGGAATCGCCACCCGATCATCTATCATACGCTGGTCATAGACGAAATCTTCGTTGGGCACTATTTTCCAGCGATTACCATGCCGCTGATTCAACGCAACCGCGATTTCATAAAACGTCCATTGGGTATTCGAGTCAACCAAATATAATCCCGGTGTGTTGCTTGCCAATTTTACGAGCGTCTCAGCCGTGTCGGTGATAAACGAGCAGGCCGGATACCAACGGGTACTGGCATTAATTTGGCCTTCCTTTTGCATCTGCGCCTCAAAAAAACCAACCATGTGGCGGCTGTTCGTGTCCTCGCCAATCTGCCAACCGATACGAGCCACTACCGCCTTCGGATTTTGCTGCAATACTCGTTCTTCGGCACGGCGTTTTTCATATCCATAGCCCTCAGTGGCATCCGGTTGGGAGCCTCGCGTAAACGGCCCGTTGGCAAAATCAGTGAAAACCATGATTGAACTGGTAAACACAAAACGAACACCCAACACACGGCAAATCCACGCCAGTTCGCTTGTCCATTCATAATTGACCAACCACGATTCATTTTCGCGGCCTGTCGGGGTGGAGGCAGTAGCAAGGTGAAACAATACCTCTGGTTTTTCGGCCCGCACAAAGGATTCCATCGCTGCATAATCATCAATCGGCGTCTGCCGACGATTCCACGTAACCACCGTATCACCCTGTGATTCCAAGTAGTGTTGTAATCCCGTACCAACCGCGCCGCTTGCACCTGTTATCAACACTCGCATAGTTCAAACATCTCCTCTGTAAAAAAATAAATTCGCAGCGTCAAAGCCGATACGACCTTCGACGCTGCGTGTGAGTGTTCATTTGGATTTGTGAGATGCGGAGGATAAATCAGTGGACTTTCTTGATCTTAACTTTCATCTGACCATCAGGGGTTTGATACTTGACGGTTTGTCCGACTTTTTTCCCAAGCAGTGCCGCTCCAAGCGGGCTTTCATTGGAGATGCGGCCTTCGCGGGGATTGGCTTCGGCTGGCCCGACAATACGATAGGTTTCGGGGTCAAATCCCTCTTCTTGAATTGTCACCTCGGAACCAACCCGCACCACTCCATTACTGCCGTCTTCATCAATGATGGTAGCACTGCGTAAAATAGATTCTAGGTAACGGATGCGGCCTTCCAAAAAACCCTGCCGTTCTTTGGCGTCATGGTAATCAGCGTTTTCCGAAAGGTCGCCCATCGCAATCGCCTCTTTGAGTTTTGCAGCCAACGCTGGACGTTCGACATTCAGCAGTTGGTCAAGCTCCTCGCGTAGGGTCTTGGCACCATCGGCGGTCAGGAAATTTTGCTCATCAGTCATAGCACGTTCTCCCAATGAATAAAAAGAAAATCAGGATTTCATTCAATAAGGTTTAATAAATAAGTTTATGGATAGATCAAGGTCGCTCAAAGGGGGAAAATAATCGCTCCCATTCTTGCAACGCATAACGGTCTGTCATCCCCGCAATATAATCCGTAACGGCCCGATGTTGACCGCGTTCATCAAACTTTTCACGCACCGATACCGGCAATTGTGCTGGTTCGTCAAGATAAGCCGTGAACAAATCTTGCAAAAAACGCCGCGCTTTACGGCTCATCCGCACCACCCGAAAATGGCGATATAGATTATCAAACAAAAAGTTCTTGAATTGGCGGTTCATAGTTGCAAAACGCTCTGAATGCCGCACCAAGTTATAATCCAACCGTTGCACATCTTGGGGTGTCTGCACACCCGAAGCATCTATCGCATCGGAAGTGCTGTTAATCGCATCAAATAGCTGTAACCCGATCATGCGACGAATCAAGCGGTGACGCATCAATTCCGTTAATGTTCCGCCTGTGTAACCCACCTCATTCGAGAGATATTGCCACCACTCAATCCCGGTCAATTGGTCGGTAATTAAAAGCCCACTGCGTAGACCATCATCGAGATCATGCGCATTATAAGCCATTTCATCAGAGATGTTGGCAATTTGGGCTTCAAGGCTGGCTCTTAGGTTTGGATCAAAACCAAAACCCGATGCATCACTATTATCGTACTCTGTCTCGTGTTTGACAATTCCTTCTCGGGATTCATACGAAAGATTGAGACCCGGCCAATTCGGATAGCGCCGTTCCAATTCGGTGATGATGCGATACGACTGCTTGTTATGCTCAAAGCCGCCGTGTGCCGCCATACATTCATTGAGGACACTCTCGCCAGCATGACCAAAAGGCGGATGGCCTAGATCATGGGCCAGACAGATAACCTCCACTAAATCTTCATTGGCGCCTATTGCCCGTGCCAAACTGCGACCAATCTGGGCCACTTCTAAAGTATGGGTCAAGCGGGTACGATAATAATCCCCCTCAAAATTGACAAACACCTGCGTCTTATATTCGAGGCGACGAAACGCAGTCGTATGAATAACCCGATCACGGTCACGTTGAAAAATGGTGCGATGTTCCGGGTCTGCATCGGGATATTCCGTCCCTCGGCTGTCGGCACTTTTTAGGGCATACGAAGCCAGAAACTGTTTCTCTTGCTCTTCTAACCGCTCACGCGAAATTTTGACCACTGCATCCCTCGGCGTTGACAGATCATTACTAAATATTAACCGAATTTTAGCCTAAATTCCCACCTATGGGGTAAGAAATAAAAAGGGCGAGTGACCGACCCCGCCCCTACTAGTTTTTCGTTGGTGTCTTGTTGGCTTCTAGCACCTAATTCATGCGGGCATTCCGCCGTCCCCGTCCTTGTTTGGGGTTCGCGGCGGCCTCCATCTCTTGCACCAACATCAACGAGAGATCATCGCTGGTCTGCCCCTTCTTGAGTACAAGGGCTTGCCGCAGTTCGATAATTTGATCACGCAACAGGGCCGCTTTCTCAAATTCAAGTGACTTGGCAGCGCGGCGCATTTCTTCTTCCAATTCTTGCACCAACCGCATAATCTCCTCAGTAGGAAGTTCATGCAGCGGTATAGCCGGCGCAACTTCTTCTTCGGCCTCACCCGCCTCTTCCACATGCAAGCTACGCACCCGATCCGTCAAATCGCGTACCTCTTTAATAATGCTCTTGGGTTCGATGCCATGTTCGGTATTATGGGCAATTTGGATGTCACGACGGCGGTTGGTCTCATCAATCGCCTCTTTCATCGAATCCGTCATCTTATCCGCATACATAATGACCCGCCCTTCGACATGCCGTGCCGCCCGTCCGATATTTTGAATCAGGGCACGGGTCGAACGCAGGAAACCTTCTTTATCCGCGTCCAGAATAGCCACCAACGATACTTCTGGCAGGTCAAGTCCTTCCCGCAAAAGATTGACCCCGACCACCACATCATAGACCCCCAACCGCAAGTCACGCAAAATCTCGATACGCTCAATCGTATCAATCTCGGCGTGTAGATAGTGGGTCTTGACGCCGGACTCAATCAAGTATTCCGACAAATCTTCCGCCATACGCTGTGTCAGTGTCACAATCAGGGCACGTTGACCGATGGCGACCCGCCGCGTCACTTCGCGCAGCAAATCATCAATCTGCCCATTCGTCGGACGCACCTCTACCATCGGGTCAACAATCCCCGTTGGGCGGATCACCTGTTGAACCACCCGATCTTTGCGTTTTTCTTCATACGGGCCGGGGGTCGCCGACATATAAATTGTTGTCCCCATCCGGTTTTCAAATTCAGCAAAATTGAGAGGGCGGTTATCAAGAGCACTTGGCAAACGGAAGCCATGCTGTACCAGCAGTTCCTTGCGCGAACGGTCTCCCCCCGACATACCGTTAATCTGAGGGATGGTCATATGGCTTTCATCAATGACCAACAAGTGATCTTTGGGGAGGTAGTCCAACAGCGTCCAAGGAGCCGTGCCCGCCATCCGCCGATCCAAATGCCGTGAATAGTTTTCAATCCCGCTGCAAAACCCGACCTCCCGCAGCATCTCAAGGTCATAACGAGTACGCTGTTCTAAGCGTTGGGCCTCCAACAGCTTACCCGCTTGTTTCATATTGGAAAGCTGCGCTTCCAATTCCAATTCAATATCGTGGATGGCCTCTTCCATTTTTTCGCTTTCGGCGACAAAGTGTTTCACCGGGAAGATCGAGATTTCATCACGCTCGGTGATAATCTCACCTGTCAAGGGTTCAAATTCGACGATCCGCTCAATCTCATCCCCAAACATCGAAACCCGAATGGCATTCTGGCTGTAGGTGGGCCAAATTTCGAGTGTATCCCCGCGCACCCGGAACGTGCCCGTCTGCAATTCCATATCGTTGCGATTGAAATAGATGCTGACCAGATGGCGCAAAATCAAATCCCGGCGTTGGTTCTGCCCGACCTTCAAATCGAGCATCAAGCGCCCCCATGCTACAGGGCTGCCGATCCCATAAATACACGAGACCGACGCCACAATCAGCACATCTTTGCGGGTCATCAGGGAAAACGTAGCCGCAAGGCGTAGGCGGTCAATATCTTCATTAATCTGCGAGACCTTTTCAATATACAGGTCATGCTTGGGCACATACGCTTCCGGCTGGTAGTAGTCGTAATAGCTGACAAAATATTCCACTGCATTATTGGGGAAGAACTGCTTAAATTCCGCATACAACTGCGCGGCCAGCGTCTTGTTGTGCGCGATAATTAGGGTTGTGCGGTTGGTTTGGGCCACCACATTCGCTAGAGTAAAGGTCTTACCTGTGCCTGTCGCACCGAGCAAAATTTGATTGGTCAATCCAGAATTGATGCCTTCGACCAGTTCACGAATGGCTTGGGGCTGGTCGCCGGTGGGCTGATAATCCGAGACAAGTTGGAACTTGGCTTCCATAATCCTCCACCTAGATTGGGAATAGGGGTCAGGGGGTCAGCGAACAATCGTTCTATTCTAGCGCATCCTAAGCCAATTGACCAGTATCAAATCTCCGCCGAAAGCTGTAGGAACGGTTTATCGCTGAAATTCGTTATGGGCATGTCGTAAATTTCAAAGGAATTATCACTGAGAGGAAACCCAGCATGTTCATCAACAAAGACCTGCAAGCTCGACTCAACAACTTCGACAAACTGGCAACCCGCCTGATGGCAAAACACAGCATCACCCTGTTACGCATTAGTGTTGGCATCGTATTTTTCTGGTTCGGCGTCCTAAAATTCTTCCCCAGCCTCAGCCCCGCCGAAGACCTCGCCGCCCGTACCATAGAAACACTGACCTTTGGCCTGATGAAAGAAAATATCTCACTACCCATCTTGGCACTGTGGGAATGCGCCATCGGTGTGGGTCTGATTACGGGGAAATTCATGCGCGGTACGTTGCTGCTGCTGTTTGCCCAAATGAGTGGAACGATTATGCCGCTGTTTTTCTTCCCGAATGAAACGTTCACCCACTTCCCCTATGCCGCCACGTTGGAAGGGCAGTATATCATCAAGAACATGGTGCTGATTAGCGCAGGGTTAGTCATGTGGGCAACGGTGCGCGGTGGGCAATTGGTCGCTGAACCAAACCAAAAGCGTCAATCCATGACCGTCAAGGCCATCCTGCAATCCCAAACCATGCCCCAAGTGAAACTCTAATTGCCAATACCTATAGCTATCCCCCATCAACAAGGGCCGATTTTAAACAGTCGGCCCTTCGTCAAATCTCAACCTGTCCGTTTTTTCTGGAAACGCCTCCCCAATGCAATAATCCGCAAGGGGACAGAAATCAGCAGTAAAAACAGCATCCATGAAACCGCCACCCGCCAACTCCAACTAAGCAATCCTATCAAAACCCCTATAACCGCTGTCGCCCCATTCATCGCCGCAAACGGATAGGCCAGCACCCACCCCTTGAGGTCATGTTCGGGGGGGATATGAGCCAGCGCCTTTGCCACTTCCGGCGGTTCACCTGTAAACGGTTCGGCCCACGTCGCCAATTGAGGATATTGCTTGACCAGCGGGTTGTAGAAATATTTCCGCATCCAGCGCCGAATCTCAATCCATGTCTTGTTAAGCGAACCAATCAATCCATACGGGATGAGCAGCACAAACAAAATGAAAGCGATCCCCAATGCTACCGACCAATATTTTTCGGCATCTACAGTGGTACTGAGGCGGAAGATTATGAAATTTAAATCTACCTGCAAATCTTCTTTGCGGAGGAATTGTTCACCAATGCGCAGCAGACCTGCCCCCAACACCGGGCCGGGATTGGTTCCAATGCCGCCAATCAACGACATAATGAGCGGGTCAACCGTGCGCCCTAATCCTAAAGCGGTGGGTTCGGCTTGGCGAAAATTGACGGTGTGCATGACTCCGGCGAATGTCGCCAGAAAGCCTGATACCACGATGGATAGGGTGCGGTAAAGGTAGATATTGAACCCCAATGTTTCGGCCCGCACGGGATTATCCCGCAGCGCGATGAGTACCTTGCCGGATGGCGAATTCATGAGGCGACGCACCAGCATAAATGCAAATACGAACACTGCCATTGCCACGTAATAGAGGGTCAGGCGATTCTTGACCGCATTAATCCAATCTGGCGCAGTCCAAGTAATGCCGTCATCTCCCCCTGTCAAAAATTTAAACAGGGTCAGCCGCGATAACTCATAGAATATTTGGGCAAAGGCGAGGGTGAACATGGCAAAATACACCCCCCTCAGCCGAAACGAAGCCATAGACCAAATCAGCGCAATCAGCACCCCCAATGCGAGTGCCACGATGATGCTTACTTCAAACGATTTTTGATACTCGGACACCAATATGGCAACCGTATAGACGCCTGTGCCAAAAAACACACCATGCCCAAACGAGATGAGACCCGTAAAGCCAAACATCAAGTTATAACTGACGGCAAGGACAGCCAGCGTAAATACCTCGATCATGACCCCCTGCCAGAACTTTGATTCTGATACAATCCGGGGGGAATCGGGGGCAACTTCACTATTGGTAATGTCGGCAACAATATACGGAAAACGCCAGAGTAAAATCAAGGCCAGCACATAGGGCCAATTATCATACAAGGTCTGCACCAGCGGATGGCGACGGCGCAAGCGATTTTCTGTCTGGGTCATCGCCTAGTGTTCCTTTCCAAAGAGGCCAGATGGCTTCACCAGCAGCACAATACACAGCAGCACCAGCACCGCGATTGGCGCTAGACCATCGGTATTAAACTGCTGGCGTGAGAAATACGCCGCGACGGAACGGGTCAGCCCGACCACAACTGCCGCCAGTGATGTCCCCGCATAACTGCCCAACCCACCGATAATGACCACTGCTATCGCCTGCAACAAAAAGATGTCGCCCATCACCGGGTCAATGCTGATAAATCCTGCCGAGATAATCCCGCCGAGTGCCGCGATTCCGGCTCCGAGGGCAAATACCCCTGTAAATACCAAACGCACATTGACTCCCAGCGCCTCAACCATTTCGCTATCCTGCACACCCGCGCGAATGATAATCCCAATCCGTGTCCGCATCAGCAAAATCTGGACGCCGACCATCATCAGCAGGCCCATGATAATCATGAAAATCCAGTAGTTAAAAATGGTGGTTTCAAGGTCTGGAAACAAACCCCGTAGGAAATGGGGCGGAAACGTACCTTGTAAACCTCGCGGCAGATAGGCCGTCAAAGTGCCCTGCGTTGCCACACCATATTGATAGATCACCGTCTCGCGGATCACCAGCGCAATCCCGAAGGTCAGTACGATTTGGAAAAATGGCCGCACATATGTCGGGCGAATAAATATGGTCTCCATGATGATGCCTGCCAATGTCCCTGCGAAAACCGCCGCCACCGCCGCAATCCCAAAACGCAGGGTGGTGGTTTCAGTAGTATTGAGCAGCATCGCCATAAACGCACTCAACAAGATGGCCCCTAACACGGCCTTGTCAGAGTCAGAGCTAGGCTTGTATCCAAGCGTTTCAATTGGGGGTGCTTGACGCCCCTGAATTATCGCAAGGCCTGTTTGAAAGCGGGTGCTGATTTCATTGATGAACCACTTGATACCGAAGAGCAATGGGTCACGCACCATATCCACCCATGCCAGCGCCGTCACCACTACCGCGCCAATCACCCGCATCGTATCCGCTGAACTGCTGAGATCATCCGCAACCGTGCCACCGAGCAACAATCCCAATGGAGCACCAATGAGAGCCGAGGTCGTCATTTTGGCAAGTAGATGGCCCGATGAACGACCTGCCTCAGCTAACTTAGGCACGAACCGATAGAGGGGGATCATCGCAATTTCGATTAACAGGGTCGTGGCAATCGGGGTAAATGCGACCACATGAATCGAAAGCAGCACCGCGTTGGTTTTGGTATCCGTCGAGAGGCTACTCAAAATTTCAAACCCGACATACGCCCCAATCATCAACAGCGATCCCTGCGCGAAATTCAACACATCCATCAAACCAAAGACGATGCTCAACCCCGCCGCGACCATGAAAATCAGCATTCCTTGATAGAGGCCGCCTGCCACAATTTGACTAAAACGTTTACCATCTTTGGCATCTAGCGCGGTCACAACCAGCAACAGGATCACAAACCCAATTGTCAGGATGCCCGACAACGTATTTTTGTCTATTTTAAAAGTGGGCCGACGCTTCATTATGTTGTCCATCAGGCCGCCCCCAGATATTTACTAATCAATTCATCATCCCCCGCCAAATCCGCCATCCGACCCGCTAAAACCGACTTGCCTTCTTCAATAATCACAAAACGATCTGCCAAGTGACTTGCCATATGAAAATTCTGTTCCACCAGCAGCACCGTCGTGTGGTCGCTGAGGTGGCGAATGGCCGCCATCAACTGCTCAATGATTACCGGGGCCAAGCCTTCACTGGGTTCATCAATCAGCAGCAGTTCATTTTGGGCAACCAGTGCCCGTGCCACTGCCAACATCTGCTGCTGACCACCCGAAAGCTGTGCCCCACCCAATTTTCGTAAGCGTTGGAGATCTGGAAACAAGGTATAAATAAAATCGAGGCGTCGTGCCAAGTCCCCTGCCTCGCGTTCAGCAATTTTGAGGTTCTCCTCAACCGTCAGATCGCGGAAAATCGCCCGATATTCAGGCACATAACCAATCCCCAAGCGGGCAACTTTGTAGGAGCGCATCTGGCGGATTTCGCGTCCATTAAACCGAATCTCTCCACTGCGAACATTGGCTAACCCCATAATGCTGCGGAGGGTAGTCGTTTTACCCGCGCCATTCCGACCCAGAAGTACGGTAATCTCACCGCGATTCACGGTGACATTGACCCCCTCTAAAATATGAAATTGACCGATGAAGGTGTGGATATTTTTGACTTCTAAGATGGGTTCACTCATGCAAAAACTCTTTACTGTATTGTTTAGTGGGATTGTGCCATTTGATTGAGATCACCATACAACTCCCCTAAATAGGCACTACGAACAGTGGCATCAGCGGCGATTTCGGTAGGAGTCCCTTCGGCTAGAAGTGCCCCTTGGTGCATGACGGTGATTTTGTGGCTGACACTCATCACCACGTTCATATTGTGCTCCACCAGCATAATCGTTTTGTTGCCGATGCTGCGGACGGCATCAATCGTTTTCAATAATTCAGGCACTTGCTCGGTTGCCATGCCCGCTGTCGGCTCATCCAACAGCAATAGCTGGGGGTCGGTGGCTAAGATAATCGCTAATTCCAATTTGCGTTTATCCCCATGTGGCAAAACGCTGGCGGGCACATTCTCCATACCGCGCAGTCCCACCGTCTCAATCGCTTCAAGGGCCTTGCGTTCATAGGAGCTAAAACGGGTGTAATGGCTCAATATCACCATGCTGCCGCCATCAATCGCTTGGGCTGCCAATCGAACGTTTTCAAAAACACTCAGGCTGGTAAATACATTTGTGATCTGGAACGAGCGGCCAATGCCCACATGAGCGCGACGATAGAGGGGCAGGCGGGTAATATCCTTACCGTTATACATCAAGCGCCCTTTGGTGGGACGCAAATTGCCCGACAGCAGATTAAACAGGGTCGTTTTGCCCGCCCCGTTTGGCCCGATAATGCTGTGCATTGTGCCACGTTCCACCTGCATACTGACATCACTCACAGCGACGAGGCTGCCAAACTCTTTGCGAAGGCTAATGGCTTCTAAAATAATGTTTGACATAAAAAATCTCAGGCTATTTTGATGGACAAAAAGGGGCAGGCATCACACCTACCCCTATAAAAGGTCGCTGGTTAGTTATTCAGCGGCGGGTGGGCATTCCAACGTATCCGAGCCACGTCCGGGCGCAAGGCACGGCGGAGCAGTTTGTTCGGCACTGATGGTCTGTACCCATTCGTAATATTTAAATTCGGGGTCATCAGTGCTGACGACTTTAGCGATATACATCGGAACAAGTACCTGATGGTCTTCGGCACGTAGATGATAGAGACCCTTCGGGCCAGCCCATTCCAGACCTTCTAACGCGGCAATCAAGTCGGCTGGATCAGTTGAACCTTCGGTGATTTCCAATGCGGCGACAAGGGCCTGTGCGCTGGCAAAACCGCATTCCGCAAAGAAACCGGGGAATGCACCCTCAAATGCCTCTTGGTGGCGTTCAACAAACCATTCATTCACTTCTGGATTGGGATTGTCGGGGTCTTGACCGGGCAGCGTGTACTGATAGGTCGTGAACCCAACCGCGCCCATATAATAGTCAGCGAGGGTGGGATCAGCGAACACGGGGGCCATAATGGCGTCGGAGTTCCACACCAACACCGCCGGCACGTCTTCATTAATGCCAAGCGCCGCCGTTTGTTGGGTCAATTCAACCGTTCCCGCACCAGCCCAAGTGAGTTGCCAAAAATCCGCACCACTAGCGCGAACCTGTTCCAGTGCGTCGGTGAAGTCGGTGGTATCAGCCGAGACGAGGATGGTGTCACGGACAGGTGTACCGCCCGCAGCTTGGAATACGAAATCGAACGCGGCGGCGGAGGTGCTGCCAAACGCATTATCAACCGCCAGTTGGACGTAATTGGGGCCAAAGGTTTCAATGGCATACGACGCGACGGTATAGGAGTCTTGGAAACTCTGGCGGCAAGCCCGGAAAGTATATTCATTAAAGCTCTCGCCCGTAATCGCGGGGGAAGCAGCCGGACCAGCCATCAAAATCATTTCATATTCAGCCGCCGCAGCCTGCACCGCGAGGGTAACGGTGCTGCTCACGCTACCATGTAGGACTTCAACACCTTCTTGTTCAATCAGTTCACGCACTTGGCTGTTGGCGGTGTCAATATCGCTGGCGTTGTCGCGCTCCACGATTTCAAGTTTACGACCCGCCACTTCCATCGTGCCGCCTGTTGCGTATTCTAGGCCCAGTTGGAAGCCACGACTTTGCTCAATGCCATAGATTTGCAAAGCGCCGCTGTGGTCGGTCAAAACCCCAATTTTTAGCACATCGTCCTGACGCGCCGAAGAGGGACGCGCAAAGGTGGGGAGAGCCAAAGCCAGAACGGTGATGAATACAATTCCGGTTACAAGAACCGATTTTTTCCCAAACATACTAGCTCCTTTTGGTATAAACACTCAAAAAACCTACCTAAAGACGCACTTCTCCTGTTTCGATTTATCACTGCCTCCTTTTGGAATTTTCAAAAGTGCTGTCTATCTACCATATTGGTCGGATAATAGCTTTTTATCAATTTTGCCGGGGCCAGTGCGCGGTAGGGCGGCTACCAACACCACCGATTTGGGCACTTTATAACGCGCCAATCGTTGATGTAGATAGTCCATAAAATCCGCTTCATCAAAATCTTGCCCAGCGGCAACCACCACAATGGCCCGCCCAACTTCACCCCATTTTTCATCCGGTACCCCAATCAAAGCCGCCTCAGCCACTGCTGGGTAGCCGTGCATGATGCTTTCAACCTCGGCGGGATAGACATTCTCACCGCCAGAAATAATCATCTCTTTCAGGCGGCCCATGATCTTGTAATACCCCTCGGCGTCACGGCTGGCAAGATCGCCCGTATGCAGCCATCCACCGCGAATGGCTTTGGCCGTTTCCTCAGGTTTATTCCAATAGCCGGGAGTGACGTGCGGCCCACGAATAATCAATTCGCCAATCTCATCCGCCCCGCATTCCGAGCCACCTTCACGCACCACCTTGACATCAATGTGCATCAAGGGGAAACCCACTGCCCCCGGCTTACGACGCACATCTTTTTGCGGCAAGACAAACGTATTTGGCCCTGCTTCGGTCAAGCCATACCCGGTCTTAAAATCTACCCCTTTGGCCCAGAATTCCTCAAATATCGGCATGGGGCAGGGGGCACCGCCAGAAATCACCATCTTGAGCCGTGTAAAATCCGCCGATGCCCATCGTGCATGTTGTTGCAACATCAGGAACATCGTTGGCACGCCAAAAAACAAAGTGACCTCGCCGTATTCAATCAAATCAAACACTTGGTCGGCATTAAACCCCGAACAGAGAATGCTTTTGCCACCGGCACTAATCAGCGGAAGGGTAAAGACATTAAGCGCCCCGGTGTGAAATAGTGGGGAGTTCAAAATCGCCACGTCATGCTGATCAAGACCCCAACTACTGACGGTATTGATGGCGTTCCACGTCATATTGCCATGCGTCAAGATCGCGCCTTTGGGCAACCCCGTCGTGCCACCTGTATAACAAATCACCCACGCATCGTCCGGGGTTAGACTTGGGTCGGCAGCACAGAAATCACTAAAGGCATCCCGTTCGCTGATATGGCAGTCGGCATCATTAGCTAAGTTGCCAAACGCCACAAACGAGCGTACAAAATCAAGATTAGGCCGAATTTGATTCACTTGGGAGATGAAATCACTGGAGTAACACAAGACCACTGGTGCAGCATCCGCCAGTAATTGTTCCAATTCAATGGGGGTCAAGCGCCAATTGAGATTTTGCAGAATCGCGCCAATCTTGCCACAGGCCATCCATATATCAAGATATTCAAGGCTGTTGGCAGCATAGACGGCCACTCGGTCTCCCTTACGGACACCGAGGGAATCGTAGAGAAAATTGGCGGTGCGGTTGGCAGCACGGTTCCATTCAAGGTAGGAGATGTCGCGCTGGCCTCTAGTATCGAAGAGTGCGATGCGGTCAGGGGTGATTTTTGCGCGTCTATCTAACCAATCGGCGACATAAAAAGACGTCTGCCTAAACATCCATCGCTCTTTACATAAACTAATAATATATTTATTGGGTGATTATCCCTTGCCCACTGGAATTTTGCAAAAACATCTGATGAATAGGCACAAAGCCCCTATATTGTACCATCGGGTTCTGCTAAAATGAAATTTGCCCACTGTGTACTGAGAGATTAGGAAACTGTCTGTGATTGAAACGCGATCGGATATTCGCAACATTGCTATCATCGCCCATGTTGATCATGGGAAAACCACATTAGTAGACGGAATGCTCAAGCAATCCAAAGTCTTCCGCGATTCTGCCAATGTTGGTGAACGTATCTTGGATTCTAATGCGCTAGAGCGTGAGCGCGGCATTACCATCTTAGCCAAAAACACCGCCGTGACGTGGGGCGGAATCAAAATCAATATTGTTGATACTCCCGGCCACGCCGATTTTGGGGGCGAAGTCGAGCGCGTCTTAAACATGGTAGACGGCGCCCTGTTGCTCATTGACGCGGTGGAAGGCCCAATGCCTCAAACCCGTTTCGTTTTGCGCAAGGCCCTTGCCCTCAATTTACGGGTAATTGTGGTCATCAATAAAGTTGACCGGGCTGCCTCCCGTTTAGACGAAGTGCTTAATGAGACATTTGACCTATTTATCGAACTGGGTGCGACCGATGCCCAAGCCGAATTCCCGGTGGTCTATGCTATTGGCTTGACGGGTAATGCGGGTTACGCCGCCGACGCGCTCACGGGTGATTTGACCCCCCTATTTGAAACCATTATCAAAGAAATTCCCGGCCCGTCAGTTGACCACGATGCACCTGCTAAAATGCTGGTGACAACGCTGGACTATGACAATTACAAGGGCCAAATCGGTGTTGCTCGGCTGTTGTCTGGCACGATCCGTAAGGGTATGAATGTGGCCCGCATCACCCCACAAGGCGAACGCAGCGTCGGCAAGATTGAATATCTATTTACCCACCACAATCTGGCCCGCCAAGAAGTGGATGAAGTCACCGCTGGCGATATTTTGGCCTTCAGCGGGATTGATGATGTCGGTATCAGCGATACCATCGGCGATATTGGCATGGAAGAAGGTCTGCCACCTATCAGTGTGGAAGAACCCACCGTGCGGATGACCTTTGGCGTCAACACTTCGCCCTTTGCCGGACGCGAAGGTAAAACAGGCTGGGGTACCTCCCGACGCCTGCGCCAGCGTTTATTGGACGAAACCCGTGTGAATGTGGCCCTGCGTGTCGCGGATGGCGATTCACCGGATCGTTTTGTCGTCAGTGGCCGTGGGGAATTGCATCTCGGCATTTTGATTGAAACCATGCGACGCGAGGGCTATGAATTTGATGTCAGCCGACCAGAAGTCATCTTTCACGAAGACCCTGATACGGGCGAGACGATGGAACCCGTCGAAGAAGTCCATGTAGATGTGGTCGAAAGCCTTGCCGGGACTGTCGTCGAACTGATGGGGGCACGGCGTGGTCAAATGATTGATATGGTTACGGAAAATGGTACAACCTTCCTGAAATACCTCGTCCCAACCCGTGCCTTGCTTGGTTTCCGCTCACAATTTATGCGCTCAACCAGCGGCATGGGCCAAATGCACAGTATTTTTCATGGCTATGAACCTGTTTCCGGGCCAGTACCAAATCGTCAATTCGGCAGTTTGGTAGCTTGGGAAGATGGCATGGCAACCTCCTATGGGTTGCAAAACGCCCAAGAACGCGGCTCTTTGTTTATCGGGCCGGGGGTAGAGGTGTACGAAGGCATGGTCGTCGGCGAACACATTCGGGCGGAAGATTTAGCCGTCAATGTCGCCAAAACCAAACACCTGACCAATCATCGCGCCAAACCCACCGAAAAAGACTTCGGTTTGACGCCGCCACGTAATTTGAGCTTGGATGATTGCATTGAATTTTTGGCAGAAGACGAACTGCTAGAAGTAACCCCGCAAAGTCTGCGTATCCGCAAGCGTATCCTCAGTAATGATTTGCGTCAAAAGGAAGTCAAACGGCGCGAAACCATGATTGCGGGCTAATTGAAAAAGGCGCGGGACAAATTCCCGCGTTTTTTATTCAAAAATCGCTTGCACGCGGAACTGCCCTGCTTCGGCATCCGGCGCATTGGCAAGGGCGGCTTTTTGCTCAAGTCCAAACGTCACTTCATCTGCCGCCAACACATTTTTCAATGGCAACACTGAGGCAGTGGGTGGAATATCATCAGTATTGAGGGCATTCAATTCTGCAATATAATCCAAAATTGCCGAAAGCTGCACCGCATATTGGTCAAGTTCAGCTTCGGTTAGATTCAGTTTGGCAAGTTCAGCGATATGTTCAACTTCGGCACGACTAAGGGACATAAAATTTTCTCTCCTGTTATAAAGAGGCATTATAGCCTCAAGCCTCACCTACGCAAACCCCACGTTTTGGTGGTTAGTCACAGTTGGTAGGCAACCCGCCCCGTACTGACTCCCCACAATATGCTACCATTGAGGCAAAGGTGAATTTCTAACTATAAGTAACCCAGAGCATGAACTACCAACCGTTGCCCGACCCATTATTTGAATCAGCGTACTCACTTGTGCAAGCAGGCCGTCATGCCGAGGCGCGGCGCACCCTGCTGATCTTACTGAAACAAGTGCCCAATCATGTCGAGGCACTGGTTTTGATGGGTTATCTTTCTCGCCCCGCCGAAGCCCGCCGCTATTTTTTGCAGGCGTTACAACTCGATCCTTATCATACTCAAGCCCAACGCGGCCTATTAAACATTGAACAGCGTCAGCAGCGCCGTCTCACTGGATTCTTGGTTGCAGGGGTACCCTTTGTCGCCCTAGCCATCGGGTTATTGGTCTTTCTCGGCCTCAATTTGTTTGGCGGGATTAATGACGCCGACGAACCCACCGTACAGGCGTTAGTCTCCAGCCCAACACCAACCCGCCGTCCGGCGAATAATGTGCCGCCCACTGCGACGTTATCCACCGAGGGTTTTGCCTCACCAACGCCGATTGACTGGCTATTGCCAACACCCAACCAATTTATCCCGCCCTCCCCAATCATTATTTCGTTTGGCCCAACCGCTACCGAAACCCCAACGGGTACGCTGGCGACGGAGACACCGACCCCAACGGCAACTCCCACTGGCACACTATCCGACACGCCAACGCCAACAGGGAGTGCGACGGAACTCATTGTCGCAAGTTCCACCCCCACAAGCACCGCCTCTAGTACCAATGCGCCAAATCCGGGGGGTAATACAAATACCTCTACCCCAACCGCTACTCTGACAACAACGGCGACCCCTACCGAAGGCTCACCCATCAACCCGCCCATTACTTCGGACACCCCTACGTCAACACCGACAGCAACCACGACGGCGACCAGTACCGCGACGGATACGGCATCGCCCGCTATTGATGAAACCCCATCGCCCACGGTCACTTCCAGTCCAACGGAGACCCACACGGCGACACCCACCGCGACAGAAACGCCTTCGGAGACCCCGTCTGCAACCGCTACCCTGACGCCGACACCAACGGAGACCGCGACCTCGATTGTGGAAACTGCCACCCCAACACCTACTTCGACACCGGGGTATACCATCATAGACAACAGCTATGACATGTTGGCGCTCATCAATCAAGCCCGCTGCTCGAATGGCCTGAATCCGGTGATTCATAGCCCATTGCTAAACAACGCCGCTGTAAACCACAGTGTGGATATGGCCGTCAACAATTTTGTAGATCATATCGGTTCAAATGGCAGCACCGTCGGGGATCGTGTCACCGATCAAGGCTATCCTTGGATATTCGTTGGACAAAATATCGCGGGTGGCCCGACCAGTGTGGCAGCCGCATTTGGCTCATGGGGTACGGAGTATATCCTCGACCCCAATATGCGCGAAATGGGCTTGGGGCATGTCTCGAACCCCAGCAGCGATTTAGATCATTATTGGACACTGGTGATGGCGAGTCGCGGAACAGACCCAATTACCTGTGCGGATATTGGTCTATAAGACTTGGGGTGGGCAATTTCGGTAAAAACCGAATGCCCTTCAACTCTGTCCTCATTTCGAGGACATTGTTTTTGTAGCCGGGGAATTCTATTCCTCGGCTACTCGACTTTGGCGTTTTTGGGTGAACCAAAAAGAGGTGAGGGGTCAAAGACGCATCACCTGCGGGGAAAAATAAGGCGCAAAAGGGCCAAAAACTCA